>DAHWMK010000005.1:0-252691 GCA_027343225.1 Thermoplasmatales archaeon
CAGATCTGCGGGTTTCTCTTAGGGTCATCGCTCCAGTTAATCATCAAGATCAGATGACCCACATTTAATCAAACCCTAACTGGAGCCCGCTAGGATGCCTGACTACCCCATGCGCCCAGTTTAACTCCTCGATGCTCTTCTTATCCTTTTCAGTCTCCGCATTCTCTTTTTCCGCCACTTCCATCGCATCTTGTGCCTTTTCTTCCAGTCCCTAGAACTCCTTCTCATCAGAGCACCTTTTCTAACCCTTATTACGAAGTTAATTTAAGGGTTTGTATGGCTGGTCAGAACTAAATTTGGCGCTTGGTCGAATAAAAAATAGAGAAAAACCGAATCTATTTCATTTCGAGGACGACAACGTCCTTTACCGACCTCATTGTCTTGAAGGGTATCACCAATCGTCCCTGCGCATCCTTCTCTTGGGAGTCTGTGGCGATGTCCTCAGCAGGATTTACAAGAACATGGTTTATCTGTCCCGTGTCGGTATCAACCATGAAATTTGAGATAGTACCCAGTATCAGGCCCTCACTCGTCATTACCGTTTTCCCCTTCAGTTCTGTTACGAATTTTCTCATTTTGTTCACCTGTAATATATCAGATCTTCTCTTCGAGCAGGCTTAGACTCCCTGCTCATGTTCTTAGATACTTCTTCGTAATATTTTATTGTTTCCTCATCCAAGCTGGGTTTCACTTTCCTCAGCGCTTTCTCAAAATCCTCTACGGAAACTGTCTTCGCACTGATGTTTTGACGTATTGCCTCGAGTCCTGCTTCCCTGACCAGGTTCTCTAAGTCTGCGCCAGTGTAATTCTCCGTTCTCTCTGCTAGAGCTTCCAAGTCCACATCAGGAGCTATTGGCATCTTCTTTGTGTGCACCTTGAGGATCTTGAGCCGTGCCTCTTTTTTGGGCGGACCGATGAAAATTATCCTATCGAATCTTCCGGCTCGAAGGAGTGCAGGATCTATGATATCCAGTCTGTTCGTAGCTGCGAGAATCACTACTCCCTTCATTGCTTCCATTCCATCCATGCTTGTCAAGAGCTGATTGACTATTCTGTCGGTGACTCCAGATGACGCAAACATACCCCTTCTCGGTGCGATAGCATCAAGTTCATCAAGAAATACAATCGTAGGTGCGCTCTGCTTTGCTTTCTTGAATATTTCCCTCACTGCTTTCTCTGATTCTCCCACCCATTTACTCATAACCTCTGGGCCTTTAATGGATATGAAGTTAGATTGGCTTTCTGTCGCAACTGCTTTTGCCAGTAGCGTCTTCCCTGTTCCAGGTGGACCGAAGAATAGGATACCTCGAGATGGTTTCAAACCCATTCTCTCAAACACTTCTGGATTCTTGACTGGCATTTCAATCGTTTCTATTAATTCCTTCTTAACGTCTTCTAGATTCCCGACCTCATCCCACCTTACGTTCGGTATCTCAATTGTTACTTCCCTCAACGAAGAAGGTTCAATCTCCTTTAGGGCGGTGAAGAAGTCTTCATTAGAGACGTGCATCTTTTCGAGTATTTCAGTGGGAATCGGGTTGTCAAGATCAATTTCCGGCAGGTACCTCCTCAGCGCCTTCATAGCCGCTTCCCTCGAAAGTGCAGCCAAGTCCGCCCCTACAAATCCGTGGGTAAGAGAAGAGAGTTCTTCAAGGAGTTTCTCTCTTTCCTCAGGTTTGCCTTCAAATGGCATTCCTCTAGAGTGAATCTGCAGAATCTCCTTTCTGCCTTTCTTGTCCGGCACGCCAATCTCTATTTCCCTGTCAAACCTACCGGGTCGCCTCAGTGCAGGATCGACCGCTTCGAGCCTGTTGGTAGCTGCAATCACGATGACTTGTCCCCTGCTCTTTAGACCATCCATGAGAGTCAGCAGCTGTGCGACCACTCTTCTTTCGAGTTCGCCCTGGGTCTCCTCCCTCTTCGGAGCGATTGAATCGATTTCATCTATGAATATGATGGAGGGAGACTCTTTGGCAGCCTTGTCGAATGTTTCCCTGAGGGCCTTTTCGCTTTCTCCATAGAATTTATTTATAATCTCTGGGCCATTGATTGAATAGAATCTAGCTCCGGATTCATTGGCTACAGCCTTTGCAATGAGCGTCTTACCAGTTCCGGGTGGCCCGAAAAGAATGACTCCTTTTGGAGGGTCTATTCCTAGCCTCTCAAAGAGTTCAGGATGCTTTAGAGGAAGTTCGATCATTTCTCTAACCTTTCTCAGTTCTTCCCCTAGACCACCGATGTCCTCGTAAGTGATTTTTTCTCCTTCTTCTTCAGCAGTAATGGCCTCCTCGCGCATCTCGATCATCGTTTCTTCAGTGACCATGAATATGCCTCTTCCACTACCGACTTTAGCCACCTTGAAGGATACTCCACCCTTGCTGGTCAGAGCAAGTCCTTGGACCGATATAATGTCTCCTTCGACTATCGGTCTCCTTAGCAGTGATCTTCTGACGTAGTCTTCAATTCCCGGAGCAAATCTTATGCGCTGATTTTCCGCAATTATTGGTGCAAGTACTAGAGTCTCTGCAGGCTTCACGTCTGCTCTGGAGACTTTGATCTTGTCCCCAACCCTGACACCCGAATTCTGTCTAACCAGTGGATCGATCCTAATAATCCCCCTATTCTCTTCTTCTTCACTCAATCTAAAAACTCTTGCAGCGGTTACCTTCTTTCCTTCAATCTTAATGATTTCCCCTATAGAGACCCCTAATGCCTCTCTGGTAGCCTGATCTATCCTGGCTCTTATAAGCCCAACATCCTCCTGGAGGGCTTCCCAGACGACCAAATTTATGTAATCAACCATAATTTCACTACTACCTGATTTAACATAGATATTTAATGATTTCTTAAAGCTACCCTCACAACATAATCATATCCGTCAAAGAGTTCTCTTTGAGACTTTAGCTCCCATTTTCTGGCAAAGTAACAATATGTCAATATGACAATTGTCCGACAATTCTTATTTTACTTATCGATGTTATACTTCATTGATTTTGGTCTCTACTGGATTTATCCTATGTTGTCTTGTTTTAGTACGCTTAGCAAAATATATATATGGCGTCATACATATAGATGACAGAGGTAATTGAAATGCCGATGAAATCAATCATTAAAAGTGCTCTCGGTGATGAGGGAAATTCAACAAACGATCCACAAACTGCGGGACCTGGCGTACTTGGTATCCAGGGACCACGAGCTCCTCTTGCATCTCCAGATGATGAAGAGCTTGCAAAGATAGTCGAATCACTTAAAGTTGGGATAAAGATCATTGGGTGTGGTGGTGGAGGGAGCAATACGATTAACAGGTGCATGGAGGAGGGAGTTTACGGTGCCGAAATGGTAGCCGCGAACACTGATGCTAAACATCTCCTGACCGTAAAAGCTCACAGAAAAGTGTTACTCGGTAAGAGAATTACTAGGGGACTCGGAGCTGGCGCACTCCCTCAAGTTGGAGAAGAAGCCGCTAGAGAAGCCGAGGAGGACCTTCTCAATGCCCTAGGTAGGGTAGACATTGCATTCATTACTGCAGGTATGGGAGGGGGTACTGGTACCGGATCAGCACCCATAGTCGCAGATATAGCAAAGAGGCAAAAATCACTTGTTATTAGCGTTGTGACATTGCCATTCTCGTCGGAAGGAAGAGTGAGAATGGAAAATGCACTATTTGGATTAGAGAAGATTAGAAGAAATTCTGACACAACCATCGTGATTCCCAACGACAAACTCCTTCAGCTAGTACCAAGACTGCCTCTGGATCAAGCATTCAAAGTAGCAGATGGCATACTCATGGAGGCTCTCAAGGGACTGACGGAAATTATAACAAAACCCGGACTAGTGAACCTTGACTACGCTGACATTAAGACAATAATGGCAGGCGGAGGTGTAGCGATGATTGGAATCGGAGAATCAGAAGGAACTGGTCAGAATAAGGTAGAACAGGCAGTCCAGGAAGCGATAGCCTCTCCTCTGATCGAGGCAGATATCTCAGATGCTAAGGGAGCCCTTATCAGGGTTGTTGGAGATGACCAAATGTCTGTTGCGGAAGCAGAAGGCGCGGTCAGGTTGGTTCAGCAAAAAGTGAGTCCAAGTGCCAGGATAATTTGGGGTGCATCCATAGATCCCTCGCTAAAGGGAATGATAAGGGTACTCGTAGTATTGACAGGAGTCAAATCCCCCTACATGTTAGGCGCTAAGGGGGAACTCAGCGCTATTGCAAAAGCGGCGGGAGCCAAAGGACTAGACTGGAGCGTTGACTCTGTCTGAACCATCGTGAAGTCTATTATAATGGCCGGTGGCCTGGGTACCAGGCTACGGCCAATTACTGATACCATACCAAAATCCCTCATACCTGTCGCAGGAAAACCAGTTGTTTTTTACCTGATGGAAGCGCTTTCCAAAGTCTCCGACGACTTCATAATAACTGTAAGTTACAGATATGAGAAAATCATAGATTTCTTCTCAGGAAAAGGAGTGGAAGGGAAGAACATACTATTTTCTGTGGAAAAAGAACCCTTGGGGACCGGAGGCGGACTAAAGAAGATAGAGAAGTTCGTGGATGACACCTTCATTGTCGGAAACGCTGATACAATATTCCAGCAAGATGTTCGCGGACTCGTCAAATTCCATAAGAAAAACAACAATACGATGACTCTAGGTCTTACTCGAGTTGATGATCCGTCCGAATTTGGAGTCGCAAGGGTTGTGAATGGAAGAATCGTCGAGTTCCAAGAGAAACCAAGAGCGAATCCCGTATCCAATCTAGCGAATGTCGGCCTTTACGTGATGGAACCTGAGATATTCGATTACATAGAAACAGGAAAACCAGTGGACGTTGCGAAGGAGTTGCTGCCAAACCTGCAAAGGCACGGGAAGAGAATCGGTGGTTTTAGGATGAAGGGAACATGGATTGACATTGGGAGGCCTCGTGACCTGATCAAGGCAAACATTTTCCTTGCAGGTAAGGGAAGGACAAGAATCAATGGAACAAAAATGTCAGGAAAGATCTACATCGGCAAGAATGTCAGAATAGGAAAGAACTGCGTTCTCGAGGATGTTGCGATCTATGACGGATCTATAGTAGAAGATGACGTTCATATAAGGAACTCAGTCGTCTATGATAATTCTACAATAGAAAGCGGAAGCAGAATAGAGGACTCGATACTCTCGTTTGGTTCCGATCTTGGAGAAGGAGTCATCATCTCCGATTCAGTAATAGGTGGAGGTCTCCTTCTAAGGAAGGGAGCAAAAATAGAAGGGACTGTAGTGTCACTTGGAGAGGACAAACCAGGCTACAATAAAAATTAAAGCTATTGCAACGAGAGTTATCAAAATCTTCCAGTTGATATTCTTCCCGAATATTATAGGGATCGGGCCAATCATAACGACTCCCCCTATGACTGATCTCCCTCCCTTACGGGTCTCAGATGGTTGTTGGCTGTTACCTTCAATCCCTGCGTATCCGAATTCTTTTCTGCTTGAAATGAGAGAAAGGGCAAAGGGAACCAAAAAAAACAATAAAGGAAGGAGAGATAGAAAGGAAGACGAAACAAATACCGGGATGAAAATTATGAAGTATATTTTCACAAATCCATAATAGACCAGTAGTGCCTCTGACGTTACAAACAGCACAACCGCGATGATGAAGGAAGTAAGAATCTTCAACTGTTCTCCTTCCCACAAGACAATTAATGTTTTAGAACTTTCGTGATCCAAAATATTCAATCGCCAGGCATTAGAAATGCCCTAATAGCTCAGGCTTCTAGAATCAGAGGAAACCTGCCTTTTGAAGTACGAGGATGTCCTCGGTAGACAGGGATTCCCCTGTTTTGAACTTTTCATAGATCTCTTCTGCTTTTGCCTTCGCTTCGCTCTCTCTTCCTTTTCTCTTTTCCTTGGATTGTCTCTGCTTCAGTGCCAGTATCAGCTTTTCATATTCTCTGATCGTATTGAAGAGTTCATCCAGTTTCTGGTTTTCCTTGAACAATTCAGCTTGTACTTGCAGATACTTTTCGTGGATTTCATCCGCCTTTCCTTTAGTCTCTATCATTTCTTCATATATCTTGTTCTGATTGTCCCTGAGCGTAATGACTTCCTTGACTGTGTTCTGATACTCCTCCTGAATTTTTTTGATCTCGTCTTTGTTGGTCTTTATATCCTCGTCAAGTTTTTTGTAAGTGACATCGTCTAATGCGATTTTCTCAGATTCTTTTTCATAGTCCTTGACAGTCTTATCCACTCCTCTGATTCTCTTTACTATATCTTCTTCCTCCTTCTTATTGAAAACGCCCGTCATCTGCCTCCTTATGAGGTCATCTCTTTCTTTTTTCAGTTTTCTGAGATCAATCTGTTTACCCTTGTCTCGCAATATAGATGAACGTAGGGTTCTTCGCTCATTGATCTCCTTCCTAAATTCAGAGGAGAGCTTGTCTTTCTTTTCCTTGAGGTCTGCGGCCTTATTCATTAATTCGTCCTTGGAGCTTTTCATTTCTCTAAGCGACTTAATGAGCTCCTTAACTTTATTATTCAGGACGTCCCTTTCGTCAGCGAATCTGTCCATCTCCTCGCGAAGGTCGTCCCTTCTCTTTCGACTTTCATCAAGATCCTTCTTAATTGTCAGTCTCTTATTCTCTAATTCCGTAAGCGAGTCAGTCATCATAAACCTCAGGCGAGCCTTATATGTTTCCAAAATTTAACTTTTGTGCGAAGGAATGGTCAAGTCGATGAACGAGCTATCTAATATTATGGCCGGTAAATCGACATTCAGATTATGAAGGGGAGTTTCATGCCACTGAAGGCCAATTTCGCACAGCAAGTCTCTTTCCATTTCTGGCAGCTCTGATACAGAGGACCAATAGGAACCTACTGTAAAAATTGTCGATGTCGCGTCATACAACTGACAATATTTTTCTAGTGAAATGAAGAACATCAGAAATCATTGTGAAAACGCCTTTAGACTGATGAGAAGAAAAGCATTTGGAATCGATTTGGAGATAATATTTGTCCGTAATACTGCAATGTTCTAATAGTTTCCAGAATTTACGGCTCAATGAAGGCATTCGAACCAGGATTTATCGGAGACCTTGAGATAAAAAACAGAATTGTAATGGCCCCAATGATATCTAACCTCGCCAATTCCGATGGTTCGAGCAACGACAATCTTGTCAGGTATTTGGAGGAAAGGGCCAAAGGGGAAACAGGACTAATCATTACAGAATATACGTATGTTGACAATGTTAATTCAAGGGGTTCGAGAAATGAACTCGGGGCTTACAGCCCAGTTTTGATACCAAAGCTTCGACGGATACCGGAAGTTCTCCATCCTTACGGTGCTAAGGTGTTCATGCAATTGGTTCATGCCGGGGGAAAAGCTCTGCAAGATGAGAACCAGCTGCCCCCTTTTGCCCCATCTTCTGTAGATTACATGGGGAAGAAACCGAAAGAGATGACGGAAGAGGACATCGAAGGGGTCATAAGATCATTTGCGAAGGCAGCGCAGGTGGCAAGGAATTCGAAATTTGATGGAGTCGAAATTCATGGTGCACACGGGTACCTTATCCATCAATTTCTCTCCCCAGTTCTAAATGTCAGAGAGGACAAGTATGGCGGAACATTCGAAAAAAGATTGACGTTCCCCCAGGCTGTAATAGATGCTGTGAGATCTGTCACGGACTTTCCAGTGGGAATTCGACTTAGCCTATATGAAGACGATCCGAATGGTTGGAACGAAGAGTACGGGCTTAGAGTGATCGATTCACTGAAAGGCCTGGATTATGTGCATTTTTCTGCGGGTAATTTTTATCCGCCTGGGTCTTCAGCTTCCTTTTATTCTCCAGAGACTCACATTCTCCCGCGTCTTAATAGAAAGCCAAAAATCACTACGATGTTGGTAGGGTCTGTTATCAACTTGGATGGGGTCGAACGAGTTTTGTCAGTTTGCGATTTCGTATCTGTTGGGAGGGGTCATCTGGCAGACCCGTATTTTTCGTACAAGTTAAAGAACAAACCTAATCTGTTGCGTCCCTGCATAAGGTGCAATCAAGGCTGTAGGGAACTTTCAGTCGGAGAAGTTAGGTGCACCGTAAATCCGAAGTTGGGGTACGAGGGAATAGCTGAAATAAAATTGAAGGGAGAGGTGGCGATAAAGGGGGCCGGAGTACAGGGTCTAGAAGCGGCTGTTTATGCAGCAAAGAGAGGACTGAAAGTGACGATATATGAGAGAGAAGAAAGCATAGGTGGTCAACTCAATAAAATTTTTGATCCCTATAAGCGTAATGCATTCGCTCCCCTACTAAAGTATTACGAAAATGCACTAAAATTCTACAACGTCTCAATCATTACCGGTGAATCTTTTCAGGGGAAGTCGATCGAATGTCTTCCTCCAGTGATTTACAACGAACCACCTGAAAATGGAGAATCGTTTGAAAGCAATGTGTATGCGAACCACGACTGGTTTCTAAAAACCGCTGAAGGAAAGAAAATAAAGGTTGGAAAACGAAGCCTTAATAGTCTTGACAGGGGACGGAGGCTTGGTTATATATCGCTTGCTAAGAGCAAGGGAATCGAGTTTGTGGACGGAAATGAGTTCGATTTCAAACTGATGGTCAACGATCAATATGATATTCTGCAGGCAGCCCGTCTGGGAATTGGAAAAGTTAGGAAATTCATAACGGAAGCTGAAAATGAGTTTTTGTGAATAATCTTGACATTCTTGCCTTGAGAAATTCCCTAGAAAGGTATTTTGACCCGAATTTAATGTTATTTACATGATTCACCGTGTATGCCCTCAGTGCGGCTCTGAGCACATAGATTTAGATATGGGATACATAACTGGGAAATACCGGTGTATAGACTGCGGTTACGTGGGAAGTGTTATCTTCGAGTTCGACGATAAAAATTACCAAAGATTCTTGAATCAGTTGAAGGGTAATGAGGATCAGTAGACCACAATAACCCAAATGTACAAGCTCCTTTCACCTTAGAAACTAATATAGTCGATTGAGCACTCCCGGGACTAAGGAAGCGAGAATGAATATATCAACGCCTAGCAGGAAGGAGAAGGGTATCGCCATCGGGATTGGTGTAGCATTTATGGTTTTAGCCCTCATTCCACAACTCATAACCCAGGAAATCCCAACTATTGTCGTGTTGCTGAAGTATGGGGCAGCCAATTTAGTTCCAATTATGACGAAGCTCGAACTCTCCAATCCCATACTCTGGGCTATATTTGTAGGAGGGACTGCTGCAGTCTACCAGGAGTCTATGAAATACTTTTCAGTCAACACTCAGAGCAAGTTTCTGACCATCTGGATTGGTCTGGGCTTCGCGCTCGTTGATCTAGCAGTACTCTACGTAGAGAGTCTTCCAGTGCTGATAAGGGACTTTTCACTTATTCCAACGATGCTGGTAGCGCTAAACACGTTATCATCCCTGCTGTTCCATCCCGGAACAGCACTCATACTCAAGTACGGGAGAACCGTAAAGAAGGGAATTTACTTCCTGCTATTCACAATTCTTCTTCACGGCATTGAAGATGGAGGCCTAGTCTATACCGATATCTATGTTATTCACAATCCAGGTTTATATCCGTATGCAGTTGCAGTATTCTGGGGTATTACATTTGCAATATCAGTTGGTTCTATCATTCTAGGGCTATCGTTCAGAAGACTTCTATATGGGAGTACTCTTGATGAAAACACTATTTAGTGTTGATGAGTACATTTAATCAAAGGTGTGGTTGGTGACACTGGGTAAATGAATAAGGTACATTTTTATAATAAAACTGACTACTAATCCTGCGTACTCTAAGGTATGCAGCGGAGTGGAAACGATTGCCATTTACTTCAAACAAAGAAGAACGTATTCGCAGCCTTGAAGAACAGTTATCCAACTTGAAAATGACTAGTTCATACGGAAGTAACTGTGAAGCGATTGCAAGAATTCAACTTCAACTAACGCAAATGTACGCAGATGTCGGTAACAAAATGATTTCGGAACAGATGTTGAATGACGCAAACAAAACCCTTCAGGATCCACTGTGTCCCAAGACGAGAGCAACCGAACAGATGCTAAGGAGCATAGATTATTACAAGAGTCATCCGGGAATGCTGACCATGCAATCGATGCCAGCGATTTATCGATACCTATCTCTCATAGTGCTTTTGGTAGGGTATCTCGTTCTGTATATGCTCTATTATCTGTATCGTTCATACTTTGTTTACAATGACTTCCTTATAGGGATATTGGTTGTCTTCGTTTTAAGCATCGCACTCAACTACGTGGTCAGGAATCAGTATATGAAAAAAGCTGCCAGGCAGTAAAACCGCACAAGTTCTTCTACGCTAAATCAATTGGCAGTGTGGGATTGCTGACTGGAGTTCATCTATTTTCCATACTGATTTTTCTGCCGCTACAGGCAGACTCTTGAGAGTAAAGATGCATCTTGGTCGATATCACCGCATCTTCTGGTCCGGCTATTTTTCTATGTCCACCCACGAAGTCTTTTACTTCTTCCAAATACATGTTAGTCCTCGAATCATACTTCTTCTGCAACTTGTCGTTTAAGTATAGTTCTGAGGAAACACTAGTAGAATAGAAGTTTCTAACAGTGACAGTCCCTTCGCTTCCGTGGATGATCAAATCATTTGCATTGGAGGAAATGATTCTAGAGGAGAGGGCGGTGGCAAATAGTGCATTTCCAAATTCAAATGTGGATAACATAGTGTCTTCTATAATGGCACACCTTGGAGAGTTTGAAGCTTTTACAGTTTCAACTTTCCTCCCAAACAGATACACGAAACTGTCGAAAATGTGAACTCCTCTTCCGACAACAGATCCTCCTCCCGCCATATCTGGATTCTCCCACCAGGTACTATCATGTGCCGAAGTCGAGTTCCCCGTGAATTTTCCGAACACCACTCTTGGCTCTCCTATGCCGTTGCCTGCTAATATACTTCTTACGTCATCAACTGCTGGATGGAACCTGAGATGGAATCCTATACCAAGTGTCAGTCTCTTGCTTTGCGAAATCTCGCCAAGCGCAACAGTATCTCCTACTCTCAGAGTGGCCGGTTTCTCTAATAACACCGATTTTCCGGCATATAACGACATCTTCGCTTGAGCAAAATGAAGCGAATTAGGTGAAGAAATGTAAACTGCCTCGAATGGCTTTATGACAAATTTTTCCAGGTCCGGTACATACTCTGCCCCTAACTCTTTAGATACTCTTTCTCCCTTGGATCGATCCGTGGAGTAAACATAAGTAATTTTGGAGCCTGACTCTATAATTGCCGGGATCACTCGAGTGATTGCATGGTTCCCTAAAGAAATTATTCCGAATTCCATGGAACGGGAATAACGGTTTAGATATATGTCCTTTTTTGAATCGCTTAAAAGGTTCGAGGTCAAGCAGACATTTAGATAGTATCGAAATTATCAAGCGAAATCAAGTCATGTCCGCAGTTACAAATGTAAGGGGTCCATATAAAAGCAAAAAACACTCTGTTAATTAATATCGGTAGTCTGAAGTTGTTCCAGGACCGTCAAGTTTTTAAGATTTTTCTCTTCCAGGCAAGTATACCAAAAGGAAGACCGAAACTATCGCAAACACCAGCACTACGGTAAAGGAGATAAACATACTAGTGAACAGTCTAAGACCATCAAACAGAAGCAGACCTATGCTTCCGCCAATTGTATTGCCTACTCCCCAAACAAGTGCATTCGCCCTGGTAGAATGTTCTTCTGGAATAATCTGCGCGACGTATCCCATAAGCACTGGAAAACCTGTGTAAGCGAAAAACGCAAAGAAGGTATAACTGATCAGTATGATCGCAAAGCCCCTTGCAAAATAAAGGAAGAGAACAAAGAAAACGACTAAACCTACTGATGTCAGAGATATTGTGAACTTTCCTCCCAGCTTTGACGTCAAATATCCAAACAGCGGCTGACCCAGTACAGGAGCAAGGAAGGCAATCCCAAGAATAGTAGCCATGAGGTGTTTAGAGTTGAAGATATCGTCCAGATATTTCGGTATCCATGTAGTCGTCACGCTGATGAACATAGACCTTAAGAATACCAGGACTACCAGCATAATGAGGAATAGCGGAATCGCGCTTTCCAAAGAAGCCTCTTTTGTCGATGATTTCTGCTTAACCGGTCTTGAGAACTGGTAGTCTTTTCTTTTGAAGAATCTTAGGCCAAGAATAATCAACACAGCTGCAACGACAAAATAAATTGCAATAACTTGTAGTCCTAGGGCTATTCCAATGAAACCTGCTATAAAAACAACCATTGGAGGGAACGCACTCCTTCCAAGGCTTCCAAATGAACCATTTATGCCCATATATGAAGCAGATTCCCTCGGTCCGAAAGTGTATGAGAGGATCGTAGCTCCTATTGGATGGTAAATAGACTGACCGACACCCAAGAGGATGGATCCAATAATCATGAATTCATAGGCAGCACTATTTACAAGGAAGGGAAGAGAAAATACAAACGCCGCTAAACCATTTAGAAGTAGTCCAAGCATAAGTATAATTGCATCTCGGTCGACCTTATCTGCAAAGGAACCAACGTACACGCTGAGGAATCCAGAGATGAGATTGTATAGGACCGGCATAAGTCCGATGACGAAGACTGATGCTCCCTTTATTTCTGTATAGTAAGTTAGAAGTACTGGGAATAACAGAAAGTTTCCATCCACCGAAAAGTGGCTTAAGGAAGTGAATACGAGGGAATTGAGCTTTGCATTCATTTTGATAAGCCCCAAAGTACGATTCGAAATTTAATGTTACGTACTGAAGACCGTCCATAGCCCATGAATTCCAGTCCCCAGACATAAGGTCACTTAGTCAAATTTCGTCATAAAAGGGAATTTAGCTTTCCATCACTTTTGACCTGGGTGTATTTGAAAACGGTCGTATATTACCTATGCTAGAGTATGTAAAATAGCGATTCACCAGCTCAAGAGGTAGCAAAATTTTTGTCTATCAGGTCTGGGAGGGGTTCCAATACCGATATTTCGACTTCAAATATGCTGTTTCTCGATTTACTTTACTAATGAGACGGCTGCTCTCGATCGTCTACTCCACACCAAAATGACATTTTGTCCAACATTCCATTTTCTAACACCTACCTCACTGAAAAGATAATCCAATCTCGAAAAGAGGTTTATGAGAAGACATCATCACAGGAGTGAAATTTCAAAATCAATGCCTCTTTGAACAAAGTTCCCTTCACTATACCAGTTTCTTCTTCCTATTGGACCTGAATAATCTTTCCTCTATAGTCGTTCCTACCTTCTCAATTTTAGACTCAGCACTCTTCAGCCGTCCATCACCCTTGGACTTCTTTCTGCTCTTTTTGATTTCGCGTTGTAGTGCTTTCTCTATGGCCTCTTTTCTTACTCTCTTTCTATACTTGATCTCTTTTCTCTTCTCCTCTTTTTTCATCTCTCTCTTCCAGTCACTCATAAAAAGTCACTTCCGCTACAGCAGGATTTTTCCGGCCGAAAAAACACCCTGTGCTTCAAATTCGGATATAATTGAGTTATGGCTCTTGAAGGTGCTCTCATCCCAATTGTAACAGTGTTAGTCTTATAAGAGTTTCTTGGACCAGTGAATCGCGCTGTGTTATTATAAGCAAATTCCTATTCCCTTACCGTTTATATTGTCCTGTTTTTCTGTTCCATACGTTCGACACTCTGGAGAGAATAAACTATGATTCCCGATAGGATCATCAGGCTGCCCAAGTAGAGTGCTTGAGATCCCAGAGCGAACATTATCAGGGCAGACAGAACGACTGAGACCACAGGCAAGTAAGGGAAAAAGGGAGTGTTGAAATCACCGCTCACTTTTTTTCTTCTAATCAAGACTATTGCTATTCCTGTTAAGGAGTACGAAAATATTACACCGAAATTTGATGCAAGTGCCACGTACTGGAGATTTCCCAGGAAGAGAGAGACCACCGCAAGTACTCCAATTATGATTACTGCCCTTTTGGAGGAGTCATCGCCTTTTTTGCTTATCCACTTAGGCAGTAGTCCATCCTGGCTCATCTGCAGGAGGGTTCTCGAGCCAGCAACAATGAGAGAGAGAGTGACGGTCACTGTTGCAATAAGGGCTACAATGCTCACTATGTAGGAAACAAATAATGGAGCTCCCGTGTAACTCAGTGCGTTAACAAGCGGATCAGCTGCCACTCCGTATAGCCTCCATGGCATCATCGCCAGCATTCCTAGAACGACAAGTATGTACAGAACCGTGCTTATGGCGAGGGAAATCATAATTGCCTTTGGAACATTTTTCCTTCCATTCTCTACCTCCGGGGTAAGAGTCGCTATTGTGTTGAATCCGGAATAAGCGAAGAAGGCCAATGAAGCCGCCTCAATAATGCTCATTGGTCCATACGGCAAGATAGGAGTGAAGCGGGATGGTTCCCACTTGCCGTATATCAGAGATATTCCTATAAAAAGAATAAGTCCAGCACTTGTCAGAAATACCAGTATCTGCTCTATCCTTGCCACCATCTTTATGCCAGCATAATCGACCGACGTCATAATTACCAAGAAAACCGCAGAAATCAGTAGGATGAGATATGAAGATTCATAGTGGAAGAACGATAGCAAGTAAGATGAGAAACCGAGTGTCACGGCTGCACCAGCAATCGCATAAGATATGCCACGCAACCAACCAACTAGGAATCCAAGTGAATCCCCCATTGTGACTCTAGTGAAAGAGTAAAGGCCTCCGTGAGATACGATCTTCGAGGAAAGTTCTGCGCTGTTGAATGCAACTGTCATCGCCAAGAAGGCTGTGAATGCAAAAGCAACAATTGCGCCAGGCCCAGATTCTTTGATCACCACTCCTGCTAGGACAAATATACCGGCGCCTATTATGTTACCCAGGCCTATGGATGCGGCCTGCCACATTGTTATCTTTCGGTCACTCACTTTTTGTCATGTAAAGAGACATTTATAGATTGCCAGACCTCTCTTGAAAATTTTTAGAAATAAGCCCAAAAATTATCTTGCCAGAGATCACTTTCCTCCTTTACTTCCCTAACGTATTGCTTCTTGAACGTCTTTTCCTTTTCTCTTTCACGGTACAGTTTCAAAATATCATCCTTCTTGTAGAACGAAAGGGCATCAAACCGTGTCCTAATTTCTTTCTCTAGTAAGGGGTGCAGTCTGGTCATCTTCGGTCCTGTAAAACAGACCTTGAAAAACTTTTCATCGCCGAGTTTGACATGGAATATCCTCCAATCCAAATCTATGCTGTTTGAGAATTCATTGCCAACAATGTTTGCAAGTGCTTCTGTAATCTGTCTTTGGTCTATATCCGAAACCTTAAACGTTATCTCAAGCCCTTTCTCCATCAGGATCTCCAGACAGTAAATGAAAATTCTATTTTAAGGCTGCTCCGGAAAATTCAACAGCGCTTCATCCGCAACCTCTTGTGAGGAATTTCGATTAACCACTTGAGTATGGACTTCAGTAACACACAGATAAACTACTGTTCTCTACTGGGCACATAGGAAGAGAAGATCTTAAGATTTTTAAAAAAGTATTTGATAAAGACTGCTAAAGAGAAATGACCGCTCTGCACTCAAGGTTTCAACGACTGGATTCTTACTTAATCTATCGTAAATATGAAAATAGTTTTTTTATCATAATCAATAGTTTAGGGTCTTTCTAAAATGTCCTGAATTAAACTAGCGGATAATTGGAACGGGCCCAGTGGGAATCGAACCCACGACCACCTGGTTAAAAGCCAGATGCTCTACCGAGCTGAGCTACGGGCCCCAGGCGGTATAGGTTAAAAAAATATAAATATTGTCGGTTACACTTCTACATTTATACCGAGTTTTTCAGTGAGCTCCTTGTACCTGTTCCTGATAGTAACTTCTGTCACTCCTGCAACTTCCGCGACTTCCCTTTGGGTCCTTCTTTCGTTCAAAGAGATGCTGGCTATATAGATAGCGGCAGCCGCAACACCGGTTGGTCCTCTTCCAGATGTCAGGTCCCTGTTCTCTGCGAGTTTCAGAATCTCCATTGCTTTTTTCTTTGCCTCGTTTGAGAGTCTAAGCCTGTTGCAGAACCTGTTTATATAGTCCTCCGGACGAGAAGGGAAAATTCCAAGTTGAAGAATCCTGCTCATCATTCTGTAAGTTCTCCCGATCTCCTTTTTCTTGATCCTTGTGACGGATGCAATCTCTTCAAGAGTCCTAGGCACTCCCATCTGTCTGCACGCTCCATAGATTGAACCTGCAACGACTCCCTCTATAGACCTGCCCCTTATCATGTTCTCTTTTACTGCCCTTCTGTAAATGACAGCAGCAGTCTCCCTGACGTCCTTAGGCAAGCTCAGGTTCGATGCCATTCTTTCAAGTTCCTGCAGGGCCTGTGCAAGGTTCCTCTCTGCAGCGTTTGAGACCTTGATCCTCCTCTGCCACTTCCTTAGCCTGTAGAGTTGTGCTCTGCTCTTCGTTGGTATGCTCTTCCCGTACGAATCCTTGTTCTTCCAAGATATCTCGGTGCTAAGTCCCTTGTCGTGGATTGTGTACGTCATCGGGGCTCCGGTTCTAGCTCGGGCCTCAGACTGTTCAGAATCGAACGCTCTCCAGTCGGGTCCCTGATCTATGAAACTATCATCTATTACCAGACCGCAGTCCTGACACACGAGCTCTCCTCTTTCGTAGTCCCTTACCAAGTGAGTAGAGCCGCATTCCGGGCACTTTGTCACTTCTTCAAATAGGTCCCTCTTGCTCTTCTTGCTTTCTCCTTCAGCCATTCTTTCACCTCACGAATACTTCCTTTGCCGTGACTCCCTTAGAATCTATAGCGACATACGGTGCCTTAACAGGCCCAAACAGTCTTGATATCTTGCCAAGCGGTTTTCCCTCCTTTCCAAAGACTTTTGTTGATAACTGAACCTCCCTGTCAAGCTTCGCTATAAGTTTTCCTTCTCTCACTCCTAAGACAATACCTATCTTCTTAAGAGAACCAGGCATAGGCCACTAATATAACCATCTAGTATATAACTATTTCGCAAATTTTTCCTGTTCTATAAATTTTTTTCTGTGAGATTTGTTATATTTTGAGGCTGCGATTA
The DNA here is from genome assembly GCA_027343225.1 of Thermoplasmatales archaeon. Lineage (GTDB taxonomy): Archaea > Thermoplasmatota > Thermoplasmata > Thermoplasmatales. Next base: position 17,106 of record DAHWMK010000005.1, read on the forward strand.
CTAGCGCTTCGTGCAATACAGAGGGTCTTTCTGGCCTACTTATGAACTCTGCGTGAAATTGCGATCCCATGAAAAAGGGATGATTATCTAGCTCCAATATCTCCATTCTCGTGCCCGTGTCGTCCGTCGCAGAGAAATGCATACCATTTCGCTCTATTTCTTCTATGTATTTTGGGTTGACCTCATACCTGTGCCTGTGTCTCTCCCTGATCTCTTCCTTCCCATAAAGCTCGAATGCCCTGGTCCCTTTCTTGATCTTGACAGTTATGTCCCCGAGTCGCATGGTTCCTCCCTTGTCTGTCAATCCTACCTGTTCCGGCAACAAGTCTATGACAGGATACTTGGTTTCTGGATTTAGTTCAGAGGAGTTAGCTCCCTCCAATCCAAGCACATTCCTTGCAAATTCAACGACTGTCAGCTGGAAACCGAAGCAGATTCCGAGTAACGGTATTTTGTTTTCCCTTGCAAATTTTATCGCCTTTATTTTGCCCTCAGTTCCCCTTGGTCCGTATCCCCAGGGAATCAGTACTCCGTCGACATCCGATAACAGATTTTCTATCCTGTCTTCCTTTTCTGAATTTATCCACTTTAGCTTTACCCCTATTCCAGTCTTTCCCGTAACGTGCATGAACGCGTGCTCGTTAGAAATGTAGGAATCCTTGATTTGCACATACTTTCCAACGACTCCTATTGTTACATTCTGAGACGGATTTCTTATGTTTGCAACCACTCCTCTCCAAAAGTCCATTCCTGACTCGTTGGATTTTAGTCCGAGCTTGTCCAGAATGTAATTGGGAAGGACCGTGTCGTTCAGCAACAGCGGCATCGTAAATATGTCGCTGACATCAGGAATGCTTATTACTGCCCTTTCGTCAACCTGTGTGAATAGTGCAATCTTCTCCTTCAAATCATTGTCGAGTTCTATCTCGCTTCTGGCAATAATTGCATCGGGCTGAATACCGATAGACCTCAGCTCTTTTACGCTATGCTGCGTTGGCTTCGTCTTTGGTTCTCCCACACTTCTGAGAGTCGGTACGTATGTCACGTGAATGAAAAATATCTTGCCGTCTTCCTCAAGCCTCATCTGTCTGAGTGCCTCCAGAAAAGGCATAGACTCTATATCACCTACAACCCCTCCAACTTCAATCAACACTATGTCAGAGTTATCTTCCTTACCAATCGCTCTTATTCTTCTCTTGATCTCGTCAGTGACGTGAGGAATGATCTGTACAGTGCTTCCCAGAAAGTCTCCTTTCCTCTCCTTCTCTATAACCCATTTGTATATTTTTCCTGTCGTCAGATTGTTCCCGCTCTTGAGGTTTCTGCTCAAGAACCTTTCATAATTGCCAAGGTCAAGGTCAGCCTCCGTTCCATCACTCAGGACAAAGACTTCTCCGTGCTGATATGGATTCATGGTACCTGCGTCGTAGTTAATGTATGGATCTATTTTCACTATGTCTACCCTGTATTTTCTTTCTCTAAGGATATAAGCCAGTGAAGAAGTGATAGTTCCTTTTCCAATACCAGAAATTACTCCGCCAGTAATTACTACAAAACGCACATCTCTTATTCCTAACGGCATATTAATCTTTTTTGAGTCATTTTACCCTGGGTATAAAAGCAAGGGATTAAGCATTGACAACTTCATTTTTCTAACTCCCAATAAAGTATATTTGAGTTGATTCCATGATAATGTAATGGAAGACGAGATAAGGGTAATCACATCATCCTATTACACTGAAAACGGATTACCCGTTATAGAGATTTTCGGAAGGAACAGAAATGGAGAGTCGTTCGTTCTACTCTACAAGAAATTCTTGCCATATTTTTTTGCGATAGACCCGACCGAAGAGGAAATGCGGAGACTCAGGGCAGTAGAGGAAATGGTAAGTCTGGAGGAGAAGCAACTCTGGTACAAGGGAGAGACTAGGAAAGCCGTGAAGTTTACGTGCAAGTCTCCCTGGAGGGTGCCAGAATTCAGGAAGTACATCTCGGATATGAACAGAGTGCTGGCTGCAGACATTCCCTTCCATTTCAGGTTCTTTTATGACTTCGATCTAGGTAGCTGCGTCAAATTCAAGGGGAACGAACAGAAAAGCGAAAAGTTCACTGTGGACCACACAGTCGTCATAGACAGCATAGAGAGAACTTCCGACTTCCTGCCTCCCATGAGAGTCCTGAGTTTCGATATTGAGAACAGCATAAAGGCCCAGCAGCTCTTCGTCATCGGTTACACCGTAAGCTTCAAGGGTAAATATACGGAGGGTGCTATCTCCGGAGAACCAACAGACATTCTTGACAACTTCATACGACTGGTGAGAAAGGAAGATCCTGACATAATCACGGGATACAACATCGATGGTTACGATCTGCCTTTCCTAGAAAAACTCGCCAAGAAGGAAAACATACCGATGTATTTGGGAAGGGATACCAGTCCGCCTCAGCGGATACAGGACCAGTTCTGGAGAATACATGGAAGAGTCGTTGCAGATGCCTGGTGGAACGTGAAGAGGGAAATCCATCCGAAACAGGAGACCCTTGCGTACGTCTCACAGGAATTGCTGGGAGAGACCAAGGGAGACGTAGATCGTCTTAACATAGAAGATGAATGGCAAAAGGACAAGCAACGAGTCATACAATACTGTATCAGGGATGCTTACCTTGCCCTGAAGATTCTAGAGAAGATCGATGTCATAGAAAAGTACGAGAACATGAGCACAGTTTCAATGATACCTCTGGATGATGTATGGAATTCAGGGAACTCTACGCTGATAGATTCACTCGTGATCAGAGAGGCAGACAGAAGAGGGATAGCAGTTCCAATGAATAATTTCGTCAACCAGAATGCGGACAGAATAGAGGGAGGTTATGTCCACTCGATAGAACCGGGACTGTACGACATGGTGGCAGTAATGGACTTCAAGAGTATGTATCCCAGTCTGATGATAAAACACAACATCTGTTTCACGACGATGTCCCCAGATGGAGAGATCGTCTCTCCTAACGGTACGAGATTCCTTTCGGCTCGCGTGAAGCGTGGTTTGATACCGGAATTGTTGGAAAGACTTATGCAGACCAGGGATGGCTATAAGGACATGATGAAGAAGGAAGCCGACCACGATAAAAGGAGATATCTTGACAGCATGCAAAGCCAAGTGAAGATACTCATGAACTCATTCTACGGTGTCTTTGCATCCAGTTTCTACAGGTTCACTGACCAAAACATAGGATCAAGCATAACTGCATTTGCCAGAGAGGCTATCAAGGGAATAATTAATGATTTCACATCTAACGGAATACAGGTGGTGTATGGAGACACGGATTCCATATTCATCAAGACCGGGAAGGCCACAGTAGACGAGGCCCTGGAACTTGCAAACAGACTGAAGGAAGAGGTCTCCAGCAAACTCGGCATTATAATAGAGCTGGAGCGTGTACTCGATCCGCTCTTCTCTCATGGAGCCAAGAAAAGATATGCGGGCAAAGTCCTGTTTCCTAAACAGGACTTAGGGAACATCGTTGTGAGAGGATATGAAATAAGGAGGACCGACTCCTTTGATCTTCAATCGGATGCCCTTATGGAGATATTCAACCACATACTTGACAGGGATATCAACGGTGCACTCCGTAGGGCCAAAGAGATAATTTCAGATGTGAAGGAAGGCAGAGTTGAAGCGGAAAAACTCGTCATATCACGATCAGTGAAAGAATTCGAATTTTACAAGGAGATGGATTCTCTAGCGAATGTCCAAGCTGCCCAGAAGCTAATGAAGATGGGCAGGGAGTTCATTCCAGGAATGAAAGTTTCGTGGATAGTGGTGGACAGTAAGAAGAGACCGCAAGTTGTGGAACCATTCATTCCGAACGTACCATTCCAGTATAAACCAGACTACGACTATTATGCAGACAGAGTTGCACAGACCTTATCTAGGATTACCGAGGTATTCAACCTAGACGAATCTTCCCTCAAAACTTCTGAAGTGAGAAAGAAAAGAACCCTTGAGGATTTCTTCTAGGAAGGAAAATATTATTTATTCTAAGCGTAAATCAACTATGTGCCCGACTATCCTCAGGTCAATGGAACATCTTCAAACTCTCGGGACAGCGACGAGGGTAGATCCGAAGTGGATGAGAACAACAACTTCGTAACGATCGATTCCTATCCAATCAACACCTTTGTCAAGGCCAAAATAGTGAAGGATCAAAACAATGGGCAGCTTCTGTATAACCTGGTATATGAGAAGCTAGATAATAATGATTCCAACGTCCTCATCGACCTAAAAGAAGCATTGGAAAATTCACTGTGGAAGGACGTAAACGCATCTATCCCGGAGGACAGAGAGAGTCACGTCAGGGAAAAAATATCAATGATTTTGAGGGAAAGAGGATTAGTATTGAGTGAGAATGTTCTGAACTACGTTCAGTACCTAATTTTCAGGGATTATCTCGGATACGGAAAGATAGATCCCCTGATGCATGATGGCAATCTGGAGGACATTTCCTGCGATGGAGTAGGAATTCCAATTTTTGTATACCACAGAAGGTTCCAGAATCTAAAGACCAATCTGGTTTTTGCCAATGAACAGGAACTGAACAATTTTATTGTCTTTTTGGCCCAAAAGGGGAACAAGCAAATCTCGGTTTCAGACCCTATACTAGATGCATCGACCCCAGAAGGGAATAGAATCAATGCAACGTTTGGAAGAGAAGTGAGCTCAAGGGGTGGAACGTTTTCGATCAGACTGTTTAGGGAAATACCATTCACTCCTATCGATCTGGTACTTTTGAATACTGCGACTCCAGAACTGTTAGCTTACCTGTGGCTTTCAATAGAGGCAGGGAAAAACATAATTGTACTGGGGGGAACAGGAGTCGGGAAGACCTCCACTCTTAATGCAATCTCTCTCTTCATACCACCAAATTCCAAGGTAGTCAGTATCGAGGACACGAAGGAGATTAACATACCTCACGAGAATTGGATATCCGCGGTCACTAGGAGCGGAGTAGGTGAAGGTAGGTTCATCACTGGGAGATCAGCAGGAGAGATCGACATGTTTGATCTTCTGGTAAGCGCGCTTAGGCAAAGACCGGATTACGTAATCGTAGGTGAAATCAGAGGGAAAGAAGCATACAATCTGTTCCAGGCAATGTCAATGGGACAGACCACACTCACGACCATGCACGCACATTCCTTGGAAGATATGATGACGAGGTTGGAGAATTACCCTATCAACATTCCAAGAACCATGATAACTTCTGCCAATCTGGTTGTCAGGCAGTCCATTGTCAAGGTAAATGGGAGGATGGAGAGAAGAATTACCGATGTTTCCGAAATAGTCCGGTTGGACCCAGAATCGAATGAGCTGATTTTCAACTCAGTTTTCTCTTGGAATTCGTCCAGGGATAAGATAGCGCATTCCGCACAGTCAGGTTCAATTAAAGAAAGGGAGAACAGATCTGGAGCAGAAGATAACAGAACAATAGAGGAGATAGAAAGAAGAGGAGAAATAATACGATCCATGGCGGAAAAAGGACTAAAGGATTACCATGAAATATGGAGAATTCTGAGGAAGTATTACGTAGAGAGGGAGAACTCAGTCTCAAGCATCGTTGGCAGCAAAGATCAGAGGAGCGATAGCATTGCCTAACCCGCAAGATGAAACAATGCAGATATCGGACGTTCTTCAAAGGAAGACAGTCAAAAATGGTTTCAGAACAGCCTTTTTCTCTTTTTCAAAGGGTATGTTTTCAAAATTCACGAGGAACCTGAACTTTAATTTTCTTACTGGATTTCGGCTGCAACTAGAGAAAGCTGAAATAGACCTTTCTGCAGCCGACTACCTAAGCGCAGTGATTTTTGCAATTATGTTAGCGGGAATTTTGTCTGCTTTGCTGGCAACAGCCCTCTATTTGATTCAATTCCGATCTGGTTTCATTTTTCTTCTAATACCATTGTCCATTTTAGTCGTTTTGTTCGTGGGTTTGTACGGCCCTACTGCCAGGTCTTCATCCAGAGGAAAGAGAATAGATGAAAATCTTGGATCAGCATTTGCTTTCATCTCCGCAATGTCAAACGCAGATGTACCGATAAATATAATTTTTCTGAAGATGGCAGGGATGAAAGAATATGGCGAGGTTGCAAAGGAAGCATCGAAAATCGCCAGGAGAACCGAGCTACTGGGCATAGACATTTTTACTGCGATGAAAGAGGTTGCAAGAACATCTCCATCTTCAGAGTGGCAGAAGTTCCTTCAGGGCGCGGTTGCGACTTCGACCGCTGGTGCGAGACTTAAACCGTACTTCGTAAACAAGGCATCCGAGTATCAAAATGTCCTGAGAGTTTCCCTGAAAAAGAATGCAGAGAGTGTCACGGTATTTGCGGAAACTTATGTGACAGTTGGTGTCGCCTTTCCTCTCTTTCTCATAGTGATACTCGCAGTCATGGCAGTAATCGCAAGAAACGCAGCCGGGACCACGATATCCTTCCTGATTTTCTTCTCCCTGTTGGTTCTCCCCGTAATTACGGCCGCATTTGTAATCCTGATATCCAGCGTCAATAAGGAGGTCCAGATATCTTGAGAAAGTTTACCTTGCTAGGTATATTTGCAGGATTGCTATCGACAGTGATTGGGATCAACCTGTTCGTAATTTCTTCTTATAACTTCATATTTCTATTCGATTTCATCGTGCTGGCAATTTTTCTGCTACTTGTACCGGTCGGAATCGCGGATACGATTGCAAGAAGCAGGATGAAGGCGATAGAGAGCAGGTTGCCGGATTTCCTAAGAGATGTTGCAGAAGCGTCGAGGTTCGGTTCAAATCTAGCGGATTCGATAACAGCAGCTTCCGAAGGGCAATATGGAATCCTAACTCAAGATATCAAGAAAATTGCAACTCAAATCAAGTGGGGAGTATCGGTAGACGAGGCACTGACCGAGTTCGTTGCAAGAAACAGATCTCCCTTTACCGAAAAGTTGATTGCGACAGTCATAGAATCAAACAGATCTGGAGGGAACATTTCGGACGTGCTAAATTTGATTGCGGCAAACTCTAAAGAAGCACAGTTTCTTGCAAAAGACAAGTACTCACAGATGAAGAGTTATATAATAATAATTCTAATGGCTTACGCGGTATTTCTGCTCACAGTTCTTATTCTTGACGTGCGATTTTTTCCCCAAATGGCTTCCGGAGTTTCTTCTTCCACCCTCTCTTATCTGAATGTGGACTCAATTCCAACGATCAAAGAGATTTTCACTGCAGTAGTTATTATACAGGGAGTCGGAGGTGGCTTGATGTCTGGGGTTCTTGAAGATGGGAGATACCAGGGGGGATTCCTCTATTCTGCTATTATGACCGCAATAGGATACATTGTAATTTTGCTCTTTGGGGGAGTCTGACAATGGGGGCAGTTCCCAGAGAATCGGAATCCATCGGACGGGACCGTGAATACAAATCAGATCCTTCGAAACAGAATGGAGGTGAATTTCAAGAATCAAGTAAACAGATCTTGGAAGAATATGTAATTTCACCACCCTTCAGTTCTGTCAAAATTATGAAATCCAAAGAAGATGGAATTCTTACTTATACCGTAGTGGAACCACCACTTTCAGAGAAGGAAGATAATTTTTTCAAAAGAGTTAGAAGTCAATTCATATCCTCAATAGTATCATATCCTGAGGCAAGGGAAGATAGGATTAACCTCATGAAAAGTTTCCTTAAATCTGTTAATGTTCCTCCGTCTGGGGCGCTGCCTGACCAGGAACTAGAGAAGATCCTCTATTATATTACCCGGGAATTTGAGGGCTATGGGAAAGTCGAAGTTCCCATGGTAGACGAGAACGTGGAGGACATATCCTGTGTGGGCCCAGACACTCCACTATATGTAGTCCACAAAAAGTACGGGTCAATTGTTTCAAATCTGAAATTTGAGTCTGAGGAAGAACTAGACGCTTTTGTCAGACTAGTGGTTCAAAGGTCCGGAAAACACATATCCATCTCAGCACCTATGGTAGATTGTTCACTCCCGAATGGTGCAAGACTCCAGGCTACTCTGGGAAGAGAAGTCACGAAGAACGGGTCAACATTCACAGTAAGGAGGTTCAAAAGGGATCCCTTTACTCCCATTGACTTGATTAAACTAGGAACTATGAACACCGACATCGCTGTCTACCTGTGGCTTGCGATAGAAAGTGGGGAAAACATGTTCATAATCGGAGGCACGGCCTCAGGCAAGACAACCACTCTTAACTCAATCCTTCTTTTCATTCCGCCTGGAAAGAAGATTGTGAGCATTGAAGACACCAGAGAACTTAACATTCCTCACGAGAACTGGGTTCAATCCCTTACCAGACAGGGGATAGGCGACGTGAACCCATCTACGAGAAAAAAGGTAGGAGAACTAGACATGTTTGATCTTCTGGTGAGTAGCCTAAGACAGAGACCTGACTACATAATTGTCGGGGAGGTCAGAGGGCGCGAGGCATATACAGTTTTCCAATCAATGGCAACGGGTCAACCCGCAATAGGCACCTTCCATTCTAGTGATGTTCCTTCCTTTATTCATCGATTAGAAGGGGAACCGCTGAAAATTCCAAGGTCGATGATATCCGCACTGGACATAGTGATTCTTCAGTCCTTGACCAACGTTGCAAATACAACCGTCCGGAGAATCAAGAGTATTGTCGAGATAAGTGGAATGGACAGCACTACGAATGAAATACTGACAAACACTGTCTTTCAGTGGGATCCAATTCTAGACAGTTTCAAATATAGCGGTCATTCCAACCTTGAAGAAAGAATGATCACTCGAAATAACTGGTCATTAGAGCATCTCAACGATGAGATCAGCAGGAGGAAGGAGTTCCTTGAGAAAATGTCAAAGGCACAGACAATAGACTTCTCCAACTTTCCAGGAATAATCAACAAGTATTATGCTGACCAAAGACAAGACGATCAAACGGAACATAGGAAAAGGGGGAGTGACTGATATGAGGAAAGTGAGGTATGAGGACGATGGAGTTGCAAGTGCAGTCGGGGCAATACTCGCTATTCTGATCTTCATTTTCCTGCTCAGTCTTTTCGTAACTAGCTATGTCCCTGCAGAAATGACCTCTTATGAAGAACAATATTCGTTATCCCTGACAAACGACATTATGCAGTTCGCAAGTTCCGTAAATTCCTTATCCGTTAACTATCAGCAGGGGGAAACAGTTTCGGTGACGTTCTATCTTCAATCAGGATACGTACCTCTGTTTTCTTCTCCGACAACTGGTGAACTTAGACTGTCTGGAACGACAAAGGGAAGCGACGGTTATATAGCGATTAACAACTCCAGTACGCTTGTATCGTCAGGAGGCGCGTTGACGGTAATGACAAACAACCGGTATTTTGTGGACGAGGCTCTAATTTATGAACTTTCTAATCTTTATTATGAGCAATATGGGAGCAATCCCCTCATAAATTCAACTCTCGCCTTTAATCTTCTGCAGGTAAACCCCCCCACAAACGGGACAATCAATATATCCATGGACCTTGTCGATATGTTAGGTGGTAGTTTTAGCACGTCATCTCAATCACCGTTCAGCGTAACCGCAACGGCTCTTTCGAAGCAGTATTACAAACTTGACGGGAACATTACACTGACTTACTCGTCAATCTTTGGCCAAAAGCTCTACGACTCACTTAAAGAGAGAATGACAGACCTGAAGGGAGTGACTCTGGTTTTTGGCACCGAAGGAAATGGCAACGATGTAATTTATATCAGCTCCACTTCGGAAGAGATATCACTGAGCATATCTGTTTTGACAGTAATGATCGGCCTCAACGGTACATAAAGGAGCGAAGTATCGAAAGCGAACTACTCCAAAGTCACATAATGTAAGATACAGAATCAGAATCGAAATTTCCTACAATTCTGAGATTTTCTCCGTTTCGGTTGGGCACTTGTGTCAAAAATGGGTAGACCTGCCAGGGGTCTCGTGTACCGATCTCATAGGCGGGGTGTCCTTCTTCAAAGAAAGTAGTACAAATCCTCGCTGTCATTGCTCTTGCTTTGTATTCATCCAAGAAACCAAGAGAATGAAGGTACTCGTGAAGTAGTATGACAAAAACGAATGAATTGATCTCCTCGACTGGACGGTGAGCAAACTTCAGGGCATCCAGTAGGTTTCTATTCATCACAATGTAATTACCTCCGACCTCCCAGAATGCTCCGAGTTGGGAAGGAAGATCTGCCAGAGCCAAACCGAGCCCCACTCTTTCTTTGTTAATACTTGTCTTAACAGCTTTTCTGACAAGTGAAAAGATGGAGTTATAATCCGTTATTTCTCCCCTTCCCCTTGGCACTTTTGAAAGCTCTATTGAAATACCAAGAAGATTCGAACTCTTTGATGGTATATTCAGATCCCCCCTCTTCACATCAAATGTTTCGTTCATTTTCGATATTAAATTCATGAATTACGAATTATCTCTTCTATAAAAATCTATCGTAGCCTAAAATCATATCCAATTGCATGATAGCAAGAAATTATCTTTTAGACTACCTTAAGAAATCTGTTTTATGAAATGCGAATTATCCAAGCGAAAAATTCCCCGCATATCAAATCTGATAATACCTCCTAAAAGACAGTTGAATGGTATAGACTTGTTATGGGGATTGTAAAGGAAACCTTTTATTTAGAGAGTATTAATGAAATTAGGGTTGCCTAATTCATGTCTGAAAAGAATATTCCCCGTCCCCAAAATCCTGGAGGGTGACTGCCTGATTAATAATTCCCTTTACGGTATGCTTGGACTTGCAATAGTTATGGGATTCTCAATATACCTATCGTTTCCGATCATACTAAGGAGAGATGTGGGTGCCAGATACACAGTCCTTCTGGTTTCTCTAGCAGTTGGGATTTTGATTTTTCTGGTAGGCGATATTTTCTCCGATGTGGCTTCTGCCATATATACTTCTGGTTCTTACATTAGCAGCCCGTATCTTTCTGTAATTTTCGTGATATCTGTAGGAGGATTGTTTGGAATTCTATACTTTGCAGAAAATTATATGAAGAATACCGGCCCTAATGAAGCATTCGTGCCAACAAGAGTTGCACTTATAATTGCCGTAGGTATGGGTCTCCAGAATCTGACGGAGGGATTGGTGTTTGGTTCAGCGTACGTGGTGGGCCTGACCGGCCTTCTAACGGTAATACTCGTTGGCTTCATACTACAGAATTTTACTGAGGGGTTTCCAATCATTTCTCCTTTCTTTGGGCGTGAAAAACCAAAGACCACTTTGCTTGCAGGACTTTATTTTATCGGAGGCTTTCCAACTATCGCAGGGAGTATAATAGGATATTACTATGTGAATAGCTACCTCAGCATACTTTTTGATGGCCTCGCGATAGGTGCAATAATATACGTAATGATCCCTATGCTCAAAAACTTGTTCAGGCAGGCCGATCAGTACAAGGTTCAATCTCTAGTTTACGCGGGTCTGATAACTGGATTTCTTTTAGGATTTCTTGTCAACGCGATCTGAAAGATCCCATAGTACTGAACAATTCATGATTGGCCGCAGTAATAATCTTCCCTTTCTATCATGACAGGATGATGCAACTTCAAAAGTTGCCTCGTCAAGATAGTACCCTCAAGGGTAGAATGGAGAATCACTTTGTCTTTCCGTGACTATGAAAGCGTGTCTAGTCGAGACTACGAAAATTCCCTTCACAGTTTAACTCCTGTCTAACATACCTCAAAAATGACTTGTAAACGGGAAACTATATAATACCATCAGGAGAACGTAGTTCTAGTTTCAGTCAAACATGCTAAACGGGCTTGCAGGGTATGTTAGTATAGTTTCATAAGTGTCAATCCTTAGTTGAAACCAGATTACCTCATTTCAAGTCTTCTGAGGTTCGTTACAGGTAATGCGCGATGGCAATCTGCATTCTCAATTTTTATATATAAAATTCTGCTCAACAACGATGCAACCGTCTTCATTCGAATATTTTGCTCCAACCGGAGTGGAGGAAGCTTTGGAACTGCTTTCAAAGTACAAAGAGGATGCCAAGATAATGGCTGGCGGCCAAAGCCTAATTCCACTCTTGAAGTTGAGGATAGCATCCTTTCCTTATATTATCGACATTTCTGGACTCCAGGGATTAAGCAAGATATCTGAAAATGGTAATTACCTTGAAGTTGGAGCTCTAGCGACAATCAGCGACATTGAGGAGAACAAATTAATAGAGGAGAAGTACCAGATTCTCCATGAAGCAGCCAGTCAAATTGCAGATCCGCTGATACGGAACAGAGGGACGATCGGAGGAAACATATCTCACGGAGATCCGTCTAACGATATGCCTGCAGCTGCAATCGCTCTCAAGGCGAAGATAGAAGTTATTGGGAGGGAAAAAAAGAGGCTTTTAGATGCGCACTCCTTTGTGACTGACTCTTTCACAAATGCTCTGAAGGCAGGCGAAATACTCAACAAAGTCCTGTTTCCTATTACTGGTGATAATTCCGGAGGATGTTATATCAAACAGAAGAAAAGCGCAGGAGACTTTTCCGTTGCTGCTATTGCAGTGCAATTGAGTCTAAACGACAATGAAAGCGTAAAGAGTGCGGGAATAGGTCTTACTTCCGTGGCTCCAAAGCCCGTATGGGCAACAAAAGCGGAACAGTTCTTGGAAGGTAAGAAAATTAACGATTCTGTTACTAAGGAGGCTGCAAAGATAATAGTCTCGGAATCCAATCCTACTACGGACTTCTACGGTTCATCCGAATACAAGAAGAAGGTACTTGGTAGAATTGCTGAAGATGCAATCAACATTTCGTTCGAGAGGGCATTGGTGAGATAGATGAGTAAGATTGAAATAAAAACCAGAGTAAATGGGAAGGTCGTCGAATCAGAGGTTGAGCCAAGGAAATTGCTAGTTCACTTCCTACGAGAAGACTTAAATTTAACTGGAACGCACGTTGGATGCGACACTTCTAACTGTGGAGCCTGTACAGTGCTTGTAAATGGGAAGGCAGTCAAGTCCTGTACCATGTTAGCAGTCCAAGCAAACGGAAAGGAGATAACAACTATTGAGGGACTGTCAAAAAATGAAGAACTGGGACCAATACAGAAGGCGTTTCTGGAGAAACATGGCTTGCAGTGTGGATACTGCACGGCTGGCATGATAATCACATCCTTCTGGTTGCTGAAGAGGAACAATGACCCATCCGAGGAAGAAATAAGGAAAAGTCTTTCAGGAAATCTTTGCAGGTGTACCGGATACCAGAGCATAATTGAGTCCATAAAGTATGGTGCACAGCTAATGAAAGAAAAAGAAGAAGAGCAGGAAATTGTGGTGAGGTAAAGTGCAAACAGTTGAGTGGGGGGATAGAGAGCTGGCCTACGACACTTCTGCGTTTGTAAGGGGGAGAGGACACTTTGTTGACGACATAAAACTCCAGGGCATGGTCTATATGTCAGTCCTCCGTAGTCCTTTCGCCAGAGCCAAAATACTTAGTCTGAATGGGGGAATGAGCAGCAAGGAACTGGGAGCAAGGATGGCATCCGTAGGAGAAGGTGCGAGCCCGGATGCCGGTCTGTCAATAGAGCCGGTATTTGCTACTGGATACGTCAACTACGTAGGGGAACCCGTAGCAGCCGTATTCGCAGACGACAGGTACAAATCCACTGACCTGTTAGAATCGATAGAAGTGGATTATGAACCTTCAAAGCCAGTCGTTACGATGGATGACGCACTTAGAATGGGACCAATTCACCCAGGTAGAAAGGACAACATAATGGTAAACACCTCAAAGGGGGAGGACTTCGATGATCCAAAATCTCCGATTGTGATTGAGGACGTGCTTGAAAACGACAGGATATCGGCAAATCCCATCGAGCCGAGAGGGATAGTGGCAAGCTATACTGATGGAATGCTGAACGTGTGGATCTCAACACAGGCAGTGCACAGCATTAAGGAAGGACTAGTCGAATCGCTTGGAATCAGTCCTGACAAGGTGAGAGTGATGCAAACGGATACGGGAGGTGGATTCGGGTCCAAAGGTGGTTTGTATCCTGAGTACGTGATTGCGTCATACGCATCAATGAAGTTCGGCAAACCGGTAAAATGGATAGAGACAAGGAGAGAGCACCTTTCATCCACTCATCCAGGCAGGGGAGTGAGAGGAAAAGTCAAGTTATTCGCTGAGAGGAATGGTAAGATTACTGGCCTCAAGGGAGAGGTCATGATAGATGCAGGAGCATACGATTCCGGTATTGCCTCATTCTCTCCAGGTTTTATTGCCATGCAGATGACAGGTCCCTACCTCATCGAGAAGGCTCACGTTGTCGGAAAAGCGTTGTTTACCAACAAGGTTCCGCAAGGGCCCTACAGAGGAGCGGGAAGACCAGAAGCGTCGTTTTTCATAGAGAGAATGGTCGATATGTTATCGGATGAGCTGAAGATGGATCCGGCAGACGTCAGGTTACTGAATACTAGTGACAAGCCATTCACTTCTCCTATGGGATTGAAAATAGATGCAGCTAGACCTTTTTTCGAGGATGCAGTAAGGGAGCTGGAGTATAGAAGAGAAGAGAAAACATCCAAGGGTGTTGGCCTCTCATTTTTCGTTTTAGTACCTGCAGTTTATCCCGGAGAGAGCGCAAGGATAATTGTGAAGAAAGGAAGGGTAAGCGTATGGCTGGGAGGAAACAGTCACGGACAAGGACACGAGGTTTTCGTGAAGAAACTGGTCAACGAAGAGCTTGAAGTTCCGGAAAAACTTGTAACCCTCTATAGAGGCGACACCGGAATGACAAAGACAGGAGTTGGATCATGGGGTAGTAGGTCTGCGATAGTTGGTGGGGCTGCGATAGTCGCAGTTTGCAGGAAAATAAGACAGGAAGTGGAGAAGGAGTACGGTAGCTACTCAGCGAAGACTTTGCTATCGGGGAACTATGATGAATTCATCAACAATGAATTGAAGATACCCCTCAACTCTTTCGGAGCAAACTTAGCAGTGGTCGAGATAGACAAAATGGGAAATGTCAAAGTGAAGAAATCAACTGCATATTACGATGTGGGTAGGGCACTTAATATGGACATGGTTATTGGGCAGATCCAGGGAGGAATGGCGCAGGGAATCGGGCAGACATTACATGAAGGGTTGTTCTATGACGAAGAAGGTCAGCTCATAACTTCAAGCATCTCTGATGCAGGGGTTCCTTTGGCCGAAGACCTTCCAAATTTCAGTGTTAAGGTAGCAGAGAACAGATCTTTTCTTCCACACGGAGCAAAGGGGTTAGGTGAATCTCCGACTATAGGAGTTCCAACGGCGCTCATAAGAGCAATAGAAAAGGCGAGCGGAAAGAGAATGAGAAAAACACCAGTGATGCCAGAGGAGCTAATCAACTAGCCATTCATGTTCATATTTTTCTAGGTATCCTTCGATTATTGGAACGTCATCAACGTCGTCCAAATCGAGCAAGCGTGTCGGATCTATCTCCATCCTGGAGAGTGCATCATCATGAGCAAGAGCAATGTCCCTGGCACCCTTATCTCCCTTGAGTTCTGTCAGTTCATAAAAAAAAGTCGATGGGAAGATCATAGGATTACGAACGATACCTTCTGTCGAAAAGGCTACCACTTTTTCAGGGGCTTCCAAGAACTTCACGACTAATTTTTCTATGTTGTCAGGTCCTACAAGCGGTTGATCACCTAACAAAAACAGAATTCCATTTACCTCTTTTCCAAGAAACTTTGTTGCCAAAGCAATTGAAGTCCCTATCCCGTCTTTGTACCTTTTATTCACAAGTTTCTCAACATCTTCACGGATAAAAGGATCCAACTGGCCACTATCGTTTGTTACGATTACAATCTTCCAAAAATCAATCCTTGCAAGGGAATCAAAAGACCACTCTATAACTGGTTTTCCCCTAAGAACACGAAGCAGTTTGTTCGACCCGAACCTGGTAGACCTTCCTGCTGCTAAAATTACTGCGGCAATTCTGACTTCTTTAAGATTCTTCTTCATATTTTGAAATACTTCTTGAAAGAATCTGTCAGGACAGAAATGTATTTTTCGGCAGTACTGTTAAGGACTCTTGACCCCATGGTCGCAATCATGCCTCCAATCTTCAGGTCGACGACCCATTTTACTAGAGTTGAGCCACTTAATGAATCGGAGAACGTGTAGGCGGCCCTCAAGTCTAGTGACCCAGCTGCTCCTGATCCCTTTGCCGAAATCTCAGCAGATTCGCCAGCTACAATGCTCTTTATCTCAAAGATGAGGTTGAATTTTCCCTTAATTGCAGACTGCCCTGCCTTAACTACAAGTTTTGCCATTTTGTCATTGATAATCTCCCTGGACTGAACGTCTGGTATAATAGAAGTTATTTTGGTTATATCCGAGATAAATGAAGAAATTGTTTCCCTTTCTGCCATCACTTCAAATTCTCCCTTAAATTCCATGTTATCAAGGGAATGAAAACGATTCCATTAACCTTCCTGATCAACAAAAATTTGTATCAAAATAAATTAGAAAAATCATTTATAAGCAAGACTCCTACTTATGTCATTGAACAACTGGGAATTTCCGCAGATAATAAGTGATTTGGTGAATAAGGGAGAGTCATTTGTAGTTGCTACCGTGGTCAGAGTATCAGGATCATCGCTGGGTAAACCAGGTTTCAAGGAGGTCATTTCGAGCAGGGGGGAAGTAATTTATGGAACCTTAGGAGGGGCATGCCCAGATTCCGCGATTGTGGATAAGGCAACGGAAGTATTGCGTACGGGGAATGCAATGACCATAAAGGTGTTTCTTGAAGAACCGAAGGATACTCTGGTTGGGATGGCCCTAAACAAAGATGATGAAATACACGTCGAAACCAATTGCGGTGGAATTATGGATGTCTACCTTGAACCTTACAAGAGAAATGAGAGACTGGTCTTGATAGGGCAGGGAGGAAGGGATGAAATCGAGGATAATTTGGTGTCTTTAGGAAAGTTGATTGGAATGAGGGTTGCAGTTATAGATCCCAATCCCATGTTGAATTCCAAACCAGATATGGTTGTGGACCCAGTTAATGCTTCCCTGAGCGAATTTGATTTTAGTGAGGATGATTTCGTCGTTGTCCTGACAAAAGGATCAAGGGACATTCAGGTCTTAGATGTAATCTCTAAACGTAAGGTCAGGTATGTAGGACTCCTTGCGAGCAAGAAGAGAATCAAGAGTGATTTAGACGCACTGGAGGCGAAAGGAGTAGCAAAAGAATTCCTGAGTTCAATTCATGCTCCGGTAGGAATAGATATTGGCGCAATCACCCCGGCCGAGATATCGCTAAGCATTATTTCTGAAATCATTTCTAATAGAAGGAAAGTTTAGCCAATCTTCGAAAGTTAAATGTAAGATGAATTTCAAGAACAAACTATCTCTTACCCGGCTTCTTGTCAGAACTTCTCTTTTTATTGGAGTTGTAGTTCCAGAAAATTCCGCCTATTCCAAGTTCTGCTATCTCTTTCCTAGATGGAACTCTTCCAGCCATCAGTCGCGTGAACATTACATCAATTGAGTTGAAATCACTATAATGAATCCCGCCAGCGGAAATTCCAAACAGTGGAGTCCCCTTCCACATAGACACAATAGACATTGTCGTGGGCTTCATCGGTATTCCGTACGACACAATCCGTGCACCTAGGTTTTTGATAGTTTCAGGAGTTCTATCGGTGGGGTCTACAGACATCCCTCCGGTTACAATTATTCCCTCGGCCCCAGCAGATTTTGCGTTATAAATCGCTTTAGATTCCAGTTCTTGATTGTCCGGGACAACTTCCTTGTAAACAATCTTCCAGTTGTACCTATCGCACTTCTTTTTCACTATTTTGTAATATTTATCATCCTTTCTTTTTTCGAAAATTTCAGTCCCAGTAATTATCAATCCCACCTTCGAAAATTTGAATGGCAGGACTCTGACCGCTCCCCTGGACGTAAGTTTTGAGATTTTGTCCATCTCTTTCTCACTGAGACTCAGAGGAATCACGTCTATGGCTGCCACAACTTCGCCCTTTCCAACTGGCATGTAAGGGTTCTTTGAAATTATCAGAACCTGCTGATTGAGGTTGAAACTAGTGAGTCTTCTCCTATCAATCTGTACAATGCCAGGTTTTTTAGATGTTAAAAAGGCAATGCCGTGATTTCCTTTAATCACCTCGGTCGTGCCGTCTGATATCTCCTTGGCAATACGATATGAAATCTCCCACTCGTAGATACGGCTGTCAGAGGAATCTTCCGTCCACACTTCATATACTCCTGAGTTTTTGAGCTTCTCTATGTCTGTTGGGGAAATCCTATGCCCCCTCTTAAGAAGAGTAGAAGACTCAGTTGGGGTGACTAGAGTGGTATCATAGGCCAAGATTTTGCCGATCGATTTTTCAGTGCGGATCTTTTTCACAACGGATAATCTGCAATGGCAATATAACGATTCACTGAGGAGATATGCTACATTTAACGAACATTCCGTCAAAATTTGGATTGTTTAAGCTTACTAACATTTATTAGGTAGCGATCTATTGAATTCAAAATCATGAATGACAACGATGTGATAGTTTCGGTCTCTACTGAAAATGGAGGTCATTTCTTAAGGTCTGATGAGAACAGAGAGAAATGGATTAAAGGTAAACGATTTTTAACAGGTGAAAGTGTCAATAATGTAGAAATGAATAGAGATAGACAGCTCTTCGCTTCAACACTTACTGAGGGTGTATTCTCTTCCAGAGACGGTGGAAAAAGTTGGAGTCCTTCGAGTAGGGGGCTCATTGTAAAAAAAGTCTGGACAGTGGAAGCAGACGAGCACGATGATAGTCTCCTTTATGCAGGAACCCAGTACGGTCACCTTTTTAGGTCTACCAATTCTGGAAAAAACTGGGAGGAAGTGACGGGACTTTATTCTGCTCCGAATAGGGAAAAGTGGGGCATTGACTGGGGTTTCGGTACTACAGGACTTACCATACATACCATAAGATCAGATCCAACCAAGAAAGGGAGACTATATATTATAGCAGCGGGCAACGGGACATACAGAAGTGATGATTCAGGTGAGACGTGGAAGTCTCTAAAGAAAGGAATCACAGAATCATGCCCCACGATCAAGCAAACAAAGAAACCATTCATACCTAAAAATGGGGAACAAGATGATGTTGCTGAGCACTTGAACGGAGTTCACTCCTGTAGTCATAAACTTGCCTTATCCAGCTCTAAACCAGGAACCGTATATCAACAAAATCATTGTGGTGTGTACTCTTCCAGCGATGCTGGAAGCAAGTGGAAAGACATAAGTCATTCCAATGTTGATAGGCATGGTTTTCCAATTGTAGTGGCTGGAGGGAAGAAGGAATCTGTTTTTGTAATACCAGCCTTTCAGGGAGAGTGCAAAAAACACAATTCATGTATACAGGGAAGGATAACCGTAAACAGATCGGACGACGGAGGGAAGACTTGGAAGACTCTTAACAATGGATTGCCAAACGGAATGCACACCGTTGTACTTAGAGATAGTATGGCTGTCGACGGGCTTCAAGAACCGGGAGTGTATTTTGGAACTTCGACAGGAGAAGTATTTGCTTCGATAGATCGAGGCGATTCTTGGCGCAAAATCGCCTCTGGTCTCGGGAGGATACAAGGAATAAGTGCATTCGTGACCTGACCTATCTTCAAATATACAAGTTTCTACACATTTCTTTACCCGGTGCCTTTACCAACCGTAAGTCAATGATTGCCTGACATTCCGCTTTGAAGTTCATAGAGACTCACTTCTTCAGCATTAAGATTAGAGTGAAGATGTTCGCCACGAGTGAAAGTGAAATATTCATTATGGCGACAGATTCCATTCACATAAGAGCCCTACGTGAGTATTTCATCTAAAAGCTGGGAAACTGAGCAAGAGTTATAACGAAGGCAGGTAAGAGAGTACCTCGAATAGCACTTCCAGCGAAGGAAATAACAATCGCAAGGTCCCTCAGAGGTTACAGGCAATCTAGGACTTGGTGTTACAATTACGCACATTACTGCAGCACGACCTAATTTCAAGGGAGGAATCATATGGAATTCAGAACCTGTAGATATTGAAATCAGACCGAGGATTCGTAGAGGTTCCCGATTATTAGGTCGATTTACTGAGTAAACGCCACCTATCGTAGAAAGCCCTGATCTATTCCTCCTAACTTAGAACGAGAAATAACAATCCTTATTCATACGACATCAATCACCAGAAATCCATGGTAAAGTACCTGAAATGCCCGGACTGCTCATATGTCTTCAAGGCTCCTCTTACAGACATGAAGAGAATAGGAATAGGTTTTTCTCCTCCCGGACTCGGAGTGGTTGAATGCCCCAACTGTAAACAGGCGAAGCCTAGAAAATTCTACATTGTTGCTTTAGAGGAGGAGTATAGACCTCAGGAGTTAATCAGAAAATTTTAATTTTCTACTTATAGCTTTGAAAGGAAATCGTTAAGCGATACTAAACCTCAGTGTTAGCGACCAATTAGACGCTCTTTTCTTCGAAATCTGCTTTGGTTTGTCAAAATAATTCTCTATTTTAAAGCAGTCTTCCAGTATAACTAAAAAAGCAGTTTTAAGGGTTTGTCGATAAATTTTAAGAGATTTGTCTTTACAAAATCTATGCTCTAAGGAGTTTAAGGAAGCGATAAATACCTTCATCTTATACGTGTTTTGGCCTTACGATATGATATACGTTGATGACCTGACCAAGGTCTTTGGCTCAGTAACTGCTGTCGACGGATTAACGTTTCAAGTTAAGGATGGTGAAATTTTCGGTTTATTGGGTCCAAATGGTGCAGGGAAAACATCAACACTTAGAATGCTCACTTGTCTAATTTCAAAAACAAGGGGAGATGCAAGGATAGACGATCTCTCAATAAGTAATAAGGAAGACTCGATAAGAATAAGGAGGATTATAGGACTGGTAGCTGAAAATGTCGGATTGTATGAAGAACTAAGCGCTTACAAGAATCTCGACTTTTACGGAAAGCTTTACGGCGTTCCTGAGAACAAGAGGAATGAAAATATAAAGAACCTGCTGGAAGAATTCGATCTATGGAATGTGAGAGACAGGCCAGTTGGAACGTTCTCTAAAGGAATGAAGCAAAAGGTGGCAATTGCGAGGGCACTTTCTCACGATCCAGAAGTTCTCTTCCTGGATGAACCAACTGCGAATCTGGACCCAGAAGCAGCAAAGGTAGTTAGGGATGTCATATTGAATTTAAAGAAAAAAGGAAGGACAATATTCTTGAATACTCACAACCTCGACGAGGCCCAACGGATTTGCGACAGGATTGGTATATTGAAGACAAAACTCATCGCGCTCGGGTCCCCGGATCAGCTTAAGGAGTCTTTGCGTGTTGATAAGACGGTCATTGAACTCGAAGTGGTAAATGATGAGATTCTTAGAGCCATCAAGGCAGTTACAGCATCTGAGGTTGAGGTGGAGGGAAGGAAGCTCATAATCGAAGTCAAGAATCCTCAGGCTGAGAATCCAATCTTGATAAAGGCAATTACATTAGTCGGAGGCAACATTGTCGCTGTAAGTCAACTCTCTCCGACTATGGAAGAAGTTTACATCAAAGCGGTGAGGGAGATAAAATGAGTTTCAAGAACGCTTGGATTGTTACCCAGAAGGAATTTTCTATAGTTAGATTGAGAAAAACTTTAATTTATTTCTACGTCTTTATCCCTCTCGTACTCTCAATTGGTTTGCCTTTGCTTGTATCGCACATAATAAATGGGACATCAGTTAGAGCTTCAGATATCCATTATATAACCGGATTGATGGACGCATTTGAATTCTTCTTTGCAATAATTGCTGTCATCTTATCCTCATACACTGCTGCATACAGCATAGTAGGTGAAAAGATACAGAAGAGCCTTGAGCCACTGCTTTCCACCCCTATTTCTGACGGGGAAATTCTTTTAGGCAAAAGCCTCTCAGCTTTTATTCCTACGTTCGTCGCTGTAGTGCTAGGTAATTCGATTTACATGGCATTAATGGATAGGGTCACCTACCATCTATTATCGTATCAGTATTATCCGAATTTGTCTATAGTGATTGTGCTACTTCTACTTGTCCCAGTCACGATTATCTTCTCCGTCGAAATCAGTACTGTATCATCGTCGCGAGTAAGTGATCCTAGAAGCTCTTACCAGCTATCAGTTGCGGGTTTTATTCCGTACTTCGTAGTCTATCTTCTGACTGAGTTCGGAGTAATTACTCTTACGAATACGACCTTACTGATGATAGCGGGTATAGTAGCAGCGGTCGATGTTCTGATGTATTTCGTAGTGATTAAGACGTTCAACAGGGATGAGATTCTAACCACCTGGAAGTGAGCCTAAGGGCTTTAACCAAGATTTCAGCATAATTCTTTCGAATCCTGATGAAATGGACTGTCGAGTGAACTCCCTGAACGACAGATATAGAGAAAATACATTTATGAGCGAACTTAACGCCAATGGTCCTTTTGAGCTGTCATGAAAACAGCTCATGCTTTTTGGGCAGTTTGTGGGGGATTGGAATATTGTTGAAGACAAAATACTGGAGGATGAAGGTACATAGATAACTTATACCGGAGACCTGCATTTCGGCTGGATTTTAGAGGGAACTGCAGTACAGGACGTATGGCATTTTAAGAGAGAAGGGGACGAATACAGAGGTACGACCGTAAGGTTCTACGACGCTAAAACAAAATTCTGGCCCAGCGTCTGGTTTTCACCTATAAAGGGGATTACTAAGGTATTCGAAGGCCGATTAAAAGACGGGGATATCGTGTTAGAGACTACTGGACCTGACGGTACTGCATTTCACTGGATATTCTATGACATAAATACAAAACGTTTCAGGTGGCGAGAAGAAATATCAGACGATCTTTAAGAGAGTTGGAGAACGACGGACGTAACGATAATAAGGAGGCGGAATGTCATCCTCGTAAGAGAGACTATAAAACCTAAAATTAGCTAAAACCACGTAGATTATTCCGTGTTTGCAGGATTTCTAATCAGGGGTTTAAAATGTTTTTACAACAGGCACCAATAAAGGCTAAATGGGCCCGACCGGACTTGATTACAGGTATAAGTGAGTCTTTATAAACGTTGAAAGAATATACACTTATGACACGCAAAGCGAAGTATCTTCATCTCTTGGAGAACGAGAAAGTGAAACGCTGGTATGAAAACCTTAACGCTAAGTCATATCTGACCGCTTCAACTTGGTTAAGGACTTTAGGCTATTATTGCGAATTAGAAAATACTACACCCGATAAGCTTCTTGTGGATATGAAGCGTATAGAGTTTAGGGATAAATTCGCAGATTTTGTTAGGAGATTGGAGAAAGAAGGGAAGGCAGGGTCGTATATTGTCAGATATAAAAAGGTTCTTAGAAGCTTTGGAAAGTTTAACGGCAAAGCATTAGAGTTGGACATAAACATCGCAGGGGAACATTTAAGCCCGACCATTGAAGATGAGAGAGTACCCAACAAGGAAGAATTAGGCAGGTTGTTAAGGAAAGCAACCGCGAGGGGCAGGGTTTCAATATCGCTTATGGCGTATGCAGGCTTGCGACCTGAAAGTTTGGGAAACTATCAAGGAACGGACGGATTGAGATTGAAGGATGTGAAGGGCTTGCGATTGGGCGATAACATAGAATTTGATAAGATACCCGCTATGGTTAGCGTTAAGAGTATGTTAAGCAAGGCAAGACATCACTATTTTAGCTTCATAGGAGAAGAAGGAACAACATATCTCAAAGAGTATTTGGAGGAACGAAGAAGGGCAGGTGAAGAATTGGATTACGATAGCCCACTATTGCAGTTTGATTACAAGAAAGACTACAAGAAAAAGAACGATTTTTTACGCACTGTATTGGTATCAAGGGAAATTAGGGACGCAATACAGGGGGCAGGTTTAAAGATGAGACCCTATGTTCTTAGGGCTTATTTCAGCACGGCTTTAGACATAGCGGAATCGAAGGGCTTGATATCGCACCCGTGGAGGCAGTTCATTATGGGGCACAAAGGCGATATTGAGGCGAGATACAGCACAAATAAGAGATTGCCGCCAGATATGATAGAGGAAATGCGAGTATCTTATCAGAAATGCACTAAGTATCTGGAAACAAGGATTAACGAGTTGTCAGAGGACAACGCCAAGCAGTATTTACAGCAACAGCTTCTTTTAACAGCAGGATACAAGCAGTATGAAATAGACAAGATGGATTTATCCGCAATCTCGAACGAGGAGTTTCAGCAGATACTACGGGACAAACTCTTAGGGAGAATGACAGACAACGGAGCTAAGCAGAAGGTCATTAATACGGGAGAGATAGAGCAGTATCTAACACAGGGCTATGAGTTTCAGGCAGTATTGCCAGATGGCAGGGCAGTTATGAGGTTGAGGTTTTAAGGTCAAACAGCTTGTCTAAGACTGGTGTTCCATATCAACGTCGCCCAACTGATAACGTTCAGCAAAAGACGCAAATCTGAGTATCTTTCTCCTGGTTGGTTGGGACACTTCTCCCTTCATCAATACTATTGATTCTTCGAGGATTGAAGTAAACCAGACATAGGTTTGCAATTCGTCCTCTGTTTGAGGATTGACAAGACCTTCATTGAATCTTTCTGACGCATTAGATACGTACGTCAGAAGGTCAAGAATATGAGTTTGCGAGGTTTCTTTTAGAATTCTGTATGATTTCTTTTTTGATAAAGGAGGAGGAATAATCAATTCATTAATATGTTTCAGGGCAGTCTTTCGAGACATCTTGTTCTCCACTTGTTTGACTATTTTTCCTCGCCATGTGAAGTAGCTTTTTGGTGACGCATCGAGGTCTCCTAACTCCCGGTATATTGTTTCCATGATGACGTTACAGGCCCAGCAGTCTGGAACATATTTATATTCTGGAAGCATAATATACGTAACCTATTAGTGTATTTGTATCTATGCATGGTATATAGTAGTAATGATAGACACTGAGCAGGTAAAAAAGCGAGAAGTCTCCCTAAAAGGAGTTAAATCGAATTTCGGAAAGAAATTTCCTCAGTTTGCCTCACCCGTGCAGTCATTACCTGACAAGATGAATTTTGAAGAATTTGTCGGTGCAGTGGGCGTTTTACTAGACCAACTCGACAGAGAAAGGGCTAAAAAGCTTGCTGACAGAATAAATAATGAGGAAGTGGTCTAAATGGAAATACCTCACATTCAGAATGGCGATACACGGGACATATTCGGAAGAGCCGTAAGAGGGAACAGAGGCAAGGGTGGCAAACTGTCAATAGGCGGGCTGATTGGCTTTATGGCATTTCTTTATTTGGCACAGAGCCAGAATATGGTATTTTCCATTATTATGTTGTTTGTTGTGATGATAGTAGTAGACGGGTTTCTAAGTGTGGTGAGAAAATGAAGAAACCGAGAGAATATAAGGGAATCGCAGGAGCGGCGTACGCCGCAGGTGGATTAGCTGTGCTTTTTGTTGTTTTAGGCTCGGCTTATTTTGGGGAAGGGATTGGCGTCTCACTGGCGATTGTTACCTTTATATTACTTTTTGCGGGATTTATGTATTGGCAGAAATCCTATCTTTCAAAACTGAACAACAAGTTAGTGATTACAGCAATGGTAGAAAATGTGCAACATGTGGGACAGGGAGAGGTTCGCAGGGTTCAGGAAGAAAGAAGAGCTACCTATCCGAGAATTTTAGACCTTAATAAATATTTGAACTCAAAGGCGTCAAGAAACTTGACCATCGGGGGATTAAGCGGATCTGGAAAATCTGAAATGGTATATTTCATCATTCAGCACATACGAAACAGAGAAGGCAAGGAGTTTAAGAAAATCATATTTCAATACAAAAATACAGACAAATATAGCTCGCTGGGAATACCTACACTATTTCTCAAAAACTATGTGCCTAACGTATTTGAAGACACAAATGCTTTTGCGGAAGCTTGGAACGTGGCGTTTGGAGTTGATATTATTGGAATCACCGCTAATGCCATTAATGATGTAGTTAAGAGTATTGCCCGACAATCGAGAAATTGGAAACAATTTAGCGAGGAAGTCAATCGCAGAATGAATGAGAAGACAGACAACGTTACTTTGTCAGCTTTAAGCATAATCAAGGGACAAATGGAGCGTGTCTATTCAGAAAACATAATTAACTATTCCTTACCTGAAAGTATAGTCGTGGACGCTTCTGGACTGGACGTTAAGGGATTTTTGTTTTATTCCGAATACCTGTTACGCCAGCTTTTCCGAGAAGCTGTTAGTGGAAAGAGAGACAATACTATGTTTTACATCGATGAGGTGCATCTGTACACGAGGTCGGGAAACACTATAATTTCAGATATTGCCCGTCTTGTGCGAAGTCGTGGGGCTTTGCTTGTTGCTACGCAATCGTTAGACAACATTCAGGGAGCTGTTTTTGACAATTCCGCCACTGCGTTCACTTCAAGACAGACAGGGAGCAAGAGCCTTCAAATGATAAAGAGCATATCCGACCTTTACCATTTTGCCGTTAATTCCTTAAAAAAGCACGAATTTGTGGACTTGGTGCAAGAAGAACATCAGCAATTCATAGCCATTTTTAAG
Organism: Thermoplasmatales archaeon; assembly: GCA_027343225.1. Taxonomy (GTDB): domain Archaea; phylum Thermoplasmatota; class Thermoplasmata; order Thermoplasmatales. The sequence goes on from DAHWMK010000005.1 coordinate 43,736, forward strand.
CTGATTAACCCAAAACCAACCTTTTATTCTGTTACTGAATGGAAACCCGTACAGGAGCAGGAGCAGAAGGCACAAAAGAGCTACGAAAGCAAAGTGGACTATCCGAGCAAGATAATCGAGGCGTTGAGCAGACCTAAAAATATTCAAGAAATCGCTAAATGGCTGGCTAAGAACATACGGGATAGTGAGGACAGCAAGGACGTAAACTACTTCAAGCTCGCAATCAAAAACAGACTCGACCGAATGTATAGTAGTGGCGTTATTCTGGCTATGCCTAATTTAGATAGTGTTAAATTTAAAATGATTAACGGTATTTTAAAAGTGTATAAGACTACTGAAACACCGTATTGCAGAAAAGGACAGTATCCAAGCGACTTACACGAATATGTTGTTAATCTGACCGCAGACGTGCTTTATCACAAGCACGTGCAGTTTAAGATTATGCCCTCTGGTATAGGAACGGCTGATATAGAGACCGACAAGTATGTTTTTGAAATTGAAACGGGATTGAAGCACGATATTAGCGACTTATTGCGCAGGGATGGGCAAGACAAGAGGAAACAGATAATCATTATACCGAACTCGGAAGCGAGAAGCCGTTACAAGAACGGCATTACTTTACACGAGCTGTGGGAGATGAAGCTATGAGTTCGTTTACGGAACGATTACTTGCTTCTTTCGGGATTTCTTTTGTTCCCGTAATAATGACAGGTTATAGCATCGTGGCTCTTGGCAATTCGTTTTATGACCTATTTATGGTGTGGTTCTTTGGCTTCGCAGTATTAACTTTCTTTGCATTCCTTTATTGGTCGGTATTAGGGAGTATACTATGGGCTATCGGACAAGCTTTCTGTATGCAATTTCTGGGTATCCCATTTGGTCTTGACCTTCTAATAGGAACTCTGGCGGGAATATACTTCCCAGCCACTTTTGGACTTGCTTATCGCTCATTGAGGCAGACTGTATACATACCTGACGGGCCCAAATGGACTCCAAAGGACGAACCAAAAGAGCCAGAGGTAAAGGTCATTACCAAAGTTGTCGAGAGAGTGAAGGAAGTGCCGAGAAAACTAACGAGAGGAGAGTTGGGCAGAGTAATCAACTATTGGCAACAGAAGTTTAACGAAGCACCAGAAGGGAGCAGGGAGAGACAGGAAGCAAACGGGAAAATAAGGGAGTATCAAGATGAGTACGAAGCAGGGAAAAATGAAAAGGGGGTGATAAAGAGATGAGAACTAAAACTGAAACTTATGCAGAGGATGAGGAAACGGACGAACACATAAGGCTGTTTATCCAATGGTATGCGCTCTCACGTATGGTAGAAAAAGAAGGAGAGGAACTAAGGTTCTTTGACTTCTACGGAGAGAACTCAGATAGGTCTTCGTGGATATTTAGGGAATTACAGGAGAATGATTTTGACGAGGACTTTAATGTCGATATAAGGAAACTATGAAAGTAGTTTTCTTCTTCTTTTTAAACGATAGGTATTTAAATCTTTAATTCTAAATATTATTGTGAGAGTATGCCGAACCAGCACAGGATTATTGATTACATCGTGAGCAAGGACACAGAGATTTGCGTAGTATGTGGCAAGGAGATACACGAATGGGAACATATAGAGACGTATTACGGGGTTAATTCACACAAGGAGTGCAGTAAGGTATTCAAGAACAAGAGGAAGGTCAAGCTCAAGAGCAGAGGTGTTAGAACACTTTAAAGTGATAATATGCAGACAACCAAGAACAAGATATCCAAGATGGAAAGAGGCGTCAGGGACGTCTTGAATGGGAAAGTGATATGGGTAGAATATGACGACATAGACCTATCCATATTTGAGGAAGTCTATCAAGACGAGAAACAGGGCTTAGGCGTATACTATCCCATCTATCGTGACGGGAGTTGTGCAGAACCGCATTACATCAGGTTTTTTGTTTCCGATAGTGGTATGAGCCTTGAATTGGGGACAAGGCAGGAATACGAGTTCTTGAGAGCAAAGAAGCTACTTAGAAGGTGGTAGAATGACTGAACAGGAAACAACGAATGATGGAAAAGACCCATATCTGATGAACAAGGACGAGCTGATTGGGAAGGAGCTAAAGGTGCTTGACATACAGCACATAGAAGCACCATCACGCCCTTTCAGCATATATATCTGTGTCGATACACAGACCAATAAGGAAGTCCATTTTTACGGCAGTTCCGTAATGGATAAAATTGCAGTCCAGAAAGGCGACAAGGTGGAGATTGAAAGCAAGATTAGCGAAGCAGGAAGGAAGTATTACTACTTCGTGAAACTGAAATACGTTGGTGGGAAGAATGAGAAGGATATGCCCTAAGTGTTCCAGCCCAATGAGCCAATATGAAGATTCCAACCTTTATGTGTGCATTAAGCACGGTTGGTTTACCTGGACTTATGAAGGATGGAAACGACCACCGAAGAAAAGGGATGGTAGGCAAAAAAGTAAAGCCTACACGTAAATGACGTGTCTTTAGGCGTTGTGTTCGACACGCAGAAGGTTCTTTAGGCTACTTTCTGGATAGCCTAACTCACGGAGTTTGTCCTTTGCATCAAGCTCAAGACATATCCAGCACAGATAGCCCGTCACTTCAAAGACCGCACGACTGAACCTGTGGAGATGAGTGACGTGTTTCTGGCTATATACTCCGTAGACGATTCCTTTGTTGTCGTAGTCCATTTTGTCTACCTATTGAATATCACAAGCCAGCTAATCAGTTTTTATGACTCGTGTTGGCTACTGTGTGTCTAATCGTGTATGCCATTTTAGCGGTTCTGTGAGCAATCCAAAGGATTGTATTTCTTCCTCACTTGTGAGAAACGATAAAGATGATTGCTACCTATCCAGATAGATACCGTATTCCGCTCCGTACGGCAATTCACCCCTACCCCTCTTGCCGTACTACGCTCTAACAACCCCCAACCTCGCTCCGCACAAGTTCGTAGCACAGGGCTCTAAACCACCGCCTACCCCCTGAACGGGAGATAGGCTACCGCTACGGGCAAAATTCACCCCGTCCTGCTTCGCAGTCCACCCCTCTTTTGCCCTTCGCTGTGGTTTGTGCTTTCCATTCCCTACGCTTCGCTTCGGTCATTCCAAGCACCCGTGCCCTGTGCTACGCACCCACACGTGTAAACCCGTGTGGGCACTTCGCCACTTCGTGGCTCGTGGTTTTGCTTCGCAAAACTGCTCCGCTCGGTCGGAGAGGGGGTTCGCAGACCTGCCCTAAATTTTTCTTAGTGTAATAATACGGGCAGGTCTTTGCGACAAACTTCTTAGAAAGAAGTTTGAACAAGAACAGAGGGTTCTCAGAGGTCCGCTCACCAATTAATGAAAAATTAGCGGATTTCCTGCCACCATACCTTTTCTCGAAAAAGTTGGCAAAAAGAGAATGCATAAAATAGTTATATGATTATTAATCATATAGGAATATAAAAATGTTAAAATACTATTGAATTATAGGTTATGTAAGCCATCGATTTTCCCTGAAAGATGCAGGGAAAAAGAGAAATATTGCATTCTTTATGGGAATATTCCTGTGTTCAAGCTTGATCGGTGAATATTCAGAGTCTTACTCGAAATCCTCTTGTGGTAATTGGTTTTACAAGAGTTTAATATTTTCGCAGATAATCAATAATTCCATTTCAAGTACCCTATAGCATGTTAAATGAATGACCGTAACTGATTCAGTATTCAGTTTCTGTCCAGAATTTTTTATATAAAACTGGTTATGGGGTAGTCATGCCGGACCTGATAACTACCATACTTCTGCTGCTTGTTCTTGGGATAGGTCTTGGAGAACTATTAAATCTGTTTGGCCTTCCAGAGGTGGTCGGGGCAATCATAGCAGGAATAATACTTGGTCCAGCAGTGATAGGCATTATCCTTCCAACATCAAATCTATCAACAATTAGCCTGCTAGCATTATTCTTCATCATTCTTCAGATTGGAATAGAGGCTTCATCTGATATATTTTCAAAGAACACAAAATATGTAACTGGTTTTGCGCTTTCATCCTTTATAGTTCCGTTTCTCTTGATGTCATTAGGCTCTTTTTATCTTTTCAAGTTGCCTTATCTGGAAGCTGTAAGCATTTCGCTCTCAGTGAGTATCCCCTCAATTTCCATAACTTCAGTTCTACTGGTAAAATCTGGTCTCATTAAAATGGAAGACGGCATGAGACTTCTTGGTGGCGTGGCAATGAGCGATACAGTAGCCTTCATAATCCTGGTCTCGTTCCATAGGCAACTCTTCAGCATAGCATTAGACTCAATTTCATTTGTTGTGTTTCTAGTTTGCCTGTACTTTCTTGACATGATCCTGAAGTCAAAATCGGAACACTTAGTCAGGGGTTTTAACAGACTTAGCGAAACTCATAAGGAAGCCATAATTTTTGCAGTTGTCATTGTTATGGGGCTTGCAGTATCATCGTTTTTTGAATTCATTGGTATCACATTTGTCCTTGGAGCCTTCTTTTCCGGCCTGATAATCCACCAGAATTCAGTTGGGGAGCAAACCTATGGAGTGTTGAAGAGAACATTCCAGCGAATAAACTCCAGTTTCTTCATACCTTTGTTTTTCAGCATATCTGGACTTGAAATGACCCTTATTCCGATATCTTATCTTCCGTATCTTGTGTTTCTAATTGTAGTGACAGCCTCAATTGGCGGATTTGCAGCTTATCAGTTTTCAAAGCTCTTCATGAAGGAGATCGCCCCAAAAGTTTCTTTAGGCATATTTGGAGGAAGAGGGGCGGTAGGAATCATCATAGCATCAATTGCACTTTCAAACGGCTTTATCAACAGCACATTATACTCAGTGTCCATTTTTGCAACTATAATCATGGCCGTATCTTTCACATTTGTTTTTGAACGATCCATAAAGGTGAGTCAACCTTTAGGGGAGTAGACTGATGGATAGGAAACAGCACAATTCTACACCTTTGCCTACTAGAATGTGATAACAGGTAAAGGATGTGTGGAGTTGTTTGATCTATTGTTTTCAAAGCGACTAGATGTCTGAATTTTCCGGTTGCTGAGCCTGCCCTATCCCTCCCAGCGACATGATGACTTCTCTTTCCCGGACTGTACCAGAAAATTTCCCTTGAGAGTCAACAATGGAAAGAATTGGGATCCTGCTCTCCTTGAATGTCCTTATTATGTCTATGACGTCACTTTCCCTGCCTATGGTCACAGGACGTTCCAGCCAGAGGTCTTTCACCTTCATTCTACTCAGATCCTTTTCGGTGAGCATAAAGACATCCCTCAAAATGAGCGTACCAACAGGCACGGAGTTTTGATCGGTCACAGCGGCTCCTGGGGAGTCCATGGATACGCATTTTTCCATGGCGGTCATTACTGAATCATCCATACTTACCACCACATCAGGAAGAGCGCTTCTTATTTTCAAGCTTGTAAGATCCTTGAATCTTTCAGCTACCGAAATTTCTCCTCTGGTCAGCTTGGCCAAATAAGGTGTCCTCATCACAATATCCCTTATGTCCATGATTATGTAACCTGCAACTATCCATACCAGGAAGAAAGTCGAATATATGATCAGGGTGGAATAAGCCGAATATACTAGTTCCACTGAAGTGATAAGGGCTGCTGCTCCGGCCAGGATAGCCTCTTTATAGTCGACCATGAACTGCAATAAGCCTTTTGAACCCCTAAGTATAAGTCTTCTCCCTCTACGGATGCCGATCCTCATCAGTGATGCTCCTGCCATAATGTGAATGAAAAGGCCTCCGAGTGAAGCAATTGTTCCAAGAATTATGAAAGTGGCATATGCGGGAAGGAAAGCTAGCATGATGGAGGGAATCACTATGATTACAGCAGAAACTGTTAAATTTGCACTTATGGGCTGTTCCTTGAGTTTCCTTGCAAAAAATGTAGGAAAAGTCCTGTCAAAACCCATTCTGAATATAGTTCTAGAAGCTGCAGAGCCGAAAGACAGGATTGCAAGCATCCCGTCATTTATGGCTGCTATAGATACGGCATAAATTATGTACCTGCTGTATACGGAGAAGTGCCTTGAAAGGATTGAAAGGACCGGCAACCCGGAACTGCCGAAGGGAATTGATATATTCTTCTGGAGGAGCAGGTTGGATATGGCGTAGATGAAGAAAGTTGCCAGCAATCCTCCGGTAAGGATTACCGAAATGGCAGATCTTCCCACAACTTTCTCCGCATTCTTTACTTCTCCGGAAATGGGGGCAATCGCTCCATAGCCGGTGGGAATTCCCATGGCGAAAAGGATGCCAAGTGCAAAGGCTCCTCCGGTAATGTGCGTTGCACTAGGGTTCGGTATATACGCAGAACCTCCGGTCAGGTAAAATGATAGGACTATAATGAACAGGATAATTCCTATTTCGATTATACCTGTATAGATCGCATATTTTGCCGACGGCTTAATGCCAACAATAAGGAAAAAAGATGCTGGCAAAACAATAACTAAAAGTGTCAGGTATACTGAGAAACCGAAAATCGCCGAAACCACATATACTGCACCGATCACATATGCCAGGCCAAATAGCAAAGAATAGAAAAGGTACACCCATCCAGTGCTGAAACCGACCCTTTCTGAAAGGACCTGAAAAGCATAAGTATAGTATCCTCCAGATGTCCTGAACCTTCTGGACAGCTGCATTACTACAAGACCGTTGATCAGCACAAGCAGGGTGCCAATTATCATTATCAGTGGCGAAAGCAAACCTCCATAGGAAAGTGCGACCGCTCCGTAAGTCAACAGGCTCAGTAGCGGCGACATTCCTCCAAAGGAAAGAAAGAAAACATCCCTGAATGAGAGGTGCCTTGGGAGTTCCATTTTGGAATCATGTTCAGAGCTTAAATCAGTCAATATGCAAGTTGAATAGTGTTATGTAAAAATAGTTTTGTTTTATAATATCATGCGATAACTCAATCAAAGAAATAACTTCAATGATAAAGATGGGTGGGGTTTTTGGAAAATTATTCTGTATGCATATCAAACTTTCTTTTTGTAGTCCTTTGCTATCTTATGTCGAGAATTTCCAATGCTATGAATCCCGCAATGATATAGCCCATGAAGACTAAGATAAGTGCGTCTGTCGACCCAATGAGGCTGTATATCAACACAAAACCAGAAAGCGCAATTGCAAACAAAGACACGCCAATTCTTCTCACACTTCGCACTGCGGATTTCAGAGATTCCGAAAGAAGAGAGAAGTTGGAAGTTAGATGTACAGCAAGATTAGCTAGACCAGCTATGGATCCAAGGAACAAAAAGAGCACGAAAACATCAATCGTTAAGACCGCGGGAATTAAAATTATGCCCGAGATGAGTATCACCGTAATGACAGCCGTAATTGGAGTGCTGGAGCGGTTTGAAATCTTTGAAAAAAATGGATGTACGAGCCTATTGCTTGACATAGCGTATATAACACGGGATGCAGCGGTTAAAAAAGCTAAAGAACCAAGTATGCCGTCATTAACTCCTGCAAAAAGAAATAATGGTATGGAATAATTCCCAAGAAAAGACCTCATAACTGTTATCACTGGAACACTGGAAGAAAGTATAGCTCTGAATGAATGTGTTGTTATGCCAACATCTACTAGTCCATACAGAACGAACGCTTCCAATAAACCTCCGATTATAATTACCATGAGCGCTGCACGGCCCACGTTTTTATTTGCATTTTTTGTCTCGCCAGACACGGGAGTGATTGCCCCATATCCAGTAGGTATACCAATTGCGAACAGGATTCCCAGAAATATTACAGAGCCAGATGGAATATTGCTCACTGGGTTGTAAAAAACAAAATGCGATATAAACAAAGACACAACAATGACAGCAACCAACACCACTAATTCGATTGAGGCTGCGAAAACAGCATAATGTTTCGATGGTTTAATTCCTAAGATTAGAAACAATGATGATGGTACGAATACAATTGCAAATGCAACTGGAGCAGGTATTCCAACGATAAAGGAAAGTACGAAAGCCGACCCTATAAGGTATCCTCCCGCGTACAAAATTGAATAAAATGTATAAATCCAACCCGTCTCGAAACCAAATCTCTTCGATAAGAGTTTAAACGCATAGTTGAAATAACCTCCAGTCTCTGTGTGTTTCTTGGAGAGATAATATACTACAATTCCATTGACAAGCACAACAGCAGTTCCAATAATTACAACTATTGGCGAAAAGTACAATGCAAGCAATAACACGGCGGTTGCGTATGTAAGCATACTCAGAAAAGGTGCCTGTCCACCCAGAGATAAGAAAAAAATATCTCTAAAATTTAATTCTCGCTTTAGCTCACTAGTCTTATTAATAACGCCTGTAGTTTGAACACCCAACGCTTCACCAGTCCCGAACATTCTTGGGCACATCTTAAGTTTTTTGATAAGGCATCCTTGTAATTTATTGGACTTACTTATAGGTATAAGTGGGCCCGACCGGATTCGAACCGGTGGTCTCCTCCGTGTCAGGGAGACGTCATAGCCGCTAGACCACGAGCCCTACCTCGTCAGTATTGCTTTGATAATAATTTTTTCTTTCTCATTCTGCTGTTGCAAACAGCATTCCAAAATATTCCTGCAGATAGTAATAATGGAACTTTGGTTCCAAGCCGCCATGTTCAATAAAACCGTAAAACATTAACAGATTCCAGTAGCTATCCGGTTTAGCTCCATCTATATAATCATCTTCCAGAGAGACAAGTTCGTCAAACTTATTGTTCTCAATTGCTCTTTCAACTATCTTATCATATTCCTTTGCCCTGGAATCATATCCGTAGGGACCGGTACTTAAGTGAGTGTGGGCCTGATCTGCGCTGAAAACCACAGATATCTTCCTATCTGATTTGGAGACGACATCAAACATCTTTTTCCCGAGATCAATCAGCAAGTCTCTCTTAGAAGTTCTCCATTGACCGAGCATGGACACTTTCTTGTTACAAAAAAATGTTAGCGGGATCAGAGTCCCGAAATCGACAGGAAAGGTCGACAACTTGCCGCTTGTAGTAACGAAATTGGTTTCCACAAAGTACTTCGATTTCTTGAAAAGTTGGGAGTTTAGCTCCCTATCGGTCTCATATTCCCCCTTCAGAATGTTTTTTCCAATTTCATATATGCCTGAAAGGTACTGCGTATTCACAACCGGAAGTCCTAACGGAATTCTCAGCGAATGAGGGCTTATTATGAGAACGGTTTCAGACGAGTCATTCTTTGATTCCTTAGCAATGGACTTATTCATTTGCCTGCTCTCGGGATTGGGGAAAGAAAGGATCTCATCTCCGTGAGGGATGATATATGTTTTGACGAGCGACATCTAGTTCACGTACTCTGTTATCTTTCTTTGTTGTTTAATTGTTTGGTATGTCTTGCTACTTCCTCTTAAATCTTTTTTTCGTCTGATCTTAATGATGTTGAAGAATTGATCGATGCTGTCAAGGTAATTCACCTCACTCATCGCAGCCCTTACATTTTCCCTGACCTGCCATACTCCAAGAGGCATCGTATACTCTCCATCTATGAATCTAATGACCAGGATGTTTCCCCTTCTTTCAATTTTCTTCATAAACTCTACAATTGGAAGCTTTGCTGCAAAAAATGCACCAGCTATCCTGGGATTCACCACCATCCTTCCTGGTTTCTCATAGTCTCCCTCTGCACCAGATTCCCTAGGACCTGTCCAAATTGAGCCGTTGTTCCAGTTTTCAATCATCTCAAAAGAATAATCTCCTGGTGTGATCAAGATGTAGTATTCATTTCCTATCCTGCGATAATGAAAATACATATTTCCTTCAACATCCTGAAAGTCTCGAATCTCTGATATAATGCGGTCAGAGAGAGTCTTGTCAACAGCGGTTATTGCCCATCTTGTAGGGACGATCTTCCGATTTCTCGTTCTTCCGACCATACCCGCGGAGAAAATCTTCTCTAGGGTGTAAATAGATGTATCTTGATAAAGAATATCAAGCGCCTCGGTGGCCTTAAGGTCTGTATCATAGTATATCTTCTCAACAGTAGGATGCGATGGAGAGCTTTCGTGGTAGAAGTTTTTTGCATATCCTCCCGGACCAAAAGGTTGAGATTCAGCTGAAAAATCTATCTTCCTCTCCAACGAAGAGTACTCTATTTGGCTATAAACTGGTTTGGAGGAGAGAATCAGGTCGTGAAGTTCAAGCAAGTAACTGTTTGGGTCTACCGGCGCGTTCACGGGCAATACTTTGTATCCACGGTATAGTGAAAAACGCAATCGCGCTATTTCGTCAATTGACATATTTTGCCACCTGTCTGGACGTTCGTATATTTCGGTATCTCCGCGCCTTACTGGTAGCGCCGGACCTATCCGAACCCTAGGATACCCATGGTGACCAACGAACAGAGAGGGCGGACTGTCGCCGGAGACGTCACTTACTCTAACTGGAATCCCCTGAGTGGCATATACTTTTGAGACGATTGGACAGGAAGACTTACCGCAGAGCAGCTTGGAACCCTTACATCTGATACAAAGACTTACAGGTATTTTCTTGAGCTCCTCGTCTGCGCTAATCATTCTGGTGGTAGAAGGTTCGGTATCCCTTCCTCTATCGGATACCTGTTGTGACACTTCACACATTCCAGGACACCTTCCAAAATCTCGTCCCCATCTACCTTACTGACCTTGAGAGTGAGATCTTCCTTGCATACTGGGCAGCAGATTATATCAAGAAGATCCTTTTTCATGCCTGCTAAATAGTTCTATCGATTAATAGCTTGTGCAAGAATGATTGGACTTCGAATTACTTAGTTCCGTAAACGATTGCGGCTGATGGTGATATGAATCTTTTGATCTTGACATCGCAGAACCCTGCAGTCCTCATCTCATCCGCAATAATCTCTGGAGTTTTAAAATTCTTTACAGTCATTGCGAGATAGCTGTAGGAGTCAGAGGAGGACGCTATTCTGGCGATCCTAGGCAGTAGATGGTAAAAATAGACAGAGAAGAATTCAGAAACAAGTTTCCGTTTTTCTGGGAAAGCGTCTAGATTTGCCATAATTCCTCCCTTTCTGAGCGTTCTTATCGCCTCCCTGAAGTATTCTTCTGTGGAAGGGAGATTTCTTAAAACAAAAGAGGAGACAATCGCGTCAAAACTGTCATTCTTTATGGGCATCTCGGTTGCGGACGCAAGTAGCAATTTGCCATAATTCTTGTTCAAAGCTAGCATCTCTTTTGTCACGTCCAAACCAACGAATCTATCCGTCGATCCCGCCAAACTTTCAAGCTTTCCCGTGCCAGTCCCGACATCAAGTATTCTCTCTCTGTCGTTGACGAGTCTCAGAAGCATTATTCGCCAGAAGACATCCATACCTAGGGACATATAGGTATTCATCTTGTCATAGATTGCGGGAATTTCCTTGAATACCGCCTTAACTTTTTCTACTTCTGGCATTCATCCATGAAAGTATTTATTCTATTATAGGTTGTTGAAGCGTGAGCGGGCCAGTTATCAGCCTCGGTGGGTCTATATTCTCGAAGAGTGATGAGAGATATCTTTTGGAATTCATTGAGAGGATAAAGAGGGTGGAAGGATATGCACTGGTTGTTGGAGGGGGACCAATGGCAAGGGAAGAAATTTCAAAGCTTAGAAAGATAGGAGCGAAAGAGTACTATCTCGATATGATGGGGATTCAAGCTACAAGACTCAATGCTACGATGGTTTCTCTTGCCCTCGGGAATTTGATGGAAGTCCCGAAGTCAATAGACGAAGCGGTCAGACAAATGAAGTTATATCAGAGAGTCGTCATGGGCGGGACTGAGCCCGGACACACTACCGATGCCGTCTCTCTCCTGTTAGCTGAAGCTCTAGATAGGGATACAGTGGTCAACGTAACCAACGTCGATTATCTGTACGACAGGGATCCCAAGCTCAAAGGAGCAAAGAAGATAGAAAAAATATCTTATTTATCTGCGATTGGTATGATTACATCGGAAAAAAGAGGAGCAGGAACCAACTTTCCGATGGACATCCTTTCTCTCAATATTGCGAGACGGAGCAACATAAAAGTTAAGATAGTCTCTTTCAGGGATCCTGCGAACGTTTTCAGGGCTATTGATGATAAAAGGTTCAAAGGTACCACCGTTTCGTAGTCTCGTCTATGGAGTAATAATCGTTTATTGGTTACATGAAAAAGGCTAGCGATGCAATTATAAGTACAGTAAAGAGGAAGTGGATTCCCACTGAGTAGTTCGTCTGTCTTGATATTCCGAGGGAAGATCTCGGAAGGTATGCAATGTGGACCAAAGAGACAATGAAAACGATCACAGCTGCCACCAGCATTTCCCCGGACACCGATGTCATGATGGACGCAGTAATCAACATGATCGGATAGATGGTCCTGAAGTGTTTCACCCTGATTCCCCCTTCTTTATCTTCTGGAAGATGATGTAGATACCTTATCGATGATGCCAAGAGACCGAGGCTCATTGAAACCAGAACTTCTACTAGAGTTAGCGGATGGTGGAGTGCTATGATTGTTCCCAGAACCGGGAAGGGTCCAAAGGAAAAAAAAGTTGCAACCTCCCCAACTCCCCGTGCCCCAAGTTTCACAGGAGGAATGACATACAACAATGAAAGGAATACTGCAGTCAAACCTAAATAAAGCAATAGCAGGTTTCTGGTGATATAAACAACCATCAGACCAGAAACAACTGCAAGTGTCAACATCACGACAAAGGAAACTCTAATGGCTGTAGGTTTGACCCCAAGCTTCTCGATGAAATACGAGCCAAGAGGATAAACCGTGTCCCCGTTTCTTAGCGGTCTAGAGTTTGCGTGATCAAAATAATCCATTGCGAGGTTCATCCCTGCCTGCATTGATATGGTGACAACGAGTAAAAACGGTACAATGTAAGAAATCTGAAACCTAGAGAACGCCCATCCCAGAAGGACTGGGCTGATGCTTGTGAAATATATGGGTGCTTTCAGTCCTTTTATAAAATCCCAGGCCCTCATTTACTATCTGTGATAGTGAGGTGCCATAATTACGTTTTCCGAATAGAACGATTGGAAGATGGTTACTTTCTGGAAGAATGAAGAGACCTGTAGATCATGAAGATGAGCTTCTTCTCTCCCGACGCTGGAGTACCCCACATGATTTGTTTCTTGAGGATGGTATACTTATCACCACAGTCCTTGATGAGTGCGTCGCCATGCGACAACATCCCATAATCTCCCGCTCTGGCCAATCTTACGGCAAGTCTGCTAGACTCCAGAATATGGTGAGACCTGCTATATTCTTCTCCATCGATGTATCCCAGCTGCTCTTTATCTTTAAGGAGCAAATCAATGGCATCATATGTCGTTTCGACAATAGTCTGTCTATCCATCCACTCAGTCTCGTAACTCAGGAAATCCTCCCAGGTTCTTCCCTGATCCAGTCCGTTATAATGGTCTAGTAATGACCTAAACCTCAACTTGTAGCCTGTACTTGGCGTTTCAAAAGCCTTGGAACCAGGATCAAGAAATGGCGATAAAGGTGAAGTGAAAACAAACAATCTTTTATCGTTATTGTTGGATTCCATCAGGTGCCTAGCATATTTTACATCATCGAACACATCAGCTCGAGTCTGACCACTTAGTCCGACCATGAAATATACATCCATTTTCTTGCCTCCTAGGTCCATGAAGTCAAAAACGAACTTCTCCAAATCCTTGTTGACGTATGGTCGCCCATTCTTAAATCTGATTTTATCGTCAGATGAATCAGGGGATATTTCCATCGACACGTCGGAAGATGCTCTCATGAGCTTCTGTAAGCGTCCCCGCGGGTGTGGAACAAACACTTCCATTAAAAGAGGTACATCAAGACCTTCCTTCCTTAGGTTTTCAAATATGTAGTCTGTCTCTCTGTCAGATCTCATCAGAATATCCCCTGCCACGAATACAGGGATTCTTAGATCGTCATTTATTCTCATGATGTCTTCGACGATTTTCTTGGAAGACCTGAATATGGGACCTGCTCTGTTGTAGAAATTTTTGAACGTGAAGTATGAACCGCCACAGATCCCGCAACTGTAGGAACAACCGTGCGTTGATAGTACCATCGCCACAGGTTCCTTCATCCAGTCACAATAGGGTAAGTGACCCGAGACGTCCATTGTCTTGATGGAGCTCTTTATTATCTGTGAATAGTCGAACTCCTGATAGTCCATGTCTGGGGTGAAAGTAAAGCCGTTATCCTTGACCTTCCCATTATCTCTATAGATCGCATTTGGGACATTTTCCAACTTCTTTCCTGCTAATACCATTTCCATCGGCTGTTCTGTCGTGTCTCCCCGAATCACCAAATCGACATCCTTTACATTCGAGATTATCTCTTTTGCATAGTACGTAGCAGAAAATCCTCCAAACATCACCTTTATGTCAGGTCTCTCTTCTTTTATTATTCTCGCAAGGTTTATAGCTCCGTGAACGTGAGGGAGCCAATGGAGGTCTATTCCAACATAATCAGTATCGAGCTTCAATAGTTCTTCATTGAAATTGTATTTCCTTGATCCCAGCATCTTCAATGCGACGTTGTCTATTCTTACCCTGTACCCCCTAGAATTCAGGTACGAGAGGATCGCGAGGAACCCAATGGGATACATCTCGAAAACTCCGGTGCTCGGAACTAGTTCAGATATCGGGCCAGCAACGATATCTCTCTTCCTGAAATCATAGATTGAGGGAGGATGCATTAGGACAAGGTCGAATTTCACTGATTCCTAATTAACAACACAAATAAATAGATTATAAAAACCCGAAAAAAGATAAACCTCGAAATTCTATAGAATATTGGTGATATAGTGAGAGTTCTTGTTCTTGGAGGAGGAATGGTCGGCGAGGGCATCGCATATGCACTTAAGAACGAAAGCGAGGTAACAATCGCCGACTATAGCTCCGAAAAACTTCTACGACTTAAGAAGAAGTTGGGAATAGACACAATTAAAGTGGACGCATTCAAAGAATCTCTGGCACCATTCATGAAGGGCTATGATGTGGTTTCAGGGGCGCTCCCGGGTAGACTCGGAATGAAAGTAATCAAGGAAGCTTGTAAGGCGGGAGTAGACCTCGTTGACAACAGCTTCATGGAGGAAGACTTCTACAACTTGGAGAAGGAGGTCTTGGATGCTGGAATCACTGTAGTCCCAGATGCAGGAATCGCACCAGGGCTTTCAAATGCAATCGTCGGGAGAATTGCTGCGGAACATGGATATCTGGATAACGTCGATATCAAGGTGGGGGGTTTGCCAGAAAAGAACATTCCCCCCATAGGATACAAGGTAGTCTTTTCGCCTATAGATACCCTCGACGAATTTACAAGGAAGGTTCAGATAATCAAGGACGGAAAGGTCATAGAAACTGAGCCTGGCGACGGATTAGAATACTTCTTCGTAAATGGTCTGGGGTCACTCGAAGCATTTTACACGAACGGCCTAAGATCGCTCTTGAGGAACGTCAAGGCTAAAAACATGGTGGAAAAGACTGTCAGATATCGGGGTCACATTGAAAAGATGAACTTTCTTAAAGAAATAGGGATGATGGACGAAACAAAAATAGACGTCAGCGGAGCCGAAGTTGCTCCGAAGGAGCTGCTTGCATCTGTATTCCTAAAAAATCTCAGCTTCCCAGATATCAAAGACATTTTGTACATGGAAATCAGAGCGACTCCTGCTAAAACCAACAACGAAATCGTGTACACGATTTTTGATAAGGAGGACCCTAAAACGGGTTACTCCGCGATGACCAGGACGACAGGGTTCACCAATGCCGCTTTTACAAGGTTGATAACCAAGGGCATGATCAAGGAAAGAGGGATAATGCCGCCCGAGTTAGTTGCGAAAGATAGCAAAAACTTCAACGAAGTTATCGACTTCTTGGGGAAAATGGGGATTTCTGTCTCTTCTAACAAGAATTTGTGATGAAGGCAATTTCGCTGCTGTCCGGAGGGAAGGATTCATTCATGAGTCTCCTCATAGCGCTGTCTGTTGGAATCGAAATAGAGCGTACCATTACTGTAAAGGCAGAGCAGGACTCTTACATGTTCCACTATCCAAACGCGGAGCTCGGAAGCAAATTGTCAGAAATGATGAACATTGAAAACTCTCTAATCCAGGAATCCGAATTCACAAGCACACTGGCTTCTTATCGCGGGTATGTCCTGGTGGCAGGCGCGGTGGAATCTGAATTCCAGAAAACCAAGCTAGAAGAGATCTGCTATGACTTGGGACTGAGGACTTTTTTTCCGCTTTGGAGAAGGAACCAGGAGCAGATCATAAGGGATTTCATAGCCTCTGGTTCTAAGGGGATCTTTGTCTCGGTGGCGGCTGAGGGACTAGGGGAAGACTTGCTTGGAAGGGGTATAGATGAGGGAGTTCTTAATTTCCTGAAGACTATGAACTCAAGGTACGGGATATCTATAGTTGGCGAGGGGGGAGAATACGAAACCCTTGTAACGTGCTCTCCGTTTGCTATCCACTGCATTGAAATATTGGAATCAGAAATCATCGATAGAGGAATTCAGAAAAACCTAAAGATAAAAAAAATCAGAACGGTCAATTCCTGATAAAATGTGAAACTCCAGACGGATCGCTGATCGAGATGGTGAACCTCAATCTTCCTTCCACAGCATCTTTAATTTTTTCTTCAATTTCTTTCGCCTTGCTTTGGTCATCAAACAGGGGTATCAGCTGCAAGAATCTGTTCAACAGTCCTTCGACATTTGTGATGAATGATTCAGCCAGTGGACCCGGGTACAATTCGAGTCCGAGCTCGGGAATGAGAACAGTTGCTCCGCTTCCCCTTACAATTTTTATAGCAAGGTCTTCCTTGTTTTCTATCTTTACTTCATCCTGGTTCGGAAAATCCCCCTGGAACGCAAAATCGTTTATTCTATACCCGCAATTCTTGCATCTCATGAAGTAATGAATTACCTTCCCAAAGTGAGGAATCTCTAACTCGTCCGTTCCCCTTTCCAAACTTTCTGAAGAGCATGCGGGACATTTCAGATCTGGTTCATCCATTCTAAAAGTCTCCCTCTGTATATTCTGCGAACTTTTTTTATGTCATTGAGGTTTGAACAGCCGGTAAGCATCATTGCACTTTTCAGTTCAACCTCCAGCTGTGAGATTAGATTCGTAACCTCCTTGTCAGACTGAAGGGCTGCCTTCAAAAAGGTCGATGCAAGTCCTCCTAATGAAGCTCCCATTGCTATACCTCTAAAAATATCCAGTCCTGTCCTGATCCCTCCCGATGCAATCAGAGGTAACTCTACGTTACAGTATATCAGACTTATGGGAGATGGAATGCCCCAGTTCCAGAACGTGACACCAACACCTTTCTTTTTTTCGTCATTGGTATTCCCGCTCCGTAGAGATTCAACAGCTGCAAATGACGTCCCCGACCTTCCACCAGTATCTATCGCGGATACTCCGAGCTGTTTGAAATCTAGCGCATCTTGCATTGAAAATCCTGCTCCAGTTTCTTTTGCTATTACCTTGTATTTCTTTGAAAGTTTCCCTACCCTGTTCTTTACTCCCTTTGACTTCCTGTCACCTTCCGGTTGAGATAATTCTTGCACAAAATTGAAGTGAACTGCAAGTGCATCTGCCTTCACCAGTTCAACTGCATATTCAATCTCTGCGTCCGTAATGGCCTCCCTACTCTGTTTGATCAGCTGAGGGGCACCAACATTTGCTATCCTGAATGGGACATCGTATTCAGTAACCACTGAATAAGAGTCTCCCATTTTCCGATTCTGTATTGCCGCCCGCTCTGATCCTACTCCCATTGCAATCCCAGCTTCGGCAGCACCACGGGCAAGATTCTCGTTAATCCTCTTCGTATCCGGATGTCCCCCAGTCATGGACGAAATCAGTATGGGAAGCTTCAGTTTCTTGCCAAGGAATTTTGTCGTAGTATCTATTTCGTCAAAGTCGACCTCCGGCATGGACCTCTGAGCTATGTCGACATCATCCCAGTAATTGTAATCGTGAGCAACATTTTGCTTGGATATAATATCTATGTGTTCGAGCTTTCTTCTCTCAACTGTCATGTTATCACCGTGCATTTAGTGTTCATATCTTGGAGACAGGCCAGCAGTCTCTCTGGTCGCCGACCGTTTAGAATAATCACTCTGTCCGTATAGAGGACGATTTTCTTAATCCTTTCCATCTTACCTGCCATGGACCCAGTGGCATCTTTTCCTGTGTTCACAATGGAAACGTCCTTTGAGTCTATTGAAGGGATAAACTTGGCAGTCTTGCTTGACTTTGGATCGCTATCATAGAGGCCGTCTACATCCGTAACAAATATCACTGAATTAGGGGTAAATCTTCGAGAAAGATCTAGTGCGATTTCGTCTCCAGAAATTATCCTGTACCCACCATTTGAAAGAACGATATCTCCAAAAAGTAGAGGAACGAATCCATCCTTGAGGAGGAGATTGACGATTTCGAAGTTGTGTTTTCTTCCATCGTAGATGGCATGTGGTGGGACAGGTATTGCTCTCACACCATTTTTGTTCAATTCATCCACCAAGACCGAATTCAACTCAGTTACATCGGAAATGACCCTGGAAATAGCAGTTTCCTTTCCCTTAATACGTCCCGGTTTATCAAGTGAGGATTTGATGGCAAGTATGTGACCAAATGAACCAGCACCGTGGATCAGTATCTTTTTTTCCCCAGTCTCGGACAGAACTTTGCACAGCTTTCTCAAGAGTTTTAGATTTACTCTCTTATAGCTTTCCTTGTCAGTAATCACGCTTCCTCCGAGTTTGATGATATCCACTTTTTGCAATCCTGTCTACGTAAATAAAGTCATGGAAGATTGTATATCTCTGAAATAGTTGTACCGTCATGCCTATGGACATTTCAATGTTCAGATACGTCGAATCGATTCCAGAGGAGACTATCAACCTTGCATCTAGCGCAATGAGAGGAATGAATCCTGAAGGACTTGGCGGAGTCGACATTGAAGAGCAGATAGCGAAACTGTACGGTGTGGATAAAGAACAGGTAATTGTCACACCATCTAATACGTTCGCTTCTTTTTTCACGCTCTACCATCTCAGGAAGAAGATCAACACGCTGGTTACCATCGCTCCGGAGTACCCAGCTTGTCATTATCAGGCCAAGGACATAGGCATAGTCACAGCGTTAGATAACAGGGTGTCTCCAGAGGGGGTTGATCTATCACCATGGGATGTGGACGAAAAGACCGCATATTACATCAGCAACCCAAACAATCCAACCGGTTTGACCTGGAGCGACGAGAGCATAAAGTCAATTGCTAGGGAAACGGAAGGCAATGAATCCTATCTATTGATAGACGATACCTTTTCGTTCTTTAATGGGACTTTTCCAAAAAAGCTTGAGGTCGGAAACACAATAATACTCGGCTCCATTTCAAAGTTCTTTGGTGAATCCGGTATCAAGATGGGATGGATTGTGGCCAGCAAGAATGTAATCGAAGAGATGAGGGAGAGGATAGGCATAATTGTACCAGTCATATCTACAAATGTGAAAAGAAGGGGCACTTATCTCCTCAGCAACATTAATGTGTTCAAGGAATACAACAAAAAGAAGCTTGACGAGAATTCCAAGATACTGTTCGAAAACTTGGATGAATACCTGCTAGGCTACAAGGGAAGCATTATAAATGCCCTGTCTGTCAACGGGGAATCAACCAAATTTTCTTTCTCGCTGTTATCAGACGGAGTCTCCACTGTCCCAGGTTATTACTTTGGATCTGACTCTTTAGTCAGGGTAGGAATCGGGACAGAGGATCCCGAAAGAACTGAAAAGGGAGTTAAACTTATATCGAGCAGGATATCAAAATGGAAGCGGTAGGTATGGACCCTGTCGGGATTCTCTACGGAGACATACATCCAACAATCGTAAACTGCTCTGTTTCTGGAAAGTTGAGACAAGGGGATTACGTTAGAATAAAGCATCACGAGGACGGTTGGGTTCTTGGAAAAGTGGACTCGATTGAAGCCAAGACGAATCTTTCAATCGAAAAGTCGTATCAGATAATGGAAGGAAACAATGTCGAGATCCAGCAGACAATATCTGCACAAATCGTCATAATCGGTTTTCTCGACCAGAGGAGGGTCCTCCAATACCCAAGAACTCCATTCCTTGCGGGTACACCCGTATACTTTGCAGAAGACGAATTCATCTCTTCCACTCTTAATATTGGAGTTGGAAAGAAGGGACGTGCTTACGTCGGAATGATTTATGGCCACACCATTCCATTCTCCATTGACATTAATTCAATGGTTCAGAAACACATATCCGTGATGGCTAAGACCGGAGGTGGAAAAAGTTACCTCACAGGGGTAATCATAGAAGAACTGATAAAGAACGACGTGACTGTTGTTGTCATTGATCCCCACGGGGAATATGGCTCAATGAAGAAGAAAGCTTCGGATACGGAGGAAATGAAACGGTTCTCAATTCATCCGGTTTCATACGGAGACAAGATAATCACATTCGCCCCGGACCACGGAGATGAAAAACTCACTTTCACGCTCTCGCAGATCAATGTCAAAGAACTTGTAAGCATAATGAATCTGTCAGATCCAAAATCTTATGTTTTGCCTCTGAGAAAGGCAATCGATGCCATAAGGCTCTCCAGCAAGGATTACGATTTTGATGAAGTCATCAAGGAGCTTAGGAGGCAGGATGATTCATCGATCTCACAAACTCTGGAAAAGGAACTTTTGTACCTGAAATCTCTCAATGTGTTGGGGAAGAGAGGACTAAGAGTTGACGAGTTGGTGGTGAAAGGTAAGGTCTCGATTATAGAAATGAAGGGTCTTCCCCCTGATATGCAAGAGCTCATAGTTCAGAGACTGCTGTATGCCCTTTTCGAGGCGAGAAAGAAGGAAAGAATCCCTCCACTTCTTACGGTCGTAGAGGAAGCGCACAACTTTGCACCTCAGCAAGGAAAGGCGTTCTCCTCAAAGATAATGAGAACGGTGGCTTCCGAGGGAAGGAAATTCGGATTTGGATTGCTCGTAGTCTCTCAGAGACCTGCAAAAATAGACAAAAATGTGTTGTCACAGTGCGGAACACAGTTAATATTGAAGGTCACAAACCCAAATGACCTCAAAGCCATCGGCAACTCTGTGGAAGGTCTTACCGCTTCATCACTCGACGAAATTCAACGGCTACCTGTTGGGACTGCTCTCGTTGCATCACCAGAACTTCCCATTCCCCTTTTCATTGAGGTAAGACCAAGAGAAACAGACGACGGCGGTAAGAATGTGAGGGTCGTCAGATGACCCTTCAAGAAAGGTGTACTAAGTACATAGAAATGACAAGAAATGCATTAACTCTAGTAAAAATAGCTCCATCCCGAGAGAGCTTTCTCAACAAAGCTGCAACCGATTTTATAGAAATGTGCAACAACTATCTCAAGGACGCAACTTTCTTTTACGATAAAGGAGATTATGAGAATGCTCTTGCCGCCAGTTCTTACGCATATGCATGGTTAGATGCCGGCGTTCGTCTTGGGATTCTTACCGCGGAAGGAGACTACAAGAGGTTTACACAATACTCTTAGCGATACGTACTGTAGTCGTAAACTAGATCTATTAATCTCTTACTAGTGACGTCGTCGATAATTCCAGCATTTTTCTTGACTAGAATATAGTCCCTAGCTTCTAAAACTCCATTCTTTGCTGCCTTTGCGTAGACGGATCCGATCAAGCTGCCCCTGACACTTTCTGGTAAATCCTTCAAATACTTCCCTAAAAGAAACCTGAATTCTTCGTTTTTTCGCATGTTAAGTTTTCTCAATTTCTTCTTAGTGTCAGTGCTTTTTTGGTTAGTAGCGGTTCGATTAACCTCCATTGGTATCGTTGGATCAATCCGTAACATTTAAATATTTCTATCTTAGCATCTTGGAAAACGTGGCCCCGTGGAATTTAACAAATATATCAAGTTTCCAACAAGGTAATGGTTCTTTAAGCAAAAATAGGTTACAAATCAGTTTTTTGTAACTACCAGTAGTCTGCACAAAAGTCATGCTCTTTTTGACTGGTAAATAATTTATCGTAAGTTAACTTAGGCATACGTGGCAGTAGGTGAAGGAAGAAGGCACATTTTTTATTCAAGCGGTGCTGCACGCGTTTACTCGATTAATTTTGGGGTAGAAGCACAGGGAATAATCGATCTCATAAAGGAAATGTCATCTTCAGTCAATGTCAATATAGTATCTGATGAGGAAATCAACATTGCCCTTCTCAAATCTGGTGCATCAGTAGATGATCTTGTCTCGATTAGGAATTTGCAGAATTTCCTTAAAATTGTTGGTGAGACTTCAAAGGTGCACAAGCTGGTGGCTGGGGATAGTTCAGAAAAAAAGATTGAGAGATACAGCGAAATTACCGTAAATTACTACAAGCTCATTTCTGAAATGGGGAAGAGTGAGGCAGAAGATTTTAGCGAGTTCGTGGACCTTTTTCCCCTAAAATACAACCTGTCTGCCAATTACGTTAATCACATTCCTCCCTTCATGAGACCTTACCATAGATTATTCGGAAGTCACACTGAAGCGAGAAAGGGACATCCCTTAATTTCAAAAAAGAAGTTCTCAGATTACTATGCAGAAATTAGGTGGATTGCTAGAGACGTGAAGTCCAGAAAAGGTATAACTGGCATAGTGTTTCCAGACGACTTTCTCGCAGTGGCGTTGGTCAAGGAATTGGAACTTTATGGAGTAGAAGCAACGATAGCGTCGTCAGTAGCCGAGGTGGTACTTAACGACGCTCCATATAACTTTGTGATTGCGGCTCTGAAATGCCTCGAGGAGGACTTCTCGTTTGAGTCCATGATATCACTGTTGGAAAGTCCATTTTCTGGCATTGATCAATCGAAGATTTACGATATAAAGAACATATGCTATGAAAAGAATATAACCAGAGGGATAAAGGATTGGAAGACACTCTTCCAAGACCTTAAGATAGGTACCGATCTACTGAAGGACTTAGAATTTCTTCTGGATCGGATCGAAAGGCCGGATGGCCTTGAACTTCTGCTTCGATTCTGCAGCAAATATCTTGGCCAGAGGAATTATCCGAACAAAATCTTGTCCTTATTGAACGCTTCCTCTGAAGGCTACTCTTACGACCCTACTGACTTGATCAATGATATGGAATCTATGAAGAGCATTCCAAAGGTCAGTGTCATTGGCGGTTCAAAAGTCTTGATTGGAAAACCCCTGGATTTGACGGGGATCCCTCTAGATAATCTGTATCTTGGAGGAATGGATGCATCATCTTCTCTGAGGTCATTTTCTGAGGAATTAAGGGATTTTCTGCAAAGAATCGGCTTGGAAGGATCGTTTGATAAACTGATGGAAGACGCATATTTGTCCATAATCGAGCAGGCAGAGAACGTCACAGCGACCTACTCTGCGATGGATGACAAGTTGACTTATACAGAATCTACGGCATTTTATGACAGCCTAAAAGGGGAAGAGGAATATGTTCCTAGAGATTCGGTATTTGTCCCTATCAATCCCATTGCAGAATGGGAAAAAGGAAGGGAAACTGAAAGCTCAAGGAAATACATACTCGATGAGCGACTCATTAAAACTAGGGTTGAGAAGCCTATTTACCCAACGTTTATAGAAAACTATGCAGGCTGTCACTTTAAGGGGTTCGTAAATGGCATGCTCGGAATCGATGAAATCGATGCCCCTCGTGAATTCCTCGACCCGAGAACCACAGGGTCGATGACGCACAAGATACTCGAAAAATACTATTCCACAGACTTATCACCTGCGAATTTTGGAAAGCTTGCAGATTCGTTCGTAAAATCTGAGATTAGCAAAGAGAGATATGAGTCGAGAATCGAAGCTCTCAAATTTTATAGAGAGAAGTACCTACTTAATGGAAAGCTTGCAAGATTCTTTGTGATGGATGTCAACCATGCCCTTGAATTAGGGAGGAAGACAGTTCAAAAGGAATTCCATTTCCCAACAAATGATAAACAAGTTTGGTATGAATTCGGAGGGAAGAGGATCAGCATTGGTGGTTATGTAGATAGAATTGACGAGGAAAAAGAAGAATTGTGCATCATCGATTACAAGAGTTCACTCTACGGCTATCCAAAAAACGACTTATGCGATGAAAGACATACCAAGGTCCAATTGTTCTTCTACAAGCTTGGAGTGGAATCTGTTCTCGGGAAGAAGGTAAGGGCGGCGGCATACGTATCATTCAGAGACATCAGTGAAGGATTCAACACTGCAGGTTTCTTCAATGCCATTCCGAACGAGCAGGCCCAAATGAAAAAGTGCAGGGATATCGTAGATCCAGTGCTTGATGACTTCTTGAGTGGTGATTTTGATCCCGTGGTAAAGGAAGGAGGTAATCTCTGGAAGTGCGAGAATGAGCTATTCTGTCCGTTATTGAGTGTCTGCAGAGTTCAGGAAAGAAGGTGGTAAAGTGACTGGAGATTTTGTTTCTGCGGTTCCTGGATCGGGAAAAACCGAAACTCTCATAAACAAATGTTATGAGCTGATGGTTGAACAAGGTGTAGAGAATGTTGTCGCAATTACATTCACCGACCGTGCTTCTGAGGAACTTATAGACAGGTTGAAGAAAAGAGCACTGAAGGATGAACGGTTCGATATAATCAGACAGCTACCCACTTCCAACGTCGGCACAATACACAATTTCTGCTCTAGAATTGTTAGGAAGTACGGTTCAGAAATTGGTATCCCGTGGTCTTTCAGAGTAATGGACGAACTTGAATCTTTCAATTTCCTGGAGAAAAGCGTTAGGAATTACATAATCGGGGTGAGAAATGAAAGTAGGATGACCGAAGAAGGGATGATACTTGGGAGAATATTAGACGCATTTGAAACTGATATAGAACAGGTCATAAGAGATTGCACGGACATCATGGAAGCGCAGAAGGGTTATCTCGATTACATGATCTTTAAGAATCAAAGCTTTTTCACACGCTATTCCAGGGACGTGTTCGATGAAGGAGTAATGAAGGAGATATCCACCAAATTTAGAATTTCCCTTATCCCTGGTCTCGTTTCTCTTCTTACCTCCTTTTCCATCCATTATCAGGAAATCAAGCAGAAAGCCAGGCTGATGGATTTTGATGACCTTCTGCTTTATACACTGAAGATTATGGACTCCAAAGGAGAGGAGATCGCCAAGAAATTCAGATACGTACTTGTTGACGAATTTCAAGACACCGATGAACTCCAGATAGCGATATTTGAAAGATTTTGGTCCCACGGTTCTTCCTTTTTTGTAGTTGGCGACCTCAACCAGAGTATCTATTCGTTTAGAGGTGCGCATCCAGCAGCACAAAGGAGATTCTCTGAGAGAATCTCAAACAAAGTGACGCTAAAGACAAACAGGAGAAGTGGGAAAAATTTGATTGCATTTTTCAACAAGTTCTTTCCTTCACTAGTAGAATACGAACCAATGGAAGGCTTCTCTGACCACGAGGGAGGGGCATACTTATATGTGGAAGATGATAAAATTCAGGCAGTAGCAGAAATAGTCAAAAATAAGATAAGGGAAGGAGAAGCGCCAGGTGACATTGCCATTCTTAGTAGAATTTCTACCGACTTTTTCAACCTGAAACGGATTCTTAAGAATGAGGGAGTAGATTGTGTTCTCATCTCTGGAGAGTCAATCCTCAAGTCTCAGGAGGGGCTTGACTTACTATCCGTCGTGAGGTACCTGGCAGATCCGGGGGATCAAGTTGCACAGGTTGGATTACTCCTTTCGCCATTGTTCGGGATGACTGTCTCGGATCTTGCAAGAGAGAAAGGCAAGTTTGGAGAAATTATAGATTCAAAACTTGGAAGGTACAGGGAATCATTAAAAAGTGAAAGGATAGACTTTGTCCTGAATAGGATTCTACTGAGGGAAGGATACGTCTCAGCACTGCTCGGTTCAAATGGAGGAACGGAAAGAACCAGCAGGTTAAACAGAATTCTGGAACTTCTCTCATCTCACGTGAGCAATTACGGTGGAAATGCACAATCAGTCGCTGAGTGGTTGGAAAATGCCAGCAATAGCAAAGAGAGTGGACCAATTGAAGATCTTCTTGAAGACAGAACGAGGGTAAAGATTATGACGATACATCAGGCCAAGGGCCTTGAATTCAACACAGTCATAGTCTATGACCTTAGACCTGGGATAGACAGGGAGAAGTATTACTCAGATGAATATGCCGGTCTGGTAGTCAAGCGAGACAAGGATTTCATAACGTCTCCAAGCAGAAAGATAGTAGGAAAGAGCGAGAGACACAGCTTCTCCCTCAACGAAGAGACCAGAATAATGTATGTGGCCTTTACAAGGGCAAAGAATGACCTCCATGTCATAGTTGCTGAAAAGGACTTGAAAGAAGAGAAGGTGGCAAAAAAAGGAGATGACCTGATCTCTATTCTCCAGAGGACCATTGGGCTTTGGAAGGGCAATGATGCTAAAGAGAGAAACGAAGCTATAACAAGGATTTCAATGATCCCTTCAAAGGTCACCAAAACAGAGCCGATTGCTCATAAGGAAGAGACAAAGAGCAAAGAAGATGTTGGACCGGTGGAAAATGTACAGTTAGATGTCCAAGACGATGAAGACAACGAACTGGCAATAGAACAATTCTTAAGAGAAAAGGGTGATAGGATAAAGGAGTTAAGGATATTCTCCAAAGGCTCTAGAGTAACTATCTCAGAAGGTGGAATTAGGATTTATGAGGATATGCGTATTTCAAACAGTTACTTCGTGAAGAATGGTAAGATAGAATACATCTTGTGAATGCTTAGGATTGACAAAGGAGCTAAGGAGCTCAATATATGGATCGCTTTTCATAGCGAGTGCACAGGTTCATACACTATATGTAATCATTGAGAGAGATTTTATATTTTCACCTGATTATGTTTAGCTCCGGTGGTGTAGACCGGCCAAGCATATGGGGCTCTCAATCCCACGACCCGGGTCCAAATCCCGGCCGGAGCATCAAGGAGAGTAGAAACAAGATTCAATCCAAGAGGTCGGTGATTGTAGTCTAATGTGAAGCAATTACAAAAATTGACAGAGAAAGCTGCAAACTGGTAGATTCCTATGGTTCACTCTCATTCAATAAAATGCATCAACAAGTCGTACCTACATATCTTGCATCAAATATTCTCGGAATCAAGTTGATTAATTCGTCTAATTGAGCTATAGTTCCATTTTCTTGATATCGTCTATTAAAGTGTGTAACACTCTTATCACAGTCTCCATTGGGACTAAATGCCGTTTCAAGAACTGCTTTCCTTCGGGGGTTATTTTGTATTGTGTTATTATTCTTCCATTTACCCTGATTCTGCTCTCTTTTTTGATCAGTTTCTTTCTTTCAAGGTTCCTTAGAAGAATATAAATCTCTCCCGTTGGCAGGTTCTGTTGTAACTCGTCCGATATCGTTTTTTGCAACATATAACCGTAAGATGGAGATTTTGCAATGTTTCTTAGAATTAACAGGTTTGTAACTCCTTTGAGAACCTTTTCTTTGATTGTCATGATATAGATAAAATGATAACAGATTAAATACTTATATGTGAATAACTTATCTATACACATGAAGGACGAAGAAGATAGTGCTGAAGAAATGTCCTATGGCGTTCAGCACTCATTGAGGAAATTTCAGCACCGCCAAGGTGGCAGAAAAAGGGAGGATCAACCTGCCATCTTAAATCGAATTGGTTTTAGCGGAGGATTAACCGTAGTCGACTTAGGATGCGGTGATGGATATTACGCAATTCCAATTTCACGCTTGATTGGACCCCACGGAACCGTTTATGCTGTAGATAAGAGCTCTGTTGCTCTATCTGCAATTGACGAAAATTTAGGAACTTTAGAAGCTGATAGTGGCAACATACGCAAAGTGTTAGCTGATATGTCGCATACAAACATCGAAAGTGGGTCAGTAGACATTATTTTCATTGCTAATTCATTTCACAATGCAGAAAATAAGCAAGACCTGATAAAAGAGATTAGAAGGCTTATCAGGATGGGAGGGCGGGTCGTAGACATAGACTGGTTGAAAATGGAAACACCTTTTGGTCCCCCATACTCGATCAGACTAGAAGAATCTGAAGTGGAAAGTCTCTTCAGGGAATATGGATTTTTACTTGAAGACAAATTCTATTTTGAACCGTATCATTATTGTTTGACTTTCAGGTCTACTACGTCACTTCCAACTAAGGAAGAAAATCTTAAGACGAATCTGGAAAAATCTCCCGATTCAATTCGTGCGTCGCAACAAAAAGTTCGGGGAGGAAGTGATTGAGAGTGTCTTTAACAGGCTCAATCCAATCTTCGATCGGTACCGGGTTAACACGCAAATCTTATCCATTAATAGCCACCTCGATGGGACATTTCCTGAACGATGGAATGTTTTTCTTGGTTCCTGTGATTGTTGATCTGATCGCTACAGCACGCGACATAGATGCAACCTTGATTACGATTTCTCTCGTTCTTTACTATGTATCTACCGCTATCAGTGCTAACCTTTTTGGCAGGATTATCGATAAAAGGCACTTGCAGTCTTTGGGGATGATTCTAGGAATAGCAGTTATGTCAACAGGGATGCTTCTCTTTTCGATAGCTCTGAATCACTACATGGTTTCATATTTCCTCATAATCTCATCCATTATAACAGGTATTGGAGCGTCTTTTTATCATCCAACTGGAACCGCAATTCTCCAATCATACTATAAAGGAAACAAGCTTGGGAGATACCTTGGAATCAACGGCTCGGCAGGGAGCCTAGGAAGAGCAATTTTTCCTTCTCTTCTACTAGCTGTAGGCATAGTGTTAGTATCAAGCTCTTCGAGCGCAGTATTTTTCGGAATTCTTGGGCTAGCAGTATCATCTGTGATGTTCTTATTCATCAGGGAGTATATGGATAAGGAAAAATTAGAAAGACCTCCGAAGAAAACACAGATTGCTAAACCTCTAAGTGACGAAAACAGTCCCGCTTCGTCTAAATCAGCCGTTGGAAGAGGTATAATACTTTTAGCGATAATCTCTCTCATTCGGAACATTTCATTTTTTAGTGTCGTCGCTTGGATACCGGAGTATCTAAGTTTTGTAAGAGGTTATGGTGCTTCACTCTCCCTCGGCATGACGATGACCCTCATGTTCTCAGGAGGGATAATTGGTCAACTGATAATTGGTCTTCTTGTAGAAAATCACGATAAACGAAAAATACTGATTACAACAACAGTACTCTCAGTTGTACTTATGATTCTCTATCTATTCTCAAACGGGACTGAATCATTAATGGCACTAGCAGCATTCGGTTTTTTCAATTTCAGTGGTTTCCCGATATTCATGTCAATGATAGCGGATTACGTTCCAAGAGGCTCTACCACTGTGAGTAATGCGATTGTTTGGAATCTTGGAGGAACTACCGGTCAGGCGGTTGGGCCACTCATCATCGGAGTCATAATTGCAGGAACATATTCCCGTCTCCCGTATGCATTCGAGATAATGCTAGCTCTAGGTCTTTTTACTGCTTTAATTGTACTTGCATTGCCGAAACCAGCAAAGGAGGTCAAAGCTCCTCTATTTGCTTAATTTAGCAAAATTGACGGATCTAGTTCCCTATGATTGAAAAGTTGACGAACCCTAGGTGCTATTCTAATGGAGCAAGAACCAACTAACTGAGAACCGGATCATCTACATCCTACTCAATCATCGATCACATTATTGATTGGAACTCGGGTTGAATAGTATCCTGCATAATGCATCTGTGAAACTAAGGACTAACTTTCATATGATATAGTTCCCGATATTGAAGCCTTAACTAACTTCAGAAGAAACTTTTCTTTATTGCTGAATTGACCTTTTGCAGTACATCCGGCGGTATCTCATTCATGTTATGGGCGGTTTTTGCGTGATTTGCAATTAAAGGCATCAATTCTTCCTTGGTCGAGGCTTTGGTTTCAAAGCCACAATTCATTCCTATGTCAGCGCACTTGAAGCTGTACTTTGCCATATTAATACAAATTAAAGTTAGATAAAAATGTTATGCTGTTGCTTATTGAGAATATTTTTTCTCATTTCCATAAATACTTATTATCAGGTAGGTATACAACTAAGATGGAAAGACCTTCTTGGGATGAATACTTCATGAGGATGGCTTTTATGGCGGCTACTAGGTCTAATTGCGTTAGGAGAAAAGTAGGTGCTGTCATAGTCAAAGAAAAGCGAATAATGGCCACTGGCTACAATGGGCCACCTAGGGGAGCACTTCACTGTGACGAAGTTGGATGTCTTAGGGATCAGCTGAAGGTCCCTGCCGGAGAAAGAAGAGAGTTGTGTAGGGGACTCCACGCAGAGCAAAACGCCATAATTCAGGCAGCCTATAACGGAACAGCAATAAACGGAAGCATAATCTATGTAACCACACATCCCTGTTCTGACTGTTCTAAAATGATTATTAATGCCGGAATTAAAGAGATCATTTTTTCAGAAGGATACCCAGATGAACTTTCGGAACTGATGCTCATAGAAAGCGATATTGAAACTAGACAGTACGACGTTTCGGCTGAATTCAAGAATTTACTCTTCGGACCCAGTGTGGAACTGATTCACAGAGTAAAAGACTAGAAAGTATCTAGCTTATCCTTGATCGTTTGATACTGGTCTTCAATTCTCTTGTTTTGTTCAGCAGTCAGCCTCCACCCATTGGACTGAAGGTTGATTGTCGCCTGGTCCCTGTTCTTAGCTCCGGGAATGGGAATAACATTGCCTCTAGAAATCAGCCAGTTGAGTGCCAACTGTACTACCGAATGCCCTGTTTCCATCGATATATCTCTCAGGACGGAGAGGAATGAAGCTATTATCCTGACATTCTGTTCAGAGAACAGTCTGTTGTTCTTTCTAACGTCACTAGGTTCCAGATTTGCGAGATCGTACTTGAACGTGAGCAATCCCTGGGCTAGAGGTGAGTACGCTATTACGCTAATTTTCTCCTTGTTCAGATACGGCAGCATCTCTTCTTCAATTTCCCTTTGAAGGATGTTGTATCTTACCTGGTTAGAAACTATATCCATGTTCGAGAGGTAGGATCTTGCTTCTTCTATCTGACATATGCTGAAGTTTGAAAGGCCAATGTACCTTATCTTCCCGTCGTTTGCCATTCTCTCTAGCGTCTTCATCGTATCCCTAAGGGAAGTGTAGATGTCAGGCCAGTGTATCTGGTAAAGGTCTATGTAATTAGTGTTTAATCTTTTCAGGCTTCCGTCCAGTGCACGCTCGAGATATTCTGGTTTTAGATGACTTCCAGAAGCCTTTGTAGCAATGATTATCTCGTCCCTGATGTCCTTGATAACTTCGCCGATTACAGATTCCGAGTGACCATCTCCGTACACTTCAGCTGTGTCAATGAAGTTGAGTCCCATTTCAATAGAGGTCAGAATAGCATTTTTTACATCAGAATCAACTATTTTTCCCCACCCTTTTGCACCGGCCTGCCACGCTCCGAGTCCAATTGCGGAAACTTTTAGATCGGATTTTCCTAGGTTAATGTATTCCATAGTTCGACATAATAGGGTTTATAATTAATTTTCGTTTAAGGGTTAAAATCCAAATGAAAATCATCAAAAATTCGATAATCCTGTCGCAGGAATATGTCCCTGATGACGTCATAGGTAGAGAACAGCAAATTGCGAGACTCAGGGAGTTGATAACTCTTGGTGCCACATCTTCATCCTTCGTTATAAGGGGTAACCCCGGTACAGGGAAGACGCTTATTGGAAAATACCTACTGAGGGAGTTGAAAGGTTACAACGGTGTTTACGTAAACTGTTATGTAAACCAGACGGACAGATCAATAGTTGCATCAATTCTCGACGATCCAAACATCAGGCTTCCAGAACTGGGGAATACAAGATCGGAATCTCTATCCAGTATACTCTTCAGAGAATTGCCAGAAAAGAAGAACCTAATAGTTCTGGACGAAGCTCAATCCCTGAAGCGAAGTCACGGACAGATTGTTTATACATTATCGAGAAGCAAAGAACTTGGTGGTCCTGAAATCAACCTGATGCTTTTGTCGATGGAAGAACCTGAGATGTATCTTGATAAAAGTACCCTTTCAGGTTTAGGGAAGTATAACAGACTTTCGTTGACAGAGTATAAAGCCAACGAACTTTACGAGATTCTATCGAGGAGGGCAAACGGCGGTCTCTATGAAGGATCTTTCACAAATTCTGCTATTGAAAGGATATCCGAACTGGTAGAGGACAGTGGAAGTGCAAGAAATGCAATAGAACTGCTAAGGAATTCGGCACTTTATGCAGAGTCGAGAAACGTTTTTCTAGATGAGGAAGCAGTTCTTCAGGCCTACAGAGATTTCTCCCCACCGTTGGAGGACAGCTCATTAATAAATCTAGATCAAGAAGAAATCTTGATGCTGAAATCGCTCCTGGAATCTAAGCGCTTTGAAAGTGGATTCAAGACGTCAGACCTGAAGAACCTGGGTACCGGAATGAGTGACGCAAGAATCTACAAACTTTTGAAAACGATTGAACTGTCTGGATTAGTTAAAAAGAGTAAAATAGGGAAGGGCTACTCTGGAGGGGTGGAGAACGAATACATTCTTCGTATCTCCCCCAGTATCCTACTGAGCAAATTGAATATGATAGGGAAGTCCCAGGGAATCTCAGAAAAATGAGGGATTGAACCGAAAGTTATACGTTCAAATGTCACAAAGTTTATATACTGTCATATCAATGTCATTAATATGTCAGACAATTTTAAAGTACTGGGTGTAGGAGGCGCTGGCGTCAACGTCGTTAGGTCACTTGGATATGTGAATTCAGTTTACATAGATTCTTCTCACTTTAGCTCCTTGGAAGGTATTACAGAGTTCCTTGGAAAGCAGGCAAGGGAGGAGAATGTCGTTATAGTATCTTCTCCGGCAGGTAAGTTTTCTTCATCGGTACTGAAGACTGTCTGTAATGTATTGAACTCCAAGAAAGACAGAGTAAATTTGATCGCGATAATGCCGTTTCATAGCGAATCTCCTGAGAGGAAGAAAAGAGGAGACCTCGTCCTGAAGGACCTAAGGGGAGCAGTCGAATCCACTGCGATTGTGGAAAATGAAAACTTCGCCTCCTCAATGAGAGAGTATCCTTGGACTCACGTGATGTCACGTGTAAATGAGCACATAGACGGTTTGGTTAGAGAGTTCGTCTCTCAAACGCAGGGTGGAAGCAACGTACAGCAAAAGGAGTTTGCTTTAACCTCACCCCATAATAATTTGGCCACTAACGCAGGTATTTCCTTAAACTGAACAACCCGTTTTAGTTGCGGGATATTCAGACGTGCGTATAGCCATCCTGAGGAACAGTTTTAAGCCAGAAATGCAATTAGCGTCTAAGGATGCAGTCAAACCATAAGACCTCAGGAAACACACCACTAATAAACTCTCAGAAGCTTGGGAAATTTCTTGGCATAAACAAACTTTACATAAAGTATGAAGGAACAAACCCCACTGGCACGCAGAAGGACAGGTCGGCAAGTCTGACCGTACGGCAGGCAGTTGACTTGGGTTTTGATAAAATAGTTGCTGGAAGTTGCGGCAATTACGGTACGTCGATAGCATATTACGCATCACTTTATCACATCAAATCAGTCATATACATTCCAAAACAGTTTCACTCGAATCGACTAATAGAGATTGAAAGGAAATACGGGGCGGAACTGAAGCTTGTGGATGGCAAATACGAAGACTCCGTGGAGACCAGCAAGCAAGACGCCAAGAATAACGGCTGGTACGATGGCAATGCAGGAGCTCACCCGGAACTGGGTCTCGAAGCATTTTCTGGAATCTCGTACGAAATATACAAATCCATTGGAGGGATTCCTGATACTGTCTCCGTCCCGGTAGGGAACGGAACGACACTCGCAGGTATTTTCCACGGTTTCGAAAAAATAAGGAAAGAACTGGACTCACCAAGAAATCCAAGAATGATTGCAGCAAGCACAGATGGTGGGAATCCCGTCATAGAAAGTTTCAAGAACAATGAGAAGAAAATCAGGGACTTCCCAATAGAACGCATCAAGGAAACGGAGATAAACGAACCGCTAGTCAACTATCATTCCTATGATGGCGAACTTGCTTTTGATGCGCTCGTCCGATCCCGAGGTTTTGCAGAGTACGTATCTGACGAAGAGCTAGAAGTATACAAGAATCTTATTAAGCAATTTGAAGGAATTAATCCTATTCCTGCTGCCACGGCATCCATTGCCGCTACAGCTAGGATCGCGGGAAATAACAAACTTCCAGGAATCCACATCGCAATTATCACTGGATGAAATGACGAAGCAGGATGTTTATTGGATCACCTTGAGTTATCCCTCCTCCTGGTACATCCAATGGAACCCATCAATATCCTATACTCATAGGGTGATAGTGTTGACCTCGAGATGATTCGCCTGAACATAAGCGCTGTTTTCTCAATTCTGTGCTTGGGATAATTGTTGTTTATAAGACTCTCTCTGAATTTTTCTATCAATCTGTCTGTCTCAGCCCTTTTTATTGCTTCAACATTCCTCGTCTTGGGAGAGCCGAACAGTTCATAGAAGAGTATTGCAGCAGCGCTCGAAACATTTAATATAGGATAATCTTCGTCAGCTGGTATGTGAACGAAGAAGTCACACATCGAGAGTTCCGCGTTTGTG
Source organism: Thermoplasmatales archaeon (assembly GCA_027343225.1). Classification (GTDB taxonomy): domain Archaea; phylum Thermoplasmatota; class Thermoplasmata; order Thermoplasmatales. The sequence goes on from DAHWMK010000005.1 coordinate 78,483, forward strand.
AGCCCAATATCTTCTCTACCTAGCACAATTCCTACAGCTCCCTTTATTCTTGTAGATAACCTTACAAATTCCTTAGGATTCAAGTAATTCCTTAGCACTTCCTTTGGCGACTCACTCTTTACTCCTGAGGTACCGACCACGTACTCCAGTCCCCGTATTGCCTCAACCAGCGAATCTACCATTTTACATCTATCAAGAATCTGATTCCCCCTCATGGATCTGAAGTAGTCCTCACTCGGAATCCGGTGCATATTGACCACCATCAGATCGTCAAGCCCGAAATTCCTCATGAGTCTCGCAATTGCGCCCAGATTTCCAGGGTTCTTAGGTTCGACGACTATTATTCTTATAGACTTCACAAACCTAAGTTCAGGCATAAATAAACCTTTTTACTGACGAATGCCTACAGACGCTAATGGACGGGGAGAGATTCCTGTTTTCACTTTCAAGATTTGGCATAAAGCTTGGATTGGGTCCAACAGTAGCATTCGCAAAATCTCTTGGAAACCCTGAAAAGAGTTTTAGGAGCATTCACGTTGCGGGATCGAATGGGAAAGGGTCTACCTCCACCTTCATTTACAGGATTTTGAAGCGAGGCTCTACGACCGGATTATACACATCTCCGCACCTAAGGAGATTTTCTGAGAGGATCATTGCCAATGACAGGGAGATCCCATTAGAATTCGTAAATGAATTCGTCAATCAGCACAGGTCCACCATAGAATTTAACGGAGAGATCACACAACTGACGTTCTTCGAATATACCACGCTCATGGCATTTGATTATTTCAGGAGAGAGGGAGTTCAGTTTGCAGTGGTGGAAGTGGGACTGGGAGGTAGGTTGGATTCCACAAATATAATTGATCCAGAGGTATCTGTGATAACAAGCCTGAGTCTTGAGCACGCAGACAAACTGGGGGGAAGTCTGGAGTACATTGCTAAAGAGAAGGCCGGGACAATCAAGAAGGGCAAACCGTTAGTAATCGGAAAGGTCCCCAAGTTGGCGAGTGACATTTTTGAAGGCACTGCAAATGTAAATCGTTCTAGTATCAAGAAAGTTGAAGATTGTGCAGTGAGCAATCTAAACTTTTCAATAGAAGGCACGGGGTTCAGACTGGATACTGGCCATGACGACTATGAGGTAAAATTGCGGGCTTTAGGTGAACACCAGGTAAACAACTCTATTTCTGCAATACTAGCCTGTGAATCTCTGAAGAATTCTCCGAGCAAAAAAGATATTCTGCAAGGCCTGCAGGAAGATCAAATCCCTGGAAGGTTTGAGATAAGGAGGAGAAATCCTCTTTTGATAATGGACGGGGCTCATAACTCCGAGGCAAGCAGAATTTTAAGTACTAACATCAGGAGGTACTCAATAAAGGACCCTCTGATCGTCCTGGGAGTGCTGAAGGACAAGAACAGCTACAACATTTTGCAGAATTTATCAGAAGTTTCAGAGAGTGTGCTCTTAACGGAACCGAACGAGCTGGAAAGGAAGAAAGACAGTGAAGTTCTAAAGAGGGAGGCAAAACTATTTTTTAAAGACGTAGAAGTTCAAAAACGACCCTCCAGTGCACTCGATGCGGCAATCGATTCAGGAAGAAACACCGTAATCACAGGATCACTTTACCTCGTCGGAGAAATGGAAACACTGCTAGATGAGAAAGAAAAGTCTGAAATGGTTCCAATGGAAACGAAGGGGGTTGGAAAGCCTACAGAACTCATCGAATAGAATACCAGTTACATAGTTCTCCAGTGGAAACAGAGGGGAGTGCATGAGATGCTGGATATTTATTCATTTTGGTAAAAGACTTGATAAGAAACGGTTTTAATATGGTTACTTTTCTCTTACTATACCATGGGCGCATCATCGAAAAACTTGTTTGAAAAATTCAACCATTCGTCGTTGATTGTTAAAGGTCAGAGACAAGCTCTGGAACCTGGATTTGTGCCCGAACGGTTGCCGCACAGGGAGGAGGAAGCCGAGCAGCTTGCCGAAATTCTTTCCCCATCGTTGAAGAATTTCAAGCCTTCAAACGTTATCATATTCGGTAAACCCGGCGTCGGAAAAACGAGCGTAGTAAAGTTTGTAGAGAATGAAATGATGAAAGCGATACAGTCACGGCTGGACACAAAGATAAAGATTATAGATGTCAACTGTGGAATAGTCGACAATCCTTACGGTGTTCTGCTTTCCGTGGGGGATGGTCTTCTGGACGCTTGGGAGGAGAAACTTCCTTTTACTGGGTGGCCGCTAGACAAACTTTACAACACGGTTGTCGAAAAGATCAACAACTTCGCAGGCATTGCGATCATAGTCTTAGATGAGATAGACAAACTCGTGAGAAAGAGCGGTGACTCTGTTCTCTACCAGCTCCTTAGAATAAACGAAGTCTCAAATCAGGGGAGGGTATGCATACTTGGCATAAGCAATGATCTGAGGTTCACAGAATACCTGGATCCCAGAGTGAAGAGTCGTCTGATAGAGGAGACCATGGTGTACAATCCATACAATGCCTCTCAGATATACGACATCCTCCGTGACAGGTCGATGTATGCGGGAATTGCAGATTCAATTGACGACTCTGCAATGAAAACCTGTGCTGCTCTTGCTGCTCAGGAACATGGAGACGCAAGAAGAGCAATCGACTTACTCAGGATAGCTGTCGAGATAACAGAAAAGGGAAATGAAGGAAGAATCGGTGATGAAACAATTTACGAGGCAAAAAGAAAACTGGAACGGGACGTGGTAGTCGAAACAGTTTTCACGCTTCCCCTACACAGCAAGCTGGTGCTCTTCTCCATCACGCTCATAAACGAGATAAAGAACGGTGGGAGTTCTACAATGGGAGAATTTTACGACCTGTATGAAAAGATAGCAGACAGAATGGGAGTAGGCAGCCTGACCCAGCGCAGAGTAGCAGATATAATTGGAGAGCTTTCAAATCTTGGTCTCATCGATACCAAGGTTCAGAGTTTTGGAAGATACGGTAGAACTACGACGGCAAGCCTAAACTACGGCTCTTCCAAAATCAAGGAAATTCTGATAGCAGACGAAATGTTGTCCCAACTGAAAGACGTCAAGCCTTTGCAAAAGTCCCTTCCGGATTCGTAAACCTATATATCTTTGGTCTAATCTGGTACCGTGAAGGCTAAGGCTATTCTTATCATTGGCATGCCAGGCTCGGGCAAGGACGAATTTGCTTTGGTTGCAAGAGAAATGGGTATCGAAGTAGTAAACATGGGTGATGTAGTCAGAGACTTCACATCGAGTATCGGTCTAAGCATCTCTATGAGTGGGGAAATAGCTTCCAGAGAAAGAAGAGATCACGGAATGGACATCTGGGCTAAGAGAACGATCGAGAGAATAAAGAGCAATTTTGTAGTAGTTGAGGGAGTCAGGAACATCGAAGAGATTCAAAGGTTCAGAAAGGATATGGAAATAGGCCTTGTAGTTGGAATTTCGTCAGGTAAGGATTACAGGTATGGCCGGCTTCTCAAGCGTGGACGAGAGGATGATCCTAGGAACCCGGAAGAGTTTACCGTCAGGGAGAAGAGAGAGCTATCCTGGGGAATTGGAGAAGTTATTGCAACGGCTGATCGCTACATCTGTAATGACTCTACGATCGAAGAATTCAGAGAAAAGGTGAAAGAATTTCTCAGGGAGCACATAATTCAAGAAAGTTCTTGAAAATATTAACTCCGAACTGAGTGTGCTCAACTTCTGGATGGAATTGAAGAGCGTACCTTCCCTTGTCGCTGTTTGCCATGGCCTGAACTTTGCAAGTCTCCGAAGATGCAAGTAGTTGGAATCCCGTCGGTGCTTCCTTTATTTCGTCATTGTGACTCTCCCAGGCGAAGAACTTCTTTGGAAGACCTCTTAGTATTGAATCTCCCTCTATAACCGAAATTTCCACTTTCCCAAACTCTGGATGAACGGCGGGGCTTACTTTGGAACCATAATGCATCCCCATAAACTGCGCCCCAGCGCATATTCCCAGTATTGGGATTTTCATCTCATCGAGGAACAGAGAAGTATTCCCCAGTCTAAAGCTTTCATAGGCTATGGACGGAGCTCCCCCTGATAAAACGAGACCATCTGCATCGCTTATCTCGCTGACGTTGGACTCATTACTTTTGATTTCGCAATTCACATCTAAATCCCTTAGCACTCTCCACTCCCTATGGGTCCATTGTCCTCCGTTGTCGATCACGTAGACTTTCAAAGGTGTTCACGCCTCAGGCTCTTTTGCTCATCAACATGTCGATGTAGCTGTTAATGTGTTCAGCTAGCAGGGGATTGTCTGTGAAACCACACGCGGAAAGATCCGGGGCTGCTATAAGTGCTCTAGTCCCGTCAGAAACCATGTCGGTCGCAATGAGTGAGTTATTCCTGAAGACCCTTGTACCTTGCGGTACTCTCTGATTGTCTGGGGCCACTATAGAAACGGTCACATTCCTTGTTATGGCTGATTCGATCTCCTTCCCAAGCTCTTGTCGCAGGTCTCTGAGTTTTGGAGTGGAGATTGATGCGAACCGTTCAGCAGAGTTCAGAACCTCTTTCATCTTCTCTAGCACCCTATCCCGCCCGTAGATTGTATAGATGAGCTGAGGAAGGCCCTGCTGAGTCAGCAGCTCATTCATATCCGTGAGCTTATCGAAGAGAACGTCAAGATTCTTGGAGAAATTCTTCCTGATTTCGTAGATGTTCTTGGCCTTGAACACTTTAGGTCTCCCCTCCAGTGAAGTTATAAAGCCTCTTTCTTCGAGTTTTTCAAGAACCTTGTACGTGGAAGTTCTTGGAATTTTAGCAGTCATTGCTATACTATCTGGGGTACTCGCTCCCAGTAGAACAAGAGCCAAGAATCCCCTCAGCTCATAGTCAGTCATTGCGAAACTCTCGAAGTATCTCGATACTTCCGCAAGCTCTTTTTCAAAATCTTCCATGGGGAATAATAAAAAAGGCTTTTATAATTTTTTTGACTACAATGTTGATGCAATGTTCTCTTTGTAACAAGGAAGCAGTTGTTTTCCTGAAGTACAATGGCAGCCATCTGTGCGACAAGCACTTCGTCGAATTCTTCCAGAAGAGAGTAAACTTAGAGTTCCGACGAGAGCTAAAAATTACTAAGCCGGTCAGAATAGGAGTCGCTCTATCTGGTGGAAAGGACAGTTCAGTGGCTCTTTATGAGACGCAGAGGGTATTCGGGAAGAGGAAGGACGTGAGTATAGTTGCACTGACTATTGACGAGGGTATCAAGTCCTATAGACCTGAGACCATTAGGGCAGCTTCATCCTTGACAAAGAAGCTGGGCATTGAACACCGGATCCTTAGTATAGAAGAGAATTTCGGAACCACCATGGACACCATTTCGCAAGGGGGGAGGCTCGCCCCGTGCAGTTACTGCGGAGTGTTCAGAAGGAAGCTCATTAACAAGGCAGGGATTGATGAAGAGGTAGACTACATGGTTACGGGACTGAACCTTGACGATACGGCCCAATCCGTGATGATGAATATAGTTAGGGGGGACCTGGCAAGGATCGCAAGAATGGGACCCCATAGCGAGACGAAGGCCGGACTGGTACCGAGACTCCAGCCTCTCCTCAAAATTGCTGAGAAGGAGGTACTGCTCTACGCAATCATCAAAGGCATTGACTTCTCCCACTCAGTTTGTCCATATGCTGGAAGCGCTATCAGGAACGAATTTAGAGAGTCGATAGACAAATGGGAGGAACGCTCTCCGGGAACAAAGTATTCAATCATCAACTCATTCGAAAAAATTAGAGATATGATGCCAGTTGAAATAGACGTTAGGATGGGGAAATGCAAAATTTGCGGGTCTCCTACGCCAGGTGAGATATGTCAGAGTTGCTCTTTTGAGCAGGAGCTTGGAACATGGACAAAGTCCTAGGGATAATCTTTCTCTTCTTGGTAATCGCTGCAGTCATATATTTTAGAAGTTTTGTGCTAAGTTCAAGGAGAAGAAATTACAAAACTATTTACAAAGATCTCAGGGTACACTCATCACTCGGTGGAAATCCTGGCGTAATGGTCTACGTGATCTCTATAGCCACTGTAATAATAGGTCCCTTCTCGTATGAACTAATCCCGTTGAATGACGTCACCTACGTTTTGATGAACGTACTCGCAGGAGTCTTCTTTTCACTATTCTATCCACCGTTTGCACCAATCACTGGTTTCGCAACGATTGACGTAATAGAAATAAAAGGTACAAAGTACTGCATCGTTGGTAGGGTAATGAACAGGAAATACAAGGTAATCTCCATAATTGAAGATCAGAAGTTTGAAATAACTGCAGAATCTAGAAGGCAACGTCTAATATTTGAAGTCACGAACCGACCTTCTGACCAGAAGTGAGCCTTGAGATTACCTTGACTGCTGAATCCATGTATTTTTCATCCATAATGTAGGTCACGTCATTGTAGAAGGAAGCTACCTGATAAACGTTGATTCCATTGATGGCAAGTACGGTCGAAATGTAGGCAACATACCCCCTAAGTTTTTCAATAATGAGCGGAGAGATCACGACAAGTTCGGCTAGATCTTCTCTGAAGGAGAGAACCTCTTCTGCGGGAAATTGTTTACGAACCTCTGGGGTATTTTTCCTATCTATTACCATAACAATTCCCTGACTCCCTTGGACAACCCTTATCTTACCGCCAGACCCATAGATCCCGGCGTAAATCTTAGAAACCTTGACGAAATTGTCGACAGAATTTCGAACTGTCAGGTTGGTTATCGAGTAGAATGCCTCAATTCTTGACTCACTTAGTGCAGATTTGTAGGCGGATTCTAGAGACGGATTTCGCTCGGGGTATCTCTTGATTGCAGCCAGCACAGCACTGAAATTCTGAGTCTTAAGCTGCTTCATGAGGTATCTGGCAAGTGATGAATAATTTACTATTCCAGACTGGAGAGAATCCATCGCGCATGGATTGGAAGAAAGATACTCCGACACCCTCTTGCTAATCCTTTCCATAAGTGAATATAGGTTTCATCCTTAAAAAATAGTTCCGTAATTCGAATGTTATCTCACATACCTTCCGAACGAACTACTTCAACTCAATGACACCGCTCGTGAACCGCACATCTAAAATTGGTAGACTTGTTCTGGATATGTATGGTATCTGTCAAGGATAGGAGAATAATCATATTACACAATTTCGACAGGGATGATTATTCTAAACTTTTGGGCTCGCTAAAATCCACGGGTTTAGGAGATAATACGATTGTAGCAGTCACTACAGCTACGACCTTAGACTGGAAGGTAGGTCATCTCCTAGAGGAGCTCCTCCTGGAGGACGAAAGCCTGAAAGGGCAAACTAAGAGATAATCAGAACTTCTTGAACTTTGATCCTCCGGTCCCACAAACGGGGCACTTTTCAGGGGGCTTTCCAACGACGGTATATCCACATACAGGGCAGATGTAGATGTCCTTTGCCTCTATATCTTTCTTTTTCTTGACACTTTCAAGAGCATCACTGTAAAGCTCTTCGTGAATCTTTTCAGCCTCGAGAGCATATTTAGTTGATACTTCAGCCCCCCTTTCTTCTTGGAATTTCGCAACCTCATTGAAAACAGGGTACATCTCGTTCACCTCGTAGTGTTCTCCGCTTATTGCATCTTCCAAATTTTCTGATGTTCCCTTAATCATCCCTAAATTTCTGTAGTGGTTGGTAGCATGAACTGTCTCAGCATAGGATATGGCTTTGAAGAGTCTGGACACGTTAGATAATCCATTTTTTTCTGCAACTTCCGAATAAATGGAGTATTTCATAGCTGCTTTGCTTTCGCCGCAAAAAGCGTCTTCAAGGTTCCTTTTGGTCATGATTCTCATATAGATCGATAAAGTATCACGAAGGAGCTATTTAGACCTTTTAATTAGAACAATAATCATGAGTTAGCTAGTCACTTTATTAATAATGCTATGCACCCTGAATGTCCTATTTTACGGAGACAAGTTATTTGTTTCAGGAGCCCTTTCGTAGTAGGAAAGACCGTGGGATACCTGTTCAAAGCTACTTCGATAAACGTTGCAAGAGCTGTTTACGCGCTCAACTGGTTCGATATAGCTCCTGGTCTTACCTATATTTCGAAAGACTTGGGACTACAGGTAGTACAACTAGGAATTGTGACCACTTTCTTCTATGTCGGCCTAGCCCCTTTTCAGCTCATTGGAGGAGCGCTAGCTTCAAGAATAGGATCAAGAAGAGTCGCCTTCATAGGTCTGCTTCTTCTAGGACTAGGGGCAATAGCATCAGGATTTTCCCACAACCTTGCAGAACTTTCATTTTCTAGATTCGTAGCGGGATGGGGATCTGCCTTTTTCTTTTCTCCCGGTCTATCTATTCTGAGAGACATTTCTCCTGTGGAATCGTATCCTTTGCAGGTGGGAATCTACAATGGAGTATTCGGTTTGGGTGCAGGTGTTGGTGCGTTCGGCTGGGTTTTTATTGATAAGGTTATAGGGTGGCAACTTGGTCTTGTAATAGGTGGTGTTTTGGTCATTTCCATCGCCATCGAGAATGCAATTGCCCTAAGGGGGGTAAAGGAGCACAAAGCTGAATCAATAGGTTTCAAAGAAAAGATGATTACTGTAGTCAGAAACAAATATCTCTGGTTCACTGCGATCGGAACGCTTGCTGCTACATTCGTTGAAACAATTGGAGGACAGTTCTTGGTCTATTTCGGAGAGAATTATCTCAGGATAGCTTCTGTCTACTCAGGCTTTATAGACGGACTGTTCCTGACTATTGGTTTCCTTGGTGGTGTTGTGGGTGGTTACTTCCTCTCCAAGGTTCACATAAGAAGACCGTACACTTATGTCACACTCGTTGTAAGCAGCATCTTCTTCATCCTGATTCCATTTTCGGGGAATCTTGTGATACTTACCTTGATAGTTGCAGTATGCGGATTCTCTGTACAGTCAGGATTCTCTGCACTTTACGTTCTTTCGTTGCTCTACGTACGGGACAAGGCCATGGTGCCTTTCGCTCTATCATTCGTAAATTTTATCGGTATCGCCGTTGGTTCTGTCTCTCCGTTCTTTTTTACACTCTTGACCGATAGGATAGGACCAGATTTCGGCTGGATTATTCTTGGTATCCTTGGGATCGCATTTGTGCCTATTTTACTTCTTGCAAAGTCGACCGGAATCCCAGATAACTGAATCGACTTTTAAAGACCAATATGAAGTCAATTGTTTTTAATCTGGAGATTGGTCATTTATTTCTAAATACTGCTAATTTTATTGAATTGTGAATGTTACGCCGAAATTGAATACATTTCAAAAATTTGTTCCCCCTTTTTTTGACCAAGCCCAGGACCCGCAAATCCACGCGCCCTCAAATCAATTACACTCTTTCCCGATATGTTTAAGGTTGTCCAGATTTTACGTACGAGGAGATGAAGTCGGTTAGACCGGTCTTGGCAGCGATAAATAGCCCATTTCCAGCCTGACCGGATCGATTTTATTCCTAATGGGTGAAACTTGTTGGTCAGATTATTTTTCGTTCAACAAAAATTAGTTACAGGTACGACTATGAACACGCCAGGATATTTGTGATTAGGGTCAAGGCGGATAAAACATCTAGACTGATCTTGAACTGTCACGGTATAATTGAAATCGATTCTTAGGTGAAAGGATCAGAGGACTTTTTTTTAATCGCAGAGGTCAATTTATTCACAAGGTTTTATTACTACCCTTTTATAAGGATAAACGAATGTATAGGTTCGGAATTGCAGGTATTCCACTTGGTTCTAAGGGAAGAACAGTTAAAGATGCTGTGGAAAATACCTTCCAACTTGGATTGAATTATCTTGAAATTCAACTATTCAGAATAAGTACCCAGGAGCGTGAAATGAGGGACTTTGTTGGTATGAAGCCAAAGGAGCTCGACGACATGCTCCTTGTCGATCTCCTCAGAAGTGATGAGGACGGAAAGTACAAATCTGTTGGTCTCAATACTCAGATTGAAGAGGATGATATCGGGACTGAGCTCTTCTGGAGCATGGCACGAGATTACAAGGAGTTAAGCCTCGCGCGAGATGTTGCGAGAGAGCTCGATGTAAAAGTATCGCTACACACGCCATACTATGTTGACTTCTCAATTGAGGAGAGAATGGTGATGGATTCTATTCAACACACTATTTGGGGAGGAGTGATTGCAGATGCTATTGACTCAGAATTCCTCATAACTCATCTCGGTCTTGCATCATCGGATAGAAAAAAGAGTCTAAAAAACACAGCATCTTCATTAAAACAAATCTCAGAGAAGCTGACCTCATTGAAGATAAAGCCAAAGCTGTGCATAGAAAATTCTGGAAAGGGGGAGGTAATTGGTACTGAAGATGAAATAGATTCACTGCTTGGTAGTGTGAAGAACATCACTACCATCACGAACGTATCGCACATCTATTCCTCGAAGAAGAATTCACCAACAGAGCAAGATGAGTTCGCAGACATAATCGAAACTACAAAGAAGAAAAAGAGGCCTCTTTACTTTGAGTTTTCTGGAGTGGAATTCCTAGACCAGAATGAGTACAGAATCACTCCGATAAAGAAAGGGAATCTTAAGTTTGAACCTTTTGCGGATGCGTTAGCAGATTTCGATGATGAAATAACGCTCATATCCTTCTCTCCTCTGCTAGAGCACGACGCGCTTTACATGAAGGTCATATTTGAAAGAAGCATTTTGAAGAAGATAGGGAAGACGGTCAAACCTCTTGCTCAATGATTTTCCACTCGATACATTCTACTGAGTAGCTGCCCCTAGGCTCACGTCCTAACCAGGATCTCGCTGTATGAGTGCTTTATCTTATTCACCTTTGGCGCTATGACCGCCTTGCAATAGGGTCGACTCGGATTCTTTTGAAAATAGTCTTTATGATATTCCTCTGCAGGATAGAAGTTCCTTAAAGGTTCAACGGCAGTAACTATCTTCTTCGAGTAATCCTTCTGTGTTTCCTCGATTTTTTGTGTAATAACAGATCTATCATCGTCATTACTGTAAAATATCACTGACCTATACTGCTCACCAATGTCGTCACCTTGCCTGTTTAATGAAGTGGGGTCGTGCATCGAGAAAAAGACATCTAGGAGTTCTGAAAGGGAGATGATCTCCGGATCGTACTCGACCTTGGTCACTTCTGCGTGACCAGTATCACCATCACACACTCTCTCATACGATGGGTTTTCTACACTTCCTCCCGAATACCCTGGTTGGGTGGACGTGACTCCTCCGATGACCTTAAATACGGCTTCGCTGCACCAGAAACAGCCACTTCCGAATACTATGGATTTTGTCATTTCACGGCTCCTCCGTGGGTACGAAAATCATTGATATGGAATTGACGCAGTGCCTGGTATTCTTCGGAGTAAATCCCTCATTGTAGAACACATGGCCTAGATGAGCATCACAATAAGCACATCTAATCTCTGTTCTGACTCCGTCTTTGTCGGGTATTTTCTTGACCGCTCCGACAATTTCATCGTCGAAACTTGGCCATCCACAATTAGATTCGAACTTATCACTGGATCTATATAGTGGCTTACCGCACCTCCTGCAGATGTAAGTACCCTTCTTGAAGTGGTTATAGAATTCGCCAGAGAACGGCATCTCAGTACCGCCGTAAACAATGACTCTTTCCTCTTCCTCTGTGAGATTATTGAAAGGATTCTGTTTATTCATTGCCAAATTATAGTAAGTAAAAATAAAAACATGTTGTCAAATTGAGACTCACAAATTAAAAACTAGGACACAGAAAAACTTATTCCTTTCCCTCAATTTGGGCGAATCCAAAAGACTATAAGCGCCTTGAAAATCATCAGACAGTCGAGGGATTTGATGGAACACTCTGACACCTGCATCTTTTGCAGAATTCTTGACGGAAAGGAAGAAGGAACTTTCGTTTACCGGAATAGTAAAGTATCTGCCATTCTAGACATTCATCCACTGTTCGAGGGCCATACACTTGTGATACCCAATGATCACTATGTCGATATTTCAGATGTGGATGCGGATACCTTGGCAGAAGTAATGAGGGTCGCACAGATTGTCAGTAGCATGATGATAAAGAACCTGCGGGCTGAAGGAATCAATATAATGCATTCTACTGGGAGACCTGCAGGACAGACAATATATCATTTTCACGTTCACGTGCTTCCGAGAAGAACGGGAGATGATACCGAATTTCAGAGATGGTGGTTTTCCAGGTCGCATAGGGCATCCCGTCAGGAATTAGACTCTCTAGCAGGAAAATTGATGCTGTGATACCCTTCGTACTTACTTGAACCATAGTGCCTTTTTTTTTGAAAGCTGGTTTAAATTACCCGGGCTGATCAAGAAATAAAAGCACCAGTTAAATATTCATAACTAATCAGGAATCATGGTCAGGAAGGAGAGAGACTCACTAGGTGAAGTGGAGATTCCTGATGGACGACTTTACGGACCAGAAACGGTTCGGGCACTATCTAATTTCCCTTATTATAGACCTATGGACAGGAGAATCATCGACACTCTGATCGTAATAAAGAGATCGTATGTCAGGGCATTCACCAACAAGGGCAAGATTTCTAAAGAGATTGGAGAAATAATAACAAAGGCAGCGGACGAATTGCTTAAGAACAAGAACGAACTCGATTTCCCCCTGAAATATATTCAAGCAGGGGCGGGAACATCCACTAACATGAATGTAAATGAAGTGATAGCAAATAAAGCACTTGAAATGCTGGGGAAACCCCTTGGAAGCCACGACCTAATCAGTCCGCATAACCAGGTAAACATTGGCCAGTCCACCAATGACACCATTCCTGCTGCTATTAGAATTACCACCTATTTTGCACTTAAATCTCTTTCGAAGCAAATTCAGAAGACTATTGATAGACTTGACACCCTTGCAAAGGATAACGCCAACAGCATCAAGACAGGACGGACTCACCTTCAGGATGCATCTGCAGTGACTTTTGGAGGGGAATTTCAGGCATACGCGGATCAACTAAGGTCCTTCCTCGAAGAGAAGGATTACATTCTCTCTAGACTGAAAAGACTGAATCTTGGTGGAACTGCCGTAGGAACGGGGGCAAATCTACCTCCGGATATCAGGAACCTCGTGTACAGCAACATTAACGAGTACTATGGCGAGAACTTTGTTGCAGCAGAGAACCTAATGATGGTGATGCAGTTCGTATCGGATTTCAATCTACTGGCTTCGTGGTTCAGTAACCTATCTGCGACCCTTATAAAGATGTCAAGAGACTTAAGAATGATGAATTCGGGACCTGTTGCCGGCTTCAATGAAATAATACTTCCTGCTGTTCAGCCAGGGTCGTCTATTATGCCTGGAAAAGTCAACCCCAGCATTCTCGAAGCAGTCACCATGAGCGCACTGTTCACTAGAGGATTGGCTCAGACGGTAAACGATGCGTCTTCGCAAGGAGAAATGGAAATCAATGTCTTCACTCCAGTGATCTATACCGTCTTGATGGAGGCCTTCGACGTTCTCAGTGTTACATTCACTATACTGGAAGAAAAGACCCTGAAGGGAATTAAGATAAACTCTGACTACGCTTACCAGATGCTTATCAACTCTCCTGGGACCGCTCTACTACTGAACCCAGTTATAGGTTATGAGAGGACTGCAGAGATAGTCAAGGAGGCTAAGGAGAAGAACGTGCCGTTCCTAAAGCTCTTGAGGGAAAGGAAAATCCTTACGGAGGAGCAAATAAACAAGATCTTCAGCCTTGAGAATATGCTCAACAAGTAAGTAGAAGGAACAGGTTTATCACGGAAAAGAGAGGAAATCAACAGGGTAGCCCTCTCTTGAAAAAAATAAATACTCAGGACAAATCCGGTGGTATATAAGAGGATCACATGTATTTCATAATTGAGACTAACGAAACTGTTAGGGTTCCTCCAGAAAAACTGGGAGAAGAATATGAACCCACTGCCAAGTCTATTGCTGTAAAGAATGTCGAGGGAAAGATTGGAGTGCTGGACCGGGAACTTGTGAGAGATTCAAATGACAGAAAATACATAAATCTGCTGGTTCTGGAATCTGAACTTGAAGGCGAGGGACGGATTGTTCACGGGGATGGGGGTGTCTATCAGGAAGTTAAAATGAAGATACTGGCCTTCCAGCCCATGATGCAGGAGGTTGTGGAAGGAGACGTGGCAGACTTGAAGAAATTCGGCGCTTTTGTGAGCATTGGACCACTGGAAGGCCTCCTCCATGTAAGTCAGGTTATGGACGATAGAATTGAAGTGGACGAGGACAACAAGAGGATGACTGGAAAAGATACGAAAAGAGATTTGAAGATGGGAGACCTCGTAAGGGCTAGGATCGTCGCCCTTTCTCTTTCCGATTCAAAATTGGAAGAGAGCAAGATTGGCCTTACAATGAGACAGAACTTCCTGGGCAAGTTCCTCTGGTTAAAGGGTGAAGCAAAGTGATAAAGCTGCGCGCGTGCAGAAACTGCAAGAACGTAACAGAGGAGCTGAAGTGCGAAAAGTGCGGAGGAGACACGGTTCTGGAGTGGAAGGGTTATCTTTTCGTTCTGGATACAAACCGCTCCATCATTGGGAAACGAGCTGGAATCATTACTCCAGGTGAGTATGCAATTAAAGTTAGATAGAGATATCGTCATACCTCCAGAGCTGAGGAAACAGTTTTCTAGACTGCCTGACGTACTGGTTACGAAGGAATCTCAAATAGAATTCCTGTCGTCGAAGACTCTCATTACTGTAGGTGACGTCGTCACAGCTACTGCTTTGAAGTATAGAATCGTACCAAAACTATCGATTGTTGATTTTAAGACTAAGAGGGATGAAATACTTCCATCCATACCAAACAGGTGGGATAATAATCTCAAAGTCAGGAATCCAGCAGGATCAATTACAGTAGAATTATGGAATTCCATTGATTATGCATTCAAGTCAAAAGGTAATACGCTCATAGAGGTGGACGGTGAAGAAGATCTTGCCTCTATTCCGGCTATACTACTAGCCCCGGATGGTGCGATAGTTATTTATGGAGTTCCCGATAAGGGGATAGCAGTTTACGAGGTGGGTGACTATCTCAGACAGCTCGTGAGCGGAGACATGGAAAAGTTAAGGGGAATGTAAATGAAGATCGAAATAGAAAGCAGAGAGGAAAATAAACTCCTGAACAGAGTTGAAGTTCGTTACAGGGTAGTTCATTCCAAAGAAAAGACTCCTGAGAGAGATGAGACAAAAAAACAGATTGCTGCCAATTTGCAGGTACCAGCGGAGCTAGTGATTATTGACTATCAGAAGTCGAAGTTCGGAAAGCATTACACGGAGGGATATGCCAAGATATACAAAACGAAGGAAGAGGCGATGGCACTGGAACCGGACTTTTTGCTTATTAGAAATGGACTAAAGACAAAGGAAGGAGATCAGAATGCAAAAACGGGAAATGTATAAAGTTGAAAATGGAAAATTAATCAGAAAGGGAAAATTCTGCCCGAAATGTGGACCGGGGATATTCCTGGCTCAGCACGAGGACAGACTCACCTGTGGTAGATGTGGGTATTCAGAACAGACGACCAAAGAGTGACCAAGGTTTGGTCGTTCCATCTTCATTTCTGTTTTGGGAATTTATAGATTATTGGGCACACAAGATTAGTATTTCTTGATATCTTCTGAGAGTCAAGGAAAAGCTTAAAAGGACGTAATTTTTTAACTCTCGGTAATTATGCTTCAGATTAAAGTCGATGCCAAGACTATAAGGGAATTTTCGAATATCATTCTGACTCTGGTGCAAGAAGCCAGAGTTGATTTTAAACCAGATGGGATTTCCGCAAAGGTTATGGATCCAGCCAGGGTTGCAATGATATCTATAGAGGTCAAGAGGGAAGCTTTCCAAGAGTTTGACGTAACCGGGGATGACAGTCTTGGCCTGGACATAGAAAAGATGAGAAATTTCCTAAAATTGACGGCGTCCACTGAGATAATCGATTTCAAGTATGATGGAAAGAAGATTTCAATGAAACTAGGAAATTTATCTGCTGGGATTCCGATCATAGACCCATCTGCCCTCACAACTCCAAAGATTCCAACTATAGAGCCTCCGGACAAGATAGTCACTGACCTGGACCTTCTGTCCCAGGGAATCAGGGCTGCTGAAGGCATATCTGAAGTTGTTACGTTCAGCATAAAGAGTGACGAGCTCCGTGTCTTTGCAAAAGGGGAGACAGACTCGGAGACTACGGAAATGACTATCCCAAAAAGCCTTGCAAAGGAATTCATCTTTACTTCAGACTCAAAGAGTTCATTTGCATTAGAGTATCTTACAAAGTTCCTCAGGGCTCTGGAGAGCACGGCAGAAGTTTCTATTTCAATCGGAAACGATTACCCTCTCAGAATGGAAGCTCCCATCTTGAACGGCAAGGGAAAGGTTACTTTCTTGATAGCTCCTAGAATCGAGAACATCTGAAGGATCGAGTCCTGATACCAGATTTGATCCTGAATTTCAAGAGAAAGAGGAGATTAGAAACTCCGTCCTTCCAGGGTCTCAGCTTCTTCTCTCCCATCCTTCTTTCATACTTTATAGGAACCTCTTTGAAACAGTAGCTGGTAGCAGCCCTGATCTTTATTTCTTCGGAGAATTCCATTCCAGTTCCTCTCGGCATAATATCCTGAATAATCTCTCTCTTAAAGAGCCACATTCCTGACTGACTGTCCCTAATATTGACCATGAAGAGTACTCTTGCGACGATGTTGAGAACAGTATTCCCTATGAGATGCTGAAGGCTCATGGCTTCTCTTGAGGAGTTGGAGAGCCTTTCTCCCGATACAAAGTCGTACCCCTCATTGATGTACTTCATCATCTTTGGAATTTCATCTGGCGGGTAGGTTCCATCTGCGTCAAGAGTTGCAATTATCTCACCTTTTGCAACTGAGAAGCCTTTTTTGTAGGCATTACCGTAGCCGAGTTTGTCTTCATTTACCAGGGTCGCGCCTAGCGACCTGACAATTTCTGCAGTTTTATCTACAGAGTTAGAGTCTACAACTATGATCTCCGCCTCCGCATCAACAGATCTGATATTGTTTATTACTCTTCCAATACTTCCTTCTTCGTTAAGTGCTGGAATGACGTATGATATCAATTTCAGCCCCCGAAAAGATAGCCTACCATCCCTGAAGCTAGGCGCGTTGTCTCTATCAGTGGATGCCTTCTCAGGTTTCTTTTGTTGAACGAACTTCTAAGTCCATATTTTTCTCTAATCAATCTTCTTCCAATTCCATCATTATAGCTCTGTTTGAGCATAGACCAATAGGATTGACGAGGATGGTGAGAAATAACTACATTCTCATCATAAAAGATTTCGTAGCCGTTTTCAATTGCTCTAATGTTTAGGTCTATATCCTCTGCAGTGTTGAACCTTTCGTCGAAATTGCCAATCTCTTCTATGACGGTTCTGCTGTACATGAGATTGTTTGAGGGAAAGGTGACATCTCTTCCTTTGTAAAGGATGGGAACCCTCTCAAGATCTGACCATATCGCTCCACGTTCCTGCATAATTTTACCTGCTAATATGTCCCTGAATATCTGTTTCTTTAGAGCAAGTTCCCATGTGGCCGTAATTTCAGCGTCTGAATCAAGAAAAACAAGTTTTTTTCCGCTCGACAGTCTTATGCACTCGTTCCTTCCGACTGACCTTTTGCCCTCTTTTCTTGATAGTATCAGGCCCATCGAATCCGTTTCTGATTGGAGGTATTCATAAGTGCCATCAGTGGAATACGCATCTACTACGACAATTTCGAAATCCTTACCCAGTTTCTTCAGGGAGGAGATCAGTACCTTAGTGTTATTTAGGTCATTTTTAACCGTTACAAGAATGGAGATCTCCATTTTATCCTAAATGTAACAATAGATAAAAGTTTGTGTTTTAGACCAATTTATTTACCTAGATTCTATGAAGTAAAGTGGGAAGCATTCTCGACGATGAATTTGTAATCCAGATGGATGAATTACCACCGTTCAGTTGGATACGGCAAACTCCGAACAGGTTTATGAACTGTGTTTTAGGGAGAAAGATTGACCACCTTGTTGTCAAAGCAAAAGGCAACGCCCAAATCTTCGCCATTATGGCCCAAGAAGTTCTAGGAGAGGATAAGATTCAAGTTGAGACATTTTCTTCCCCTTCCTTGGGGGGAGAAAACTGCATTATTTCGTATTCTGGACAGTTAAAAGCTGCACTTACAGCGCTTGAGGCGACAGGCGGTAAGGGAATAGTCATGTCGTCTGGAGGAATGGTAAAGACGCTAGCAAGAAAGAAAGGGTGGGATTACATTCCGCTTCCAAAGGGATATTCGACTCCTTTCCTATTTCCTGAAATTTTCGGGTGTCTCCTTTCTATTTTTGGCAAAAGAGTCAATTTTCAAGACATTGAAAAGTTCATAGAGATAAATTGCCCTTCCGAAATGACTGAAGCTAACGAAGCAAAACGACTCGCAGTACTTCTTAAGAAAGAAAGGTTAAAGGTATTGTATGACGAAAAATCGACGGGACTTGCTGCTATGTTCACAAACCTATTCCTAACGTATTCTGGAATGGACCTCGTTAAAGAGAATATTGTGAACATAAGTTCGAATAAAAATGGTATTAAGGAAGTTGCTGATGTTATCTCATTCTCATCTAAAAGCGAGTTCAATAGAAAGAAATTGATTGGAAACTTCCCTTATGACTGTGATTCTCTAGACGGATACTTGAGGAACGTCATTATAGCGCAATTTGCTTCCTTATACCTCGGTATACTTGAGTCCAGAGAGATAGAACTTTTGGACAGGGAGGTAGAATGATGAATTTTTTTTATTAATCAGGAGTAACGATTAAAAATTTATATGAATGAATTGAATAATGAAATGTAATGGCAAAGGAGACAGTGGACGGTCTATTGGAGGAATATGCCAGGAAACCTTATGTCGAAGGGACGGTTCTCCTCTCGAATTTTGGTGTTCCAGTCGCAAGCAATAAATCCAATGACCCCGACGTGCAGTCATATGCGCCTCTCGTCAGCGTGACCTACGAGGGAGCTCACGAACTTGCCAATACTGCTGGACAGCACCTGGGACAACTAAGTGTCGAACTTAGCAACGGAGGTAGAATCGTGATCAGGCCACTGCGAGAAACCTTCCTCCTTGCTGTAAAAGTGCAAAAGTATGATGACCAGATAGGCAAAGAGATCGACTTCCTTAGCCAAAGGGTTTCGAAGCTCATCTGAATCTCGGTCTTTTCCTTGCTTTAATACTCCTTCATTTTAGATAAGAGCAAATAAGGCGCGATATCCTCTTCCCTTTCATGCTGGCCTGTAATTAAAAATGTTTAAATATCTATTTTCGATATCTGAATTAGATATCTGAAAAAGATGTTGGTGATCAATATATGAGACATTATGATGACGACAATGAATGGAGATTTGGGAAAACGGGATTCATGGGGCACGAAATGGGCAGGTTTAGGGGATTCGGATTGAAATACTGGGTTCTTACCATAGTTTCTAGGGAATCCTCTACTGGTGCAATGATAATGGACAAGATTGAAAATATGTCAATGGGCAGATGGAGGCCGTCTCCGGGACACATTTACCCACTTCTTGAACAAATGACCGCAGAGGGTTATCTTGCATTGGATAATAGGGATGGGAAGAAATACTATTCAGTAACTGATAAAGGCAAAAGCGTTCTCGAAGGGAGCTGGTTTCCATGGAGAACAATGGGTGGCCTTGCTGGGATCAGTGGATTAGAAGACGCACTTCGGAATATTGAAACGCTTGCAGACTATGTTTCTGATAATAGAGAGAAAATCTCAAACGACGCCGAACTCAGGAAGAGAGTAAAAAACATAATCGAAAAGCTTAGTTTACTTTAATAAACAATTTTTTTATTTTTAAACCGAAGTAGCTAAATTCTCTTAAAGCCTCTGAATGCATAATCTCTTCCTAATTTAAAGTAAAGCCTGATTTGTCCGAGAACGGTGAGATCCTCCCCTCCAATTTTTGTCCGACCAGTCATTATTGCCTTCCTGATGGATTCTTCATTCGTCGCGTCCACCTCAATGAACACTCGCCCTATCTCATCGTAATGATGCGAATCGCTTCCTGCCGTCATTGGTCTATTTAGCCGTTGGGCCAACCTTTCGCTCCTCTTGTTGCATCCTCTTCTGCATCTTGCATTTTTTGTTTCTATTGCATCGTATATATCTCTAAATTTTGATCCTATCCCGTTTACACTTCTATAGGGGTGAGCACAGACAGCTATTCCGTTCCTGCTGTGGATCGCGTCAACTGTCTCCTCCTGACTCAGTTTAGATGGGATTTCTCCATTGATGAAAAGTGCAAGTATATGTCCGTCTCTGGAGGAAACTTCCTCCCCACGTATTATTAGTAAGTCTCCCTTGTGTTCAACAAACCTGTTGTGATCGGAAATTGCAATAAAATCAAGGCCCCTTTCCTTGGCAGTCTTAATGATCTTATCAGGTTCAAGCGTCGAATCTGGAGAATACTTGGAATGAATATGAAGGTCTCCTTTCATTTTATTCTGATCCCTTCCTTCGGCGACCCGTCAAGGACCAATGTGCCACTTGGAACTTCCAAGTAAATGGGCTTCTCTTCAATGAAAAGGGCAGGAACTACCTTCGAATTTCTGGAGGTTGTTTTAATAACAAACTTCCTGAATTCCTCTATCGAAATCTCTGACGGATCTATTTGCATATCACCAATCCGGACTTCCTCTCCAGGTGTTGCTCCATCCGGGGCCAGTACCAGGTGAATTCCTGTCTCATCCTCAGCAGCTAGAAGCATTCCGTTAGATGCTTCTCCCCTGATCGTAGCGGGTTTAAGATTCGAAACGATGACTATTTTTTTGCCTCGCAAGGAATCCTTGTCATAATAATTCTTTATGCCGCTCACTATTCTTCTCTTGCCATCTCCCAAGTTCAGATCCAGGAGATATAATTTCTCTGCATTGGGGTGGTCCGTAACTCTCTCGACTTCGGCAACTCGAAGTCGGAGGCTCAACTGCTTGTTGGTAATCTTTTCATATAGCCTGTCTGGTTTGGTAACTAATTTAGCAACGGGGAAATAGAGGTCTTCTTTCAGTTCAACGGGCTCCTCATATCCAAGCCAGGAGAGTATTTTCTTTGATGTCTTCGGTAGAAAGATTTGGCCTGACACGGCAAGCGCATAGACAAGTTTTACTCCAGTATATATTGCCGCATTGCAGTTTGCATCGTCCTTTCTGCATGCGTCCCAGGTCTTCCGATTTGTAATGTAACTGTTACCGTAGTAGGCAAGATCTAACCACGTTCTAAAGGCATTTCTTATATGAATTTCTTCCATATCTTTTATTATTTGCGACATTGACTTCCTAATGATCATTTCCGCTTCTCTGTCCACCTCATTTTGCGCAATCTGATCTGAACTAACAGGTCCTTTCTTGAATGCGAGGACGAGGGCCCGGTTGACAAAGTTTCCGAACTTGTCAATTAGCTCCGTGTTAACTCTGTTTTCAAATTCCTCTACAGAGAAGTCTGAATCGTGTTCTTCGGGCAGGTTATAGAGCACTCCAAATCTCAGGAATTCGGGATCATACTTTTCCAAGAGTTGGAGTACGGTATATCCAGTGCCTCTACTCTTCGAGAACTTTTGCCCTTGGTAGTTTAGAAACTCATTTGCAGCCACATAATGAGGTAGAGTCATTTCTCCGTGTGCAATCAACATTCCCGGCCATATTATTGAGTGAAATACAATATTATCTTTTCCAATAAAGTGATAATATTTAATGCTCTTGTCCTTCCATAGGTTCAGTGCATCTTCCTGGTTTCCAAGTACGGACGCAACTCCAGTCAGGTATCCCAAGAGAGCTTCAAACCATACATATATTCTCTTATTCTCATAACCCGGAAAAGGCACTTCCACTCCCCAGTTTAAGTCCCTGGTAATGGGTCTATCCTTTAGACCGCTTGCTATGAAGTTTCTTGAAAAATTCAACACATTTTGTCTCCATGTCACTTTTGAGTTGATGTATTCCATCAAATCTTTCTGTAGGTTTGAAAGACGGAAGAACAGGTGTTTTGTCTGCCTGAAATCGGGGGTTGTCTGGTCAAAAATACAGATGGGATTGAGGAGTTCGTTGGGTTCTAGTGTTCTTCCACAATTCTCACACTGGTCACCAGTGGCTAACTCATATCCACAGTAAGGACACTTTCCTTGTACGTATCTATCAGCTAGAAAGATGTCCTCCTTTACACAAAATGGTTGCGTCATTTCTGCTTCATAGATGTATCCATTATCCATCAGCTTCTTTAGGAATTTTGCCGTTATTTCCTTGTGAAGAGTCGATGACGTCTCTATATAAGCGTCGAATTCGATGCCTAAACTCTTGAATATCTCTAGATCCAGTTCGTGGAATTTCTTGACGATCTCCTCTGGAGGTACACCTTCTCTTATTGACTTGACCGTTATTGGAGTACCATGCTCATCACTGCCGGAAGTAGCAATCACATCATATCCCCTTAGTTTCAGGAATCTCCTGAAAACATCGTATGGGAGATATGCTCCAGCTATCTGCCCGAGATGGAGACTGCTATTTACGTAGGGGAGGGCAGCAAACACCAGTACCTTTTCTTTCACTCCCGTTGATAAATAGATACTATATTAAGACTTCAGAACCAACTAAAAGAAACGAAGGAAATAAAAAATAAAAAAACTAATGGGTCTTGAGACCCAACTTGCTCACGTTTCTATGGTAGCCGGTCGAATATGCTGCATATAGGTAGCTGATTGCCGCAACAACTGCAGTCGTTATTGTAAGGTACAGGAACATGTTGTGCCCTCCAGCCAGTACAACTACTGTGTACACCATTGCTAAGCCCGCGCCTAGGTATACAAAGGGTATTACCCTTACTATCTTGTTTGCCGAGTTAGATAGTAGTAGATACGAAGCGAGCGAATACGCTAGGAAGGCAAATGAGGTATAGAGTACTGCTTGAAGTATTCCGTGTCCAAGCTGAAAGACATAAACCACCAAGAGAATCGAGGCAAGTAATCCAAACAGGCCAGAAGCCAGTCTAAATCCTTTCTTCTCCATCTCTACATCACCGAGTCGATTTCTGCATCTAATCCCTTAGCTCCTTTTATTGCAACACCCTTGGAGGAGCTAAGAAAGTATGGAGAGTTAACACCTGTAAGAACAACGAGTACCTTGAATTCTCCAGCGAGAGCAGGATCAACGGACGCACCCCAGACTATCCTAGCCATGGGGTTCACTTTTTCTTGAACCATTCTGACTGCAGTTTCTGCCTGCGATACCGTCATATCTTCTCCGCCGACAATTCTTACAAGTGCTCCTTTTGTCGTGGATATGTCTGCCTCAATGAGGGGGGATGTGATTGCCTCGGAAACTGCCTCCTCTACGGTAGCTTTTCCTCCAGTGCTCTCCCCTATTCCTATCATAGCGACTCCTCCTTCCTTCATAACAGTCTGAATGTCTGAATAGTCGAGATTTACCAATCCTGGTTTCGTAATTATCTCGGTAAGACCCTTTAGGGATTCCATCAGGATTTCGTCCGCTACTTTGAAAGCTTGGTCCAGGGGCAGCCTTGGAACAATTTCCAACAGTTTATCGTTTGGGATAACGATTGTAGTATCTGAGACCTTCCTCAGTTTTTCTATTCCATATATGGCATTGTCCATCCTTACTCTTCCTTCTGCTGAGAATGGTAGGGTGACAATGCTTATTACCAGTGACTTCTGATGTTTTGCAGCCTCGGCTACAACTGGTGCGACTCCTGTTCCAGTTCCTCCACCCATTCCTGATGTGACAAAAACTATTTCAGAATTCCCCAGTGTGGACTGGATGTCGTTGTAGTCCTCACGTGCAGCCTCTTCTCCAACTTGAGGGATAGCGCCTGCCCCAAGCCCTCTAGTTGTCCTCTTTCCCACCAGAATCTTTCGATTTGCCTGTACGGTTAGGAGATGAGGAGCATCGGTGTTCATGGCAATTAGCTCTGCACCAAAGATGCCGGATTTTGCGCAGCGGTTTATTGTGTTAGTTCCCGCTCCGCCGCAGCCGACGATCTTGATGTTCACCTTCATTGACTCGACTAGCTTCGCAATCTCTTCATCATCGGGAGAGATGAAGTTCCTCTGATTTTGAATGGTATAATCGTTTGGCATAATCATACGTATGTCAGACGGCATATTTATACTTTTCTTTATTTATTGTGATTCTACCGCTTTTCCAAGTCGTCAGACCCGAAGAAGATTTTCTGAAGGAATGAATAAATGTCTTCCATTCCCTCATCGTTTTCTGAAGAAGCAAATACGCTCTCTCCCAGTATGTCGAGACTTTCGCTCCCCCCCAATATTGCCTCTGATAGCTGTACGTTTAAGGAAGCTGACCCCTCTCTTAGGTCTTTAATCAACTCATTCCTATTCCTATCCCATCTCTCTATCCTATTCCTTTCAGCCGGTTCAAGCAAATCGGCCTTCGATACCACGTTTAGAAATGGAATGTAAAATCTGGTCATCACGCTCAGTGCAAGAAATCTAGATGAAACATATGACTCAGGATTTTTCATTAGTACCGAATCAAAGAGGTATAGCATAGCATTGCTCTCATCTCCAAGGCTCGAGATCAGCTGTGAGGAAGACCCTCTGAATGCAAACAGTTCGAGCTGCCCCGGAGTGTCGATTAGAGTGTAGTCAGAATCGTACGAGTCCACTAATTCCCTTATCCTATCAGCTTCCTGCACAACAAGGTCAGCTGCAACGATCTGAGCCCCGTTAGGCCCAAGATTATAATTCTGCATCACGCTTTCAAGCGATATATTCTCCCTAATGTCTATGTCAGGAGTATATGGTAAGAATTCTGCACCTGGATCCAAATTTACAGTTATCGCGTCGTAGCTAAGGTTCTCCATCCATTCCTTCATCGTATTAACCAGCGTGGATTTTCCAGAACCTGCAGTCCCTACAAAATATACCCTAGGTATCATCGAAATCCTCCAGCGTCTTGAAGTTGTTGTCTTTTGCCTCAAATATTGAATTGACCGATTCCCTCATTATCCTTATCCTCTGTCTGACGTAGTTGCTGACCTCGAACTGATTGGTAATTTTGAAACTGGTTTCCAGGTACTTCGTAATGTTCCCTTTGTGGACTGTGCCCACCAGTTTCGTTCCACACTTTCTGCACTTACCTGTGATTGGCAGTCGCCTGTATATTCTGTTGCAACTTGTGCATCTGAATGTTTGGGACCCGAATTTGTTCAAGTTCCCCATTATATCCGGTATGAAATGAGACTTGAGAATTCGTTCCGCCATGTCTGAAGCGTCAACTGCCCTTATCTTTTGCCCTAGTTTCAGAGTCAACTCCAGTTTTTGCTCCATGCTGGGAATAGTCTTGTAGCTCGATTCGAGCGTCCCCGTATTTATTGAAGAAGTGTCATCAGAGAACCCACACTTAGGGAACAGCTCCCCCTTCTTCACCTTGGAACCCGCAGTCACGACATATTTTGTGATCTCAGATGGATCAGGGAACTTCATGGTCATTTCCAGCAGTTCCAGAGGGTATTCTCCAGTAATGTCGAGATTTAGAGCTTCCTTGTCTATTTCTGCTGGGTTGATCCTGAGAGATAGTACGAGGGGGGCATCCATAAAACTTCCTCTCGAGTTTGGCAGGTAGTCAAGTGAGAAATTGAGCAGACCGTCCAGCAGTAGCATTATAGAATCTTCGTCTCCGTCGCAGTTTCTTCTTTTGGCAGCATGGAAAAAAGGGTGTGCATAACATACACTTCCGTCGGTATAACCTATGATCCTTCCTAGTATTCCGCCGGAGGTGTGTGGTGCGAGTCCAATTACAAGAGTACCTATTAGGTCTTCTTTGCTTCTTGCTCTGTAGAAAGGCTCAAGGCCATAAAATTTTTGCAGGAGATCGTCGACGAAGTTAGAGACTCTTAAGAGGTACTGTCCTGCCTTCTTGCTAGGAACGACGTCTTGCGGATAGATCTCAATTATCTGAGAATCATCGGTCAGCTCTGCTCCCGTATGGTCCTTAGAATACCCAAGAGATCTTGCCTTTTCCGGCGTCAACCCAATCTCGCTGAGTCTTGCGTGGGTCAATGGTACGTCTGACATGTCAAACCTGCAAGTTCCATCCTTGAATGGATAGACAGAATAAGAGGCCCTCAAAATCCCCTTCTCGATAGGCTCTGGTGTCTTGTGTGTCGATGTGAGCCCCCTTACTCCGTTTACCTTTTTTGGCACCACAACACCTAATTGTTCCACCTTGGTTCTAAGAATCTCAGATATGTTGATATCGAATTCCTTGGTCCGGTCAGTCGGATTGGTATGGGAACCGCATTTCTCACAAACATTGCTAAACGTTATGGCTCCGCATCCAGAACACTGTCTCACTTGCATCTCGGTACCTTGAAGTTCCTCGTACTGATTCAAGTCCCTCCTATTTTTCTGGACGTTCCCAATGGGAAAAAGAACGTGAACTGGAGGGTTCATCTTTCTTTCCTCTGCCTTCTCTGGTCTTCCCATTCTTGCACCGATTCTGGTTAGTCCTCTTGGAAGTATGGGGAATCCTGCCAGTGCATTTATGGTTCTCATGGCATCGCTACCTGTGACCTTCTTTCTTGATACTACCTTATTGTTTTCATTCCTCATACCCAAGGGAGCTATCAAACTCCGATAATTCTTAATTCTGATTCTATCAGTAACTTCGAATTCACAAAGGATGTCAGTCAAGAATCTTGTGCTGAAATCAGTCACAGGTAACTCCAGACAGTCGTCTCTTATGACAGAGTCGTTTTCGACTATTTCAGAGAACAGTTGAATGTCTTCGACGCTGACATCGTGCCACAGGTAAGTGAAGGAGGGATGAAGTGGAATCCCTAGCGAGATCGATGCTTCTACTGCCTCTTTTTCTGAATTAACCTCAGGAATTCTGCCAATCGTCCTGACACAGAGTTGTCTCCACCAAGATTCAGTGAACGATCCCGGAAATAGAACCTTATTGTTCTCAATAAACTCCCCAAACGAAATCATTATTTCTCCTAGATCTACTATTTCCTTAATGTTTTCACGATTCGTTTCATACATCATTTCGTTCTTTAGGTTGACGAGACTCCCAGACTCAAGAAGAACGGTCGGTCCATCAAGATTAGAATTGGCAACAACCGCTCCCGCTTTACCTGGTCTTTCCATCTTTATTTGCGTCCCAAGAGCTATGAAGTCATCGAGTACCTTCATTGTTACCGGACTAATTGCAACTGCTGCCAGCCCAGTGTTCCTCGACCTCCCATATCTCAGTCGAAACCCTCCTTTCCTTGAGGGGTACGATAGGGCAGGTCGACCTGCCAGCATTTCCTTGAGGTAGTTTGAATTTGGGAACAGGTTCTTTTCTTCTTTCTTTTCTGAAGAGAAGGACCATCCTTCCAGTCCAAAAGTACTCACATATTTCTTGAGTTTCGGCCCCTTGAGAATGAGTCCTTCCGCAATGACAAGGGCCATTCCTCCGCGAAGTCTGTTTGTCTCGATATCTGGAAGATTCCTGTGTCCAGTTATTTCTGTTTCTTCGGTACCTTCTCCAGTTATGCAAACTGGTGAACCCTTCACAGCAGTCTCAATCTCCTCGTTTGTTGGGATGTATTGGAGGTGTTGCACTCTTGCGTAGAGTGGTATTTCTTCCTTACATCTCTCGATTTCCTCGTCGGTGGCAACGTACTTTCCTATCCCAAATTTCCTTCTCAGTAGGTCTCCTACGAAAACGCTAAGAGCCTGAGCTGTTCCTCCAGCGCTCCTTATAGGCCCTGAGTAATATATTGCAAGATAGCTGTCTCCATTCCTTTTCTTTACCCTGACTCCCGTTATGCCTTCCAGTGGTGCAACAAGTATGCCCTCTGTCAGAATAGCAAGTGCGACCCTTATTCCTTTCTCTATTCTGACCTCGTCTGGACCGTCGAAACGATCCGATACCGAAATTGCAGCCTCAATTGCAACTCTTTCCCTGTCATATTTCTTAGAGAGTTCCTTTATTATTTCTGATGCTTCAATTCCCGTCAGGGCCTGGACCCGTCCCGCAAGATCCTCTGCTTGTGGAATCTCCACCTTTGTTTCACAATCTCTGCCTTGCGCCCTGGCCTTCGTGGCAATATCGTACTGAAGGCTTGCTTCGTTCTTCAATCTTAGAAAATAGTTTTCGAGCGCCTCAGGCATGTTAATACTCATTTAGTTTAAGAATAAATAATTTCAATAGTCATCAAGAGTTGAAGTTATTGCGTCAACAGTTTTCCATGACCTTCGAACGTGAGCAGGGAGTTTCTTGTTCTTTTTGAAGTATTCCTTCAGGAAGAGAACTGTTCTTGCATCCGATGGATATCCTGACCCAAATTCTCCGATTTCTTCTTTTATCTTTGAAAGCTCCCTCTCTCTGGTAACTTTTGCTATTATTGAAGCGGCAGAAACGAGAGGATAGTCGACATCTGCTTTGTGTTTTGCAATTATTTTTTGGTTTCCACTCAGATCTTTCATTAGTCTTTCGAATCTCTCTTCGTTGACGTCTGGGCAATCAATCACGTATTCATTGTCCGCTCTGATCAGTTTAGAGATTACTCTTGCCTCAAGGAGATTAAGTTCATTTTTGTAGGTTGATTCATCAATTTCCTTTTCTGTCACTACAACGAAATCAACCAAATCTGCTGAATTCATGATCAGGTCAAACATTGATTCCCTAGTTGACTCTGAAAGTGCCTTCGAATCTTTAACACCTATTTTCTTAATTTTGTTAGGGTCTCCACACACCACAGCTATAACCATAGGCCCAATTACTGGTCCTCTCCCAGCTTCGTCACATCCACATAACATTTACTGTTGGATGCATTCCCACTCTATTAGCTTAATTGGTCCGATTCCTTGTAAATGAACGTAACCAAGTTCAGGTTTTTAGGAAAGCGGAATGGATTTCTCAAGAGAAATACCAGTTCCTACGTTAAGCGCCTGATCACTTACTATGTTGAGTTTACCAAATTCAGTCTCAACAAGATAATTGTGTTTAATCCCCTTTTCTTCATAAATTACTTTCACTTTGATTAGCCCACCAAATACCACCTTGCTTGGATGGATAGCATATTTTTTATCACCGACATTGTAAATATTGTAACCTAGGATTTTTGCTATATCCTCCGTCTTTGGGCGATTAAGAATACGGTCCTTTTCACCGTCATCAAGTATGGACCCGTCGTGGAGGATAGCAATGCTGTCTCCCAATATTTCAGCATCCGCAAGATCATGCGTCACATAGATAATTGAAACCCCAAACCTCCTTTGAATATCCTTAATGTACCATCTCATGCTGTTCCTGAGGAAGGAGTCTAGGGATGACAGTGGTTCATCCATCAGGATTAGATCGGGTTCTGTTATCAGTGTTCTGGCAAGCGCAACCAGTTGCTTTTCTCCACCACTGAGTTGAGAAGGGAACTTGTGCAATTGGTTTTCGACTGAAAGGGTCTCGCTGACTTCATGCACCTTCTTGTTGATTTCATCTACATTTTTAGATCTGATTCTTAGTCCGTATGCAATATTCTCCGCTACGTTCATCGAGTAGAATAATCCCAGGTCCTGGAAGACGAAACCTATATTCCTTTTCTCGATCTCAAGATCCGTGATGTCTTTTCCATCCTTGATTATGGCGCCTGAGTCTGGTTTTATGATGCCTGCGATTGAATTGAGGATGCTCGTTTTTCCACTGCCGGACGCGCCAAGGATTACTTTTATCTCTCGTTCCTTTAGGGAGAAACTGACATTTTTCAAAATGTCCTCGGAACCTATTTTCTTAGAAATTGCCTGAACTCTAAGTTTGTCCAACCGAACCACTCTTTCCCAAATGGTTTATGATTAAAGAGGAAATAAATATTACAATCAAGAAAATCTCAGTCAGATTGTAAGTATCTCTGAGATCCCTAAGATAAAGCAGATTATAAATCCCGATCGTTATTGTCTCTGTCGACTGCGTATAGACGGTCACTATTGAAGAAAACTCTCCCATCACCGTTATGAACATTAGGGAGAGTATGGTCGACATCTCCCATTTTATCCTGGGTAGTTGAACTTTGAAAAAAGTTGCGAAGGGGGAGTCACCTAGGATTCTAGAAGAATTTGATTCTGAAGGCATGATTGTTCCGGTCGATTGGATCATCATCCTAAGATTTAGAGGTATTATTATGGCAGCAAAAATCAGGATGATGAGAATGCTAGTAGGAATGTGTTCCCCATAAATCAGGAAATATGAAAGCGCGAGAGTAACTGGGGAGAAGATCAACGGGAGAAGGATCAAGAATTGATTCCTGAGAGTTGGGCGATATACGGTAATAATAATCGATATCATAAATGCAATGAACGTGCTAGCAAAAGAGAAAAGAACTGTGTTACTGATTAAAGCGGAAAATGATATCTGCAGTTTTGAAGTGACGGAATGCAAGTCCAATAGCCATATCGGGTATTTCACAAACATTCCAAAAAAAGGAACCGATATGAAAAATATGAAAAGGACTAGACCGACAAGAGCAACCACGTTATAGCGCTTTAGTGGGGGAGGGAGATTTGAGTCATCTCTTCTTGATCTGGATCGAATCGTGAGGTATGCATACAGAGGAACTATCAGGATTGCGATTTGAATAAGCCCCAGTAGAGATGCGCCCGAGAAGGGGACTTGAGAAATGGTGGGAAGGATAGATTTCAGTTCGTATATCATAACCTCCATCGTGGAGTAGGATGGTCCTCCTATAATGAGTGGAAGGCTAAATCCCTCAAAAGAAAGAATGAATGTGAGTATTGCTCCCAGCATCCCCCCTCGAAGACTGCTCGGTAGGTAGAATTTAGAAATTATCTCTGAGTCCTTTGCTCCCAGCGTCTTTGCAGAATAGATCTCACGTAAGTTGGCAGAATTACCGGTCGAAAAAGCAAGAACGGAAATCATAGGAGCGTTGTATACTACATTCCCGTAGATTATTTCCCAAAACCTTGACGAGTATCCAAAAATCGAAATAATGCCAATTGCCATCACTATCCCTGGCATTACATATGTCACCAGCAGCAAGGAGATAAAGATGTTTTTCATCTTGCCGTTGTATACTATCAACAGCAGCCCGAATAGAAGACCAACTGAAAGAGATATAATGGTTGATAATGTCGCTTGCATGAGTGATTGCTCAAGTGATGCCTTCAAAACTTCAATCATTAATCGGTCTAAGGACGAGTGATATGCGTAATATGCAAGATAGAGCAACGGAGCTATTACTACGGCAACTGCGTATATGCTTACGAACGCAAGAGGCAGTACTCCTCTTCTAGCCCTCAATCGAGCTCCACTCTAGTGACCAAGTGCTTATGTTGTTGGCCGCAACACTCATGTTTAGGTAGAAATTCAAAGGGATTATTGATGAGACTGGAGGGTTTACCGAGTATACATGAGGCAAAATTATGTTTTCATTGGCTGGGTACATCCACTCATTGAGAGGTATAAGATTCTGGACTTTATTTCCTAGAAGCCAATTGACGAATTCTTCATCTATGTTATGATACTTAGAAGAATTGAGAATCCCAACTCCAAGTACCTGCATCCATGCATAACTTTTTCCGCCGTAATGGAAGGGAGTGGTTCCAATCGGAGACTCATTGAAGTATGCGTTGTAAGCCGGGTCTGTTGCATATGAAAAGAACATTTGCCTTTGACCATTTTCAAACAAGGTAAAACCGGAACTCCAATCAGAAGTTATCTGGATTCCCTTGCTTGATTCCCAGAATGTGGTCCAGTTTTCGTGAAGTATCCCGGTATAGAAGGCGATCTGACCAAGCAAGAAATCCTCTCCATTAATGTTCAGGGTGCCCGGGTTCTCAAGTATGTATTGATTTGCAATGGTCGAATTGTAGAAATCAGAGAATGAGAGGTTCTGGATGATAGACGTGTTTATTGGTCCAGAAAGGTTGTAGTCCGTTGTCAGAGGCGAATACTCGTAGGGGATTACGTACCCAGACGACTGTATGAAAGAATAAAGGGTCTTGTTCACGTAAGATGCATTACTCACGTTGAAATGATAGAAATAACCACTCTTCGCTGCTAAATAGGAGTCAAGATTGTTGAGTCCAATGACGATATCATAGCCGGTTCCCTTTGTCTCGACAATCTGACCAAACAAGTCGGTTGATGCATAGGATATCTTGATTTTTACGTGGTGCCAATTCTCAAAATTGTCAATCAGATACTTGAGAGTCTGATTTGGGTTTGCACCAGAATCGAAGAAGGAACCATAAGTCAGAATATTGATGGTTGGTTCCTGTGATGTCACAATATCCGGATAAGTAAAATATACCAGTGTTCCGGCCAGCACTACTAATCCAATAACCACGTATACGACGTAGTTTGTCTTTTTCTTTATTATATCTTCACTCATTTTTTTCCCTCCGCCAGTATTATCTGGGTCAGGTTCGACGGGTCGATCTCATCGATCCTCTCAGCCCGCTTCGGCGAGCTCCCCTGTGATACTGGATTGAAATAGCCTATAAAACTGTTGTTAACCCAATAAGCTAAATGCGGCTCTTGTGATTGGCCTACAGTCGGATAACATTTTATTATCACATATATTACCGTCATATGTTTATATCAAAGCTCGAAGAAGCTAAGATAGGATACACTTACGACGACGTCCTATTGGTACCTGGTCCAAGCAGGGTCGAGCCAGTAGGTGTTAACGTTGAATCCTCACTCACTAGAAATATTAAACTCAATATTCCAATAGTCTCATCCCCGATGGATACAGTCTCCGAGGCAGAAATGGCAATTGCTCTAGCGAGGCTAGGAGGAATAGGAATAATTCACAGAAATAACAGGAGGGAAGTACAGGCTGAAATGATCAAGAAAGTTAAGCGAGAAGAATCGCTTATTATAAGGGACCTATACACAGTCAGCCCAGGGACAACAGTGCAAGACGCAATAACGCTGATGAGAGAAAAGAGGATTGCAGGTCTCCCCGTAATCCGCAATAATAAACTGGTAGGAATACTAACGAACAGAGACATTAGGTTCTTGAAAGGAAGCAACAAGAAAGTCGAAGACGTAATGACGAAAGAAGTTGTCACCGGAAAAGAGAACCTGTCTATGGACCAAGCACTTAGCATCATGAACGAAAGGAAAATAGAAAAACTTCCACTGGTCGATGATTCAGGAAACCTTGTTGGTTTGATTACTGCGAAGGACATAATGAAGAGAGAGCAAGACCCGCTTGCAGTAAGGGATGAGGAAGGTAAGCTTTTGGTCGGTGGCGCGGTTGGAGCTTTTGACTTAGAACGGGCAAAGGTACTGGAGGAAGCAGGTGCGGATGTGATTGTAGTCGACAGTGCTCATGGCCACAATCTAAATCTAATCGACTCAGTCAAAAAAATGAGGAGAGAAATAGATATCGACATAATAGCAGGAAATATAGCTACTTCTCTAGCTGCGGAAGATCTTATCTCGGCAGAAGTGGACGGTCTCAGGACTGGTATTGGACCTGGCTCCATTTGTACTACCAGAATAGTTGCCGGAATAGGCGTTCCTCAGCTAACCGCGGTAGCAGAAGTAGCAGAAATCGCAAATAAGCATGGTGTACCAGTTATTGCTGATGGCGGAATCCGGTACTCAGGAGATATTGTAAAGGCTATAGCTGCAGGTGCAAGCAGCGTAATGCTTGGGTCACTACTGGCAGGGACAGACGAAGCGCCTGGAACAGAAATTAACATCTCAGGTAGAAGGTACAAAACCTACAGAGGAATGGGCTCCTTAGGGGCAGTCATGGGAGGAGAAAATGACAGATACGGCAAAATAGGTTCGAGCAAGTTCGTGCCTGAGGGAGTGGAAGGAGCAGTGCCATACAAAGGAAAGGTGGCCGATACCGTATTCCAGTTGATCGGAGGATTGAAGTCTGGAATGGGATACACAGGTTCTCCAACAATTCAAAAACTCAGAGAAAGTGGAAGATTCATTCTTATAACTCAAGCAGGTATCAGTGAGAGCCATCCGCATAATGTGATGTTGCTAAGTGAACCACCAAACTACACAAACAGAACCTTCTGAAACATCGTGATCCAGTTGGGGCTGCGAGGTACGGGACTAGCTTCCTTTAGAGGTGCCATGTTTTGATGGTCGATTCGTTGACCAATAGGCCAGGGATTATGACAACCGTTCACTTTTAATCCTTAACTCTTCAATATTTACGCAATATAGCTAGGTCTATCTTCATTTCAAATACCAACTCCCTCGCATTCTTTGGGTCATCTATTGCAGTATTTTATGGACATATGGTAATTTTGGTTGCCCCAAGCTTAGCTACTGGAGTCGCCGTTCTCTTTCTAGAATACCAATATCATAGATGGGTTACAGTTCCCTAAGTTTTAAATTGGGATCGATCGGAGGAGCATGAGATGAGCCATGTTCCTAGGAATCAGATGTGCCTTTTGTATTTCTAATCTGAAGAGAACTTTGGCAAGCAATATTCCCAGGTACATCAAATACTCAATTGTGAACGGCATTGGATTTCTTATAGTAGAGTTCTTCAGTTATTTGACTATCGTGTTCAGCGTCAATGAACTCCTAGGAGTATCCATTGCTTATGGAATAAGCTTCTTTGTTACGTTCTTAATCAACTCTCTGGTCACGGTACGATCTGGAACGTCAGACAGGTCTCATATACCATACAGTAAATTCCATCTTTACGTTGTTTCGGGAACAGCAGCCAATGTTGGCTATATTTTGCTTCAGTTCGCACTCTGTGCTGAGCTAGGTGTAAGTCCATTAATCGGTAACATGTTAGGGGGCATTTATTACTCCTATGAACTACTACAGGATGAGGAAAGTGTGGAGAAAAGAAGTGGTATTCTGAATGATAATGAAAAAGGAGTCATGGACTCGTCCATGATCTTCGAGAGGTAAGGGAATATTTCCCTTACGAAGGGGATGATCTTCTTGCCTGCCACCTGATAGAGGAATGCAACGTTCCTGTAGTCATAGTCTCCTCTAATTTCAGTCAAGGACTGTTTTTTGACTATTCCTCTTATCGAGACTACTCCTAGATACTCATCCGTTATCTTCACCGCACTCTTCTTTTTGATGTCCCTGTGGCTGCTCACCCTATAGGCATAGTAGCGGCTACTGAATTCCATTATCTCTACTCCCCTTGGACTTCCATCTCTTGACCCAATCGGGAAGCACCATAAAACGTATACAAATGTAATATGTATACAAACAATTCTATGATCAGAACTGGTAAAAGACCATCAGGAATAGCCAAGTTCCAGGACAGAGACCAGAATAAAGAGATATCTATCCAGTAAAAAACAGTGAGTTAAGGTTTAAAAGCAAAAATTATATCGAAATCTTCATTAACGGCCCAGGGAGTGGATTCTCTGCATAGACGACTGCATTTAATCATTGTAATCTCGGTTATGCTCTTGTTGATATTGACATCAGCCGGTACCATCGTCGAACATAGCCATCAAAATGAGTCGACATCCCATGTGAATCTTAGGGTATCACAATCGTACAACGGAGTGTTGGGTCTTTATAATAAGTCAAGCCAGCAAGTTGACCCGTACAGATCCTATATTTCTGAGCCCGCTCCCATCGGAATAGCCGATTATGGAATAGGAAATCGAGGGTTGCCATACAATTATTCCACTTCCTCTTTCATGGGAAATGTCACCATCGAGTCCATCTCCATGTATAGCCCGTCAGTTCATTCATATAACGTGACCTTCCAGCTCAACGTAAACCTAGTTTTCTCGTATCGTTCAAACCAATACGACTACTGGATACAGGACGTAGCCTATCTTAATACATCGTCTTTGCAGATAACTTTCATAGACAATATATGGAATCTATCAGCGCCCAACGCAAATATGTACAACTCAACCATATTAGGGAACGGAACGATCGGCAATACAGGAAGTAAATCAGGACCTTCACAGTTTTATTACGACTTCGCGAACTCTTCTCTACCAGGGAATAACATCTCGCTCACTACCAACTCTTCATTCTTACTGAAGGTAAATACAAACCTAGGGCCTGGGAACTCTCCTGAGGTTTCGTTTCTATATAACGACGGGCATGGATGGGTTGTTTACGACAAAGCTGTTTTTTACTTTGCTTCGAAACTGAACCATAATCCCTACTTTTATGTGAGTGGGTACAGCTACAACCCAGCAAATACTTACTATGATGCCGAACTCATAATAGGTGGACCTGGAAATTCAAGCCAGAGTGAAGACATCAGTTCTTCAATACTGCTTATGCTTGAATACTATAATGGAAATAACTACCAGACGATTCAGAATGCCTTCAATTTCGGAGGAGACACCGGTGAGACGGTCTACAACGCAATTGGAGGATGGACTTATGGAAGCATCACAGGGAGAGTTGCCGCTTACGTTCAAGGTGGGTCAGGTCCACTTGGCCAACTATACAACTCTAGTGAACTCTCTTCTCTTAAGATAATCACGAACATATCAAGTGGAGCCTTGTACGTAAAAAGTCTCAACTATACTGGGAAACCGTTAAATGTCACTTCGTTCGTTGGAGGTATTCTCAACGTGACTCTTTTCCCCGGCAAATACTCCATCGAGATTTACGATTTTGCTACTGGAGAGGTTAAGAATTATGGAAGCGTCACACTTTCAGCAGGTAAAGAAACTTTACTACCTAATAGTACGTACGAAGTTAGTTTCCAAGAAAATGGCCTTCCAGCAGGAGCATCGTGGTATCTTAATGTATCTGGAATAAATTCTGGTTCGATACTTACTGATCAATACTCCGTCTATCTCCACAATGGCACTTACAATTTTACGACATTCAGCACGGATAAAGATTATCGAGATCTTAATGAATCAGGAGTAATTGTGGTCAACGGTACTTCACTTCAGGTAGAGATTAGATTTGTACCGTATCTTTTCAACATTTCATTCGTGGAGTCTGGTCTTCCCAGTGGTACAATGTGGTCAGTATCCCTTAACGGAAAAGGAACTGTAAATTCCACTAATGATGTGATCAATTTTTCAGTCCCCAACGGGACTTATAATTTTGTAATTCCAAGGACCGGTAACTATGCTCTCAACTCGTCAACTGGCACTGTCATCGTAAATGGAACAAATATAACCAAACTTGAAGTATTCCAAATACTGGATGGCTACCTGACTGGAAAAATCAGGCCTTCTACCGCAGTGATTCTAGTCAATGGGACTTCTTACAATGCCATAAATGGCAAGTACAACATTTCCCTAAAACCAGGTAACTATTCTGTAAAATTTATCGCTCCAGGATACTTGAATTACACCACAAACGTAACAGTGACGTCTCTTAACTCTACGAATCTTAAGACCATCGAGCTGATTCAAAAATTCGATTACACATTCTTGCTCATAATCCCGCTAATAATATTCCTTGTTTTGGGAGCTTTAGTGATGCGGCATAGAAAAAAAAGGTGACCAGTTTCAGACGATTAAGATTCTGATTGACTCAAGGTCTGACTCTTCTAATCACTTTTTCCACTCTCCTACCCCTATTGTACTACCTATGAACGTCGAAAGGAGCTCTGCCTAATTTTCATTCACGTACTTTTCTCTCAGGTATCTGATCAGATGACTCGGATTATACGTTTCCCCGAACGTTCGGAACAGGAGGTCTTTTGGCGAGTATATAGATCCAAATTTATGGATCTTCTGGTAGAGTGACCCCTTAATGCCAGCAAAATCATTGTCTCGTATCATTTGTTTATAATTCCCAGAGTCCCAGACCATTCCTGCAACGACGTTTCCAAGGGTATACGTAGGGAAATATCCAAATCCGCCCTGAGACCAGTGAATATCTTGGAGAATCCCTTCTGAATAATTCTTGGGCCTTATTCCAATGTACTTATCCATCAGGTCATTCCAGGCTTCTGGAGAGTCAGAAACGCTCATCTTTCCGGATATTAACTGTTTTTCTATCTCGTATCTAACGGCAATATGGAAATTGTAGGTCACCTCGTCCGCGTCCACTCTTATCATGGTTGGATTTACCTTGTTGAAATATCTGTAAAGCTCATCGGAAGTATATTTGCTTAAGAATTTCAGATGTCGTTTGAGAATTGGTGTCACAAGCTCTGTAAACATCCTGCTCCTGCCTACAAAATTCTCCCAGAATCTAGACTGTGACTCGTGGATTCCAGTAGACGCTCCACCCCAGACAGGTGTTGTAGAAATATCTTCTGGGATCTGAAGATCATAGATTGCGTGACCGGATTCGTGAATGGTTGAGTAGAGCGAAGCTTTGAAATTTACTCCTTCGTATCTTGTGGTGATTCTGACGTCATTCGGAGATATTCCGATTGTGAAAGGATGTGTCGATATGTCCATTCTGAACCTATCTTTGGGCATAAGTAGTAGGTCGACTATTTCTGAGTTAACTTGATACATTTTCTTAGTGTCATATTTTTTGGATTCCAGTTCGTGTTCGCCTGAGAAATAAGCTCTCTGAGACACTTTATCAAATATCTCTTTTGAAGCGGGTAGTAGAAAAGAAAAAACTGCATCTGCATCATCTGTTGTAAACCCCTCTTCGTACTGATCAATAAGTGCATTGTATGGGTGATTCTTATAGCCCAATTTTTCGGCTATTTCTCGCTGGATTTCTACTATTTGTTCTAGGTAAGGTTTGAAAATGGAGAAATCAGATACCTTCCTAGCCTTTCTCCATACAATCGCCGCTTCTGCAGAAGTTCTATCCTGTCTTGCCAGCAGCTCTGGAGGTATTGCAGTAAAATAGTGAATCCTCCTGTTAAGTACCCTCAGGATACCTCTCTCGGGATCGGAAAGATCGTGTTTCTCCTGAGCTCTTTTCACTTTCTCTTTCAATGGGAGATAGGCTTCCTGTTCCATCAAAGACAGTCTTGCGTATGCGTCTCCTCTTCGTTTAGCTGCCGCTTCTGGCATATAGGTCTCGAGGTCCCATCCCATAAGACTTTGAGCTTGCCTAATTGACCAAATTTTATCATAATCTGCCAGAATCTCATTTATCAGTTCATTCATAGAACAAGAATCCGCTTCCAAGATATAGTTTTAATTTTTTTTACGCTAGTTTCAACCCAAAATAGGAGTTTCAGATGAGCACTATCACTGAACAAGGCGTAAGTTTATTAGATGCTTGTGAAGATCGTTACATGCTTCCAACTAATACCATTCTATATGGTAGAGCGCTGCTTTATCTCTAGAATTATGTGAAGATGTGTAAGATTTGAGAAAGTTTCTCTATATTCTTCACCATAGGAAGGATACATAAAGCCAAAGCTTAAGTTCGCTAATTCCATTAAAAAAAGTGGCATCTCATCGGCTCGGGTGCGGATCTAGGGACCGGAGTTTTGAAACGGAATATAATGAGAATGTTCGTATTGGAAATACTATGGGATTCCTCTCCTTGAAGGGGAAAGGAACTCGTGCTGGGGCAGATTTTTCTGTGTTCTGACGGGGAATATCAGAGGGTCGAACCTTGACAACTAACTTGAGTTTTATCAGGGATTTCTCCGGTATCACAAAGGACTCTAAGTTGTTGATTGGGGGCAGTTTCCTTGGAAACCTTGCGCTAGGACTAATTTTTACCGACCTTTCCTATTTTCTTCACACTGTAAGAGGAATTTCCATTGTCTACGCGGGACTTGTATTCACTATCGAAGGGATAGCTGGCTCTATACTGGCGGTGCCTCTAGGCATAGTTTCTGATCGAAATGGCAGAAAAAAAATGATAGTCTATGGCAACCTGATTCTTGGCATATCAGTAATACTGATCGCGTTCGCAACAAACATTATCCAACTTTATACTGCTGCCGTGCTGATAGGAATCACTGATGCTGCGTTCACTGCATCTGGGGGTGCAATGCTCTCAGAAATAGCAACGGACGAAAAAAGGACAGCAACGTTTTCTCTCTATTCCTTGGCTTCTAATGGAGCTTGGGCAGGTGGAGGTTTCATGCTGTATCTTGTCAACCCCCTTTCCAAAATTGGAATAAATGAACTCACATCCCATGTGCTACTGTATGTTTCACTGGGAATAGCAACTATGATTGCGACTATAATGTTCGTCAAAATGAGGGAACCCCCAAGAAAGAACGTCGTGCCTACAAGAGAAATCATAACGTCCTGCACTAGAAGTATCATTACCAAATACGTACTTTCCAACGTCGGCATAGCCATTGGCGCGGGGTTATTCGTACCCCTGATGAGTCAGTGGTTCAACTACAGATATTCCATCCCGGATACGATTAGCGGACCAATTTTAGGACTTTCTGGATTGTTGCTAGCATTTTCTGCCTTGATTGCACCGGCACTCGGCAGGAGACTGGGGATCATTAATGCGATGGTTATCACAATGCTCGCATCCACAGTATTCATGGTTCTGACACCGATTCCAGGAAATTACCAGACTTCAGCACTCTTCTACATAATGAGGTCTCTTCTGATGAACGTTTCAGGTCCGCTCTCAAGTTCTCTGATAATGGGCATTATTCCTCAGGAAGAGAGAGGGATCGCTTCGGGAATATCCAGCATCTTCTTCAGAATGCCGAATTCACTCAGTACTTATCCCGGTTCGTTGATGATGAAAGAGGGACGGCTAGCTCTACCATTTTATATTGCCGCAATACTGTACATTGCGTCTATAATTTTATTCTTCGTGTGGTTCAGAAAGGTGAGACCGCCAGAAGAGGTAGCAAAGACCAGATAGAGCTGAGGCAACGGAAATCAGATGAAGGGCATGAATAAAGCCGGATCTAACTTATCGTGCAATAATTAGATAAGATTTTGATCTATTTTCCCATTTTTCTCTTGTATTCCTCTCTATATTTTTTCCCTTCTCTAAGAATCCTGTTGTACTCTTCTTCTCCCCCAGGAACTTTATCTTCTTTTCTTTCTTGATCTATGTTTATTCTCCTCCTTCTTGCAAAGGGTAGCCAGTAAAAGAATATGAAGAGAATGATCAGAATTACAAGAAATACTGCAATATAAACGTTCATGCTACTTGAGAAAAATGGAAGTCGAAATCATAAGCTTTTCTTTTATGCTACCGACAGGATGCCAATCATTCCCAGCGTTCTCTCATCTTTGAACCTATGAATAGGCATAGAACCTCCAAAAAGAAGTAAACAAAGAAATAGAAGAAACCTGGAGCGAGAAGGGACGATAAAAGTGAGTAAGCCTCGTATCCTTGGTAGAGGTAAGGGCTTATTATCAGAGAGATTAGTGACCTAAAAAGAACTAAATATGCTCCAGCAGAAACTATCGCAGCAACAAATATGTCCAACACATTGGTGAGCCTAGAACCGGCCGTTATAGAAACTGCGATCAGAAGAGCGATATTTGTGTAAATATATCCAACCGAATCTGGAAAGACTGCGTGGAAACCTGTGATGAGCATAGCAGGCTGAACTGCCAACGAAACCAGGATGACATCCCTTGCCCTAATCATCCATTCCATTCAAAATGCACTCCAGAAAAATACTTGACGTATTGGTAATCCCCTACAAAGGGGTTGGGTTTCCAATTCCCTACATAATAGTCTATTTGACAGAAATAACTAATCTCAGTCTTAAAAGAGATAGTTATGTTCAAGTATACCGTCTCCGAATTTCCAGGTAGAATGGTTTTTGGGATAATTTTTGAAAGGGTGTAATTGGTCGTAGAGGTCCTGTTGAATCCAGTATACACTATCATTTCAGGTCCTGAAAGGTAATTCAGGGGGAGACTGCCGTTGTTATAGATTACAATTTTGGAAAACAACGTGGTGCTACCGTTGTGGGTTTCATTGTATTCCATAACGACAGGAATTTCGTCAGAGCAAGTAGTTGAGGTTTTTCCAGTCTGAACGAGAATGTTAAGATAGAGCGATGCGAGTATGATGGAAATAATTGTGAAAATTACAAACGCAATTTTGAGATATCTTGCAAGCATAGTGAACTAAACCATCCCAGACCTAGGCTCTCGAGTCCTTAGCACCGTTATGTCTCCTCTATTTAGCGGCTATTTTTTCTGCGAAGAAACAGCTGACTTTATGTCCTTTGGAAACCTCTCTTAGCTCTGGCTCCTTGGCATCGCAAATTCCCCTCTCAAAATATGGGCATCTGGAAC
The DNA here is from genome assembly GCA_027343225.1 of Thermoplasmatales archaeon. Lineage (GTDB taxonomy): Archaea > Thermoplasmatota > Thermoplasmata > Thermoplasmatales. The sequence continues at coordinate 120,707 of DAHWMK010000005.1, forward strand.
CAAATCTACAACCTTCTGGAATGTTTACCGCGCTCGGTAGTTCTCCTTTAATCTCAACCTCCCCCCTCTTAACGTCCGGGTCAGGAATCGGTACAGCTTCAAGCAGAGCTTTGGTATACGGATGCATAGGGTTTCTTATTACTTCTTCTGTCTCTCCCATCTCTACTATCTTGCCTAAATACATGACGATTATCCTATCGCTCATATAACGGGAAACGGCTATGTCGTGGGTGACAAAAATCATGGGAACACCATACTTGTCCCGAAGATCCAGTAGAAGGTTCATGATTCCAGCCCTTATGGAAACATCCAACATCGATACGGGCTCGTCCGCAATTATCACCTTTGGTTGCGCCACGAGTGCCCTCGCTATTGCAACCCTCTGTCTCTGTCCCCCAGATAGTTCATGAGGAAATCTTTCCAGAAAGTCCTCCCCAGGTTTCAGTCCAGCTTCTTCTATCGCTTTTATAACCATCTCTCTCTTCTCTTCATATGTTTTCCCTATGTTATGCACATAGAGTGGCTCTGATACCGATTTGAAGATGGTAAGTCTTGGATTTAGTGACTCATAAGGATCTTGGAAAATCATCTGGATATCTTTTCTCATCCCCTTAAGTTCCTTTCCTTCTAGTGACGCAATGTCAACGTCGTTTAGAAGAATCTTGCCTTCGGTCGGGTCTTCCAACCTGACAATCAATCTAGCGGTTGTTGTTTTTCCGCATCCCGATTCTCCTGCAAGGCCTATTATTTCCCGCTGGTGCAGCTCAAAATCTATCCCATCTACTGCGTGGACATATAATGGCTCTGCAAAAGAAAGCCAGCTTTTTTGGAGTTGGAAATGCTTCTTGAGCCCAGTTACCTTTAGTACGACTTCTTCCTCCATCTACTTCCCTCCAAATATTTCTTCGGTAAAGTGGCATGCAGCACTGTGGTTCGACGAGACCTCTCTAAGCACCGGCCTTTCGGTCGAGCATCGTTCCTTGGCAAATGGACACCTTGGCATAAACCTGCACCCCTTGGGTGGGTTTATCAGATCAGGAGGGGAACCAGGGATAGTTGAAAGACGCTTCTTTTCACCCCTTATCGAGGGAAATGCCCTAAGAAGAGCCATAGTGTATGGGTGTCTGGGTGCTTTGAAGATTTCTCTTGTCGGGGCGTTCTCTACGACCTCGCCTGCATACATTATCGCTATCCTCGTCGACAGTTGAGCGACTATACTTATATCGTGAGAAATTATGATCATTGAACTGTTTGTGCTCTGTTGTAGCTTGACCAGTTCAGCCAGAATCTTGTCCTGAGTTATTACGTCTAAGGCAGTTGTTGGCTCGTCGGCAATGATTAGTTTTGGATTCAGTGCGATTGACATAGCAATCAAAGATCTCTGTCTCATCCCGCCACTGTATTCGTGTGGGAAGGAATCCATTCTGTCCTTGGGGATACCAACAATATCGTACAGTGCCTTAATTCTCTCCTGTGTCTCTTCTCTTCCAATCTTTTCGTGAGTTTGAATGGCCTCCGCGATCTGTTCGCCAATCGTCATTACCGGATTGAAGGAATTCATGGCTGATTGAAAGATTATGGAAATCTCCTTCCATCTTATGTTCCTCAATCCCTCAGCGAACATGTTGATTCTTCCATCTTTTTTGACCGCAATCGCAGTTAGATCCCTGTCCTCAAATTTGATTGTGCCATTCTTCAGGTGTGCATTGTTGGGTAGCAAAAATGTTATAGAATACGCAAGCGTTGTTTTTCCGCATCCCGATTCTCCCACTAGTCCAAGTCTCTCTCCGTGTTCAAGATTTAGGTTCACGTTCTCGATTGCGTGGACCCATCCTTCCTGCAGCTTGTAATATATTGAAAGATTCTTTATTTCCAGTAGGGGCATCTTACCTCCTCCTTAGTCTAGGATTGACTATTTCATCAAACGCCCTTCCCACCAGATAGAAAGAGAGCGAAAGCAGTATTATGGCTATACCAGGAGGAAACAGCCACCAAGGAGCAAGTAGGGTGTATCCTGTAGTCTGGAGGAATTGCAGGAGCATTCCCCACGTGACCGCAGATGGATCTCCGAAACCAAGGAAGTCTAGGGTTGCTTCTGTTATTATTACACCTCCAACTCCAGTGCTCATGTAGAAGAATGTCAGAGGAAGGACGTTCGGCAGGATGTGGGCAGTCATTATCCTGCTGTTCGAAGCTCCAGTTGCTCTTGAAGCATCAACGTATGGCCTTGTCTTTAGAGTGAGGGTCACTGCTCTCACAACCCTCGCGATGCCAGCCCAGCTGAAAACAACGATTGCTACTACCACGTACCAAATATTGGTGCCAAGTAGTGATACCAGCAGTATAACGAATATGAGAAACGGGAGGGAAAGAAAGACATCAACCAACCTCATAAGAAGGGCATCCATCGCCCTTCCGTAATAACCGGAAAGGATTCCAATGAACACTCCTATTAATACCGCGCTGGCGGCAGCCGCTATACCAATTATCAGTTCCATTCTTGCTCCATAGACTATCCAGGAGAGTATGCTGTGCCCCTCATAGTCAGTCCCTAAGGGATACGAATAGTATTTTCCGGTGACCGGGTCTTTGTAAGTTCCGGGGGGAAGTGGTGAAACCTTGTAACCGACTGCGCTCTCATAGAAAATACTGTCATTTGCTGTAATAGTTATTACGTAATTTCCGGAAATAGTTGTAGATGCTCCTCCCAAAAGAATGTTGCCTATGTAAAGAGGATAATAATTGCTCCCAGAAGGCATGGGGAGTATTGGTGTACCTGAAGACTTTGCAGGCGCAATGATATTCATGTAGTACGCATAGTCTCCGGCCGGTATCATCAGAACGCCTGCAGACTCTATGAATTGTGCCTGACCGTGAATCTTCCCCGGGACACTGACAATATATCCGAGATCGGAGAATTCGGACTGATCAGGGTTCCAAAATGTAACGTATGTGGTTCCTGATTTATAAAAGCTGATTGGCATTTCTATCTGTTTCGTAACATAGATCCCAGACCACAGAGACTCCAAGGTAGAGCCCTGAATTGAGACGGGACCCGCATCTATGAGAGGTGTAAGCTTGACTTCTGACATCAGGGTGCCATTTCTTGCGCCGTACTCTAGAATTTCCCCACCTGTAGTCGGGACAACTATCACATTCTTCCCTTGGTTGTAATCAACCGAGGCTGAAGAGTCCGGAAAGACTATACCACTACTCAGGATTGAATATGGGCTTCCGTCCTGCAGTTTCAAATCCTGGGACCATAGGACCTGTCCAGCACTCAGGTTGTAGTAGGACATTTCATTCGTCACATTTATTGCGAAATCGTAGATTTTCTCCGAGGTCGGAATTACTATGCTTGGCGAATGATCTATGTACAGGTAGGGAAGCGGGTTGGAAATTACTGGATAGGTTGTATTGAAGTACAGCCCAAATCTATAGAAAGACAGATAATTTGTGAATACTGAAAAATTTCCTTCTTCGACGAACAGGAATGTATGATTCCCCCCTGAAACTGCAAATCCCATAGTAGGAACGTAGGGATCGTAAAGATATCTATCGAAAATTCCTGAAAAGTAAGTGATATTAAATCCAAGTGAGTACTTGTAATGGACAGAAAGATTGCCGTAGAGGAGATATACCGTGCTTTCTCCCAGTCCTATGTACGATATCCCAACCGACTTCTCATAAACAACGCTATAGAGAGCCTTAATCCCCTTAGGAATGAGGTGATAACTGGAGCCTTTTATATCGAGTTTCAGTTGCGAATGATTCCCTCCTGTTATTCCTATTCCATAAGTCATGGATTGACCATTCTCATTGAAGACCATAATGCCGTCAGTGACGACGGAACTACCAACTCCACCACCGAGACTTGATACAATACTCAGCGGTTGCTCAATGGAAGAAATATTAACTGGGATTGTACCCATATCTCCAGAAAACTGTATTGAATATGGGGCGGTCTGTTCGGGCGTATAAGGGCTTATTATTGGAGCGAATATTGCCATTATCAGAAATGCAACAATAATAGCCAATCCGAACATTCCTGAAGGACTCCTTCTGAAAGCGCCCAGGATTTGCTTGGAAGATCTCCTGAATGACCCAAGAGTCTCTCTTGAACTCAGCTTCTCAGCCATGTTCTCACCTAGTACCTCACTCTTGGGTCAAGGAATCCGTAGAGTATATCTGCAAACAGGTTAAACAGCAGAACGAGGATGGCGATGATGAATGTGAGAGCATATACAACTGGCATATCAAGCCTGTCGACCGAGCTAATGAATAAATAACCAATTCCTTGATACGAAAATATGGTCTCGGTGACGACTGCGCCGCTGACTATTAATGGAAGAGATAGAATAAAACTGGTTATCAAAGGCAGAATTGCATTACGGGAAGCATGGGTGAAAAGGACGTCCCTTTCTTTCAACCCCTTTGCTGCTGCAAGGGTTATGTACTCTTCCCCGAGGACGTCGAGCATGCTGGTTCTCATGAGTAAGAGAGCCCCTGCTAGAGATATAAGAACCAGAACTATCATCGGCAATAGCGCGTGATATTGTAGACTCAAAAATGTCTGGATTGATCCACTAACTCCAGGAGTGATGTAACCTCCCAGAGGAAAAATAGGGAACATGAAAGCAAACACGTACAACAATACTATCCCTAACCAGAAGGTTGGAATGTTGTAAAAGACGAAAGAGAAATATATTGAAGAGTTGTCAAGGGCGCCTCCCCTTTTCCATCCAGCAAGTGTGCCGATAATGTAGCCAATGACGTATGATATCACGGTAGATTCCCCAAGCAGTAGTAGCGTCCTTGGGAGCGCCTGCCCTATGAGATTAATCACCGGTATGCCATAATAAAATGAGTTCCCATAATTGAAAGTTAGCATGTGGGAGAAGAAAATGATAAAGGCTTTTCCGAGAGGCAGTCCAATCCCCAGTTGATATTCGAGATAAGCTCTCTCCGCAGGAGTCATATGAGAAAACGCAAGGAGACCGACGAAATTACTTGGAAGCAAGCTTACCATTAAAAAAACGAATATTATAATAATGATATAGGTAACGACGATCTGAATTGCCCTCCCTGAAATATAACGAAGGACTCCCGCCATCGAAATACCCTGTTGTTTGTATAATTAATGCGCATTTAACCTTTTCTACATTCATTACCCTTAATAAAAAATAAAACTTTAATCATGTAAAATAATTTTAAGTATTATTAAAATTAAAATAAAAATATATAAAAAAGAAAAGAGAGTTAAGTTGTCTTGGTAGGGGGTGGTGCTCCTTTCTTTTTCTTTGAACTCGAATACGCCACTGCGACTACTGCGATTATCACTATTAGAACCACTACTATGAGACCAATGATTAAAGTCCAGTTGTAGGAAGGAGGAGGTGGTGCTGTTGGGGAATAGACTATGTTGTATGTAGATGTTACACGGGCTCCTTGCGAATTATACACTATGAGATGAATAGTGTTGTTTCCCTTTACGAGTCCAGAGATATTGGCAGTCCAGTTCACAGAGTTTCCAGTACCAAGTAGTGTTGCGTTAACCGCGCTGCCGTTATTCACGGATATTTGGACTCCAGTTATTGCACCTAGACTGAATGCTGTGCCGGTCAACGTGAAACTACTATTTTTCACTACAGAGTTGTTTTGCACCGAGCCGGTAAGTGAGTGGGTAATCGGATAGCCGCCAGTATGATTCAGTGGATTGTATGCCATGAACACATCGGAGAATGCTGATAGAGTGGTAGAATAGAATCCAGGTATCAGGACCTGGGCATTGAGACTCAGGAAGGAGAATGTGGTGTTTGAGGAAAGGGTGATCGGTATGATGGATGCAGATGTGCTTGTCACGTTGAATTTGGAATTCTGAATAGAAACTCCACCAGAAGGCGAGAGCAGCGTGATCTGAGCAGTAGATCCCGTAGGTAGGTTACTGACGGTCAGAGAGGCATTGGAAGCACCAGAAAGTGCATAGTCAGGCATCGAAAGATTTGCATCGATGAATGCAGGATTTTCAACTAGACTGTTCGTCTGCAGGATTGAATAGGATCCCCATGGCGCTGCAGAAGAAGCTTGTGAAGCCGGCTTGTAGTACGCCCCATAGTACATTGTGTATGTTGTAGGAGCAGTTACCGCTGGCAGGTTGAAGCTGAACGAAGCTACTCCATTCGTGTCTGTTGGAGCATAGGACTTGAACTCAACAACCTTGCCAATCATTCCCCAAACTCCAACCTTCACATTTGAGATGGGTACTCCATTTTGGTCTGTGAGTTTGACACTACCGTTAAGAACCTCAGTTGTACTTGAGGAGTTGTAAGAAGAGAGAGAGGTGTCTGCGATACTGTAACTCACTAGATCTAAAGATTGTGCTCTCTGGTCGGCAAACTGGTTTTCATAGAGACCCGTACCGTTAACCTCGAGATATCCCACACTTATGCTATCAGATACAAAGTAGTACAGCTGAGATCCTACAAGTACATAAACAGTCTGAGGAAGATCTCTGTAACTGGAGAATGTCCCCAGAAGATCATATGTTCCCGTTCCATTTATTACGTACGAGGGTCTCATGTTGATCCCATAACCAGTGGAGATGTACTGCCAGGTTGTTGTTGTATTGATTCCGTAATCTGCAGCGACTGCAGAAGCATTCTCACCAAAATCCCACATGGCAAGATTTGGAGTTGACTCGTTCGAGGCAGCGCCTGCGTAATCGCCTGCAATGTTTATCGAAGGCTGATTGACGTAAGTGCTTGATAGAACCATGCCGGTGTATTCCCACGCGCTGTTGAAGTAGCTGTTTACCGAGGCATTCCAAGATGGGTCGCTAAAGTCAGATAGCTGTCCGTCAGGTGTAGTTCCCGTAATAATGCCCACTGGAACCATACCCGAAACCGGTGTATTGTTTCTGTCGTATAGCTTTAGAATCATTTGGAGAGATCCTGGACCACCCATGAAATTGGATTCCGTTCCGTTGTAAGTGAAGTAGAGATAACCTCCATAAAGACCAGCGACATTAGATTGCGAGCCATAGTAAGCAATTGTTACTGAGGTTTTTAGTCCAAAAGTCGAGGCCTGCTGGAACCCAATCACTTCCGCTTGTGGAGACAATCCTGGAACAAAGGTGAGATTCAGATATGCAAGACCATTTGCGTTGGAAGTCAGGCTGTAGACTGGATTCGATACGTAGGACGAATTGCTGTAATAGACGACAAGCTTCTGGTTTCCAGTGATGGTTCCCGTTGTATCCCTTGTACTCACTACCAAAGAGATATTGCCCCCGTTCCCCACGGAATAAGAAGACGCACTTTGCAGTTGTGTAACTATCCATTGTGATTGGACGTTGTTTGGAACGAGAAGCTGCAGTTGCAAAGAGTTCGAAGACGTGAATCCAGCTGCAAAGTCTGTAGCATTGAATTGCAGTATTGGAAGCAAATGCTCGTTCATATAAATGGTTGAAAGTTCGCTGGCTGTTGGAGCGGTGTAAACAAAGTCAGCAATACCATTAGAGTTGGTAATTGCGCTGCTGGGAGTTATGGACCCATAGCCAACTATTGAACCCAGTACAGTAACCTTAGCTCCTGCTACCGGTGTTCCGTGTTGGTCAACCGCCTTCACTGGAACAGTGATACTGCTTCCCGCAGTAACAGAAAGATTGGTTAGTGACGTGGTTAGGACAAGATTAGAACCTAATGATTGGATCAATTCGGATGATACTGATTGACTGCCTCCGTACGATGCAGTGGACGTAATAGTAACGAAATCAGTGCCAGTTCCGGTGATTCCGAAGTACATTACTCCGTTGGCGTTGGTTACCCCGGAAGAAGTGGAGAGTGTTACATTAGAATTCGATGCAGCTAGTGAAACAGAAGCACCTGAAATTGGATCACCCAGCGAGTCAGTTACCATAACCTTTCCTGTCACCGTTTGTCCAACACCCACTGCAGAAGGTACAGATAACTGGCTGTTTACCGGCTGAACTTGAACAGGAGTGACTGCTGAGGTATGAATTGCCGCAAGAGAGTACGTATTGAATACCGTTCCATCAAATACAAATCCGGACCATCCTGCCCAGTGGTTATTGGTAGCTTCTATATTTGCTTGGTAGTATAGGACATTCACCGGCAATGCCTCGGTCGCAATTCCCTGCATTTCCTTCGTATAATAAATCATCTGGCTGATATTGAATGTGCCATAAGCCTTGGCTTGAGCAGCCTCAAATTGAAGTGCAAGCTGGGACGAGGCATTATCCGCAAGAGTCTTTACACTTGGAAAATTAGGATTAGTCTGGTTGTTAGGCCACCAAGCATAAGTGTTCTGGTAACCCATTGGACCAAGTATGTCTGCAACGTTTCCGATCGGATCCAAAGATAGCGACCAGCCCAAAGTAAGCATCTGATAGTTGAACGATGTGCTAGCAGCAACGAGTTTATCAAACGATACGGCCGTTGCGACAGTGGGTATCCCCATCGCAGACATTTCGGATGCGATCATCTGTGCGGCCTTAATTCTGACTGGGTCGTATGACGCGGGCGGAGTGAGTATTGTTATCGGAGGAATAGGCTGGCCATTTGGTAGCGTTCGCAAACCATTTGGTCCCATTGGGAGACACTCGTTGAATAATTGTTCTGCCTTGACGAGATTATAAGGATACCTCGTAACAGAATTGTTATACCACGCAGTCCAGAACGGCGGCTCTGGTGAATCACCTGCACTTCCAAATCCTGATAGATAAGTGTTCACGATTGTGCTTTTGTCTATCAGATAGGATACGGCCTGCCTAAAAGTCAAGTTGTTCATGGGTTGCTGGTTTTCATTAAAGGCGAGATAAAAGTAGCCGTTCTGAGAGTTGTAATGAAGTGTCAGTTCCGGATCCTTTGCGAGGATTGGAACATAAGCAGGAAGCAGAGGCCAGGCAACATAGTCAACCTGTCCACTCTCTAGCGCAAGCATTGCAGTATCCTGGTCAGTGTAGATTTTAAACTCCATGTAAGAGATGTTCTGAGGGTAGACGTGATACCCGGCGGGAGTCGTGAAGTTCTTTCCCCAGTAACCTGTGTATGGTTTCTCTATCCTGTATGCAAATTGGACTCCTGAAGAGTAGTACCACGGTCCAGTTCCTATGGTTGCGGCAGGATCGGTATTCCAGTGAGTATCAACTATTCCGTTTGTCACACCTGTCTGAGGATTTACGTACACAGTCCCATTTGTTATATCCGGCACTCCAGAAGTTACAAGATGACTATCCCATACATGCATAGGAATTATGATTGCACCACCTAGAGTGGTGAGATAGAATTCTCCGTACGTGTTCCACATAGTGAACTTTACAGTATACTCGTTAACATAGTGGACTGAGAGTTGCTCTTCCTGGAATGTCAGGAACCCATTCCCAAATACGTCAAATGGAGTTGTCGTAGCAGTTCCGGAGTAGGTCGTTCCATACCTTTCTGCGAAGTATGAGAAGACCACATCAGTGGCATTCATTGGGGTACCATCTGTAAACGTTACTCCGTGTCTTATGTTAACAGTTACATTGTATCCAGTTAGTCCACCTGTGGATGAAAACTGGATTTGACCGCTCTTTATGCCCGCGGAATTCGTTGTAGGATTTACAATGTTATAGTGAAATTGCTGTGGTTGAGTCCAGTTGGAAGCAAGCCAAGGTACAGCAGCACCACTGAAGTCTACTCCAGAAAGTGCCTCAAAATTCCAATCTCCGAAAGCGTAGGCTTTCCAGACAGTATTGCTTCCGAGATCAAAGAAGTTGTAGTTTGGCATGTCTTCCTGCATTCCTATAAAAAGAGGTTGCGGAGACTCAGGGGTCTGGGCAAAGGTGACCGATAGCGAATTGAGAGCCGTTAAGACAAAAACCAGAACTACTGCTGTGGTTAGTAAGGAAACAAAAATACTTTTTCTTTCCATTATTTCCACCTTTGCGTTTTTCAACGCTGTGTATTCATGAATAACATTATATTTATGTGTATGGATTTATTTAGGAATACAAAAATCTTTAGGTTCAACTAATCATCTAAATAACTATAAAAAACAAATTGAATCGATAACCAAATCAGCTCCGGAATTGACGATGTTGTATTTCTAACTTTATGTAAAAGATTCCCTTAATGCCAAGAGATTTTAGCTCGGTTTTTGAATTCTTGGCCCGACTTTGTTTACCCTGGCCCCTTTATAAAGATATCTCTTTACCCTCGCCTTCTAAACTAGTCGTTTCAATTGGAAAGGACCTTTTTCTTGCATCTTCTCAATAGGTTCTTTATGGTTGAATGATGATAATTTTTTTGAATGCCCTTGTTGTTTTTTTTCACTATATAGAAATAACAATTCCATACTCGTGTGTGTGAAGACGGAACTAGAGATTCTTGCAAAGTAGCCAAACTTTCATTCTTCAGATCCTTCTGTTACGACAATTGAATCTTAATTGTCATCTATCTGTTTAGAACTCCGATTTTTCTAAAAATTTCAAAGAGTATGTTATAATGATTCTACTCACAGGTAATGCTGTAGGTGCCCGCCATCCGAACCAATTATCCTATTTAGCATCAACTAGAATTATCGTAATAATAGATAAATTCCAATGTCTGGTTGACATAGAATACTGTACCCCAAAATGATAAATCGTAAGAGCCAGGATAATAGATTCCATTATTCAACCCAAATTTGATCAGGTATGGTCCAGAAGCGGAAGTCGAAAATCTTTGTCCGTTGTCGCTTGTTAGTGATATACCATAATTACTTTTGGCATAAAGGGAACCAACCAGAATTGCAGGTTCACTTAGGTTTAATGAGAATGACGATGTGCCATTGTAATCATAAAAATAGCTTCCAGCAGGTATTTTAAATGACCCTACTTTGAAAGGGTTGTAGCTTGTTTTAATGGAAGAAGTTATTAATATTCTGTCGCCTATATATCCACCTATTATAAGAGTGTAATAACCTGCAAAAATAGTCTGATTTAAGACGCCGTGAGTTTCCCTAGGAGTTGGAAGTTCCATATAAGTGACATTATCATTCATCAACCATACTATAGACTTGTTGGTGGAACTCCAAGTTCCTGAGAGGATGAAATTTCCCTTCAAATCCAAATTGTAAGTAATCCCATAATATTTAGTGGGTATTGCGGCACCACCAACCATCTCTTTGTCCAATGAATTAATAACAATGACCGAGCCAGCATTTAAAATATTCAGAGGGGATTTTCCGCTTAATGCTCTAATATTCATTTCGCAATTGAAAGTCAGGCCTCCTGCTATTACTATCAAGATGATTGCAATAGTCATGGCGACCTTCCCCTTCATCGGTGTAAAAATGAATCAGAATATATGCCATTTTCCCAAATCTCTACAGGTTCATAAATTACTGTTTTCAGGTATAGGTCTGGATGTCTATCTTCAGAGATTATGAACCTCTGAAAATTCTCAGTTACCCCCAAGCCCAAATCTCTTGTGATCTTAAAAATTCTCCATTCCCTTACACTGTAGGCCTTCTCCTTTCCGTCTCGAGGGAGCAAGATTGATAAGCCCTAATCTGGGAAAACCGTAAGTAAGTATGTTTCATGAAACATTGATGGCAAGCAGGAAGTTGATTGCCGCTGTAATCGCCATTGCTGTAGTGGCTTTCGTATTCTTTGTCCCAATTGTCCCTACTACTGGTTCCTTAAGAGGCATCTACGATCCATTGGTTATTCACATCTATTTTTACAGGTCTGTGAGTACCTTATTTACTCCGATTGGGACAAGCCTCTGGGGTTGGCACTACTATTTCGCCCCTCATCCTCAATCTCTTGGTGCTGCTTACAGTCCTGACTGAATTGGTTTCTCACTTCTTATGGGTGTTCAAGGACTAGGTCCCTTAAGAGCAAGAGAGTCCCTTCGTAGTAATCTTTAGTGAAAACTTCCATTTCGCTTTTCTTGGTCATTCATCCCATGTACTAATTTACGCTTTCTGCCTGATCCCGGCTGCCGGATTTGAACCAGCGACCTGTGGATGGCGGCGGTTGCGCCACAGCGCTATCCCTCTACAGTCCACCGCTCTACCAACTGAGCTAAGCCGGGTAATGGGTTATCATTCAAGACAAAAATATTTTTCCTATGAAATTACCATACTAAGGAAGAGAATTGTGAGTTCAGGGATTTTTAAAGTGGAACTGTTTCCTAGTTTGACTAAAAAAAGTTCCTATTATGCAAGTCCCGAAAATTAACTAAGAGGAGGAAAATATTAATTAATACGAAATATATTTATTTGCAGGTGAACACCGATGCCAATGACGTTCAGAAAAAAGACTGTTATTAAAACAGATAGACCACCAAAAGAGCCCAGAAAATACATAGACCTCAATGAATATCAGTTTGCAGATGAACCTGGAGCGGGCACATCTGTAAAGATAGGTGAATTGGTAAAATTTGAGGAGGTTCCGCAATTCTCGGAGATAGTCCTCAACGGAGATGTCTTGATTCTTGACACTGCTGCGATTCAATCTGACGAACTTCAAATGAGGAGAATAGTGAGTGAATTAAAGAGATCAGCAGGTGACAACGGAGGAGATGTTGTTGCACTTGGTAACAGATATTTGATTGTGACTCCAAGAGGAATGAAGATAGACCGAAACAAGGTGAGGGCTCCTTCCTCCCTCTAATTTTATTTATTATAGACCACTAATACCCTCCATAGAAAAGACAAAAGTTATCATCGCGTGAGTCGTTGCATATTTCCCAATTTTCTACGACCAGTACACGAAGTAAACGTTAATAACGATTGGAAAATTCGGGGTAGATGACATACCTACTGAGCTGGGAACTATTCATACTGGCAACAGCACTAATCGGACTTGCTTATGCCGCTGTGCAGAGTTTCTTACTTCTAAGAATACCAGTTACGGAACAAAAGCCGGAAAAAATTTCGAAGTCAATTCGTCAAGGAGCCAACGCATTCATGCGAAGGCAGTACACTAATGTCTTCATCTTTGCTGCAATACTTGCGGTAATAATATTTGTGGCGTTCTATTTTGAGTCTGGTCTCGGAGATGCGTGGAAGTTAACTACTGGGTTTCTCGTCGGAGCGATTGGATCAGCGATAGCTGGTCTCATAGGAATGAGCATATCGGTAAGGGCAAATGTGAGGACTGCCATCGAAGCAAAGAAAGGACTTAATCCTGCCCTGAAACTTGCGTTCAGAGGTGGGACAGTCACTGGTCTAATGGTTGCTTCACTTGCGCTCCTTGGATTAGTACTCTTTTACATGTGGTTTGGTAGTCCTATTCCAATGATCGGCTATATTTTTGGTGCTTCTCTCGTGAGCCTTTTTGCCAGAGTGGGTGGAGGGATATACACGAAGGGGGCAGATGTAGGGGCCGATCTTGTGGGGAAAGTCGAAGCAGGCATCCCGGAAGACGATCCAAGGAATCCTGCCGTTATAGCTGATAATGTAGGCGACAACGTGGGTGATTGTGCGGGAATGGGTGCGGACTTGTTTGAGACATATGTGGTTACTGCCCTTTCCGCAATGCTGGTGGGGTATTTCATCTACATCAACCATCTCAGTGCAAACGTATCGCAGAGTTTGGTAATCATGCCTCTGGCAATCGGTGGAACTGCAATACTTGCTACCATCGTTGGATCATTCTTCGTAAAAAAGGGAGCAAAACAAAGAATAATGACTGCGCTGTACAAGGGGCTGATAGTTACAGTCATTTTGTCCGCCATCGGATTCTATGTCATAGACTACTATCTGATGAATGGAAATCTTGCAATATATTTTGATGCGATAATCGGGATGGTCATCATGGGAGTGATTGTCTATGTCACCGAATACTATACTTCTGAAAGGTTCTCGCCGGTCGCAAAAATAGCCAAATCTTCCGTAACCGGAACGGGGACTAACATAATTACAGGCCTTTCGTACGGACTGCAAGCTGCGTTCATTCCTGCTGTAGTCATTATAGGAGGGATTGTGATTTCTTACTTCATAACCTTTAGTTCTTTTGGAAGCGACTCTTCGATGGGCCTATACGGTATAGCAATTGCTGCTGCAAGCATGCTTTCTGCAACGGGCATGATAATTTCAATAGATTCATACGGGCCGATAACAGATAATGCTGGTGGAATAGCAGAGATGGCTGGTTTTGACAAGAAGACAAGGGATGAAGTAACGGATCCTCTGGATGCAGTGGGAAACACGACCAAGGCCGTCACGAAGGGATATGCTATAGGAAGTGCAGCCCTCGCAGCATTGACTCTCTTTGCTGCATATCAATTCTCTATAGACAAAATAGTCAAGTTCCAAAGCATCCAGCTCACCGATCCGATCGTGGTGTCAGGACTCATAATAGGCGGATCCCTGCCGTTCTTCTTTACCTCCTATCTAATGAATGCCGTTGGAAAAGCCGCGTCTGCGATTGTTGAAGAGGTCAGATCACAATTCAAACTGAGGCCAAAGATTCTTACAGGTGAAGACGAACCAGACTATGGAAAGGCGGTCGATATCGTGACGAAGGAGGCCCTTAAGCAACTGATGGTCCCTGCGTTGATAGCAGTTCTAACGCCCATAGCAGTGGGATTCATTCTGGGACCTCTTGCAGTAAGCGGATTATTAATGGGAGTGATCATAGCTGGATTTCCACTCGCTATAATGATGACAGTTGGGGGTGGAGCTTGGGATAACGCAAAGAAATACATTGAGCAAGGTAAGTATGGTGGAAAGGGATCAGAGGCCCACAAGGCGGCTGTCGTAGGAGATACTGTTGGAGACGCGACAAAAGATACCGCAGGTCCTGCCATAAATCCTCTAATAAAAGTGGTCAACACTATATCCATTCTGTTCGTTTCTATTATAATGTACCACTACCTTCTTCACATCTAGATTTCTTTTATTTTTTTCACAATTTTTATCAATTTTGAATTGTCTCTAACGTCATGGACCCTGATTATATCAGCTCCATTCATAAGCGCTATCGTATTCAAAATAAGAGATGATTCTCCCCTCTGGTCCACCGATTCACCCATAATCTCTCCTATGAAGCTCTTTCTTGATAATCCGATCAAAAGTGGATGACCGAGCTTTAGGTCTCTGAGATTTCGAATTATTGAAAGGTTGTCTTCGACCCTTTTTCCAAATCCAATCCCGGGATCAAGAATTATATTGCTTTCTATTCCAAGCTCAGCTGACTGAGAAATTTTTTGATAGAAAAAATCGATGATTTCATTAATGACATTTTGGTATGACGGCGAGTGCTGCATCGTTTTAAAATCTCCTTTCTTGTGCATTAGGACTATTGGAACTTCGTACTTCTTTGCGAGCTTTCCCACTTCTGGATTATCCATACCGGTGACGTCATTGATTAAGTGTGCACCCATGTCCAGACATTCCCTCAGGACCTCAGGTGCATACGAATCTACTGACACGATGAAATTCCTATTTAGAGAGATTTCAACAGCTTTCAATATTCTTTTCATTTCTTCCTGCGGCGAGATCCTCTCGCTACCAGGCCTTGTGCTCTGACCCCCTATGTCGACTAGTTTCGCTCCCGCTTGCTCAATTTCATCGAGCCTTCCATCGACTTCACCCTCCTTTGTTCTACTCTCAGCGTAAAATGAATCTGGCGTCAGGTTCATGATGGCCATAACCTCAGGAAATCTCAAGCCGGACTGTTTCCCTTTAATTGTGAGTGAAGGTGCAGACCTCCAGAAGTTCTTTAAGAGTGGACCGTGAATTTTAGTGATAACATCGTTCAAGTCGCTCAGAAACATTGGATAGATGTTCATACTACCTGACTCTAATCCCCTGGAACAGAATTCTAGTGGTTCAGGGGATACCAAAAAAGCGTCAAAATCCGCCAATTCATTGTATTGGATGTTGAATTCTCTTGAAATTGAAAGGGGATTGAACCTGAAGTAGACGTTCCTATTCCATCGTCGTGAACTGGGCATGTGGAATACCTTGAATATAGATTATATTCTCCTTGGATATGAGACCAAGGTCCAAAGCCAGACCTACACTTCTTCTTCCAACCAAGTTTGCGATCGAGCACATAGATAGCAGATCTCTTAGTGCATTATCTTCCACGAGAACTTCCTTGTAAAAATTTTCAGAAACGTTTAGTTTGAATTTTTCGTCTCGTAGTACCTTACCTATCAACTCTTCGTCTGCAGCTGCAAGGAGTGTGTCAGTTGGCGTTCTAAACACGTGTGTCCAGATCAATTTGTTCGTCCCTTCTTCACTTGTCGGCAAACTGAAATGGAATCAACGTATATGTATTATTAGTTTACTCTTTATCATACATTACTTCTGACTTAATGATGGGGCAACTCTCGAGCCGCGATCATAATATCACTTTCGCTCCGAAAGTATCAGAAAAGTGAAGTCGTATGTTACTAGAATAGAACTGTAAATATACTCGAGAGTCCAAACCAGCTCTCTGTTTTCCATCTGGTTAATTATTTTCGGAGGGTTAATGACGGTGTTTCTAAGTATTTGCATCTACTTCTTTACAACGCGGTAAGCCATTCCGTTATTGTGTTCCGTAATGTCCCCGCTATCGTGTAATTTCTTGAGAGTAGTTTCCACGAGTTTTTCATCAATCCCTGCCTTCTTTGCCTCTTCCATGATATCATCAATCGAAGCAAGTTTGTTTGGATTGGATTCCTGAAGTCTCTTTATTACATCCGTAATTGAGAAAGCAGATTTCCGGTCTTTAGAACTGTATCCAGACAAAATGATGTCCACGTCCGGTATCCCGTTTACTACTGTTGTCTGGTTGAGGAAAGAATCCATCAGATTCTCGGCTCTTTCAACGTCCTGTACATCAACTCTATCGGAAAGTCGGACTCTTGCAGAAGCCTCCGATAACCGAACCAGAGCTTCTAGTTGTCTGGGCGTGATTGCGACAGTGCCTTGCTTTGCGGTGGATGCCCTTTTATCAACATAGTATTTCTTGATCATCTCACTTGCCTTGGATGACATAATCGGAAAACTGGACTTCCTTGCATAGACAATGTACTTCTTTAAGAAGTCACGCTCGAATACAGGGTATATTTGCGCTTTTTCCCCACCACGTCCTCCAGCTATGCTCTCACCAGCCTTGTGTACCTTGAGAATATAATCAGCCATTTTGCTATCAACATTCCCGGGCCTGTCAACAATGACGAAAATCAGGTCGAATCTTGACAGCAATGTCACAGGAAATTCGGTTTGGCTTGGAAATGGCTCGCTCTCGTCATATCTCCCAAATTTCGGATTAGCAGCTGCCAGTACAGCGCATCTTGACATCAGCGTGGCATTGATGCCCGCTTTAGATATTGAAATAGTCTGTTGCTCCATTGCCTGGTGCATTGCGCCGCTATCTTCTTTATCCATCTTGTCTAGTTCATCAACTGCAGCTAATCCGCCGTCCGCAAGGACTAGTGTTCCGGCTTCGAGGGTCCACCTTCCCTCTGAGAGTTCATCCTTGACTGCGGCGGCTGTTAGTCCGGCTGCAGAGCTCCCTTTTCCTGAGGTGTATACAGCTTTAGGAGATATGTTGGCCGCATATGTCAGTATCTGCGATTTCGCGACTCCCGGGTCTCCAAATAAAAGGACGTGGATATCACCCCTGATGTAGGTCCCGTCGTCAAACGCTTTTCTCTCCCCTCCGAAGAGTTGCAGTATCACTGCCTCTTTGACAATCTCGTTGCCGAAAACTGCTGGGGCAACGCTTCCGACCAACTTGGAGTATATTTCCGGGTCTTTGGCGGCCCTTTCAATTGCCTTTATGTCCTCATCATCAAGCATTACCTCCTCATACTCGGATGATTCCCTCTCTACATACATTGCGTCGAGATAGATGTCAAATTGCCTCGAAGGATTCTGGGGATTTTGGGATTTCTGTTTTCCCTTCAATATCCCGTTGACTGTTATTCTATCACCCGGATTGTTCTTCCCGCACAGCTCGTCTTCCAAATGAATTACAAGTCTCGCAGGCTGAGCAGCACCTCTCAGGAACTCTGGTTTCTCTTCTATGGTAATTATCTGGGTGTCGTAGTAGATTGAACGTTCTGGAATGAATTTGAATCTAGCTTCTTCCTTTGGTTTGCCACACCTTTCGCAGTTAATTGGTTCGAGAATCCTCGTACCCATCTGAGGGTAAAGAATAATTTCCTTGCAATAGCTGCATCGATATGCAGCACTGACTATCGTCGGCACTACCTCCGATACTCTCTTGACCACCCCGTCTACCTGAAGGAATGTGTTTAGGTCTTCACTTCTGAGCTCTCTTATGTTCCTCTTTATGTCAGGAAGCTTTGAAGATATCGAGATTCGTACCCTGTTATCCTTCCGGGATTTGAAGTCATCCGAAAGAAGACCATCATGTACAGACTTGCCTTCTTCCCATCCATTCAAAACTTCCCTCAGGCGATTTAGGTATTCGTCAGGGTACCGTAGGAAATTTAGGGCAAAGTCCATGTTTATCTTATCCATCTCTTCATAACTTATAGATAATGTCTTGTCCTTGGAATCTTTTGAATTGATACGGGCAATGTCAGCAGTCTTGGATTCAAGAACTGTACTCCACAGAGCCCTCAGCTCGTCATCTCTGAAATATTCCCTCATCGACTATTGATGCGTCTTCATTATTTTATCCTTTTTAGGGAGTCTGGCGAGAGTTACGCTACAGGCTAGGCACTTATTAAAAATAAAAAATAATTCAATTTATGATATGTTTAGAACTGCTGGATTGGTCTGTTCTTAGGTTTTAGAACAGCCCCAATGATCACCACGATAATCCCAACTATTGCTAGCAGCACACCGATAATGAGCAAGAGTCCGAAGATAACGAGCTGACTTAAACCTCCAGATTTAAGAACAGCGTAGTCCATTGTGGACGGCGGGGTACTCCCAAAAGTCACTACTACGTAACTTCCATTTAGACCAATGTAAACATAGGTGTTTGTTGATGATGCAGAATGCGTCGAAGGGGTTATTGCAAAACCAGCAACGTTGGCAGAATTTACTGAGTTTAGATCCTGTGAAGGGATCAGATAAGCTTGGACGCTAGAAACCACAATTAATTCATAATCAGGGCTGACATTCAGCGTATTTGAATAAAAGTCACCATTTGTCCCAGCTTTCATTATATTCCCAGCACCGCTTATGGAACGAACTGCTCCCCCTGTAACTTCATATGTCGAAAAACCTGCAACAATAACCCCGATAACAAGTAGTATCAAGCCGATAATTAAGAGGTTTTTCCTCATACCCACCGAGTCCTAGTATCTATATCTAATTTTCTCGAGTTGTATTCGTTCAATGATTGTCGCCTTAAATCTAATTTGGGGGTAAAGAAAATTCTGGAGATGAGTAAGGTTTAAACTGTATCTTGCAAACTTTTAATAGAATGACAAGAATTCACGGTGTGCCCTTGCAGGTGTTGTGTAGCCTGGTAGCACAAAGGCCTTCCAAGCCTTTAGCCCGGGTCCAAATCCCGGCACCTGCATCAAGATACGTTTTCACAAACTTTCCCTAATGATCTCGAGGCGTTTTAAATTAACATCTGCAGATCTCGGAAGGAGATTAGTAAAATTCGTCAATTGAGCTACCTCTACCAGTAAGTAGATAATCTATTTAATTACCCTAAAGTCAGTTTAAAGAAAAGAGATTAGAAAAATAAGAGGTCAAATTAAAGGTGTAGTGAGCATCTAGGGCTACCCTCAACCTGTAAGCTTCGAAACAGTGGTAAACTTACCTTCCCATATATCATCGAACAATTCAGTTAAGTTTTCCTTTGTGACCCTTCTCGGGTTGTTGGCCGGGAGGTTATATATGTATTGCCTCTCATTCAGGAGGTATTCAAACATTTCGAAGAGTCTGTCTTTGCCAAATTTAGACGCATTTTTCAGCGCCACCGGCATCTCCAGACTCTTCATCAGTGCAACCACCGAACTTATGGCCTCTGAAGCGGCCTCTAGGTCCGATAGACCGTACGTGTCCACTCCGAAAGCCTCAGCTACTGGCCTCAGTCTTTGCGATACCATAGGAAGATTGTAATCCATTGCGTGGGGCAGCATTATCCCGCAGGCAAATCCGTGTGGAATTCCAAATTTCGGACCCAATGCTTCGGACATGCAGTGCCCTATTGTTGCTGGTCCGCCGACCCAAGGGAAGGCTATCACCCACCCTCCCATCATTGCAGCGTACGACATATTGACTCTTGCCTCAACGTCGTTTCCGTTGTTATATGCTCTGGTGAGGTATTTGGAAATCAAATGGACGCCTTGATGTATCATCCCATCTGACAAAGGATTTGGCGCATTGGTTAGAACTCCCTCAATCAGATGGCTAAGTGCATCCATACCCGTGTTCCTAGTCGCGAATGGAGGTAGGCTAAATGTCAGCGATGGGTCTATTAACGAAGCGTTTGAGGTAACCTTGGAACTCGTAATCCAGGTTTTGTATCCTGCCTCCGTGACCACAAGTGTGTTTGATGTTTCGCTCCCAGTCCCTGCAGTAGTTGGTATCAGGATTTTGTTGGAGCCAGGATTTGCAACTTTATCGGAGAATGCGTCGGGGGGCAGCGCATAGTAGTCTTTTGGTTCACCAATGTTTGTTACCATTATCGACATCAGTTTTGTTAGGTCCATTACACTCCCACCACCTACTCCTATGTAGAGATCCGGTTTATCCCTTCTTGCCTTGCTAACCAATTCCTTTGTCATTTCCGTGGTTGGCTCACCTACAGGAATCAGGAGTCTTTCGAATTCCAGTCCAGCAGTCTTAAGAGAGGTCTCTATCTTTTCTAGTGCCCCGGTCTTGGCAACTATGTCATCGCTTACCAAGACTGTCTTCTTGGACCCAAACTCCTTTACCAGCTGTGGTAAGTTGTTCTGGGACGTTCCAATACCAAATACGACCCTAGGCGGATTGCCAAAATCCAACCCCGTGTCGCTTCTAATCGGGTTGAAGTTATCGGAATTCATCGTTTCACCTAATTTCCTCCATAAATTTGGTAGTACCAGCTTTTTCTGACTTTACCGGTCAAGTCAAAGTAGACGTGCTTTATGTAGGTAAACTCCTCCAGGCTGTAAGCAGAAAGTGAAGCACCGTGACCACTTTGTTTGTATCCTGCCCACGGCATTTCAGATGGAACAGTCACATGTTCATTTACCCAGACCGTACCAAACCTCAGATCCTTTACAGCATTCATCGCGGTCGTTACATTCTTTGTCCACACAGACGATCCAAGTCCATAGATGACACCGTTGCTCTTGGAAATGACTTCGTCGTACGTCGTGAAAGGCAGTATGCTGAATACAGGTCCAAATATCTCCTCCTGAACTATATCGGACTGTTGGTTTTCAGTGTAGATCACCGTGGGATTCAGAAAGAACCCATTTTCCATTCCCTTTATCGTTGGTCTCTTTCCTCCTTCCAGTAGATTTCCTCCCTGTTCGATTCCCTTCTCGATGTATCCCTCCACCCTGTCCCTCTGAGAACTGGACACAAGAGGACCCACATCCGTTTTTGGATCCATTGGATCCCCAACCTTCACTTTCTTCAACTTCTTTATAAGCAAGTTGGTAAATTTGTCTTTGACTGACTTGTGGACATAATACCTCGTGGAGTTTGCGCAATCTTCGCCATTATTGACCAATCCCCCAACTATCGCACTCTCCGTCGCAGCATCTAGGTCAGCATCTTCAAAGACTATGAAAGGAGCCTTCCCCCCAAGTTCGACTGATATCTTTTTTAGGGTAGAAGAACCAAGTTCGTGGAGTTTCTTGCCAACTTCTGTGCTTCCAGTAAACGCTATCATGTCTACGTTTCTGTTCCTTGCAAGTGCCTCTCCAACTCTTCCCCCAGGTCCGGTGATTACGTTGAATACCCCCTTTGGAACACCAACCTTTTCTATGATTTTAGCAAGTTCTAATGTAGTTAGTGGAGTATAGCTAGCTGGTTTGACAACAACGCTGTTTCCCATTGCTAGTGCTGGGAATGCTCTCCATACCGCCATCATTAACGGGTAGTTCCAGGGAGTTATGACGCCAATTACTCCAATTGGCTCTCTCCTAATGGCGCTAGTACCTTCACCAACATATTCTCCCATAGCTTTCCCTTCCAGTACCCTTGAAGCGCCTGCAAGAAATCGAATGTTGTCTACCGTATAGGGGAGGTCATATCCCGTTGTTTGTTTTATCGACTTCCCCGAAATCTGGGTCTCAAGAATGGCCAGTTCCGACATTCTCTCCTCAATCATTGAAGCTACTTTGAGTAGCATAACGGATCTTTCTCCGGGACTTAGCTTACTCCAAACGCCCCTGTTAAAAGAGTCCCCGGCAGATTCAACAGCAAAATCAACATCGTCATTCGTAGCACTTGGCACTTCTGCAAATTGGGATCCAGTCGCAGGGTTAAGGACTGTGAAACTCTCTCCATTCGAAGAATTTTTCCATTCGCCATTTATAAACATTTGATAGGTCATAACAACACTCAAAATAGTATGGACTTTTATTTATTTAACAGTTTGGAAATTGGCCATAACACGCAATTATCTGGTAGGCTCTATTTACCATTTATAAATCTGTAAAGCGAGTTTTAGATTAGTTTGCACATTTTCGGAGTTATTCCTCTCGGGATACGATAATGTTTTGATTTAATTGAAGTCACTCGATTCCTGTCATTTAGAATTAGCTCTCCACTGCAACGAAATCATACTTGATATAGTGCAGAACCAAGCAGCCGGGTATCCAAAATAGTTATTCTTGTTGATGCGTCTTACATTCATTCCCTAAGATACAAATATATGGGTTTACCAGGAAACTGCTGTAATTGAAACATGAAACTACATCGCGACTTCATAAATGTAAATATTGATATCGTTCCTTCCAAATCGCAATCAATTTTCAGTGTTAGTCGGAGTGCAGTCAAGCACCGTCTTAATAATGTTAATTTACTAAATATTTTAAATCTGCTCAAAATATATTATTCGCAGAACTTAATTATTTGAAGACGATTCTGTCATTGAAATTTGGTGATCTATATTGACTGACGCAGTCTTAGTTAACAATCTATGGATGGTAATAGCTGCCCTTTTGGTTTTTCTGATGACAATTGCAATTGGATTTCTTGAATACGGTGAACTAGGAAAACACTTTTCGAGTAGTATAATGAAGACATTATTAATCAGTGGTGGTGCCATTTTTCTAATGGCCCTTGTTGGCTTCAACATAGCCTTTGCCCCGACGTATCACGGCATAATTGGCATTCCTGCATACCATGGTCTGTTCTTTAGCGGTATGTTCTCTAATGCCTCCGGCGCCATAGAAGGTACGTGGTGGTCGATGACTTCTCAGTACTTTGGTACTGGTCTAACCACGGGAACGTACTTTCTTTACGAAACGGCATTCGCGTCTGTCACCCTCGCCATAGTAGGAGTTGTGGCACTAAGGAAAATGAAAATGAGCGCTTTCCTTGCATATTCTGTCATATATTATGTTCTGATCTGGACCCTCCCTGCCGCTTGGATCTGGAATCCAACGGGTTGGCTATACCAATTGGGCGTCAGGGATTTTGGTGGAGGATTAGTAGTACACGCCGCTGCTGGAATAGCCGGTCTTGCTATAGTTCTTAAAATTTGGAGAGAAGAAAAGGCAAAGGGACTGGCTGAGAGTCCACAGACGGCCGTCAGAATCGATCCTGCTTGGCTGACCTTGTCCATTTTGCTGTTATGGGCAGGATGGTTTGGGTTCAATGCAGGAAGCGTACTTGCATTTAACGGAGAGACTGTAGTCGTGGGGTTGAATACTTTTCTCGGAGCAGCTTCAGCACTTATCTCAACTATGTTCTTTAGATTTTTAATTACAAAGAAAGACCCGGGATACATGTATGCTGTAAATGGTATACTCGTTGGTTTAATTCTCATGTCCCCCCTATCTGGCTACATAAGTCCTGCCGTAGCTGTAGGGATAGGTCTTGTCGGTGGGCCTCTTTTTCTAGTCGGAGAGCGTGTAATGACTAGGAAATGGTTCAGTGATCCAATCGGTTTGTTTCCCACGCATCTCCTAATGGGTCTCTTCGGCTTCTTGATGATCGCATTCGTATCTCAAACCGGATTCTCTGTTGCATCTGGCGCAGCAAACCTTCCGAACGGTTTGCTGTTCGGTGGAGGGATAGCTGCTTTTAGACAGCTCGAACTGCAGGCTCTCGCAATTGTTGTGGTCGCTGCATTCGTCTTCTCACTAAGTTACGTTTCACTTTGGGTAATCGGGAAATTTACAAATGGAATAACTACGGTCTATGAAAAATCACTTTCAAAAAGTATCAGCATAGATACTCCTAGCAACCCTATTCCTGCGATTACTGAGGCAAGGGATGGCAAGAAATGACTTCTTGAACTCTCATATATTCAACATACCACACCTGAACTAAATCGTAATTAGGAAGAAAGACAGGCTCAGTAGATATGAGAAGTAGTTGGTTAGGAAATCGTACGAGAATCAACTTCCGGGACGGGTCTGATATTATTCAAACTTTACTACAGCATTGTAGTACAGGGAATAGTCCCTAAAAACTTGGGGATATTTTTTTTGCTTGTTCTGGTTTACGAACCTCACTACGTGATTTGGCTCTCCAAATACTTCCTTTGAATTCTCATCCTTGAAATCAAATGTACAAAGATATTTCCCTCGAATCACGCCCGTCAACTTCTTGAGATCTTCGAGTGCCCTGATATTGAAATCTACATCATACCAGCTCTTGCTTGTGTAAGGGGGATCTAGGTAGAAAAATACATTTTCTGCATGGTATTTCCTCATAAGCTCTCGAAAATCCAGATTCTCTATTGTCCACTTAGAAATTCTTGAACTAATGTCGCTGTAGTTGGAAAGGATTTTTAAGACCGTAGAATATGCTGATTTCTCCTTCTTGGTGCGATAGGTGGATCCCATTCCTCCAAATCCCACGTTGAATTTATAAAAAGTCCTGAAGGCCGATTGAACCTCATCTTGAACATTCATTTTGCCCGAGCTGACCATTTTGTAGTAACCATTGAACTGGTCCCTGCTTGAAGTCCACTTCCTCGCGACTTGAAGGAAGTTGTTTGGCCTTGACTTGATCACTTTGAACAGGTTAAAAATTTCTTTGTTCAAGTCGTTATATACTGTCTGGCTTGCATCAACATTGAGACACACTGCTCCAGATCCGCCAAAAACATCGATCAGAACAGATGCTCCAGTCTCAACAAATACCTTTTTTATAAGGGGGATTAATGTATTCTTAGTACCCGGATATTTGATTATTTTAGTAATAGGCACGTTCTCGCCAATCAATCATCAAATCTGATGCTGTTGCATCAAGTCGTCGAGCCTGCAATTATAATGATCGGTACAGTTACAGTTGGAATCCTGCTCTTTCATTTTAACCCTTGGTTCTGGTAATGGCCAGATCTGAGTTCATAGGTTTTGACAGCTTCCCTATCCATATTCAGGAATATCATTTGAAATACTCCTTTTTCTTTAACCACCTCTACAGTCTCCTCTCCGAGATTTTTAAGATAGAACCTAATCTTCCCCTTAAATCCGGCATCCACGAATCCAAAACTAGCCACCACACCTTTCCTAGCGTATGATGACCGGAGGAACATCATCGATCCCATGAACCCAGGAAGTGACACAGATTCAACAGTTTCTACCTGCGTGCCTTGATTAGGAGCTAAAATCACTTTATCTGTTATGCTAAAATCATAGCCATTGGGAGTTAGTTTATTTGGATCAAACGGCTCAATAGACATCGTACCATGCTGAATAAGGTCCAGGATTGTTCCATCAGATACTATCATGCACAAAGAAAACTTTTATGTTTAAAATATTTGTCAAATAATGTTTGACGAAGAAACCGTAAACGCTTTTTCAGGTGGATATAAGGTTTCGGAGTCTGGTGTTGACACTTTGTTTGGACTACCAGCTTTTTCAAATCTGAAGAAGATTATAGCTTTTCCTGTCTCCATATCAATAAACGCCTTAGTTAGGAGAGGAAGTTCGGTTTCCTACCACGGCACGAACTCAATAGAACTTCCGTTCGAGATGTCCAAACTCTCCAATGATTGGTATGATCCGGTAAAGCTCATGACCAATATCGCAATTCAGAGAGGGTGGACTCATGCACCAACAATTCTAGTCGAAGAGAATCTTGGATATCAACTATCTATGGGTTATTATTCTGCATTCGTTGACCTGCTAGTTCAGTCCTTTTCGTTAGTCAATGATGTCACGCTCAGTACTTCGGAGTTCACTCAAATCAGTGGAGAAATTCAAGACAGAATTCGCGGACAGCATTATGAACACGAGACAATAGCTAGGAAGCACGGAAAGGAAGGGAACCTGCTTTTCTATGATGTTTTAACAAGATCCTACAAGAATGAGAGTGTCAACTTCGAACCTTTCTCAATGTTCCTCATTTCTGAGAATTCTCTGACTTCGAACCAAAACTACTTGAATTTTCAGAAGAATTTCAAGAAATTTAACGAACGGAATATGATAGGCAAGGATCCATCCTCTCTAGGTTATCCATACGTCGGAATAAGAAATCATCTTATGGCGGAAGAGGAGACGTATGGTCGAGCCATGGAGTCATTTTATGGCAATGACACAGAATCGTTCATCTCGATCATATCAAAATTTTCACAGTCTCTGGGATACAACCTTGGGGTAATTTCTGATTTTCAGCGGACAATGGCAAAACTCCTAGAAAGATATTCTGTAAAGACCTTTGTATTCAACATCAGTGAATATTCAGGTTCAATCTTGGTATTTGCTGATTCACTTGAGCTTTCAAGGATCAAGGACAATGTGATAAGAGACTATTACAATCTGGTAAATAGAACGATTAGATTAGATGAGCTTGTAATCTCGGGTAGTTCGACTAGCGAACTCATCAGGATCTAAAATTCGCCACAAGAATTCAAAGAACTTACTGACAGAGTGGGTAAAATATTAGTATTGACCTTAGAATGAGGGATAATGCCTCTATTCGGAACTAACGGTATAAGGGGAGTACTAAACGAAGACTTAATGGCCGACTTAGGTTATAAATTTGGAATGGCTGTCGGAACTCATTATCAAGATAGGGATATAGCACTTGCTTATGACAACAGGACTACCTCTCGACTGCTAAAGAACTTGGCAGAGGCGGGTCTTTTGAACTCCGGAAAGAATGCGATAGACCTTGGGATGATACCAACTCCAGCTATCCAGGTGTATTGCAAACTGAATGAAATTCCAGGAATTATGATAACCGCATCGCACAACCCACCAAATTTTAACGGGTTCAAAGTCATAGCAAAGGATGGTACAAATCCTGGAAAGGCCGAAGAAGCAAAGATAGAAGAGTTAATCTTAAGTGAAAAGTTCAAAAATGCCAAATGGAACACTGTGGGTCTTTCTAGGGCAGACGATGCTATCACGCCCTACCTAAGAGAAATTATTAAGAATGTGGATCAAGAACGAATCAGGAAAAGGCAGTTCAGGGTGTTGGTGGATTGCGCTAATTCGACGACACTCGTAACGACTCCTAGGCTACTTAGCAAGCTGGGAGTGGAATATGTAAGCGTGAACGCGAATGAGGATGCCTTTTTCCCCGGTAGAGAACCAGAACCGACTGCAGAAAATATCAAGGAACTGATTTCTTTTGCCAAGAGTGTCAGATTCGACTTCTCTGTGGCTCACGACGGAGATGGAGATAGAGCAGTATTCATAAACGAGCTGGGCGAAATGATAGATGGAGATAAATTCGTTGCGCTAGTTGCAGACCACATATTAGAAAAAAAGAAGGGAGACATAGTTTTTCCAGTCGCATCCAGTTTTCTGGTAGACAGGATAGCTGAAAAACACGGAGTAAATGTAATAAGAACTCCCGTTGGCGCACCAATAATATCGGAAACTCTCACTAAGACAAAGGGGGTAATGGGAGGAGAAGAAAATGGAAAGGTAATCCTACCACACTATCTCAACGGTGGAGATGGAGGACTGTCAGTTGCACTAGCACTAGATATAGTTGCCTCTAGGGGAAAAGAAATTTCAAGTCTAATCAAAGAACTACCTGATTACAAACTTAGAAGAATCAAAATCTCGAATAAATACGACTTTGAAAGCATAAAAACAAAAATCAGAGATTTTTACCCCAGAATGACCCCCGACGAAATGGACGGTCTTAGACTTGTCGATAAAGACAGCTTTATTCTCCTGAGGAAGTCAGGTACTGAACAGGCTATAAGAGTTTATATCAGTTCAATGAACTCGGAGTGGATTGAAATTAGGGAAAGAGAAATAATGAAACTAATCGGCCCAAATTGAAGAAAGAAAGTACAAAAATCTTATATTATCTTCGTCTCTCTATAAGTATGCAAATAGGTATAGAGGGAGTAGCAAAGAGGGCTGGCCAAAGAATCAAAACAATATCGGAGGTCTTCTATCCACCCATAGACATTTCAGAGGAAGGAGAAGAGGTCCATATATATCTGGATCTGCCTGGATTCAAGAAAGAGGACGTCAAGATACTTAGTTCAAAGAATGGTTTGAAGGTGTCGGGAAAAAGGGAAAAAAGCATAGAAGGCAGGATAATCTATGAGGAGAGAGTCGAAGAATTCTCCAAGTTCATCAGGATAAGCAGCGAATTCGAGGCTGACTCTATTAGGGCCACAATGGAGAACGGCGTATTGGAAATTACTGTTAAGAGAAAGGAAGTAAAGAGTGTTCCAATAAGTTAGCCCCTAAATGAAAGCGCCACGAAAATGACTCCTCCGACAAACAGGAGAACTCCATAGACTGTACTCGTAATGAGTATAGCGCCGGAGACAAGGAATCCCGATGCAATAATCGCGCTCGGGTAGTTCGGTTCTTTTTTACGGGGTTGGACCTTTACGGTGTTTCTCAATAGCTCTGGAATACTCAAGTAGTCGTTCACAATCTTCTGAATTTTCTTGGGCAGATCGAATAATCGCCGTTTCAATACTTTGTAAGAGGCTTTTTCCTCTTTCATTATGTCAGCGACGACATCAACAAAATTAAAACTCGGATCAAGGGTCTTGCAGACACCATCCAGTATCACAGACATGCGGGCGAAAAGTGCTAGATTGTAAGGTAACCGAAATGGAAATCTAAACAGAACTGTATTTGCTCTATGAACGAGTTCCTGATATTCTATCTTGTTGATCTCCTTCCCTTCCAGATCCTTGAAGATAGTGCCCAACACTTCCTCCATAAACCTCCTGTCTGCCATCGGGTCTATCAGGTCGATATCTACAAGTACGTTCAGTAAGTGAGCAGCATCCAGAGTAGAGAGATAATAATATCCCATTAAGAGCTTGTCTCTCATCTGCTCAGTCAGTTCAGAGGTCATTCCATAGTCAAGTAAAACAAGTTTCTTGCTCTTGCTCCATCCGAGATTTCCTGGATGAGGATCAGCGTGGAATCTGCCCTCTCTAAGTGCTAGTCTTAGAAAGAGCTCATCAATGATCTTCGCCAGTCGAACTGGATCTGCGTTGTTGCGCTTGAGTTCATCAACGTCAGTTATTTTAATGAAATCAATGAACTCCATCACAAGTACCCTGGATGTCGAAATCTCTTTGAAGACCTTCGGAACAATAACATCCATTTCAAGATCCAGTTCACTGATTTTGTCACCTATGATTTTAATGGACTCCGCTTCCCTTTCATAATCGAGCTCTAGTTCGAGACTTGACAAAAACTGTTCTGTGAAGGTAGACAGTGAAAAAGTCTTCCCAGTGTATCTCTCTAACAGTCCTACGAAAGCTACAACCTTATCTCTATCTCTTCGAATAGTTTCTTGAATGTTTGGTCTGTTAACCTTTACCGCAACTACATTTCCCTTGTACTTGGCCTTGTAAACCAGACCCAAGCTAGCCCCAGAAACTCCTGTCTGGTCAAAATCTTCAAAGACCTCGTTGATCTTTCCAACTTCATTTTCTATAAGGTGTCTAACAGGCTCAAACGGTGGCATCGGAACCGAGTCCTGCAGATCGGTCAAAATCTCAATATACTCTTCAGGAACCACATCTCGCCTAGAGGATAGCAGTTGTCCCAGTTTTATGAAGAGGGGACCTGACTTTATCATGGCGTCCCTTAATTTGACTGCTTCCCTGATGCTTCTTTGTCTCTCAGGAGGCTTTCCGGTTTTCTCCAGCGTTTTTTGATAATATCGCAAATATCTAGCTCTTGGAAAGTATCTTAATGCTACTCCTAATCCTCGAAGCTTTCCAGTTAGAGTCATTACCGCATGAATTCAATCAAGTGTATAATTATATTTGATTTTCTCATCCTGCTTAATATTTGAATATTCTGCGGATATTTGCAAGTAATCTTTGAGACCAGTTGGCTCAACTTCGAGCTGCCCTGAGAGGATCCGGCGATTTTTAAGTATGCCATTCTTAAGTAAAATCGATCAGCCATTCGATTGGGAATGAAAAGTTATTATCTGTTCATCGATATGGTAAAAAGGTTTGAATGGAGACTCTGACTCTGATTGGTTGCCAGTTTGGTGACGAGGGTAAGGGCAAAATTATAGATCATCTTTCAAAGGATTTCGATATCAATGTTCGATTTAATGGAGGAGAGAACGCGGGTCATACAGTTGTCATTGGAGATAGAACAATAAAGTATCACCTTGTACCGGCCGGTTTTTTGAGGACCAAAACAGTTGTTATCGCTAGAGGGGTCGTCATAAATCTCAGCCGACTTATAGAGGAAATCGCATTCTTGAAAACTTTCAGATCCAGTTTTGACCTTAAAATCTCTAACCTCGCACATATTGTCACTCAGTTACACTTCAAAAGGGATAGCTATCTAGAGCAACTCAGGGGAGAGGGTAAGATAGGTACTACTCTGAAGGGTATCGGTCCAGCCTATGAATCTAAAGCTGGAAGGTATGGGATAAGGCTAGTTGACTTCAGAGACCCTGACGGTCTAGGCAAGCGACTTTCTCTTCTAAGTAAAATTTACCAGATCCCACTGGAAGAGGGATACGTTGCTAGTCTGATGGCAGATTATGCAAAAATAGAACCATACATCTCTGACACAAGAGCTTATTTGGAGGAGGAGCTAAACAGTGGAAAGAGGGCGTTGTTTGAGACGGCAAACGGGACGTTTATAGATCTTGACTCTGGCACGTACCCATTCGTGACTTCTTCCTATACTACTTCTGGCGGAGTGACTGTCGGTACAGGTCTTTCTCCAAAGTACTTTTCTAAATTCCTGGGTGTAGCTAAGGCATACACAACGCGTGTAGGCGAGGGGGTCTTTCCAACAGAAATGAGTGGTCCAGAAGCGGACAAGCTCCGAAAGCTTGGTAATGAATTCGGAACAACAACTGGGAGACCCAGACGAGTAGGATATCTTGACCTTCCCATGTTAAGAAAAGCAGTCAAGCTGAATTCCCTTGACTATATTGCTTTGACAAAAGTCGACATTCTGGGGCGCATGGATAAGATAAAGATTGCAACTTCGTACGAATCCAATGGTTCAGAGATTCTGGAATTTGATCCTGCGGCTATTCCAGACAAAGTAAATTATGAAACCTTCGCTCCATGGCACGACGACCCGAATAAATTGGAAGACTACATTGACTTCATTCAGGAGGAACTGAAAGTTCCAATAGTACTGATCGGAGTAGGAGAAAGGAGGGATGACATTGAAACCAGGGGACAGATAAATCTATAAGGAAAGTATATGCCAAAAACCTAGGTTGTCAAACTGTGAGCTTGGGACCAGGCTTATTGCGCAATATTTATAGAGGGAGTGTTATTCATTAATCGGTGAAAAGGCACTTTCTTTCTAAACGGGAGACAAAAGAATTCAAAACGCTCTTGGATAGTTTTGGAATTTCAGTTGAGTCGAAAACCCTCGAGATCGAGGAAAACGACCACTCAGTAATATATGACGGTTCAGTCCCTATCTTAGTCAAGTTCCAAGAGAAGTGGCTTCCTACCTTGAAAATCATGAATGCAAGGAATTTCCCGAAAGTAGTAATAGATCAAGGTGCCTATGAAGGGATCAAGAACGGTGCCAATTTGTATTCTGCAGGAGTAAAGAGCGTAGTAGGAACTCTTAGGAAAGGACTCACCTGCATCATTGAAGACCCGGCAGGAAGACAGGTTGGGTCTGCTTCAGTTGAATCCGATGAGACAGATATCATAAGCAAGAAGCGGGGGTCCTACCTTAAAGTTTACGAACTTTACAAGTGATAACTTAGACACAGATTTTCATTAAGATCTTATTCTCGGGACTACATAATATGAGTATAGCGAAAATGCTCGACTAGCAAAGATAGAGGGATAACAATGAAAAAGTGATTGATCAAAACCTGATCTGATGAACTCTAGTCTGCCTGAAAAGTTAAATAATATCCAACTTCTCCTCAGTCATGAGATTTATTGATCTTCATCAAGACTTAGGGATTACTTCTCAGCGTGCAGATATTATTTCATCCACCGAGCAATCGAGCCTTAAGGCAATTGAAAAATTCGAGGATGCGGTCATTTTTGGCGTCTGCTTTCCACACATTTCCGTCGTAAATGATAGGTCTGAAGAGTTGACAAAGCAGTACGGTTTTCCAACTCGTGCCACAGTACCGCTGTGGGACGACCTGATGGAACAAATGAAATTCTATGGATATCTAGAAAGAAAAGGCTTTGTCTCCATTGTAAGAAATAATTCCGACCTCGCTAAACGGGGAACAAAACTCCTTTTGAGTCTAGAGGGAACGGACTGTCTCAAAGATCCATATGATCTTTATCTATTGCGCAACTTGGGGCTGAGAGCTATAGGCCTCACCTGGAACTACGACACTAAATTCGCAGCTGCAGCGATGTCCAAGAAAGACTATGGGCTTACAGGCTTTGGAAATGAATTAGTCAATATAGCAAACACCCAGAATGTCTTGATAGATCTTGCCCATGCTAGTAGAAACACGATATTAGATACCTGCTCTGTGACTAAGAAGCCCGTTATCTCTTCTCACGGAAATGCAAAGAGCGTATTCGATCATGTTAGAAACTTGGATGATGATTCCATAGATGCCATAATCAAGACAGGAGGGGTTATAGGCATTACTGCCATCAAATCGACGCTTGGCAAAGATCCGTCCATAGATGATATGATAAAGCACATCGAATACGTAGGGGACAACTTCGGATGGAATCATGTTGCACTTGGAAGTGATTTCCTAGGAATAGAAGAGACTCCAAGAGGGTTCGAGAGTGTGTCGAAGATCGAAGATCTTGCTAATAGGCTCGGAACCCACGCCACTCAAGTAATGTGGGATAATCCCCTCAGAGTTATCTGTCAAGTGATTCCACCTTGAATTAGTAAGTAATAGTCTTCAACAAGGGTATTGAAACCTAACGGCTCTCCATTTTTGATTTTCAGGTCATCAAATACGCATCCTGGCAAGAGAGGCCTCTGCGAACGAACTTTGCAAAGGTTTTTGATGACACCGTTATATACAGCGCTCAGACCACTACAGTAGATTACAGTTCATGTAATGAAAAGAACGGGATCGATTTCTATAAGCCAATGACTGATGGCTGGCTCGTTTCTATAGAAACCTGAGAGCTTCCCGTCCCTTCATTCCTTCCCTTACTCCCTTTTCCCGCGCCTTTGCACTAATTTTGCCGACATCTTTGTTTAGAAGGTCCTCAAAGGAGTTTACTCCAGAAATGGAGACGGCAATTGCGCCTGTTTTATCAGCTGCCTCCATGTTGAGATATCCGCACATCAGGAAACCATTCCTACCATTTATGACAACTATTGGTGCGGGCTTCGTTTCTATTTTGACCCCGGTATAAACTTCCCCGTCTATAGATAGGTTTTCAATCTGTATCATACTCTTGGATACTCGTTTGGTGTATTATAGATTGATGTCTGTATGGGTATGATATGCTCTCCCAGGACATCTCCAATTTTCTGAGATAATAATTCTTGTCATACCTGTTCTCGAGGTTTTCAATGTCTACGGTCCCTCTTTTCTCGTTTATGACAAACATCGATAACTTGTCCCCAGGTCCAGCATTATTCGCCTTTTCAATGGCTCTTCTTCTTATTCCATTGACTTTGTAGAATTCTGGTCGACGTGTGGCAACTAT
Organism: Thermoplasmatales archaeon; assembly: GCA_027343225.1. GTDB lineage: Archaea > Thermoplasmatota > Thermoplasmata > Thermoplasmatales. Next base: position 154,851 of record DAHWMK010000005.1, read on the forward strand.
TGACAGTCTAAGTTCCGAGTCCTCGACGTCACCGCTTATCAACCTTTCCTTGTATGAATCGTAAATGGCTCTAACCTCGTTGTAGTGGTCATGAAACTCTTCTATTTTCGTTACCCTGGCATAGATCTTTAGTATTTCCTCCTGCATCTCTTTGCATATTTTTGGAAAATCTGTTCGTCGAAGTTCTATTCCTCTAACCTTGAATTTTCCATTGTCCATTAGTCCAAAGTATCTGTTCAGAGCCCCGCTTCCATCTCTAGCGGGAAGGAAGACGATCCACTTATAGAATCCTTCTAGTGAGATCTTCAGCCTGCTCATTTCATCTATCTGGCTTATTACCTTTTGTACATTCCCGTCTCCTTGAAGCCAGATTGAGTCGACTATTCCGTGTATAGTTCTAAAGCCTTCATTTTCTGCTATCTTAACGCTCTCCGTAAGTATCTTTCTTCCAAGGCAGGTTATAGATTCGTGAACTTCTATCCTGCCAAACTTTGCATTTTTGTAACCGGTATAGCCGAACGACGTCAAGAGGAGCCACTTGAGGACTGCATCCCTTCTTCTGAATCTCTCGTCCGAGCTCTTCTTGCTTTTGTAATAGAGCCTGAGATCAAGAAGGTCAGACAGAAAATCGGATAGCATACCCCTCTTGTCTAGGCAGATTTCGTAGCCGAGGTCTTCTATTCTCATGGATTTTTGGCACCTTACGTTGATAGTTTCCGGTGAGAGATTATAGTTGACTATTATGGATGGATACATCGAACTGAAGTCTAGTTCATAGACTTCCTCGTAAATGCCTGGTATGGGTTGAAGGTACAGTCCACCTCTATCTGCACTTATGAACGTGTCTAAATCCTTTATCATCTCGTGATCATCCTTGTAAAGAGGAATCATTATTCCCTTCTCCAGAGATTTTCTTACTTCATACGACGATACTGCAGTTCCGGGAGTAATGCGGGCGGAATGAAAAAGAGGCAGAGAAGTAATCTTGGAGATGGTCGCCAACCCTTCAAGTCCACCTTCGCTAAAAATAAACGATGTATCCCCGTCGATGTGAGGTATCCCATAAACATTGAAACCGCTAGTCCTATGACTGATCCTTCCGTACGAAGTGAACGTTCTTTCCCTGCTTCTCGAGGTTTTGGCGGAATATCCCTGCATCTTAGCAACTGCAAAGAACTCCGGAAAGTACCTATCTCCTCCTTCGGAAACAATCAGATTGGCTTCCTTCAGGTTTGAAAAGAAGAAATCGAACGAGGAGGAGAGATTGGTGAACAGCTCGCCATTGATCTCGATTTCTTCCAGAGAATTGATGAATTTTATGTTAAGTATGTTGAGATCAGGTATTTCGAAATCCTTCCTCACGTCATCGCCGAAAAAGTGTAAGTTGTTTTTGACCATGAATGACTGAACAACGTTTATATCTGCATTATAGACCTTATAATCTCTGAAATTTCCAATCTTTTCTATTGCAAGAATTAGGTCTCCTATCCTATTGGGTGGAATAGTTATACTCACTACTTTTTTTCTTGAAAAAATGTCTTCGTGCTCTTCCAGTTTCCATCTTATCCAGGGTACCAAGTCTATCTCATCTGTTAGTTTTTCTAACCGTTCCCCAGCAACGTATATTGTATGGTTGTAATTCCATTTCTTAATATTTCTGTATTCGTCTATGGTGTACAGGGCCTTTCCTCCCCAAGCATCAACGATCATTTGAATTCTTTTTTTATTTCTATCAGCACAAAGAGAAGAAATGAGAAATAAGGATCTAGGCTCGTTATAGAGCCCTCTGGAATGTGAAGCTTGGTCTTTTTTATGAAGTCTTCCACTATATCTCTATCACGATTGTTCATCAATCTTTCAGCCTTTCTTATCTCTTCCGTTATACTTTCTATTTCCATTCTAAGGCTAGGGGTGTTTCTTCCCATCTCTTAACGACCTCGAGTATCTTCCTGCGGAATACGTTGTCCAACCAAGGCGGTCTAAACTCCTCGTCTCCGACTAAATATACTATGCTGGGTGTCTCTGTCCGTCTAGATATCTCTTCTAGTGCGCTCGATATATTAAGCAACACGTCTTCCTTCCACTCCTTCAATTCAGAGAGCCTGACCACAATGAAAATAGAGAAATCGTCATAGTAAAAATCCTCAACTATGGTTTTCTGAAACTGATACATATTAAGAATCCTCTGTATGTATAATTGATTTCCAAGTTTCCTTTTTAAATAATGGGCATCAACAAACACCCCATCCCCAAGTAGCAGGAGAGTCTTTCCATAGCTATTCACGAAATCTTCGAGGAGAATCGAATTGAACTCTTCCATTTCCATGAGATATGAATGTCTCGGATTCGCCCTGAACATATATAAAAATCAGTGTGTCGATATTTTAACTTTATAGCTCTTAATGAAAAATGAAAAAATTGAAAAAATGATTTTTTAGCAAAAACTCATAAATAAAGTCGAACTCCAACACAACAATGATAGAACTAATTCCAATGAGTGAAGAGGACCTAGAAGAATACCTGAAAACTGCCGTAGAGAACTATGCCAGCGAAAAGGTCAAGTCCGGAAACTGGAGGCAGAAAGAAGCCTTTGAAAGGTCGAAGAAAGAATATGCCAGACTTCTTCCGAATGGAGTAAAAACAGAAGGGCACCATCTCTTTACGATAAAAGATGGAGTCACTGGCCGTAAAGTGGGAATGATCTGGGTGGGAGTAAGTGGGACAGACAATGAAATAGATGGAGCCTGGATTTGGGACTTCTCCATAAACGAAAGGGAGAGAGGGAAGGGGTTTGGCAAGGAGACACTGAAGGCTCTAGACGCCGTGCTCTCAGGTCTAGGTCAGAGAAGGATTTCATTGCAAGTATTTGGACACAACGAAGTAGCTATAAACCTCTATAAGAAATCTGGATATCACATAACTAATCTGGTAATGTCAAAGAACCTCTAAGAGATACAGTCCGACCCCTAGACGTCTTCCATATCTAAGAATCTTCAAGATTATATTTCACTGACATGATCTAAATAGATCAGGCATATTTAGAAAGGTTTGATGGACTAATGAGTTAACAAATTTATGCCCGAAGGAACAATTGCAGAAATAATGAGGAAAAGGAATAAAAAATAAAAGAAGTCAAATTTGTTTTCGGTTTAGTACCAGCCTCGAATCTTCATTGCTTTTGCTACTCTGTCCACTGCAAGGATGTACGCTGCCATTCTTGGAGTCGTATTGTACTTGGTCATCGTCTCCGTGGTTTCCCAGAAACTCTTTGACACTTTCCTGTCCAGCTTGCTGTAGACCTCATCGATGTCCCAGTAGAATCCATTTATATTCTGAACCCACTCAAAGTATGATACTATGACCCCACCAGAGTTCGCTAAGAAGTCTGGGATGTCGAATACCTTGTTCTTGGCAAGAATTTCATCTGCTTCTGGTGTCGTTGGGCCATTTGCGAGCTCTAGGACGATTTTCGCTTTTACGTTTGCAGCGTTCTTCCCGGTAATCTGGTTCTCAAGTGCGGAGGGCACAAGGACGTCCACCTTCAGCTCAAGTAGTTCTGCATTTGATATTTCCTTTGCTCCCTTAAATCCAACTACGCTTCCGGTTTTCATCTTGTGGGCCTTGACGGCTACAAAATCAAGTCCGTCTGCGTTGTAGATCCCTCCCTTACTATCGGATACTGCGACAACTTTGGAGTGGAACATTTCTGTTATGAGCTTGTGTGCAAACTCTCCAGCATTACCGAATCCCTGGATTGCAACAGTGGCCTTTCCCAGATCGACGTGAAGATGTTTTGCAGCCTCTCTCAGGATGTACATTCCACCCCTTGCCGTTGCGTCTCCTCTTCCCAGTGATCCTCCCACTTCCAGTGGTTTTCCGGTAATGACACCCGGAACGTTGTAGCCCTCCATTACAGAGTACTCATCCATCATCCAAGCCATTATTTGGGGTGTCGTATAAACATCTGGGGCTGGAATATCGATGTCAGGGCCTATGTACTCTCCTATTGCCCTTACATACCCCCTCGAAAGCCTCTCAAGCTCTCCAGCGCTGAGAGTTTTGGGGTCGCAAATTATTCCTCCCTTTGCTCCGCCGTAAGGAATGTCAGCCAGTGAGACCTTCCAGGTCATCCACGCAGCCAGAGCCTTCACCGTCGAAAGGCTCTCCTGTGGGTGGAATCTGATCCCTCCCTTGGTAGGTCCTCTCGCAAAATTGTAGTGGACTCTGAATCCTGTGAAGACTTTGGTAGATCCATCATCCATCTTCACTGGGATCTGAACCTGGACCATGCTCATGGGTTCTCGCAAAATGGCATGTGCCTGAGGATCCAGCTTCATTATTCCGGCCGCTTCATCCAGTTGTTTTTGTGCAATTTTAAATGGGTCGAGTTCTTCGGGTTTCTTATCACTCTTAGGTTGTTGCATCATCATTTCACCTATAATGCGTAGGGATATCGCATTTTAATTCATAAAGGTTGTTGATTAATCGCAATTAATCTTATTTGTGGGTGCTGTAAGCCTCAAAATTCACAAAGGTTATTTTGTTCTATATCATAGAGAGGCGTGAAGATAGATTTGTGGTTCTCGGAACTTCAAAACGAAGACGTGAAATTTGGGGTCAGGGTAAAGTCCCACCTCTTCTCTAAAGAGTCAAAATATCAGAAGATAGACATTTTCGATACAGAGTTCTTTGGGAGAGTAATGATTCTCGACGGATGCTTCATGATAACAGAAAAGGATGAATACATGTACCAAGAGATGCTTTCCCACCCCGCAATGGTCTCGCATCCTGATCCGAAGAGAGTTTTAATCATTGGCGGCGGTGACGGGGGGGTAGCAAGGGAAGTGCTCAGATACCCGGTTGAGAGTGTAGATCTCGTTGAGATAGACGAGGAAGTTATCGCGGCCTCAAAGGCCTATCTTCCCAGCATAGCAGCTTCATTCAACGATAAAAGACTTAAGGTTCACAATATGGATGCGTTCGAATTTGTCGATGCCGATATGAGTTATGACATAATATTAGTGGATTCTACCGATCCGATTGGGTTTGCGGCATCTCTCTTCTCTGATGTGTTCTATTCAAAGGCCAGGAAGTTATTGAATAGTAATGGCATCATCGTCACTCAGAGCGGCTCTCCGTTCATGAACCCAGATTTCATAAAGAAGGCCTATCGAGGGTTGAAAGAACACTTCAAGACAGTGCGGCCCTACCTGTCGTTTGTTCCTTCCTATCCCTCAGGAATGTGGTCTTACGTGATGGCCTCTAATGGCAGAATAGAGAAGAGGCGCGATTTCACCGGAAGATACATGAACAGCGATCTTTACAAATCCTGCTTTGTGCTTCCGGAATTCGTCAAAAAGGTTCTCGAAAGCTGAAGACCAAGGATGAGTGGCCAGGAATACTACAGCGTTCACTTTACGTGGAATTGGTCTTTCTTTTCCTCGTATTTCTTCCTGAAGGACGGCCCTAGCCTAGTTGATATCAAATCAAGTTCCCGCGCATTCTTGATAAATGTGGCTTTGCTGTCCGTATAGATGAGTTCTTCAAATTTTCTTCTCTGAAATACTGTTGCTGTGAATAGATAGATGAAGTAAAGAAGTCCTGCTAGAGAGAGGATGAAGACGTAATCCCTCCAGTCGCCTATATAGAGGATGAATGACTGGAGATTGAGCGGAAGGGAGTTAAGTCCATAGAAGAAGTCTGCAACCGTAACAATAAATAGGAAGAGGGTTACTGCAAGCATGACCAGCGAAATGGGAATCTTAAACTCCTTGTATTTTCCTCGTTCCATTCCACTGGATTTGAAAGGGCTATATTTCCTTTTTCTTAAGAAATTCGAGCAGAGCGGACGCTGCCTTTGACCTGTGAGACAGTGAATTCTTACTTTCTGTTGTCATTTCTGCATATGTTTTGTCTTCCCCCTCAGGAATAAATATTGGGTCAAAACCAAAACCGTTGCTGCCACGCATTTTCTCGGAAATAGCACCCTTGGTCCTTCCTACAAAGAGATTCACCTTACCGTCATAGTATGCAATGCATGTCTTGAATTCAGCATTCCTATCCCGGATCCCTTCCATCAACTTCAGTATGCCACCATTTCCAAGTGTCCTATTGACGTAAGAAGAGTAGACTCCCGGGAAACCACGAAGTGACTCTATGAACAGTCCGGAATCGTCTATCAAAAAGTCCCCCTTGATCACTCCCTTTAGGTAACTCATAGATTTTTCTGCGACCTCCTCTATGGTGTCAAGCTGCTCCTCCGGGTAGCTCATTAACTTTAACTCTAGATCCAGTCCTGCCCTTTCCATCATCTCCTTGTATTCGACATATTTTCCTTTATTGGAAGTGACCAACATCAAGTATATCTCCTCCTATTTTCGATTTCTGCAACTTTCTTCATGACCTCGCCATATTTTGAAAATCTCCTGTAACCTTTAAGAAACCACCTAAATGATTCTTCTCTTCCGAGAGTGGTAAGTGATTCTTTCATGAGGTGGATATCAACCCCCAGATCCTCCGCTTCTGCATCGAGCTCTCCCATCGACGGGTCTATTAGGTATACTTCATCAGAAACTATAACGTTTCCTAGGTTGAGGTCCCCATGGGAAATTCTCCTTTCGTGCATCAGGGCGACGACATTCCCGACTTTCTGCAAAGTAGTATCAAACTCGACGTCGTTGGTGAGTTGGCTGAGTACCTTTCCCTTTAATCTACTCAGCATGAGCGAGGAATTGGCCAGGTCAACATAGAGAACGTCAGGAGATCTTATGCCAATAGCCTTGAAGGAGTGAAGGATTCTCACCTCCCTCTTGATCCTCGAATTGTTTATGTTTCTGTTCAGCTGCTCGTTTCTGTACTCTCCTCCCATTCTCTTCTTTACTATGCAGTCCAGTCCTTCAAATTTTGATTTGCATACTACGCTCTCTCCTCCTACCATCCCTCTTGGACGGAGCTCTCTCCTCCCAATCCACCTGCTGTCCCTCGAGTCTACCCTGTCAGTCTGTTCAAGCTTCACTCTATATGATGTCCGGAGGTCGCTCATGTATCCAGCCAGGGCTATCATTGCACCGTTGTCGGAAAGCAAAGAATCCTCAGGGAAATAGAACCTGTAGCCCCTCATCCTGGCCATGCCTGAGAGTAACTCACGTAATCTCCTGTTCCTTGCCACTCCTCCCGTGATCGCAAACTCCTTGAGACCGAAGTGGGCCATCCCCCTTTCGACGATCTCTGCAAGAGCGGTAAAGGAATACTCCTGTGCATTGAAGGCGATATCTTCTTGTTTCTCTTTTGCTATTCTGTTCTTCAGGAACGTGTAAAGACCTGAGTAGGAGACGTCCATTCCCCTAACGGTATAGGGGCAGTCCATCACCTTAGTCCCCCTTTTAGCGAGTTTCTCAAGAACTGGGGCACCAGGAAAGGGTATGTTCAGGTCTCTCGCCACTTTGTCAAGGAAATTGCCAATTCCTATGTCTAGTGTTTCTCCCAGGACGGAATACCTATTGTCCCCTATGGTAATTAGCTGGGTGTTTCCACCTGATACGTAAAGAAAAAGGGGATTCTTGAATCCGGAAAACTTCCTAGCTATCTCGAGATGACCTACTCCGTGATTAACCGGTATCAAGTCCTTGGAATAACTTACTGAAAGATATCGGGCAAGTTCTACTCCCGTTTTGAGGGCAGGGCCCAGTCCTGGTCCTATGCTGAAGGCAATCCCGTTCACATCTTTAATTCTGATATTGTGTTCTTCGAGCAGGGCCGTCAAAAGATCTGGAAGAACTGATCTGTGGTGCTCTGCAGCTTCTCTCGGATTTATTCCTCCTCTTGAGGGGTGATAGGAATCGGACCTGAATCCCTTGATGACTCCGTCCTCAACGAGGCCGACTGATGCTGTATGGGCTGTGCTCTCTATTCCTATGATGAGTCTTGACATTCTTTGCGCTTAAATTTTCTTCTAGGATAAAACCATTCTACGGTTCAGGACCGATCACCTATATGTCCCTGTCTTGGAGCTTTGTAGTTCAAGCTTATTTCTGCGAAATCCTAACTACGTTACTTCCCCTGAGTATAACCGTTCCAAGTTTTCTCTTGTTAGTCTCTGTGATTTCTTCCGTGTTCGATATCACTATGTTCATGTAGTCGTCATAGCTCTCCAGTACTCCTTCAAGAACAGTATTGTCTTTCAGTAAGAGGGATATTGGTTTTTGCATCAAACTCTGCATAACTACCATCGGAACTGCCATCTAAACCACCTAGGTATACTCGTAGTAATCGTCTTCTTCTTCATTCTCCATTACTACCTGGAGAAGTCCCTTTAATATGACCTTCATGTTCTCAACTTCCTTTCTGAGATGCTTAACCTCTACGTCGAGCTTCTCTACATTTATTCTGTTGTTCCCGCCTTCTGTTTTCATTTCTTCCTGACTCCTTCAGAGAGTTCTCCATACTTTCTCGAGACCTTGCGAATCTCGTTTTTCTGACAGTAAGTACAATATAGTCCGCTATTAATTCTTTGCAGCGGTTTCCTGCATCTGGAGCAGTAGGCGTATATGACTCCCTCATCTGGGGGTTCTAGAGTGAGGTCGATCTTTCCCCTCGTCCCGACAACCTTCCCCCTGACGACGTCCCTCGCCTTTACAACCTTCGAGCACTGATCTAGGTAGTGTCCCGTGATCCTGCTCGCGTGAACCAGAGCCCTTGCCTTGATCTCATAGACTCTACCAGTCTTAATGAGGTATTCACCGCTTACGATAACAAGGGGCTCATTTATCTCCGTAACCACTCCTATTATCTCATCACCTTGCTGAATAGTAACTTCCTCCTTCTTTCCCTTCACCCTGACCTTAAAATCTGATCCAACCTCAACACTGCCTATGTTGGAGGAATAAACTCTACCATTATCTTCATACGTCCCACTGCCAGCTATGAATTCCTCTTCCGTTCCTAAATACTCTCCCGGAAGCACCAATCGTCCTACCATACTTTCACCCTTGCAACCCTTACATCTATCATCTTGCTTTCTTTCCTGTGGAAATCGTAGGAATGAACAAGGGGGATCTCGAACCTCTCATCCCAGGTAATCTCCCCTTTTCCCCCTATGATTCTTTCCAAGAAATCGCCAGCTTTGTAGTTAAGCAGGATATAAAAATCTTTAGAGAATTCTAGAGCTTTTTCTATAAACGGCACGTCTGCGTTTCTTCGCTGACTCCCAAATGGAGGGTTCATTATTACTGTATCGACCCTTATATTGAATTCAGAAATGTCACAATTCAAGAACTCAATATTCCTATGCAGGTTTCTGGAATTTTCCTTTGCAATCTCTATGATAGCAGGGTCCTTCTCAACTCCATATACCTTGCTTGCCCCGAGGAGTGAAGCACCTATGGCAAATATGCCGTTTCCGCATCCAAGATCAGCCACAATCTTCCCGTTCAAACAGCCATCACTTAGTGCCCTGTACAGTACCTTGGCTGCTAGTCCCGGCGGCGTTTGATACTGTTCCAGAGATGCTTTTCCACGGCTATTCTTGTGAAGTTTTGATAACACGATCTCCAGGGCAACCTGCTTCATTTTTGTACCTCAGACATCAATTGAACTGCCGACAACATCATCCCGTTTGACATGCGATTTACTTTTGCCTAATATTACTAGCGGAAGACCTTTCTATCTCAGAAGAGGCAAAGATCTTGTCCATCATAGGTCGGACTACCGTTACGTAGATTCTTCAGTCATCTGCAGATCGTGCAGACAGAAATAGTCACTCAAGAACTGTTCTGACCAAGTCTCTGGCGTCCTTCTCCGCTTCTTCTTTCGACTCTCCCTTGAGTTTCAGAAGGACAGTAATGTATTTTTCAGCCCTCGACAGCTTCCAGGTACTCCTCTCGTGGACGATTTTCACTATCACTTCTGCGATGTCACTGTCTACCTCAAGCCCGAACTTCTCTTTTATTCTTATCTGCCAGAGCTTGATAAGGAATCGGGGTACGTAATCACCCTCTCTTCTCAATTTCTGGTAGATTCCATTACTCATTGTTTTTTAAACTTCTCATTCCTTATATATCTTGTGGAACAATTTTCTAATGTTTTTTATGTGTTTAGTTCCGAGGGATCACTTTTTTCAGTATAATTTTCTCTGCGTGAAGCCTGTTTTCTGCCTCCTGGAATATCACGCTGTTCTTTGAGTCTGCTACTGCGTCAGTAACCTCTAGTCCTCTGTGTGCGGGTAGGCAGTGCATAAAAATATAGTCATCCTTGGCCAGCGAGACCATTCTCTCGTTCACCTGGAAACTCCTGAATATCTTCTCCTTCCTTTCCTTTTCCTTTTCCTCACCCATTGAAACCCATACATCTGTATACACTACATCTGCTCCTGCGACTGCCTCTTTGAAATTGTTCGTCACTTCTATTTCTGATCCGTGCCTCCTGGCTAGAGACCTAGATTCCTTCAGGAAGTATTGTGGCGGTTCGTACCCTTTCGGTGTTGCTATCCAGAAGTCGGCTCCGACCAGTCCCGCAGCAAGCATCAGGGAATTGGCGGTGTTGTTACCGTCTCCTACATAAGCGATTTTTAGTCCCTTTAATTTGCCTTTCTTTTCCTTGATAGTCATGTAATCTGCCACTATTTGCGTAGGGTGTTCGAGATTGTCCAGTCCATTTATCACTGAGACGGAGGAGTTCTTGGCAAGCTCCACTACATTATCGTGTTCAAATGCACGGTAAAGGATGGCATCTACCATACCTGAAAGTACTCTTCCAGTATCCGCAATCGTTTCACCCCTTCCCATCTGCATATCTCTAGGGGAAAGGTAAATTGCATGCCCCCCTAACTGGGTCATGGCCGTTTCGAAACTCACTCTCGTCCTCGTGGATGCCTTCTCAAATATCATAGCTAGTGTCTTTCTATCCATGGAAGAGTCTTTCTTGCCAGCCTTGAAACTCTTTTTCAGTCTGATTCCGTCCTCAATAAATTTCTCGAAATCGTCCTTCATACCCAGTACCGAAATTAAGTCCCTCTTCATTTCAGCACCTCTTTCAGAAGTGACGGAATCTCATATGGATAGGAAGCGACCTTGACTCCGGCTTCTTCCAAGGCTTTTACCTTTGATTCCGCAGTTCCCTTTCCTCTCGAGATTATCGCCCCCGCATGTCCCATTCTCTTTCCGGGAGGAGCACTTCTTCCGGTAATATAACTCACTACGGGCTTGTTGAATTTGTTCTTTATGTATTCCGCAGCTTCTTCCTCCGCAGTGCCTCCGATTTCCCCCACCATAGCTACTGCTTTGGTCTGCTCGTCCTCTTTGAATTCTTCTAGTGCATCGATGTAGTTCATTCCAGTGACCGGATCCCCTCCCAGTCCGATGACTGTACTCTCCCCCAGACCGTTTGTCGTTATTTGGTTGACGATCTCGTAGGTTAGCGTACCGCTCCTAGAGATGACCCCTACGTCACCCTTCTTGAATATCTGATTAGGCATTATTCCAAGTTTGCACGTGAATGGAGATGTGACCCCCGGTCCGTTCGGTCCCAAAACCTTCTTTCCTAGTTTGTTCGCCAAACTGACGATTTTCATCGTATCTTGGTATGGGACCTTTTCCGTAAGGATATAGATCAGGTCTATGCCACTGTACAAAGCCTCCCTGGCGGCATCGAAAACGTAGGGTGCTGCGACCGATATGAATGTCGCGTTGGGTTCCTCTTTCATGGCTTCCCTGACGGTATTGAAGACTTTGATTCCGTTTACGTCCGTCCCACCCTTTCCCGGAGAAGTACCGGCTACGACTTTTGATCCAAACTTCTGCATCTGTATAGCATTGAATGATCCCTGATGCCCGGTAATTCCCTGGACCAGTATTCTTGTGTCTTCATTTACCAGAATGCTCATTTCACTTCACCACCTTAACAGTTTCTTTTATTGCATCCATCATGTCAGAATATGACTCAATTCCATTGTCCCTCAGTATCTTTCGACCCAAGTCCTCATTGACTCCGGAGAGCCGGACAACGATTGGGACGTGGATACCCACACGCTTCTTCGCTTCTGCAATTCCGTTTGCTACAGTGTCGCAGTGTGTAACTCCCCCGAATATGTTTATAAGTATTCCCCTGATCTTGGCCTCCTTCAGGATCTGAAACGCGCCGACAACTTTTTCGACATCATCACTTCCACCCAGGTCCAGGAAATTCTTCGGCTTCAATCCCATCAGGGTGAGTCCGTCTAAGGTGGCCATGGTTAGGCCTGCTCCATTCGCTATGACGCCAATATCACCGCCAAGTTCGACTAGTGCATATCCTTTCTTAAACGCTAGCTCCTCTAGATCCGTCCTCTCCGCAGGATTCTCGGAAAGGTCCTTGTGCCTAAAGAGTGAATCCGAATCAACCACTATCTTTGCATCCCCAGCGATCATTCTTCCATCCTTCAGGACGGTCAAAGGATTTATCTCTACAAGTTCACAGTCATACCCTTCGTAGAGTGCATATATTCTGGATAGAATTTCCTGGAACTGTTTTGATTCCTCAGGAACTAGACCCAGCCTAAATGCCACTTCCCTTCCTATGAATTGAGAATATCCTATTATCGGATCGATCCAGTACTTGACTATTTTTGCATCCGGTACGTCTTCTATCTCCATCCCGCCCGATGTTGAAGCTATTATGATAGGTCTCTTGGAACTCCTGTCCAGGGTGACCGAGAGATAGTATTCCTTAGAGATGTCCAGTTTTTCTTCCAGCAGTAGACTCCTGACCTTAAGGCCTTTTATGCTCATTCCCAAGATCTCTTTCCCCTTTTCCTTCAGCTCTTCCAGGTTATTCGCGAACTTTATGCCTCCGGCTTTTCCTCTCCCTCCAGTTAAAACCTGCGCCTTCACAACTACTGGAAATCTGTCTGATCCAAGTTCAGACTCATTTGCCACGAATTTCCCAGATGGAATTGGTATGGCGTACTTCTTAAAAAGTTCCTTGGCTTGATATTCGTAAAGATTCATTAACAATCCACTCGAGATGTTAGGATATTATAAATCAGTTATCATTTTGTAGCTCTTTGAACCATTTTTTCGTTTATCTCCAGTCTCTCCATTCCGTTCCTAATCGCCCTTGCAGCCTCAGGAATATTCTGGTTGCTCAGGAACTCATCCACTATGCTCCTGTTTCCGATTCCTCCGAACGCGATGAGTTCTTCCACATACCTAGAAACTGTGCTGCTGCCAACAAAAATTTCCCTAACTCCGTTGATATTATCAGAACTCCACTTCCACAGGTCCCTTCTGTAGTTTCTATTTGAGATGGCCTCGAACAGAGAATATATGAAGTTTCCACGGTATTCCGGTTTTGATTTTACAAAGTCGAGGAATTGAGTGACCTCTTCATTTTTTGGTAGGTGAACCATAGCGTTCATTGCCCTTATAGATTCCATATCGTTTACTGGGCTCTTGACCATGGTCCAGAGTGCTTCCTTATTGTATTCTTCGATTGCCGCCGAAATTAAAACGGCGGTCCTCTCTTCTGCGGAGACGCTCGAATAGTTGCTCAGTTTAGTTTTTTCTGTAGACCTGAAGTCGCTATCCTTCAAAGCAAGTCCCGTCAGTACCCTCTCGAGTATCACTTTAGAGTTCTCGTCCTGGCCGCTCCTGAAAATAGCTTCTTTGTCCCTTAGGTAACGGACGAATACCGAATTAAGCTGCTCTGAATCAAGAATGTTGACGAGTTCCGAGAGTACATCCTGCAGTCTGAGAACTACGCTGTATTCATTTCTGTACTTCACCTTGTCCATTAATGACATAAACTGAGGTAGATCTATCATGCCTGACATCAGGAATGCATAATAATCATCTATCGTCTTCATTACAAACTCCGGGGATGACTCAGTTGTAAGCATTTTATCGATAAGGTTACCTTCGAACATAACTCTGTAATAGCCTTCTCCGTTCGGGTTGATCTTCAATCCCTCGACATTCCTGATTTTTCCCTGCTTTTTCTTCAGGAGCATTTTCCTTCTCCCACCAGGTCTTTCAAGGAACAGCGGTATCTGCCACAAGTAGGGGTCATCGTTGCTCAGGTAGGAGAACTTTTTCTGACTGATTTGCATGACTCCGTTCTCCTCACTGATTCTTATGAGCGGGAACCCTCCCTTCTCCAACCAGGACTTCATCAAACTGCTCACGTCAATGCCGCTTGCTGCAGAAAGAGATGACCAGAGGTCTTCCCCTGTTGCGTTTGAATACTCGTGACTTTTCAGATACTGATAGATTCCCTCCCTATATTTTCCCTCACCGATGTACTGCTCTGTCATTCTCAGGATAGAAGCACCCTTTCCATAACTGATATCGTCGAATATTTCGGATATTTCCTCTGGGTTTTTCACTTCCACTCTGATCGGGTGTGTAGAAAGCAGTCCGTCCTTTCTCATAGATGACAGGGTCTCCTCCCTCTGGAAATCTTCCCACAGGTTCCAGTCCCTGTGAATCTTGGAAAGTATCTTGTAACCAACGAAGGTGGCAAATGATTCGTTGAGCCATAAGTCATCCCACCATTTCATAGTGACAAGGTCTCCAAACCACTGGTGTGCAAATTCGTGAGATACGACGTACCCTACCTGCTTTTTGAACCTGAAACTTGTGGAATCATTGACGAGCAGTGCAATCTCCCTAAATGTTATGGCTCCCCAATTTTCCATCGCACCGGCGCCAAATTGTGGAAGAGCTATAAGGTGCATCTTTGGAAGCGGGAATTTGATCTTGTAATAAGCTTCATACTTCCTGAAAAGTTTGCTTAGGAGGTTTAGCGAGAACTTTCCCTCTCTTGCTTTCCCAGGCGACGTAGCGACGTACAGTACTCTGTCATCACTTTTCTTGGAAATGATGTCAAATTTCCCAACGCCCAGGTAAATGAGGTAAGTTGACATGGGCGGAGTTTCTTCGAATACGAAATGAGATTTCCCATTTCCAACCTCTCGGACGACTGGGTTCGTGTTGAATATAACTTCAACCTCGTCATCTACAGTGACTTCAACATTGAATCGCGCTTTTGCAGCTGGTTCATCAATACATGGGAATACAGATCTAGCTCCGGTCGGTTCCATTTGGGTTGTAATGATGTGGCCTTTTTCATACTTGGCATCGTGAATGCCCATCAGTGATGTTTCAGATACTGACCCCGAGAAATCTACCGATAATTCCTCACCTTGGGCTGGACCGATGGTCAGTTTCTTATCAATCATTGTAAATGGTACGTCTCTCCCATCAATCTTAGTTGCCGTCACAGAAAGATTCTCGCTATTTAGCTCAATATTTCCTGAAAATTTTCCTTTCAAGATTTCAGTACAACTATATTTCAGTTCCTTGAACTTGAAGTCAAATTTCAGGTGATAAGATGCGGGGGTGTTCATTTTCTCCGATTATGTAAGATGGTATAATTGTTTTTCGATTAGACGTAAGAAGATTAGTCAGAAAACGGAGTCTTTGTTTTATGGTGCTTACGGAGTGGAAATATATTGTTCCCTGACCATAAGAGACATTTCCAGTTCCTGGAATAAGAATAAAAAAGAGAAAAAAAGGAGAGTTTATTGTTTCCTTGCTCTCTGTCTCATGAACACCGCTGCAAGTCCGATCGCAACGATTACCACTATTCCAGTGATTATCAATGCGCTGTATTGGGACATCTGAGTTGTCTGACTAGCCGCATTAGCTACAGCCAGTTCGTTAGAGGATGTCACCATTGCTTTCCCGTTTGTAGTAATAGCTGCGCTTGGATCAGTTTTCAGTTTCAATGTATAGTTAGAGCCGTTGTAACTCACAGATGAATTCAGGGAATAGTTCGTGCTTGCGTTATAATAGAATGTAGTACTGTTTGTAGAACTGTGATAAACTCTGGCCCATTGTTGGAGCGGAACAGAGAAAACATGGAAATCTATTGTCGGGTAGTTCATTACGTGGCTACCGAACCCTTCGCTTGCTAGCAGATTTCCAAGCTGGAAGTTGCCGAACACGTTTCCGTCTTCTCCAAAGTTACCAAAGTTCCCAAGCTGATTGACATCCATGTTTGTATTGACGTCAGTTTGCAGGTTGAGTTTTATGCTTGGATCCATAAGTTCCAATTTCCCTCTGAACTCACCCATCAGTTGCCCTTGGACCCTGAACGCCCTCCAAGACATGTCAATTACGGTGGTGTTGTTTCCAACCTTTTTCGTGATATTGGATATCTTTAGATTGAGAGTAAGGTTTCTGAAGACAGTTAGGTTTGTTGAAGATGCAAATGCATGGAGTTGATACTTCAGTGTGGCATTCACTACATGCACTGTCGGCATTGTAATATTGGTAGTCGAATTTGTGGTGCTGTTAGTGTTGGAGTTTGAATCTCCCGATGAATTCGTAGAATTGTTGGAATCCCTCACGTCGTTCCCCGAAGGTATTTGGTCCTGAGAGTGGCTGTCATTCTGGTAGGAATTCTGGTCTTCGTTTTCGTTCATGTTTTGGTCTAGTTGCTGTATGCCGGTGGTATTTAGGTAGGACGTCGCATTCATCCATATTACCGTTCCGTTCATTTCATTTGACATGGAGCTATTGCTTGGATACGTATAGTAGAGCACGTAGTTGCTGGTTGCATTGACATATCCTACGTTTGTTTTAGTGTTAATAGTTGCATTTATCACCGTCGCTGAACTCAACGGTACCACCATAAGGGCAGCAACTATAACAAGCGTCAGAATTAGTGCTTTCCTCATAGCACTAACACCGGTGCTTATATTAACTAATTATTGGTACAACTTTCAAAAAATAGTACAATCTTCAAATCTCTATGGGTACCTCTCTACGGATTTGATCTCAAGCTGTGATTCCAGCAATTCCTCGTCTTTGACTTTGCCTATCGACTTGAAGAATGAATCCAGGCTGCTCTTCTCGAAAATCATTGTTACCTTTGACTTTTCTCCGGATATTTCAAGAGAGTAGTTGAATGGCAGGTCGAAATCTGAAAGCTTGTAGGGATCTATAAGTATGCCTTCTTCCGGAACTATTGCGTGGAACACCTTTACGCCCGACTCACCCTTGTGCACCAGTCTAAACTTTTTAGCCTGTTTCTGAAGTGCGCTCTCCCACTCGGGGAAATCGCTGTCAACTTCATAGAAAACGTTCAAGAACCCGGCTTTGTCCACGCTCCTTACCGATATTTTTGCCTTAAAGTTCTTGTTTGATTTTGCGTACCTTAGTGTGAATGAGTTAGTAGGCACCACGTAGAAGACTAGCTTCTTCATTTCCCACCCCTTTTCATTTTCCAGCAACCAGTCCTTGTCGCTTCGAATGGGTCCAAGATAGTCTATGCTAAAGAAATCCCTCTTCTCGGAGTCCTTGAACACTATCCTCTGCAGTTCTGATGATGACTTGAAGAACTTTACTCGCAGGATGATATCGCCTTCAGTCACGAATATGGGGACATCGATTAATGCGTTGTCCACTCTTAGTAGGGAATCGATCATCTCACACACATAGCACTCCTCCCCCACTTCTATGGTCACTCCAGCTTTTCTATCAACAAACTCAAACCCTCTAGACCTGATGGCCTTTCTAAGCTCGTCCATTGTTTTGCCTTCCCTCAGATAGGTAACGACCGCATCCGTCTTTGTTCCTTTGTTATAGAAGTTTAGATAACCATTAAACCCATAGACCTTCGAGAAGTAACTGATGGGTGATCTCATGTCCTGAAATCTGACTACCATTTCGCTATCAAATTCTGTCATATGGTTCGTCAGTTTTTCGATAGATTAATATTTTGTGTATTTATAGAACTGGCAATATCTTCTTTTCCAGAACAAGACCGATTGGGCTTGACGGGAAATCTAGATATCTCATTGTACTTCAAAGAATTTGAATGACTAAGTTTATAAGCTTTTTTGTACTTCCATGAAAGTCAAGTGAAGCCTATGACTCTAGTAGAACAATCGTTCACAGTTGGACCTATTACAGTTGACCTAATGGCCAGGGCCATTTCGAATGGAATGAGCAGGCAAAGCAAGAGAATGAGTGAGCAAGAAGCATATGACATAGCCTTTCACGTTCTAAACTTCTTCGGATACAGCAGGTACGTAATTGACAACATGCTGGAGCCAGAAGACAGGGATGCTTTTTACATGCTGGAAGACCTCGGCATTCTGGACACTGAGAGAGAGGAAACTACCCTCTTTGATGGAAGAGAATGGAGAATCCATTACTGGCTGATCAGACCAGAAAATGTCAGGAAACTTGCCTACAACAATGGAATAAAGAGTGAAGAAGTGGTTTCCAGCGAGTCTATGGTCTACGATGGTCTCCCAGACGATGTCTGGAAAATAAAAATATAGGTTAAGATGCACGTAGCAGTTATTGACCTGGATAAGTGTCACTTTAAAAATTGTCGGCAAGAATGCCAGTATTACTGCCCTCCTGTTCGGAATGAAATAATGGCGGTCGACTTCATGGAGAGTGGGTATCCACAGATTCATGAAGAACTTTGTATTGGTTGCGGAATATGTGCTCACAGATGCCCCTACGAAGCGATAAAGATTATTGGGGTTCCAGCTAGACAGCAAGGCAAGGAAGTGCACAGGTACGGAACGAATGGCTTTGTACTATACGGTTTGCCGTCCCTTGAAATGAAGGGAGTGATTGGATTATTGGGGCAAAATGGGACGGGAAAGACGACCATACTTAATATTCTTAACGGCGCCCTCATACCCAACTTTGCTCAATCTGATGGAGACAAAGATAGAGTACTGGAACGTTACAAAGGAACTTACCTCGGTGAATACCTCGCCAAGGTGTACGCAGATAAGATCAAAATTTCCCTGAAACCACAATACGTAGACTCAATATCAAAACATTTCTCCGGTTTGGTGAGGGATCTCCTGAAGCAGTACGGAGATGAAGCCCAGGGTAAACTCGATGAAATGGGCGTAGGAGGAATAATCGACAAAGACGTAAAGTTTCTCTCCGGCGGCGAACTGCAGCTGCTGGCTATAACTGCTGCATTGCTGAAGCCAGCAGATCTATACTTCTTCGATGAACCTTCCTCATATCTAGACATTTCGCAGAGACTGAAGATAGCAAGTATGCTAAGAAAGCTCTCAGAATCCAAGAAGGTCATGGTCGTAGAACACGATCTAGCCATATTAGACTTCATGACTGATTACATCTACCTGACCTATGGTGAGGCTAGAGGATACGGAATAGTCAGCAATTCCTACGTGACAAGACAGGCGATCAACACTTACTTAGAGGGGTATATAAAACAGGAGAACATGAAGTTCAGGGACTACGAAATAAAATTCTCAAAGAAGCCCCCAGAAATGGATAAGAGTCTTGTACCTTTTGTCTCTTGGAGTGTCCTGTCAAAAGCGTTTGGCAACTTTCGACTGACCACAGACAAGGGGGAACTTAGGCACGGACAGGTTGTCGGGATCATAGGACCAAATTCCACGGGAAAGTCAACATTCGTTAAAATGATGGCAGGCGAGCTTACCCCAGATAGCGGAGTGATAACTAATCGCGTCAAGACCTCTTTTAAGCCCCAGAGTCCTGAGTCTGATTTCCAGATCCCGGTACTGGAGTTTCTCGAAAAGAGTCTAGGGGATAGAGTCTCGGAAAATCAATTCAAGAATGATGTGATTCGTCCTTTGAATCTAGAGAATATTGGTGATACGAATGTGTCAGAACTCTCTGGTGGCGACCTTCAGAAAGTATACATAGCAAAGACACTAGGAAAACAAGCGGACGTATACATCCTTGATGAACCATCAGCCTATCTTGACGCGGATCAAAGAATGATAGTAGCGAGGATGATAAAGAGATTTGCTGAAAACAACAAGAATGCGGTAATGGTCGTGGACCACGATATCTATTTCATAGACCTTATTTCAACTTCGCTCATAGTTTTCGCAGGAGAAGGAGGCAAGGAGGGACGATCGTTCGGCCCTCTGAACCTGAAGGATGGCATGAATACTTTTCTCAGGAATCTTAGTATAACGTTTAGACGCGATGAAAACACGCAAAGACCTAGAATTAACAAGCCAGATTCCAGACTGGACAATGAACAGAGAAAGGTTGGGGAATTCTATTACTACTGATTGAAAGCAATTGGTGATGAACTGGCAAGACGCTCTTCACCTTGAAGCCTTGAGACCAATAAATTATATACGAAGGTTGTTTGATGCTATAAATGCTTGAAGCGATCGACCTGCGCCTCGATATGAGCCTATCTATGTCCGCAAGAATTGGTGACATGAATCTACCTATTTTGGAAGATCAGATGAAGTCCGTACCGATGAGCATCTATCTTCGTGGTAAAGAGACAGCCTTCAACTTCTTTTTAGACAGTGCATCCGTCGACAGGGTTGCCCTGTTAGAGAACCTCAGCCCGGTTTATTACGGGAGTTTTGTCATGATAACTCAGAAGGTCGAACTCCCAGCGATCAGGCTCATATACCAGAATATTTCGTCGGTTCCTTCCATGATCCTTAATCGTTTTTACACCCTGAATGGAGAGCTTCTTGTTGAATACAGATTTCACCAATCGGATCTAAAGAATGTTTCTAACCTCGCGAAAACTCTTGTTTCTATAGGTAAGGATGTCAGGGTCACCAGAATTGGTAAATCAAGGGGAGTGAAGAATGGACTGGATGAGATCGATGCAAATTTTCCCCTCTCAGTGGTTCGGTTCCGATATAAGGAGGAACCCACTGGTGATGAGACAATAGAGTGGAGGGGGGTTTCCGATCCCTTTGGGGCAGTTTCTTATGGGAGTAAGGCAACGGATAATGTAATGCGGATAGACTTCTCAAAGAGTGCAATAAATCCTTTGTTCAGAATACTCTTGAAAGACCAGATTCAGCCTGTGACATATTTTGAGGAATACAACGGGTCGGCGGTCAAGTCAACCGTTATCATTCCGTCCCTTCTTACGAAATCGTTCTTGGTCCGATTCTTCAACTTTGGCCAGGATATGGAAGGCCTGCAACTGGAGTGGATAGCTCCTTACTCGAAGGTAAAAGAAGATCTGTAGGCTCCTTGACAACCTCTTACTTAGTTCTATATTTTCATCGTCACACGCTATAGAATTCTTTCAGTCTCTATTTGAATACTGGACGATAGTACCTCAAAAATGGTTTCTAAACAAAATATTAATAACGTTTGTCTGCTAGCCGAATGGTGATTATTTGCCAAGAAAAGTAGCAGTAGTTGCAGGAGGATTGTCCTATTTCTCAAAAGCAAGAAGGGACAAAACTCAGGAAGAGCTTGCGGCCGAAGCTGCGAGGATGGCTTTGTTCGATAACGATATCAATTTGTCAAAGGACGACATTGATGGAACAATAGTTTCTTACTTCTCTGATCACTTCGAGAATCAGCTCCTGTTTGGGTCGATAATTCAAGACTATCTCGGATTCAACCCCAAACCATCCGTAAGAATAGAGGGGGGCGGTGCAACTGGAGGACTTGCCGTCAGAGATGCGTATGCACATGTGGCCTCCGGTCTTCTAGATGTGGCCATGGTTATAGGATTTGAGAAAATGTCTGAAGTTAACACTGCAAAAGGGAACGAATTCATCGCTCTGGCCTCCGATACGGATTGGGACTTTCCGATTGGTGGCTTTTACAGCGGTTATTATGCTCTTATGGCAAAGCGCCACATGGAAGAGTTTGGAACGACTGAGGAGCAGATGGCAATGGTTGCTGTAAAAAACAGAAACAATGCCCAACACAACAAGTTTGCTCAGACGAATCCAAAGATGAATCCTTTCGGCATGAAGGAGGGTGGAAAGATAACAGTCGATGACGTTCTAAAATCACCTTACGTAGCCTTCCCACTGAAAAGGTTGGATATATGCCTCATGAGTGATGGGGCTGCTGTCTTGATTCTTGCTTCAGAGGAGAAAGCAAAAAAAATTACGGATACACCCATTTGGATTACTGGAACGGGTGCAGGTACCGACGCAATGAGGGCTGGAGATAGGCCGAGAACCGTTTCAGGGGTTCCGATTTTGCCACACGAGAAAAAGGAATGGTACAAAAATCTCGAATACCCGGGGGTTCACTCATTCAGGGCAGGCAGGGAATCGGCCAGGCAGGCATACAAGATGGCTGGGATCACAAATCCCCTGAAACAGCTGGATGTCATCGAGCTCCACGACGCTTACACTAGCAGTGAAATTCAGACTTATGAAGATCTTGGCTTGACAAAGTACGGACAAGGAGGTAAACTGATAGAGGAAGGAGTCACTGCCCTAGACGGGGATCTTCCAGTGAATCCCTCCGGAGGCCTGATCGGAGCGATGCATGCCGTTGGAGCGACTGGAGTTATGCAGGGTGTTGAGATGTTCTGGCAACTTCAAGGAGTTGCTGGAAAGTTCCACGGATCTGATAAGACTCAGATCAAGAAAGCAGAGAGAGGATTGATACACTCTCACGCCGGCACTGGGACGTATGTAACTGCGACCATAATGGAGAGGTGATAAAGTTGACAGAAGTATATTCGATGGACCCACTTATAATAAAGACCCCATATGAGATAACATACAAACATTCCTACGGAAAAACGAGTAGATTCTTCACTTCCCTATCCTCAGGTAAACTGATGGCTACGAGGTGCAATCACTGCAAGGTCACATTCCTCCCACCTAGGTCAGACTGCCCATACTGCCTTGCAGAAACCGAATGGGTAGAGATATCGGGTAAAGGAAAAATTCACACGGTCACGACCCTGTACTTTTCAGGAGAGAGATTCCTGAAAGATCTTCCTTTCCAGCTAGTATATGTGGATTTGGAGGGAGTAGATACGCTCTTCCTGACCAGACTGAAGACCAAGGACATGAAGAAAGTGAAGGTGGGTATGAAGATAAGACTGAAGATTTCCAAGGAACCCGAATGGAGATCATCCGATGTCTGGGCCGAACTAGACGAATGAGAAACTCAGACTTCTACTTTTTTTTGTTTTATTTAGGTTTCAACTCTTTCCCTAGCCCCCGAGATGATATGACTCCAACAATATTGTTGAGCGTTCTTTGTCTTTGATGCAAGTGTATCGAATGCACTGTATCTATCGTGGATGTCAGTATCGTTGTGCTTGCGTAGGATGGCAAGAGCAACCTCGTTGTTGTTGCTCTTCGCTGTATGGAATATCGCGTCTGCCTTTGCAACGAACACCCATAGATCTGTGTCCAATCCGTTCTCCCTCCACGAAGTGGTATCCATCTGCTTGGATGGCGCTTCCCTCATTGCATCAATGAGCCCTTGGTATTCATCGCCAAGGGCATCTGATAACTGATAGAGAATCTCCTGTACTTCTCCCTCAGACATTTTTATCCCGAACATCTCCTTCATAGTCGATGATACCTTCTCTATGCTCATCCTCACGCCTATCTTCAGGTATGCGGTGTGAGCATTGCCCTGAGGGACAATCTCGCACCCGGGAGTGCATTGGCTATGTCTGGTTCAAACGTCTTCCTGCATTTTCTGCAGTACATCATTTCTATGCGGTACTGTATGGCTGTTGGCTCGATGGGAGGGACATCTCCGGTAACCCTTGTCCGTATGCCTTTCCAGACAGGGGGAAATGAACATATCGGGCAGTTGAATTCCGATGCCTTTAGAGTGATTCGTTCCGTTATCCTTGGAGTTCTCCTGAAGTGTCCCTTGTGACCGAACTGTGCTCCAGGGTTCTTGGTGCTCCCATTCATCTGGAGATGTTCCTCTATGATAAAGTACGACTTCCCATTCTTCACTCCTACAACTGAAGGATGCCGTTTCTTGTACTCTTCAATCTCCTTCTTGAACCTTTAGTTCTCCTCATTTATTTTCCTGATCTCATCACCAAGCTTCTTGTTCTGGTCAACAAGATAATCTATAATCTCCTGATCCCTTGGTGTTTCTGCAAGAAATAGATGCATGCTGTATATACAACACCACATATTT
The DNA here is from genome assembly GCA_027343225.1 of Thermoplasmatales archaeon. Taxonomy (GTDB): domain Archaea; phylum Thermoplasmatota; class Thermoplasmata; order Thermoplasmatales. The sequence continues at coordinate 178,778 of DAHWMK010000005.1, forward strand.
ACATGTTTTTGAAATTGGGTTTGTATAAAAATAGGGCGATCAGGAACAGGGGACTGACCTGTTACCCCTTATCGACCTGATTTTTAAAGCCAATGTATGATGGTCAACCGAAGTGAGTTTAGGAAGATTTGGGCTCTACTTCACATAGGGGGCTCTGAATTTAACTCCAGACCTAATGAGATTCAGAGACTGGTTGTATCCAGCATCTGCGTGTCGAAGCACTCCCATTCCGGGATCGGCATTAAGAACTCTTTTCATCCTCTCCTCTGCACTCGAAGTCCCATCAGCAACGATGACGAAACCAGAATGAATCGAGTTGCCAATACCTGTACCTCCACCGTGATGAATAGAGACCCAGCTAGCTCCTGAAATTGCGTTGAGAAGTGCATTAAGTATCGGCCAATCTGCTATTGCATCGCTACCGTCTTTCATTTTTTCAGTTTCCCTGTATGGTGAGGCTACACTTCCTGTATCGTGATGATCCCTTCCAATGGCTATCGGTGCGCCTAATATTCCATCCCTCACTAGATGGTTGATCAGGAGTCCTATCTCCTCCCTCTGGCCATATTTTGCATAACATATTCTTGCTGGAAGTCCCTGAAAGTGCACTCTCTCCTTCGCAAGCCTTATCCACTTCAAGAGATGTGAATCATCCCTGAAGGTTCTGATTATCTCATCGTCTATTTTAAAAATGTCTTCAGGGTCGCCTGAAAGGGCCAGCCATCTAAACGGTCCTGATCCTATCTCAAAAAGATCCCTTATATACGCCGGAATGTACCCTGGGATGTCAAAAGCATTCTTCAGTCCTCCCTCGACAGCCCTACCTCGTAGGTTATTTCCATAATCAAACGTCTTTGATCCCTGCTCCTTGAACCATAATATGGCCTTGGTCTCTTTCACTATCGACTTATAGACCTCACTCTTGTATTTTTCGGGCTCATTCTTTCTAAATTGTTCAGCAGTCCTAACGTCATAACCTTCTGGAATGTATCCTACATTCAAATCATGAGCAGCGGTCTGATCCGAGACTATATCTGGAACAATTTTCCTTTCTTTCAGTTCGTCGTATACTGTTGCAGCGTTGCCCAGAAGCCCTATCGAAAGAGGTTTTCCCTTTTCGATGGCCTCGTCCTTCATTTTCAGGGCTTCATCTAACGACCTGGTGAAGGTATCAAGGTATCTATCTCTCAATCTTCTATTGATTTTCTCCTCATCGACTTCGACTATTATTCCAGTTCCATCGTTCATGGTTATTGCTAGTGGTTGCGCTCCTCCCATTTCACCTAGTCCAGACGAAAGGAACCACTTACCTTTCAAGGTATCAGAATTAAATTCCTTTCTGGCTAAGGCGGAAAGAGTTTCGAAAGTTCCTTGCAGGACGCCTTGCGTTCCAATGTAAATCCAAGAGCCGGCCGTCATTTGTCCAAACATAGTCAAACCCTTTCTCTCCAGTTCCCAAAAGATATCATCAGTAGCCCACTTGGGTACTATCTGGGCGTTAACGATCAGCACTCTCGGACTCATTTCAGTGGTCTTGAAGATTCCAACCGGTTTCCCTGATTGAATTAGGAGAGTTTCATCGTTATCCAGGAGCTTGAGATTTTCGACGATTTTATCAAACGCTTCCCAGTTTCTCGCAGCTTTCCCCTTCCCTCCATAAACTATCAAGTTGGCAGGATCTTTAGCTACCATTGGATCGAGATTGTTCATCAACAATCTCAGGGCCGCCTCTTGTCCCCAACCCTTGGTATTAAGTTTTGATCCTTTAGGTGCATGAATTTCTCTCATCATTATACAGCATAATATTCTCGATTATTAAAAATGTGGAAATCTTTGGGAGGATTAAATCTATTGAAGTAAAATTCGTCTATATGAAAATTGACAAAATTTACTTCAATTATTAATACGGTTTAACTTCATCCTGGATTCCACGACTCAGTACTTGTAGAAACCTTCTCCGCTCTTCCTGCCAAGTTTTCCCGCTTCAACCATCTTTCTCAAAATTGGTGCTGCCCTAAATTTGGGGTCTTTGAACGAATCGTACATCACGTCCATTATGTTCACGACAGTGTCTAGGCCAATCAAGTCACCGAGCGTCAGGGGGCCCATCGGAAAGTTTCCTCCCAACTTCAGTGCTTTATCTATATCCTCTCTAGACGCAAGGCCCTCCGAGAATTCAAATGCCCCTTCATTGACCAGCATGGCTATAACTCTCGTCGTTACGAAACCCGGGGAATCGTTGACCACGACGTATTCTTTATTGACACTTTTTGAGAATTCTATTGCTCTTGCAACTGCATCGTTCGAAGTACGCACTCCCTTTATTATTTCTATCAGGTTCATCAGAGGCACTGGATTGAAAAAGTGAATGCCCAGGAACCTTGATGGGTCCCTAAGGCTGGATCCCAGGGAAGTTATGCTGATTGATGAGGTGTTTGACGAAATTAACGCTTTGGGGGAAACTATCGGCTCAATCTTCTTGAAAAATTCTATTTTTTCTTTTTGGTTTTCGACCACGGCTTCTATCACAATGTCGCACCCCGAAAATTGATTCAAGCCCTCAGCGTACTTTATTTTGGAGAGTACCTCTTCTTTGGACCGATTTATCATTTTCTTGTCAATCAGCTTGTCAAGACTCTTGCTTATCGCGGCTATCCCTTTGTCGTAAAATGTTTTGCTGACATCCGTTGCAATGACATCGTGACCGGCAGTCGCAGAAATCTGTGCAATTCCAGAACCCATTATACCCATTCCAACTATTCCAATTTTCATTTTATATCGCCTCTAACGCTACAGAGTAAGCCCCACCACCACCGTGGCAGATTGTTGCCAACCCTCTTCCAAGTTTCAGATCTTCTAACTCTCTTATCAGGGTCAATACAATCCTTGCACCAGACGCTCCCAGAGGGTGACCGAGAGCAATTGCTCCACCCCTGATGTTGAACTTTTTCCAGTCTATGTCAAGTCCGTCTCTAACTGCTATGGATGCGACAGAGAACGCTTCGTTGTGTTCTACCAGGTCAAAATCGCCGATCTTCATACCGACCCGTTTTAACAGGTTCTTCACTGAAGGCACTGGTGCATAAGGAAAATCGGAAGGATCCATAGACGTTGTATCAAATCCAAGAATCTTAGCCCTTTTCTCTAGGGAGTTCTGGTTTATGAAATCTTCATTTGCGAGAACCAAGGCCGCGGCTCCGTCTGTGAGTTGGGACGAGTTGCCAGCAGTCAGCACCCCATCCGGAGAGAATGCGGGTTTGAGTCCAGCCAACATTTCCTTGCTCGTATCTCTTATGCCTTCATCGATGTCGAATCCTTTAACAGGGGCTATTTCCTTTTTATAGTATCCATTCTTTGTTGCTTCAGAAGCCCGCCTGAAGCTTTCAAGAGCATATTCATCAGCCATTTCCCTGGTTATGTGGTGGTTCTTCGCCCAATCGTCAGAAATTGCTCCCATGTGCTTGTTGTACTTGAAATCCCACAGGCCATCTTTGATCATAGCGTCCATGACCGGTCGAGATGCGCTGATTCCTTTATTCTCCCGTCTGAAACTTGAGTCCAGGATGAAAGGGGCATTGCTCATGCTCTCCATACCGCCAACCACCATTACGTCTCTCTGCCCCGACTTTATTTGGTAGAATGCATTCGCCATTGCCAACATTCCGGATGCACAAACCATGTTCACAGTTGAACCAGAAACCTCAACCGGAATCCCGGCTGCTATTGCTGCCTGTCTTGCCGGATCCTGTCCGAGACCAGCTTCAATGACATTTCCCATCACGACCTCCTGCACCTTTGAAGGAGGAATACCTGCGTTTTCGAGTGCAGCCTTTATTGCAACTGTCCCGAGTTCTATCGCGCTATATCCGGCCAGTGACTTTCCATATTTTCCAAGTGGGGTTCTCATTCCACCAATAAAGAAAACATCTACCATTTTAGGTCATCCTTCTCCACCCAGCCTTAACCGTCATTATTAATGGTTCACTTATATCAACAAACTCAAATTCAGGTCTCAACTAGATCAATTCCAGATTTTCTACTAAAATAAAAGCATTTAGCGGATCAATGGCAGGTACAACTTTCAATTCACTACCCTCGTTATAGGGGATGCAACAAACTGCACACGGAAACCGTCTCGCTTGACTTAAACAGTACAGGAATAAAGCAGCTGCACCAAGTGGGGAGATTCGGAGACAGATGACATCGTTATTTTTAGTAGTTGCAGGTCATGAATTTAGACGATTGTCATTAGTGATGTTTATTAGTTGATATCATATTTGTAATCGTGAGATTCCTAGCTCTTGCGGAAACCCTTGATAAAATAGAGAGCACTACTAAAAGACTTGAGATGGTAGAACTGATCTCTAAGTTACTGCAGGGCGCAGAAGATGACATAAGAGAAACGGTATTCCTTCTTCAAGGGAAAGTCGCGCCTGACTACGAAGGTATTGAGCTGGGTATAGCTGAGAAAATAGCGATAAGAGCACTTTCGTCCCTCAGCGGTCTGAGGGAAGAGGCTATAGAAGGTGACCTCGTAAAGAAAGGTGACCTTGGAAAGATAGGAGAAGAATTACTAAAGAGCAAGAGACAGGTATCCTTGTTTACTGAGGAACTGACTGTCAGGAAAGTATATGATTCACTATTAAAAATCTCAAAAACCAGCGGGGAAGGATCCCAAACCAGAAAGCTCCAGATCCTTCTGGACTTACTTCACAGTGCCGAATCAGTAGAAGTCAGGTATCTGCTTAGAATAGTCACTGGAAAGATGAGAATAGGAGTGGCAGATATGACAATAGTAGATTCTATCGCACTGGCCTTCGGCTCAAAGGACAAGAGCGACTTAGTAGAGAGAGCTTACAACATAATGCCGGATCTGCCGGAGCTGGCATACAGAGCAATGGCGGGAGGTATAGATTCACTGTCCACTATACGCATCACTCCTGGAATCCCGATCAGGTCAATGCTTGCGGAGCGGTTGCCTTCACTGCGGGAGATTCTGGAGAGAATGGATGGTAAATTTGCAATAGAATACAAATATGATGGTCTTAGGACGCAAGTTCACAAGACAGGTGACAAGGTGGAACTGTTCTCTAGAAGACTTGAGAACATCACTTCACAGTTTCCAGATATCGTAAAGGAGATTGTTGAGAGCGTTAAGGTGGAAAACGCTATCCTGGACGGAGAGGCAGTGCCCTACAATATGGCAACAAACGAGATGCTTCCATTCCAGGAGATTTCAAAACGAAGAGGGAGAAAGTACGATCTCAACGAGGCAATGGAGAAGATCCCAGTGGTCCTCTTTCTCTTTGATGCCATGATGCTGAACGGAAGGAGCCTAATGGAGATTCCATACGCAGAGAGAAGACTGAAACTTATCAACTCTGTCAAAGAGTCAAGTAAGATAAAAATAGCGAAAAGCAGGGTCGTGACGGACGTAGAGACGGCAGATAAATTCTTCAACGAGGCGCTAGAAGCTGGATGCGAAGGTATAATGGCAAAGAGCATAGAGGACAAATCAATATACAAACCAGGTGCGAGAGAATTCCTCTGGATAAAGTACAAGAGAGAGTACCAACTCGAAATGGAGGATACTGTTGACCTTGTGGTGGTTGGTGCATTTGGTGGCCAGGGAAAGAGGAGCGGAGGTTACGGGGCTTTACTCATGGCAGTTTATTCCAAGGAAGAGGATAGATTCAAGACCATATGCAAACTTGGTTCAGGATTCTCTGATGAGCAGTTAGACAACCTTCCAAGGATGCTGAAGTCCTACTCAACAAAAAGGAGAGATCCCAGAGTTGAAAGTTCCATTGACGCGGACTTCTGGTTCAGCCCTTCGTTGGTGCTTGAAGTGAAGGGAGCGGAAATCACGCTGTCTCCGACCCATACGTGTTGCAGAGACATAGTAAGGAAGGGCGCAGGTCTCGCCATCAGGTTTCCTCGATTTACTGGAAAATGGAGGGATGACAAAAAGGCGGAAGATGCAACGAACGAAGAAGAAATTCTTGGAATGTACCATTCGCAAAGAAAGAAGATTCTTGCTGACAATACTTAAATTTTTATCCGACACCGACATTTGCTTCGATGGCCTCTATTTCGACCAGAATAGGAAGTTTCTCACTCGAGAATCCTGTTATATTAGCTAGCGGAATTTTGGACGAAACTTCGGGTTCAATATTACGCAGTCTTAGATCGGGTGCAGGAGCTGCTGTGACAAAGTCAATTGGGGTCAAAGAAAGAAAAGGGTACGATACTCCCGTTATCTCTGAAATAAAGACAGGACTGTTGAACGCGGTTGGTCTATCCAATCCGGGAATGGATAACTTCATTGCGGAATACGAAGACTTCCCAGAGAAGAATAGAACAATAGTTTCGATATTTGGAGGAGATGCCGAAGAGTTCGTGACACTGGCGAGAAAAGTCGAGCGAGCTGGGTTTAGCAAGGTAGAGCTGAACTTATCGTGTCCGCACGTGCAGGGAGTAGGTTCTGAAGTTGGACAGGATCCAGACTTGGTTGAAGAAATAATTGCTGAGATAAGGAAGAGTACGAATCTTCAGATATGGGCAAAACTCACTCCAAACGTAACGGATATTGTGGCCCTTGCAAAAGCTGCGGAAAGAGCCGATGCGTATGTCCTGATAAACACTCTAAGAGCGATTGGTGTGGAGATATATTCCAGGAAATTTTCGCTATCCAATGTTGTCGGTGGTTATTCAGGACCGGGTATAAAACCGGTCGCCCTAAGGGCGGTGTATGACGTCTACAAGGAAACTGGGAAAGACATAGTAGGAGTCGGGGGGATTACGAGCTGGGAAGATGCGATAGAATTCTTCCTCGTAGGATCAAAGGCCATTCAGGTCGGGACTGCCCTTCTATACGAAGACTATCCGATATACTCCAATATAAATACGGGAATAGAAAACTACCTCGATAACGAGGGATTCTCCAAGCTAGGGGACATTGTGGGGGTGATGGTCGACAATGCAGCACTCCAGAGTCATTGAGATGGTGAAGGAGAACAAGGATGTCTTTACCCTAAAGTTTGAATCAGCCCTTAATGCCAGACCCGGCCAGTTTCTGATGATATGGGTACCGGGAGGGAAGGAGATTCCAATGTCGATCTCTAACACTTCTGATCCAGCAACAATCACGTTCCGGACTTTCGGTCAGACAACAAAGACCCTCTCATTACTGAAGAAGGGTGACAGACTCTACTACAGGGGACCTTACGGAAACTCGTATCCGGTCCCTTCCGGAAGAATCGCATACATTGCGGGCGGGACCGGGCTTGCATCATTGAATGGTATGATACTAAAATACGGAGGGGACGTCTATGTGGGTGCCAGGACAAAGGATGATTTGTTCCTCCAAAGGAATGGGTACAGGGTAGCGACTGACGATGGATCGGTGGGATTCAAAGGGACGGTAATCGACCTATTCCTTCCGCATGCGGATGATTATAACTACATCTTCGTGTGCGGTCCAGAAATGATGATAAAAAACCTCCTAGACAGGATGGATAAGGATATTAAAGCGAAAATCTACATTTCTCTAGAAAGACTCATGAAATGTGGTGTCGGAATTTGCGACAGCTGCAGTATCAACGGCATACGTGTCTGTAAAGACGGAACTATTTTCAGCGCAGACGAAGTCAGGAATATGTCGGAATTTGGGCTCTACAAGAGGAATGAATCTGGAAAGATAGAATTCTTTGTGAACGGTAAAAGGTGATCCCCTGAACTTCACCTCGGACTATGTATACGTGTCGTTAATTCTGTTGTTGTTACTGATTTATTCTGGTTACGAAGACTTCAGAAAGCGAAAGATCACTACTGTTCCTTTCCTTGTCTTGAACGTTTTCTTATTCTTCTATTACCTATTTTCTAATTTCTGGATATCTCTGTTTCTGGTTCCTGTAATTTCAGAATTTTTTGCGGGCAGATTTTCTTTTGCATTCTATCTAATTTTAGTTGTTTCCATTATTCTTGAACCATCTGCTCTGACTATATCAATCTCTTATTCTCTTGTCCTCATCAAATTGTTTGGGGTTATTATTAAAAATTTTGGAAGAGGCGATGTGAAGGTACTCCAGTCAATCGCTGTTGCATTTCCAGTTTACGTGCACATTCCCCTGATCGACTCACTCTTCCCCCCAGTCATGTTTGTCATCTTAATCGCAAGCATACTCGGCACTTTCGCATCATACATTTACACTCCTAAGAAGGCCAATTCCATCAGGGGTTTCTCTCCCGGTCCAACACAAAAGTTATCGGAAACGGAGAAATTCTGGGTGGAAGGATCAAGAAGAGTTTACAAGATCCCCTTTGTCACTTTCATCGCAGTGGGATATTCCGTTCTCTTTATCCTTTCATCACTCCGATTGGTCTGAGCTTTGCAACAATTTTTGAAATTCCCGCACATTCCACGGATCTGACAACTTCATCGACATTCTTGTATGCGAGAGGTGCTTCTTCCTGTAATACATATTTTGTCGCTGCGCGAATGTACGTACCTCTCTCCTCAAGATTCGCGGCAACTGCTTGACTGGTATACTGTTTAACCGCACGAGATCTGCTCATTACCCTCCCAGAACCGTGGCATGTCGACCCGAAAGTTTCATCCAGCGCTCTCTGCGTACCCACCAGGACGTAGGAGAACGTACCCATAGTTCCAGGAATAATCACTGGATGTCCGGTGCTCATATAAAGGGATGGAAGCTCCCTTCTTCCAGCGGGAAATGCTCTGGTCGCTCCCTTCCGATGAACTATCAGTTCTTTGTTTTTCCCATCTACTGAATGTTCTTCCGCCTTTGCAATATTGTGACAAACATCATAGACGATGTCCATTCCCATGTCCTCTGGATCTCTTTTGAAAACCGATTTGAAACTTTCTCTGATCCAGTGGGTTATAATTTGTCTATTTGAGAAACCAAAATTGGCAGCCGCTCCCATAGCACCGATATAGTCCTGGGCCTCGTTCGACTTGTAGGGTACTGAAGCAAGTTGTCTGTCTGGGACGGATAGACCGTATTTCATCATCGCTCCCTCCATGATCTCAAGGTAGTCCGTCGCCACTTGGTGACCAAAGCCTCTGGATCCGGTATGTACCATGACCATGACCTGCCCTTCAGAATGTAATCCAAATCTAGCTGCCGTTTCGTGGTCATATATCTTGTCCACGACTTGAACTTCTAGGAAGTGATTTCCCGCTCCCAAAGATCCAAGCTGTGGAAAACCTCTTGCCCTTGCTTTTTGGGATACTTTTTCTCTGTTTGCCACTTTCAGAACACCTCCCTCCTCTATTCTTTCAGTATCCCTGGACCATCCATATCCTAGCTTCACTGCCTGATTGACCCCCTCTTCCAATAAATTCTCAGAGTCGTCCCGACTCAATTTTAGCTTCCCAGTCCTCCCGACTCCTGAAGGAACGTTAATGAAGATTGTGTCTATAAGCGGTTTTATGCTGCTTCTCGCTTCTTTTTCTGAAAGATCTGTCCTTATCAGCCTCAGACCACAGTTTATATCGTAACCCACTCCCCCAGGACTGATCACACCATCATCCAAATCAAATGCTGCGACTCCTCCTATCGGGAACCCGTAACCGAGATGGATATCTGGCATTGCGATTGACGCTCCAACAATACCAGGAAGTCTCGAGACATTTACTACCTGGTTAAGTGATTCATCCGAAACTATTCCTTTGATCAGTTCCTTATTGGAGTATATAATACCCGGTACTCTCATTCCCTTTCCTTGGTCTTTCGGAATCTCCCACTTACAGGGACCAATTTCATTCAGGGGAACAGCCATGCTTACCGAATAAGCAATTAGCTATAATCGTTATCGCAGTCTTTCAGAAGAATTTAGAACCCGCTAAGTCATTCACGATTGTAAGTGAAAGCAGTAATATTCGTTAAGCAAAGTCGGAGATTGCCTGGAAAGCATCTTATGATCATTTGCGGAGTGCCAATGATCAATAGAATTTACACTACAATTGAACACACAGGATTATTTGAATCTGTCATCGTATATTCAAAATACAGCAATCTCCAGCTCGACGGCTGTCTAGTCGAAAGAGACCTTACTACGGGGACGTTGATTGATTCAATCCTCGAGTCGATAAGAATTTTTGGTGAATTTTTAGCCGTCGGTGGAGATATGCCTCTATTAGATGCACAGACAATTTCAGAGTTGGTCTCAAAGTACAATGGAACCCCTTTGGCCGCAGTAGACTCAGAAGGCACTGTGGAGCCTCTTTTTGCAATCTACAACGAGCAGATATATGACGAATTGCTGAAATCATCCAAAAACACCAAACGAATATTCGGATTTGTGAGTGAAAGGTTCCGTCTGATCCACATGAATCGAAAATTGAGCAGAAAACTGATGAACGTTAATACTCCTGAGGACTTGGAAAAGGCGCGAGCCGCCGCCCACTGCATTCATGAAAAATAGGTATTAAGATAACTGTTTATACCTCACAGCAATAAAGTAAGAGTGTCTGTTCTAACCGTATGTCCTTACTGTGGGACTGGTTGCCAGATAGTCGTAAATGACCTGGGCGTAGGAGAACGGGTTATCGGATATTCTAAATCTCCTGTAAACGAGGGAAAACTTTGCATAAAGGGCTCATCGGGTCTGTCCTATAATTCTTCCCGGGAGAGACTAAAATTTCCCCTGATCAAGAGGAACGGAAATTTTGTGAGGGCATCTTGGAATGAGGTCCTAGGAGAGACATCTCGAAGGCTCACTGAAATCATCAGGCAATACGGACCAGATTCAGTGGCATTTCAGTCATCTGCGAAGTGTACCAACGAAGAGAACTATCTGATGCAGAAAATAGCGAGAATGATAGGAACCAACAATATCGATCACTGCGCAAGAAGCTGTCATAGTCCTACCGCTCTTGGATTGATTTCTACCCTGGGCGCCGGAGCGGCCACTGGCTCAATAAAGAGCCTTGAAGATTCAAGGACATACTTTGTTATTGGTTCCAACACGACGGAGCAACATCCAATTATAGGAACAAGAATCTTAAATGGAAGAAGGATGGGAAAGAATCTGATTGTAGCAGACCCAAGGAGGACTCAACTTGCAGAAAATGCGACCATCCACCTGCAATTCAATCCCGGAACAGATATAGCACTACTGAACTCATTGATGCATGTAATTCTAGAGAAGCACTGGGAAGACGAGAAGTTCATTGCTGAAAGAACAGTTGGTTTCCTAGAGCTGAAGAATGAGCTAGACAAATACTCTCCAGAGAAGACTGAAGGAGTCACGGGAATCAAACCTGATCTGCTGAGAAAAGCAGCAGAGATGATTGCCCTGGAGAGACCAACTGCCATACTCTACGCAATGGGAATCACGCAACACATTCATGGAACTGAAAATGTGATGTCTGTCTCCAACCTAGCCCTGATCACGGGAAACTTGGGAAAGAGAGGATCGGGGATATTTCCCCTGAGAGGTCAAAACAATGTTCAGGGATCCTCAGATATGGGTGCACTTTCGGAATGGTACCCCGGATACGTTTCAGTCGATTCTCCAAGGGTCGAAACATTCGAGAAACTCTGGCAAAGGACCCTCCCAAGAAAGAAGGGCCTCACCCTTTCCGAAATGTTCGATGCGGCTGCTGACGGGGAGATAAAGGCAATCTATGTGATGGGTGAAAATCCACTCGTGACAGAGACAGCTATAAGCGATGTCGAAAAAGGCATCGAAAACTTGGAACTGTTTGTAGTTCAAGACGTTTTCATGACGCTAACTGCGGGTCTAGCGGATGTCGTGCTCCCAGCATCCACTTCCCTAGAAAAGGAGGGAACATTCACAAACACTGAGAGAAGAATACAAAAAGTAAGCAAGGTTTACGATGGTCCGGGTGAGTCAAAACCAGACTGGTGGATACTGAATGAGATAGGAAAAAGAGTGGCAGGAATGCAGAACTATGGTTCTCCTTCCGAGATATTCGACGAAATCAGAAGGGCGGTCCCCAGTTATTCGGGAGCGTCCTACGAAAACATCCACCCCGTTGGAAAACAATGGCCAATAAACGCAGATAACCCCGAAGGGACAGAAATACTCCATACCGTTTCGTTTCCTATAGGTAAGGCCAGACTAGTTCCAATTCCCTACGGTCCCCCCGCAGAAGTAGCTGACGATAAATACAACATGATCATGACAACCGGTAGGAATTACTTCCAATACCACTCAGGAACTATGAGCAGACGGGCTGACCTACTTGAGAGAGAGTCTCCCGGACCCTATGTTGAGATAAACCCCGCTGATGCAAATAGGTTAGGAATCAAGGACTCTCAGTACATCACCATCGAGTCCAGACACGGATCAATCAAGTCAAGATCTAGAATTACGGACAAGGTTCCAGAAGGAGTAGTGTTTGCACCGTTCCACTATGATGAATCAAGAGTAAACAGGTTGGTAGGAAAGGAGTTAGACCCAAAGTCCAAGATACCGGAATTTAAGGTCGTTGCAGTGAGGTTGTCGGCTTGAATTACCTGTTGACGAAGGACGAAATGAAGGAGGCATTCGACTCTATATCCAGAGATTTTGAAACGTTTGGAGCATTGGAGCAGGACGGGGAGATCTTGTTCGATAGAGTTGAGACTTTCGATAAGATATCTGAAAAGCGATCTAGATATGCCCCAAAGGAGTTTCTCATGGGCAGAAATGAAAACGTGCTGGTCCTCAAAGATTACAAAAAGATTGCCCTCTTTGGTATAAAGAGCTGTGACTTGAAGGGATTCTATATAATGGATAAACAGGTCCTCGGGAAGGACCCTTTTTATACGGGGAAGAGAAAGAACACTCTTTTTGCCAACTTTGTCTGCAATGAACCGTGTGAAGGAGGTTTCTGCACCAGTTTTGGTGGTCCTGTTCTCGATACATACGACCTGCAGATACTAAGGGAGGGAGAGAAGTATCACGTAATGGCGTCTCAAAAATACGATGGATACTTTGACTCATTTCAAAAGGAAGATGACTCATACTTTCGAGAATTTAACAGGAAGTTCAACGAAAAGATGAAGATCCTTCCAGTAGAGGGATTGGAAGGGAGGATGAAGTGGAACTCTCCACTATGGAAGGAATATGCATCCCGATGCATATCCTGCGGAGCCTGCAATTTTTCGTGTCCCACCTGTTACTGTTTTGATCTGTACGATGACGGTGATGAAAGAAAGAGAGAGTGGGATTCTTGCATACTGACCGGTTTCACTACTTCTTCTGCGGGAAACGTACGTAAGGGACTTGACGAAAGGCTGAGGCAGAGATTCTATCACAAATTCGTTTATTTCAAGAGATCGAAGGATACCTACCTCTGTACGGGGTGCAACAGGTGTGTTGAAGACTGTCCTGTGGGAATAGACATAAAGGAGGTGATAACTCACGATTACTCTGCAGAATGAATATCGCCCCAACATTCTTGATGTAACCGAAACAAATCAGGAGAGTTCTGACGTCTACACCATCGAACTCAATGGGAAGAATAATGGCAGTTCAGGTCAGTTCTTCATGCTTTCTCTGCAAGGAGTTGGCGAGGCCCCGATATCGGTAGCGTCTGGATTTGGAAGAAATCTGGTCTTCACGATCAGGGACATAGGGTCTGTAACGTCACGCCTTAGGGACTCGAAACGCGTGGGAGTGAGGGGACCTTATGGCACTCACTGGCCATGGAAGGAGCATGATGAAATTGTGGCAGTCGCAGGTGGAATAGGTATTCCACCAATCAGAAGCCTAATAGAAGAAATGGTAGGTGAAGGAAGAGGAAAGGATTTGGAAGTGCTTTACGGGGCAAGGAGGCCATCAGATATAGTCTATAAGAAAGAGATCAGAGAATGGGAAAAATCGGTCAACTTTCAGATCACCGTCGATAGAGGAGACTCTGGATGGCAAGGTAATGTTGGATTTGTCCCGACACTTTTGAAGAAAGTTCACCTGAGCAAGATGTCTGCCTTATTCATCATCGGCCCTCCTCTTATGATGATGAATACTGTAAAAGAGGCTCTTGCACTTGGCTATAGGGAGGACAGAATCTACATTTCATTAGAAAGAAGAATGGAGTGCGGAATAGGTGTATGTGGTCACTGCAACGTCGGCGAATTCTACGTATGCGAGGATGGCCCCATCTTCAAATACTCAAGAGTGAGAGAGGAAAAAGAGTTATTTCTCTAGACCTCTATACCCAACTCCCTTAGCACGCTTTCGCTTGGTTTCCCATCTTCATCGACCCCAACTTCTTCGAGATAATCTTTTACAAGGGTTTTATAATCTACTGTTACCGAACCCGTCGGGCCCTTCCCTAGAGGTGGATTTCCAATAATCCTTCCGTTTGGAGTGATTTTCCACGGGTTGACTCCCGCTTTGTAATTGAAGAGGTACCTTGCAACCTGTATTCTCTTTCCAGCTGCCATGAGCTCGTCGGGAGTCATATCCCACCCAGCAATGGCCTTGAAAAGCTTAAGGTAGGGAAAGCTATTTGGCCAGACGGCAGTCGAAAACTGGCACATTCCTGTTGAATTCATAATTTGCATTCCATAAACGGAAAGTGCCTGTATCTTTCCTTTGCCAGAATATTCGTATCTTTCTATCTTCCTTCCAGACCAAGGTCCGTATTCAAAAGGAAGAGTGAGTTTTCCACCCTCATCAAATCCAATTCCTCCAGCTGTATGTCTTCCCGGAGTTGGATCAGCAAGATAAGTGGTCGCCAGACTTGGCATCAGTTTCGGGTCGTGCATAGGCAGATCCTGTCCTTGAACATGCATTGCGAATTCACCACTACTCTTTCCTATAATCTTAGATGCATTTGCTGCTCCGTTCCCAAGTACCGAGCCTATGCCTTCCCCTGTAGCAATAAGCTTGACCATCTTTACCATAGCGTCGCCATCTCCGAATCCTATCTTGAAGCCTATGTCCTTTTCAGTCAGTATCCCTTTCTCAAAGCACTCATTTGCAAACGCTATCACCGCGCCGGTAGATATAATGTCCAGTCCTTCTATGTTGCAGAGTTCGAATGCCATTGCCATAGCATCCAAATCAGATACAAGATTCAGTCCCCCAAAGGAACCCGTTCCTTCGTACTCCAGTCTGTGACCTTCCAGCGGACCATACTTCGTGTTTCTTCTGACGTGCCCTCCGCACGCGAGCGTGCACTGTGCACATCCGTAAGACCTCAACTTATCCTTTGCAATTTCCCTGCCACTGATCTTTGCAGCATTCTCTTCCCCGTAATCTACCAGACCAGCTCCAGCCCAGTTCTTTATCGGAGTATCTCCATTTAAGTGGGCTGCTTCGGTAATATCAGTAGTCCCATAAAGTTGCCACGGCCTGGCTAGTTCGATATTCTTTGCAAATTGTATCTGAATCTCCCTGTTGGTGAGCCTAAGCATTTCTTTGTCAAATGGTTCTACCTTTCGAGTGCCTCTAGTTATTATCCCCTTCAGTTTCTTTGAGCCCATGACCGCAGCCAGCCCAGACCTTCCGGCAGCGCGACCATAATCGTTCATTATAGAGGCCAAAAGCATCTTCTTCTCTCCAGGAACTCCAATGACCAAGGCCTGTCCATTTGGTTCACTCCTCTTGAGGAAGTCTTCTGTTTCGTATGCATTTTTTCCCCATATTTCAGAGGCATCCTCTAGGGAGTACCTCCCGTCGACCAACTTGAAATAAACAGGTTTCTTGGAGATGCCCCTGAAGAAGAGTGCATCAAATCCAGAGTTCTTCAGTTCCGGTCCAAATTTTCCACCGCAGTTCGAATCTCCCCACGTGCCTGTATAAGGAGACTTTGCGACTACCTCAAATCTTCCACCTAGCGGAACGGAATGGCTATTGAATATGCCCGTCATTACACCAAATATGTTGTCCGGTCCGAGAGGATCCTCTTTACCATCCATCTCTCTGTTCAACATATAAACTCCAAGTCCGTAACCAGTCAGGTATTTTCTGTAAATATCTTCAGGGACTAATTCCTCCTTGAAGCTTGAATCATCCAAATCGATCCAAAGCACTTTTCCGTTAACCCCATACATAATATAGGATTGGTAACTGGATATATATCATTTTGTCAGTCTCGAACCGTTGGAAGAGACTCATCTCAGGACCAATCAGAATAAATAATGAATCATCCTAATAGGTTGATGAAGGATCGTACTGTTGCTATAGTTCTGGTGGTTGTCCTTATAATAGGAATAGGAGCTGGATATGCAACCGGCTATATGACTAATCACACTGCAAGTACCAAAACCCACACTCTCTCGGTTTACGCAGCGGGATCCTTGAAGTATGTTCTCGGGGATCAGTTCAATCCCTCATTCCAAAATATAACTGGAATACCGGCGGGCATAACGTTCGGAGGATCGGTATCTAATGCTGTTCAAATTAAAGCTGGAGCTCAGGGAGATGTATTCATCTCAGCTGCAGCAGGCGTTATCCCCCAGTACCTCATGCCAAACTACACAAAATGGATGGTCATATTTGCGTCCAACGAAATGGCAATAACTTGGACAAACAATTCGTTCAGTATTCCTAGTTCATATCCATTTTGGTTTGAAAATCTGACAGCACCCGGCGTAAAAGTTGCTGCCTCCAATTCATCCTTGGACCCAAGCGGGTTCCAAGCTATAGAGATGATCAAACTTGCAGGGATTCTCTACACAAACTGGTCAAATCCCTACGTTAAACTCGCGTTCAATAACGACGAATCACAATTTCTACAATACAATCGAGCATGGAATTCGTGGTTTGGTCCTAATGGTACCCTTGTTAGGGAAAACAATGGTGGTGGCTATCCGATAAATGATTCCATGGCACTCTATGATCAGATATTCGGGTACGACTGGAAGGTAAGCCACGATCTGTACATAACCACAGTAGAAATAGGCCTGGACAATTATCTCACTACAGGGTCAGTGGATTATGCTCTCACCTACAAATCTCAGGCTATAAATCAGCACCTCTACTTTTATGAGAATTCTCGCGGGGGTAACGGATTACCCTCTTGGATAAATCTTGGCAATATCAGCGAGAACCAGGTAAAATTCTATTCAGAAGTGAACACGACTGGCCCACCGGAGAGCAACATTGGAAATTTTGGAGGGGGTCCCATTCTCTATGCAGCCACTATTCTCTCGAGTTCTAAAAGTGTTGGAGAATCTGAGCAGTTTATCTACTATCTTGTCAGCAACCTGGGCTATTATGACCTGAAATCATCCGATTTTGATCCGATTGGCGTACCGTTCATCTACTCTTCCAATAGCACTCCTCCTTCATTCCTAGGTGGAATAACCCAACCTGTACCTTCATATATTCCTGCGTCTTCATATGAACAGGTATGAAAAGAGGCCAAGCTCTAGTATATCTGTTCGTTCCATTTTTCATTATTTATATCATATTTATACTCACCCCTATTTTTAGAACTCTTACTTACGAGAGTTTTTCTTTTATCATCAGTGATGCTTCTTCCGGGATATTTAAAAGCATATACTACACATACGTTCTGGCCCTAGTAGTTGCGGCTCTGGCTGTCGCATTTTCTATTCCCTACGTTTACTTCGTATCAAGGACAGAGAACTCGTTTGTAAAGGTCGCGGATAGCCTAGTAGAGCTTCCCATAATGATTCCCCATACCGTTGTCGGAATAATGATGCTGATCACGTTTGAGCCCTCAATGCCTATTGGAAAACTGATCACCAGAATATATCCAGGATATCAGTTCCTTGACACTTTTTTGGCGGTGATAGTAACGCTCTTCTTCTTATCTTCGGCCTACACCATTAGAACTGTGCAGATTTCTTATTCAAGGGACGTAATGAAATTTGAAGACATTGGGAGAACTCTCGGGATGGGATCACTGAAAAGTTATTTCATAGTGGGGATACCATTGATGAGCAGAGCGATGCTCAGAGGGCTCATCCTTTCCTGGGCGAGGTCGATTTCGGAGGTCGGTAGCCTACTGATCGTGGCATATTACATCCTCCCTGGAATCGTGAATGTAGCAGGAGTTTTCATCTATTCTCAGTTCCAGTCAGGGGACCTGCCAGGAACCGTTGCATCTTCTTCCATTCTCATATTTACGGGTCTTGCTGCTCTATTAGCATTCAAACTCTTGGAGGGGAAGAAATGATCAAAATCAAGAATTTTTCAGTTCGTAGGGGAGAATTCAAGGTGGAGATCGAAGAATTAACTCTGCAGGGGGGGAGAAATTTCCTCATAGGGAGGAATGGAACGGGCAAAACTACGCTACTCAACTCTATTGCAGGATTGATCGATTCCAAAGGAGAAGTGGAAATTGGTGGAATTGATGTGAACTCCCTACCGCCCGAAAGGAGGCGCATAGGTCTCATTCCACAGGATCTCCTTCTCTTTGGAAGAATGAGTGTTGACGATAATTTGAGGATGTCCATCAGGTACGGAAGGGGGGACGTTGCAATCTACCAAGAAATAGTCGACGAAATGGAGCTTGAACCATTGTTAAGTAAGAGAGCAAACGAGATCTCCCTTGGACAGGCCCAAAGAGTTGCCATTGCAAGAGCAATCATATCAAGGCCCCTTGTCCTTCTAATGGATGAGCCGTTCTCGTTCCAGGACGAAATAGCACGGCTCGGATTGATCAGCATGATCGATGAGTTGTCAGTAAATTATAGGTTCGAATATCTGTACGCGACACACAACTCCAAGGACCTTGAAAATGGGTTTTCAAACCTCATTTCTATTGACAACGGCAGGGTGGTGGAAGTCGTCGATTCAGTGGAAAAGATAGAGCACTTCCGGACATTATCATTATTGGACTATAGAAACCTCGTCACTTTGGATGGTCATAACTATTTACTGGACGAGAAGGCATTAATCTTCAACGATCAAGAAGGAAGCGAATACAGAATTATTGGGACTGAATCAGGAAAGTACGTTAGATTCAAAATGAATGGAAACTATTTCTTTGCTTCTGTGAAGAGTCAGCCCAGAGGAAAGTATCTAAAGCTGAATATTGCTGCTGCTAAGGAAATTCAATACTAGCAAGTATTTTAGGTCTTTTGCTATTTCTACTTCATGGAACTGAAATCGTTCATCGGATTGGATGAAGCGATTGCAAGGGCCAGGAATTTTGGACCATATCAGAAATCGAAAGTCGTTCCGCTGCTAGAGGCAGTAGGTAGATTTTCATACCAAGATGTTAGGTCTCCGTCAGATTTCCCACCTTTCGATAGAAGCGCAGTGGATGGTTATGCGCTAAACTCAAAAGAGACCATTTCCTCAACCAAAACTAATCCTTCCAATTTCCGGATGGTTGGAAGAATCTTTCCTTCATCAACAAAAAGCTTCAACTTAGCGGAAGGAGAGGCTCTTAGGATTGCGACCGGATCGAAGGTGCCAAAAGGAGCAGATGCCATAGTAATGCTGGAAGATGCATCTGAGAATGACGGTAAAATTCAAGTCTTTGTACCTGTCCGAAAATACCAAAATATCAGCAAGAAAGGTGAGGACCTAAAGAAAGGATTTAAGATCCTTAGTAGAGGAGAAAGAATTTACCCTCCACACGTTGCTGCACTGTTGGAATGCGGAATAGAGAAAATAGGCATTTTCTCGCTATCCATTGGAATAATCTCTACTGGTGATGAGCTAGTCTCTAGGAGGGTTAGGAATTCAACTCAACCCATGATCCAATCTTATTTTCTAAGAAAAGGTTTCGATGCAGTGAGTCATGGTGTGATTCCCGACAATCAAAATGTGATAGAGAAAGCACTTGACAGTATTGCTGAAGATATAATTATAGTGACTGGAGGAACAGGTCCTGGAGAAAGAGATATACTGCCTTCACTAATCGAAAATAGTGGGAGACTCGTTTTCCGAGGACTAAAAATCAGACCAGGTAGAACTACTTCGTTCGGTGTCTTTAAAGGGAAACCGGTGTTCATGGTTTCTGGACTTCCTGTTGCAGCCCTGATTGCCTCTGAGAACGTTATCTTGGAAATGATTCATAAATGGCTCGGTCTCAGGAACGAGGAGAAAGAACATAGATCTGGGCTGCTTGGAAGAAGTCTCGTAAATACGCTTGGGTTTAGAAGTTTCGTTCGAGTGAAAACAATGACTAAGAACGGAAAAACGATTGTGTACCCAACCAGAGTTACTGGTTCTGGAGTCATATACTCTATGATTGGGGCAGACGGAATCCTAGTCATGGATGAAAATACAGAAGGCATTGAAGAGGGAGAGATAGTAAATTTTGAAGTACTCAGGTGGTAAAAATGATGAAAGTATTCCACATACTGGTGGATCCAGAGAAAGCTAAAGAGATCCTCACTTCCCAAATAAAGAATCTGATCAAGTCAGAAGATAGAGACATTTCTTTGGCCTCTGGGTATTTCGCTTCTGAAGACGTCTTTTCGCCCGAAGATGTGCCTCCTTTTGATAGATCTGAAGTAGACGGCTATGCATTGGATCATAAATCGGTCATAGGCTCTGAAGAAGATTCCCCCAGACGAGTCAAGGTTGTCGGAGAGGTCGAGATAGGGACGAAACCTGAATCGGAAATCAAGAGAGGAGAGAGTATGTATATTTCAACGGGGGCGATGATTCCGAGGGGAGCAGACTCAGTGGTAATGGTAGAATTCACATCCAGGAAGAAAGACACGGTCAAAGTATTTAGATCGGTGTCTCCGGGAGAAAACATAGCACACGCAGGTTCCGATTTCTTCACTAACGAGTACTTGGTAAGGAAGGGAAGACGCCTGAGTCCAGAAAGTATTGCTCTCCTTGCTTCTTCCGGGATTAAAAAGATAACTGTCAGGTCGAAACTAAAGGTGGGAATAGTATCTACGGGCAATGAGCTGATTAGGCCAGGTATGCGGCTCAAGGAAGGGGAGATATACGATAGCAACTCGTATTACTTCAAGTCCGTTTTTGATGGGACGGATCTCTTTGATTGTCACCTGCTAGGAACCTTGTCAGACGACAAGGAGGTGATGCTGACTTTCGTGAAACAGAATATCGCAAAGTATGACATCTTAATATCCTCCGGTTCAACATCAGCTGGGTTCCATGATCTACTCTATCAGGTGGTGCAAGAACTTGGGGGACGGATGCTCTTTCATGGCATTTCTGTAAAACCAGGAAAACCTACTTTTGCTGCTGCATTTGACAGTTGCCTTTTTTTGGGAATGCCCGGGTTTCCCCTTTCTGCGGCTTCGATACTCAGGTACATAATTGTCCCATCGGTATTATCTGCCTACGGCCAACCCTCTGAAGACAAAATCAAGGTCCCCCTACCTTTCAGAATCAACTCAGAGAAGGGAAAGGACCAAATTATTCCCGCAATAATCGGAAGAAGTGGGAGAGCGTACCCAATATATGGAGAATCCGGATCCATAAGTCGTCTCTCCTATGCGGACGGTTTCATAGTGATCCAGAGCAGCAAAAATTACTATGAAAGAGACGAGACTGTTCCATATTTCCCTCTTTCTGACGTTAAAAGGGACGTGCTGTTCATAGGATCAAATGATCCAGTTATCGAAAGAATCTTATTTGAATCTAGCAAGGCTCCGACAATTATCAACGCAGGTTCCTGGGGCGGTGTCGAAGCAATAAAGCTTGGAGAAGCAGATGTAAGTGGCATTCATCTCCGAAAAAATGGGGAATACAATTCCTTCTTGCTTCGAGAGGGGAATTATAAGTTTGTAATGCTAAGAGGCTTTTCAAGATCACAGGGAATGATTTCTAGAAGTGGGATTACTACATTTTCACAAATCCTAAATAAAAGACTAATTTTTGTCAATAGAAATAGGGGATCAGGTACAAGAGACATCATTGACGAAGAGATTGAACGCGAAATGGGGGCAAGATTCTCAAAAGATAAGATACGTGGGTATTTCTGGGAGGCAAAAAGCCACGTTGCAGTGGCTAAGGCAGTCAAGCAGGGGAGGGGAGATGCAGGGATATCGATAGAATTTTATGCCAAAGTAATGGGTCTTAAGTTCCACAAGATAAGAGATGAGAACTACGACTTAATTATGCAGGAAGACTTTTATCACTCCCAAAACGGTAAGAAGTTTGTCTCTAAACTGAAACAGTCGAAAAAGTACAGCAGTGAGTTCCCAGGTTACACATTTCCCGAGAATATAGGAGAACCCATCCTATAGCTGCCAAGGTGCAGGAAAGCAACTACTCCTTTGTCAGTTCGTGATACAGATGGCTCATAAGGGAGCTGATTATAGAATGAACTAGCTCAGTAGCATCCGGTGACCCAGGCACGCAGTAGATTTGTTTTCTGTCTTTTATGAAGAGAGTCGCGTTTGAAAGATAGGCAAATCGAGTGTGCGATTCCGACCTAAAGAGTTCTCCGAATCCAACCATTTCCTTTTCAGAAATTTTTCTCAAACTCTGAACGGTGACGTCTTTGCTACTGGGACCGGTTCCCCCAATATAAATGAACACGTCATAATCCTTGTTGGAGATATATGCATCCACTATCTCCTCTTCATCGTCTTTGCACACAAGTTTATCGACGGAGTGATGGTCCTTTACAAGTTTTCCTTTGAGAGCTTCTCCTGAAACATCCGTTTCTTCTGTCCTTGATGTAGAGACAGTGACTAGAAGAATCTTCAACTTCTCACTGTGTGCTTCCTTATGAACCATTTCTATACCCTTATGCCTTTTATTTTACTGAGGACCCTGACGCTAGAGATTTCAGTAAACTGATATTGCCCCTCTTCATCTTTTTCTAGATACTTTACCATGTCCCAAACCGTCAGAAGCATGGAGTTGACACACACCAGAGATTCCATTTCTACCCCCGTTTTGTAACGCGCCTTGACAGTGCAGGTGACCCTGATCCCATCTTTTTCAACTTTTAGAGACGGTTCAATTGATTCTAGTGGTATTTGATGGCAATGCGGTACAATCTGGGGAGTCATTTTTGCTCCTAAGATTCCTGCCACTTTAGAGGCCTCCTCTACATTCCCTTTCTTTATTGTGTTATTCACAATACTTTGGAGAGTGGACTTTCTAAGTCTTATGAATCCTTCTGCCTTTGCTTCCCTTCTTACAGCGTCTTTGTTTCCTATGTCAATCATAGATGAATGTCACTTTAAAATGAGGTTTCTAATCTTAACGTTTTGGTATGTCTGGAGATTTACTTAATGAGGTCCATTACCTTTTTGTTGTCAGAGATCAGGTTGGCTATCGTTTCAACTATGTCTCTTGCAGACCCTTTCAATTCCGGAACACTTAGAAGAAAACTGTTACCTTCGTCTTCCCTGCATCTATTCATAATTTCCCCACTGACTTTGATTCCCATTGTGCCTAGGTCTTTTTCAATCTCCATTGCCTGAACGAAACTTAACTCGTCGCTCGTCGTCACTAGAAAGAATCTAGTAGATAGCAAGTGTTTCCAGACCCTCTCTGCCAGTCTTTTCCACTCTTCCAAAAGGTCCAAGATACTGTCTGAATGCACTACATCTCTTAGCTTTAGATATATCCTGACGTCCCTGCTCAGGTGGTCATAAAATTCCTTTTGAAGTAGGATTAGGTGCATCGTAGAAGAAGATGCAGCAGTATCCCAAATTATATAGTCATATTTTTTAGATAGGTCCAGATCGACAATGTTAGAAATCAAGAATTCCTCTGCTACACCAGGACTACCAGCGATATGGTCAAGGACCCAATCTTCAACTTCGAACAGATTTCTAAGAACCGTTATAACCTCGCCACCGTAACTCTGTTTCCACTTTTCGGCGATATCCTTCTCCTGCATCTCAATTACTTCTAAGTTCTTGTGAACTTCCGGAAATAAGTATTTGAGTGATGGCATAAAATCACTTGAAACAAGCGCAGTTGTTCCCAATTTTGTTAAACTAAGGGCAACAGCAGATGCTATGGTAGTTTTTCCAACACCTCCTTTTCCCACGAAAGAAAGTAACATCCTTTTCAGATATATGATACTCCTATTTCGATTTGACCAATTAAAATAACGAGCCAAGAAAATAATGGAAAATGAAAGAAAAAAATAAAAAGAATTCTGTTCGGAAGATCAGGCTCGTCTCATGTCGAATAGAGAAACAGCGACTACAAATCCCACTGCCATCAACAGTGCATAGACTATGCCGTACGAGTAGACATTTCCTGATGCATTAATACCAGTTAATGCGGTCAATACAAGACCTATCAAACAGATGACGACTCCGATGACTCCACCAGTAAGGTAACCTACACCTTTCATTTTTCATCACCCGTCCTATTACTCCTCCGAAAGATATTGTGTTCCGCTGCCAGTTATTTCTGAAATCTCGTCCGTTTTAATTCCGGAATACACTGCTATAAAGTAGAATACTATTCCCACTATCACTACAACCACATCATCCCAAGGGAAGGGAATTATGTTTCTTCCTCCTAAGCCTGAGTCCCCTATATAGGATATTAGTATCAGAACCACCGTATAAACTGGTACCCACCATCCAGCTTTCAAAGATTTTGCATTGAAGGTATTGGGTATAGCGTGCGCGAGTCTAAGCACCAAGAATAGTAATAGTCCTGCAAATATTGCAATACCTAGATAACCGTCTAACGGCCATCCACTCCAGAAGACAATAAGAGATGCACCTATGAATGCCAAGGGTGAGAATATTACTGATGCAGGCAGCTTAAACGGTCTTTTCAGATCTGGTGCGTGCTTTCTAAATACTCTTAGGGCGGGTCCACCGACTATGTACGTGAATACTGTTGCCGAAGAAATGAATCCAACGAGTTTGTACCAGCTAGGGAAAGGAGCTAAAAAGACGAGACCTACAATCAGAGACGTCACAAGAGCAACGACTGGAATTCTGGTCTTTTCATTAACCTTGATGAAGGCCTTGGGTAGGAAGCCTTGGGTTCCTATACCGTACAGTGTCCTCTGAGATGTGCCTAAGTATACATTTAGAGTTCCTCCTGGCGAGACATAAGCATCGGCGAAAAGTGTGTACGTTAAGAACACTAATCCGGCCCCTAACGCGAGATTTGCGAAAGGAGCAGCATGTAGAGTTGTTATCGCATTATTGAGGAAATTGCCGGCCGCATTTGCTTGAAGGCCTGCCCAGTTTCCTGGAGCAAGTCCCAGCTTCGAGAAATTCAAACTTGTGACGAATGCTACCTGAAGAAGCGTGTAAAGTACCATTCCAATAACCACTGAAAGAACAGTTGCCGTTGGAATCGACTTCTGTGGATTTTTCGCCTCTCCTCCATAGTCAAGTGCTTGTCTGAATCCAAGATAGGAAAAGACTATCCCCGAAACTGCTACCGCTTGAAGAACAGGGCCAAACCCGAATGGCATGAATCCATTCGATCCTTGGTATGATGTGTTCAGGTTACCTCCGTGGAAACCCGCTGCGAACAGTGCAAAAACGGTCGCAAATGGAATAATTAGTTTCCACCAGGTCATTCCTGTGTTGATTTTACCCATTACTTTGACTCCTGCCCAGTTGAGGAAGAAGAAGCCTACCATCAGAAGGCCTGCGAAGAAAAGGCCCGTGGTCGAAAGACTTGAAGGGGTATTTGCATTATAGAGCACCGTATAGTAACTGCTAGCATAGCCAATGACGGCCAGTGCTTCAATAGAAGGTACCGACACTGCCGATAGGAAGTAAGCCCAGCCAAACATATATCCAGCTAGCTGTCCGTGAGAATACTGTCCATACCTTACAATGGCACCAGACCTTGGTAGCATGCCACCAAGCTCAGCGTAGTTCAGCGCAACGAATATGATAATTATTCCGCCGATAATCCAAGATACGATGGCTGCAGGTCCAGCTATAGAGGCGGCACCGTAAGCAGCATAAAGCCAGCCAGATCCTATGATTCCGCCTAAACTCAGATAGAGGAGGTCAATTGTTCCTAATTTTCTTCTGAGTTTTACGTCTGACTTTTCTGCTGTTTTTTCAATTGTTCCGCCTAAAGTTGTCGTTGATGTTGCCAAATAAACACCTCGAAAGCGAATATGGTGGTACCTCTATTTATTTATTTTCATAATCGTTTAAATAGCAATAGGTTTAACCTCGCCTAACATAGGCTACTGTTCATTGACGATATTGAATTATTGAAGCTTTTACTTCTTAAATTCAGACTTAACTTGTTTATCTATAATGAATAGCGATTAAATCAGAAAGATTATCGTCCTGTCTAACCACCATCACTCGAATTGTTACAAAACAGAATCGCTATGCCTTTATTTAGAGGATGAGGACGTTTCACAATGATTCTATTGAACTTAGAAACGAAATCTGAACTCGGTCATTCAGGTATTAAACATTCCTTAATTCTTTATAATAAGTGATGTAAGCGGGAAACATGTAGGAAATTGGCACCTAATTGAATTTGACTGAGTTAACTGTAGTATAGCATTAAACGCTGATTGAAAGATTGCATCCTACTCCTTTTGTAAAAAAGAACTGCATCCAATAAGGCACGAAAATCCACTTCCCAAAACTACATTCTATGTCCTCGAGCTTAATATCTTCAGTCATGCTTTACGTTTGCATTTCCATGCTAATTTAATTATGTTAAATGGTAATGCACAAGGGAATGGAAGAGGTCGTAAGGAAGCAAAATAGATTTCTGAGAAAGGTTGTATCACTATCTTCTGCCGGTGTCTTCTTGGATGGATATGATCTTTTCATCATATCCGTAGCACTCATTTATGTAGAATCTCAAAACTGGCTTGCCCCATCCACGCTCGGAGCAATTCAACTCGGTCTTCTCCAGTCCTCGGCTCTCATTGGTATGTTTTTCGGTTCCCTATTTCTTGGAAGATTCGCAGATAGGGTGGGAAGAAGAACACTGTACGTTATAGACCTAATTTTCTTTGTATTTTTCGGATTCCTCACTTCGCTTGCAACCAACATAAATGAGTTGATAATTTTCAGGTTATTGTTGGGAATCGGAATAGGAGCAGATTATCCAATTTCTTCCACTTATGTTGCCGAGTTCTCTCCAAAGCAGCAAAGGGGCAAATTGGTGACAAGAACTTTTATGTTCTGGGGAATCGGCTCCTTAGTCGCAGCTGTGGTTGGATTTTCTGTAGGCAGGTATGAATTCATCAACTTTTTTGGAATGCAGATCGCTACATGGAGAATAATGCTGGCATCTGGAGTAGTTCCTGCAGTTGTGGTCCTATTCTTGAGACATACTATGCCAGAGTCACCTAGGTGGCTCCTTGCGAACAGTAAGGTCGACGAAGCTAACAAGGTGATACAGCAGATAAAGGAAAAATACAGTCTTGACTACAGCAAAGATCTATCATCCGTGGAACCTGAAAGAAGGGGAAGAGTTTCAGAATTATTTAATAACGCATATAGAAAGAGGACCATGTTTGCCTGGATTCCTTGGTTTTTCATGGACATAGGTGTTTATGGAGTTGGAATTTCCATCCCGCTGATACTTGAGAAGGTAGGTTTTGGAGGGACAAGTATATTGGACAAAGTACACGCCATCCTTGGAACGATAGTGCTGGATGTTATCGTTCTGGTGGGTTTCATAGTAGCTCTTATGGTTATTGAGAAGATTGGAAGACTCCGGCTGCAGGAGATAGGATTTATTGGTATGGCCGTTAGTGCGTTCATTTTCGCGCTGACATTTGGACATGGAATATACGTAATGCTGATTGTTCTGGCAGGTTATCTCTTTTTTGAGAATGTCGGTCCGAACCTGACCACCTGGATTGTCCCTACAGAGATTTTTCCGACTCGACTGAGAGCAACTGCTCAGGGGACTTCCTCAGCATTCAGTAGGCTCGGTGCTGTTTTTGGCACACTCATGTTTCCAATATTTGAGTTGTACTACGGGTGGAACAATCTCTTCATTCTAGTGTTCGTGTTCATGCTCCTCGGCGCGATGTTTACCTGGTTACTGGGAACTGAGGCCAAGGGTCTTTCTTTGGAAGATTCCTCTATAGTTTTCCTGGAATTCTCAAAGTATCTCCAGAGGTTAGGTGAGAAGGTCAGGGACGGAGCTAAAGAACTAGTAGAAATGACAGCACATTACGACAACTTGCACGAGAGGGCGGAGCGCATTAGGAGGATTGAGCATGAGGCTGATGGTATAGTGCACGAGATATACGATAAGGTCAATCATATGCAGAAGCCTCTAGAATCAGTGGATGTAGGAAATCTCGCGACTAAGTACGATGATATTCTAGATTTCATAAACGCTGTTGCAAAGAGGATTTCGCTGTTCAATGTAGAAAAGACGAAGGTAATGGATGAGTTCAGCGAAATTATATTAGAAGCGGTCGTCGAGGTCAATAGAGCGTTAAATCTGTTCGGTAGCTTTACGAATAGCGATATGACGGATATAATGCACGAAACGGTGAGAATAAACGAGCTAGAAAACAAGGCAGATGATTTGCTCGAAGAATCTTATGGAGAAATATTTAAAATAAATGATGCAGTCAAACTCCTAAAATTAAAGGAGATTTATGAGTACATGGAATCGGTCACCGATAAGTGCGAGGACGTATCAGATATATTCATGGACTTAGTGATAAAGTACAGCTGATTGTCAAGTTTATCTATGACGAATATATCTGCTCCTATGGTCGAACTTCGAATCACTGTGACATTGAAGAAAACGGTTGAAGATTCTGAGGGTGGTTCTGTTCTAAAGGCACTCAAATTGCTTGGCTACGACAACGTGAAGGATGTAAAGACCGGCAAAGTCTATTTCATAACACTCACCAAAGGAAGCAAGGAAGTTGGACAAGAGATTTGCGAAAGACTTCTAGCAAATCCGGTTATCAATGAGTGTGTAGTTGATGACTAATGCGGAATTATCAATGGAAGTATCTATTGTAGGAAAAACCAAAGAGGAACTAGCAACTATTTCGAGTAAAATGCATCTGGGGCTATCTACAGAAGAGATGTCCCGCATTGCTTCTTTTTTCAAGACAGAGGGAAGAGAACCGACGGACGTTGAGATCCAGGCAATTGCTCAAGCTTGGAGTGAACACTGCAGCTACAAGAGCTCAAAGATTCATTTAAAAAAATACATCTTTGGAATAGGAAAGGACAAAATTGTCGCCGAAGGAGATGCCGGTCTTGTTTCTCTCGACGACGAAACTGCCATAGCCTTCAAGATGGAGAGTCACAACCACCCGTCTGCCATTGAGCCATATGGCGGAGCGGCTACTGGAGTTGGAGGAATCCTGAGAGATATCTTAAGTATGGGAGCACAACCGATAGCAGTTACTGATGTCCTTTATTTTGGAACAAAAAAAATAAAGGGGTTTCCATCTCCAAAATTCATTGAGAATGGGGTGATTTCCGGAATAAGGGACTATGGCAATCGAGTAGGAATCCCGACAGTCTCTGGTGGAATAGTATATTCAGAATTCTTTTCACCAAATGTCCTTGTTAATGTGGGGTGTGTTGGAGTCGTTAACAAGAAAGACATCCGGTCCTCAAACATCTCTGAACCGGGGATCAAACTTGTAATAGCCGGTGGAAAAACCGGAAGGGACGGTATCCACGGAGTGAACATGGCGTCGGCAGTGATGGAGAGTGGTGAGGAAGATATAACGACAGTTCAACTGGGAAGTCCGATAACCAAGGAACCTCTCATTCACGCAGTGCTGGAAGCCAACAAAATGGGGATGTTGTACGCGCTGAAAGACTTAGGTGGGGGAGGGCTCAGTAGCGTTGTGGGAGAGATGCTAAACGCTGGACACATGGGCGGAAGAGTGTACTTGGACAAGGTCCCCTTAAAAGAGGAGGACATGAAGCCCTGGGAAATATGGATATCCGAGAGTCAGGAGAGAATGCTTCTCGCTGTGAGAGAACCTCAGGTCGAGAAAGTACTAGGAATAATGGAAGAGTGGGATATTCCAGCAGCAGTGATTGGAGAAAGCGAGGTCGGGGGAAGGTTAAAACTCTACTATAAAAAAAGAAAGGTCCTGGATCTCAGTACTGAGTTTATGACCTCACCAAAACTATACGACAGGCCGTCTCTTATTAGAGAAAGAAAAGTCGTCCAATGGCTCCCGAAGAATCCAGATGATTTAAGGAGACTTATGCTGAGTATGTTGTCAGACCCAAATGTGAGGACTAAGGAATACGCCGTAAGGCAATACGATCATACGGTTCGTGGTAGTACAGTGATTGGACCGTTCACGGGTATCGTAGGGAGGGAAGGGCCATCTGATGCATCAGTGATAAGACCTGACTGGAACAGAGATGTTGGAGTAGCGATTGCTCATGGCTCAAATCCCTTCTATTCACAGATAGATCCATACCTTGGTGGCATGGCGGCTGTGGATGAAACAGTCCGGAATTTGATATCAGTAGGTGCAGAACCCCTAGGATTCTCTGATTGTCTAAATTCGGGTAATCCTGAAAAGCCAGAAATTATGGGTGAATTCATTGAGATGCTGAGAGGACTACACGATTCAGCTTCTTCACTCAATATTCCATACGTCTCTGGAAATGTATCTTTTTACAATGAAGCAGGAACGAGAAGGATTCCAACTTTTCCTACCGTACTGGGAGTCGGAAGGGTAGATAACATTGAGCATTCGGTTACTCCAGATTTTAAGGAGCTGGGAAGCCCCATTTACCTTGTCGGCGTGCCAACTACTGACCTAGGAGGTTCGCTCTACTTCAGGAGAATGAAACTGGACGGAGGGAGAGTACCATATTCGGACCCAAGGACTCTTAAGAGAAGGGGATGGAATTTGCTAAAGTCCGTAAAATCTGGAATGGTTAACTCTATTCACGACGTTTCGGACGGCGGAATTGCGATCGCACTCTCAGAGATGACCGTAGGGTCAGGAATCGGTGCGATGATTGAACTTTCTCCACTCGGACTAAGAACGGATTTCGCTCTTTTCTCCGAACCGCAATCAAGCTGGCTTGTAGAAGTGAAATCTGGCAGGAAGAAGGAATTTGCAAGCTTGCTCGGTGATGACTCGATCTATCTAGGAAATACCTACAAATCCGAAATCATCTTTATGAGAGGGGAAGAGAAGGTGCTGAACGTCAGTACCGACTCAGTACTAAGACGCTGGAAAAGGGGTTATCAATGAAAAGAGATGTTAAGGTCGCAATACTTACAATGGAGGGTACAAACAACGAAGAGGAAGCCTTCCAGTCGTTCAAACACTCGGACTCATCTCCGGAGATAGTCCACTTGAAAAAGTTTGAGAATCGGACAAAGAGGCTTGATAGATACGATCTGGTATTCTTCCCAGGTGGATTCTCTGCGGGAGATTATGTGAGGGCCGGAGCAGTCATGGCTGCAAGGATTAAGGCAAAATTGATGCGTGAACTTGAAGATTTCGTCGAAAACGGAAGGCCGGTTATGGGTTCATGCAACGGGTTTCAAGTTT
Source organism: Thermoplasmatales archaeon (assembly GCA_027343225.1). Taxonomy (GTDB): domain Archaea; phylum Thermoplasmatota; class Thermoplasmata; order Thermoplasmatales. Next base: position 210,129 of record DAHWMK010000005.1, read on the forward strand.
TAGTAGAACTGGGCCTAATCCCGAATGTGGAGCAAAATTACAGTCTCGAGGCTTCACTTGCTCCTAACATTTCTAACAGGTTTGAAGCTAGGACTGTTTACGTAAAGATAAGGAAAGGAAACTGTCTATTTCTTGAGGAATTTGAGGATGACGAGATCATTAAACTTCCAATTGCCCATTCTGAAGGAAGGTTCGTAACTCGGGACAAAAGGATACTCACAAGTATTATTAAAGATGGGATGAACGTAGTCTCGTACGTCAACAGCAAGGGAAATGAGACGGGATATCCCTGGAACCCTAATGGATCGGAACACAATATTGCAGGAGTATGCAACAGACAGGGAAATGTGTTAGGATTGATGCCACACCCTGAGAGGGTGTTTTTCCCACTAACGGAATCAGACTGGACCAGGCAAAGGGGGGAATCGGGGACCGGGAGTAGATTCTTCAAGAGTGCCATTAGATACATTAGAGAAAAATATTAAAACCGTTAGACATACCCTCTGCAGTGAACCGAAGACTATTTACAGCAATCATAATCGTACTTTTATCGGCCGTTATCATTATTAGCGGCCAGACATATGCTCAGTCTAGTCCTTCCTTTCCAACAATAAGCTATCAAACCTACCAGGGCTACAACATTACAATCACTACCACCGACTGGAATTCGACAGTCTATCCCGTGATCTATAGCAAGAATTTTTCGACTTATGACTGGAAGAGCAGCCCGAATAAAGACTACATCCTGTTCTCATACGGCCTCACTGGTCTCAATCCATATGGGGCAGAGTTCATCACCGCGCTAGCATCTACGGGAAACCTCACGGAAAAGAATGTAACAATAGCCTTTGAAAAAATTGCACCGCTAGACGCAACAGGAACAGGCTATACCAATCAACAAAAGCTTAATTCAGGAGCACTCCCTGGTTTTTCCAATTCAACTCCAACTAGCTTCAACAACCCAAGCGTGAGATCTCTTTACGGATATATTTTCGCAGGGGGAGTCGTAATATCAATTATAGCCCTGTATTTCATCTTCAACAGGAAGAAAGATGAATGATCTGTCCGGTAAAGTCGTACAAGAACTGTTTAAGAAATATTACAGATATGTAGAGTCGTTCGAAATCAGGGCATTGGAAAAGAGAGAACTCGCATTCACTTCCTTTGGAAAGCAAGGAATGGTGAGGCATACCTCGTTTCCAGATATGCCCACTTTATTGGCATATGTCAGGGATAATACGCCCCTTCATTTCTACTATTCTAGCGCATACTACGATAGCCCCGGTTCAGATATGGACAACAAGAGATGGAGGGGAGCAGATCTGGTTTTTGATATCGACGGAGACCACATAGAAGGAGCAGAAAAAATGGGATACGCGGAAATGCTCGCCACCGTGAAACTGGAACTTGTTAAGCTCCTAAACATCCTGACCGATGATCTCAGTGTTGATAAGAGAGATCTTGAAGTCGTGTTCTCTGGAAGCAGAGGGTATCATGTGCACGTGTATTCCATATTTGAGGGATTGGAATCTCAAGAGCGGAGGGAAATTGTGGATTACATTTCCGGCAGATGCGTCGCTTCAGAATTTAGGTCAACTGCCAGAACAAAGTGGGACGAGAAAATTAACGTCGTAAGGAATTACCTCAATCAAATTTTAGATTCCCAGGATAAAAAGTGGAGACAAAGAATCGAAGATGAATCAGGTGAGAGCATCGGCGAGATCACCAAGAGAGAATTCAGGAATGACGAAACCTTTGATAGAATCGCTAAAAAAATCGCCATTAAAAGATTCTCTTCCAAGATTGACGAACCTGTGACAATAGACATCCATCGCCTGATTAGAACGCCTGGAAGCTTACACGGTAAATCAGGCATGCTTGTCAAAGTCCTGCAGTTAGACAAAATAACAGAATTCAATCCACTAGTAGATGCCATACCTGACTTATTCCGGGACAAGATTGAAGTCACCTTCACGAAGAATACTAAGTTAGAATTTGATGGCAGCGAAAAGGAATATCAAGAGGGCAATACGAGTATTCCAACATATGAGGCACTTTTTTCGGTCCTAAAAGGAACAGCAGAATTCCCTACCCTTCCAAAATGAAATATTTAATTAGTTTGTGAATATATCGTGAGCAATGGGTGCCATTAGGCCAACACTAGTTAAGACTGTTGCAAGACAGGTTTACGAGGAATACGAACAGTACCTTGGAAAGGAATTTGAGCACAATAAGCAGATAATAGACAAGGTTATACCGGACGCATCAAAGAAACTGAGAAACTTAGTGGCTGGCTATGTCACGACTTACTGGAAAACGAAGAAGATGCCAAAGAAAAGAAAGGAAGCAGAAGTGGAAGACTTTTCAATCTGATTCTACTTCAACCCAACCCTTTTCTTCTGAGTGAATATCATAAGTACGGTTCTCTCTCTTTTCAGAACATCGTTCATTACATAGTTTTTAGCTTCGAGGGTTGTGATTGCCTTTCTTAATGACAGTCTCCATTCCTTGGCCAAGTCAAGATCATTCCTGCCAAGGTCTGTCGGAACTTCGACTGCAATAGACTCCCCATTGATCTCTATAGAATCCCACGGTTTTGGATAGTTTAAGATCTGCGCCCCAATCTCATATCTGTCACTTGTGAACTTTTCCCTGTCAAGAAACTTGTGTGCTTCTATCCTGTCCGATTCAACTCCTTCATTCTCAAGGGAACCCATGATTCCGTAATAATTGATCTTGTAGTCATAGGCGTAAGCGCCTAGCTTGTGCACGTTAAAGAAAGCATTTCTAGCCTTCATCGGATCGAATGTCCATCTCACTTCAGTATAGCCCATTTTACGGGCTTCAGCAAACTGGTGCATCTTTATTTCATAGCCAATGTTCTTGTTTCGGTACTCTTCGAGCACTCCTGCCATGTGTGAATACAAGTATCTTTCACCTCCGTGATTTCCTGGAAATGCAAGGCTAAATCCAACCACTTTTTCATTATCCTTTGCGATTTCGACAAGACCACCGTTGGAATTCATAGCTACAAGTATAGGGAGGGGAACCGGTGGCTCATCGACCATTCCCCAGATTACTCTCTGGATGCTTTCAACCGCCTTGTATTCGTCTATTGACCGTGCTCTCCTAAGCTCCACTCTCAGGGAAATGCACAGTTGGATAAATTCTTAACTAGAATCCTTTGATTTCAATCTATTTTTTACTGCTATTCCTCTGTTGAAGTCAATCATCTCGTCTCTGTTCAAAATTGCCCTTCCGTACGACAGCATGTTATCGTTTCTATCTACTATTATAACTTCATCGTGAGGTCGTATCTGCGGGTCTGCATCTTCTACAAACTTTGCGAACACGTTTTTACCCTCTTTTATGAAATCTGAGACTTCCGGATCAACGATCACTCTGTGATTTGGAGTCCTGAAATTTGAATGAATCAGAAAGGCACCTTCATAATTCAAACTAAACAAACCATCGGAAGCCCTGAATGCCAGAATTTGCCTACCCTCATAGTATATATTCCTAATCTTACCCGTATTCCTACTCCTTTGCAATTCTATCCTATTTTTGTCTGCTATCGCAAAGAGGCTCTTTCCGAACTGATAGTTGAACACATAGTCCACTTTGTTCAGGAGAAACTCTTTCCATTCTGGTTTTTCGAATTTGGTTATGTCCTTGTAATTCTCATAATACTCCCCAGGAAATAGGGACTGGGCCACTGGATAAGTTTCATCCAAAAACATGGGTACTGTTCCAAACTGGCTTTCCACATTTTGAACTGGAATATCAGAGTAGTAAGAGTATGGTTTCTTATCTATCCTGATTCCTTCCTCTTTCCGCACAACTTTTTCAATGAATCTCCTTACGTCGGGTCTCATCAAGGATTCCTCGCCGCAATAGAACAATGGAGTTTTTCTTGAGTGTGGCTCGAATTTCTCGATGTATTCATAATAATCAAGAATTTTCCTGAATGCCTCAAGGAGCAGAGGATGAGAATGAGAGCGATATTCTGCATAATTCCATATGTTTTCTGATCTTATTTGCTGTCTGATATTTTCGACTTCTTTAACGGAAACATATAGGTTGTGAAGTCCTATGGTGGTCGTACGATCCTCCTGGGACATTGCCTCCAGTTCCTTCAAAGTGTATTTATCGAAATAGGGCGAAGCTGGGAGTTCATCGGATAAAGAATTCAGTTCGACAGTCCCGGTCTCGGTGAGTATTCTGTTGTCTCGAGCATACTTTATATATGCAGAAGAATCTATTACATCTACTCCCGTCAAAAATAACAGAGGGAAAAACATCGGATGGCCTGCCCCAAAGGCGTGAATGACTGCAGAGCTCTTAAGTCTCATCTTAGAGTTAAGAACTGCCTCAAGAACTAGAGAATACATATATCTCTCCATGAAGGGAACTATTCCTCCGATCGGGAAGTACTCACTCTCAAGAGAACCCATCATAGTAGCGCTCTCTTGCCTGAGATCATTGTACATCCCCCCGTGTACCGGTAAGGCGATGTACTTCTTCGTCTCATTCAGGGCTTCTTTCCCTCTCCTGAAATTCTCCTCAATGTCTTCCCTTATCTTTTCCCTTGAATGGTCCATTTCCGAGAAGATGTCCCTTATAGTTATAATGTCGGATCCTATGCTCTCCTGGTACCTTACCATCTCAAGGTTTCCTTCCTTCAATTCACCATACATATGTTCTTGAAATGTGCCTGAATCTGTCATGACCAAACTTGGGAAATTAAGCAGGTCGTGAACATTTTTGTCATCAGGAAAGCCACCTTTTTTCAGAGTATATGAATTTGTGATAACCCCTCCGAGTTTCATTTGTTTAATAGCTGAAATCCATGGATCAGTCTTGAATGGATGAAGTACCGGTAGAAGCACTGGTGTCGTGACTTTCTTATTGTTTACCTCCAGTTCTCCAATTCTAGCTAAACCATCTCTATGGAGAATCTGGAACATTTACCAAACAAAACAAAAATTAATGGTAGGTGAAAAATCACCTACTTCTTTAGGACAATCTCTATGGAGGAAACGTTGCTTTCTCCGTCTTCTCTCTGAACCTTCTCCGTCGCTATCTTTATGTCCGAATATGCTACCTTTGTCTTCATCATCGATTCCATTCGATTTCTCACTATTTCAGCAACGTCTACCGCCCTCTTTATTGCCATTCCTCTGGCCTTTATTGAGACTTCGCCTGCTCCATTGGTAAAGAGCATTATTGTGCTAAAAACATAGTTTTCAGTTGGCTTTTTCCCGATGAATATAGTGTTGTTATCTGCCACGTGTATCACCAGAATTGTCCAAGTCACATACAATATTTAATTCTTTCTGTACAACCCGCTTTGGGATAACATTACTATGTGGGTTGTTCAGCTCCCCTATGGAATGGTTGTCCCCTGTGTAAAGTCCGGATATTATCTTCACACGGATTCCTGTTGCGAAAACGGAGTACTGGAAGTCATATTGGATTCCTGGGACGCCATTCCCTGATAGTGCAAGTAAGGGAGGTAATGCTGACATGGGAGGATGAAAAGTCTTAGGCGAGGCTGTACCTTAATACTGTTTCAAAGATTGTACAACTGCATTTTGTCAGCAACGTTTTAGCAAGATAAGACCTTAGAAAATATATCACGGAACCAAAGTGCTCAAATTGCCTAACCATTATGAGGAATATGGGAGAAATGCATTTTAGGACTGGAGGATACACCGGGGTAGGAGGAACGTTTCTTGGTGGATGGAACCAGCTTTCAGAAAATACTCAAACATTCACTCTCTACAAATGCGATCAATGTGGTAAAGTAGATTTTTACGAGCCTCAGAACGCGAAGGAACCGCAAGGATCTAAAAAGAAAGAAGGGTCGAAATTCTGGGCTTGAATTTGTTGATGCACAGCCAACTAACTAATGGTTCTAGCTGAGTTCTAGGAGCATCAATAACCGCATAACTTTGATTCTCAGCCCACTTGATGCTACTGAACATTCTTATTCCTCACAATGGTTTTAATGCCAGGGCATAGCAAATTATGTGCGTACACATTACACTTAATTAAGGTAAATTATTTGTACAGAAAGTATCTGACAACTTATGGCCACGGAAAAGAAATACACAACGGTTTCGTTACCAACTCCCCTCTTTGAAAAGATCCAGGATAAAATCAAGGGAACTGGGTTCACCTCAGTCAGCGACTATGTCACGTTTGTCCTTAGAGAGATTCTTGCACATGGAAGCGACCAGGAAGCTTTCAACTCGGAGGACGAAAAGAAAGTAAAGGACCGACTCAGATCTCTTGGCTATCTGGATTGAGTGAGAATCATGAAGGTTGCAGTAATCGGACTAGACTGTGCAGCTCCTGACCTGATTTTCAACAAGCTAAAGGGTGAATTACCAAACTTATCTATGATGACTGATGGAGGAGTCTCGGGTAAACTCAGAAGCTGTGACCCTCCTATAACAGTTCCAGCATGGATTGTCATGGCTACTGGAAGATCTCCGGGAGAACTGGGTCTTTACGGTTTTAGATCGAGGGTTCCGAACTCTTACAATGGAATTAAAATACCAACCTCACAGGATATCAAGTTCGATACGGTCTGGGAGATACTTGGGAAAAGAAACAAGAAAAGCATCATTATAGCCGTTCCGCCATCCTATCCTCCGAAACCGATACCTGGTTTTATGGTTACAGACTTCCTGACTCCCGATAAGGACAAGGAATTCACGTACCCACCAGGGCTTAAGAATGAGATACTCCGAGATTTTCCGGATTACCAGTTTGACGTCAAGTTCAGGAAACCTGAGAAGAAGAAGATAATTGACGAGATATACAAGATGACAGACATCAGATTTCAGATGGCTGAGAAAATGATAAAAGAGAAGGAGTGGGATTTCTTTTTTATGGTCGAGATTGGAATTGACAGAATACATCATTCGTTCTGGCGCTACATTGACGAAAGCAGTCATCTCTACGAAAATGACAGGGAAATGAGAGAGAAGTTCGTCTCCTATTTCAAGATGGTTGATGCTCATATAGGGAAGTTACTCGCTGCCTTTGACGAAGATACCGTGGTGCTGATAGTCTCTGATCACGGTGCTAAGAGTATGAAAGGAGCTTTTGCCATCAATCAGTGGCTTATCAGAGAGGGATATCTTAAGCTTAGAGATAAAAAGCCAAAGCAGGGGTCATCACTGGAAGATCTCGATATTGACTGGTCTCGTTCCAAAGCCTGGGCTTGGGGTGGTTACTACGCCAGAATCTTCCTGAACATAAAAGGGCGGGAACCGGAAGGTATAATCGAGAAGGGAAACGTGAGAAAAGAACTGGATCTCCTGAAGGAGAAGTTAAATAGTATAAAGGGGCCAAATGGCGAGGAGTGGAAGACGAAAGTGTTCGAACCAGAAGAAGCCTATAAAGTAGTAAACGGAGACCGTTCAGACTTGTTTGTCTATCTGGATGACCTCAGTTGGAGAGCGGCGGGAACACTAGGATACGATTCCGACTATCTCCTCGAAAACGACACGGGCCCAGACGATGCAGTCCACGACTATGACGGCATATACATAATGTACAGAAAGAATAAGAAGATCGGAAAGGTGATAGACTCCAGTATCTACAGGATTGCTCCAACGATCCTGGAGCTTTACAGAGTAAGGAAGATGTATGGTATCCAAGGAAAACCGTTGGAGGGAGTGGAATATGTCGAATGAGCCTGGATTTGTCCTCTGGTTTACAGGCCCTCCAGGTGCCGGAAAGACCACTTTGGCAGAGAAGATAAAGTCAATTCTCTCGAATGACGGACGAAGAGTCGAGATTTTGGACGGAGACGAAATCAGAAAGGGTTTGTCAAGGGACCTGGGATTCTCTAGGGAGGACAGAGAAAAACATAACGAGAGAGTAATCTTTGTTGCTAAACTGCTGGTTAGGAATGGTGTGGTAACTCTGGTTCCCCTTATTTCTCCTTACCGGGAGGTTCGGACAAAGGCTAGAAACGAAATTCCGAACTTTATAGAGATATATGTGCGCTGCCCGTTAGAGGTTCTAATCAAGAGAGATCCAAAGGGACTGTACAAGAAGGCACTAGCAGGAGAAATCACGAACCTGACTGGGTTGCAGGACCCCTACGAAGAACCGTTGTCACCAGAGATTGTGATAGACACAAATGAACAAACGGTCGATGAGAGCGTTAAGACCATTCTGGACTACATAACATCTAGAGGGTTCTACAGGTAGGCCCCGTAGAATCTGCTTTTCTTGAGAAAGCACTATAATTCCCTCCCACTAGTAGCCTTGTATATCCTGTTCATGATAGCTAATCCTATACCCTTTTCCTCGAAACCTTCGATGACCCCCACAGAGTACTTACTCTTGTCAAGCTTCCTGAATGATGGAAAGAGGTTTCTTGCAACTTCATATAGGTCATTCTTTGAACCGAGGATTATAGACTCGGAGTTCAACTTCGATGCTGTCTCAGAGCTGCCAATGAAAAGGACCTTTCCACTTTCGCAGGCACTGATAATCTTTTCTTCTGTCCTTCCTAATACGAGATCCTTTTCTGGGGCATAGTGTCTATACTTCATACCGGGAGACACCGGAGTCTTAGGTGATTCACCGGCTACTCGAACTCTCAATTTGAAGATCTCCCTGAGATCCTCTGCGGAAAAAGCTCCAGGTCTTAGCAAAACTATCTCTCCGTCCCTAAACATGATGACAGTGGATTCTACTCCAAAGTATGACGGGCCTCCGTCAATTATTAGATCAACTTTGTTGCCTAGGTCTTCGAAGACCTCTGATGCATATACAGGGCTCGGACTGCCAGACTTGTTAGCGCTCGGGGCCGCTATTGGCCTTCCACTAGCTTTGATCAATTCTAAAGGTATCCTGTGGGCAGGCATTCTGACAGCTACCGTGTTTAGGCCAGCGGTTGGGACGATCCCCAAATTTCTCTTCTCCAGAACAACTGAAAGCGGACCAGGCCAGACTCTTTCAAATGTCTGTTTTAAATCGTCTGGCAGACCTTTTGAAACATAGTCAAGCTGTTCGAAGTCGCTAATGTGTACTATTATAGGATTATCCTGTTGCCTTCCCTTAACTCTGAAAATTTCTCTACATGCATCATCGTCAAGCGCGTTTGCTCCTAATCCGTACACCGTTTCGGTTGGAAACGCTACCGTACCCCCCCTCAGTATCACCGCTGCCCCTTCTCTGATTACTTCTGGACTTGGGATAACAGGATCTGCCTTGCGAATATTTTCCATTTGTTCTCCATGCCCTGCGGTTTTATAACTTGCTCTAAAAGTGATCTCCCCTCTTTATTAACAACCTCAGGAAGAGGTATGAGATTAAGGCATCTACGATTATAGCCACTGTGTATCCCCTCAGATAATAAGAGACTTTGAAATTAGATAAGTACTTGGCTACTTCGAATATTGAAACGTTTATGATTATTACCGGCAGTCCGATTATGAAAGTCTTAAGAAAAATCCACCTACCACCTAATCCCTGCTGAGAAAGAGAATAAACCTCCTTGGGAATCGCTTTTACGAGATACGTTCCTCCGGTGAAGAGAATGGCGGCGAGGATAAGAGCAAAGTATGGGTAGTAAACAAGCAAAAATGAGACGATCCCCCTGTTGGCTACTGCAATTACTATGATGAGCAGGGCATAGTAGATCAATCCAAGAGTAAAGATGCTGTAAAGTTTTGAAAAGAAATATTGCCTCCTGGTTATCGGAAGAGAGGAGAGGTGCCACGCGGCTTTTCCTTCCAGTCCGATCAATAGAATGAATTCTATGAGAAAGATGGACGACAAATAAGGAATGTACAACGAAAGCTGGGAAGAATTGCCTTTGGATGATAGGAGCATGGGGATGATTGGTATGATGAAAGTAATGGGTATTACCATTATCATGATTGCTCCTCTTCGCCTAAACAAAATTTTGAAGTCCTTGTCAATCAGCGATCTAACAGGCTTTCTCAGCTTCATTAAAATTCTTCCTTGCTGTTCTCTTAAAACGTCGGTGAACGTTTCCATCTTTTCCGTGAAACTTTTCTTTTGGATGTAGAGATATGCGGGATAGACAATCGCAAATACGGCCAGAAAAGCTGCAAAGGGATATACTGAGAATGCCGAAATATAGTTCTGCCCAACTGGAATCAAGAAATACAGGTATTGGGGGATCCTGATGAAATTTTGAAACGATGGATTGGTGGCAACCTCTATTGCCAGGATAAATATCACAAAAATCAGAACTTGAAATATCTGGCCCAGGTACAATCGCTTGGTCTTCCTGTTCGTGTTTGTCCTCACAAAGGTCACCCCTAGAAGTAAAGAGACCAATCTTGCAAGGTAGATGAACAACAGTGTAAAGATAGAAAATATGATTATAGGCAGAGGGTTCCCTGTTCCAATAGATAGTACAACCCCAGCTGGAATGGTGACAAACGGTAGATAGAACTCGTTGTAAAAGAATAGTGAAAAGGGGACCACTCTTTTTTCGACCTTCAATGGCAATTGGTTAAGGGGGGTCAGCAACCTCATGTCCCACACTCCCCTATAAAACTGCGTATCGCTCATTATGGCTAGTATCAAGAGGAGGAGGAATAGAATGAAACTCTCGTTCGACGACCCTAATCCAGATGTTACGCTCCCAAACCCAAAAAGCACCGAAATAGAACCGTATATCACGGTATTAACGTAAAGAGAAGAACGCACGTTACTCGAAAGATATCTCTTTGCATCCTCTACTGACTTTTTATCGCTCTTCTGAAACCTTGGAGTGTTCTTCAAATATTGATACTTCAATTCAGTATTGAGTACCTTCGCAAGGAACAGGTCATTTCGCAGAGTCATCAAGAACCTCGCTTAGGACTCTCCTCTTTCTCCTGCTAAGTTCCAGTACGGAGGATTCAATAACCGCTGCCCCAGAGTCTTCCTCAAATTTTTTCAATTTCAAGATTTCCTTTCCATCCGAGTCTAAAACTCTGCTTCCTCCCCAGAAAACCTGGTTCCTGTTCAAGCCTGCTATGTTAACATAAACCAAATAGGACTGGTACTCTATTGCTCTTGCTGGAAATGCCTTTTCAAAAAACGGATAAGAAGTAAACGGAGATGCGGATATGTTCACCAGTATGTCTATTCCTTTTTCAACTGAATCCTGGAAAAACAGGTCGTAACAGATTTCAATTCCCAGTTTGAATCCCTTGAAATCTATGGTCAACGGGCTGTCTCCTTTCTTGAAATACCTGAGCTCTTCGAACGGACCAAAATTCGGAAGGTGCCTCTTTTTGTAAATGTGAAATGTCTCGCCTGTTATTGCGACAGCGCTGTTGTAAAGAAAACCTTCCGTGTAGGGTGAACCGAAGATAATCATCCTGTCATTCAGCCTCTTCTGAATGCCTTTGACGAATTCTTGGTCAAGATCGTGGAGATTTAGATTGTCCCTTAAAGTGTAACCCGAATAGAACATCTCGGGGAAAATTGCCAGATCAAAATCCTGACTTAAGGTTTGTTCAATGAGCCTTTTATTCACTTCCACTCCATTGACTGGATTCAGCTGCTTGAGGAGCACCTTGAGGGATGACATTCTAGAAAGTAATGTGAACTGCCGATATCTATTTTCCTTTTTTAAAATAGGTATTGAGTGGAAATCTTCTAATGAAAAGGTGGGGGAACAAAGAAGTAAAAAATTACTGAGGTTTTGAGGCCTCAGTTACCAGTGGGTCTATCTCTAATTCAATACTGAGTATTTTCTCGTTCAGCACTTCGCTTAGTGTTTCCTCCACTATCCTATCGAACGAGTCGCTGTATTTGCCATAAAGGGTGTCGTAGAGTTTAAGTTGATTCTCTATGGTCTCATCTACATCTTCCTTTATTCTTGCGTTTATGTCTCTCAGTGTTTCAAATTCATTGTTGTCGTAGACTTCCACGTGATCCGTTACTTTCCTAATTTGAGCTAAAGCTCTGTCGGCGACCTCTTTTCTATTGTCTTCGAATTCGAATGGTCTTACTGCAAACACCTTGAAGGGCGTGTTCTCTGCTTTTAACAGTTTTACCATTTCTACCGTTCCTCCTGTTCCGGTCCCTCCTCCCAGCGCTGTCACGACCAGTACCAAATCAGCCCTCCTTAATACTTGAACGTCAATCAATGCAGAGTCTTCCTTGAATGCCTTCTTGGCTACTTCGACATATCCTCCAGAGTCCCTATTGTTCATTATGTACTCAGCACCGATGTTAAGTGAAACTACGTCGCTTCTCTTTGCATTTGAGAGCGCATCCGTGTTCAGGCAGTAGAGATTTACTTCCCTTCTCTTGTGACTGATTTCGGATACTATGTTGCAGCCCCCTCCACCTATTCCAACGCATACTATGGAAGGTTCCAAAAATTTTTGATCATTCTTTAGACCGCTCTTCAGTTTGTATATTAGGCCAGTCCTATCTTCATCTATCACTTTTTTTCACCCCTCTGATTTTCTTCCCTCTTCTCTTCGAAAGGGAGATCCTCAAAATTCAAAAGGTTCCTGTCGTCAAGGTATCCCCTGACGAGTTTGTTAAGCCACATTGGCAAGAAGTGCTCTTCGTTAACCTTCCTTATGATAAACTCTATTGCGTCATATCTGTCCTTGAAGAGACCCTTCATCACCATCTGATCCAAAGTGTTGAGTGTTGCCTTTGAAAGCTTCACTTCACTTTCTTCCACCGAGGTTTGAACCTGAGGATGCTGAATATATGCATAGACCGCTGCTCTGATGAATTCCGATTTTGTCTTGTACCTTAGCGATGTGCTAAGAAAGTCGTTTATTTCGTCATCTTCCTGCGGTGTCAGACGAAGTGCAATTCTCCTGGTACTATTAGAATCCACTTGGAACCAATCCTCTTAAAATAGATATGAAGTTAACTCTATATAAATCTTTCTAACCAAGGCGTACAATTATTTTTTGAACATCCTAAAATAAATTTGTATATAAAATAATTTACAATGCGTGTGGCACGTATTTTTCTGATTACTCTAGCGAAATTGTGTTTAGAAATTGTTCGACACGACTCGATTAATTTGTCATACAAGATTTACCAATCTGTGCCATCTTGTTAGCCAAATGTAGGTTTCTGTCATCCAGTCGACTCCCTTGTCGACAACTGTAAAGTTTATTTAGGCAGTCTTTGATGCGTCAGAGTGGATGAACAAAGATACTCAGACCTATTGAAGAAGGTTAAATCTTCAGTTCAAAAGAGAGAGGAAAAGAAGAGATTTCAGATTCCAAAACCCGAGATCATAACGGAGGGGAAGTTGACTATCATCAAGAATTTCAAGGACATTGTAGAGGTCATTAACAGGGATGAATCTCACATTTTCAAATATCTCATTAAGCAATTTGGTCTTTCTGGAGAAATCGCTGATGGAAGGTTAATTTTCAAGGGGAAGCCCCCAGAAGGGGGCATTGACAAAGCATTCCAGGAATACCTGCGAACTTACGTTCAATGCTACGAATGCGGGAACTATGATACAGAAATGATTAGGGAATTCCGGAATGAAGTAATAAGGTGCAAGGCATGCGGTGCAGAGAGACCGCTTTATGCTCATAAAGAGATAAAATATTCTGAAGAAAAAATAGAGGAAGGGAAGACTTACGAACTCGAAGTCACGGACCTAAACAGAGATGGCGATGGACTTGCGGTAAAAGGAGATATTACAATTATAATTCCGGGAGCTAAGAAAGGACAGAAAGTTACCGCCAGAATTGACAGGATTCGGAAGAACTATGGTTTAGGCATCCTGGTGAAAAAAACGTGATAATTCTGGATACTAATGCCCTGATCTATTCTATAAAGCAGAGAATAGATTTGAAGAAATTCGTTAACGAAGAGATTGCAGTCCCCGTATCTGCGATAAGGGAACTTGAAGCTTTGTCAGATACGGACAGTAATGCAAAGCTCGCCTTGAAACTGATTGACAAGTACAGGATTCTTGATGTCAGCTCAAACGGAGATCGAGGTATTCTAGAGGCCGCAACCCGTTACGGTGGCATTGTATTGACCAATGATCGGAAGCTCAAGAAGGACCTAAAAGAGAGGAACATAAGAGTTACGTCAATTTCCAACAGAATAGTGAGAAAGTTATGAAACCGGTTATGTTAGATTTTCTAAAGAACATAGCATTAAATCACAAAGGAGGTAAGGTGATCCTTAATACTTCCAAGATTGCGAGGGAACTCAATATTTCCCAACAGTCTGTCTCGCGATATTTGATTGTCCTAGAGCGCGAGGGATACATAGTAAGAAGGAGAATTTCACGTGGAGAAGAGGTCACAATAACTCAAAAGACGTTTGAAGAATTCAAGGACCAACTCAACACGATCCAGTATATACTTAGTTCTTCCAAGGACATCCACGTTGAGGGAACCTTGTTCACTGGACTTGGTGAGGGGTCTTATTACATCTCTAGAGAAGGTTACGTTAGTAAGATAAAGGAATATTTGAAATTCGAGCCCTTCCCAGGAACAATGAATCTAAGATTCACGGACGACTTTGCAAGTTTAAGTTCTGTTATCAACAACATACCGGGGTTCGAAGTCGAACCATTCGAACAAGATGGTAGAAAATTTGGAGCCATCAAGCTGCTCAAAGCCACCGTGTTTGGTGATCTAGTCGGAATAGTGTTACCTGAAAGAACGCATTACGAAAAGGTCTTGGAGATAATATCCCCCTACAACCTAAGGACAAAATATGGTTTGAAGGATGGGGACAAAATAGCAATAACCATCCACAAGGAAGGCCCCTGAATACTCGAATTTTAGATTATACTACCAAATATCTCATCTGTTTCCATCTCTCTCTCGCAGTAATGGCACTTGATTGTCAGCGGATTTTTAGATAGGAGAGTAAAAGATGGTTTTACGCTATTTTCCATATTTGATATGCACCTGCCGTTGCTGCACTTGAGTATTCCAGTTATGATGTCCGGGAGAACAACAACGAACTTTTTTATGACTTCATAATCCTCTACGATGGTGATTGTTGCACCCTCAGCAATAAGCGCTATTTTATTCAGTTCAGAAGAATCCAATATCCTGTCCTCAATCTTCACTACGTCTTTCAGCCCCATCTTCTTGCTCTTTACGTGAATTGCTATGCTTACTGTTATTCCTGGATCGCTCGATATGTTCAATATCTTGAGAACTTGGAAGGCCCTGCCCACGGGAATGTGGTCTATAACGGTCCCCCTCCTTATTTTCTCCACCTTAAGCATTTTCTCTTCTGTCATCTACTCACCCCTTAGAATCAGATCCAAGATTGCCATTCTTACGGGTACCCCATATGATGCTTGTTTGAAATACTTGGCCTGCGGTAAATTATCAATTTCAGGCGGAATTTCGTCCACTCTCGGGAGAGGATGCATAACTATCAGATTCTTCCTACCCCTTGAGATGAGCGATGGCCTGATTACGTAGATACCTGCTACCTTCCTGTATTCTTCGAGATCTGGAAATCTCTCTTTCTGTATCCTCGTGACATATAGAACGTCAAGGTCAGCTATGACGTCCTCCAAATTCTTTGTCTCCTTCACTGGGACTCTCCTTTCAATATCCTTCCTGATGTGCTTTGGTATCTTCAGTTCTTCCGGAGAAATAAAATACAGCGAAACATCAAACATTGAGAGAGCTTTGCTCAGCGAGTGGACCGTTCTACCGTACTTCAGGTCTCCAACAAAACCTATGCTCTTGCCATTTACAGGACCTGACTCCTTCCACATTGTAAATATATCCAAGATTGTCTGTGTTGGATGCTGACCAGCACCATCCCCTGCATTGATCACCGGAACATCTGCAAATTCTGATGCGAGTCTAGCTGCCCCTTCCGAAGGATGCCGAAGGACAATAGCGTCAGAATAACCATTGATGATTCTGATGGTATCGGAGAGCGTTTCCCCCTTGACCACTGAACTCGATTCCAGAGAGCCAAAACCAAGAACTCTTGCCCCCATCCTCATTGCCGCAGATTCAAAACTCAATCGGGTTCTCGTACTTGGCTCATAAAAGAGCGTAGCAACAATCTTATTGGACAGGGGTTTATCCGGATGTCCGGAACTTGCATATGGTAACATATCATTGGCTCTATCAATCACTTCCATAATCTCTTCGACGCTTAGATCACCGATAGAAACGATGTCTCGATTTAACCACATCATTTATTGAACAACGCGCGTAATAAATATTTATCCTTGTTGTATTCAGGCCCATGAGACAAATCATAATTCATGGGGGAGTCGGTAGCAGTAATGACCTAAGTCCGCTTCTTGACAAATACGCATCATATTCATTAAATTATAGTGACCCGCTTGACGCAGTTGTCGCCGCAGTCAAGTACATGGAAGACGACCCGAACTTTAATGCTGGAACAGGGTCTGTGATGAGGTTGGACGGAAGCATCCAGATGGATGCATCGGTGATGGTCGAAGGTAACTTTGGTTCCGTGATAAATATAGAGTTTGTCAAAAATCCAGTACAAGTTGCAAGAGAAGTCATGGAGAAGAGCCCTCACGTAATGCTTTGCGGCGATGGAGCAACCAAATTTGCTTTCGAAAATGGTCATCCCAGGTACGACCCTTCCACTGAGCGGGCGAGGAAAAGATTAGAAGAATCCAGGTCTATTGCCAAGAACGATCACAGGTTTTTTTACCCGGGTAACCAATCAGTTGACACTGTTGGAGCAGTTGCGAACTTCGATGGAAAAATAGCAGCAGCACTTTCAACGGGAGGCTCAAGCCCTATGATGAGGGGAAGAGTGGGGGATACACCGATTCCTGGTTCGGGTATACTGGTCAAGGATGGATTTGGAATAGCGGCAACCGGAATAGGAGAAGAGATCATACGGAGACAACTGTCCTATACCCTTTACTGCGCAAGGAACAGGTTAGAGGAGGAGTGGAAGTCCATCGCAGATAATTCTCACTATGTACTGGGAGCGGTTGGGTTCAATGGAAGGGAGCCATTCGTTTTTGCAAACAAATCAATGGCTCACGGGTACTCAAAGACAGACTGAGGAAAATCGGTATAACATTGGAGACATAGGGACCTGTTTTCAATTCTGAGTTCAAAATCCATCACAGCATATAAATATTCAGATAATTTATCAAAATGGTAGTTAGTATGCCCGAAGGAGAAACATTTCAAGACACTGATGCCGAGTTAATAGAAGTTTTGAAAAGCTTGAAGACGAGCATCAAGATTTTTGGTTGTGGAGGATCAGGTTCAAACACTATAACGCGAATCATGGAAGAGGGAATTCAGGGAGCTGATATAATAGCGGCAAACACCGATGCTCAGCATCTGCTTCTCACCCAAGCGTCGAAGAAGATTCTCCTGGGAAAAAGAACCACTAGAGGGTTGGGAGCTGGTGCAATCCCGCAGATTGGAGAGCTTTCTGCCAGGGAGGCTGAGGTTGACATAAATGCAGCAGTGGAAGGAGCAGACATCGTCTTCGTAACTGCTGGAATGGGTGGAGGGACGGGAACTGGTTCTGCACCAGTGGTTGCGGAAGTTGCAAAAAATGCCGGTGCACTGGTAATTTCGGTAGTCACCACGCCTTTCAAATCTGAGGGAGCAATGAGAAAGGAGAATGCACTGTGGGGACTAGAGAAACTAAAAGAGAAATCAGATACCATAGTCATAATACCAAATGACAAACTTCTCGAAATAGTACCAAGACTTCCTCTCAATGAGGCTTTCCGATTTGCTGACGAGATACTAATGAAATCGATAAAGGGTCTGACTGAACTAGTCACAAAACCTGGCTTGGTCAATCTTGATTTCAACGACCTCAAGACTGTGATGAAGGATGGAGGGACAGCGATGATTGGGATGGGACAGTCAGGTTCCCAGGAGAGAGCGCTGGAGTCTGCTAAGAAGGCTCTCAGTTCACCTCTTCTAGATCTGGAAGTATCGACTGCAACCTCAGCTATCGTGTCTGTCACTGGTAGTTCAAATATGTCAGTGGAGGAAGCTCACACTGTCTTAGAGGAAATCAAGAAGAAGATTAACCCAAATGCCAGAATAATCTGGGGTGCCAGGATAGACGAGTCAATGAAAAATGATATAAAGGTATTAGCCATATTGGTGGGAGCCAAAAACAAGTATATTTAGAGGTAGCCCTGTATGGTTGACATGGATGATAGGATTGAAGATTTAGAGGACTCTATTACGGAGAGAGTTAGAAGGATAGGGAGAGGAAAGTATTCTAGAATACTAAAGATGGCGAAGAAGCCCACAAGAGATGAATTTGGGAAATCCTCTCTGATAACGGGGGCTGGTATCATCATAATAGGCGGACTTGGTTTCATAATCTACCTTCTCATGAACGTGCTATTCAAGGTGCCGTAAATGGTAAAGTGGACCTGCGACGGCAAGGATTCAGAAGTTGGAACCAACAAGAAAATTCTATTCAATTTAGTCATTGAGAATGATGAGTCGATCGAGAAAGAGGGATTTATCGAACTGACGTTGGATATCCACGAACAGAAAGAAGAGATAGAGTGGTTCATCGTAGAGGAGCAGAAGAGAGGGAAGCAGGTCGCTATATCCCCAAAGAACCAGGATCTGCTGAAGATCCAGTATAAACTAAAACCGAAGGAATCGACTATCAGAGCACTTTCAGTAGAGACCCCGAAGGGAGGAGAGATCGGGGACTATGCTGTGCTGGTCCTAAAAATGGAGGGTACCCAGACCAACTTATTTTCGATAAAGGTAAAACAGACTATCATAGTGGTCAAGACCACAATTGGTCAAGAAGTCAAGATTGCCCGGGACATAGGACTTAAGGCCAAGATTGAAAACCAGGACTATCTATTCTCTATTCTCGTTCCTCCTGATGTGAAGGGTTACATATTCATTGAAACGCTCTATCCAGATAGGACTATGGGCCTTTTAAGAACTGTCAGGGGAGCAAGAAACATGATAGCCGGTGAAGTGCAACTCTCAGAAATAGAGAA
The DNA here is from genome assembly GCA_027343225.1 of Thermoplasmatales archaeon. Classification (GTDB taxonomy): domain Archaea; phylum Thermoplasmatota; class Thermoplasmata; order Thermoplasmatales. The sequence continues at coordinate 229,111 of DAHWMK010000005.1, forward strand.
TTATCTGGTATCAAAACCGGCCGTAGAGTCGCTGGGAGTGGGAAACTACGTGGAAGTCACAGAGGGACCCTTCAAGGGAGAGAAGGCGAGAGTAACTCATGTCGATACTCAGAAGGATGAAATTACTCTAGAACTACAAAACGCCATTGTCCCAATCCCGCTCACAGTAAAAGCAGATTCCGTAAAATTATTGGAAAAAGAGGTTTAAAGAATGCCGCAAGAAATATCTGTAATGGTTGAGGGAGGTAAGGCTACAGCAGGACCACCGCTGGGCCCCGCCCTAGGTCCAATGGGAATTAACATTGGATTGGTATTGAAGGAAATAAACGAAAAGACGAAACTTTTCTCCGGAATGCAAGTTCCCGTAAAGGTGACTGTAGACCCTGAGACTAAGAAGTTCGAGGTGTCGGTCGGGAAACCTCCGGTTTCTGCCCTTCTAAAGAAAGAGCTGGGTATAGAGACGGCGACAGGAGCTTCGAAGACTAAAATATCCGGGGACCTCAAGCTGAACCAGATCAAGAAGGTAGCAGAAATGAAGATAGACAATATGACCGCTGCCTCCGTCAAATCGGCAGTAATGGAAGTTCTTGGTACTTGTGTCTCTATGGGCATCACAGTCGATGGCAAGGATCCAAGGGAAACACAAAAACTTATTAAAGACGGGTCAATCGCCATCTAGAGTAGAAGAGCACATTGCTCGCGTAACTACTCTGGTGAAAACCAATGGATGGAGAATCATTAAAGAAAAGCCTGGAAGAGGCAATCAACAAGTCTCCGAAGAGAAATTTCGGTGAGTCCATAGACATTGCAGTGAACCTGAAAGACGTTGATCTTTCTAATCCCAAGAATAGAATCAACGAAGAAATAATCCTTCCAAACGGAAGGGGAAAAAAGGTCAAGGTCGGGCTAATATCAGGAAACGAAATGGCATCCAAGGCAAAGGGATCTGCAGACAAAGTCATTTCAGCGGAAGAATTGGATAAGATGTCTGATGATAAGCGAGCGACCAAGAAGATGGTAAATGACATAGACTTCTTTATTGCTGAAGTAGCCCTTATGCCCAGAGTGGGTAAGATACTGGGAGGCATAATGGGTCCAAGGGGAAAAATGCCGAGACCTGTTCCTGCAAATGTGGATCCGGTACCTATAATAAACAACCTGAGACGAACTGTGAAGGCTAGAAGCAAAGAGAAACCTGTAGTTCACGTTCCGATAGGAACCAAGGACATGGAAATAGATAAGATCACTCAAAATGGCCTAGAGGTGCTGAAGAGAATAGAATCCAAACTCGAGAAGGGAGAGGACAATATAAGGACCATATACGTTAAGACCACGATGGGTCCTGCGGTTAAGGTGGAGGTGAAGTGAGATGAAGGAAAACAGATTCTCTGAATCCAAAGACGCTGCAATAAGATCGCTGTCCGAAGAAATAAAAAAATCCAAATCAATAGCACTGGTTGGAATTGAGAGAGTCCCTGGAAAACAATTCCAGCAGATCAGGAAATCCCTGAGGGGAAAGGCAACCATAAAGGTTGTAAAAAAGACTCTCCTCAAGAGGGCTTTCGACGAAATGAACATAGAATCGATAAGAGGAATGGAGGATTACATGGATGGCCCTGTCGCTGCAATTTTCTCTAAAGAAAATCCATTCAAACTATTCAAGGAAATCGAGTCTAGCAGGACGAAGGCACCCGCAAAGGGAGGAGAGATCTCCCCTGAGGACATCATCCTTGAGGCCAAACCGACTAACCTCAAACCCGGTCCAGTAGTGGGAGAACTTCAAAAAGCGGGAATTCCAGCATCAATAGACCAGGGGAAAGTAATCATAAGAAAGGAGACGGTTCTTGTCAAGAAAGGAGACAAGATATCAAGAGAGAAGGCAATTGCTCTCGCAAAGCTTGAGATACTCCCATTGGAGATAGGACTTGACTTCAGGGCTGCCTACGAGGATGGAATAGTATTCAATAAAACAGTTCTGGGTTCTTCGACACAAGACTTCCTGAACAAACTGGCATCCGGACATTCCATCGCCATAGCGCTTTCAATACACCTGAACTACTACAACAGGGAGACAACTCCTATTTTCGTTTCGAACGCATACAGGAATGCGATTGCGCTAAGTCTGGCAGCATCGTATCCCACAAAAGATAGCGTACAGCTACTTCTGGCAAAGGGGAATTCGATCGCCAAATCATTAGAGAATAAGATTTCAAGGAGCGCGTAGGATAATGTTTAAGACGTTTAGTTTATTATCTTGGAGTAATTAAGGGTGAAAAGTATGGAGTACATTTACAGCGCACTGATACTGAATTCCGTTGGAAAACCAATCACCGAAGATGGAATAACGGAAATACTCAAAGCCGCAGGAGTCACTCCTGATCCGGCAAGAGTGAAGAGCCTGGTAGCTTCTCTCGAGGGAGTCAACATAGAAGAGGCAATCAAGTCATCGATGGTGACCGCTCAACCGGCAGCACAGGCAGAACCTCAGAAGAAGGAAGAAAAGAAAGAAGAGAAAAAAGAGGAAAAGAAAGAGGATAAGAGCGAGGAAGAGGCCGTCGCCGGACTCGGTGCATTATTCGGGTAGATCGCTCGATGAGCCCGAGATCAATTCTTTTACTTATTCTATTTTATATCGTACCTCTGGGTATTTTTGGGTACGGTCTTTATTCAAAGCTGCTCCTTCTTGACCTTATCGGACTAATCTGGCTGATATCAGCTGTCATAGTCAACCTCATGAAGGAATAACCGAATCTGGAAATCCCTTTCATGTCGTTGGCTGATTTTTGAAGCTCCTCTGTTCGCTGTTCTTTCTTGAAATAAAAGCTAGTATGGCAATGACAGCTGGAGAGACGGCAAGACCCCATATTTCCAGTGGAAAAGGGACATATGAAAGCAAGAGAGATCCGTAACTTGGACCCATGCCTCTTCCGAGAGACATAAAGAAATTGTACATGCCCATGTTCACTCCCATGTCTTTTCCGGCAGCTATCCGTGCAACCATCGCACTACCGGTCGGAGTCACTGCGTTCTCTCCCATTGTCACAACGAGCATAGAAAGCATGAATTGCGCTAGACTGTGGTCAAATGCCATAGAAAAGTATCCTGCAATGTAGAGCACTGAACCCAAGATCATGCCATTCCACAATCCAATCTTACTGACAAGTCTATAGATTGGCAATTGAAAAGCAGCAACTGCAATCCCGTTTACAAAATATATCAACCCTATTGCTGTTGAGCTTAGACCCTCAAAATGATTTGCATAAATGGACAGCGTAACGGAAAATTGTGACACGACAACGAACAAGAACGCTATCCCTATCCCGAAGAGGTATAATTCCCTCTTTACCTTTGTAAAGGAGAACTTTTCTTGCAGTGCTTCTGCGTTTTTTTTGTCTTTCAGGTAAAAAACGTAAAGCGGAAGCGAAATTAGAGTACTTATGGCTGCTGTAAGATAAATGTATGGGTAGCCTATGGTACCTGCAATAACACCTGCCATAGCTGGACCGAATGCCCATCCTAAATTAGAAGCTACCCTCATGTACGAAAACCCGGCAAGTGGGATGTCACTGCTCAGCGACAGGAGGGCGCTTAGAGATGGCATAAGTAAAGCACCCACAGCCTGATTGAGTATGAACAATGCAACAAACAGGATGGGTAAAGGAAATGCGATGGAAGTGTAGAACAGCAGGAAAAGAGTGACAAAATAAGCTGAAGCGAATACTATGATAATTTTCTTGAACCCATATACATCCCCCAGTCTCCCACCGTAAATCTGGACTATTCCACCAAGAATTGCGTTGATTGCAAAAATCAGTCCGATTAGCAGCAGGGATATGTGAAGTATGTTGTTCATAAAGAGGGGAGTAAAGCTCCAAACTCCTCCTGTTCCGAAGGTCCTTATTGCAGACCCGATCGAGATTACAAAAACGTTCCGTCGATCCGTACTGAAATCCCCTCTATACTAGAGGCTTGCCGTCCATGTCTTCCGGAATATTGCATTTGAATAATTTCAGGATTGTCGGAGCTAGATCATAAATGCTCGGACTAATCTCCCTGGGTGCGATTCCTGGCCCGACCAGTCCAAAAATTCCTTTGATCCTGTGGTGACCGACCTGTGGCAATCTGTACCCCCATGCCTCATCGGGAATATCAGACGCCCACACGTGTCCCGATAGAGGAACCCTCTGATGATAGATCGGATCCGAGATAGCAACTATGTCCGGCCCATCCTTTACGTACGGACCCCAGTAAACTTCGCTGCCCTTTAGGACGTTCTTTATAACCCGCTTACCGGATTTGGACTTCAGTGCCAGCAATTTTTTTGTCAGTTCTTCTAATATGTCTTCCTTCTCTTCGAGATAGAGGGGGTTGACAAAGTACATGCCCTCATCCAGTGCCACGACACGGGTCTCCTTCCAGTTCATTCTGCTCTCTGGATCGGTTTCCATCGAGCTGTCCAGCGACCGTATCTTCTTCACAATCTTGTTCTGCATTGTAGTCGGTAACTTGTTCACCATTCTGTCTAATCTCAGTCTAGTTCCTAGGTTCACCACCGCCTCTCTAGATAATCCTTTTTTGTTCCCCTCTTTTAGTGTAAGAAACCCCTCCCCAGCAAGAAATTCATTAGAGTACAATTCATCCTCGATTGGACCGTTTCCGTGGTCGCTCATGAGAAAGGTATACCCTTCCTCGTTCTTTTTCAAGATCCTCTGGATTCCTTCATCATTTGCCCTCAGATTTCGATACATGATGTGCTCATTGTTCCACATGAAGTGAGAGACGTGATCGTTCATCTCAACTGATAGATGAATTAGGTCTGCATCCCAGAGCATCTCTGCCATGTCAAACCTAGATTTTATCTCACGTTCGATGCCGTCCATTGTAAGTTCAGGTTCCTCATTCTTTCTGAATAGATGGATACCATCCTTTGGATACCACGATGGTATGCTCTTTTCGAATTCTTCTGGATACGTCCAAGGACCATCGCCATGGTTCATTCCCGAAATCATTACTCCGTTGACCTTATCAGGCGGAAAAGTGGAGGGCATGTCTATAATCGATACCTTGTGCCCCATCTCTGATAGGATATCCCAGTAGTCGTCACCGTGGAAGCTTAAAGAATTAAGAGTCTTGAACTTAAATTCTTTCCAGTCGATCTTTGTCCAGTGGTACACTCCCGTTTTGCCCGGATTCTTTCCTATGGAGTACGATTTCCAGGCGGGTTGAGTCAGGTAAGGAATCGTTGAGAAGAGGGGCCCATGAAGACCGTCCTTCCAAAATTTTGAATAACCTGGAAACTCTCCTTTGTCGATATAGGGTAGAATCGGGTCCCAAGTAGCCCCGTCTATTCCTATAACAACAACTTTCATCTGAAACGCATTTACGCGTCTTATAAATATCTTGGGAACCTTGCAGGAGCTTGCAAATTCTAAGAAAACCGTAAGTTCACAATGAAACGATCAAAGCGTATATAGCACAATCTATGTTAAACGAGTATGAGATGGAATCTCGATGTCAGGGAGATCAATTATATAGTGAATCATCCACGAATGAGTGCATCGAGTAAAGCAATTGGTTTTAATAAGATTTCAATCGCGTAGAATGGATGTTTTATTCTTCCACCATAGTGGGATTTCACTCTCATAGAAAGCGCTTTATTCTTGATGAAGACAAGTGCTGCTGATCGCAGGTAGGCGTACCTTTTCTTAATTAGTTTACGGTACGAGTTAAATTCCGAATGATCGTGATATATCGCTGCTTTAGCTATGTACATCCCTTTGAATCCGGCGTGCAACGCTCTAATGTTAATGTCGTAGTCTTCGCTATAGGGAATAGATTCATCAAAATTACCCAGTTTTTGGAATATGGATCGTTTCCACATCGAATTCCCGAGAGGGAGATATGCTATGTTGGAAGGGACCTGATACTTGTAAATGTAGTCTTCAATCATGTTGACATATCTTTCTGGACCATATTTCGCTTCGTAGTGCAGCATTGGACCACCAGTGAAATCGGCTGATCCATCTAATATAGGTCTCGAGAGTTCTTCAAGCCAAGTTGGGATAGCAATTTCATCCGTATCCAAGAAGGCAATCAATTCTCCAGTAACAATTGACAGAGCCTTATTCCTCGATTCGACTACGTTTCCAGGTAAGTGTTCAAGTCTTGCACCATATTTGGCGCAAACCTCTGCTACGTTCCAAGTGGTCCCCCCATCTGCCACAATTACCTCATATGGCTTGAGAGTCTGCTTCGATAACGATTCTAGAGCATCAGAAATCCTCTTGTCGTTGAGAGATACTACGATTACAGAAATTCGTCCTGAGTGGTCTCCTTGCACGTCTTCCCATAAAAGAGTGTTATAAAACCTTTCGAATTACAACTCATCCACATTCCCTCCACAATTACTAGGGAGAATTTTCCTTCTTTAAAGCTTTAAATGTACTAAGATACGAGGCTGACGCGTTCAAATTACATATGGAGTTAAATGCTTTCGACTCCGCAGAGCTTCCTAGGATGGCAAACAATATTCAGACAATGAAATTGTAATTACTTATAGTTATTCATGCGAAAAAGAAGGACTTCATCTCAGGAAATAGTTCATCTTCTTGGTTTATTCGTGATAATTGCTATCCTGGTATTTTCTACCACTTTTGCTCTTCCAGTTGGAAGAGCTGCTACTCAGGTTCAAGTTGAAAATTCAGGTATATTCCCACAGCAGTCATTCGTGAATTTACCTTCCGGTGCTCAGATATATCTGTATGGGTACAATGTTGGATCATCTCTTCAATCTGGACTGTTTGTAAACGGACAGTATTTTTATGTCCGAAATGCGATAGGAAACATCGTCGATTCTCTGGCGGTCACGACGAACAACTCCAACGTCTTTCTAACCCCCTGTGGAGCCTTAACTATCGTTGGAATTTCAGGATTCAGTTCATATACATTCACTTACGGAATTAGTACCGTTTCTGGGGCCGGGTTTGCATCCGACACTTTTCACGTGACTTCAACAGGGCAACTAGCAGTGATATTTGCTTTTGGAGGAAGTCAGTCCATAGTTCGAGACTCGGGAATTCCCGGAATGCAAATAGACGCATCAAACGTCAATTCCGATGGATGGGTGACTTCTGGGCTCATGCCTATGACAGGTGGGCATTCCTATCTTAACAAAGGACGCTTCACTGTTTCTGAAGTTTCTGAGGGTAACATCACTCAGAATACCACGGCAAACAAGACTCATATGACAGACCTTATAGGTGTATTTCTTTTTACTCCCGGAATTCTATCCACGCGCTCTAACCAGACACCCACGACAGCATTAGGCTTCTTCCAAGTCTTAGAAGTTATGATAATAGTGGCAGTAATTGCAGTAGTCTCTTTAGCCACTGGAGTTATCATAGGAACGTATATCGGGAAAAGGACGAGACCAGACAATAAATGAGCACAGATGAAAAGGATATCGCTTGAATGCTAGTAGCGAATACCTGCAGTTCCATGCAGAATCAGCGATCTCAGCTATCCATTATAGAGAGTCTGTCTGACTCATTTTGTTATCAAAGTAGACCATATTGGCTACTTCTCGCAAATTTCTGATGCCCCAATATTCACCAACAGAGCTTCCTATCAAGTCTCCTATTCTATATTCGATGAAATCGAAATTTTTCCTATCGTAGCAGATCCTGTAGGACAGCTCCCAGTCTTCAACCCCATTGATGTAGAGTTCGTCAAAAACGACTCCATTCAGTGATTTTGCCCATCTGCCACTGAAGATGGAGAAAGCACTTGTAAGAATGAAACACCTTGTTTCCTTATAAAAGACCTTTTTGAATATTTCCCTCCGTGAGGCATAGACCCATTTTGCGCCAAACTTCTTCGAGATTTTCTTTGTAGTAAGAAACATCCTAGTATTCATGTTTCTTTTCGACAGCAGATAGAAGTACTCTGCGGTTCTTCCGATGAAGTATCTTGGGACACCTATGCATACAGGAAAGGAGTGATAGATAGTCGGTTTGGTGAACAGGCTGTTTAATTTCTCCGGATCTTTCTTTTTAAGTTCCGAAAGCAGAACTTCTGCATCATCAATCTTGAACATATCGTCGTTTGATACAACTATCCACTTTGGGTTGTACTCTAAAGCCCTTTTGATTCCTTCGTTGCAACTGCGAGAATAGTTGAAATAAGGGTCACGTGGACTCCCACTTTCTACAAAGATAATATGAATTCCTTTGAAGATGTTATCCCTGCATTCACGGGCGAAGGAGCCCTCATAGTTCGCAGTTGGAATAACGACTATTATCTCCTTATCCCCTTCAATCTCCTTAATCTCGGTCCTCCCCTTTGGTCTTTCTTTCATCCATCCAATTATATCTTCTCTCCCTTGGAATGTATCATAAAATTTCAGAATATCTGCTGGGTTTTCAGAGTTGAAGAGTCTGTCTCTACACCAGGTGATACTAAGAAAGGAGCTCACTTTTTCATTTGGATTATAGCTTGTGTAGAGTGTGCATTTTGGCTCCGTCACTAATTCTTAAGGTAACTCTGACTTATTAATTTATTCTGAAATACTCGAATTTTCACGGTCAACTTTATAATATTGGTATTAATGATAAAGTGTGAAAGGTGTTATCCTGCACGGAGGCGCTGGGACGCGCCTAAGGCCACTTACCTACACGGACGTCAAGCAACTCTTGCCGCTGGCAGGAAGACCAGTGAGCGAGTACATTCTGGCAAACTTGATTGCTCTTGGGATCGAGAAGGTAAACATAGTACTTGGCGAAGTTGGGCATAAGGAAGTTCAGGACTACTATGGTGATGGATCAAAATGGGGGATAGAAATATCGTACACCTATCAAGGAAAGCCACTGGGAATTGCCCACGCAGTAGGGTTGGTAAGAGATTTCGTGAAGGACGATGACTTCGTAGTAGCTTTAGGAGACAACTACTTTCACAATGGATTCAAGGAATTATGGAAAGATTTCGTGGATCACAGAAAAGAAGCATATATCGCAGTTACTGAAGTTCCGGATCCTCGACAGTTTGGAGTAGCGGAGATATCTGATGGAAAAATCACTGGTCTCGTCGAAAAACCAAAGAATCCGAAATCGAAATTTGCTGTTACCGGGGTCTATTTCCTGAGAAAGAGCGTATTTCCTTTCATCGACTCTCTGAAACCGTCTTGGAGGGGTGAACTTGAGATCACCGAGGTGTTTCAAAGGATGATAAGTGCCGGACTAGAGATTGGATATAGCGTAATTACAGGTTGGTGGAAGGATACTGGAACGCCGGAAGAGTTTCTGATCTGCAACCGAATGGCATTGGATAACCTGGTAACCAATAGCGAAAGTGCCAGGGAGACAAATATGCGGGCATATCTGGGAGAAAACGTCATAATAGATGACCTGTCCAAGATTACCGGACCGTGTTACATAGGAAGTGGAACTAAAATTGTAAACAGTGAAATAGGTCCGTATACGAGCATCGGAAAGAACTGTAGACTTGATCGTTGCATTATGGAGAACTCGGTAATCATGGATGACGTGTCGATTGTATTAAATTCTCATTCGAAAATAAAGGACAGCATTATTGGACCCTCAAGCGTAATTAAACCAAATGGAGCGAATGAGAAGGTACTACGTCTAGTGGTTGGAAGGGATTCAAAAATTGAGGTGTGATTTCGTCTTGAAAATTTTGATATTGGGCGGCTCTGGACAACTTGCCAGGACTATTGGCTCTCTAGTCGAAGGAGCTATATTTGCTTCCAGAACCAGCGAGATAAAATTGGATTTGACCAGAAACGAGACAATTTACCAAAGACTGTCTAAGATAGACCCAGATCTCATCGTCAATGCTAGCGGAATGACGGGGGTAGACCAGTGTGAACAGAATACACGAGATGCATACCTTGTGAACGGTCTATCGGTGAAGGAAGTCACGAAGTTCTGCAGAGATCGAAGAATCAGGCTGATTCACTTTTCAACCGACTATGTGTTCGACGGAGAAAATGGCAATTATATGGAGAATTCAACGCCAAATCCAATCAACTACTATGGACTTAGCAAACTGATAGGCGATAGTTATGCTCTCTCTTATGATGACTCGCTGGTGATTAGGACTTCTGGCGTGTACGGTCTTTCGAGGAACTTCCCGGTTGTCACTCTCGAAAAACTCAGGGAGGGTAGTATGGTAAGTGCGATTAAGGGCTACTATTCTCCTATATTTGTCGGCCTTCTCGCTCGGTCCTCAGTGGAACTGATGAGTTCTAAAAATTACGGATTGCTGAACATAGCCGGAGAAAGGATCTCAAGAAGGGAACTGGCTGTGAAAATTGCGGAACGTTTTGGATTGAACAGAGAACTTGTGAAAGAAGAAGCGGAAGGTTTAAAATTAATCGCAAGGAGACCGTTTGATTCATCGCTCGATTCCTCTCTAGCCCGTAGATTACTGTCCTTTGATTTCTACACCTCTGAAGCCAATATCAACGAATTCTATTCATATCTAAACAGAAAATGATTTTAAATTAACTACTATTAGATGTCCCTATGCAAGAGTTTCTTCGGACGGAACTTGAGGACGTTATTATGGTAAAGGCAAATATATACAATGATGAAAGGGGGTTCTTCCTAGAAAGGTACAAAAAATCAGATTTCAAAGGCACTGGAGTGGGTGACGAGTTTGTTCAATTGAATCATTCGTTCTCGAAGAAGGGAGTGATTAGAGGTCTTCACTTTCAGAAGAGTCCAGAAGAACAGGGAAAACTAGTGACTGTGGTCTCTGGCCACATAATAGACGTGGCTGTCGATATTAGGCCTTCTTCTTCCACTTTTAAGAAGTCGGTATCTGTCGAATTGTCAAGTGACAAAGGCATTTCTCTGTGGGTTCCTCCAGGTTTTGCCCATGGATTCCTAGCGCTGGAGAATTCCAACGTAATTTATCTGACCACTAAGGAATATTCTCCTAGATTGGACTGCGGAGTGAGATGGGATGATCCCGATTTGAAAATAAGCTGGCCAGTTGAGTCTCCAATAATATCACCCAAGGACAGGAAGCTGAAATTCCTAAAGGAACTGATAAGAGATGGAGAAGTGAAATAATGACTAGACTGCTAGTGACCGGAGGATGTGGGTTTATTGGCTCGAATTTTGTAAACTACTGGCTACGGAATCATCCAGATGATTATGTGGTCAACTTAGACAAAATGACCTACGCGGCTGATGAAAACTATGTTGAGGAATCCCTCAAGGGGAAGAGTTACAAACTCGTCAAAGGAGACATAGCAGACAAAGAGCTTGTGATGTCTATAACTGAAGATATAGATACCGTGATAAATTTTGCAGCCGAATCTCACGTCGATAATGCCATAAATGAACCTTCGGCCTTTCTGAGATCAAATTATCAAGGTGTTTTCAATTTCTTAGAGGCTGCGAGGAAACGAGACCTGAGATTTCATCAGATATCCACCGACGAGGTGTACGGTAGTCTCCCCCTTGATTCTGAAGCTAAATTTCATGAGGAGTCGTGTTACAACCCCAGAAATCCTTACTCTGCTACCAAAGCCGCCGCAGACATGTTGATCAGAGCATACATCAATACCTACGGAATCAGAGCTACAATCTCTAACTGCAGTAACAACTTTGGTCCTCACCAGCATCCTGAGAAATTAATACCTAAGACTGTCCTAAATGCAGTGCTGAACAGAAAGATTCCACTGTATGGAGATGGAAGACAAGTGAGGGACTGGATCTTCGTGGAAGATCATGTTCGTGCAATAGAACTGATACTCAAGAAGGGAAAGGTCGGTGAGAGTTACCTGATAAGTGCGGGTAACGAGAGAAGAAACATAGACGTTGTGACTGAGATTCTCCGACTCCTCAAAAAAGGTAAGGACCTTATAGAATTTGTTTCCGATAGACCTGGCCACGACGTCAGATATGCCCTGGAATCCAACAAAATCAAATCATTGGGTTGGAAACCTCTGAACGATTTCAGCAAATCTCTAGATGCGACTGTAAATCACTACCTGAAAGAGTTCAATTCTTATTCAAGGAAGGCGACCTGAACAGCGTTTCTTCTAAGAGGTTGACTGCACCGTAAACGGGATATACATTAGAACGTTGAATTCCTTCATGACCTTGATAGGTCACTAAGCTCAGTCTAGAAGGTTCGCTGAATTGAAGCCTAATTAAAGCATATTCAGTATGAGGGGAATAGAAAGGACTGCTTTGTTAGAGGTGGTCTATTAGAAGGACATAATTAAAAGACAAAAAGCTGGAGATTAATTTCTCAATTGGTAATTTCTTTAATTTTATATCCAAGTGTTTGAACGAACATATTTTTCACCAGGGTAACTGTACACACTTCCATCGTTTAAGTACCAACTATCAAAGAGCATGCAACCGGTCCAATCAGCTGAAGAATTCATTTCTGTAGTTAGACCGACAGCGTCTCCGTTTGAATTAACAAACAATATGTGCCCCGTTACTTGGTCATTGGCCTCGAATACAAAGGAGGGGAGGACCAAATAGTTTCTAGCGAGTAAGTGAAATCAGGGTCTTCCTTGAATTTGGTAGCTCAAATTACTTAGGGTTGTCTGACGCAACCGACACATGGACTTCACGATTGCTATATCCAGCACACTGAGTCCCTTAACCCTTAAATTAGAGCGAAGATGGATGAAATCTCGACGTTTTCTCGATCGTCTATTCGAACCTGATACTTAGGAAAAGCTTTTATTCTCATTATATATTGTCTGACTAATGTCACACATACTACTGAAAGGGTGGCATAGATACAAAGAAAAGGGGAAATATTCTTGGAAGTCCTCTCTCGTGATTGCATTCGTAGCAACGATATTACTGTGGTGGCTACCGATCTTTGGACCAATGCTTTCGGGATACGTGTCTGGTAGAACATCTGGCTCAAAATACAAGGGTCTAATCATTACTGCACTCGTAGCTGCTATAATTGGAGTAGCATCTTTTCTGTTCACTTTCCTATTCCCAATACCCAATACGGTTGGCTACTACCTGTCTTCCACTATCCTGTATCATCTCCAAACGATCTCCCCATACGGTGCATGGTTTGTAGCCTCAATGGGACACATGTTTACTGACTTCCCATACTATATGTCATTCTTCCCGCCAAACTGGGCCGTTCTAGTCGCATTTGGATTCATAGGAGGAGCCATGTCGGAGCTCCTAGTCAGAGATACTGAAAGAAAAAGTGTTCTGTCTGCAAAGCACCCGATACACAATGACGCAAAGGCCCTTACCCCAAGGGAAGTAGACTACGCACCTCCAGCTGATCCCCACCCCTTACTAAAGAAGATAATAAGGGAGAAGGATGCCCAAGAATCCTCAGAGGATTATATCTAGAACCATACTAGAAAGTCAACATTTTTTTAAGTTTTTTTATTAATATTTTAATTTTTTCCTGAATTCCGCTACCTCTTCTTGCAGCGCTTTGTTCAGTGGATTTTTCCTTGCCTTTTCCTCAAGTTCTTTTAGCTTGTTTTCCAAAGCTTTCTTCTTTCTGTCAAGGTCCCTCTTTCCAAGCCCCATAAATTGTCTAGAAAATACTACATTATCTATTTTATCATTGTCTCGAATAATTTCTCTGGCAAAATTAGAAGGAGTAAGTGATTCCAGATATCCTTAACGTTTTTGCAAACCCAGGTTTAAAAATGTACACTTCATCATTGTGTTTCTTTATTGAATTAGCTACTGGTGGAACAGCTAGAATCCTCAGACCTTGTTCTTCATAAATGACTAAATAAGAACTGGAGTGTTTTACGAGAGATACATCCACGTGTGGAATCATTTTGCAGAGATTGTCTGAACATGGTCCCTTACTATATCTGAGTTCAAGATAGACTTCCGTGATATTGTTGTTTGCGATTAATTCTCTGGCTTTTTCTGAGATGGTAATCATGGCTTAAATCTCTTTAAGAAAAGAGAGTTCATGACTACGGTAGTGGAGCTAAAAGCCATTGCGAATGCCGCTAGAAATGGGAGGGTGTTGTATATCCTTGCTCCCAACAGTGGTATCAATGCGCCTCCTGCTACTGGAATTAGTACAATGTTATAAAAGAATGCCCACATCAGATTCTGTTTTATCTTCCTTATAGTCTTTCTTCCAAGGTTAAGGCTCACATATACATCATAGAGTTTATTCTTCATGAGTATTATTCCCCCTGTCTCCTTCGCAATGTCAGTTCCACTACCGATCGCAATTCCCAGATCCGCTTTTGCCAGAGCTGGAGCATCGTTTATCCCATCTCCCACCATTGCTACAACTTTCCCAGATCTTTGAAGCTCCTCTATTTTTTCAAGTTTCTGCCGCGGCTTGACATTAGCAACTATATTTCTTATTCCTACCTTGGCTGCTATCGCCTTTGCGGTAGTTTCATTGTCTCCGCTTATCATCCACGTTTCGACGTGAAGGCTGTTCAGGGCCTGGATTGACTTGATGCTGTCATCCTTTATTGGATCTGCGAGAGCAATAAGTCCTACTATCTTCGATTCTATTGTAAGAATCAGTACAGTCTTCCCTTCGGACTCCAATTTATTTATACTGCCCTCAATATTGCGTGTTGAAATTCCGTTGTCTGAGAGTAAATCCCTATTTCCAACCAATATTTTTTTGTCTAATTTACACGATACGCCCTCGCCTGGAATGTAACTGAACTCGGTAGGAAATTGGACTTCGATCTTTTCGTCCTTTGCCCTTTTTTGAACAGCTTTCCCTACGGGGTGTTCGGAATAGGCCTCCGCTGACGCAGCATACCTTAGGATTTCCCTTTGGTCGAGGGCTGAGGTTTCTACTATGTCCGTAACTTCCAGCTGTCCCTTCGTTATGGTCCCTGTCTTGTCGAAAGCAACCGTATTGACCTTGTTTGCAATTTCGACATACTCTCCACCCTTGATGAGAATGCCATTCTCTGCCGCCTTGCCGGATGAAACCATCAGGGCCGCTGGAGTTGCAATGCCGAGTGCGCACGGGCAGGCTATTATCAGAACTGAGACAAAAACCAGCAGGGAAAATGTTAGTCCGATGTGACCGACATAGAACCAGTACAACAAGGAGATAATTCCTACTAATACGACGGTTGGAACGAAGTAGGAAGATACCTTGTCTGCTAACCTTTGGATAGGTACCCTAGCAGAATTTGCATTCCTTACCGTCTCAATTATTTCAGAAAGAGCAGTGTCTTCTCCAACTTTCTCTGCCACAATTCTTACGGCTCCAGAGAGGTTCACCGTCCCCCCGATCACCTTGTCTCCTTCTTTCTTATCTACCGGTAAACTCTCTCCTGTTATCATTGACTCGTCGACTGATGTGAAACCTTCTACAACTCTTGAGTCGGTGGGAATTGCTTCTCCCGGCTTCACTAGCAGTAAATCTAAAACTTTTATCTCTTCAGCCTTGACTTCTATGATATCTCCATTCTTGATGAGATGGGCTGTCTTCGGGAGAAGGGAGACTAGTTTACTAAGGGCTTCGGACGCTTTTGCCTTCGTAAGTTGCTCCATTAAAGTTCCAGTCAGAATCAGTGATATTATCGCCGTGGAAGTGTCGAAATATATTCCAGTTGAAGGAAATAAAGAAGGAAATAACACTACCGCTGCACTGTACCCCCAGGCTGCCGACGTACCGATTGCAATGAGGGTATCCATGTTTCCCGCTCTGCTCTTGAAGGCATCTATTGTCCCTTTGTAGAACCTCAACCCAGGATAGAATTGCACGACCGATGCCATCCCCAGTGAGACGTACTCCCAGTAGGTAAAGTGAATGATGTAAGTGAACAGAATAATTGGAATTGTCAAAACCCAGGAGAGGGTCAACAAAATTTTTAGCTTGCTAAGCTCCTTTTCAGGTTCTTCAAACTGGTCTTTGCATGCCTCACTGCAAAAATAGTAGTTCTTGCCATACTTGAAGCTCTTTATTGTTGCTGTAGTTTCGTCTACATACATTCCGCAGACTGGGTCTCTAGCCATTCCAATATCTCCTTAAACAACTGTTATACTAACAGCATCCTCCTCCATGGGAGTGCCCCATAGAGTTGTGAGCAAATTTGTGAGGGTCATTATCGAATTGCTTCTTGCAGTCGTTACTACAAAAATAGAAGGTCTGTCCCATGCGCTCAGACTTTAGAGCAGAACTGGGGTCAACGCTCATTCCACACACTACGTCCTTCTCCATCGATTTCTTTCTAAACGTGTTATCACCATACTTCAATGTTGGACTTGTACTAAAGAGTACTTTGTGCAAGATGCTTAAAACACACAAGCTTACGCATCAGATCATTTCCAATGTGTGTTATCTCAAGCATCAAAAATCACCCATTGTAGGAGTGCTGCGTGGTTTATGGAGCCTCGTCGGCTCTCTGAATTCTCCTTGCAAGATCCCTCTTACAGTTCTCGCAGCAAGCGTAATACTGATGATTCTTGTATTTTAGGACCAGCGGCACGTCTTCGATCTCTTTTCCACAATAATCGCAGTATGTCCTCACTCTTGTTGATATTGATTCATAGTCTTGCTTCTTTTTTATGATATTAAGGTGAACGTACGTTATATCTTTTTTAAGGACATTGATGTCAGAAACAACCATGAATTTTCCATTAGCAAGTTCAAACACCTCTATCCTATCACTTTCAGGTATTTGTTCCAGATCTTCCACTTCCAAGAGGATTAGCTTTTCATTTTCAGGGAGCGATACGTTCACAGTGAAACGAGTAATGATTTTGTTTGAGATCAGCGATTTGATTGCAGTTCTAACTGTATTTCTGTTAAGATTCGTCACTTTAGCCACATCGTTCACTCTGAGTCTAGAATCCTCTTGTAGAGCCCTTAGAACCTTTGACTCATTATGAGACAAATTTATTTTAGACATAACTTCCTCATATGGCCAATCACCTCCTTGAAATAAATGTTATGCATACCGATTAAATTTCAGTCTGATAATGGTCACAATGATTATTCGCTTCATCTCAATGATTTAAGTTGACTATTTTCTTCTTGATACAACTATTCAAGATGGGATAAGCCATTTTATAGACGCGACCTAAAATCTTGGTTACGCACTTCACATAGGGTCGGTATTTATCTAAGGATTATTTACCTGTTTATGCAAATATTCAATGATGTTACTGAAATCATTCTAAAATATAAGAAAATACTTTAGCCAATGTGATTAATTTGGTCTCCCTTTTAAGAACATATTGCACAAGTATTCCGATATCTGTTTTATTCGTCCAGACGACGAGGTTTTGAGTGCGCAACTCAGTTGTTCAGTTATCGTCCCGGTGATTATCGGCCCATACAGGTCGTCATGTTCGCTGAGTGGAAGTCACACGTGAAGCAAATGAATCTGGGCTAACTGACTACTATCTCTCCATACATTCCTTTAGCAGCATGCCCTGGATATGTGCAAAGATACCAGTAAGTCCCGGTACTCGAAAAATCATAGGTAACATTTTCAAAAGCATAGCGACCTGAACTTTGTGGTGGAAGGTAGTTCATCATGTATCCGTAACTGTTGTTGAGACCGTAGAAGCCACTCATCGTGTCACCATTACTATAGTTACCACCGTAAAAGCTGTTCATCATTCCGCCGTAATTGTTGTAATATGGGGGACCTTCATTAGTGATCACAAAGTTGTGATAAGCATCTGTATCAACGTTTATTGCAACAAATTTAACTGTGATGCCGCGCTCAATTTCTAGTTTAGGGTTGATTTCTCCGAAGATCGAGAAGTTGTACATGCTTCCGTTTGAACTCATAGGCCCTAACTCCACTGGGATAGTAGAGCTGGCATTAACGTAAATAACCTTGTCTCTGACAATAACACCAGGAGGAAGTGCTGTCAATTCGGACAATTCTGATGATCCGATAGTAGAAATAGACTCGTTTCCAAGGTAATTCACCTTTGCTTCATAGACGACTACCATAGAAAGAACCACAACCAAGACAATTATTAAGGTGACGCACTGACCACGCAACACGTATCAACTCCGTTCCTCATATGATAGTTCATTTTCCCTCCCTCTTCAGATACTTTCATTTAGAGGTCATAAGTAGAAAGCAACATAGGTATTAAAGTGCATTTAGTGCGTTATGCCTAATTTTGTAGGAAATATTTAATCGGAAATATGTGAAGAAATCAATTCATTTGAACTGGTACCCGAGTCACGGTCTGTACGTACGTGGTCCTTTGCAAAGAATTATATCTTACACGATTTATTTCATTTCAATTAAACGATATGAAATAACGACCTTTTCACTACTCAAAACAACATGCCAACAGAATTTTACGAATCTCCAGATATGACCTTTGAAAGAATTTAGTGGGAAACCGAAAATATCTCTTACTACTCCAGAGGAGGGTGGGAGTTGGTAATATGAGCAGTTATACTAGGAAGGATGGATGGCTCGTATGACACGTTCATGCACTAAAGATATCAGCAAGGGTAATTTTCGGGATAGTGTGGATGATAGAGACGCCCTTAAGTTCCCGGACGTCTATGAGCCAACGGCGAACCTAATAAATTCAGCTGTCTGAGTTCAACCCTCTTGGCTTGAAATTCGGTTCAGTTTCTGCATTTCGATAATTTCCGTCACTTTAATTATCAAGGAAATGAATACGATAGTTGATGTTTAAAAACGATCTTCTCAAGGAAAAAACGGTTCTCATAACCGGGGGAGGTACTGGAATCGGTAAGAATATGGCTTCTATGTTCGGCTCTTTGGGAGCGAAGATCGCCATACTGGGTAGAAGAGAAGAAGTTCTACTCAAAACTTCTAGAGAGCTTGAGGCTGAGGGAATAAAAGTTTCAGCTCACAAATGTGATGTGAGATCACCTGAACAAATAGCGGAGACGGTAGAATTCCTTGAAACGGAGTTGGGTCCAATAAACGTTTTGGTAAATAATGCTGCCGGAAATTTTGCATCGCCAATTGAAAAATTATCTCCGCACGCTATTGATTCTGTTCTGAACATTGTACTGCACGGTACTCTCTATATGACTCTGGAATTAGGAAAGAGATGGATCAAACGGAAACAGGAGGGTGTGGTCCTCAACATTGTTACTCCATATGCTTGGACTGGGTCCGCATATGTAGTTCCGTCAGCAGCTGCAAAGGCGGGGGTTCTTGCAGTGGTGAGATCTCTTGCTGTTGAATGGGCAAAATATGGCATCAGACACGTCGCAATCGCGCCAGGAATATTTCCTACGGAAGCAACACAAAGGAATTTATTTCCACTTCCAGGGATGGAAGAAGCGCTTAAAAAAAGAGTCCCTCTCGGAAGAACAGGAAAGATCGATGAAATTTCCAATCTTGCTTCTTTCCTAATATCCGATGAGGCTTCATTCATAAATGGAGAAGTTGTTACGATAGATGGAGGAGAATGGCTCAAAGGTGCGGGAGAATTTAACGACCTCTCAGTATTGACAGATGAACAGTGGGACTTGATGAAGGAGTTGTCTAAGTCAAAATGAATTATGCTTGTTCCGGGTTCAGCTGCCTGTAAATGAGGAAGTTTTATGACTCTATCTACACGGATCACGGTCTGGAGGATATTGATCTGCTATCCTGAAAACTGTAACACTTTTCCTCATTTTTCATTTGTTTTCACTCTTTGTCTCAAAGTGCCATGAACGTTCCATGACTCCCCCTAGGTAACATACCATTTAGTGACTTCTTCTTAAATCATCCAGTAGTAAGATTACTTTTCTGCTAGAACTTAAAGATTAGCGCATGCCTCGATAGATATTCTGATCAAACCCTCCCGGATAGAACCACGACCTGGCCATTCTCTTCTATCCCACTTGTCACCACTTACGTCATCTCCAGCATACAGAACTTCGGCTCGTATAACGTTCCTGAATTTGGCGACTGCAAATAAGGCAGATGCCTCCATCTCAACTGTGAGACACCCCTCCATTTTCCTTAACTTTATCTTCTTTTTTGTTTCCCTGAAGAAACTGTCAGTGGTCCAGGTCTTGGTCAATAGATAGCTGATTCCCCTCGCCTTCATAGTTCTTTCAAGCGATTCTACGCATTCTGGGTTTGCCCCTACTTCTCTCCCCGGTGGAAGATAATGATATGAAGTACCCTCATCACGTATCGCGGCCACAGGAATAATGAGATGCCCTCTAGCAATTCTTTTGTCCAGCTCACCTGCTCCTCCACAGACGATGAATTTCCTAGCACCCCGGGCGATAAGTTCATCCATAAATCCAGCAGAAAGTGGTGCTCCCACGCCAGGATGAACAACTGCCACCTCTACCTGACCGTTTCTTGTCTTATAGATTGGATTAGGACCATTTTCACTTGTCAGGTAATCGATAATTTCTAATTCTCCTCTCGCGTGCATGTCAGTAAGCACGTCGTTAAAGAAGCTCATTACACATCTCTCAGGAATTTGTGGTAGATCGGGGTCATGATCAGTCTCGATCATGCCATCTTCAGGATCAAATTCCAAGATTGGGTAATTCTTTCTTAGGGACTTCTCCTTTATTTTAATCGATTTCATGGGCGTATCTTCATAAGCCCTCAGCTATTAAAAATGTTAACGTAGTACCGTTCCAGTCCTACGAGGGAGCAGATCAATATCATATCTAATGCTTCGCGGTTTCAACAGCTCTTAGTATTTGCAAAGTTCACGCTTTAAATATGAAAATACCTCATCATTGGAAGGTAAGTCGCGGACCAAATAGTCTAGTTCAGACTTCCACTTCCTTTTTATGTTCATTGCATCTAATTTATGACAAATTACATTTTCATCAAAAATTTCGTCTCTTAAAAGTGCCTTTTTTCTGGCGATTTCTCTGTCGTAAGCAACACTCCTAAGTGAAAGTATGTAATAAAGGTCGTAAACATCCCTCATCTTTTCCCTTTCAAGCAGTGCCAATATCTTTTCTGCGAGTACTTCTTCAATCTTCATAACAGGGACTGAAAAAGTAGTGATATCTGCATAAACGGGGGAGATGTATCTTAAATCTGGCTCTAGAATGACGTCGCGCCTGGTGCTTATGTCAATATCGATGTTTTGGAGATGCCCTAATCTGTTATTTAGTGGTCCCCTTACAGAAATCTCATAATTTATTCCGATCGTCTTATTTCCAACGGTGTTACCTCTGTGCTCCGTTTTAACAATTTCGTATTGTCTATCTAGATTGTCCAGACACTTGTTCATCTTTTCATAAATGGAGTGTCTTTCCTTGGGTTCCCACGATCCGGTATATGAGAAATCCAAGTCCTCGGAAAACCTGTTAAGACTATGGAACAACTTCAGCGCCGTACCTCCTTTGAAGACAAGTTCTACAGAAAAAACCGAATAGATCTCCCGAAGGAGTAAAACAAGAAGGTAATCCTTTTCGAGTTGCCTAATATCCCTAAAGTCAGTAGAGTGTTTTAGGAGCTCATATTCGTCTATCATAATAGCTCCCTCTGAAAAACTCTGTCGGGAAGTTCGTTCGAAGTGAACAGTTTGGAACAAACCTTGAGTAGAGACCTTGATCTCATTCTAATAGCATAGTTCTCAAAGAGTCTCTTGTCAATTTTCTTCCCTCTGACTGCAGCAGAAAAGGCATCTTCAACGTAGCTTAGCGGTGGAGTTCCAAAATAAATGGAGTCCAATATCGTCTTCTCAATGGTTGCTACATAGGAGTTCCTTACCTTAGTATAGCCAAAGAACTTGTCCCTAGCAATGGTTCGAAATTCTATCGAAACTCCATCCAGCTGTACCTCTCTATGCCGCTTTATAGATATGATCGAATACCTATCGACAATTTGATTGGTCAAAGCGTGAAACTGCATTGCAGCAAATAGGCTTACGTATGATGGAAAAACAATTTGAGATGCGATTTCAAAAATATCGAGACCTTTGTTACTCCTGATATAAAATTTTCCTCGTTCAATTCTTCTAACTCTATTACTTGATGAAAGAATCTTTGAGACATAATTTCTAGGCTTGTTCATTATCTTGACTGCATCATGTATGGTGAAAAACGTTTTTTCACCCTGCATTAACTTATCTAATACGTCCTGCGTTTTGAGATAGGACATCAACAAGTAATGTGTTTGTAGATTATTAGTTTTATGTCACAGAATAACCACTAATTTGGTGATAACGTAACACCCTTTCTTGTGACGACATGCCCACCAATAAAATCACCCAAGAGCCAAGTCTTTCAAAACAGATTAGCGCACAACACATCTGGAATTACCATGAAAACTATTGAATTCGAAAAAGAACATCATTATACCAAAATAACCTTAAAGGAAGAACAATCGAATTGATCTTACAGAGAAAAGAAGGGCTATTGAAAATCGCCATTATGCAGAAACGTTACCACAACTAAACTAGAATCATCTAGCGAACGGATATCTATCATTGGATCCAGTTCGACGTGAACAGTTAGGGTTCAAGCTAGATCTTTGGACAGTTCATTTATAACTCCTCAGACCTAAGCTAAAAATAACGTTCTCAAACCAGAAGAAGAATGCAAATTTTCCAGCACTAGGGCCACGGAATTAAAGTGAACATGTGAGAAAATATCCATAATTGTCCAAAACTTGCAAACTTAGCATTTTTTTATTATTTAAATATAATATGTATATCTTATTATACGAAGAACTAAATGGATTATTCAGTAATTGAACTAACATAACTCTAATAATTAAGTAGCTGGAGGTCTAAATTCACTAACTTGGCAATTACAACCAAGATCTTGAGGAATCTTTTTGGTTGCATTCTTTCGTATATCCTGTCCCGTTCTTTTCGTAGATTTGCAAAATGAAATCTAGAACAACTTATTTGTCAAAATATAGTTTAGATCGTTTCAACGGCATCAATAATTTGATTGCGTCACACGTAGTTGTTTCAGCAGTTTCATTTCCTTTTAACGCCTTCTCGGCGATTGGGGCATTTCAAATATGTCTCTGATTCGTTGGTCAGTTTTGTGAAGTACCTTTTAGTGAGCCACGTCAATTGATCTGGTCTAAGCTAGGTACTGATGGAGGTTAAATCAGCACACATATGCTTTTTCGGATCAAGCTGCATTCCGTTTACAGAACTTTAGTTGCCCTCTTCGTGGTCCCTCGACTTCCCTCAGCCTATGAATAAATGATTCTATACAGAGGGTACAACAACTGCAACCCTCTTAACATTTTAAAAATTCACTGGCTTCAGTAGATAAAGAACCAAGAATACGTTTTATTATAACTTCGTCGCTCAGGCGATTTTAAAATAGCGATAGAATAATTTAGTCCGAGTTTTAGTGTCCAGACGTGGACGTATAACTGTGGTTATACGTCATCATTAGAGGTCGAGCTCTAAAGTAATGGAATATTATTGACTAAATAATTTATTTAATTTAACTCTGATTTCTAAATGAATACACCTTCGAAACTAGAAGGGGTCACAGCTTGTAGTTGACCAGGTCATCTTCCTGTTCGATGAAATTCTCCTCTTCATTCTTGTCAAGCATGTGACCTCCCTTATTCTTTTTGGTCTCAAGGTAAAAGGAGTTGTGTTCGTTAGGCGGAATTATTAGGGGTATTCTCCCAGTAATTTTC
>DAHWMK010000009.1:0-8491 GCA_027343225.1 Thermoplasmatales archaeon
AGCTTGCCAAATGGAAGGAGCAATTCATTGAGAGTGGGAAGAAGGGCCTATCGGATGGAAGGCATCCTCAATCAAGGGATGAGGAAATAGATGACCTCAAGAGGATGATTGGTGAACAGACTCTCGTGATCAATGCTTTTAAAAAAAGGCTTCAAGGAGGGTCAAGATGACCATCGTTGAGGATCTGAGGTGCGATATGTCCCTTAGAGAGATATCAAGGGTATCTGGCATTTCCCTCTCCTCCTTCTATTACCAGGAAAAGGAGAGGAGAGTGAATAGGCTCTTCCCCCAAATTGAGCAGGACATAATCAGGACTGCATCCGAAAGGCCCACTTACGGTTACAGGAGGGTCTGGGCTGTGTTGAGGAACGGTGGAATGAAAGTCAACAGGGAGGCTGTGAGGAGAGTGCTGAGAAACAGCAATCTCTCACTGCCATATGCCAAAGCACAAGGGCAGAACAAAACACAGGAATCTGTTCCGTCCCACAGGTCCTGATCAGCTGTGGGAAACGGACATCACATACATCCCCACGCAGCGGGGGATGACATACCTAATGGCAATAAAGGACTGTTTCACGAAAGAATGGCAGGGATACAATTATTCCCGATCCTGCTTGTCCAGGGATGCGATCAGGGCAGTTGAAGACACCATAGTGAAAGCGTTCGATGGAGAAGTTCCTGAGGGACTAGTACTGAGGGTAGACAACGGTCCTCAGTACATAGCTCGGCAGTTCAGGAGCTCAATGAAACTGCTGAGAATATCCCTGGAGTACATCCAAAAACACACTCTGGAGGACAACGGGAACATAGAATCTTTTCCACATCTCACTCAAGATGGACTACGTCTGGCCATACGAATTCCAGGATTACAGGGAAGAGTCGGTTGCCATAGAGAATGCGTTCACAGATTACAATGAGAAGAGGCCACATTCCTCCGTTGATTATCTTCCTCCAAGAGTGTTCAAGAGGAAGTTCCAGAATGACCAATCGTTCAGGGAAGGCTATATCCGGGAAACTAGAGGTGAAAATAAATGAAAAGTGAGGAAAATTGTTACAGTTTTCATGGTAGCAGATCATTCAGAAATAAAACGTATAAAGTCTATTAGTCCTACACTCCTATCTTTGAATATGGTCTTAATTGACAGAACAAGGCACTTATGATTTAAGAAAAGAAATCTAAAAAAAACATGTTTCCCTTTGTTGCTACCCGCAAAACACATCAGCAGGTGTTTTCTATTTAAATAACCCGACATCTGCTCTACTGCTAGATCATTCTTTCTATCTCTATTAAAGTAGTTAATGATTTTTATATAATCTTCAATTTGCTTTTTAGTAATCTTCTTTACATATTCATCCGAATCTATTCTAGGGTGCAGTTCATCGTTTTTCATTATTCTCACTTTGGTAAGTGGCTTTTCATCAATAAAAATCAACTCACTGTTCATTATTGCAGCGTACGCGATGAACCCGTCGGTAACTAGTGTCAAAGAACCTAGTATTGGTAATGAGTCAACTAAATGTGACTTTCTCAGAGCTATAGAGCTGTTATTCCAGTCTATAGAGAGCTTTGCTAGCTTTCTGAGTCTTCTTTCTTCAGACATCGGTCTAATGAGACCGGAATATTTGTGCAGATTTCTGAGACCAAATTTACTATATGAATTTATTACATTCAAGGTTTCAAGGTTTCCAATGAATTCCACGCGGTTATGATAATATCCAACTTCAGGGTATTTATTAAAAATTTCATAAACAACAGACAGTTTTTCTTTCTCGAAAATATCGTCATCTTCAAGTAATGCGATGATTTCTCCCCTGGACAATTCAATTCCTTTCCTTATTTTCCCACCGAGGGAATGGTCTAAACTTAAAACCGACGTTATTCCGTTGTCTCTGATGAAGTCGTCTATGGTTTCATCTTGAAAGTTCTTTATTACTATAATTTCATACAAATTTCGATTCAAAGTCTGGTTAATCGCACTCTTTATTGCATCGAATAGGAAGTCCTTACGTGTGTATGCTAGAATAATGACTGAAATAAATGGATCATCCACTTCTAGAGAAGAAACGTGAGTATATATGACTGACTACTCCTTCTTCATTTCAGTACTTCGTGCTTGTTATTGTCGTATTGACTGGAAATTCATTGTTAGAATGCAAGCTAGGGAAAAGGGTTTAGTATAATTTCCAATCTTAATTGATCATAAGTTTTCCTCTTTGAACTAAAAGATTGAAGACGGGTCATTGGTTCCTTTAAATACAGTCCTTTTTGACTGACTGAATAGAAAAAGCATGAACAGCACTGTTGTAGGAATTGATGTTGGGGAAGATAAGAGTGAAGCGTGCTATCTTTCTCCTGCCGGTGACACACTGGACCAGTTCAATTTTCAGATTCTGTTTATTGTCAGATTGCACTTCGAGTGCTTATGCCTGCTTTACGGGTAATGCAGAGAAAGTCAATCAGGGACCGGTCCAAAGGAGAGTTCATTAGGGAGGTTTGGATAGCTATGTAGCAAGGGAAGGGCTGACTTGGAATTCTACATGCCTGCACTCTCTTACAGTTGAAACAGTTTATTTACGTTCCAGTTTCTAACAAGATAAACCAACAAATCTGTATTTGGCAAACAAAGAAAAACACCTATGAACTTCTTCCTTGGCCTTGATCTGAAGAACTCTCATAATAATTTACCGCCGATAAGAATGTTTCGACCATATTCTTCTTTGAAAATTTGTCTAGGACCGCATTCGCGTTACTCTGAAATTTTGTCATGACCTCCCTGTGCGTCAATAAAAACACGACGCTGTTAACGATTGAGATATAGTCCCTAGTTGGTATAATCATTCCGTTTACGCCTTCTTCTATTAACTCTCTGGCCCCACTTACGTCAGTTGAAATGACTGCACATCCGTTAGCCATTGCTTCTAATGCTATTCCTGGAACCCCATCTTCAATTGAGGGTGAAACGAAGATTTCAACTTTCTTGAACAGATCTACTAATACTTCGTCTGTAACCGCCCCGAGATGCACCCAGTTACTATTAGCAGAGGGCACAGTCTTGTAATCCCCAAAAGTGAAAATCGTAACGTCGCTCCTCTTTTTCAGAATCAAATAAATAGCTTCTATTGCATACTCGGCACCTTTGTTTGTATTTCTTCTTAGGGGGATTAGAATAGTATTTGCTTTCCTACCATCTCCACTTCTAGACGATATCTTATTCACGTCTAGGGCAACGGTGACCGCACACCTTCTATCGAGATTAAACTTCTTTCTTGTGGCCTCATTTCCGGCTATAATATTAAACCCACGACTGTATGTAGATGTTACTACGTCAGCTAGGGTTACAATGTCGTTCTCGTTAGAATGGTAGACAATAAAATAACCTTTCTTAGTATCTATTCTATTTAATAGATAATAAGCAGACCCCCAGTCGTTACATACGACTCTCTTAGAAAATGACAAATACTTTGTTTTTGCGAAATAGACTTTGATTCCACTTTGTACCTTGAACTTAAAGGCATTCTTGTTTAATTTCCCATTAAGAACTTGAAATAAGTAATTCCCGACTGAAGATAGAAAAAGCGAGCTAAACAGGAAAGAGAAGAAAAACAGACCAAACGGCATAGCTCTCCGTTTCGTTCTAATTAAGGAAATCTTGATCTCCGACTGTGGAAGAACAAGCAGTGCGGCCGAATACCCTTTCTCCTTGACTCCCTCAGCGAGCAGAATAGCGTGCTTGATTACGTACCCACTGTTCATTATTGGTGGACGCGACACCAAGAACAAAAAATCTATTGTTTTCCCCTGAATCATGTAGAATTACTCCAAGTTGGATTGTACCACCCTATTTATTGTCTTAATTATCAGATCCAACTCTTCGTCTGAAATCTTAGGATAACTAGGAAGATTGAGCCCCCTTTTAGAGATATCACTGCTCACTACCCGCTTACCTCGAACGTAGGAGAAGTCCCTGTAGGGTGGCATAATATGAACTGGATAAAAAAAGTTTCTCGATTCTATCTCGCGCTTCCAAAGCTCATTCACAATTTTCTCTCGAATTCTTTTATTTCTAGCCAAGATTGAGTAAAGCCAAAACACAGATTTCTGGTCTGGCGGATCCGCTTGTGTTTCTAGTTTGTCGGAAAGGTTTTCTTGGTAGATTTTGGCAATTCTTCTCTTCATTTGTATGATTCTCTTAATCTTCCTAAGTTGGGCAATCCCCAGAGCAGCTTGCATGTTAGTCATCCTATAATTGAATCCGACTTGATCGTGCCAGTATCTCCTTTCAGGTTTCATGCCATGATCACGTAAGGTCATCAGTCTTTCCCTAATTTCTTTGTCATCAGTCAGGCACATACCGCCTTCTCCGGTTGTAATGACCTTGTTTCCGTAGAAAGAGAAACAGCTTACAATACCACTTGTGCCTACAATTCTCCCCTTGTATTTAGTTCCAATGGATTCTGCGCAGTCTTCGATCAAAAATATTTTCTTATCTTCAGCTATTTCCCTTATTTCATCTATTTTTGCAGAATTTCCATACATATTTGCGACAATGACGGCCTTCGTCTTTTCTGATATGGCTTTCTTTATTATATCCGGGTTTACCCCCCAAGTCTCATATTCCGCATCAACCAATACAGGTGTAGCGTTTTGATAAATAACGGCGTTAACAGGGGATACAAAAGTGAAGTCCGGGACTATTACTTCTGCTCCTTTTCCAATTCCTAGGGCAGCCAAGGCTAAATGAAGGGCAGTTGTTCCACTCGAAGTGGAGACTCCATATCTTCTTCCGACATATTCGGAGAACTTTTTTTCAAACTCGAGCAATTCCTTCCCTTTGGAGCTAACCCACCCCGACCTTAAGGCATTTAGAACTGCTACAATTTCTTCATCCTCAATCAAGGGTTTATAAATAGGAATCATAGTACCCCTTCCGCGCTAAAAATGTCGAACTTGTTCTCGTCATAGAACAAAGCATCGGTGGGAACAATATGCCCTGCCTTGAGGTTCTTCCATCTTTCCATGTCTGCGTTTACCATAAGTTTTACTATTTCTGAAAAAACAGTCTTCGGCTTCCACCCAAGCAATTTGGTAATTTTATCATGACTTCCTCTCAGGTAGTCAACGTCTGTAGGTCTCCTAAACTTTGATGAGATCTGTAGGTAATCGGTATAATCGAGGTCGACATATTCGAATGCCTGCTTTAGGAATTCCTTTACTTGATGTGTCTTGTTCGAGGCAACTACGAAGTCGTCTGCTTGGTCACTGTGCATCATCATCTGCATAGCCAAAGTGTAATCCGGCGCATGACCCCAATCTCTATAAGTCTCAACGTTTCCAAGTACGATCTTATTTGATAGCCCCAGCTTGATCTTTGCCACCTCGTTGGATATTTTTCTTGTAACGAATTCTAATCCCCGGATTTCTGATTCGTGATTGAATAAAATTCCATTAACGGCATAAAGCCCGTATGATTCTCTATATACTTTCACCATCCAATAGGCATAGAGTTTTGAAACCGCGTAGGGACTTGATGGTTTCATAGGAGATTCCTCATCGAAACTCCCAGAATTTCCAATATTACCATATAGTTCACTTGTTGCAGCATTGTAAAATCTTATAGATTTGTCTAACCTCAAGATGCCCTCTAGAAAGTTAGTTACTGAAATCCCAGTAATTTGGCTAGTGATTAATGGAGAATCGAAACTTGCCAGTACCTGACTTTGTGCAGCCAGATTATAGATGTATTTAGGTTTAATAGATTTAATAACCCGAAAGACAGATGAAGCGTCCAAAATGTCGCACGGTACGAGTCGAATGGAATTCTCTATACCCAAATAAGCAAGTCTCCAAAAATTCGGAGAACTAACTCTCCTGTATGTTCCAAAGACCTCAAAACCTTGATCAGTCAACTGCTTTGCAAGAAAAGAGCCATCCTGTCCAGTTATTCCTGTTATGAGTACCCTCTTATCCATTCAAGATAGCAAGCTACACAGCTATTTAGGTATTTCACTATCTGCAATATCTCCGAAAGCAATTATTTGAACCCTGAGTGATGTTATTCCTATATATTATCCCAGCTACGGAAACCTTTACTCATGAACTCGATATATTATGAAGATATCTCAAGAATAGGGTATCAATGAAGGCTGCCACGAGATTGGAAGTAGAGAACATCCAGGGTTTCTTCATCAAGACCGTCACGAAGTTCGGCACATCCGCAAAGGTTGATTGCCCAAAGCAGCTCCTCGGTAGGACAGTATACCTCGTAGTCATTTGATAAACGTCTCGAGGCTGCTGACATCACTATCAGCATTGGAGAGGTTCACCAACGAGCCTCTCGGTCTCAGTCACCACTCCACCAATCTCAGCGGCTTCCACTACAACAGAGACCTTCTGAAGGCTGCCGTAGCTAACACCTGTCTGGAAACAGTGAGCAACAGATCCGATTCCCCGTACCTTGCAATAGAGGATTCCTTCCCATCCTCGATGAAGAATTCCCTCTTCTCCGGGATTTCAGTGATTTCCAGACCATCTGGGATTAAAGAGAAGAGGTGCATAATTGCTTTTGACTACACTACAGAAGATTTCTACGGTGAAGTTGACGATAAGTGGATTCACGGGTGGACTGGGGAGAACGGAGCTACCGGTATGTATTCATATCTCACCGCTAGCATCGTCAACAGGGAGATGAGGCTGCCCATCATCTCCATTCCATCACCTGCTGGCAACATAATGCCTGCCGAAGTCATGTCCATTCTCGAGACCGTCAAAACAGTTGTTCCGAGCATCGATCTGCTGCTATTTGACAGAGGGCTCTATTCTAAGGATTTGATTATGAGGTTGAGTATAGCTCCCTATCCGTACCTAATATTCGTTCCCAAGAGGGAGATGGATAGGAGGGAGCTTGAATCTATGCAGTTCGGAGAGAAGAAGGTGATGGTCTATGAATTCTCCTTCTATTCAGACAACAAGAAAATAACAGGAGACACAAAACTGGCATTCCTCAGGAAGATATTCGACAGAAAAACTCAGGAGTACTACGACTGGGTGTTCGCGACGAATATGGAAAAGGTGGATCTAGATTCCATCATAGCTCAATACAAAATACGATGTAGAATTGAGACTATGTTCAGGGTACAGGACGAGTGCAGAATCAAGACAAAATCCAAGGCGATAGAGGTGCGATATTTCCTGTTCGCATACGAGCAGCTCATAGAGGCGATGTGGTATATCTTCTACAACAAGGAGGTGAGTTTCAAGAAATTTCTAATAGAGCTGAGCGATGCGTGCACAACTATTGTGGACAACGAGGAGAGAAAGGAAAGAAACCGCAGACAGGAATGATTCGCTCTTGTTTGTGGATAGCTATCCTTTCCGTTTCTCTCAACATTGATAGCCGAAGCTGTCCTTAAGATTTACTCAACTCGGAGATACTGATCAGTGTTTTGCCTTTAATCTGATAATGAATTACAAATAAGGAATAATATTTGACTCTCATGCGAAGTATATATATTGCATTAAGATAGAAGTAAGATGGGAGAATACTACATTGTGGGAGCAGGAGGTCAGGCTAGACAGGTTCTGTCTATTGCCAGAAAGGCATACCCACAGACTATTGTCAGAGGGTTCGTAGGTTTGGAGAATGAGAAGGGAAAACAAATAAACAAACTTCCAGTCATAACCGAATCAGAAACTGAACATTTAAGCAGGAAAAAGACCATTCTCTTAAATGGCCTAGGGAGACCAAACAGGAAAGACATCTTAGAAAGATTCATTTCCAACAGATTCAACTTCAATTCGCTCATTCATCCCTTGTCGAGTATAAGCGATTACGTTTCAGTTGGATATGGCACCCTGATACAAACTGGTGCGGGAATCATGACGAATGTTAAACTTGGAAAATTCATTCTAATAGACATGAATGCAACTATCGGACATGATGTTTCTATTGGAGGCTACACAACAATCTCAACTGGAGTTAACATTGCAGGGGGTGTTTCAATTGGAGAAGGTTGTTGGATTGGCTCAGGCTCAATCATTATTGAGGACATTTCTATAGGAAACAATGTTCTTATTGGTGCGGGATCTGTTGTAACTAGAAATATCGAAAATAATAAGCTGGTATTTGGGGTTCCAGCTAGAGTTGTAAGGGATATTTCTGACGTGTCGATAGAGTTAATGCACTAAGAAACTTTAGAAGTCTAAGAAAGTTGTTAATTGAGGGCAAGTAGATACCAACTATTAGAGTATCAATCCTTTTGAGTGTTATCTCTTTTGATTTGGAGACTTCCGTCTCGGTAAAAATCTTTAAGGGAAAACTCAAGATTGGTCTGACTGAATAGTAAAATTCCTACACGGTCAGCCCTTTCTCGCTGCTCCTAGTCAGCCTTTGGAGCAGCGAAGGAGTGGATAAATGTATAGGATGAAAAGGAATAGAAAAAGCATGAACAGCACTGTTGTAGGAATTGATGTTGGGGAAGATAAGAGTGAAGC
>DAHWMK010000027.1:0-40227 GCA_027343225.1 Thermoplasmatales archaeon
GGTTGGAGAGATCATAATGGCAAACAAGCTGAGATACCAGGTTCAGGAAGCTGTGATGAAGATATACGCATATTTCCTTATGAGAAAGAACACCGTGGTGAACTGACTTGGTAGTTACATTCAATTACTTAACACGCTACCACAGAGTCGGTTGTCCATAGAGAACAATGATCCCTTTTGAATGATTACACGGCAGTTTTCAAGCATATTATCCAGGCCAAGGGCACTAAGCTCCAACAATCTTGCTCAATGAGGAAATCGTTTTGAAAGTGGCCAAGCAGCATTTGGAATTTCTTAACATAACGTCAACTGATTCATTACCAGCCAGAACCAATCGAAACTGACCCAGAGAATGCAGAGGGTATGAAAAGGCTCTTCAACGAGATCAAAATGGTAAACATTTCTGAGGACACCTAGCGGGCAGAAACTTTCTTACGCGGGGAGGGGGATTCGGACTGATGGGTTCGAATCCGGCAAGAAAGATAGGGAAGAAGAATACTCCAGACTGGGTTGATCCCACAGGAAGCCCTAAGAGTGCTCATTCATGCACGGGAGGAAAGATCTCCCTTACGAGAGGTCCCGGAGAGTATGAGAGAGTTATTGGAGGTACTAGAATGGTCTCATTTCTGACTCTGTCCGGGTGCTAACATCAAAGTTTATATACGTATACTATATGTATATGCACCATGACAAAACCTGTCACACTATCTGATGTAGCTTATGAAGCATTAGTTAGGATAAAAGGCAAAAACATGTCATTTTCTGATGCAGTACTTAAACTTATAGAGACTTCCAAAGGGTCTAGAGATTTCACAAGGTTTGCAGGGGCATTTAGTTCAGACTACGAAGAACTGGAAAAATTCAAGAAACAGATCGAAGAGGACAGGCTGAGAAATACGGAAGGTTCGTGATTAGATGGTGTTACTAGATACCAACATCATCGTAGATTACTTGATAGGAAAGGAAAAAATCGTGGAAATGGTTAACGGCTTAAATGATGAGGAGTTGTCAACTACTTTTGTCAATGAATATGAGTTACTGAAATACAAAAATAGAAAAGGACTAGGAGAGGTAGTTAAGAACTTGCGGATCTATCATTCGAATGACTCGTCTATAAGAGCATCTGCCAAAGCATACTATGCACTAAAGACAAAGGGGAAAATGATGAGCGACAATGATCTGTTAATTTTTGGGGTATCTGTTGCCAATAACGAAGTGCTTATAACACAGGATAAGGCTTTTAAAGAGCTGAAAAGTGAATTAATCAAAGTTATTGAGTAACATTCATTTGAAAATCGGATCCCCACAGTCACATTCTAAGAATAAGAAATGGTTCGAACTTTCAGTGTACCACCGTCAGAGGCGCGAAAAACACATACAAAACATCTTCCAAATGAACCAATTTGAAAGTGGCTGCGATGGGTATAAGCTATTGCAGTTAAGATTCGTCTCATTAATTTTTCAAATTGTCCAGAGATCCTAGAAACATTCCAATACTTCAATAGTGAAAGCGTTTTTCGTGTTTCTAGTGGGAAAACTATTCCAAAGAATCTCAATTATTTTAATCTCAATTCCTGTTCGGTAAAAGAGAGTCGAAATCCGCGATCCCATACTTGAAACTCTCTCGGGAAGCCGAGGCAAAAATGCCAGATCGGTTCGGCCGTTCTTCAAGAGGAGGAAAAACAATGCAACAAAAGAGTAGTATCCGAACCGCACCCAACGCGGGGAGGGGATGCGGACTGATAGGTTCGAATCCCGCAAACAAGATAGGGGAGGAAGAATTGAAAGTGGTTTGATCTCACACAGGTTATAATTGGAGGAAGCCTGTAAAGTGTTAAAAGCAATATTTGAAGCGTGAACGTTTCAGAAGGTCATGAACGACTTTTAAGCTATTACTGTGAGTGTTTGCGTGTCCTTCCTGTTCTCTCTCTTCTCTCGCTTTCAAACAACTTCATTTGATCCTTGTCCAGAGTGACTAGTTCCATCCCGGTCTCTAGAGCCAAAGCAAGGAAGATTGAGTCGTAGATCGCGACTCCGTGTGCGATGCTAATTGTATAGGCTCTCTTTAGTAACTTCTCGCTGTATGAAACTACCGTAATCGCACCTGCCCTGATCAGTTCCCCGAGAGTTTCTAGATATTCGACTCCTTCTGCAACGTCTCCTATGAGTTTCTCGTGCTTCCATACTACATTTTCCACTTCATAGATGGCGAGTTCTGGTACAAGAAGTTGTTCCGTTTCAAAGAGGTCCCATCTTCTGAGTAGTCCCTCAGCAATATAGCTCGTATCGGCAACTCTCATCTTCCCCTATCTTCCTTTATCATTCTTAGATCCTCTTCAGTCTTGATCTTGATAACATTCTCGCGTTGGAGCTCGTTGAGCCTTTTCAACGTCTCTGCCCTCCTCTTATCATTAAGAAAGACCTTCAGGCTTTCTTTCACGATCTTGGAAATAGGACCGTATTTCACGAGAGTCTTCCTTTCTTCTTCACTCAATCTTACGCTTATAATTGGCATGTTATACGTGATGTAATACAACACGTAGTCAAAAGTTTTTTCCTACTGTTGATAACAGGTGAGACAAATGAAGAAACCTTTGTATAAATCTTATTTTTCTTACCATTAAGAAGGCATCCCTCCTGTATTTCGTAATTTATTCCAATCCAAGTCCTCAAGGGTTTATGAAATGTGTAATCATCGAGCCGTTCAGACAAGGAGCGGAATTCAGGAGAATGCAGTTCCACTTGGGTCACAGGGAGCTGAAGTCCACTATTGCATACTTGAACCTCTCCAAGGAAGTTGAGGCAAGAAACAATACCAGATTGCTTCCGCCGTCCTTCAAGAAAGTATTGAAAAGCAAGGTGAAATGATATGGAAACAAGAAACAATCGAACCGAATGGAACGCGGGGAGGGGGAATCGAACCCCCGCTCCCAAAGGGAAACGGCTTAGCAGGCCGTCGCCTTACCGCTCGGCTATCCCCGCTGTATCTTACCGTACTTATCGGACATTTCTGTAGCCAGTTGATCCAGAATTTCTTCCAGATCTTCCCCTTCTAGTACAAGTTCATCACCATTAGAATAGGATATGACTACTCTGAATGTCTCTCCATCGTGATATACGTCGACCTCTCCTAGTTTCTGCATCACAATCAAACGTGATAAATGCTCTATATTAACATTTTCTGTCGATTGATTAGCTCTAATCGCTCCATTAATCTTTATTTAGCGAATAAGGTTTCTTTAGAGGAATGGACAATTCGGAAGGCGAAGACCGTAAAATATTCTACAAGGGAATTTCCAGCTCCATAAAGGCCCCGTACGAAAGCGAGTCATTTGCGGGACTGTTAAACACGATAGAATCTGAAAAGAAGGATGGATTGGTCAATGTTGTCATTTCCGATAGAGAAGTTGGAACGTTGAGGATAGAGGCAGGTAGGGTTTATTTGAATGAGATTGTCGACCAGACCCCCCAGGAACTTGAACTATTGAAGAAATACCCAGTTTTCGGCAAAATAGCCTTGAAAGCATTGATGGAAAAGTATGTTGATACGGTGGCAGACGACGCCATAGAGGACATAGCCTTCTTGGAAAAAGTGAGAAGCGATCCTGACAACAGGAAGGTGGATGGTCAGTATTTCATCCTTCTCCTTTGGGATAGATACTGGAACGTGACCTCAAGATTCAGAGGGGACGCAAAGGATGGCATCTATGTGGTATCCGAGAGAAATGTCTGGGAAGAAGGAGATGGAAACTCTTTCAGCAAGCAGCTTTAGTCTGTGCCTCTCAACTTTTTAAGCATCTCGGCTGCGACATCTCCCCGTATTTTCCTCTCCTTGACCATCATATCTGCCAGTTTGTCAATCTCCTCTCCCCTTGCTCCAGCCGATACTGCGACATTTCTTGCATGCAGTTCCATGTGACCTTTCTGAATCCCTTCCATGGCAAGGGCTCTTATTGCACCAAAATTCTGTGCAAGACCAACCGCCGCAAGAACATTCGCAAACTCTTTTGCGGAAGAAATGCCGAGAATCTTTCTCATGAGCTTCGCCTTCGGGTGGGTAGCG
Source organism: Thermoplasmatales archaeon (assembly GCA_027343225.1). Lineage (GTDB taxonomy): Archaea > Thermoplasmatota > Thermoplasmata > Thermoplasmatales. Next base: position 4,064 of record DAHWMK010000027.1, read on the forward strand.
GTGGCTCCACCGACAATTCCAACAGCCATAGGAAGCTCAATGAACCCGACCAGGTCACCATCGTCATTTATCTCCCATTTCGTGAGAGAAGTATACTTGTTCATTGCCGCGTACGCGTGAGCTCCGGCCTCTATTGCTCTCCAATCGTTTGCAGTCGCAATCAGTACCGAGTCTATCCCGTTCATTATCCCCTTGTTGTGAGTTGTCGCACGGTATGGATCGATGCTCGCGAATCTATAAGCCTCCACTATACCTTCAACGGCGGCGTCCCCTCCTATGGTTTTCCTGTCAAACACCGCATACGAGCTCGTCATTCTGTATGTGGCCAGGTTGCTCAAGATCCTCAGCCTGACATTTCCCTTCGCTATTTCAGAAATGTGAGGGGCTAAGTATTCTGCCATAGTGTTGACTGCATTTGCTCCCATTGCATCTCTCACATCCACGATCAGGTGGACTACTACCATGGGTTCCTTCTCGTCTATCACTCTAACCTCAATGTCCTTTGCCCCGCCTCCAACCTTTACCAGCACCGGATCCTGTGAGTTGGCAAGTTCTAGAAGTTCTTTCTTCTTTTCGAGTATCCGGAATTTGGCTCCGAACGGATCTGAAGTTCCTGTCATTTCTATTTGTCCTATCATTATAGGCTCCGTCGAAATGGATCTGAAACCTCCCTTCGATCTCGCCATTCTGGCTGCATTGGAAGCGGCCGCTACCACACTTGGTTCCTCTATCGCCATTGGTATTAGGTAATCCTTCTGGTTAATGAGGAAATTTACGGCTATACCTATCGGAATCTCCATTACAGAAACTACATTCTCTATCATGTGATCAGCAGTGGATTCACCCAGACTACCCATATTCCTCAAAAGCGACATCTCTTCTTCATTGAGGTTTCCGACCTTTTTTAGAATACTCCTTCTCTCTTCTACGGATAGTTTGTAGAATCCAGAAATGCTAGAACTGGACATGGGTGATGATGTTAGAGGCGAATAAAGATTTATCTTAATTCACACTTCAACCGTGATGGTAGGCAGCCTGCCACTGATTCTGTACAAGAACGAGGACGACCCGAAGAAGTGTTCTGCAAGAAAGCTGAAGAGACTAAAACTCGCAGCATTTATCAGCAGAATACCTTCGAACAGTATCATCCTCTACTCAGACTCTAAGATCAGGCTTTCGCCTGCTGATTCAATTTACAGACATCTGGTAGCTATTGATGTGTCCTGGGAGAATGTTGATAATTACCATTTCTCGAAGGAGTCCACTCGTTCATTGCCATACATGCTAGCAGCTAATCCTGTAAATTATGGCAAGCCGTTCAAGCTTTCAACGGTTGAAGCTCTCGCTGCTTCCTACTATATACTTGGACAGAGGGAACTGGCGGAAAAACTGCTTCAGAAGTTCTCTTGGGGGGTACAGTTCTTGAACCTCAACAGGAATCCCCTAGACGACTACTCGAAGGCAAAAAATTCCGAAGAGGTGCTGGAAATGGAAAGATTGTATTTCTAGACCCACTCTCCGTTTTCTAGGTGGGTCGTACCTTTTGTGTATTGTCTGAGAATGCTCATGATCTTTTCCCGCCATGCTTCATCTATCAATCTGCTGTCGCTGAAATCAGGATCCTCGTGGATTTTTTCTACGTGTTCGTTGTACTTCCCGTTGGTGCCTTTGGATATGAGGTACTTGCAGTGCTCTCTCTCATCTTCGTCGAGCCTGAATTTCCTTTCTAAATAAGTGTTTTTGAAATCCTGAACATCCTGCTCCTTGTAATTTATGGTCCTCGGATCAAGAGAGTTAGCAGTAAGGAAGAGGAGTATCCCATCGCACTTTGTGCACCTACCGCATGGAACTATCTGTCCTCCCTCATCGTGACAGCTGTGACAGGACCTCTGCAGCCTTGCCAGTCCTGGATACCTTTCGAACAGAATCTTCTCTTCAACCAATCCAGTGATGTTTCTCAGTGCGGAATAGAATCTGATGTTGTATCCTATGCTCTCGAAGTAATTGTTCATGGCGATGTCAAATGACTGAGTCTGATCGTAGATTGCATAATAGTGATGAACCCCGAACTCTGGTTGGAATCCTCTTGGATCGTCAAATTCATCCCCCTTCATCACTCCAGAAATACCGAATTTGGTATAGTAAGGAAGAGATGAAAATAAGTAGACTGGAAAAATGAAAAGCTGTACCGGATAAGTATCGGACCACATCGAAAGCGCCTTGTCGTTCAACGCCTTTACCTTGGAATTCATCTTCCTGTAGAACCTATCAATAGTGGACCATATTCTTAGGGTATTCTGGTGGTTCGCTTGGAAGTAATCGTAAGCCACGCTTGCGGTCTTCCAGTGACCCCCGGATTCGTTGATAAAAATCGGATAGACATTGGCTCCGACTTCCTTCATGATCCCGTAGGTTAGCAGGCTGTCCTTCCCTCCGCTCGACATTATTGCAACCGAGCCTTCTCTCTTGTAGGGAATCCTTGAGTTCTGTTCCAAATCCAGGTTTATCACAGGAGAGTAGCTCGCCTCTTCTTCGTTAGGGGATGTTGGTATGTAGTCTTCCCTGTAGAACTCCCCCCTCTTAAGCAACTTGTTCACGTAGATCTCCCTACTGTTGATTATCATCATCTTCTTGATGAAATCATAATCTTGCTGCGTTATGGGAAAGTCTGCATCAATCTGTTCAGTGAATAGAGAATAGTTAACTAGAGGAATGAGAGAGAGAAGCCTGATGTCCTGTCTGTCAATCGAGATCGGGAAATCATACTTGAATGAAATAGAGACGTCTTCTCCGTCGACTAGGTATTTCAAAGAAATAAGATCATTCCGGAGTTCCGGTTCCAGTAATCTTACTTTTTCAATCGATGATAATTTGCCTCTGGCTTGCAAATTCAGCCACCAATTCTCCTAATCTTTCTATGTCTACCATAGGGATTATAGCCGGAATGTGGTACTTCATTTCGTACTCCTGAGATGCCTGTAGAGCTTCCTGAGCAGTAAGATTCTGTGTGTTTATTGTGATCGCAACGACCCTCTTTCCTGATAACAGTTCCAGAATCTTGATGACTCTTCCTGGGTCTGGCATTGGGTAGCTTTCAAATCCGTCTAGGAACTTTCTTCCAGGAGCATCCTGTAGGATTATTGCGTCGGGTCTTCCTGCAGCTATTATCTCGAAACTACCTGGATAAGCGGGATGTACGACCGAGCCCTGTCCCTCAAGAAGTATGAAGTCTGGGGTCGATTTTCTCCACGCCTCAACTACTTCGTTCTCAATTGCACCTGCAACGAAGTCGTTTATTGTCGCATCTATGACGGCTGTGTGCTCTATTCCCTGCATCCATGAGGTCTGCCCTGTTCCAACCATTTCTGCACTGAAGCCTCTTCTCTGCAATTCCTTCATTAACATAATCGTGGTCGTCCTCTTTCCAATCGCACTGTCAGTTCCAAGAACTGCAATCTTGAATGATCTGACCTTCTCAATCTCACCCGTGAAAGGAATCTTCCTGTCCCTGAACATTTTCCTGACGTCAATGATCTCGACATTCTTTTCCTGGGCTATTCCGTACAGTTCTGGATCATCAGAAACAAAATCGTGAAGGCCATTGACTATTCCTATTCCTTTGGTGATTGCCCTCTTTATAACTGCCCTGTACTCGGCTGGAAGAACTCCACCATCAGTGGCAGCACCTATGATGAGATACTTCGGATTAAATTGAAGTGAATCCTCAAGGGTAGCCACAATTGGAATTCCCTTGTTTCTTCCCTCAAGATACTCTCCAGCATCCAGTCCAACAAGTTGAGAATCTATCACGGCAACAATCTTGAACCTAGTGGAAAATCTTATCAGCCCATGGGCCGTCTTGCCGTATGTGGAGGCAAACACCTTCTCTGCTAGTATAACGGCTCTCTCCAGTTCACTCACAGACCGTCACCACCGACTTCAACTCATTTGTGGTCAGATTCTTCTTCAGTTGCTCAACCATTCTTCTTTCAACAGTGCTCAATGTGTTTAGTCTCGTCAATCCTCTAAAAATCGATTTGAGACCGAACACGTACTCTATACAAGTGACACGCAAAACGGACGTGCCGCCTGGGTCTGAATCTTCGTTTTCTCCTTCGGTCAAATTAAACTAATCCTCCTCAGAGGTCAAGTGATGGAAGAAAAATGAATTATATAAGAATTGTGTAAAATCCGAAGCCGTCGTATAGTTTTCTTTGTTCGTCACCATCCCTTCAAGAAAAGAATAAGAATGTCAAGAAAATAGAGTCAGCATGTTTGAACTCCAGGTCAAACTCAAAAATCCTTCAGTAAGCAATGACATAGACAGACTGCTTTCCGAGTTCCTTTTCGACATCGGTTATCTTGAGGAAAGGGGGGAATTCAGTCTGGAAACTATTAGGAAGAGCGTTCCATTCAGGTTGTTCAAGGAAGTTTTTCTGTTAAGGGCGGACAAGACCTGGCCAGTGAACGAGCTTATGACTTATCTCGATACAACCAAGCCGACACTCTACAGACATCTAAATAGACTTAAGGGTCTAGAGATTATTCAGGAAGTCCAACTTGGAAAGGAAAAAGGATATGTCATGAGATACAATTCGCTCCCGCTAGCCTGGAACTTTGTCGAATCGAATGTCAAGATGGCAATGGACAACTACAGGAAGAGAGTAGATAATATACAGGCTATGATAAGTGATTAGCAATGATGACTCATCTTACTAAGGGATCGAGATACAAGATAGTTTCGGCAAGCTCGACAGAAGAAAATGTGATTTCTGAGGGAGTATTGCAGGGTTTCCTAACTATGGGAGAGGAACCCGCAGTCCTCTTGAACATAGGAGACTCAAAGAGCGAGAAACTGAGGATTATTCCTGTAAGTACCATTCTGTACGTTGACGTTCTGGAACAGACAGAGGAGAAAGAGAAACAGGAAAAGGGAGATGTAAACTACATCAGCTGATATGGCTGGATCTCTTTATATATCGGACCCGTGGGTCTCAGTATCGATTCGAACATCGAGAAGGAAGAAATTTCCTGTTCCAGGAAAGTTGTGTTCTCGTACCTTGCGACCACATCAGAGAAGTTTCTCCTGTCCTTCACTCTGAGCAGTGTGAGGTGTGGCGTGAAGGGGTGATCAAGAGGTATCTCTCTGGTTTTGGCATCTACCTCACTTGCGAGTGATTTCAAGATATCCTCCGGATATGCTCTGACAAACAAGACTCTTCCATTGTTAAGGCTTGGAAAGGCTCCCATTCCTCTTAGCGTGACTGTGAATCTCTCGAATCTTATCTCCTCTAGACTCTTTCTTATTCTTTCCACTTCTCTTATTTCACCTAAGAACTTGAGGGTGAGGTGCAAATTTCTACCTTCTACCGATCTCCCAAAGACACTGTTTTCCTGAATCACTCTGGCTAGGAGATCGTTCATCTTGAAGCTAATTGCAACGAAACTTCTCACTGGCTTTAAATAATTTATTCCGCAAAACTTTTTGCCCTCTGTGACATCCGTGGATTATGATCGTTAAAGACGGTCTATACTACACAAAAACCCATGAATGGCTGAAGATCGACGGTGACGTAGCATCTGTTGGAATAACGGACTTTGCCCAGAATCAGATGTCTGATATAGTCTATGTCGATTTTCCAAAGATTGGTGCAATCATAAAGGCAGGAGAAATAATAGGAACGGTTGAAAGCGTGAAATCGGCAGAGGATTTCTATTCTCCCATTACTGGAAAGGTAATTGAAGTTAACAAGACCCTGGAAAAAAATCCAGAGGAAATCAATAAGAATCCTTACGATGCCTGGATTGTAAAGCTCCAAATGAGCAAGCCATCCGAAGTTAACAGCCTTATGAAGAAAGAAGCATACGAGAAGATTGTAAAGTAAAATTCAGATGTCGTGGATTCAGAGGAGAAGGTCCGAGGCCTACTATAAGAAAGCTAAAACGGAGGGATTCAGGAGCAGGGCAGTCTACAAGTTGAAGCAGATAGATGAAAAGTTCGCACTGATCGAAAATGGCATGAGGGTGCTTGACCTAGGCTCTTCTCCGGGAGGGTGGAGCCAGTACTGTTCGCTGGTAAATGGTGACGGCCTCAACGTAGCTCTCGATATCAACCCTATGGGCAAAATAAATAACGTTCATTTCGTAAGAGGAGACATCTTTCAAGACGATATATGGACGAAAGTCCTTGAATTATCTCCAGACGGGTTCGATCTTGTGCTTTCGGACATCCTGATGCATACCAGCGGAGACAAATCCAGAGACCAGGCAAATTCGTACTTCATTGCAAAGAGGACCCTCGAGATATGCGATAGGATACTCACAAAAAACGGAAAGACGCTTGTAAAGACTTTACAGGGCGATTTGACGGAGGAAATGATGATGGAATTCAAGAAGCACTTTAGGAGAGTTCGCTTGACTAAACCGCCCTCGTCACTCCCTCGCTCTCCTGAAGTCTATATCCTTGGAGAGTACTACTCAGGTCGTCGACAAGGTCGCTGAATCTCTCAGATTCTACAATAACCACGGTGTTTCCTCTCTTCCTGTTGACTATTTCTGCAGCCATGTGTTTTGCCCGCTCCTTCTCCACCTTCATGTACCCCCCCTTGTTCAGATATGAATCCCATTGAGAGATGAATGTATTTGGGTCAGAAAAGTTCCATCTCCTCTTCAATAACCTCCTCCTCCTGAGGCTCAGGAAAAGCATATCAGAAAGCTGAACGTTATCTACAAAAATATCCTCGTATGCCCCGGATGGTATGTCAATCCCCTTGATTTCCACACCTTTCTGATCGGCAATCCTAATGGCGGTTATGTACGCCTCAGGGGGTATGGAAGTTTCACCGAAATTTTTCATAAAGTATTCGTATATTATCTCAACATCGTCCATTTCCACTTCAACGGGACTGTTCATGTACTTCCTGAGTCCGTCAACCTCCTCCTCAGTAACCGATATAAGAATAAGATCAAAGTTCTCCGCATTAAGGGCCTCCTCGACCAACTTTCCCGAGTCCTTTAGCGCTTTGTTTACACCCAGCAAAATAATCCTGTCATGACCATCGAACTCGACTCTCAACTGTTTCTTCTCTCCTCGATCACTCCCTTCAGTTCTTCCTTGTCCTCGAACTGTTCGAGCTCTGAGTATGAAATGACGGGAATATTATATCTTTTTGGTTTATCTGGAGCTTTCTTGACAATCAACAGGCCCTCTTTGCTGCACATATTTGAGAGTTCGCTCAGATATTCGATCTTCTTTTCTATTCTTGCTATTTCCTCTTCTATCCCTCCTAGATAGGAAGACTCCGAATCTTCCATAAGAAAGTTCACGATCGATCTTTTGATAGGGTATATGTCAAATCCTTTCTTGCTTATTTCCTGGTTGACTAGTCTCTCAAATTCTCGCATTTTCCTGAAGCCTGTAGCGAGCTGTTCTCCTTCTACATTCCAGAGGAACGATACATAATCCATTATCTCTTCCCCTAGGAACTCCTCCATCTTCAGCGCGATATCAATGGAGGCGGACATGCCCGATTGATACATTAGAACTGTTCTCCTTGTGGTTCCTATTGCACTCGCAATTTCTCCCAGAGAAAGCCCCCTTACCTCCCTTATTCTTTTGAGTTTCTCTGAGTCTATCTCCACATAGAAACCGCCGGGTCCCGCCCTTACCCTTGGTTCTTCTCCCTCTTTTAGATAGGAGATTAGAGTCTGGTGTGATACTATTGGTAGAGAATACCTGCTGTAGATTACGCCGTCCTCTATTCTCTCCTCCCTGTTGCTGACCCCTACGATGAGTGGATGGGCGTCGAGAAATCTTGATATAGCCAGGACGGCCCTCGAAGCCTCTTCTGTAAGGAGTCCTACATTATTCATGACCTTGATGACTATCATCTGGCTTTCGTTCCTTAGAATCAAATCGAACGTGTAAGACAGACTCTCGTCTGCATAGATCGTGCTGTAGCCTGCTCTGGAGGCTGTCCTTATGATAGAAGCGATAATTTCCTGTCTCCTGTCCATCGCTTGTCCTCAGAGAATAAGAAAAACCAAATATTTAAGTACTTGCTCGTCGCAACTTGTCTATATTTACGAGGCTTATCAGTTCGACTCCTTCGTATTCCAGAGCTTCCTTTGCTCCCTCTTTTCTGTCAACCACCACGACGACCCTGTCTGTTCTCACGTGCATCTCATTTAGTTTCGTGATAGCCCTGATGAGTGTTCCACCTGTGGTAGTGACATCCTCGACGAATGTTATCGTTTCTCCCATCTCGACTTTTCCTTCATACAACTTCTCCAATCCGTGTTCCTTTTTCTCTTTCCTGATTATTATGAGGTCCTTTCCGGTATCAAGTGAAACGGCTACCCCCAGCGGTACAGCACCCAGTTCGACGCATGCAATCCTCTCACCCGTGATGAACGGTGCGGCTCTCTTCGAGATTTCCCTTAAGAAAGCAGGATTTAGGAGTGCACTCTTGACATCTACATAATAGTCAGACTCCTTTCCAGAAGCCAGTTTGAATTTACCAAACTTTATGTTTCCATTTTCGAGAAGAAAATTCTCAATCGTTTCCTCCGACATCTTATCTCCTCAAAAATTGGAATATCTATTTCACATGAATACTTTGCTATTCTCCTTCCCATTGTGATGTGAAGGAATATCGGAAAATATTATTATCAGCGACTCATAAGCCCTTTAGCCGCTGTAGCTTAGTTGGTAGAGCACCCGGCTGTTAACCGGGAGGTCACCGGTTCGAGCCCGGTCAGCGGCGTTTTCTTGATCAGTATGGAAAAAGATTTAGATCGAAGAAGAAGTTGTTCTTGTGGATCTGGATCTTTCTTCGTACTTTTCGCAGGCGACTATGAAGTACAGGAGCTCCTCCCAGATTGCTAGAAGAGTAACAGAAACTTGGGCCACTGATAACCTTTACTGTCCTCGATGCGGCCTCCCCTTGCAGCCATATAAGAACAATACAGCAGTTTACGATTTTTATTGCGGTCATTTGGATCATAAATTGTTGTTGCAAGCTTACCCCCAGGATGACTTTCAGCTGAAGAGCGTGAGATCATTTCCGTTCCATCATTTCCCCTATAGGATAATAGGAGCTGAGTACAACACCACTATAAGGAGTCTGGAGCAAGGCGCTTTTCCATCGCTTATTCTGCTCCACTATAGTCTTAAGGAAAAGGAAGTGCAGGATGGTCTATTCATCCACAGATTGTCCGTTACCGCGAATAGTGTTGTCAAAAGAAAACCGTTAAGTCAACTCGCCGAAAGAAGCAACTGGATTGGTTCGGAAATTTTACTGACCTCCATTCCAGACATGGGAAAGATTCCTATGATACAGGATTCCAGCATCATACCAAAAGAAACAGTAATGAGCCGGTGGGCCTCCGTAGAAAGAATATTCAGAGGTAATTTAGAGAAACGCGGGTGGATTTCTGATACTCTCTTGGCAGTTGACACACTACCCATGACGTTCTCACTGGATGATGTTTATTCTTTCCAGCCGTATTTTCAGAGAAATCATCCCAGTAACAAGCACATCAAGGACAAGATTAGACAACAGCTTCAGATTCTTAGAGATCGTGGCTACCTGAAATTTGTTGGCAGGGGGAGGTACCAAAAGACTAGAACGTAAAACAGACGACCACATTATGGTACTTCTAGATACCTGGTTACTCACTCATCGGAGAAGTCAGTGGCATTGGTCTCTTTGGTTTTGGACTTCGGAATATTCTAAAATAGAAGAAACTGATGAAACTCAGAATGGTCTCGCAACCTTCACTATTGAAGAAAGATGAACCCGATAAAAGGCATAGCCATCACAAGAGCCAAGGGGGCATCACTTTTATGGTCGAATCCCTCAGAGAGGCCCTCTCTTGTGATAGTAGGAGGCAGTTACGAAAGAAGATCCTTGAAATAACTAAGAAGGTGAATGAACCATTCCAACCGATGACCGGAGAATGGTCTCATTATTCTGCATTGGAAGATGACCTCGGTCAAATATTAGAATCACAAACACTGGAAAGGGCAAAGTACTATACCAAGAGATTAGTAAAATCTCTCACGGAGAACAGGACGAACGGAATAAACGATATCAATCTGAACAGATGGAAGGAATATAATGAAGTACTGACAGACAGCTTGTGGATATTCGACAGGAGAGATACGTCTGGATCTCATCTAGGATGGTATTGGGGGAATTTTGTGCCTCAAATTCCTCACCAAGCCATAATTAGATTCACAAAGAAGGGTAATTGGATCCTGGATCCTTTTGCTGGAAGCGGAACAACTCTTATCGAGAGCATTCGACTTGGAAGAAACGTTATTGGTGTGGAGATCAATCAAGCTACTGTCAGGAAGGCAAATTCTCTGATCAAGACTGAACCAAATACATTTGGAGTTAAATATTGGTTAAAGGTGGGTGACAGTACAGAGCTAAACTTTAGAAATATCTGCAAGACGGCTGGTACGGATGAAGTTCAACTGATAATAATGCACCCTCCGTACTTTGATATCATAAAATTTGGAAAAAAGAGTGGAGATTTGTCGGGCACAAAATCCGTCGAAGAATTCCTCAAAGAATTTGGAAAGGTGGTTGATGCTACATATCCTGTTTTGCAAGACGGAAGATATCTAGTTCTCGTCGTAGGGGATAAATATCAAAACGGAGAATGGATCCCTCTCGGTTTTTACACGATGGAGGAAGTGACAAGGAGAGGTTATATTCTAACTGGAATAATAGCCAAAAATTTCGATGATACGAGGGCAAAGAGAGAACAGAAAGAGTTGTGGAGGTATAGGGCTCTTGCAGGCGGATTCTACGTTTTCAAACACGAGTACGTATTTATCTTCAAAAAACAAAAGAAGAAAGATAGTGGGGCCGATCGGGTTTGAACCGATGACCACCTGGTTATGAGCCAGGCGCTCTACCGGGCTAAGCTACGGCCCCGTTCTTTCTCTCCATGCTCTGGAGGATTAAAAATTTGCGATTTTTGCTCGCTCAGCTGTTCTTTTTCTTGTACGCCTCAAGGACATAGTCCACGAAGTTCTCGTCTGGATATGCCCCAACGAACTGAACATCCCCGTTTATGACTATGTGTGGCACGGAAGATACTCCCCATTCATCAGCCCAGGCTGGGAACTCTGTCGCCTCTACCATTTCACCCGTTATGTTCTTATTCGCGAGTGCAAATCTGTGGGCTGTGCCCACGGCTTTCGGGCAGTATGGACAGGTTGGAGTCACGAAAACACGAATCGTCACCGGCTCATCAATCTCTTCCAACTTCTTCTGTACTGCTGGTTCCAATTCGGGGTCATTCCTTGAAATCCTCCTTATATCTTCAATGAGTGAGGAGAATTCGTACCCCATTGGTATTCCTATGTACTTAATTCTCGAGTGCTCGGTCCCCCCATTGCTTGTGACAACGGTGGTTGGAGCCTTGTCTATTCCCCACTTCTTTGCCTTCTCTGAATCCAGTCCCAGTTTCTCTACCTTGATTAGATCAGAGGTTTCCTGTAATTCGTGGGCAATCTCGACCGTTTGATCGCAATACTGGCAGTCCTTTTCCGAGGTAAACACGTATAACTTCACCTCGTTCTTGAGGTTCTTCTTGAATTCGTCCTTTAGATATTGCTTATCCTTGTCCTTTAGTAAAGCCATCTTATTCCACCTTCTTAGGTTATTATAGTAAAGTTAATAACCTTTTCAGTATAAATCCCTGTTACAAGTACGAATTTATGATAGAATGGAATAGCGTTTTATGGGGTTCCTACTGGTATTTGATATGGATGGCACCTTGATAGACTCAGAGCAGTCCATCCTTCGGTGTCTTAGGGAATCAGCAGGTAAATTTGGTTATAATATAAGCAACATTTCCAAATACATAGGAGTCCTCAAATTAACCCAGATATTGGAAAGGCACGGAGTTCCTGAGGCGGACTTGTCTGCCATCATGAAGCATTACGTTGATTGTTATCTCAGCACGTTTGCCCTTGATACCAAACCGATAGATGATTCCCCCTCTGTATTGAAAGAGCTCCAGAAGAGGAATGACCTAGGAATATTGACACTAAAGAACGTCGGACTGACTGTAGAGATCGCAAAACGGTTCTTCCCTGGAATTCAGTTCAAATACATCATTGGTGGAGACCTGCCGATAGAGAACAAGGCCGAAGGACTGAGGTACATTGTTAATAAATCCGGGAAAGAACTTGATAAGGTGTACTACATAGGAGACCGGGCGAGCGACGTAAAGAGCGCCCTTGAAGTTGGAATCAAAGCCGTATGGGTAAGTTTTGGGCTTGGAAAAGATAGCGATTTTGATTTCAAAAGTGGTTACAAGGTTGCTAACAGTTTCAGTGATTTATTGGAGATATTCAGTTCACTAACTTGAATCCGTGTTTCTGAGCTATCTCCTTCAATCCCTCTAGAATGGTCTTTGTCCCTTCCTCCTTGAGACTAATTTCTACGGTCTTTTCTGGCGACGATACCAGTACGTAACCCACAGTTACGTCGTCTTTTGTTACCGCTTCTTTCCGCGCAAATCTTGAAATCAATTCTTCTATGGTCCACTTGTCTGATGGGTCGACATCAATAAACTCTTCGAGGGCCTGATGGATGTTCTCTTCTAACACGCATATTGTCGACCTATCAGTGATTGTGAAACTGATCATGAACAAATAGCATCTCATCTCTACTGCTTCCTCAGCTTGTGAACGACGTTAAGACCATACTCACTTTCTACCAGCTCGAACTTGCTTGTTTCCAGAATTGTATTGAAGGTTTCGTCTTGCAGAACCCACTTTTCCTTTGGAACTATGAGCATCAGAATCTGACCGGGTTTGAGCTCCCTAGAAGCAAGTCTGATAGCCCCCTTGATATAGATATACGGCTCTCCACAGTTTAGGGTTCTCAGATCTTCTACTCTATCAGCTTCGCCGTATGTCTCCATATTTTCTAATATCCAACCGACAACTTATAGATTACGTCTCAATCTTCTTCAAAATTTCTTTTGCCTTTATGCCGAAATTCTTCCTGGCCTCTGCATCAATGTCTTTTAGCGGGAACGGACTTTCGGTTTCCTTGTGGTACACCATTTCTATAAATCCAGCCAGCGGGCCCTGTGGGAACTCAAGTGAGTTGGTTAGTTTCTTTAGTTCAGATAGGACTGCCTGGATCTTCCTTGCTGAAGCGAAGTTGCCATTCTGGAATTCGTTAAACACCCTTACTGACAAGTCGGAGAAGTTTGAAGTGCCATTGATCCCTCCAGCAGCACCCATCAATAGCGAAGGAAGAAGAAGGTCGTCTTGACCCTGCAGCACTTTAATTTCTTTGCCCACCACATCAATCAGAGTCGAAAAGTTGGAAAAGTTTCCGCTGCTGTCCTTTATTCCCGCCACTTGACTGAATTGCCTCTTTAATTTAAGGACCGTCTGCGGTTCTATGTTGTTATTTGTATTCTGCGGAATATTGTAGATCAACACCGGAATATCGATTTGGGAAAGGAGTTTCTCATAATACCTGTAGATTGATTCCTGCGACATTCTGAGATAGTACGGCGTGACTATAGAGACTGCATCGACCCCAAGCTCCTTTGCGTACAATCCCATTGTAAGGGTATCGTCTACTGCATTTCTCCCTATCCCGCCTAAGAAATACATGTTGGGCTTCTTCCTGTCCATGAAATATTCCAGAACCTTTACATGCTGTTCAACCGAGATTATTGGAGTAGCCCCAGAGGATCCCATAGGAAACACTCCGGCAACTCCTATCTTCTCTAGAAAATCCATCAGAGCATCAATGGCATCATAGTCTATCGTGTCCCCCTTCCAGGGAGTCACTGCGGGTGTGATTATTCCCTTTAACTCTGGCATAGAACGTAATTGATACTTTTACTTTTATTTTTACGTAACATTCCAGCCAAATCTTAGTGTGGATAATGGAGCTAGAAATTGTCTTGCATGAATTTGAGGCCCTCCTTGTTGTCCTTCCTGATAAACCTTGATAGGGTCTCTATCTCCTCATAATCAAATACAATCCAGGTATTATTTCCAACCTCGTAGACATATGCGTCTGGTTTAAAAACAGACTGGGGCTTGTAGACTACTGTCGCGGTCACTATCCTTGTTGACACCTTCTTCTTCAATTCCTCACTAGCAGCTCTGAGGGTCTTTCCGGTATCCGCTATGTCATCCACGAGCAGGGTATATCCGTCACTCTTAGATAGAGTAAAATCAAAATCACTTATGTGAACGTGAGTCATTGGAATACCATCGTCGGTGTAATAGCTTGCACGGAGGGGATAAACTTTCCTCACTGACAAAAAATCACTCAGGAGTCTTCCAATGACCATTCCTCCCCTCTCTATGTAAACTATGCTCTCAGGTCTTCCGAACCTTTTAAGAATGTCGGCAGCAAGTTCCCTTGCATACCGCTTCAGATCTACGAATTTCAGTGCCACGAAGTTCTTCTTTTCGCTTTCGAATCGAAAGAGTTCAAGCCATTCTCTCGCGTTTAGAAGTATGTCTTGCAAAACGCCCGAATCCTTGAGTTTCCTGGAAATCTTTACAAGCTGCGGCGGAGCGAGTGATGAATCTTCCATCAGCTCGTCGTTCTGGAATAGTTCCTCAGGGGTGCCGTCGAAAATGACTCCCCCTTCCTTCATCACGATGACTCTTCTGGTATATTCTGCGACCAACCTCATATCATGAGTAATGATCACGATCGTCACGCCCTTGTTGTTCAGTTCGACGAGAAGGTCCATAATCTCTGTGGACCCTTTGAGGTCCTGTCCAGTCGCGGGTTCATCAACGATGAGCATCTTCGGTTTTGTTGCTATGACACTTGCAAGAGCAAGTCTCCTCTTCTCCCCCCTGCTAAGTGCATTGATGTCATCATTTATCCTGTCCCTTAAATTCACCCTACGCAAAGCATCCTCCGCAATCTCTTGAAATCTTCTTCTGTCGAAGGTTGTATTGTTCAGATTAGAGAATATTTCGTCCTTCACAGTCCCCTGTAAAACCTGTTGGTCAGGGTTTTGAAAAACGTATCCGATATAGTTACTCCCCCTTTCTCTCTTCCCTCGTTTTGATATATCTTCACCCTCGAAGATAATATTACCCTTCCATCCTGAAAGGTTGCCCGATACTATTCTTGAGATCGTACTCTTTCCTGATCCGTTTGGACCCACGAGCGAAAGGAACTCGCCCTCGTGTATCACTAGGTCCAGATTGTTCAGGGCCCTCGTTCCATCCTCGTAGAGGTAGTTGACACCCTTAATCTGCAGTTGTACCTTTCCCTTCTCCTTTTCTTTTCTTCTCACCTTAAAGTCCTTGAGTCGTTCGGGTGCAAACTTCTCTCCAATCTCTCCAGTCGGTCCAATTAGTTCCATCAGCTCTGGAACATCGATGAATCTCTTTATGTCTCCTCTTGAATATACTTTTGAAGGTTCGTCGACAACAACCACTTCCCCCTTGTTAATTACTGCAACACGATCTGCCAACTTGATTAGAGTTTCGGGATCTTGCTCTACCAAAATGATTGTAATTCCACTCTCTTTTTTCATTGAAAGAATAGCATCGATCACTTCACCCTTACCAACAGGGTCTAGGTCCGATGTGGGTTCATCTAGAATCAAGATATCTGGTTTCAGGGCAAGAAAACTTGCTATGACAAGTCTCTGTTGCTCTCCATTTGATAATTCAGAGGGAGTCAGTTTGGATGCCGACTTAAAGAGTCCGTCCATTTTTACGACTTTAAGCGCTTCCTTGATCCTCTCTTCCTTCTCTTTTTTTGAAAGATGGAGTTTGTCGAGATTGAATGAAAGTTCTTCCATTACTGGCCTATGAGAAAAATAGCTCTCCGGTTCTTGTTTCACAAATCCAATAGTTCCTTCTTTCACGTTCTTTATCGTTGTTTCTCTCTTATTGTTGGATGTGGAAAGACCAACTATCTTCTCGTCGAGAATGCGAACACTTCCTCTGACGTGGTCCTCTAACTGATCTTTCGGTATCTTGAGCTGGTGCGGGATCTGTCCAGCAATAACATAACAAAGGGTGCTCTTCCCTGAGCCCGTTCCTCCTGTAATTCCAAACACCTCCCCTCTCATTATGCTCAAGTTTACATTCTTGAGTGTGTACTCTTTTCTTATACCAGTTATCGTGGGAAATCTAAAAGAAAAATTCGAGATTTTTACTGCTTCTTTCATTTGAGTTTAGATAGCAACAAACTAAATAAAATTGTGCGAGAACTTTATATTTTCTTATTCAAGGAATCATTATTTTATTTATAAATATTTAATATGAGATAATTATTCAGCTACATAGGTCATTTAGGTAGTAATATATGACCGTTTAATCTTTATAACTGGTATGAGAAAACGTATTTATAACGATACTTATACATCACTTGATGGTTCAACCAAATAGCGCTAATAGTTCTAATCCCGCTATGGAACCATTGACGTCTGTGCATGACCAAAATCTTTCAAATAATTCTGGTGAAAAAAGCGGGATGAAATACCCTTGGGCGGTTTTTATAGCTCTGGCAATGGGAATGCTTGTCTATGGTGTCGCAGAAAGTTATGGACCGGTGTTTGCTATTGGAGGGGTAATTCCAGCAAAATATGCTTTCTTAGGATTGAGTCTTCCATACATTGCAGGTGGAGTTGGGGCACTAATGTCTGGTGGACTCGCTGACCGCATCGGAAGAAAAGGCTCATTCATGATAACCTCTGCAATGATTGTGGTTGGTATTGCAATATATCTAGCTGGTCAGCTAACATCTCCTACATCTCTAACTTATCTTATCGCTCTGGTAATTTCCTTCATACTCATAGGAATGGCAGCAATAGGACTCGAAACTCCAATACTCTCGATGATGGCAGAGGCTGTTCCTGCCAAAAACAGAGGTCGATCGCTTGTAATTGTTCAGAATTTTGGAAACATCGGTGTGGGCATAACTTTCATACCTCTACTCCTTGGACTTTCAAAAACAGCGAATGACATAGCATTAGGACTCCTGTTTTTCGCCCCATTGATTGCACTTGCAATTGCTTGGAGACTTATGTCTGAGTCAGCACCGTGGACTGCTATAAGAGGAGGTACGAAATCTGATGTAGAAGACGCCTGGGTTGGACAGGATGGAAATACAGAAAAGGTCAGCGTATCTGTTGGATTGCCTATGAGATTCCTCATCCTGATACTCATAGGTGTGGCTCAGGACGTTGCATTTGTTTACTTTTCATACGGTGTTGGATATGATTATTTCTACGGTACTAACGGCATTCTAGCGGCAACTATCCCATTAATCGGAGGACTCACCATGGCAGTGGTAGGAGTAGTGGCTGGTCTTCTCTTTGTCGATAAAGTAAGTAGGAAAACGTTCACAATATTCTCATATGGCATCCTGGTTGGATTCTGGGCAGTCCTGTGGGCATACGAGGCCATAACTGGAGCAATCTCTGGGCTCTTGCTGGTAGTAATAATGACCATATTGTTCATACCCGGTGAGATAACGTGGGCATCTAGGGGAATGCTTGAACCAGAACTCTTCCCAACTGTCAAGAGAGGAACTTACGTCTCTGTAGTTAGATTTGTGGTCTGGGTGAGTGCAGGAGTCATAACCGGCTCGTTAACTTATCTGGCGAACAACGGATTTCCCTTCAATGGATCTGCAGCTATCGTGATGGTCGTATTTGTCATCTCCCTGGCTATGACAGTGCTGTGGCAAAGAAGAGGATTCGAAACCAAGGCCCTAAGCCTGTCTGGCCTTGACAAAGGCATTCCGAAGAGGACAGAAGAGTCTACGAAGTAAATCTCCTCAATTTCTTTTTTTTATTTTCTATTTTACTTTCTAAATGATAATGATTGAATACGTTCCCAACCTTTTTATCTGTACGGCGATCAAGGACTTTACGGAATGAAGCTACCTATTTCGAAGGATGTTGTTCAAAACAAGATCGTGACTACGATATCGATAGCCGAGTTGCTGAGACTGATGGGAAGATCTGGAGTGTGGGTGTTCATTCCGATATACCTGCTTGAAGTCAGGAGTATTCCTTACATCGAGATAGGAATCCTTTTTGTTCTCTCAGGCGTTGCTTCAATACCGGTTAGCATCTTTGGCGGAAACCTTGTGGACAGAGTCGGTAGAAGAAAGATAGCGCTCTTGATGCCCCCCATGCTTGCTGTACTCTTCTTTGTCATGTTTCTGGGAATCAATTACAACCTTTCAGACCTGTACATATACTCGAGCTTCATTCTCTTCGCTGCGGTAGCATCCCTCCAGTCAGTCGTGGATATGGTGATAGTCACAGACTCAACTAACGATATAGACAGGATTGATGCCTTCAGCCTTACCAGAATTGGAGCCAACGTGGGATTCTCGCTGGGACCAGCAATTTCCGGCTTCGTAGTTTCTTACAACTATGCGATTCTTCCATTGATTCCTCTGATATCCGAAAGCCTTGGATTCTATCTGTTCTACAGGTACATAAATTACAACGAGGCTCCTCCACAGGCAGAAAAGAGTCTCATCTCATTTCCTAGGGGCGACAACAGGTTCCTCATAATCTCAATACTCCTATCCCTCGCATTCTTTGCTACAGGACCGTGGGCTTACATCCTGAATCAATTTCTTTCTAAGATCGACCTAATCCCAAACTTTGTGATAGGACTCTTGTTTGCCACGAACGGTGTAGTTGTAGTGGGGCTTCAACTCCCGGTCAACAGATTGTTCTACAAGACTGACGACATGAAGAGAGTCGCAGTGGGCTTGCTGATCTATGCTGCTACCTTCGCTGTGTTTGGAATCACAAGAAATATAGCCCTGCTTTTCTTGGACGTCGTCTTTCTAACGATAGGGGAGAATGTTATCTCTCCCCCAATGACTTCTGTTATTGGAAGGATTGCACCGGAGGGAAGAAGGGGGGAGTACTACGGAGGGTTCTCACTAATGAGCAATTTTGTGAGTCCTTTTTCACCGATAGTCTACGCAGCTATGCTCGCTTTTTTCTATCGCAGCCCACTTCTTTTGTGGGGACTTATTGGAGTGATTTGCGTGGCACTGGCAGTTTCTATACCCTTGACAAGAAGAGCCTGGAGTTATCAGGAGACAACTCTCTCGCGAACGGACCATGTACCAGGAGGCAAAACGGGGTAAACAGACTCTTTTTCGACCCCTAGGAATTCCGATATCTCCTTTACGACACTTTCCTTTTCTTCGCCAGGGACAATTATTATTTTCCTTCCTCCTATTGAAGAGACCGGTGCAGCTACTACATATTCCCTGTTTTCGTACTTTTGAAAACCAACTGCAAGTTCAAGATTCAGGTGCGTCACGTAATTCTTCCTGCCTCTGATTACCCAAGCACCTCTTGCTAGGTATTCTCCTGATTCCGGAGTCTTACTTACCTGGCTCCTCGTCACATAAAAAACGGAACCGTTCTCGAATTTCGAGTTCCATGCCCTAGACATGCACCATGCGAACGAAGCAGCCTCCACGATCCCTTTTTCAGTGAACTGATTTGAAACTTTCATTACGACGGATGGCGCCCCATGTATGTCCGCATGAAAGTACAAATCCTTCTCTCCAAGATACTTCTTCACTACTGAGTCGTTCGTTTCCGCATCCTTGCCAGCTATCGTCAGATTTCCATCGCTTGTTAGGAACCACCTGTAGTTCGTGAATACCCTCCTCACTTTCTTCAACTCGACTCTCTTCTCTTCAACTACGGGTTCAAGTTTCACTCTGGACAATTTTTCCTTTATCCTCTTGCTCATACCGAAATAATCATCAGCGTTCTCCCCCGCAGTTTTATTCATGTTTAGCTCTATGTTCATTCCGTCCTCTTCGAACGATATAGTTTCCTTCTCGTAATCTATCTTGTACTTCTCTGGATCAGCTTTCTTCCCCTTGTTTATGAGGCGTTCCATTTCTCCGAGATGACTCATTATGAACTCTCCAGTATTTCTCAGTCTTTCCATCTCTGCCGTCATCTTTTCTATGTTTCGTTTCATCGCTTCTGTCTTTCCGTCCCCTTCTGGATGGCTGCCTTCAAAAGTTCTCTTGAGTCCTTCCTCTATTCCCATTACATCCGGTTCTTCACTTCTGCAGAAACTTCTCCACACGTAAAACTCGTCTTTATAGATGTAAATCTTTCCCTCATTGGCTCCCTTGTAGATTTCAGAGATCTTTTCCTTCAATTTTTCGATGTTCTCAAGAACGTCGGAGTTTTTCTTGAATTTATGTCCGAACGCGCAGTCTAATTCATCTGCATACTTGGATAAGCCCAATCTCACAGCCAACGTCCTGACGGGATCGCTTGATGAAGTGCTTATCGCATTCTCAAAGCTGAATTGCTCGGATCTGAGGTCAATGTATTGAGGATATTCGTATTTCTCTCCGACCTTCAAGATTTTTGTGCCTCTCCTACTTGGTTTCTTTGCGAAGACGATCAACCCTTCCTGCAGAACGAAAATGTTCCCTCCTCCCATTAACTCAATTATCAAAGTCCTGGGACCTTCAACTATTAGTACCCTATCTGTTCCGAGCTGCCTCACCTTGTTGATGGAAATGTTTTCCAGTGGAAGTGCATTCTTCTTACCTGCAATCTCATTTTCCTGAGAGACAAAGAGGTATTTCCCCCCCATGAAATGAAGATAAGCTGAGTCCATTCCGGATTTCCTGAACTTGAAAGATACGCCTTCGTCACTGAGGTAGTTCTTTTCAATAAATCCTCCCTCGTATCTCGAAAGAAATCCTGTGAGGGACATTATCTCAGCAAAAGAAATAGAACCCGACATTCAGAGTCTTATCTCCGTAGGGTCGTTGTATGGTGCAAGTGCACGAATTCTTTCGGTTCTGAGTCCGCTTTCTCTAAGTGCTCCGTGCACGGCCTGTATCGCAAGCTGTGGGGTGTTGTTCACCTTGGATAGATGGGCTAGCAGAATCGGAGTTTCTTCATTCACAGCTTTTCTTAACACCTTGGCTGTTTGTTGATTTGAAAGATGCCCTCTTGCTCCGCTTATTCTCTTCTTTAGAATATCAGGATACGGGCCTTTTTGGAGCATCGAAGGGTCATGATTAGCTTCTATCAATATTGCGTTACATTCACTCACTCTCTTTTCCAGGAGTGGGTTTGATTCCCCTAGGTCTGTTATAACGGAAACCTTCTTGTTTCCATTGTGGATGAAATAAGCGACGGGATGCCTGGCATCGTGCGATATCCTGACCGCCTCGATAGAAAGATCTCCGATCTGCTTATATTCATCCTCCTTGATGAAGTTGTCTATTTCCACACCCATTTCTTGATATCCACCGTATCCACCTCTCTGGTCTACGTAAATATCTGAGGTTTCGTAGGTACCATAAACTGGTATCTGAAAAACTCGCTTGAAGGCATGAACTCCAGATGCATGATCTGAGTGGCCGTGCGTGATGAATAGTGCCGAAATTTTCTTTGGATCGATCCCTTTAGATTGGAGAGCGGTTTGAGTCTTCTTGACAGAAATCCCCATATCCACGAGTATGCATGTGTTCCCGCCGCAAACTAGAGTGGAGTTTCCAGAGCTACCGCTTGCCAGTGAAGTGATCAACATTTTCCTTTACTGAAACAAAATACAATCTCGTTAATATGGATTAGCTCAGATTTTCAACCATGAGTGGAACGGTTGTGGGTATGAACTCAAGAACACCTTCTAATCCCTGAATAGATCCATGAGGAAATCAGAGATCCTGACTATAAGTCTTGGTTCCTTCTTCGCCACACCCTTTGCTCGGGTCTCCTTAGGTAGTCTTGACAATTTATCGTTCTGAAGATTCATCACTGAAACATTATTCAAAGTTGATATTAGTATATTTTCGTCATTATATTTAATTAACAGGCTGAAAAATGGCCACTTTTCAGGCAATACCAAAATTTCAACTGATTTGGAAAGTGTTTTCAATTCAGCCACGATAGAGGATTCCGTGATTCGTTCCCGGGCAGTTCCCCCTAAGCTTTCAAGGGAAGATAGGATAAATCGCACTGTTGCAGTCGCAATCGTCATGACTGGAGTCACGATGAGCGCCATAGACACCACCGCAGTGGTTCTTGGGCTCCCGGTCATGAAAACGGATCTTCACTCTGATCTCATAAGCATGGTCTGGGTGATAATGGCGTATCTGCTTATAACAACTATAACTACTACTCAAGTTGGAAGACTCGGAGACATTTTTGGAAGGGTCCGGATGTACAATCTAGGATTTGCACTATTCACAATATTCTCGTTATTCTGCGGTTTCTCACAGAATGGGGCAGAACTGATAGTATTCAGAATATTCCAGGGGCTCGGGGGAGCATTTATTTTTGCCAACAGTGGTGCAATTCTCGCAGATACTTTTCCTCCACATGAGAGAGGAAAAGCATTTGGATACAACGGCATCGGCTGGTCCCTGGGAGCCATTCTCGGGATACTTGTTGGCGGTGCCTTCGTGACCTTCTTTAGTTGGAGGTACATCTTTTTCATCAATGTCCCTATAGGCATAGTAGCAACTTTGGTCGGTTACCTGATGCTTAAGGAGAAATCCCCAAGGGTAAGGGAGAGGTTGGATTATGGTGGACTTGTACTTCTAGGAGCTGGTCTGTTTGCCATACTCTATGGGATATCCAATATCACCGGCTCAGGATGGAAGGATGTTTATGGGTTCGAGATGTTGCTTGGATTCTTATTGCTTGTTTCTTTTATTTTACTTGAAAGACGAGTAGAACATCCGCTTCTCGATCTTTCAATACTCAGAAGTAGAATCCTTACTGCTTCAATATTCGCCGCATTCTTTCAATCTCTGGCTACCTTCGCTGTACTGTTCTTGATCATAATGTATCTTCAGGGCCCTAGAGGCTTTACTCCTTGGAGTTCATCTATTCTTCTCATACCAGGATACATACTGGGTGGTGTGGTCGCACCATTGTCCGGTAGACTCTCGGATAGATTCGGAGCAAGGGTCCTGGCAACGATCGGTCTCTCTGTACAGATAATTGGAATCCTGATCTATCTGACCTTTGGACTGACTACCTCTATTTTTATGGTGATTCTAGGTGCAGTCGTATACGGATCAGGCAACAGTGCTTTCTTTGCACCGAACAACAGCGCAGTAATGGCGAGTGCTCCCCCAAAAGCATATGGAGTTACAAACGGGCTGCTAAGAACAATGGCTAACGTAGGCATGCTAAGCAGTTTTGCAGTAGCTCTGCTGATAGCATCCCTATCCATCCCGAGGGCTTACGCATTTCAGATATTCGTTGGAGTCGGCAAGATTAATGGTGATTTATCAGTGGCGTATATCAAGGGAATGCATACCGCTCTGGTCGCGTCTGTTGTTCTCTTGCTGATAGCCATAATACTATCGATTTTGAGGGGAAAAGAGGCTAGAAATGCACCGAAGACAACACGAGGCACACTAGACAGTAAGACTAATTGATTTTGTGAATAATGCATCCTTGTCCAAATTTTAAGGATTTAAATTGTATTTCTGTTCAATAATTGTACCAAAATCATTAATAAGCCAAGGAGATTAAAACAGTTATGGCAAGTAAAACTACAATCGCAGTAATTGCTGTGGTGATAGTCGTAGTCATTGGAGTGGGAGTATATGCTGCCCTGACGACATATGGTCATGGAACTCTCAATCTTTCCGTTGCAGACACGCCGGTAAACAGCAATGTCTCTGCCGTTTACATAACATTCTCGGCGATTTCTTTGCACAGTACTTCTAGTGGATGGACTAACTACACGATTTCCTCAAGAACGGTCAACATTTATGGTGTAACCCTTAACAATTCTTCCTTCCTCGGATCACTATCGATCCCAGCCGGGAACTACACGATGATAAGAGTCTATGTCTCATCGGTTTCCGTTGATATGGCAGGCACAAACGAATCATTCGCGATGGCATCTCATGCTGCATTCCTTAACCATCCATTCACAGTGAAAGCTCTTTCCACGACTCACTTGACTTTCGAATTCAATCTGAATCAGTGTCTGAACTTGAACTCTAAAGTATTCACCCCATACATAGGAGTCGTTGTCAGTTAAAGTCAACTTCGTGCAAACGAACCGGTTCTTGAAACTGGGAGGATCAAATAGCCAGAATAGCGACATTCAGAATGAACTCTGAAGGGGCATCTCACAATCCAGAGAAATGGAAGGAGTTTTACTAAAGGTCCTCGGAAGAATTTGACGGAAACCAGTTCGCACGACAGTTATTGGAAATTTGCCAAAGGAAAGATGTTATCTCTCTTTATTCCTCAAAAGGGGAGAAAATCAACAATGCAGTTGCACTGAAGCAATACGCGGAGGAATATCCTTAATTATCATATTCGTTCAGATTTTGGAAAACAACACATTAAACTCCCATCCCCTATAGGAATATCGCCGTACCTAGACGATGCTATGATCTATCTTCTCAGAGATATTGCTCCTGATACCGCTGCAAGTATGAATAGGACCAACAACAGATCGTAGAGACCCGGGACGTAGGAAAGCGTACCTGGGTATTTGGAAATTCCGAACAGGTATGTTGCAAACTGGGATGCGTACTTGAAGCCGACCTGAGAGAAGGTCGCAACGTCAGCCACGAGAAATAACGCCAGGAGCGATGAGCCTATTGTCCCTGCCATCCCCATCATCTTTCCAGTGGATACGAGTAGGATCGCGCCTCCTATCAACGACACAATTGCTATTACAAGCATGCCGTACCAGTGAATAAAGTACGGATGCTGAATTCCAAAGTCAGTTTGCAGGTTTTTGTCAGTAAGAAGAATTGATAATGCCACGACAAAAGCGAGTAAAAGGAATATACCTTGAATTTTGAAACTGCGAGACCTCTCTTTTTTCTCTGGCATGTATTCACATCATAATGTGAATATTTATAGATTTCCTAAAATATCTTACCGCAGTAAAATATTGGACCTCGAGTTCTAAACCGAAAACCCTACCCTGATCCAAACTGTTTCCTAACGGGCAATCTGGGAAAATTTACCTTCAGTGCTGTCTTCCATTAGGTGTTAACTGAAGGTTTCTCGGGTAACATTGGCCTGTGACGAATTATTTCAGGGGACTCCTGGTACTTCCTTTGAGGCCATCTATTAGACCTTCAATTTCTTTCCTGATAAGTTTGTACTTCAACTTGTTTCCTTTCAAGATATATGCGATCGAGTTCGGGGCTATGAAAAATGCTGATCTCGCAAGAGCTCTTACAAGAAACATGCTCTCTCTTCGATGGACTACTCTCATGAATCTGAACCAGTCGGCCACCTCAATCTTGACTCTGTCTGGATCCGATACCTCATGTTCGGCCCAGTACCCGAACTCCAAAGGAAGTTCGACATCGTGATAGATAAAAGAGCCGGTATGAGCAACAACCCTCCAACCATTTTCCTTCAGGGACAGTGCGAGGTATGCGCTGTTGTAAACGGGAAAGTGCTTGCTGAATCCGCCTACCTGCTCGAGCGCGCTTTTCCTTATCGCAAAAGAGTTGGGAAGTGCATCGATGTCGATTGTTCGATTCTCAATCCACGGATCTCTTTTCCTGTTTCTGCCGATCAACTCGTGACCCCACCTGTGTTTTTTGAAAGGGGTGGCATAAACCCATACTATTTCCTTGGCCCTCTGGTACAGCACAGATGGGAATACGGCCCCAAAATCACTGTTCTCAATGAGCAGTTTCACTGGACAGTAGAATGTTGACTCGTCAACCTGATTATCGTCGTCTATGAAGAAAACAATACCTGACGTTGTTTCAGAAAATCCTCTGTTCTTTGCTTCACTAATGAACATTCTATTTTCTGAAGTTATGATCCTTATTGCAAGATTCCCGTAACCGGTGAAGATGTGCTCTTTTTTCTCTGAATCATCTACGATTATCACCTCCTCTAAATTTGGAGGATTGACCCTGTCTATGGTATCTAACAAATTTTTCAGTTTTTCATATCTGTTGTGCGTCGGAATAACAATGCTGAAACATCCCTTTGAGGATCTATCCACTACTTTTTCAGCCCAATGCAGTTCTTAAGGTTTTGCAGCAGCCGTTTGGGAAATAGCGTGTCTTTTCAAACATTCAAGTCCACATATCGATGCAGCAATATTCACATTTCTGCACGAAAAACGAATTAAGATCTCTAAGTTGCTTAAATGCTGCTCAACGATTCTCCCTGCTTACCATGTCGATGATGTCTCCCTCTGATCCGTATACATTCCCGCATCCAGCACATACTACTTCATCGTTTTCCTGCTTCAGATGACTGCCGCATTTGATGCAGCTTATCGCATCCAAAGGTCCATTTGCTTCTTGGTCCGGCGTTAGTCCCTCTTTCCTGAGTAGCATAAACACATCTGGAAAAAACCATGCGTTCTTAAACGCATTCGAAATCAAAATTTCTGTATTTGTCAATCTTTCTATGTTCAGAAAATCTGACTTGGTTTCAATTAAACTGTTGTGAAACATGCCTGATCCTATAACACGCTCCACTCTGCAGTCCGAAGGAACGAAGCCAAGTATGTGCCTGTAGTTCAAGAAAAATATGTTTCGGTTCCCAGAATCATCTGAGACTTCTTGTACTCCTTGTTTAAGCATGTTGAGTCGTATCCCTTTCCCTGTTATTACGCTCTTAATCATGTGAAAAGCGAAAAGGGGTGAGCTTATGTTGTTGACGTTGAACAAAAACATTCCGTCCTTCCTTAATTTTCTTGAGATAAAACCAAGGAACCCGAGGTTGGAATAGTGGTGCATAACTCGTAATGATAGAATGAAATCTACAGAACCGTCCATGATGGGAGGATTCCTTATATCCGCATGAAGGAAAACGGTCCTCTCTCTATCAAGTACTTTCATCGCTCGTTCGAGATTGTTGATAGAATAGTCAATGAGGACCACGTACTTATAGCGATCCAGAAGAATGCCAGTAAGTCTGCCGTACCCTCCTCCAAGATCTAAGGCTACTCTGCCGGTCGAAAGATTTTTTGATATGATCTTCCTCTCTAGTAGTTCTTCGTGTTTTTCACTGATGACAAATCTTGATGAGTTGTAGTCCGGAATTAATTCTTCCACTATGCCATCGAATGGTACTTCTCAATTAAAGATTTCCCGTACTAACGTTTAATAAGCGATTTTGCTTCATTTTTCGTGGAATTTAATCCTGAAAAATACTATGAGAGCCTTGATGCGATATTTTCGGAGGCGGCACCAGTCTACGATCAGAAGATTCAAGCCAATTTCATAAACGTCGATATACGGGAGAAGGAAGTAAAATCAGTAAGGGAACGTTACATCCCTGGATGGAGGCTATTAGAAATAGGTTGTGGCACTGGAGAGGAGGCTAAGAAGATTATCAGTGAGACTGGATGTGACCTGACGTGTGTCGACATATCCAAAGGTATGATTGAGTTTGCTACGACCAAGATCCAGAAGTCCGGAAATGGAGATAAGTTTCGTGCCTTCAGGCTTCCCGCCTCGTCTCTGGGAATGGTTGATGGCAAATTTGGAATTGTGTACTCCTTTAATGGTGCACTCAACAATGAACCGAATCTGTCAAAGTTTTTTAAAGCACTTGGGGAGATTGTCCTGTCAGGAGGGTACTTTATCGTAAGTGTCAGAAACAGACTTTCATTAGGAGAAATATTGGCGGATTGTTCTAGGCTCAGACTAGAGAAGTTATTTTCTAGAATAAGGGGGAACGTGAATGTGGAGGTAGTAGGGAAGAAAGTCAGTTCTCATTATTTTACCAACTCCGAATTTTTGAAACTTGTGCCGTCGGGCTTTCGGCTAGAGGAATCAATAGGACTTGGGATATTCGCAATCCCTTCATTATACGAGAAGATACGACCAGAGGATACAAGATCCTTCTTAAGAAGGCTGGAGAGTGTGTTCTCTGGTTTTCCGCTCATTAATCATCTTGGGGATGAGACTCTTTTTGTCTTCAAAAAGATCTGACGACTACAGCCTTAGAATTAGGATTTCGGGTCCCT
This sequence comes from Thermoplasmatales archaeon, assembly GCA_027343225.1. Lineage (GTDB taxonomy): Archaea > Thermoplasmatota > Thermoplasmata > Thermoplasmatales. The sequence continues at coordinate 32,067 of DAHWMK010000027.1, forward strand.
TCCAGAGGGAGGTTAGAGTCAATTTTATAAGAGACGGTTTGAAGACCATAATTATACCTACGGGAAGATGGATCAAGGAGTTGGAGATTTTCCCCTACGTAATCCTGGACTCTACCCACATGAAAGCATCGTTTGAGAGAACTGAGAGATATAGAGATGCATTCGTGGATAAATATGGGAAGGAACATTTTGAAAGGTACTTCTTAGGTTACGACAAGGTTGCGGTACTTGAACCCAGTTCCGAGGAGACTGCAGACGATTTGGAAGTTCTCGGAACAGTCTTCGATATAGACGTAGACCAATATCTTGCAACTGTTGATTCGAACTGGGTCCAGAGATACATGAGAGAAATGACGTTGAAAGTTTTGAATTCATTCGTAGAAGATGGCAACAAGATTTTGGATCTGGGATGTGGACCAAAATCAGAAGTGCTTGAAATCGCTAAAAAGGTTCGAGTTACTGAGGCGGACATCTCTAATTCCACTCTGAAAAAGTCGATTAGTATCCATCAGGATAATTTAGAATCAGTGGACTGGCTTTTATTAAGGGATGCCCAAGACATTCATGGCCTATATGACGTTGTTTTTTCAAGTTACGGTTATCTGAACATTGCAAAACCCAGCAAACTTGTTGGAATTCTGAATGACAATCTGAAATTGGGAGGTTACTTCATAGGATCATATATGAACAGGTACGGCCTTCTAGATATTTTGCTCAGTCTTTTCAAGGGAAGGATTGAATACATTAGAGAAAGAATGGGTGGAACCCTAACAGTCAATCACAGCAGATTCAACACTCTTTCGTACCCCAGGAAACCATCCTTTCTTGGTAAACTAAATGGCCTGGATAATCTCTACAAAAAGGGTGTCTGCAACATCATACCCCCCTACAACTATCATCGATTGACAGATCCTATCACGAAAACTTCCTCTTTAAGGAGAATAGATGAGCTGGTTGGAACCCTTCCGTTGCTCTATGCCGGAGCAGACTACATAATTTTTGTATTTCAGAAAAACGGTTTCGTGGCAGAATCGCCTTTGGACGATGAATGCAATAAAGGTTATTAACCCTCTTTGTGTGGCATTGTCCAATGAATGAACTGGTCCCCTCAAACAACAAAGATGCACTCTTAGTTGATGACAAGAAGTTGCATGATGCTAGTAATTCCTTTCATCTGAGCAATAAACATCATTATCACTTACCTACCTTATCAGGACCCCAAGTGGATTGCCTGCACAGAAAGTAATGAAACGAATTGAAGTTTATTTCGGCAAGCGCAAACGCATTTTCTATTCATTAGTAATTGCTGCAATAATCCTGTTCGCTTTTGCCTTTTCCCTTTCTATAAATTCGGCTTCGCAGGAGCGGTTACAGATATCCTCACAAGGAGTTTCACTCACTGCATCACCATCCATACTATATCTTCCCAGTTTCCTGGGTTACAATCCTTCGGTACTAGTTAAGATCATGCTCCCAAGTTCCTTAGTAGACATCCCAGTAGTAGTTTACGAGCTGTCTCCAGAAGCTTTGCTTGTTTACAAAAACACATTTCATAATGCATCCTTCTTTTACTTTTATTTCCAGACGCACTATATTCGTGGAGCAGAAATAGAGAGTTACTCTTTAGACATAGCTAATAAAACAATAATATTCTCTCTGGAAGTGAAGAATTCCATATTACCACTCTTGGGAGAATCATCACTAATCCTCTCTTTCGCTTTCTTCATTGTCGGCGTCTATTTCTCCCCTTTCAGGTCAAAATACTGGCCCATTCTCATAATGATAGGATATGTTTTACTCCTTCCTTTCTTCGGACAGAGATACGATATGTTCTTCATGATATCGGGAGGGTTCCATGTCCTCTCGGGAGTGAATCCTTTCACGAGTTCAGCAGTTCTGAACGGTGCATTGAAATGGGCTTACCCACCATACTATCTCTTCTGGTCTCCTGTATCGGACTGGCTTTCAGGCCTTTTCACAAGGACTCCTATTCCCAGTTCTTCCTCTCTGATTTACCCCGGCGTACTGTTCGGTAACATTTACGACGCATGGCAAGCTTTTGTCCCAGCCTCCGTGCCTGTCTACTACGCACTGGCAAAGGTACCCATGCTTGTTTCTGTCGTACTTATATACTATGTCCTTGACAAGAAATTCGGGCTGAATCACAATCTCACAAAAATATGGCTGCTCAGCCCTCTGGTAATAATCGTGGGTGTGGTATGGGGGCAACTTGACGTAATAGCATCCCTTTCCCTCCTTGTTTCAATATACTTCTTTCAGAAAGAACGGACAGATTTGGCTGTACTGTCGGCAACTCTTGGATTCTGGGTTAAGATCTTCCCCGCATTCATGCTACCTTTTGTTCTCATACAAAGTAAGAACAAGGTCAGAGACACGTTGGTGATTGTAGCGGCATCTATTCCTGCGTTGATATTCTATTATCTTTCGGGCAATTTCACAGGGGACATATCTACTCTGTTATATTCCAGGTCCATTCCTACCTTCCACGGAATATTTGACTCTCAGGGGCTGACCTGGCAAACAATAATAAGAGATTTGGGAGTGACACACTTTCCTCCCATTTTCACCTATTCCATCCTCCCCTTTTTGATCATCATCTCCGTGATCTACTACTACAGGAGGGGGAACATCGTAAATTACGTTATTGCAGAATTTCTGTTTTATTTTCTTAGCTACAATTTTGTGAACCCACAATATTTCATAATCCTGGTTCCCCTGTTCCTCCTAAATGATGATGTGAGGAACTATGTTGCATATTCCATATACCCACTAATCTTTATTGCCTTTAGCTACACTTTCCCCTACTGGATAGTGCCCTCCCTCTCCCTGAACTATTTCTCATCCGTAGTTGGTCAGGTGGAGTCTGCCAGAATTTGGATGACTGGTTCGAACGTCTTCATCTTCCCGCTCATAATAATGTTTACCGCATCCCTTGGGGTAACAGGGGCAGAACTAATTTTAGGGCGAAGAATAGTTTTCAGGAAGAAGTCTCCCTCTTTACCATAGCCCATTTCCTGTGATCCTTTCCTGCAGCTAAATCTATTCTCGATGACACCAGCACCATGAACTCTATTATTATCGCTCCCGCCAAATGAACGAATTTTACCCTCTTCTCATGTAGGAAAGAAGAGAATATTTCAAGAAAGAGCCTAGGATTGCTCCTGATGAGAGTGTCCATTACCCTGGGGTCATTGCCATCCTTCATCATCTCTAGATGTCCGAAATTTATCCTTCTCCTCTGCTGGAAGAGGTCGAAGGGATTCGATGGAACTGTGTTGTTCACTTCAATTTCTTCGAGGTAAAGAACCCTCAGGCCAGCTGAAGCCGCCCTGATGCACAGGTACTCATCATCATTTATGACCTCCGGCATTTCCCACAGTAGCGTACCTCTTACGCAGAGGAATTCTCCGCCATGAACATTCATGCCCAATCTGGAAAGGAACGAAAGTTGGAAATCGTGTAATTCCCACATTAGGGAGGCAATATCTCCTGTAAGACTCTTTGACCCCTTGGGCAGGACTCTGGCGGATATTGCTCCGACCCCCTTGTCGAATCTTTCTTCACATTTATCGAATATCGCGGGATCAAATGATATATCCCCTGAGATCAAAAAGACGATATCTCCAGTTATAAGAGGAAGAATTGAGTTCAGTGCTTTCACCTTACCCTTCCTTTCCTCTTCATGGACTTTCACCAAACGCCTGTCACTGATCATCTCTACCTCCATCGGAATGTCATTACCGCCATACAGGAGGATTATCTCCTCAACATTCCCCCTGAGAGCAGCCCTCAAAGATGACAGGAGCAACTCACCATCATTGTAACTAAATATCACTGCTGTTTTCTTCATTTAGGATCGCTCCTCTTAGATACAAGTCATTCAGCTTGTGATATTTATCAGTGTCAAAATAAAATTTATGAAGTGAGAAAATTGTCTTGAATCCTCCTCTGCCATCCTTTCTGTCCCTGTGGTTGGAATATAGAGCCCTTATGTTTATCCAGGATGACACAAACAGAAAGGGAATCAGGTCTAAGAGGCTACCTAAGTGCCGGCCCTCTCTCGTTTTCACTTTCCAGAGGGCGTTATTTCCATCGGTTTCTCCGCTTATGACTGATGACACCTTCAATAATCTGTTGAAATACTCTTCCCCTTTAATTGGAACCACTCTTTTGGAGTCTTTAGCAGCCAGCCCTTCCTTTAATTGGGCAAAGAATGAAAATGCATACGACTCGTCCATGGAAAGAGAAAGGCACAGGTCCCTGAACCCGAATGCCCTTCTGAATAGGAGTATCTCTACAATGGATATCCACAGCTTACCTCTTTTAGATATTAGAAATATATCGATATCGTCTTCTTCTCTCGGCTCATAAGAAACTGACCCACTTATTCCTATAAACATAAAATTGTCCACCTTTATCTTCCCGAAGAACTCCCTGGCTTCCCTTATCTTTCTTTCTCGGGGAGATTCCATTTACAGTGCATTCTCCTTGAACAAACTACGGTACTTTCCCAGCTCTGACAGATATCTGGGCACAAGGAAACCTTCCTTTCCAATCTTTGATTCACCCCAGTATCTCCCACCGAAGAAGTATGGTAACTCTGCTATTTTCTTATCTGTATTACAGGCAATTATAGGAATGAGAACCTTGTATCCCCTGCGATTTCCTAAAGCCCTGAACAGTCTTTCATACGGAATTTTCACCCCATTTCCCACGCCAAAGAATCCTGAAATCGGGTCTCTCACTCTCTTAGTCTGAGGAACGATAATGTGACAAAGGGCTATTGCCATAGAAGTAGCTGCACTTCTGTATGCATTCCTCTTGTCTCCCATGCTCCCCTGAACGAACCTACTCATCACTACTAAGTCCCAGCCCCTGCCAATTGCGGTCACCATCTCTCCTATTTTCTCCGGAGGATGCTGCAGGTCCGAGTCCATGACAATCTTGATGCTGCCTCTAGAGTTCTTCAATCCCTTCAGATTTGAAACCAACAACCCTTCCCTGTGACGATTGACATTTGGGCGTACCACTGGATTATCCCGCTCCACTTTTTCAAGGAGCTCTATGGTACCGTCACTACTGTTATCATCTACCACCACAATCTCGTATTGAATATTGCCCATCGATTTGCCGATCCTTTCAATGAATTTGCCAAGATTCCCACTTTCGTTGAGAGTTGCAGTCACTATGCTGACGTCTGTCTGGGAATCCACAAGTAATGAGTTAAAGTCTACTTAATAATCTTTCTCATTCTAAAATTATGATAGATTTTAGTCATAAACTGAGCAAAGAAAGTCTTATTTCTGCAGAGTTCATCAGTCGACAATGATAACAATTTCAAGGGTCTATGATCAACCAACCCCAGAAATAGGGTACAGAATCCTTGTCGACAGACTTTGGCCCAGAGGACTGTCTAAAGAGGGATTAAAGCTCGATAAGTGGATGAAGGATATAGCGCCATCCAATGAACTAAGAAAGTGGTATTCTCACGACCCTGAGAAATGGGATGAGTTCCGAACAAGATATTCAGAAGAATTGGACAGAAATCCTCTTACGCCTGAACTGCTCAAAATTTGTCGCCAGAAGGATGTCATTTTTTTGTACTCATCAAGGGTTGTAGACATAAACAACGCAGTCGCATTGAAACTGTATGTAGAGAAACATCTCTAATGGCCGGTCTATGTTGCAGGTAAAGATGATCACAAATGAAGCATCCCTTCCCAAAAGGAATTCTGCTGGACCTGGACGACACAATCATCGCATTTGATGCGTTGACAGAAGTATGCTGGGAGAGAACAGCATACGAGTTTTCCGAAACTGTTAGGAACTTTGGGGTAAGTGACCTGAAGGAAACGATCCTGTCTAAGTCCAAATGGTTTTGGTCTGACAAAGAGAGACACAAAGAATGGAGAGGGGATTTACTCAAAAGCAGGAGGCACATTGTTGCTTTGGCATTGGGCGATTACGGGATGCGTGACTTGGAACTGATCAATAGAATTGCAGATAGATATTCTGAACTGAAGGAAGAAATGCTCTATGTTTTTCCGGGAGCAAGAGAAACTCTGATCAAATTAAGAGATTCTGGATTTCCACTCGCCCTTGTGACTAACGGAAGTTCCTTATCCCAGAGACACAAGTTGGATAAATTTGGACTAACGGAACTTTTCGATTACGTTTTTATAGAGGGTGAACAAAAAGTAGGTAAGCCCGATACGGAAATCTATCTTCGGGCCATAAGCGCCTTGAATATATCCCCAGGAGATGCCTGGATGATTGGAGATAACTTGGAGTGGGACATAATCGCACCCCAAATGATCGGTATAAAGGGTGTATGGATCAACCCAAATGAAAAGAAGCAGAATCTGAAGGTAAGACCATTCCTGACAATTTCTCATCTCTCTGAAATTGAACAATTTCTGTTATAGATGATTCGGTTACCATGCTATTTCTCTTGTTACCTCAAGTCTTGGACGAACCAATAAATCTTTGAATCTTCCATGATTTGTATAATTAATTCACGCCACACCCTGGAACTAGGTAGAGGGGCGATTATACCCTTATACCGTTTACATCACTCAGTGCGGAGGGGGAGATTTGAACTCCCGAACCCCTACGGGACCAGACCCTGAATCTGGTGCCTTTGACCATGCTCGACAACCTCCGCTTGATTTTCTGTATTAACAAGACGCTATTAATTTCTTGTTGAATAGACCGTTCGTCAATTTGAGATGCATGACTGTTAGTTCAGGCATATCTCATTAACGGCCAGCCTCAAAAGATATGAACGAGTTGAGACTAGCTTCTTTATGAAATACAAAAGCTTTGGAAAAACCGGAATCAAAGTGTCAGAATTAATCCTCGGTACATGGTATCTCCCTAATCAGGTAGTTGATGGCAAGAGACGAGTGAATAAGCAGGCTTCCATTAAACTCATCAATAGGGCTTACGATTTAGGAATTAACTTTTTCGACACTGCCGACGTGTACAGAGGGGTTTATGAGAGAGATAAAACTAACTTTGACACCGTTGGACTGGCTGAGAAGATTGTTGGCGAAGCCCTGAAGGGATACGATCGAGAGAGTTTTGTTGTCTCGACGAAGGTAGTTGGAAAGACAGGACCTCTAGTCAACGACTCCGGTGCTAACAGGAAACACGTAAGAAATGCCATCTCGAAGAGCCTTGAAAGATTGCAGATGGACTATGTCGATTTCTACATAATCCACGGGCCAGATGATAGTGTTGGTATAGAACAGACTTCAAAAACTATGAACCTGCTAGAGGAAGAGGGATTGATCCTTCATTACGGGATCTCAAACCATTCTGCGCTAGACCTTGTCAAATACTTGAACCTCAGGTATTTCTCTCCCCTCGAACCTCCTGATTTCATTCAGGATAAATACAATCTTCTGGAACGGGAACTGGAAAAGACAAACGTCAAGGTAGCTGAAGACAACTCTCTGGCATCAATGATATACAGCCCTCTGGCACAGGGAGTCCTAGCAGGAAGATATTTCGAGGATGACAGAACCAATTCTAGACTAGATTACGAGAAGTGGTTCTCAAGGACCAAGAAAGAAGGTTATGAAGGTTATGGATTGCACGAAAGGAACAAGACAACATTGAAGAAGTTCAGAGATATTGCAAAATCAAAGGACATAACAATGTCTCAACTTGCTCTATCGTGGCTTTTAAACAAGGGCAAGTATCTCTTCCCAATAATAGGAGCGACTAGAATTGAACAACTGGAAGAGAACGTAAAGAGCACCGAAGTATCCCTTGGTCCAGAAGAGACTGATGAACTATCAAAGATGTTCGAATGCAAATAAGTCGACTTCCCAGCAACTCATTTCATAAGAATATCGGAACTACTGCTTCGATAACTGCGTAATGACTGCGGCAATTTACAGTCTCCACCACCAGAACTAAAAATAAAAATTGCTCATATATCAGCAAGGGTTAGACGACGGATTTTACAGATTTTCGATCGTTAGTAATCGCAGACTTAACGTCTCGCCTTGCGGCTTGACGCTTACATCCCGATCCTATCAAACTTGTCTTTTACAAGAGATCTGATGACGATGCCTCTTTTCAGGGACGGTTTCGAACTTAGATGCTTTCAGTTCTTATCCGCATATGACGT
>DAHWMK010000011.1:0-48815 GCA_027343225.1 Thermoplasmatales archaeon
TTGTACTGGAATATCCGCTCTTCGTCCCAGAAGGCGCTCCACTTCTTTTCGCTCTCTTTGAAGTCGTATGGCATTTAGTTCAGATAGCCTTGAATTAAAAAAATGTTCTTATCCACTTCTGGTGCTTTTTGAACTTCTGAACTTTATTCACATCAATCAGAAGACATTAAATCTTTTTCTTCTATGGATTTAATGAATTCTATGAATCTGGTCCTATGAATTTTCGTTACAGTCGTTTTAATCATATACTCTGGAATAGTGTGAAAAATATGGAATGACAACCTTGATACGAGCCAGAATACCGTCTTCAGAGCTAATTTGAAGTTTCAAAGAGAGCACTGGGTGATGTACACCATTCTTTATTTACTTTTAATCCTGTGGGTCGTCGTAGGTACTGTCTAGAATTCTGACTGCAATCTTTCTGCGCATTCTTCTTTCAGTTCGCACTTTTCCTATTTATTTATCCTTTCGTTTTGTGGACAAAACCTTTGGCAATCAATCTGTGACTGGGCTGACTTGCTGAATTCTTGGCATTGAGAATGAACAACGCCTACTCCTAAGCCGGGGGAGATCAGGAGGGAGTAAAACTTGGTAATTGCGATGAACTGTACGAGCTTGAAATATCCATGCTCAGCTCAATGAAATCCTTGCTAGTAATAAGGATTTCATTCAAGATCGTCCTCTTCGGGATACAGGCATTCTCCTAATTTTGTTTTTTGTTACAGAACTCTTTTATGGGGAATTCAAAATATACTCTGTGAAAAGAGTAATAACATTTGTGGTTGTAGCTTTAGTCGTTTTATCTTTGTCCTTCGGAGTTATACTCTATGAACGATCTTCACAAAAATCAGCAAAGGAGTTGGGACCTGAGCTTGTGCTGTCTGTCGCTCCTGTCTCTGCAGGTCCTAGCACAACCTCTGAGAGATTTCTCTATGCGTCTGTTCAGATCTACGTAAACCCCTCGCCCACCGTAAGCACCGGGTTGCAGTCTTACGCAAATGTTACACCTCTATTTAACGGAAGTACCAACTCCACCGGAGATTTGGTCGCCAGCCTATCATACGGCTTCTATGCCATAGCAGATAACTGGACGTCATACTTCATGCACACTGGAAACCTTGGAGCAATGGCGTCCTACATAGCAGAGGTCTCTTACTACTACAGTGAAAACAACACGACTATGGTCTATTATCAGTCCGTAGTAGTACCTTTCGACCCTGCGTTCTACGTCCTTCCAACGGGCAACTTTCAAAACGTGACCGAGATATATGGATACCACCATGCTAGCAACCTGACATTCCAAGATCATCCCTCTTTTTCATCTATGAAGGGATACATCTATGCATCTTCCATTCAGTCCCCATCGATAGTGGGAACAAATGACTTGCCTCTTGGAATAGGAGGAGGAAACGGCAGCAACTTCTGGTCTTTGATCAAGTCGACGTCATTTAGTAATGAAACCATTCCTCTGGCTTGGGCTAATAATTCCGTACTCTCAAGCAACAACGAAGAAATTGATATATCTGTATTTCTAGGCTCAGGGAGTCAAGAAGCACTATTTCACTTGGGCCAGATAAGCAGCATCAGCGGGTCCGTTTCCTACTCGGTACTCTCAAACAGCTCCTACACCTCTCCTGAAAACGCTAACGGCACTTGGATAGATGGATTAGCCGCTTACAACGCCCTTCCATTGAACGAAAATTCCCCTCACGCGGTTATGCTTTACGTTGTTGGGACAATAACGCTGGATCAGTTCAGGGAATACATTTACACCTCTGGTGGATACCAGCCGTCAAACAACTACCATTACACAACAGAGATCTCCTCTCTGAACGTGAATGGGAACAGAAATTATGACATGGATCATATGGACATAACAAGCGGAACCACATGGTCATTGATGGAACCGCATAACCTAGCTAAGTATCTCTTTTCATCATCCTACATAAGTACAGAGAATTACACATTGTCAAACGGGGGAACAGCAGATTGGTCCACTATAGAAGATAGTATGACGTCTGCTTCCAGCAATCTGTGGCCTGAAATAAACTCGCTCTTTGGTCTTGCGCTTTCAGTCGTTGGTGTAATCGCTGGTGCAGATGGTTGGGCCCCCAGTGCTGGATGGGCAGACCTAGCTTCAGAGATTGCTACCTATGCTGGTGTTGCATCTTCCGTGTATGGACTGCTTAACACTCAGGTTACCGGGGTGAGTGATAGCGTGTACTTAATTGCAGGCAGTGTTAACCTTGAGAATCCTGTCGGATCTTCAAACAGTCTCGTTCTGAATGCTCTCGTGAACAACGTTCCCATGACAATTAATGGAAGAAGTGGACAGTTCAACATAGCGGTGTATGATCTCGAGGCTGTCTCAACCTAATTTTTCTAACTCTTAATTTTGTTTTCCCTTATTGATTGGTTCGATTGATCCCTTTCCCCTGCCTCGGGACTATCATAGACAGATTGTTGGTCAGTTACGATTATTCTTTTCTTGGAATATTTGAATTATGAGATTCTCCGTCTGTGCTAGGTCGTTTATCAGTTCTTCTTGAACGCCTTTAATAACTTTGCCAGAGATTCAACTGCCCTAGTAGAATATTCTTCAATTCTTGCTACGGCTTGATCGTGCTCAGCCCCCGGTCCGATTATTCCTATAGTGACTGGTTTCTCATACTCGTTGGACAGATCGACTATCTTTCTGACCGATTGATTTATCACAAGATCGTCGTGCTTTGTCTCCCCCTTTATAACTGCCCCTATAAGAGCAACTCCGTCGATGCTCTTCTTTTTCAGGAGTAACTTCACCGCCAGCGGCATATCAAAGACGCCCGGCACTCTTACGGATTCGTGTTCAAAGCCTAGAAGTTCAGCTTGCTCCTCAGCCTTCTTGTGCATAAGGGAAGTTATGTCGTAGTTAAAGTCAGAAACAACTAGTCCTATTCTTGGCATATCAATCCTCACCCAGGATTTGTCCGGCATTATTATAGCCTTGCCTCAGTCCCTGTCCTGCCATAGCTGACAGAGAGCTTCCGCCATCTCTAACCAGCTTCACTAGGTTTATGGCATGCTTTGCGGCTCTATCTTTAGCGAGTGAAAGGAGCTGGGATTCTTCAACCTCGTCTTCATGGACCGTAACATCCATTATGTGCCTCTTGGCAAGCAACTGCGCCTGGATCAGACCAATGCTAGTAGCAAGATAGCTGTACTTGTCCAATTTGGTCCTTCCAACCCATCCAAGTGTTATTACTCCCTCACACCCCTGTTCAAAAAGCTTCGTCGCGCCGATGGGCATGTCCTTTATGCCAGGGACCGTGTACCTTACTATCTCCCCATCCGGATCTTCCTTTCTGATAGTATCGTATGCAATCCTCCCCATATCAATACGTGAAAACGTCGTATCAACTATTCCGTACTTCGTCATGCCACTCATCCCTTTATGATCTCTTTTCCTTCCAGAAATATCAGGTTGTTCTTTGAAGCGTATTCTTCAGCGTTTGCTTTTTTTAAGCTCTTCCCATCTCCAAGCATTTCTGCAATGACCATGCTTCTAGGAAGACCTGCAAGTTCTGCAATATGCGATACCAGTTCTGTGTGCCCTCGCCTTTCGTTCAGTCCTCTGGAAGCAAGTACTGGAACATGACCCGGTGCGTAGAAATTTCTTTGGAAAAATTCCTCTTTGTTTTGGATGTGATCAGTCAGAAGATTGTGCAGTTCTCTTATCGTGTTTGCTCTATCTGAATCTGAGATTCCGGTTCCCACTGAAACGTGATTGACCCACATCGTAAACGATGGATAGTCTCCGTATGATGGCCTCTTGATTAGTTTTTGATAAATCGGATGAGTTTTCCACTCATCGGTTAGGAAGTTCAATCCTATCTTCTGCGCCTCTTCCTTTCCGGTAACATAACAGATGAGACCTCCGGCGTCCTTTCTTAGCTGGTTTATAGATTTCCAGGTAACCGCTCCTGCGTAGAAGACCATGTCTGCTTCCTCTTCTCTTCCATCAAAATCGTAAACTATCAGCGGTGATCCATTCAGAAGCCTCTCTTTTATATTTGAAAGCGATAACCCAGATAGATCGTTCATAATTCCGTCAGTGAAGGAACATATTTTAACATTTCCCATTTTATTGGATTTACTCAGGAATTAGTAAATATAAAACAGAAATATTAGGAAGGAAGCAAGATAGATCAAATAAACATAAACCGCATTTCTGAATCTATAAGTGACGATACCCAACGCAATGGAGAATGAGGAAGTGAGCAGGATCGCCACAATACCGCTGGTGGTTATTACCCACTGGCTTGCCAGTATGCCCAAAGCGGGAAAGAAGGTAGCAAAATACATTTCTTCTCCAGCCATTGCTCCTATTGCAAGACTAGTCTTGCTCCTAGAAGCCCATATTATTGCATTTAGAGTTTCAGGAACGATCGTCCCTATTGGGACTAACAGAATCGTTATCAGTTCTCTGTTTAATCCTGTTTGCAAGGAGAGACTGTCTATTCCCTGAACGAGAATCATCGAACCTGCGATTAGGAATACGACTCCAGCTGCTATTATAACTGACAGCATGGTCCCGCTCCTTATTCTGATAGAAGTGGCCTCCTCTTCAAATGTCTCCTTTCCTCTAACAAATAGAAGGAAGACTACGTAGAGGATAACAAGCACGACCGCTACAGTTATCCTTATGATGGCAAAACCGAAAAACCACGGGATCAACATTATTGGGAACACTAGCCCAAGGTAAATGAGAGACTTCGAGAGGATAGGATCGATACTTTCGATCTTCTTCTTTCTACTGCTATAAAGAAGAGTCGAAGCGACGATTGGAAAACCTATTGCTGAGACCATGAAAGGCTCTCCTATTATTGTCCCAGCTGCAACCTCAGACCCAGGCTCTTTCCCTACCAGGACCAGAGCTATGATGATTATGACCAGTTCCGGCATGGCTGTAAACACTGGACTGATCACGGTGCCGGTGAATCTTTCAGTGAATTTTCCCCTCTTTCCTATTTCTTCTATTGTGAGAGTCAGAATTAATGAACTCACAATCAGCATCACGATTCCCCCGGCAACCTCTGATACTGGAAGGAATGTTGATGTCACCGTACCTTCATTCTTTCGCCATTAAAAAAATAGACTGTCCTCAAATGTGACCGCTGTTATGAGTTCTTCTTAGGCTGTGAAATCTCGAGTTTAAGTTTTATATGATTTACCAATTCACTTTTAGAAAAATGAAAGCGATTATAACTGCTGCTGGACTTGGGAAGAGGTCAGGACTAAATGGACTGATAAGAAAGGAATTATTGAACGTATATGATTTCAGGGACGGTTCGCTGATACTGAGACCGATAATAGACGTCCTCTTGACCAAACTTGGGAAGGTAGGTGTGAGTGATTTCGCGGTCGTCCTGGATCCCTCTGATACTCTTTCCCAGGACTATATAAGCAGAACGTTTCCCTCGGTAAAAATCTTCTTTCAGAAAGAAAAGAGGGGATTTGGAGATGCAGTTCTTGCTGCCAAGGAATTCGTGGATGATGAAGGATTTCTTCTTGCAGCTGGAGACGGGATGGTTCTCGATATCGAAAGATTTTGGAAAGCGGTCAGACGTGCCGAAATGGAAGGGACCTGGAGGCTATTCGTCATGAGAGTGGACGACCCAAGGAGATACGGTGTCGCTGTATTTTCCAATGAAAATAATCTCGAGGAAGTGACTGGTGTTGTGGAAAAACCAGTAAACCCTCCGTCAAATTATGCAATGTGTGCATTGTACTATCTTCCACCACAGATATTTGACTTCATCTCTTACATAGATGGAAAGGCCGAGTTGACAGACGCTATAGCTGAAGCAGTCAAGTCAGGAATAAAATTTGGTGCGATCGAAGTACCGAGAAGTTCTTGGGTCAGTGTCGGCCTTGCAGAAGATTACAGGCTCGTTCTTGAAGCGACCTATAGATACGCAGTGAAGGAGTCAAGAGCACGAGATAATTTAGAGCCCTGAGCTCTTTGTCCAGAATGTCCTTGGCATGATTACTTTCTTCAGTTTCTCACACCTCTCCTTGTGTTCTAAGAGATTCTCTATCATTCTCCCGATATCCTTTCTCAATTCGCCGGATGGTCTATAGCCCAGATCATAAAGCTTCTTGTGATCTGGATTGTAGTAGTGATCCTCTGCTTCAACTCTTGGATTTTCGACGTGCCTAATCTCTGCTTTCTTGCCTGTGATTTCCCTGAACACCTCGCTTACAGTTTCTGCCAGAAAGTTCACAGAATAGTACTGGTCAAATTGGTTCAGTACCCTGTACTCGCCATCCTTTGGTGGTTTTTCAAGGGCGAGGGTAAGGCAGGAAATGCTATCTTCAAGTGACAGGAAACCTCTCTTCTGGTTCCCTTTTCCATATGGAGTTATAGGGAGAGCTGCTACTGCCTGTGCTGCAAATCTATTCAGAGCTGTTCCCCACACTTCATCTATGTCAAACCTGGTATAGAGCCTTGACTTCTCTATCTCCTTTGTTGCAGATCCATACACCACCCCTTGCATAACGTCCGTTATCTTTAATTTCCATAACCTGTTTGCAAACATGAGATTGTTGGAATCGTGAACCTTAGTCCAGTGATACCATGAACTTGCATTTCTGGGGAATGGCAGTGTGTCCTTCCTTCCCCTGAACTCTATATCGATGAACCCCTCTGTTATGTCAATGTTGGGAGTACCATATTCTCCCATGGTACCCAGCTTGATTATGTGAACGTCTGGATCTAAATCCTTGGAGGCGTAAACCAAATTGATAGTGCTGATCAGATTGCTGACCATAGTCTCATTTGCCTGTTTTAGACCGATCATGGAATATGGGGCAGATCGCTGCTCCGCAAGATGATAGACAGCATCAGGATGTACTTGCTGAAATAGTTGGTACATGAACTTCGGGTCTGCGACATTTCCTCTAAAGAACTTGATTTCCTTTCCGTAGGCTTCCTTAAAACCCTCGAGCCTCGTACCTATAGGCGGAATTGGCAAGACAGATTCGGATCCAACCTCTTTGACCCTTTTCCTCGTGAAGAAGTTATCGGCACCGTAGATGTCATGCCCTTTTGAAGCGAGCCTCTGGGCCAGGGTCCAGCCAATGTACCCATCGATTCCGAGAATCAGAACCTTCATACACAACGAAGCCTCTTGACGGATTTAATTTTTGACTCAATACATCGATAGGATGACTGTCCATTCAGTTAGGTAGAATAATATCGTTTAGGCGACCATCGATTCTTGCGTCACTATTAATAGGATTGGTTTTCTTTCTATCTATCCATTATGAAGAAGATTGCCGTTGTGTGCCCGTATAGAATAAGCTTCAGTGGAGGAGGTACCGATGTCTCCCCTTTTCCTGAGATGTACGGTGGATCTGTCATCAACGCCACGATCGACAGAGGGATTCGGGTTGACTATGTAGACGATGGTCAGCCCCTTGAAATTTCTTCAAGGGATCTGCTGAAGAGCTGGAGTTTCTCTAAACGCATCCACAATAGTTTTCTTGAGGGAATTACAGACCTGTTCAAGGAAAGGGGTATTAAAAACGGCAGATTGAGCATCGCTGGAGACGTTCCACCCGGAACCGGTTTAGGCAGTTCTAGCGCCTTGGTTCTGGGTCTTCTCCAGATAGTGAAGATCCTGAGAGGGGAGGAGCTGAATAGGGAAAGTCTTGCGAAGGAAACCTACGACATAGAGAGAAATTTCTTTGGCGTTACCCTGGGAAGGCAGGATCCATTTGCAATTTCTTTTGGGGGAATGAAGTACACTGAGTTTAACGGAGAAAACTACAAAATAGAGACTTTCGATTACGAGGACCCTTTCGTAAGGAGGCTCGAGAAATCAACACTGATGGTCTATACTGGATCCACTCACAACAGTACGGATGAACTTCAGGAAGAAGTCAGCAAACTCAAAGAGGGTTCTGTAGACCTGATCCGCCGCTTGCTTGAAATAAAGAGGAACACGGAAGAGGTTAGGGATTCCATAAAAGGGAACAATTTTGAGAGATTTGTCCAACTCATTGATTTGGGGTGGGAGCTAAAGAAAGGTCTAGGAAAGAGAATAACCAACCCCAAGGTCGATGCGCTCATAAACCTGGCAAAGAAAAATGGGGCTGGTGCTGCTAGGTTGATGGGGGGCGGTTCAGCTGGTTTTGTCCTGGTACTGAGCACCCCAGATAAAATTTGGGAAGTTCAAAAGAAGATGATGGAAAATTCAGAGTTCGTGACGCGCATTTCCTTTGATCAGGCTGGAGCCAGATCGGTTACTTTCTAACGACTGTTTGGAACATTGTTAAGTGATATTGCAGATGAATCTGGATGAGTGGACTATCCATTAGGAACTATCTCGTCATCCACTTCGACTGCTTCCAGCACGTCAAAAAGCCGTATATGGACGTGAAGAATATTATGATCAGGGCCAGACCTCCGAAGGCAAGAGTTCTCACTCTCTCCCGCTTGAGATTCATAACTACGGCCGATCCGAAGATTAAAGGTCCTGGTAAACTCAGCAGGTCAAGTACTGGGTGAATTATTGCCCTGTTAGTCAAAATTAGTGTTGGATGCGTAACCAAATCCATTATCGTATCGAAGCTATTCCCTGCAAACGTTCCAAGGACGTCTAGACTAAAATAAAGCCTGAAAATTCCTAGTCCTAAAGTGAGTATAGGCAGGGCGAATGTGCTGATTGCTTCGAATGCGTAGAAACCTCCAGCCTTAATGGCAGTACCATCAGTAAGGTTCTTTAGAAAATAGTAATAAGAGCTCCTGGCCCATCGAATGCTCTGTTTGGCGAACTGCTTGAAGTTCTCTGGAGGCTCTGTTTCTACGACAACTTCAAAGCACTTGGTGGCTCTGTAGCCCTTCTTGATGATATAAGCTGTAAGTTGCTGGTCATCGCCCATGGTAGCTATCTTACCCGCAACTTTGTGATACTTGAATTCGTCAGATGTGAGGAGAGGCTTCACGATGGATGTCCTGTACATTGCACACTTGCCGTCTATAACCATCACACTCCCCCCTCTTACCGTCATCGCTTTTAGGATTATCTCTCGTGTTCGCTCCAAGAATTCTGCACTGTACGACGCTCCACTATTTGTTCTTTTTATTGAAACGTTCGCTCCCACTCCACCCACATTTTCCTTGAAATGCGTCAACATCCTGTCAACTGTATCTGCAGGTATTATTGTGTCACTGTCGACGAACAGTACGAAATTGGTATCTACGTATCTCATCCCCTCGGAGATAGCTATTCTCTTTCCGCCCCTTTCTTCCAGATAGACGAACTTCCCCCCATTCTTTTCTACCATCGTCCTGTATGGTTCATTGCTTGAATCTCCAACGACGACAAACTTGGCACCCTGAACCTTGACTCCCTGGATGACCTTCTCGAATACATCCACCCTTTCGTTGTAAATTGGAACGACTATCGTTACGTCTTTTGCTCCAGAATTCTCATTTTTGAAGTCCTCGGGTTCGTGCCTCATTAGGTAATATGCGTTTAGCGCATAGTATAGAAAGTAGATTATTGTTGTAAAGACGGAGATTAGTATCAGGTACCGATAGATCAATAGCACTGACTGCAGTATTACGTTACGGTAAATAAATCTTAGTTTTAAAATTGAGATATAATTATACAATTAATATTATTAGATTCCCAACTGGATTAATCCATTTTAAGAAACGATTATGATGGCTCATTCTTTGAATAAGGACTGGACGAAGCTAGTCCATTCACAATCCATTTGTGCCTTAAATTGCAGTAAGGTTAAACCCCATCAGTGATTATCCATTGTGCCCAAGTATTCTGAACTGCTTAGAGATGACCTAATAGAGTTCAGAGAATATCAGGAGGAGATTGCGTTAAAGTCGGTTGACAAGAATACCTTGATAGTGATACCTACTGCTCTGGGCAAGACCATAATAGCGATCATAGCTCTGTCGGTGCTGATTGAGGATGGAGGGAAGTGCATTTTTCTTGCTCCAACCAGGCCTTTGGTGCACCAACACGCATCCAACATCAGGAAATATCTCAAACTTCCAGAGGAAGAAATAGTAGAAGTGACTGGAGAGATCAAGAAATCGCTAAGACGTGAGCTCTACCTTTCGGCGAGAATAATAGTCTCTACTCCTCAGGTCATACACAACGATTCTTCCCTCTTCTCTGATATTAAGAATGAAGTGAAGGTTGTCATATTCGACGAGGCACACAGGGCTATTGGCAATTATTCTTACGTGGAAGTAGCTAATTTCTTTGCGGACTCGAGAATAATCGCTACGACTGCGTCCCCAGGGGGCGATCGCTCTAAGATTGACCAGATCATCAAGAACCTTAGAATCACCGATCTTGAGATAAGGGACGAAAACTCTCCGGATGTCATCAGCTACATAAAGGGTATTGACACTGAACTGGTGAAGATTCCCACTCCCCCAGGCCCGACTGAGATAATAAACGGGCTTAAGGATATGCTCTCAGAGATGATTGACAAACTGCAGTCTTTTTCTCTGAGAATTCAGGGACGGTCTAGAAAAGAGCTCATCAGTCTGGGAGATTACATATTCAGCCAAATCAAGCGCGGGAACAAGTATTTCTATTCGGCGGTGCGATTCAGGACCTTTGCAATACTTCTAGACTATCTGCTAGAGTTTGCAGAGACTCAGGGAGTCCTGCCCTTCTATGCATATCTCCAGGATATGAAAAGGGAGAACGCCAAAGCCAAGAAGATAGTAACGGATAGCAGGATGATTTCCATTGAGAAGAAGGCAGAAGAACTTTCGATTCTGCCTCTCAGCCTGCACACTCCAAAGATGGCAAGGATAATTGAGATTCTGAAGGAAAGAAATAATGAGAAAGCCATCGTTTTCTGTCACTACAGAATTACAGCAAACATACTTTCCGACATCCTGAAGAAAGAGGGGTTCCTGTGTGAGAAATTTATCGGGCAAAGCTCAAGGAAGGAAGGAAAAGGAATGACCCAGAAGGAGCAGTCCTCTACCTTGCAACTTTTCAGAGAAGGTCAGATAAAGGTTCTGGTTGCCACACAGGTGGGGGAGGAGGGTCTGGATGTACCCGCTGCGAACACGGTCATCTTTTATGAACCAGTTCCCAGTGAAGTTAGATCCATTCAGAGGAGAGGAAGGACTGGAAGGTTCGGAAAAGGCAAGGTATACGTCCTTACCATGGAGAATACTAGAGACTTTTCATACTACTACGCAGCGGGAAGGAAGGAAAAGAAGATGAAAAACATACTTAGGGACGGAAAGAAGAACGTGCAGACCACATTTGACAGTTTCCCTTAATTTGCTCCAACTATAATTGGTTCCGTCCGTTCAATCTCTAACAGAAAATTAGATTAATTTTCCAACAATGACTGTTGCGGCTAGGGCCCGAAATGCGATCCGTGTTTGAAAGAATAATGAATGCAATAGCTGGGAACAGTGGCCTGACAAAGATGTTCCTTGATTACGATGGCACTCTTGTAGACCTTACTAGCCAACCTGAACTTGCAGTTCCAAGTCAAGAGTTACTGGCACTTCTCAACAGTTTGAAGAGAAAGATTCCCCTCTATCTGGTTACGGGACGAGACCTGGATGGCATGCTTTCCCTTGTTGGATATGGTTTCAACATAATTGCAATGCACGGTTCAGAGTTTGTAAGCGAGGAGGGCAAGAGATGGTACATCGAAAATTTTGAAAATTATCGGGACAGGACTAAGGAACTTTCCGCAAAATACCTCCATCTTGAGAAGGAATTTCCCGGATTGAGAATAATAGACAAGCATGGGGGTTTACAATTTCACTACTTCAACGTCGATAGAGGACTGACAACCCGTCTGAAACGAGTCATCTCGAAGGTGAAGGAAGAAGGTTTCGAGATGTACAGTGGCAAGTACGTCTTCGAATTGAGGATCAAAGGGGTTAACAAAGGAGCGGCAATGCTGAAATACATGGATGGAAGTGATTTCATCCTATTTGCCGGTGATGACAGAACCGATGAGGAGGCCTTCAGAGTGCTCGGGGGACAGATTACCATTAAAGTTGGAGAGGGAAAAACTGCCGCAAGGTTTAGAATAGATTCTCCGGCAAAGATGAAGATGCTACTTTACAAACTGGTCCAAAATCCTGAAAGTGCGTTCAGGAGGGAAAAATGAAGTTCGAATCAGTAGAACAGATGAATTCCAGATTGATAATGTGTGAAAGATGTCCCAGGATTGTAAGGTTCAGGGTAGAAGTTGCCAAAAGAAAGTCTAGGTTCCAGGGAGAAGAATTTTGGAGCAAACCAGTTCCTGGATTTGGAAACTTTGATTCCAAACTTCTTATTCTTGGATTAGCGCCTGCGGCGACGGGAGGGAACAGGACTGGCAGAGTTTTTACCGGCGATAAAAGCGCTACATTCCTTTTCTCATGCCTGTACAGTGTGGGACTCTCTAACAAACCAGATTCTGTATCAAGAGATGATGGACTTGTACTGGATCAACTCTACACCACGGCGGTCCTCAAGTGCGTTCCACCAGGAGACAAACCGTTGCCCAAAGAACTTGAAAACTGCAGGGATTACCGTGAGTATGAAATTGAGAACATGAAGAATCTGAGGGTTGTTCTTGCGCTTGGAAAGATTGCATTTGATACTTTTAAAGGTTACCTAAGGAAGAAAGGATACGATGTTTCAGAGATGCAGTTCAAGCACGGTGTTAGGTACAGAGTTGGCAAAGTACAATTCTATGGGGCTTACCATCCAAGTCCTAGGAACGTTAACACAGGCAGACTTACCAAGGACCAGTTCATCAGCGTTCTTAGGGAGATTAAGGAGAATTTCCTATCCTGAAAGCATCTTGGATTTAATCTTCGAATTCCTTTCTTTGACAACAACCGTTTCCTTCAATTCATCTGCTGCCTTCATCTTGAAGTGTAGCAGGTTCTGTTTCCTGAATACGTATAGACTCACATCGTCACCGGGTTTTGCATCCTTTATGCAATCCAGTTTCCTGGATCTCAGTTCTTTGGCAAAGATCCTGGTGTAGTTTTCTGTGAACTTCTGTCCGTTCACAGCTACCAGTTCATCGCCCGGCAAAACACCGGATTCATAGGCAGGATAATTCTTGATTACGTTTTTCGCAATCACTTTCCCTCCTTCCGTAGAAAGGATAATACCCAGGAATCCCCTTGGACCGGTCTTCTTGTCTGCATATTTATGACTCACTTTGTAACCCATGTCCCTCAGGTACTGGTCAAAATTTACTTCCTCTGATGTTTCAGAGAGTTTCGAGACAATCTTCTGGGCGTCTGACCCAATAAACTTCTTCACGTGATCAATCAGGTCCTTCTTGTCTATCCCCTTACCCGTGGTGTTAAAATCGGAAAATAGGCTCCTGAAAACGTCATCTAATGACTTCCTCCCCTTGGTGGCTTTAATAATTTCGCTGTTAAGCACGAATGCAATTAGCTCGCCCTTCAGGTAGTAGGAGATATAGGTATTGAATGAGTTGCCATCAGGTTTGTAGAGTTTGATCCAAGTATTGAACGACGAAGAATCGGCAGGAAGTGTATGCCCAGGCTGAAGGTTATAAAAATCAATATACTTGGAAAGGTGCTTCATGTACTCCTCCTCTTTGACAAGACCTGTTCTCCAGAGCACTAACCACTCGTAATATGATGTGAATCCTTCGCTAAGCCATAGAAGGTTCGTGTAGACTTCTTTCGTATAATCGAATGGCCCCAATTCCCTTGGCCTTATCCTCTTGACATTCCAAGTGTGGAAGAATTCGTGTGCGACCGTAGTCAGGAATAGCTTGTACTCGAAATCGTCAAAGAGCTTGTACTCAGGATAGAGTATAGCAGTGCTGTTCTTGTGCTCTAGTCCGCCGTAGTACTCATCTGGAACTGTGATTATCAAGAAGAAGTATTTTTCGTATGGCAGTTTCCCATACAGCTTGCCCTCTGCCTCAACTATCTTCTTAAAATCCTCAGTTATGACTCTCTTGTCCCTGACCATTCTTCCCTGCCACGCAATCACATGTTTCTTGTTCATAACTGTGAACTCCATCAACTGAAGGTCACCTATTAGGATAGGAGAGTCTACCAAATGATCATAGTCTTCTGCAATGTACTGCCCTTTGTTTAGGGGCAAACCAGTGGCGATTTTCCACTTTCCGATATTCTTGAATTTTAGAACAAACTCACAGTCCTTTCCTCCTTCGACGTAGAAGAAGAGACCAGTACCGTTGATCAATACGAATGAGTTATCAGAGTAGGACGTGTCTACCGTCAGCTCATCGCAATAAACATCATATTCCACTTCTGCATTTTTTTCCTTGGAAACTATGGACCATCTGTTCTTGGAAATCTGTTCAACTGCTCCGCTAGATCGGATATTGGAAACGTGTCTTGAGAAATCTCTTACAAGATATGATCCAGGTGCCCAGACGGGCATTACTATCTCTTCCTTTCCAGATGAGGGGAATTCCATGTGCACTTTTAAAACTCCAGAATGAGCCTCTGATAAGTCCACAATAAATTGCACCGACATAATATAGACAATTTGGCATACAAAAAAAATGTTACGGATGATCCCAATTAATTGAAAGTTGTCTTAAAATTCACAGTAGTGTTATTAATAGGCTAATCATCGAACCGTAAAGAAAAGAATGTTTGTCGATAATTCTACCGGCATATCTAGGAAATTGGTTGTGACCTTTTGGATACGTATCTGGCAATATGAAAACGGTGAGGGAAATAGATGACCGATTTTACCGTTCGAACTAATCTGCAAACTCTTAGAAGAATTGCCGTATACAAGCAGCGACTTTTTGGCATATTTCCAAAGATTGGAAAGAAGGATGATATACTATCAACAATGAAAGAAATTGCATACATACAGTGGGATCCCATCACAATTGTAGCTCCGTCCCACCTCATTTCTCTATGGTCAAGAGTTGGCAAGTTTAAACTGCTAGATCTGGAGAAGCTCATGTGGAAAGACAGAAGAGTTTTTATCCACTGGACCCCGGTTGCAATGCTGGTTCTGACCGACGATTATCCGATTTTCAATTCTCTGATGAAGAGGTATCCTGAGTCACTGGGCGGTTCGTGGGGCTCTCACATCGTGAGGGCAAAGAAGTTTCTCTCTACAAATTCTGACTTAAGGAAAAAGATTGTTAGAGAGTTGCGTGGGGGCCCATTGAGACTTGATCAGTTGAGTGATTATGCCCCCTCAAAGAGAGGCCCAGACGGTTGGAGTTCTGACAGCATTGTCTCCAACATGTTGCATCATCTTCATTTGCTCGGAGAGGTAATGGTTGTGGGCAACGAAAATAATCAGAAAATCTGGGGCTTATCTGAAGATTTCCTCCCTGATGGAGTTGATAGAACCTTACTAACAAGAGAAGAGACTGATTCAGCAGCTGCCATACGTGCCCTGAAAGCTATTGGGCCTGCAACGAAAAAGGAAATCAATTACTACTTTGTCAGAGGGAGATATTACAATCTTGACCAGACAATATCGAGACTCATGGACGAGGGGAAGGTGCGCCCGATTAGTGTTGAAGGCATCCAGAGGAAGGAAGAGAGATACATTATTGACGACGATGTTGGTCTTCTCGACAACTCGCTTCTGGATGATCCAGAACCAAGAGTTTCACTTCTATCACCATTTGACAACCTAGTCTTCAGCCGGGACAGAACACGCCTTGTATTCGGATTTGATTACATCCATGAACAGTTCTTGCCTAAAGAAAAAAGAAAGTATGGAACATACGTCCTTCCGATACTTTGGGGAGAGAAAATTATTGGGAGGATAGACCCTAAGATGGATAGGTTGCGAAATGTTTTGAAAATTAATTCCGTACATGCTGAACCCAATGAGAAGGTCAGTCGGGATGTAGTTGAACAGATTGGTGAAAGGATCAGCGATTTGGCCGATTTTCTAGGAGCTGAAGAGATCGAGTATCCGGGGAAGCTGCCGCCTCAATGGAAAGGGCGATTGAGCTAGGTGCCATTGTTCCAGTCATTGATGTATTCAATTCTGGATATTTAGGGACCAAGAGTTTTATAAAGTTATCACTTTCATTGCTCTGATGGAATATTTTAGTTACTAGAGTGCGTCGTAGGATTTCTTTCCGCAGAAAGTGCAAGAATGAGTTAAAAACGTGATGTTTGAACTCCTTCTGCTCACGCTTTTGTTTCTTCCATAACCCTTGAGTTGTGGGCATCTATAAGAAGGTATATCGATTCGTTCTTGTGCTGGAACTGAAGTGACCAGACAGGAATATGGACCAGGTACATGTCTGCAATATCTACACTCACGTTCGCCGACATAAAGCCGTGGACGCTTCTCTGAAGTCTCCTAATCACCCACTGTTGAATCCTGATCTTGCCCTCCATTCTCGCCTTCTCTTCTCCCATGCTCCCGTTCATCAGCTTGATCGGACCGTTCACATCACCCTGCCCGATTGGTCTCTTGTCTGCGAGATTGAACACATAGTCTGGAGGCTGGTACTGATTCATGTTTTCAATGGCAATAACTGGGTACTTCACTTCGTTTACGTCTGATCCTGACTCTATGATGGTCTGAATGTTCATGGTAGGTCCACCAAATCCTCCCCGTCCTCCCATTCCTACCGCGACGAACCCGCCGGGATTTACTTGTTCTCTCTTGTACTGGTACTGTGCAGAATAACCCGCATCCATTATCCAGTACGGAAGGTAATTGAGTTCAACTTTCTTCAGCTCACTCTTTTCGAATAGATGCCGGTGAAAGATGCTGTCGTCGAGAAAGGTCTTCGATATCTGTTCAGCCTGATCCTTCATCTGGACCTTGATGTCCAGAATGAAGTGCTTTGACACTCTGCTCCATCCGAGCGATCCCAGGGAGATGGAAGTTCCACAGTAACTGCAAACCACCATCGCCTCTCCGGATGCCGGATTAAGAGGGGCCCCGCAGTTCGGACATTTCATTTCCTTCAAAATTTCCTCTTGATTGTCTGGCTTGCCCTTTCCGCCCTCTGAGGGAGTAGAAGAATCTAACTTCTGTGGTGTTCCGCACTTTGGACAAAATTCAGAATCGTCAGGTATCTGGGCTCCGCACTTCCTGCAGTACATTCTAATTCACCTTTTCTCCGCAGTTGGGACAGAACTTGGAACCACTAGGAATTTCAGTACCGCATTTAGGGCACTTCGTAACGATCGGTTTACCACACTCAGGGCAGAACTTTGAAGTCTTGGGGATGTCCTTTCCGCAGTTCGGGCACTTCATTAGTCCTTCGGAGGAGAAGTCAAATCCACAAGACGGACAGAACTTTGCATTCTCGTCCACCTCAGCCTGACACTTTGGACATTTTTTCACCCGCTTTTCTGCAGGTGGAGGTTGCTGATTCATTCCTTGAGTAATGTTCGAAGCCATGGGATATGCCATCCCTGCACCCGCTCCTAGCCCCATACCCAGTCCTACTCCCGCTCCTGCAGTTCCCCCCGGGTTCTTTGCAGCATCTACCATTGCCTGACCGGCTTGGTACTGGAGATAGTTTGCGCCGACTGCCTTCATGCTGGACCGGGTGTCAATTGCTTTCTGCACTGCATCGGGGAGAGAGATATTCAGCCCCGAAATCTTGTTGAGCTCGACTCCATACTGATCGAAAGCGGTCTTGGCTGTGGCAAGAACGGCCTCTTCGATGTTCATGAGGTTTGATGGAAGATCCAGAACAGAAGTCCCCTGATCCTTCATCTTTCCTAGTACATTGTAAATCAACATTACTACCTGGTCTCTTATTCTGTCTTCAACTTCTGCACTTGTCTCAATGTTGAATGTACCCACGAATTGATTTATGAAAATTGAAGGGTCGGATATTCTATACCTCATGTCACCAAACAGTCTTAACATGACAATGTCGAAGTCCTTGTCTCTGAAAGCATATGGTTCTTTTGAACCAAACTTTCCGTCGAATATTCTTCTCTGAAGATAGTAAACGTAAGCCTGCTGCTGTATTCCTGTCAGGGCTTTTACCAGTCCACCAACAATGGGAGCATTGAGATCTGTGAGTGCGTACCTTCCGGGTTTATCTATGTACCAGATAGCCTTACCATCCCTGAAGAAGACGGCAGTCTCGTCTTCTCTGACTACCGCATTATCGTTCAGCCTTATCAGCCTTGGGACTTTCCACATTATGTTGCCCTGCTTGAACTGATCCTCCCATTCGAACGTGGTAGAGCCAAAGACGCTTCCTCCCTGAGATGGAATTCCAGATCCTTTTTTGCCGAAAGGCATCTAGACCCCTCCGTACAGTAATGTCTCTCTGCTGTTGTTAAGGTCGGTTATGGCAGAAATTGTCGCATTTACCTCCTGAATCCTAGATTGATTTAAATTTCCTGATGAACAGTCCTTTACAAATTCATTGATTGTCTTTTGCAGATTCTGGATTTGCTCGAATATCTTCATGTCTAGATCATAAAGTGCAGAAATTTTCTTCGCATTTACTCTTATAGGCGCAGAAATACCGGAATATCCAGCGCCGTGGTGCTTTACGTCTTCCGCGGCTGTCTGTATCTTGGATCTCAGTGCGCCAATGGATTCCAGTCCGTTGAACTTGCCAACACTGACGAGCGAACTTTCGCCGGTTTTAAGGTTAGCTAAAACATCGAGCATTTTCTTGTACAGTTCGTCCTTCAAAATGACATCAGCATCGCGAAGATCCTCATTTACCCTGTAACCATGGTAACCCGGGAACACTAATTGGATCTTCTTAATTATTCCTCTATCCTCGACGACCTGGTCCCTTAAGTCCGTCATGGGATTGTGATAGGAAACGTAATTTAAAAGCTTTCTACCTTGTCTTTTACAGCCGTTAGAGATACCTGTATTCTCAAAAAATTCTGCCATTCAGGAGTACCTATTCTATAAATATTAAATTAGTCTAAAATCGTGCCCAGTATGGCATCCTGACAACATTTAACATCTCGTTCGCCATATGGTAATATGAGAAATGAGGGGGAAACTGGTGGTAAGAATTTTTCCGAACTTGCCATCAAGTACTCCAAAGATTACCTAGGGAAAATTCAGACGATGCTTAAAGTTCCAGTTAGGAGTCTCAATGACTTCTCGGTGTGGTATACCCCCGGCGTTGCGGCCGTATCGCTGGAAATAGCCAAGAACAAGGATCTAGCTTATGATATGACCTGGAAATGGAACACCGTTGCCATAGTAACTGACGGAACAAGAGTCCTTGGTCTTGGCAATGTTGGCCCGGAAGCTTCCCTTCCCGTGATGGAAGGTAAGGGGCTTATATTCAAGTATCTGGGAGGGG
The DNA here is from genome assembly GCA_027343225.1 of Thermoplasmatales archaeon. Lineage (GTDB taxonomy): Archaea > Thermoplasmatota > Thermoplasmata > Thermoplasmatales. The sequence goes on from DAHWMK010000011.1 coordinate 19,318, forward strand.
TTGATGCCATTCCTATTCCAATAAACGTTCACGAGAAAGAACAGATGGTCAACATTGTAAAGGCAATTGAGCCTGCTTTTGGAGGAATAAACCTGGAAGACATAGAATCACCAAAGTGTTTCTATCTCCTAGAGACGCTCAGAAACGAGATGAACATACCGGTGTGGCACGATGATCAGCTAGGAACTGCCGGTGCCACACTAGCAGGTCTGCTTAATGCGCTCAAGATAACTGGAAGGAACGAGAGAGATACAAAAATAGTAGTGGTCGGATCGGGAGCAGCGAACATTGCAACGATAAAACTCTTCGAGGCAGCTGGATTTGACATCGGGAACATTGTCGCTGTAGACTCACACGGGGTCCTGCATCCGGAAAGGGACGATATGGATATCCTAATGAAAACCAATCCGTGGAAATATGATCTCGGCATAAGGACAAACAGAAAGAGGATAACCGGAGAAATTAAGGATGCAATGGAAGGGGCAGATGTGCTAATTGCCGCATCGAAGCCTGGACCGGGCGTAATAAAAGGTGATTGGATAAAGAAGATGGAAAAGAGGGCAATCGTCTTTGCTCTTGCCAACCCCGTACCGGAGATATGGCCAAATGAAGCAAAGGAAAACGGGGCTGAAATAGTTGGAACCGGAAGATCAGACTTCCCGAACCAGGTCAATAACAGCTTGGTATTCCCAGGTGTTTTCAGAGGAGCACTTGATGCAAGGGTGAAGAAGATCAACGAACCTATGATCGTTAGAGCATCGAAGGAACTCGCACTGTTTGCAGAAGAGAAAGGTATCAGTGACCAGTACATCATCCCGACAATGCAAGAGTGGGAAGTATTCCCTAGAATCGCAGCAGCAATCGCAGACGAGGGAGTGAAGGAGAACCAGGCAAGAGTGAAGATGAGTAAGGAGGAATACTATGACCGTGCCAAGAAAATCATCTCTGGAAACAGGGACATGATAGAAAAAATGATGGACCAGGGACTTATAAAGAAGGTGAAATGAAAATGGAAGAAATTAAAATACGAGATTTGAAAAAGGAAGACATCAGAGAGGCAGCAAACCTTGTGATGAGGCTGAAGAAATTCAACTCTGAACACGACCCTCTGTTCAGTGTGTCCCCAGACTTAGAAAAGAACGTTCTAGAGTATCTCGAAAGTGCAATAAAACTCGAGACTAGGGATGTCCTGGTGGCTGACTTCAATGGAAAAATAGTGGGGACGATCATGGGGGAAATACTTGACCGGCCTTTCTATCAACCGGAAAAGGAACTCAGGATAACCGAGATATACCTCCTGCCAGAATTCCGGAAGGGAGGACTCGGAAAGAAGTTGCTGGATGCCCTTGTAGCGAAAGAGGGCAAGAAGGGATGTAATATCATAACGGTTGAGTTCCCTTCAGAAAACCTTCTCGCTCACAAATTCTACACCGGGCTGGGAATGAGGTCCATTATGTCGATATACGGCAAGAAACTCTGATTAGAGCAGGGTGTCCTCAGCCATAGACCAGAAGAAATGTAGTCTTCCTTACATCTACCCTATCCAGCAGATTCTGTTACAATGACCTAATCCAGAGGATCATTTTGCGTTAGCACTTTATTCGCTAGATTCTAAAGGACAGTACAACCTTGGACAGAAAGAGTGATATGACTAGTATTACAAAAACTACCGTAGCTATTGTTATGAATGGTCTGTCCCTCTCCTTTACGTATATCAGGATCTGCAAGAATATTCTCCCGATCGGGGAGAGTATGAGGAGGAGAATCCCTAACTGAATCAGTGCGAATGACTTCAGGGTCACGACTCCGCTAGTTATAGAGCTCAAATAGTGTGGAAAGACCGTCGTGGTAGGGCCACCTGACTTCAGAAGGATATCCAAGGGGACCCTTATGTACCCAGTGGAGGAAGTGACAAGATATGCAATCAGCCCGATTACAATCACGCCAAGGGAAACCAACACACTCCAGATAAGGTAGACTGATAGCATTTTTGATGAAATGTTTTCCTCTTCTTCCTTCTCCCTCTCTATTTCTGGACTCTTTATGTCGGGATTCATAGGCTTATTCCCACCCCGTTCAATAACATTTCAACGGCTACCACTACTATGATTACCGCAAAAATTATTCTGATGGTCGAACCCTTCGTTCTCACTAAAAGTCTTGCTCCGGTGACGGCCCCTATCAAAACGCCTATTGCAACCGGTGCGGCTATGAATGGGTTCACATCACCGTTGAAGAAATAGATACCTGCGCTAGCGGCAGCGGTCATCCCGATCATGAAGTTGGATGTGGTAGTTGATACCTTTATGGGCAGTTTCATGAATGTATCCATAGCTATAACCTTGAAGACCCCTGACCCAATTCCCAGCAAACCTGATAGGACTCCAGCAACCAGCATCATTGCGGATCCACTCTTCACTCCAGCAACGTTGTAATCCATTTCCTTTTTCAGCTCGTAGTTTGGATAATGCGAATTCAATGACAGTTTCTCAGCTATCGGATCGTTTTTGACAGTCGGAGATTGATTTACTTCTCCTATTTTTTTAATGAGAGGAAAAACTGAAATCAGGAGAACGACACCAAAAACAATGTAGATGATCTGTTTCGGAGCTATGTGTTCAAGGAATGCGCCAGCAATAGCACCCGTAGTGGTAAAGAGAACGAGGAAAGTTCCAACCCTAATATTTGAGATCTTGTCTTTGACGTATGCGGAAGCTGCTCCGCTGGAAGTTGCAATGACTGATATTATCGATGCACCGATTGCAAGAGAAACTGGAACGTGAAAATACAACGTCAAGAACGGGACGATCAGGACACCTCCTCCGAGTCCTGCCATCGATCCGATGATTCCGGCAAAAATAGCAGCAATTAAAATCAATAGAATATAGTAAATTGTTAGATCCATTACTGGTTTATTTAGACAAACGAGATTAACTTTGCTTAATTTTAATTGAACTTTATGCTGTCCACATACTTCGCTTTTTCAAGGACCTTGAACTTCGACACTCCCTTCGGTATCTCTAGGTTCTTCACATTTACCATGGATTCAACAAATTTTTCAAAATCCGAGTCCGTCATATCTCTGAATACCAGATTCTCTATGTTCCTGAATGAAACCTTCTTGCCATTCTTAACTAGTTCTGATCCCGTTATTTCAATGGATTTAAGATCCTGCACGTTTGCTGATTTTGTATCCCTCACGGCCTGAATAAATTCTTCTCCAACTTTCTTGGTTTCACCGGCTGCAGCTAGCAAAACTTTGAATGCATCGTTCGTTATCTCCCCTACTGTTCTTCCTGTCTCTGTTGCCAGCCCCTTCACTCTCTCATAAAGCTTCTTTTGTACCCCTTTTATAGAAATGTTTTCCGTGTCCGTGCTTCCATTCTTCGCTTTGTCATCTGCCATGACTGTTAATAGTTATCTAGAATATAAGATTTCTGGTTTTCCAGAAATCATGATTTCAGAAACTCGTTCAGAATGCGAGCAATTCGTTCAGGCTGCTGAACGTGAGGAACATGGCCTGCTTGTTCTATCTCCTCAATTCTGCTTTCGGGGATAAGATCTCTTAGTCTCCTGCCATTTTCCGGCGCTATTACCCTATCTTCTTTTCCCCAGATTATCAGTGTTTTTACTCTCAGTTTTCTTAGTTCCTCTTCCTTGAGCTTCCAACTAGGATCTGCGTTATTCTTTACAATGTTACCAATAACTGCCTCTGTGTTTAGCGAGTTACTTCGCACTACCATTTTAGTGAACCGTTCCCTCTCCTCATCACCAAGTTCTCCAAAAGTTCTATTGACTCCTGCGCTGTCCTCAAGAACGAGATAGGCAGGTTCTTTCTTGTCTATAGAAAATCGGGCTGCCACCCAACCTCCATACGAGTTTCCCATCAGTGATACTCTCTCAAGGCCATGATATTCTATAAACTCTGCAATGATGTCTTCCTGGATTGAGATTGTGTATTCCATATCTGGCTTCTCAGACCTCCCATGCCCCAGCATGTCCAAGAAATATAACCCGAAATCGTCGCTCATGTACTGATTCAACTTTATCCAGGAGTTACCTGTGCCCCCCAGACCGTGGAGGAACAGTACTGGAACGCCACCTTCCCTGACAAGATAAGATATGGTTCCATACGAAGACTTGAAACTTCTTCTTAGCACGAGAGGACAGGTTTTTTGCCGATAAATCATTAACTCTTCATCTCCACTACTTTTATTAGGCCATAGGAATATACACTACCATGGAAAAGGTATCATCGAGGAGGAGTTTGAACGTTGCAGGCGCTCTCCTATTTTTATCTGCAGTTCAGTTTGTCATAGTGATGTTCGTTGCGGAAGCTCTGTACAGACCAACTTATAGCATAGCAACCAATTACATTAGTGACCTTGGCGTCAAATCAACCGGCTTTTTGTTTGATACATCCATCTCTCTTCTGGGACTTGCGGTAATTGCTTCTGCCTACTTCATTTATAGAGGGTTCGACGTCAAGGTATTTCCGGTACTCATAGGACTGACTGGTTTGGGTGCTCTCCTCGTTGGTGTTTTCAATGAAAATTTTGGTTCTATCCACGGGTATGTTTCTGATTTCACTTTCATCCTTGGACCACTCGCGGCTGTATATGCATACAGGTACGAAACTTCCCCGTTCAAGTTCATTTCTGTGATCCTAGGTGTGCTCTCCTACTTTGCAATATTAGAGTTCATGATGGGAGGCAGTCCTGCCATTGGTGTAGGAGGATGGGAAAGAATGATAGTTTATCCATTCCTGCTGTGGGGAATCGGTTATGGAGCCTTCTTGATGGGACTTTCCAACAAGTAGCCTATTCATCCCTGTCATCTTCGGAGAGACTGAGGAATTTCACATTCGGTAGACTCGTACCTATGATCCCCTGGAGGTCTCCGAACATGCCTGAAAAATTGCTCATGGCTTTTTCTATTTCCTTCGATCTCTTCGCCCACTGTCTTTCCATAGACCTTCTCTCGGAGTCAATGTCGCTTTTCATCCTGACTATCCCATCAGCAATCGCCTCTACTCTCTGTCTGAACTGAGTGCTCGTAAGATATCTGTAAAGGATGTCTCTGGTTTCATTACCGCTTTCGCCCAGTCTCTTCTGGCGAGCCATCTCAATGAGGTTCGTCCTAGCGACTATACCTAGCGGTATAGCATTCTCAAAGTTCGTGACCAGGATACCGTTCTTAATGCCGAATGTGGATATGTCCTTGGGCAACGATTTTGTTACTATTATGCCCATCTCTGCTCTGTGATTCACCAAATCTTCTTTCAGTTTCACTATCCAGTCATCATTCCATTCCTTCGTCCTTTTTGCCTCCCATGCGATCCTACCAGATTCCATCCCGCCAGGCGTTCTGATAGTCTGAATAAGATCTGGCCCCTTTGTGCCCTGCGGTATGGGAGATACGAGGTCCAAGGAGAACGCACTTCTCACCCTTTCCTCAAGCTCTTCCTCCAAAGCTTCTCCCTGAATCTGCTGGGAGCCCTGTTCAAGCTTCTGATTTAACTCCTGGACCTTTCTAACAAGGCCTTCTATTTTCTCCTGGTTTTCTCTCCTTTCCAAGTTGTACTGTTCGTCGAAATCCTTCTTCAACCTTTCCTGGATTTTCTTCTTCTCTTCTTCCATTTGCCTCTCGGAAGCAAGTTTCTGTTCTCTCATCGCTTCTTCTAGATCGATCCTTTTCTTCCTCTCTTCGCTTTCCATTTTCCTTGCCTCCTGAAGGTGCTTTTCCTTGATTGAAATCCGATCTTCCATTTCTTCGTATCTACTCTTGAACTCCTCATTGATGTTTTCTTTCATCTTCTCTCGCTCTGCTTCGATTCTCTTCTCCAATTCTGCTCTGAGCTTTTTTTCATACAGCTCGTTCACCTTTAACTCAATAGATTCCTTTAGTGCTGTCGTAACTGGGATTTCTGCACCACACCTAGGGCAGATAACCGTATCTTCGGCCATGAACTATCTATTTTCCCTGACTATTAATTCTTTATTGGAGTTGCATCTTCCATTGGATTCTGAGGGGATATGTCACTTCAAATTGTAGGGAAGAAGTAAGAAAAATTATTATAAATCAATTTTCATCCCCCAAGCGAGGAGGTGCGCTCGTGTACATCAAGAGAAGACCGGACGAAGGCGACGAAGACGACGAGGATGATGAAGATTTCTGAACCCGTAGTTAGAAGGGGCTCCATTGACGACATCGATGAAATAACGGGCGTAGAGAACAGGGCGTTTGGAAAACACGCCTATGACTATCCTGCATTGAGGTATATGCTTGGAATAGCTAATTCTATTACCGCGGTCTGTACCATCGATGGCAGGATTGTAGCTTATGCGACCGTATTCTTTAGGAAGAATTCCAGAATCTCACATCTTGAAAGCATCGCTGTCGATCCAAACTATCAGGGTTTGGGAATTGGAAAGATCCTAATGAGGGAGGTAGAGAAGATTTCAATTGAAATGAATTGTACGAAAATAGTGCTAGAGACATTCGAAAAGAATGTTTCAGCACTGAAGCTTTACACGAGCAGCGGATACTCTATCAAGGAAGTTGTCCCAGACTACTACCACATCCCCTATGACGGATCAAAAAACGCAATACGTTTTGAAAAGAATATCCAAGTGAAATGATTATCTATTCAAGGTGAATTTCGTAAAGAATGGTAAGAGTTCTTGCGACAGGAGTTTTTGACATACTTCATCCGGGGCATGTCCACTTCCTGACGGAGGCAAAGAAGCTAGGAGATGAGCTAGTCGTGGTGGTTGCGAGAGACTCTGTCGCAAAGAGGATGAAAAGGTTGCCCTTCATACCAGAAAACATACGAGTAGCGATGGTTGCTTCCCTCAAACCGGTAGATAGGGCAATTCTGGGTGTCGAGGGAAACATATATGACATATTAGCCGAGGTAAAACCGGACATAGTTGCACTCGGTTATGACCAGGAATTTGACCCCAACGAGATAGTAATGGAGGGTAAGAAGAGGGGAATTGATCTCAAGGTTGTCAAAATATCGCAGTATTCAGAGAGTGAATTCAACGGAACCCGGAAGATAATCAAGATGCTAAAGACAAAATCATAGCTCAGGCCACTCTCTTATTGATGACAGCCTTTCTTGGATGCTCGTGATTGATCTAAGGACATTTCTTGCATTGTCAAATGACTTGAGTGCTACAGCGCAATCCCTCTCATCAAAGCTAGTGAAGTTTGAGAACGCTCTCTGAACGTCGTCTACTATGGTTATATCTCCAAACCTTGAAGTTCTGGAAAGCGGATTGAGATCTATCGTGATAACGAATTTTCCCATCTGCTTGAGTGCTTCTGCCCTGTCTCCGTCCTCAAGAGGTATTAAAACGGTGTCCGCAGAGAATATCCCTTCTCTCTCGCATCTTCCCCTCTCGCTTTCTAGCCCCGGTATTCTTGCGTTCTGGTTAAGGCCCAAAATATCCAACCCCAGGTTCTTGAAGTGTTCGACGATTTTTTCTATCCTCTCCCTAGACCAGTAGAAAATATTGGCCTCCGCAATCAGATCATACTTCTTGACAAATTTCACTATTTCCGGTCCGGCAAGAGCAGCAACATTGCCGTTTACAGATATAACGGGTCTTTTGGATTGGAGCAATTTACCCACCGCAGCCTTCTCAGCGTCTATGGCAAAATCCCGACTCTTCTCTCCTATCAGGTAGTCGAACGCCTCTCCCCTTCCCTGGGATATCAGTCCCGAAACTGTAACTATCCCCTTCTTGTAAAAATCTAGGAGGACTTCCCTTTTTTTCAGACTCTCGTATCTTGGATGATTCTTAGGTATTTCCAAGCTGTTCGCCCAGTCCCTTGTCAAGATATTCGAGAAACTCTTCTTCCTTGTCGAAAGGAATTTCACCACCTGCGGCTATGTTGTGTCCACCACCGCGTCCTCCAACCTTCACAGCAGCTTCTCCTATAGCACTTGATAGGTCAAGACCATTTGAGACGAGTTTTCTCGTTGCCCTACCTGAAATTTTGGTACCTTTGTTCCTGTAGAGTGCAATCACCGGTTTTTCCTTATTTACCAAGTAAAGCATCATCACACTGGCAGTAACTCCCGCCAGGAATGGGTTCTCTACGTATGTCAGATGGAACGACTTCATCTCTTTCCTGGAGTGGTTCGACCTCTTTACCTGTTCAAGTGCCTCTTTCCTGAGTCTTGTGGACAGATTGTACATTTCGTCCATAGCCTCGTCGTTTCCCATGAACCACGAGGTAGGAAGGCCCATCTTCCCGTTTCTTCCGGCAGCATCGAAATAATCGCTCAGCTGATTCCCTGTAAGTCCGATACTCTTGAAATTGAATATATCTGAGACCAAGGTCTCATAGCCTTCTCTTGCAGCGTTCTGCCTGATTAGGTAAATGGTCAGCAGATCTACTATCTTCTCCTTCTCGTCCGTCCTTAGACTGGACACTGCTGCATCCGGATCTATTCCCTCTTTCTCAAGAAAATATCTCGATGCCTCCAGATTTCCACTCAACCCATCAAAGTACGGTTCTATAGAGAGATAGATTGCTTCTGATATAGATTTACCGGACAGATTCAAGTCCTTGGAGAACTGATACTTGCCTTTCATTTCTTCTACGATTTTACCATTCATTCCGTTGAAGCCGCCTATATCTTGCTTGTCTCCTATTACGCCTGCTAGAAATGCTGGGAAAAGATCATAGTTTGATTCGTCAACTGCCAATGATAAGAGAAATGCAACAGTGCTCGAGCATGCTTCTTTTGTGCCGTCGTAACCGTATTCCCTAGGGTTCAGATTTATTGCTCTACTATTGTGTTTGCTGGAAATCATATGGTGATCTACTATTACTACTGAACGTGATTCTAATTTATCTTTCAGGTCGGTCCCAAGATCGCTCAATATTATTGGATGGTCTTCAGTATTATCTATCGCATCAAAGTCCATTGACCTGAGGAACGACAGGTGAAAGCCCTTGCTCAGTCTTCTGAGTGTCTCTGCCAAGATCAGAGCAGAAGAAACTCCGTCTGCGTCATAGTGACTGAATATCCTGAAAAAACTTTCCTTCTCCAGTAGCTCCCTTGCTTCCTCAAACTTAGATGAATAGGCCTCGTTGAGCGAGATCATTTGATGATTGATTCTGCAGTGGCCCTAGAGTAACTCCATCCTTCAGGAAGTTTACTCTTTCTCTTGTAGTAGTCGCTAAGCCTCTTGATTTTGGCCTCAACAAGTTCCAGCCCTCTCCTATTTTTCAGGTCCTTGGGATTGACACCGAGATGCTTGTTCAGGCTTACTGCTTTTGATATCAATGCTGCGAGATCCTCAGGCATCTGATCCTTTACTCCATTTGTTTCAAGGATCTTTGAAATCCTGTTTCCTCTGATTTCCTTCACTTTTGGGATGCCATACTGGTCTCTCAGTACCATTCCCAGTTTCGATTTAGTGAGACCTTCCTTCTTCAATTTGACAATGAGCTTGTCCAGTTCCTCGTTGCCCATAGTAACCCAGTTGGGCTTTCCTTCTCTAACCGGACGTTTTGATCCTGCTCTTCCTCTTTTTCTAGTATGCATCCTCGCCATTATTGCACCTTTCCCGTCCATTTAATTTTAATACTTAAGTTTTAATAGGACTCGGTGTATGATGTTCTCGTGATAGGCGCTGGACCTGCAGGATCCAACGTTTCCTATCAACTCTCCAGAAAGGGATTCAGGGTTAAAATGGTGGACCTAAAGGAAAGAGTTGGAATCCCAAATCACTGTTCTGGACTTGTGGACAAGAGGGTGGTCGACGTAGTAGGAGAGGATTTGGTTATTGATAGACCATCAGTTGCTGAGATCTCCACTCCAATAGGATCTTTTTCCTTGAACTCGAGGCGAATGCGGGTCATTGATAGAGTGGCTTTAGACCAGAAACTGGCTGCAATGGCTCAGTCTGAAGGTACGGATTTGTCTCTTATGACTATGTTGACTGACGTTCATGAACAAGGTAATCTCATTCATGCAACTGTCAAATCCAAAAGGGGTTTTGAAACAATCGAGACTAAATTCATTGTCGGAGCAGATGGACCTGCGAGTTCAGTCAGGAGAAAGATCAGCATAAGATCTCCAAAACTGCTTAGGTCTCTTCAGTTTGACCTATCTAGGAGATCGGAGAGGGTAGTGATAAACCTTGATCGAAAAAGGACTCCAGACTTCTTCTCCTGGGAAATACCAAGTGGGAAAGAAGTTGAGGTTGGAGCATCAGGGATTAACAGTGAAGAAGTGGTCAAGAGTATGGTCGGAAATTATCCTGTAGTGCGTAGAAGAGGAGGCCTCATTCCAATTGGACCTACACAACTAGGAAAAGGAAACGCATTTCTGATTGGTGATGCTGCTGGTCTAAGCAAGTCCACTACTGGTGGCGGTCTCTTCGCCGCCATCAAGTCAGGAGACGCCCTTTCAACCGCAATTGAGAAGGGAGGCAATGTCCTGCAGGAATATCAAAGGAACTGGTACAACTCCTTTGGGACTGAAGTCAGAAGAGACTACAAGATCCGCAAGCTCCTCGACAGATACGAAAAGTACTATCACCTGTGGGTTCCCCTTGTAAGTTCAAACATTTCAGGAATCAACAAGATTGGAGATGTGGATTACCCTTCCAAAACATTGCTGTACATGCTTTACTCACTTCCACTACATTTCCCACTTGCTTTGATGGAGTTTGTGTCAAAGTCGATCTCCTCTTAGATTCCATCAATTGATCTCTTATAACCGATTCAATCCTTTATTGTTTGGAAGACGAGATGGGAGAAAGTCGTTTCCACCCCTGGGTACCCTCTTATCTTGTTTACAACTTTCTCTCCGAGTTCCCTCAGACTCTTTGCCCTCACCTTTGCAATTATATCAAATTCGCCAGCTATAATGTGGACCTCCTCGACTCCTTCTAGCTTCGAAATTATCTGTGCCAGTTCTTCTTGCGTAGTTTTGCCTGTTTTCTTGAAAGATATGAAAACGAATGCAAGAACGTCAAGTCCAATCGATTCATAATCCAGTTTAACTGTGAATTTCCTGATTATTCCTGTTTTTACTAGTTTTTCTATTCGCTGAGCGACCGTTACCCTGTTCAGTTCAAGGCTATCTGCGATATCGGTGATTCTATCTCTTCCATTCTCTCTTAGATATTCAACAATTTGATTGTCAATTTTGTCAAAATCTTTCATAATGTTAATGTCGAATAGGATATTTAATGATTGTTATGCAAATTGTTCAAAATAATATGACATAAGGTAATACCAGATGGATAAATGATGAGCACATGATTCAATCGAGTCCGATTACGGATTTCTTTGGAAGAGACAGAGAGAGAATTCTGACTGGGACGAAGGTGAACACTCTGATAAGAGGAAGCATGAAGCGTTTTTTGGACAGAAGAGGATTTCTTGAAATCAATCCAGTGATCATTTCACCAATTTCAGATCCCCTCAACCATCCGGTGGATGATCCCACTCTAAGTTATTACGGCTATAGGTATAGGTTAACGAAATCTATGATCTTCCACAAACAACTCGCATTGGTTCACTTCGATAGGATCTATTCATTCTCCCCAAATATTAGAATCGAGCCCTTGGAGAGAAAGAATACGGGAAGACACCTTGCAGAGTTCACACAGTTGGACCTGGAGGTGAAAGGAGAAGGTAGAGACTTCGTTATGGGACTAGCAGAAGGAATGATAGACGATGCCGTAGAGAAGGTCAGGAAATCAATTGACAGAGACAAACTAAATCCTAACCTGAGGAAATACCGAAGACCGTTCAGGAGAATAAAGTACCGAGATGCTTTAAGAGAATATGGCACGGATTTCGAAATGGTCATGAGTTCAGAAGCAAAGGATCCTTTTTGGATTATAGATATACCTCTAGAAGAGAGAGAATTCTACGACAGGGAAAAGGATGAGGAGGCAGGGATATTGATGGATATGGACCTGATTTATCCTAACGGTTACGGGGAAGCAATTAGCGGAGGAGAAAGAGAATATCAGTACGAAAGAATCTTGAATAGGATCCATAAGAAGGGGCAGAGGGAACAGGATTATGCTCTTCTTCTAGAGGCATCAAGGAATGGGATTCCCGCTTCTGCAGGATTTGGGATAGGCATAGAGAGATTTGTCAGATTCCTTACAGGATCTGAAGACATTTCGAATGTTGTACTTTTTCCAAAGAAGATAGGAGAGTACGTGCTGTGACAGTTGATTTGACACGACCGTGGTTTTGGCAATCCTGCATCTAAAATATCTCGTGACAGTAGTTAATTTTGGGGCATCATTTAGTCTTTGATGCGAGCCAAAATTTATTACGCTAAATTTGCATTAATCACCGTGAGTAGAGACCCGGGGCTGGCACTACTGACAAGATCAGAAAAGAAGAGCAAAAGGGTAAAGATCGTGACTGCCATAGTTTCAGGTGCGGTAGTCATTATCCTTATGTTTGCCGTCGCACACTACTACGAAAGAGGACCCCAAAGCACAAAGGTTACTGTCAGTCTAAGCGATCTTACGGAAACACTCATTCAGAACAACTCTACCGTATACGTCAATCCTAACAGTTATGCAGTCTACAAGGAAAGTTTGTATTACGATTCAGCTCTCTCTGGAGCCTTTACTTCTACGAATCCGATTACCTTTTATGTCTTCAACGAGAGCGAGCTGCTATCTCAAAATTCTGGTGAGATACCCAGTTACATTTATACAACAGGAGCAACCACCGGAGCTTCGGTTCACGTCTATCTCACTTCAGGGGTCTATTACTTGGAGTTCTTTAACTCCAACGCTTCCAAGTTGGCAAAGGTGCTTGTTTCAATTCCCTTTACGATCACCTTCTCGACCTAATTGAGTCTCTGGGGAACATTAAAGCTACTATACCGCAGAGAACTGCGATACCTAATTGGATTGGATCACTGGTTAACTCACAAAAACAACTGGAATCGTGCTGAAAGTGATGACAACTGAAACAACAAACGAACTATGAACCAGAGTTGTGGTTTCTCACGAATGGCTTGTTCAAATACAGATGTTCTGAATATTTTTACTCATCTTAAATTCAAACCCGTTTCATCTGAATCAAGAATTTCCCGACTACAACGGCGATTAGAGAGAAGTGGATTTTTCCTTATCCGCTCTCTTTTTGGCAAGAAAATATAATAAGGTCATTTCAATCTTCGGAATGGAGTGGAAGACGTTTGAAGCTTTATATCTACATCATCCGGAGGCTGCTCTTACTCATTCCAGTTATAATAGGGGTTACGCTGATAACATTCTATCTCTCTCACATAAACATAAATCTTCTCATTACCGAATATGAAGGGAAAATACACACTTACGCTCAGTACCTTAAAATTAAACAGGAGTTGCATCTAGACGGACCTATATACGTGCAATACCTTTACTATCTTGGCGCTCTGTTTACCGGGAACTGGGGTTTTGTATCTCCGGGCGATATTGACCCGGGCACACCCGTGGTCGTAGAATTTATGAAGAGATTTCCGCCAACCGCAGAGCTAGCCCTCATAGCAACTCTCATAATTCTTGCCCTCGGAATCCCACTCGGCGTTTTGAGTGCGGTAAGGAAGGATAGGATACCGGATCACCTGACAAGACTAGGCGCAATGGCCGCTGTATCGATGCCAACTTTCTGGTTAGGGCTCTTGGTACTTATCATGCTAGCTCCTACGAGCCCGATACCGCACTGGCTAACCCTCTACGGTAACGGCCAGCTCAACTGGTCCGTGTATGGTGTCACTTCTGCCGGCACTCCAGCGCCATTCTACGTTACCGGTGGCCTTTCACGTCCCACCGGCTTTCTTCTCATTGATACGTTATACTATGGAGACTTTGCAGCTTTCTTTAATGCACTATGGTATGTCTTCTGGCCATCCCTCGTAGTTGCTCTCACAACCTTTGGAGTTATCATCAGGTTCATGAGATCGAGCATGCTTGAAAACCTCGGGCAAGACTACATAAGAACGGCCAGATCTAAGGGAGTGCCCGAACAGTTTGTCATTAAGAAGCACGCTAGGCGAAATGCACTGGGTGCAACTACCACAGTACTTGGCCTGACTTTCGCTGCTCTTCTGGCAGGTGTCGTCGTTACTGAAACCGTGTTCAACTGGCCAGGTATGGGAAGGTGGTTGTTCGAAGCCGCATACAACAATGACATGGTATCTGTTATGGCAACGACCTTTGTTTTCACGCTCGTTATAGTGGCAGCAAATCTCGTGGTAGATATCCTATATTCCTATCTCGATCCAAGGGTGAGACTAGAATGACCACTCAAAGTGTTGGGTCTCCTTTCTCGAGGGCCCTCAAAAAGCGATTGGAGTCCACCAGGAGAAGCTTCTACTTCCTTACCAGAAGCCCTCTGGCAACAATAGGGCTAGCAGTTGTCATCATTTACGTCTTAATAGCTATAGTCGGACCGGAAATCGTGGGTGGCAATCCACTGATAATGAAACAGTACTACCTCTTTCAGGGTAAATCTATAATCTTCAATCCACTCCCTCCTTTCAAGTACAGTCAATTTCCGTTGGGTACCACTTTTGGCGGGTACAGCATTTATGAAGGAGTCATCAAGGGCGCAAGAAACGATTTGGAACTCGCTTCGGCTGTTGTGCTTAGCGGAGCTTTGATAGGCGTTGTATTGGGAAGCATTGCGGGTTTCAAAGGGGGTGCAATAGGAGAGGTCATAATGAGGATCACCGATATCTTCCTCTCGCTGCCCACTATAGTTATAGCTCTTGCGTTCCTGACGGTATTCGGAAGATATGAGAACGTGATGATAGGAGCCCTCATAATCATATGGTGGCCAACTTACACAAGGGTAGTCCGCGGGCAAGTCCTGACGGTCAGGGAGCAGAAGTACGTAGAGGCATCGGTTGCCGCAGGCTCCTCCTCGCTCAGAACTGTTATTAAACATATCATTCCCAACTCCATCTATCCAATCTTCGTACAGATGTCATTAGATTACGGAAACGTTATTCTTACACTTGCTGCTCTCTTCTTCCTAGGGTTCACATTTGCAGGACCGGGTTTTGCGGAGTGGGGTAACATAATATCGGCCGCATCCAATTCTACCTTTGGTGGATCTGCCCTGTACAACTATCCATGGACAATTACTATTCCGGGACTGGTGATATTAATATTCGTTCTGTCCCTCAACTTGTTTGGTGACGGACTAAGGGATGTACTTGACCCTAGGATGAGAAGGTGAGTTACTTGGAAGAAGCACTAGTTGTGAAGGATTTAAAGACACAGTTCTTTATCTACGACGGCGTGGTAAAGGCGCTCGAAGACGTTACGTTCACCCTGAACAAGGGAGAGGTACTAGGAATAGTTGGCGAAACGGGATGCGGGAAGTCTGTCACTGCGTTCAGTATTATGAGACTAATACCTGATCCTCCCGGAAGAGTTATTTCGGGCCAGATAAGGATGGGCAACTATGATCTGATGAGGGGAATAGATCAGGAAGCGGAGATTATCCTCAAGAAGAGACCTAAAATAAAGCACCACAACAAGGTAATCAGGAAGAACGAACACCTCTATAACAAGATAAGGGGAAGATACATTTCTATGATATTTCAGGAGCCAATGGCCGCTCTGAACCCAGTTTACACCGTTGAGAACCAAATAATCGAGTCAATCTATCTCCACGGAATGACGAAGATTCTCAAGGTTATCAAGTCTGCATCGGAACACATCTCTGACCTAAAATCATTCAGAGAGAGAGGGGAGATTACAGGCGAATTCAATGATTTTGTAGGAATTGAACTGTCCAAAATAAAGAGCCTTAACAAGGGAAAGGAGTCTCTGGAAAGGCATCTTGATATGCTGATTGATGAAGGCACTAAGTACGCAGAAAAGAAGGAAAAATACGATCAGATGCTGAATCATTCTATAGAAATAGATGGACTAGAGGAGAGACTTTTGAGCAATGTAGAGGACCAGGAAAGGGATAGCATTATATCGGTCCTGACGAAGGAAGCAAGGAAAAGCAAACTCAATGGACTTACGAAGAGACTCAAGAAAAAGAAGCCCGATCCAGTAATCAGCGAAGCTAGAAGGGAAGCACTCATGCTTCTCGAGTCTGTCAACATCCCGAACGCATACCAGATCCTGAAGAACTACCCTCACGAGCTATCTGGAGGAATGCTTCAGAGGGTCGTCATAGCCATTGCTCTTGCAAACGATCCTCAAATACTCATAGCGGACGAGCCAACAACAGCTCTGGATGTAACGATACAGGCTCAGATTCTAGAGTTGTTGAAAGACCTCAAGAAGAATAGAGGAACTTCAATTATTCTCATAACACACGACCTAGGAGTGATTGCTGAAATGGCAGACAGAGTTGCGGTGATGTACGCTGGGAACGTCGTAGAAACTGCTCCTGCAATGGAGCTCTACCACAACCCCAAGCATCCTTACACAATAGGTCTCCTTCAGTCAATACCAAGGGTCGATGATCCTTCCAAGAAGCTCAACATCATACGCGGTACAGTCCCAAATCTCATCAACCCGCCGACGGGATGCAGATTCAATCCCAGGTGCCAATTTGCTTTCGATAGGTGCTTTGTTGAAGTACCACCAACAATAGAGACATCTGAAGGCCACACGGTAGCGTGCCATCTTTTCACTGGAAAGGAGGTCAGGTAAATGGGAGAGGTCCTGCTAAAAGCAATCGGAATCAGAAAGTATTTTCCTATCAAGGGAGGGATATCTGGAAGAACTCTGGGCTATGTGCACGCAGTGGACGACGTAAACTTGACCATATACAAGGGAGAGACAGTTGGAGTGGTCGGAGAATCAGGATGCGGCAAGACCACCCTGGGAAGGGTAATTCTTGATCTCATCGAGCCCACAACGGGTGCTCTTTTTTACAAACCGAATGAAGCCGATGTGAATCAGCTTGAGGAACTATACAAGGAGCTGACAGCCGGGGGGGCAAGGGAGCTTAAAAAAGAGGAGAAGAAAATCCTGAATACTACCAAGGATAACATTTACAAAAACAGACGGAAGAAGAAGGATTTCAGGAGCAGGGTTCAGATAGTATTCCAGGACCCAGTCTCTTCTCTGGACCCGAGGATGCTTATAAAAGATGTTATAGCTGAACCGATCAGAATCAATGGAGTTCCGAAGGAGGATGGGACGAACGACGGAGCAGAACGAAGAGTCAAGCTCAGGGGCGAAGAGGCAAACAAGTATGTTCTCGACATCGTCACTGAGATGGGCCTGAATGAAGACCACCTGTACAGGTTCCCGCACGAATTCAGCGGTGGCCAAAGGCAGAGGATAGCCATTGCAAGGGCAATAGCGGTCAAGCCCGAATTCATAGTTCTGGACGAACCGACTTCTGCCCTTGATGTTTCCGTGCAGGCGCAGATACTGAGCCTGCTGAAGAACCTCCAGAAGAAGTACAACGTAACGTACATGTTCATCACACACAATTTAGCTGTCATTAGGGCGGTTAGCAACAGGGTATTAGTCATGTACCTAGGTAAGATTGTGGAAGAGGCCCAGACTGACGAACTCTTCGAGTTCCCAATTCACCCATACACCCAGGCACTTATAAGCGCTATACCGATTCCAGATCCTGCTTTCAAGAGACAGAGGCTTGTTCTCAGCGGAGATGTACCGTCACCTGCGAATCCTCCGTCCGGATGCAGGTTCCATACCAGATGCAGATTTGCAAAGGAGATTTGCAGCACTGAAGAACCGAAGCTCAAAGAGATAAGGGAAGGACACATAGTAGCCTGTCACTTCGCAGAAGACATACTCAAAACAGAGACTGCAAACCGCGGCATCAAAAAAACAAGGGAAATTGCAATATAGACGATTTCCCCTAAAGCAAAGGAGATTAGTTGCTGATTCCGAAGAGGGTGACTGGTTCCGAAAGAAAGGAACTGGTAGAGCAACCTGGCAAGAGCTGGAAGCGATGGGCGAGAGAAGACCTCGCAAGATACTGGTACGTCATACTGTGCCTCCTTGCTGACCTGTTTCTGAACCTCCAGTTCGTTGAAGGGTACTTCAGATACGGGGACAGAAACGACTTGATTCTCTCTATAGTGACTTTCGTTGCCCTTGTTCCCATTGTATACATAGAATACGCGATATACAAGAAACTCTTCAGGTTCGATGAAGCGATCTGACTTATTTCTTATGCATTCTTTAGGCACCATTAATTCTTCTTCACTTGAAAACACGTGAAATACACGTCCCGGGAGTGAGAAACGTTTAAGTACGATTTATGAGTACTGGGGTGATGTTTTATGACACAACCGACAAATTCGCAGCCTAGTCCTGCACCACCAAAAAAGGGCTCAGCTGTGAAATGGGTAGTGGTTGCAGTCATCGTGATAGTCATAATAGCGGGAATAGCTATCGCGCTGACATATCATCCACCCACAACCCCAACAAAACAGACGCTGGCTTTGGCGCCATCGGCTAGTGGAGTAGCAGCACTTGCAGGGTCGAGCATAACCTTCTTCCCTGGAACGCCGTCCGGATACAACTGGACGAAAGTAGTCTGGAATTTTGGTGATGGAACAACAGTGACAACAAACAATGCATCTGCGGTCACTCACGCATTCAAAAACCCAGGAAGCTACCTTGTGTCTGTATACGCAGTTGCTCCCAATGCGACTGCCTCAGGGAACTCTTCTTTGCAGCAAGTAACCATCCAACCACCTCTTACTCCGACTCCAGGAGCAATTTACGGACCGATCGAGTGGTCTTCTTCATCTGGAAACCAGACAATTCCAGCTGGAGGATATGTGAACATGACCTTCCAGGGGTTCTTTGACGCAGTTCCTCTAGTAGTTGGATCGCCGGTTCCGAGCGATGTGTCCTATACGATACATTCCTTCACTTGGAATGTCGACAATGGAGCAAGAATAATTACTAACAGCAATACGAATTCCAGTGCTTTCCCCGAAACTGTAAATCTTACATTCACACAGGGAATTCACACCATAGCGCTCACGACCACAAGCAACGACTCATCTGGTGCTACAGTTAACGGTACATACGTAATGACTATTTTCGCAGGCAACTACAGTGTCTCAAAGACGGTCTCCAAGGTCACCGTGGACAAGAGACAGGTCGTGAATGCTGAATTCCTGCCTGGAAATCCCAGAACGCTGGACCCGAGCCTGTCCTACGATACTCAGTCATACGAAGTCGTATATGAGATATACCAATTCCTACTTGGATACAACGGAACATCAACCAGCACATATCATCCCGAGGTAGCTAAGTACGTTCCTTCAGTGGCAAATGGGGGAATAGTAACATCTGGAGATTTCACGAACATAACTTTCTACATCAATACATCAATAAAGTTCTCCAACGGAGATAGCGTGAACGCCTACGACGTGTTTGAGAGCTTTGCGAGATCCATGCTCTTCGGTAACAACTCCGCAACTGCAGCCTGGATACTTGACCAAGGCCTGCTCCCGGGACTTAGCATATACGGTCCATTCGACACGAGCTACTTCTGGATACACCATGCTCTAACGTACGACAACGCCACACAGACAGTGACATTCCACCTCCTGCCTACAACGCCAATCATTGCAAACGTTAGTTACGTTGGAGGAACAGGAAACAACACCACAACCCTATTTTCAGATAATCTTGCGGGTTTCATGAACGTGACTGGAGTCTCCACAGTGAGAGTCTATAACTACGGAGTCACTGGAATATTCTTCCAGTTCCTGGCAGGACCGACGGTCTCAATGATACAGGATGCAAGTTACCTTGCAGCCCACGGAGCAGCACCTGGGAATAGCACAGCATCATTCCAGTACTTCTCCAACAGTGCCACAACCCCAAGCGCAGTTTCCAACTGGAACCAGTATATAAAGAATAATCCAATGGGAACCGGACCCTATCAACTCACACTTAACGAACCGGGAGAAATCGTCCTTACTCTGAATCCGTACTATGACCAGACCCAGAATGGAGTTGCTGCAAGCAACCTAATTCCAAAGATAATTCTGGAATACCTGAGCAACCAGCAAGAAGCGGTAAGCCAGCTAGAGTCTGGATATGCACAGTTTGCACTTGGAACGGCCACAGTCACAGAGATTCCATTGATGCAATCGTTGGTATCTTCTGGAACGCTTTCCTCACAGATAGCAACTCAGATGGATACTTTCTTCTGGGCATACAACTTTGACATAAACGTCACTGGAGCCAAGGGACTTGACAGCAAGTTCAACGCACCTGCAAGCTTCTTCGATAACATGAGCGTTAGAGCGGCATTCACCTACGCATTCAACTTCACCTACTACATCAACGATCTCAACTCTGCCAATGGTATCCCATTGCTCGCAGCCGAGTCTGGTATCCTGCCAGCAGGAATAGGAAACTACCCTGCGAATATATCAAAGATAGGACCGAATCCAGCTAACCAGACCAATGCAGATCTAGCTCTTGCGGAACACTTCTGGAACCAGACCAACTATTCACAGTCGAGTACCGTATACCACATCCCAATCGTTGATGCTTCTGGATCGGTATCACAGGACGCAATGGTCGGAGTATGGGCATCTGCAATCAATACAGTGACTGGAGGAAAAGTACAGATAGATCTTGTGGACATACCGTTCGGTCAGGAAGTCACTGACACATCACTTGGTGGACCGGGAACAAACCCGATGCCAATATACTACCTGGGATGGATCGATGACTATCCAGCAGCTGCAGATTTCACCGCACCCATAATTGGCCACCTGGGAATATATTCCTATCCTGACGGAGTCGACCCAGCAGTGTTCAACAACACTTCATGGTTCTCTGCCCAAGGAATGAGTTCAGCCCAGATTGCGGACATGAACGCGCAGTGGGGTATGATAACGACAATGTGGAACGCACTTGACAGTGCGAATCTGCAACCGCCTACCGCAGCAGGAAGCGCAAATGTGACTCTGGACAACTACATTGCAATGAATAACACCATACATCTGTTCTTGTACGTTGGAACCGTACAGGGCATCGGACCAGCATACTACAGCTCTGCTATAGCACCGAATTCCCTACTGCCCACGGAGAATGTTGCAGTCGGATGGTCCTTCGTAATATACTCAGCGCTACAGTACACCTAAACTATTTTTTCCTTTTTTTATTTTTTATTCAATTTTCCCTTTTCATTCATTTTTCCAGGACATATTCTTTTTCTAAGAGATCGCTGTTCCGGTTTCCCCTTTCTAATTTTTGACTAAATCGTTCAGTCCCCCAAAGTTCTTGGAACAGCTTTACTTCCCACAGCACAAAAAAATGTTTTGGTTTTCACTCAGGATCTTTTTATGACTTAACAAGAACACTTTGAAATTCTACGAAGGACGCTTATGTAACATGGGAGAAAAGTCATTACGCTATTTTTCTGGATCATTCTCCCCAGATGTCCCTCTTTATCTCCTCATCCTTTATCCCTTTCTCCTTGAGTTCTGTCACTATGTCCTTCACAAATCTTATCCCGCCACATAGATAAACAGTTCTCGAGACAAAATCACTTACGTGATTCTGAATCATCTGCGTGTTAATTCTTCCTCTTTCTCCCTTCCAGAGATCATCTTCCGGGTCTCTGGTCACGGTATAAACCGTATTAAGTCCAAGTTCTCTGTATTCTTCTAGCTCGGAAGGATTCACGATGTCGTTCCTGTGCTTTACGCTGTAAAAAAGATAGATGTTCCTTTTCATTTGCTTGCTTTTCAGATATCTCAGCATTGAGAAGAAAGGGGCAATTCCAATTCCCGCAGCTAAAAAGAGATCGCTGTGTGCGTCAGTAGGTTCATACAGGAAAGCCCCCCTCGGTTCAGAGATATATATCTCATCTCCTACTTTGAGGTTGGCAAGCTGACTGGTGAACTTTCCGTTGATCATCTCGATCATAAATTCAAGATGGTCTTCCGTTGGAGAAGAAGCAATGGAATATGAGCGGAACAATTTATCATCCGGATTGAGAAACAGCGATGAGAACATCCCTGGAATGAAAGTGAACCTTGAACCGTCCCTTGGTCTCATCTTGAAACTCGCTATTCTAGGGCTATCCGGTTCACCATTTGTTAGATTTTTTATTTCGTAGATCGAATAGGGCTTCAGGCCCATCCTTCCCAACATCAAGCCGCAAGTTGTACGCGATTTAAATAATTTCCTGGAAGTTGCGGGCAATTAGCTTTAAGTTCACTTGGCATCACCCTTAGGCATGGGAGAACGGTCAGAAGTAACAATCGAACAAAGGTTGTTAGAAATTCTTAGGGAAAGAGGGTTTAGCGAATTCACTGAACCCCAAAAGATAGGAATTCCGGAGATCCTGAAGGAGCAGAACGTTCTCCTAACCTCACCCACCGGAAGTGGAAAAACAGAAGCGGCAGTACTTCCGGTTTTTTACAGACTCAGCGAGATTAAGGAGCGAATTAATGGGTTTGGTGCCATTTATATCACCCCCCTAAGGGCTCTCAACCGCGATGTTCTCTCCAGAATTGAATTTTACGGGAAGGCCTTTGGCCTAGAGGTTGGGGTGAGACACGGCGACAGCAGCGAGAGCGAGAGAAGATATCAGCTTCTTCATCCACCCCAAGTGTTGATTACTACTCCGGAAACCCTGCAACTCATAGTAAGTGGTAAGAAGATCCGGAACCATCTCAGGAGCGTCAGGTACGTAATAATAGACGAGGTGCACGAGCTCCTGAACGATGAACGTGGGTGGCAGCTTATGGTCGGTCTTTCCAGGATGAAAGAAATAACACCTGAATTCAAGATCATCGCGATCTCAGCAACTATAGGAAATCCCGAGGAGGTCTCCAAGAACCTATTCTTTGACAAAAATTACAAGGTACTCAGAGCCGGAATATCGAAGCGCTACGAGATTAACGTGTCGATGCCGAATGGAGCAGCCCCATCATTCAAGGACACAATAGGTTCTGATGAAAATTACGCACAGATCGTGGACTATATCATGAAGCTCTATAACTCCAACAGGCAGTTCATAGTTTTCTCAAACACGAGGGCAACTGCAGAGGATATCGTTATGCGCCTCAGACTGGTGGACGAAAAGATCCTGGTGGAGGTACACCACGGTTCTCTTGGAAAGGACATAAGAACAAGGATTGAGGAAGATTTCAAGAGAGGGAAGGTGAAGGGGATCATATGCACATCCAGCATGGAGCTGGGGATAGATGTCGGTAGCGTCGACTTTGTTGCACAGGTCAATTCACCAAGACAGGTAATCAGACTTGTACAGAGGGTAGGTAGAGGTAAGCACAGGCTTGCAGAAATCTCGAGAGGCGAGATAGTTGCAATGAACGAGATAGAATCTGAGGAGGGAGCCGTGATTTCGAAATTCGCCGAAAAAAATGAAATAGAAAAAGTCAGAATCCGGGAGAAGCCCCAGATTGTGATTGCAAACCAGATTATGGCTCTCGTTCATTCTGAAGGGCATGTCACCTTGGATAGAGCCCTTGAGATATTCAGGAGAGTCAGTAATTTCAGCTCACTGTCTAGAGAAGAGTTGGAAGCGCTAGTCACATTCCTCTCCTCCATATACGTCATAAAATTTGATCCAGAATCGAAAATAATCCGCAGAAGTGGGAGGACGCTGAAGTACTTCATAGAGAACATCTCCATGATACCGGATGAAAAGAGATTTGTTGTTAAGGAATCTAGCACGGCCAAGATCATAGGCTTTCTTGACGAGGGCTACGTCGCCACAGAAATAGACGTTGGATCCACTTTCACTCTCAAGGGAAGTACGTGGAGAGTCCTAGGGATTAAGGACCGTTACATCTATGTTGACTTCATCCAGGGGATTTCGGTTCCTCCCAGCTGGTCTGGTGAGGAGATACCAGTCCCTTACGAGATAGCAATGGAAGTTGGTAGGGAGAGAAGAGAAGGAATACTGGGCGATAACCTCGACAGTTTTACCAAAGAGAAGGTGAGGAATTTCAGGGAGACGACAGCCAATGATCTTCTGGTACGGGTGGAGAAAGAAGGGGTTACCACAATAATACAAATAACGGCTGGAACCAAAGCAAACTACACACTTGCCCTCATCATCACTTTCAGACTCTCCGAAAAATACGGGGAGTCATTCCTCTTCGATAATTCACCCTACCACATAGTCATCCAGGGGAATATGAGATACAAAGTCGATGAAATCATCGAGATCCTTGAACACATGCAGGACGAATTTTCAAATCTGGACAGGTATGTTGAAAAATCAAGGACATTTCAGTACAGTACCATAAACGTGGCAAAAAAATTCGGGGTGATTTCAAAGGAGAGTGACTTCAGTCGAATCCGGGTGGACAGGATATTTTCTTCTCACAGGGATACCCCTTTCTTCAAGGAAGCGCTTGAAAAGTTCAGGTGGGACTACCTGGACGTTGACGGACTTTCAAGAGTGAGCGATCTGATCTCGTCTGGAAAAATGAAGATCCTGCTGGGCGGTGCCTTCTCCAATTCATCCAAGTTGTACATGAGCAGCCTTAAGGAGAAGATGATGCCCATCAGACCTACTGCACCAATACTTGCTGCTGTCAGGAGAAGGCTACTATCAGAAGAGATGGCATTCTACTGCCTGAGCTGCCATAGGACGTTCAAGAGCAGAATCCAAGACTTGAAAGAGCGCAGGTGTATATTCTGCAGCAGTCCTAGAATAGCACCAATAAAATCGTACGAGGTAGAGAAGACCCAGAAGATGTCAGCCGAAACACTCAAGAAAATCAGAACTTCCTATCACCTGCTGAGGATGTATGAAGACAGAGCGCTGCTTGTCTTGGCTGCTCACGGAATCGGACCGGAGAGTGCATCCAGGATCCTTGAAGTACCTTCGAAATCCGAGAATGAATTATTGGAAAAAATACTAATAAATGAAGTAGAATTCGCCAAGAATAGAAGATTCTGGTCTTAGTTAAGCTCGTCCCTCAGGGCACCCAAAGTACCGGATTTTTCCGCGAAGGCATTGTGCTTGTGTATCGTTTCGTAGCTCTCGCTGGTGACTTTCAGGTGCACGTCGTCTGGCATCTTTGCATATCTCTTCACTAGCAGCTTTACTGCGTCTCGTACGGCATCTTCAACAAACTTTGGATTCTGATGAGCCTGGAGCACTAGCATTCCTTCCTCTTCCCTCTTCAAGAGCTCATATGTCGGAGCACTCATCGATTGTTCCGCTATATCGATGAGTTCATTCACTTCCACATCCCATCCATCTGGGACTTCCATGAGAATCGAAACGTCGTTCCTTTGATTGTGAGAGATGTATGGGGGTGAATCTGTTTTTCTGTTCATCAGAGCGGAAACCGTTTTCATCGCAGACGGGCAAACGGTGATACCGGTTGCAGTGACACCAATGTATCGCTTCGATTTTTCACCGTCCTTTTTCGTAGCCTTACCCTTAATCAGGTATTTTTCTGTTGTCTTTCGTCCTTTCGGGTTCTTTCTCTCAAGGAAATAGTCTGCCGTAAGTTCTGCCTCTGCAGAGGTGGCATAAGGATGCCTTGCAAGCAACTTTTCAACTATCAGCTCAGCAACGTATTCTATTCCCTTTGCTCTGCCTTCAACTTCTCCCTCCACGACATCTTCAACTGCCTCAATATCCCTCGACAGATCGCTGCCTTTCCTCGATGGAGGCAAGTCTACAAACACCCTGAATGTGGGAATAAGTGTCACTGTCTTCTTTTTCCGTTGTACGGTGATGGGCCTCATCACGTTGGTAAGACCTACCCTGTCCAGTCTGTAGTTGCTCTCTGGAGTCTCAGACTGTACGTCCTTGAATTTTTGCATGGCGGGGTAGTGTTCGTTAATTATCAAACTTTTCTTAATTTTCTCGACAAAACTATACTGTATTCCCATTACCCTTTACAAATGAAAGAAGCTCCCTTGAGAATATTATCGGATCAACTGAAAGCTTTTCGTTCCTGTCTGGATCTGTCGAGTAGCCAAGATAGAACCCTTGAGGATGGAAGAACCATCTGCCAATGTGTTCCTTATCCATCTTCACGATGTGTTCCTTGAAGTCGTTGAGATCCGGAGTTTGTAATTTAGCTGTCCTAGTGACTGAAATCCCCCATTTCGACACTTTCACCAGGAACTGCGGTGAGAACTCCTGAAAAATGACGTCTTTTGGATAGTCTCCGTCAACGGTGAGGACTTCATTACTCTCGCTGCGGAAGATTATACTCTCCTCTATCCTTTTTATTACTTTCCTATCTTCCTCAAACTTTGTCAACATTGCATCAAAAATGGCTTTGAAAATGTTATCGAACTCATCTGGTTTGCGCCCCGCGACCATCAGACTCTTTAATGCGGTGTCGAGGAGGTTGTCCATTCCGTCTCTCCCCAGAGACCGCCATCCGGCGTTGTCTTGCCAGCAGACAGCTTCTGCAAGCCGTCTCTCTGACTCTCCCATTCGAAAGTATTCAACGACTTTCATGGCCGAACACGTCCAGTCCTTGGTATCGTGATGATCGAACCTCATTATCCGTGCCTTCCCGTGTGGGGAATCAAGAATGTAGTCGGCCTCAGACTTCTCTATGATGCTATGGTCAAGGTACTTGACTTCCACTTCCTCCTTGATTGCCCTCTTCAGAAGGTATATTGATGCAACTGCGTCTAGATCTGCAGGGCTTGCTATTGCGAGTACCTTCGTCATCAAAACATCAGTTTACTCTTGTCGATCTTTCCCCAATCTTCCATGAACCGCTTGATTCCCTCATCAGTCTTCGGATGGTTAATGAGTTTCTTGAACACATCGAATGGCATTGTGGCGATGTCGGCTCCTATTAAAGCCGCCTCTTTCACGTGGATAGGATGTCTTACCGACGCAACCAGTATCTTTGTCTCAATGTCGTAGTTGTCGTACACATCTCTGATGTCCTCTATCAGCGACATTCCATCTTCACTGATGTCATCTAATCTGCCAACGAATGGAGAGGCATATGTTGCTCCTGCTTTAGCGACCATGAGGGCCTGATTGACGGAGAAAACAAGGGTTGCATTTGTCATTATGTTCTGTGATTTCAAAATCTTGAGCGCCTTGAGTCCTTCGATAGTTGTAGGAATCTTTACTACCACATTTTCCCCCATTTTCCTTAGTTTTCTTCCTTCCCGTACCATCCCATCGGCCATTGTCGACGTTACCTCCAGTGAGACGGGTCCTTCGACAATCTCCAGGATTCTTTTAACAAGGGTCTTGAAATCTGTCTTCCCCACAAGTTCCCTTGAAATCAGGGTAGGATTTGTTGTCACCCCATCTACGCATCCCCAGGAAACCCCTTCCTCTATCTCCGCTATGTTAGCAGTGTCTAGAAAAAATTTCATATCTTCACCTTCGTTATCTCCTCAACCTTATTCACAATTCCCATAGGACTCAGTCCGTATTTGTCCATCAATTCCCACGATTTTCCAGATTCGCCGAATACATCATTGACGCCTAACCTCTTCACCGGTACAGGATACCTATCGGCCACAACCTCTGCAACTCTGCTGCCCAGACCGTTGTAAATGCTATGCTCCTCTGCAGTAACAATCCTTCCAGTTTCCCTTGCGGATTTTTCAATTGCTTCTATGTCAATAGGTTTGATAGTTGCCATGTTCAGCACCCTTACAGAAATTCCTTTTTGTTTAAGGTAGGCGGTCGCAATCTTTGCCGCTGAAACGAGGATACCCGTTGCTATTATAGTCACGTCAGAACCGTCAGCAATCGTTTCGGCTTTCCCATACTTGAATGTCTCAGAATCGTGAACGACAGGAACCCTTTCCCTTGACAACCTCACATAGAACGGTCCCCTGTTATCGTAGACATACCTGACTATCTGCTCGGTTTCCAGCGCGTCCGCAGGGACCAACACTCGCATATTCGGAAGACCAGACATAAGTCCTATGTCCTCAAGCATTTGGTGTGTTGCCCCGTCCTCTCCAACAGTAAGTCCAGCGTGTGTAGCGACTATTCGTACGTCACTGTCCGAATAGCACACACTCTGCCTAACGAAATCATATGCTCTACCAGTCGCAAATATTGCAAACGACGAAACGAATACTTTCTTTCCTGTCCAGGAAAGACCGGATGCAACTCCCATCATATTGTTCTCTGAAATTCCTACGTTGAAGAATCTGTCAGGGTATTTCTTCTGGAACATGGATGTGTGAGTGGAAGTTGATAGATCAGCGTCCAGGACTACTACCCTCTTGTCGGAACCGACAGAAGCAAGGGTATTTCCGTAAGATTCCCTTACACTCTTTTTCTCTAGTTTGTTGATCAAGTCTGGAAGCCAGTTGAGATCGCTTGACATCAGCATCATCTACATCCCCTCAATGTCCCTCAGTGCCTCTTTTAATTTCTCTTCATTGGGTGCAGGTTTCCCATGGTATTCTGGGTTGTTCTCCATAAACTTGACTCCCTTTCCCTTGACTGTTTTTGCTATAATCATTTTTGGACCCTCTTTTCCCTTGGCCCATTCAATTGCTTTTTTAATCTCGATGAAGGAGTGGCCGTCTATAGTTGTGGCAGCCCACCCGAATGATCTAAACTTCGCCTCAAGATCACCGAGGGTCAATATCTCTTCGGTGAAACCGTCGAGCTGGATCATGTTCCTGTCGAGGAAGACTATCAAGTTCGACAGCTTAAGATGGGCAGCAGACAAGGCCGCTTCCCATATGCTACCTTCATCGGCTTCACCGTCTCCTATCATGGCAAAGACCCGGTAGCTCTTTTTATCAATTCTGGCTGCCAGTGCGAGTCCAACTGCATTACTCAGCCCCTGGCCGAGTGAGCCAGCCGTGATGTCAACTCCAGGAACGTGATTCACTACATGCCCCTGAAGGAGTGAGTTAATCTTCCTAAAACCGTGGAGTAGACTCGGATCGAAGAATCCTCTCATTGAAAGAACCGAATAGAGGGCTGGAGTTGCATGTCCCTTTGAGAGGACAAATCTATCTCTTTCGGGCCAGTTTGGGTTGGCTGGATCGATTTTCAATTCCCTAAAATAGAGATAAGTCAGAATTTCAGTTGCGCTAAGAGATCCCCCAGGATGGCCGCTCTTTGCTTCATAGGTCATTTTTACAATAGATTTCCTAACTTCTTTAGCTATCTCTTCTAGATTCGCTGATTCCACGGAATCTTGCACCTTCCCAAATTGTCTTTGGTCTTATTCAATTTTTTGTAAATTCTCTTTCTTATATTTAACTCATGTAATAACTTGAGACAATTTACTGACTTAATTTAAAACTAACCCCAATATATGCACAATCCACGTCTTTCTCTTGCATCCCTTTTTAAAAATAACTGCATCGATATTTCAGAGGTTTCCTTAATAATTTAGGTACCAAGTGTTTATATATTTAAATTTATGCGAAAAAGGGTAATACTCCCTAAACAATTTAGGTAGGTGAAAACGAACGAGGATAGGGAAAAATATCTCGAATCCATCGATCATTTCATAAAGGAACAAGGATACGCACGACCTCTTGAGATTGCCG
>DAHWMK010000026.1:0-3115 GCA_027343225.1 Thermoplasmatales archaeon
AGCTGGTGGAGCACCGGACTCATAGGGATTGAAACACTGAGACATCCGGAGGTCGCGGGTTCGAACCCCGTTCCCGGCATCTACTTCATTCAGCCTTTAGCGGCAGTTTCACGAAATTTTTTTGAAACGTGAGAGACCGCATCCATCTTCTCGGATTATTGCCGAATTCTTTTGGATCAACTTTAGAATGCAAATCGACTGTGTTACTCCCAATCAAATTTGTATCAATAGAGATAGTCTATGGCATAAGAAACTAGAGGAAATTTTTGAAATGACAGAAAAGAGGCCTGTGATCACCAGTACCCACCATGCCAACATCGGGACGGAAACGCTGTAAAACATCAAGAATTCGTAAAATTGCATTCGGTCTCAGCGAAATAAAAAAGTAACTATCAAGATTCTTCCAGACACGATCGCGTCAAAGGAGCGCTTTGACTTTGTCCCAGAAAGATTTTCCAAACATGGAGGCATAATTCCTCAATAGCACAGTATCAGATTGGGCGAGCAGCGAACGCAGAGTTTCTGGATCCAGACCTATCCCATAATACAGGAAATCTAGTATTATCTTCTCTGGTCTTGATACTGGGACAAAGAGATTGGAGTAATTGACGTACTCGAAGCCAAAGAAGTATTTCTTGTTTATTCTTCTCACCTTGACCCTTTGCCCCATGATGAGTCTGATACCGGGATTTGCCTTGGAGGTGGTTACGACAATCGGTATGGACTGTTGCGTCCAAATCTTCCTTATGGTCAGTGCGTATTCCATCCCGTAATAGAAAGGCCTAAAGGCATAACCCGAAACCGCCTCGTTTTTGGAAAAGGTGTAGAAACCTCTCTTAAGCCTTACCAATTCATTTCTCTCAGCCATGTTGTGCAGGAGAAGTTTGCTGTAACCCCCAACCGCACCATATCTGGATAGATATCTTTCCGCCTCGCTCGAAGTAAATATAGGCTTTCTCGAAAAGTATTCTGAAAAGTGTTTCTTATAGATCATCCAGCCAACTCCTCAGAAAGCCCGACATCTCGGAATAAGTAATGTTGGCATTGCCTGCATAAATAAGGGATCCAAGAATTTTTTCGTCAGAAGGTGATTGCATAGCATCGAGGAAATTGGAGAGGGAAGATCTTATCAGATAGTCTTCCTTGTCTAGAAACTTCGTCAGTACAAAGAGATCATAAATGTCCCTGACCAACCTTCGCCCGAGGTAGGCTTCTATCTTTCTGACAAAGAGGTCTGTCGGAGTAAGGACGTTTATTGTGAGGGAAGAACCATCGGTCCTATAGTATTCCCTAATTGTGTTCTCTCCAGTACCTTCTTTGGCCTCAATGAGTACAGAAACGTCATCGTTCGTTATTCGAACGTTTGTTGGAAACTCTGGGTCTCTCCATGACAGTTTCAAACCATATTTGGGCAGAAGGGCCAATAGATCCTCAACAGACGATTTTTTCATGTAAATGTCAAGGTCTTCAGAAAACCTCATTCCGCCATAACATCTCCATACTGCAGTACCTCCATAGAGCAAAGCGGAAGGCTCGACCCTAGAATATATCAGGTCCATCAAGTGGTCCTGCAGTGAAGCTATTTTGAGTCTTTCTCCCGAAATCAGGTTTCCGATTGGTTCCATATTGATAAGTAATAATTATAATATAATATAACTTTCGCTTATTAAGTCCATTTCGAGGGGATTCAAGAATGAAATCAACGGTTGTAAGATTCGTTGGTACAATCTCGATAGCACAGAGGTGGAATGTGCGAGGGAAATGAAGTATTGTTCTGAACCAGAAAACACAGTCTCCTGGACAAATCTAGCTATCCAAAACAATTTCCCCGCTACACAAGGAGAGGTCCTGTTTATCTCTTGATATGTGAAGAATGCAGTTAGGTAGATTCAGACATGTCAGTTCTGGATTCTCCGGCTCAGCCCGAGAGATTCAATGTTCTCTTTGTAACCGTCCTCAATTTTCGGGAACCACTTCTAGGCATGCTTGACAGCGATCTTCTCTCCATCTTTTTCGATTTCCATTTCTTGATCAAACGTTAAGACTAATGCACTTTCAGTCAATCTGGATTCAATAGATATACCCAGAAGACGAATTGTTACTTCCAATATTGAAAAGTGATCGTCAATTTCATGCAGAAGGTTTCTGTGAGTTCTCTCTCTTGACCATGATCCATTTCCTGTGATCCTTGCCGAAGTATGAGTCCATCCTGGCAGATAGATTTGCGAGGAACTCTATTGAAAACGCTCCGAACAGAGTGCCTACGCTCCACTTTTTCTTTTTCAGGAAAGATGAGAATATTTCCAGAAAGAGGGGAGTCTCGTTGAACACAAGGGTGTCCATTATCCTGGGATCCCATCCGATCTTCTCTATCTCTATGTGACCAAAATTGACCCTTCTCCGCTGCTGGAACAAATCGACTAGGTTTGAGGGAACGAAATTGTGGACCTGCTGATCTTCAAGATACTTTACCGAGAGCCCGCTATTGGCAGCCTTTATGCAGAGGAACTCGTCCTCGTTGATTACCTCGGGTAGGTCTCGCAACAACCCCTTCCTCACGCAGAGGAATTCTCCCGCATGAACGTTGCTGCCCCTTTTTGACATAATGGAAAGCTGGAGGTCGTGCATTTCCCACATAAGTGATGCTACCTTTTCTGTGAAGGACAATGAATTGGAAGGGATGACCCTGACCGTGACAACACCTGTCGTTCCTTCAAATGACTCCTCGCATTTCTTGATAAGCAGAGGATCAAAAATTATATCCCCTGATAGAAGGAACACTATGTCTCCGCAAATGTTCGGCACTATGGACATCAGTGCACTGACCTTTCCCTTCCTCTCCTTTTCCAGTACCTTTATGAGTCTCATATCCTCTATCCCGTCTATTCCACGAGAAACATTCTCCCCGCCGTAAAGGAGGAACACCTGATCCACGTCGCTCTTCAACACGGAATGCAGTGGAGACAGGATTAGGTCGCCGTCGTTGTAGCTGAAGATGATTGCAGTCTTCTTCATCTACGAAACTCTCTCCCTGAAAATCACCCTATAGGAGTTCAGTTCCGAAATGTACCTGGAGAGAAAGTTTTCAGTTATAATCTTTGACTCCCCCCAATAC
>DAHWMK010000035.1:0-10337 GCA_027343225.1 Thermoplasmatales archaeon
ATCACAGCTAAATGCAGCCATAACGTCCATAAATGGAGCTGTTGCAACCTTGAAGACAACGGTAGGAAACATAACTACCGACCTTAGCACAATCAATGCGACAGTAGCTAGCATCTCTAGCGGTCAGGCGTTGGTTCTCACCGATCTCGGGTCCATCAGCACTTCTCTTGCATCTCTGAATGCAAGCCTTGTTGCATTCAACAACAACGTTGTAACCATAAATACTACACTTGGGCAAGTAGTTACTTCATTGGGAAGTATCCAAACCCAGGTAAAAGCAAATGCGAACGGAATAGCAACTGTAACGACGGCTGTCGGAACGGTACAGGGCCAGATTGTCTCACAGAATGGAAACATTACAACTGTAAAGACTAGTCTAGGTACCTTGACTGCGAACGTAAGCAAAGTGCAGAGCCAGACCTCAGGATTCCCGACACTCGAGATATTCCTGATTGTCATCATAGTGCTTGTTCTGATAACACTCGTGATATCTTTCCTAGCGGTCAACGCGGCAAACAAAGCAGCAAGAAGAGCAACTGAAGAAAAGAAGCAGTAAACAACCTAAATTTTATTCCTTTTTATTTTTTAACAATTTTATTCGTCGACGTGTCTGAATGGAAGCTTGAGAAAACAAACCTGAAGTTGGACTCTGTTGAAATTTGTTCCTCGATAAATGATAACCCAAGAGGCGTCGTATTTCTAAGCAGTTTAGTTGTGAAAAGTTCTTAATTCAGTCATAAGATAATCTAGAGAATCAGACGATGAATACGCAAAACTTTTAATCCGTTTACCACTCAACTTCTGTGACAAGTAGAATAGCTGCTGTTTCTCTGATCACCATAGTTATTATTGTGCTATGCGTACCAACTTTACTTGAAGCTCAAAGTGGGGTATCTCACGATTATTCAGTAAATTTTCGAGAGACTGGACTGCCGGAGGGAACTCAATGGTCGGTGTCAGTTCAGGGGTCTACGGAATATTCCAATAATAGTTCAATCAACTTCTTAGAACCGAATGGAACGTATCTCTTCATTATAGGTGGTGACAAGAATTATCGACCACTTCCAAGTAATTTCTCTGTTAATGTACAAGGACATAACGTCTCATTGGTAGTAATATGGGTTCCGGTTCTCTACCCAGTAACATTTGTAGAAACTGGGCTTCCAGCAGGAACTTTTTGGAATGTCAGTCTAGGGAATGAGACGAATATCTCTTCCAATTCCACAATTGTTTTCAAAGTGACTAACGGGACCTACAATTATAATATTCCTAATATAAATGATGTCGCGAGCTCGCCCTCTAACGGCTCAATTTCAATCAACGGAGAACAAGCGAAGATATTCGTTACGTTTACAGCATCGATCAACTTTACATTCTTCGAAAACGGTCTCCCCGCAGGAGCCAAATGGTCTGTTTATATAAACGGTTCATATCATAACTCAACGTTTTCCCTCATCTCCGTAACCCTTCCTAATGGGACTTACAGCTATGTAGTGAGTCTCCCATCAGGTTATTACGCAAGTTCGTTGCACGGGAAAGTAAATTATTCAAACAATTTGATATACATTGCGGCATCTTCATTCCTGCTGTATGAGATAATTGTAGCAGTTCTCGTGGTTATTATCTCAGCCCTATTAATCTTCTACTTAAAGGTCAGAGGGAGGTCTAAAGAATCTATGAAATCGAAGGTCGACTCTGAAAAGAAGTAGCTTTATACTTGCTGAATGCACCTTCCATCAACCGTATACTGCTTCAAGCAATTCTGGATAACCAGAATAATTGAGGCGGCTATGACTTAGGTTAGTGGTACAGAAGCGTCCTACTCTCCCTGACAGATCTTGGTAGATTTCTGAGGGAACGGATTTAAACCTGACTCTTAGAGGTAAAAGTAATATTCTTTACGTCGATGAACGAATTGTGCAGGGCAGTTTGCAAAGAATCACAGAGGTATTTACCTATGCGGTAATTTTATTCTTCTATCTGCTGGTCGGTATTATCGCCGGACACCCGTATGATGATGCTATCTATGCCCAGCACGCTCAGTTTTTTTATTACCTATCTCTCAACCCTTCTTACGGTCTCTTGATGGGAGTCTATTATAATCTAATTAACATAGGGGGATATTTTGTCACAATCCTTCTTTCTTTGTTTGGAATTAGCAACGTCCTAACGATACAAATTGGTGTCAAAATTCCTTTCATTCTGTTCACATTTCTTACTGCTCTCATTCTACATAGGCTCGCAAAAGATCTGGGATTTAGTGGGAAGTATGCACCTCTCTTGCTCCTGACATCACCTATTTATTTTTTTACAACTGTTATTTACGGATCTGCAATTGTTGTTTCAATGTTCTTTCTGGTCTCCTCAGTTTACTTGCTTTTCAGGAGGAGGACGTTGCTTTCAGCAATACTGTTTGGAGTAGCTGCTGGTTCCTACTTATATCCGCTCTTTTCGGTTCCCTTTCTCCTAAGGTACGTTCAC
This sequence comes from Thermoplasmatales archaeon, assembly GCA_027343225.1. Lineage (GTDB taxonomy): Archaea > Thermoplasmatota > Thermoplasmata > Thermoplasmatales. Next base: position 2,482 of record DAHWMK010000035.1, read on the forward strand.
AAAGAAAGTGGCTTGAAGAGTACCGCAGTCTACTTTGCTGTCTCCGCAGCGTTCGCTGCAATCGGCCAGCTGACCGTCTTGATTTTTTACTATTTCAACGGCTACTACTCAGCTGCCGCGGGAGTCCCCAGTTCATATCTTTCTATCATGCCGGTTCCGTACTATTCCGTATTTGATATTTTGAATATTTTTGGAGTATCAAATGTTGTACCGGGACAGGTTTATAACTACGTTTACTATGCATCAGCCATACTGGTTTCCCTATCATATTTCTTGTTAAAAAAGGATAGAGTTAACAAGGAATCTCTCTTAGTTTTCTTTCTTTTTCAAGGAGTACTCTTCTCGGCGATCAATCCCTATAATCTTCCCAGCTACATGAGCGCGATGATACCCTTCGCCATAATTCTTGCGACAGTCTACAGAAGATGGCTTCTCATCGGTCTCTTATGGTTAGTCTCTGTTCTCAGCCTGATAGTCATGCAGACCATCAACCATATAGGTTTCCTGATATACTTCTCTGACGTAAACATGAAACTGCTCAACATCAATGTCTCCTACCCCTCCTGGCTCAACTATGTCGCGGGCTTTCTCTATTCCCTCTGTCTGCTTACTTTCATCCCGATTGGGCTCAGAATCAAGGCTGGAACAGTCATCCACTTCTGGAAGACCATTGCTTCCCAGCTATCCACACTCGTTGCAATGTCCGTTGTGGCAATCGTCGTCCTTGCACCCGTTGCATCAAGTGTTCCCAGTGATATGTTCCTTGCTCCATCGCTTGACCACTTCTATGCGCAACCTGTTTCGGAATCACTCTCGGGGAGTTCACTCATTGTGGATTATGTGGCATCGACCCCTGGACTTGTAGGAGGAAGCTACTCAGGTGACTTCATCGGGTACATAGAGATGCCTTCATCCTCCTATGTTGTTTTTAATACCTCAGGGAACACAACAGTTTCCCCAGGTGATTACGAGGAGAACATATCGCTCCCATATCCACTGCAAAACGCCACTCTTGAGCTTTTTGGAGCCGGGAAGGGAACGTCTACAGTTGCGCTAGTCAATGGAACTGAGACCGTTCAGCCGAGCTATCAGACTGTGACTTCAGGAAGCTTCATTTTCAGGTACCTGTTCAACACGACTCTGGGCGGCACCTATTCGCTTGATATAGCGTCAGATGTTTCCCTCCGATCGCAGAACCAGGCTCAACCTTCGATCGTATTGAGCGGCTACCCGTACATGGGAAGGGCAATGATGGGAAGATACTACCTATCGGGAGGGCTCATTCCCGGCAATCTCCTGAAATCTAAGATTACTGTCGAGTTTTCAGGTCCATTCAAGACGGTCCCTCCGTCAGTACCATCCATACTCATCTACTTGGCCAAGAAGCTGGTGAGTCCTTTTTTCAATTCCATCATAGAAGGAGGAATTCTGTTTGTTCTGCTGATAGCGGCTCCTATGTCCTTAACCCTCTTCTTCCTGCGACGCAGATTCACACATCACTAATGGGGCCCTGTCTCTTAGGTATGCAACAAGATAGATGCCAAGGTACTGAATTCAGCAATGTGGATCAATTCTGCAGTCTATCTCAATGAGAAACGGAGGAAACAACCGAGAAGGATTAATAGGGAATTAACAATAAACCAGCCGGTGGTTCAAGCCCGAGAAAATGGCATCGGTTGGGGACTTTCTTACCAATACTTGAGCGCAACCACATTCGTTACCTCGGGAGGAATATTCTACATTGTTGTAGCAAAACTTCTTCCGACATCAGCACTTGGAGCAATATCTCTTCTCCTAGCCATTGCAAGCCTGATGAACATAGCTTTTTCATTCGGGTTCCCGATTAGTGCACAGCACTTCATCTCTTTCAACCTTGGAATGGGCGATCATGCGGAGACTCGTTCTGTAGCTCGAAAGATATTGACGATAAGTATAGTACTGTCGTCGGGCAGTTTGATATTCTCCTTGGTTACAGCCAGATGGTTCGCTATTTTGTTCTTCCACACCCCCTATGATACTTTACTCATAGAAGCGGCTTCCTTTTATATTGCCATAGGTGTCTTCTTTGGAGTTCTACACGGGTCTGCACTTGGGTTTCAGATGTTCAGGACTGACGCGATCATTTATCTGTCATCTGCATCATTTTCTTACATTCTTGGTCTCCTTTTGCTTCTGATATTTCACGGGATCATCTACCTCATAATCGGGATGACAATATGCTATCTCTACGGCTCTGTCCTCTATCTGATCTACATATTCTTCAGGAGGCCAAAAGTTACGGAACAGAGTAACAAAACGTCTCTCCCATTAATACTCTCTTATTCATGGCCGATCCTACTTTCTGGGCTCATAGGTTATGGGTCCACATACGTCGATAGATTTGTTGTTGCATATTTCTTGAACCTGTCCACTCTGGGAATATACAGTTTTATACTGCTCGTATCATCTTCCCTGTCATTCCTCGGCGGTCCCATTGCAAATGTTCTTGTTCCAAAACTGTCAGAATATTTTTCGATTGATGACAATGAGAAGTTAAAGAAAGGAATAAACCTGTCATCGACGGTGATGATGCTCGTTTACTCTCCCTTGGCTTTTGGATTGGCTTCTATTGCCCCTGTCGCGTTACTGCTATTGGCGAGACCGGTATATGCGACTGGAAACGTTGCGTTGATGATCCTGCTAGTGACATCTTCAATATTCGTATTAGGTGGCATTATGGGCTCCGTCATATACGCTGTCAGGAAAACGGGTGTATATGTGATTACTACTGCGCTAACACTTGTTTCAAACCTGACACTCTCATTTCTTCTTATACCAAGATATGGGATGATCGGTGCGGCCATAGCGAACTCATCCGTGTCTGTCGTGACATTTATCATTCTTTACAACTATGCAGTCAGAGTCAGACTGAAGAACTTCGACTGGAATACCATACTAAAAGTATGGTTTTCGTCACTAATCATGTTCGTCCTGGTAACGGCAGAAAGATTGGCGCTTGGCAACTTTCTTCACCTGTTACCTTTGTACGTAGTCACGGGCGTTCTCTATTACTGGATAGCCATAAACGTAACTCGCTCCCTCCATAGACTGCGTAGGGAAGAGTTCCTCTCGTATATACCATCACGATTCAGTCTAAGAAAACTGGTTGGCCTTTTCTTAATCAAAGCTTTTTAAAGAGAAATTCTATCCGGATTAAGTTGGAATTTCAGTCTAAAATGGCATTTAGACACAAAAAAAGAGTAGATTGTTTAAGCAATAAAGACCTTCAGCTCAGAATTATACAGTCAACGCTTTAAGTCTGATATTTCAGCATAGATATAGCCAACTTTGCAATTTGGATTCAGTGCCGTCTTATTTGTCATTTTTCTTGGCTCAGTAAGTCTCACCTTGAAACCACAACTTTCCAATTTATCTACCAACCCTCCTTGGTTATAATGATATTCGAGTTGAATCATTTTAAAGATTCTTAAAGTATCACAACTTTCTTCAAGTAGATTATACTCGCAACCTTCGCAGTCCATTTTTAGAATACCACAAGTGATATCGTATGTAGAGATAATGGTCTTCAAGGAGAGTATTTGTACATCGTGTCCATTAGAACTTTCTTTAAGTTCTGAATGGCCAAGAGATATTACTTTATCATTTACTCTCGCAAGGTGATCCCGTCCGTATCCAGAGTTTATCAAAAGAATCTTATCTTGAAATTTGTTGCTGTTGATGTTTCTGCTCGCAAAATTGTACGTAAAAGGATATGGCTCCACTGCAATTACTCTAGATGCACCCTTAAGGGCAAAATATATGGAGGAATCTCCCACATTTGCACCTATATCGACTACGACTTCATCAACCACCTGGAGAAATCCATATGTGTTGTGGAAGAATACATCGACGACGGGGCCATAATCAATTGCCTTAAAATTCAATGGAGTTTCTTCATAAGCAAAATTCAGTGAAGCTTCGTTGATATTTAACTTAGATATCTTGGAATTCTGGAACATTTTAGCGTAAGCGTAGCCAAATATGAGAGGCAAAGGAATGCTGGCTTCCTTTCCGTTCCGAGGCAAAACAGGAATTATCACTTCTACCGTATCTTCGTATCTTCTATATTTTGAAATACTGAGAACTATTGTAATCCAATTCTTGTACGTTTTCCTAAGTAAAACGATTGTTCTAAGTTTTTCTAATATGCTCATATGCATAACTCACTTCTTCAATTTTCTAAATTACTGTGATATGTAATATCGCTCTTTATTAAAGTTTGTTCAAATTGTATGCTCTGTTTAAAATATACGAAACAAGTTATGACGCTATGTACAAATTTCAGTCAGATAAGTCCAGGTTCATTAAATATTGTCCCTACTAATTTTCTTATGATCATGATCTGCTACCATGAAAACTGTGACACTTTTCATTTATTTTTACCTCTAGTTTCTTGGTATGGCCTTCCCTGAATGATTGGCCATTCAGGAACTCCCTGGGGGGGAGATAGTCTATCTATGAGTGTGGCCTCTTCTTATTGTAATCTGTGAGAGCATTCTCTATGGTAACCGATGCTTCTCTGTAATCCTGGAATTCGTATGGCCATATATAGTCCATCTTGAGTGAGCAGTGGAAAGATTCTATGTTCCCGTTGTCCTCCTGAGTGTGTTTTTGGATGTACTCCAAGGGATATTCTCAGCAGTTTCATTGAGCTCCAGAACTGCCGAGCTATGTACTGAGGACTGTTGTCTATCCTCAGTACTAGTCCCTCAGAAACTTCTCCATCGAATGCTTTCACTACGTCGTCTTCAACTGCCTTGATTGCATCACCGGACAAGCAGGACCTTGAGTATTGGTGTCCCCCACTCATTCTTTCGTGAAACAGTCCTTTATTGACATTAGGTATGTCATACCTTGCTGCGTGGGGATGTATGTGATGTCCGTTTCCCAAAGCTGATCAGGTCCCATGGGACGGAACATATTTCTGGACTTTGTTCTGCCCCTTGTGCTTAGCGTATGGAGGAGATAGATTTCTGTCTCTCAGCACCCTCCTCACGGCCTTCCTGTTGACTTTCATTCCACCGTTCCTCAACACAGCTCAGACTCTCCTGTAACTGTAAGTGGGTCTTTCGGATGCAGTTCTGATGATGCCTTGCTCTATTTGAGGAGAGAGCCTCTTCACTCTCCTCTCCTTCTCCCTTTAGTAGAGGGAGGAAAGGGAAATACCTGATACCCTTGATATCTCTCTAAGGGACATATTGTTTCTGAGATCCTCAACGATGGTCATCTTGACCCTCCTTGAAGCCTTTTTTTAAAAGCATTGATCACCAGGGTCTGTTCACCAATCATCCTCTTGAGGTCATCTATCTCCTCATCCCTTGATTGAGGATGCCTGCCATCAGAGAGACCTTTCTTGCCGCTCTCTATGAACTGCTCCTTCCATTTGGCAAGCTGTGTTGGGAATATTCCGTGTCTCCTGCATATCTCTGCCTGTGTTGTGTTTTCTGTGAGTACTTCTAGGCCTATCTCAAACTTCTCTTCTACTGAGTGTCTTGATTTCATGGGTAGACTTCCGTGTATTCTTCCTTACTTATACTATTAACATTATACTGTTCCAGTTCTATGAGGAAGCAGACCAATCCTCCTGGCCCTTCCCAGAGTAGATAACGGACATTGTTATAAAACTTACCTTAGACTCATGAAGAGACCTCGGGAATCATTCCAAATCTGTTTTTAATATGTTATCAATTCAGTGGAGAAAACGCGGAAGCCCCCCTGCCAAATCTCAAACTTATCTATCTACGTGTTCTCACTCTGGGATATAAAATTCTTGAAAGCATTTTCAGTAAAGAGGTGGTAAAGTTCTGGAAAAAATACGGTTAAATGGCGGCAATTATGGTAAATTCCACATCATTGTACACGACATCCATGGCAGGATAAGTGATACCCTTTTACCGTTAAATGTCCAGAGGTTACCCATGAGAAATCTGAATAGATACCTCTGTTTATTTTTCGGCTTAGTCTCTACTAGAAGCAGTCTAATCGATTTCCGTTATTTTGCAAAAAGAATATTCAACTAGTTATCCCGATTGAGTTCAGCCCCGACCACACAAATATTTGTGCTATTAAATAGAAAGAATTAAATGTTAAATTATCATTATAACATATGAAAGAAATTGATACTGAAACGAAGCTTAAAGCATTAGAGCTTTACGTTCAAGGTAAGAGCAACAGGGAAATAGCCACCGACCTTGGAATATCCCATCCAACAGCAGGAAAGATAATAGCGGAGATAAACAGCGGAAGGGCTTCATATGTTCCGGATGATATTGTCCTGAACCTCAAGGGCATAGCGGAGATTGAGAGGATAAGGAAGGAGAAAGGAATAAGCTACGAACAGCTCCAGGTCATCTTTGTGCTAGGCCGCGAGCTTCTGAAGATGGAAATGAACAATGCAGACATCCTGAGGATGTCAAAAATCTTCAGGGAGGCTGGGGAAGAGTTTGGGGAAGTAGTTGAAGTCGCAGAGTGGTTAGTGGAAGAGGAAAAGAAGTCAGGATTAAGCCTGAAAGAATTAAAAAAGGAGATAGAATCCCTTGAGGAAAGAAAGAAGTCTCTCGAAACTTCCATAGCCGAAAAGCTGAGAGAACAGGGAAGGATACAGAATGAAATAGACCACCTTGGCAAAGAGAGAATGGCTCTGAAAAGGGAGGTGGACCTTGCCAAATTCTTGAGGGAGAAAGTCGGAAATAACGAACCAAACCTCAGGAAGTTGGCCACCGTTTTATCCTCACTGGACATGAGCAACGACAAAATCTCAGACTTGATTGAAACGATGGGAAGGATGGTGAAGAACGGCATAGGTCCCAGCGTTTTGATAGAAAGGGGCGAAGTACTTGACTTCCTTAGAAAATTCGGGTTCAACGTGAATGATCTATCAGTACTGCAAAGGAAATACGCCTTCTACCCAAGCTTTGATGTACTGATTGAAGAAGTCTTGAAACAGGGAGATAGAAAAGAGGAAATGCTCAAACGCGCTGAATATGAAGTTGAAGAATATAAGAAGGCTGTTGAGGCTTCAATAGAGAATGAACTCAAAGAGAGGAGAGAGAAGGTCGTGGAACTAGAAACAAGGATTGCAGGTCTTGAAGAGAGGAAGTCTCTCCTTGGAAGTGATGTTGATTTCCTTGAGGAAAGAATTGAGGAGCTTAAGTTGGAGAGATGGACTGATATTGGTAAGCTCGAACTCTTTGCATCCTTAATCGATAGGAAAAGCTTCGACACTCTTGGAATTTTATTTGGTCACCTCATCTCAACCGTGGAAAATTTAAAGATTCCACCTCTTCTCGCAAATTCGGTCAAGGAGGAATACCCGATTGAATTGCCGAGCGAGACTAAACAGCCTCGAGTAGCCCTTGCAGGACCATTTGTTGGCCACTTCGTCCCGAATAAGAATGGTTGAACGAAGGCATCAGAAGGGCGACTAGTGTGGAAATTGGGTTCTCTCTCAGACGAAATTACAATTCACTTGTGATACGTGCCTGTGTTCAAGGATTGTTCATTTTAACATAGTGACCTAGGTCTTCAGTGGTTTACCCTATATTTCTAAAATCCTGATGTCCACAGTAGGACTTTAATTTCTGAACCTGTATTGGGTTTTCCTAGTATACTATTCTAACTAGTATCCTATAAGCGGAAAATGATGTTATTTTTTGGGTAATTGCTTTCTATTTCACGAATGACCTGCTTCCTCTCTCATAAGAGTAACCGATCTTCTTCATCCTGGCGTTTAGTTCTTCAAACCCTTTATCGAGGTATCTTTTCAGCTTTATCCTGCTGGGAGTATCGTTCATCTCCGATATGTCAAGGTCATACTT
>DAHWMK010000031.1:0-1982 GCA_027343225.1 Thermoplasmatales archaeon
GTCTGCTACTGTAAATACGTAAGTTCCATTTGGTGCAATGAAAACGATGGTATCAGTAGAAGATGACTGGCTCGTACCATTAAACTCTACCGACCATGTGGTTCCTGTGGGAAGACCAGTTTCGACGAAGATCGCCGTGTAGTTGCCAGAGTTATTTGCAGTGAAATATATCACAAACTTTAAGTTGTGGCCGGCTACATTAATGCTCCCGTTGGATGGAGATGCAGTGTAGCCCTTAACGGAGACAATTGTAAAGTAATAATTACCAGAAGGTACGACAAAACGAATTGATGAGGAGGTAGAACCTAAAGCTGACTTTCCAAGCTCCAATGACCAATATTTCCCCACCGGAAGTCCATTTTCTACGAATATTACTGAGAAGAGTTCAGTGAAACTGACAGTTCTATTAACAGCAGACCCGTTCACGGTAAAATTTCCAAATGAAGGGCAGGCAATATACCCCAATGCGTACGGGGTATAATTAAATGTACCGTTTTCTTGATAAAATAGAATCGTGGAGTTGTTTGAAGAATATATCTGGTTACCGCTTACGTTTATGTTCCAGGTGGCATTGCTCTTGAGACCAATTTCGTTGAAAGTCACTGCAAATAGCTTTTCAATAACAATAGGGGACGACTCAGGAACAGGTGACACTGGAGCCCCAGCTATGACGAAGGACCCTGTTACTTGCGAATAAAGAGGCGCGTAATACAGGCTCCCAACCGAAACTTTATAGGCGTATGTCCCGTTTGGTAGTGAGATAGCTAAGCTGTCAGTTGTAGAGCAGAAAGACTGTGGGTCGCTTATATTTAAGTACCATTTCATTCCTGAGGGCAACCCTTTAACAAAGAATGATGCGTTATATAATCTAAAAAATGATACAGACTGAGTTACCGACCTTCCACTTATGTAGAGATGCCCTGACGCTGGAAAGGGACCAAAGCTAGAATCGCTGCTGGATATGAGAAACGTGTAAGTACCGTTTGGCTACTGAAATGTTAATATATCGTTTGACGTAGTTTCGCTTGATCCGCCAATTGTCGCAGTCCATGTCTTCCAAGAAGGAAGACCAGATTCCACGAATTCAACTTCCAACGCAGTGAGTGAGTTCTTTTTCACTGGCGGCACAGGAATGAGATTCGGCAAAAATAAGTAAGTGAAAACTAGCAAAAACGCGATGTCAACAACCACAATTACCTTGTGTGAATTTTTCATAACTGTGCCACTTTTTTAAATTGTCTCGGGTACATATAGTTTACTATTTGATAAACTGTGTTGAGTAATTATCCATAAGCCCTTGTATCACTTCTCAGATAATTGTAATACAGTACCTTCAAGCCTATTTCCTGTATGACATATTCAAGATTCCTGGCCTTGATGACTTCACCCATGACTCTTTTCAGGCCTGAGAAATATATCTCGACGATCCATCTTCTTCCATAGTTGTAGTTCTTTTTCCATTGCTCTTCCCCTAAGTCACGGATCTGTCTTGCTGTCTTATGCCTGAGAGGAGATCCCCTTGCTGTTGTCCTGAAGTTCTTTCTTAGCGGTATGATTGCATCTGTACCATTTGAATCCAGAAGATTGAATATCTTTCTGGAATCATATGCCTTGTCTGCAAATACCTGATCCTCCTTTCCTGTAACAAGCAAAGGCAGTAGCTGAGAATCATGCATATGCGCAGATGTGATTGCAATCTTCTGTGCTTGTACCTGAACAGTGCTCACAGAAGCATGCAACTTGATCCATCCTTTCCTCTTCTTTCCCCACTTGTCTGAGAGCCAGTCACCCCTTATCGTTGTCTTGAAACCGGTTGAATCTATGGCAATAGAAGCAGAGGGATTGCATATCTCAGGTACCTTTATCCTTCTTATTCTAAGATATATGGCTGAATATGTGATCTTAGGTATCCCAAGCAGATCACTTATCCTTCTTAGAAGAGATTCCAGGATCCTGAAGGGTGCATTGAATACCGATCTTAT
>DAHWMK010000013.1:0-5269 GCA_027343225.1 Thermoplasmatales archaeon
CAGCAGGAACTCGAGGAACTGGGTGCGGAGTTTTGGGGGGAGGGGAATTGCCCTTACGGAGTCGTTCTTCTTCTTTTCTGTGTGGACGTAAATGTGGCCAAGGGGGCCATCGTCCAGGTGGAAGTCGATTGGACGGATTCCATACTCGACCTTGAGGCGGGTATCGTACCAGTGAACAGCCTCCCCCACCCTCACACCCGTCTGCAGAAGGATCTGGAAAAGGAGCGGTACCTCTTCACCACAAGTGTCCTCCCGGGATGGCCTTCTTCCAAATGCTTCCTTATCTGTGAATTCAGGTAATCCATTATTGCATCTACCTGATCATCGGTCAGATACTCGATGCCTATCTTTTCGGAGAGATTCTGGGTGATTCTTATTTTGTTCTCCCTTGGGATGGATGGAAGCATGTTTTGACAATTCATGGTGATTTAAGTATATATGCGTCGGCACAAACTTTCGGAATCTGGGGGAGCGTTAAGTACGATGATAGGAAACAAGCATAGTCAATTTGACAAAAGACCCGAAATTGTCAAAGGCAGCACAATTCTATTTTAATTTCAAATACTGAAAATCGACGAGGTCCTTCAGGTAACGGGTGTTACTAAGTAACAGGTGCAACTATTTGTTAATCACGGAATTGTTCTATTAGACCCCGCCCCTCCTTTGGTTATAGGAGGTGGCCAAGTGACGACGAGGCCATGGGATACTACACTTTTGATTAAGAGATTTCCTTTTCGGCTAGGTGTTAAACTTGAATGAGTCGACAATTTATGTTTCTATAATATCACCGCTATGTGTCCGCATCTGCCTTTAACTTGGTGATTTTATTATGGATCATTTGAGAGCCTTTTTTCAACTATTTCCTGCTTATCACCCGTGTATTCAACCAATAAATCAGGAGTGCAATTCTTCTATCAAAATTAAATCCACATAGTTCTGGGAGAGCTACTTATCCTCCGTGGAATTAAGGAATGCCCTCGCTTAAAAGGTCTCTCCTAAATCCTTTGGGTACGGGCCTAAATATGCCTTCAATTTACATAGATTCTTTTCTCTTTTAAACCAAAAATCAAAATAGGTCGTTGAAAAATAAACGTGCTGCATTATGAGCCTAAGTCAGAATAAGTGAATTCCCGAAACTGTATTACGCGTATTCCTATCTTCTTCTATTTCTCTAAGAAGTTCTCTTATTAGTTTCATAGAAACTCCCGCACCGATGAGGAGAATATTTATCACGGGAACAAGCAGTGTAAAGAATGAGATAACTGACCGCCAAAACGCGTTTACCAGTGATTTGAAGGCTTTTATTGCATTAGAGGCTAAATCTTTGAGAAATTCTATAAACTTACCAAGCGCGTCTGAAACTGCTTCTCTTCTTTTCTTATCAATCAAAATATATACTAGCACAATTGCACCAACTGCAATTATTACAGTCCAGGCCCATGTAGGTATCTTATTCAGAATATCAACGCTTCCTTTCAGGATGGCGCTTGCTATGATTGCAACAATCTTTCCTACCTCCGTAAGAATATCGCTGATTGCTAGAAGCAAATTTTGGGAAACACCAAGGGCAATCTTCAGCGACCCCGAAGCCACAAAAAGCGAAACATACCCTCCCTCTCTAACCAAAACCAGATCTGCAAGCCTTCCAATATGCCACAGCTCAGGCAAGTCACCGGCTGAGAATGCTTTCGTATCATTGCTAATAATGGCTCCCGCTCCGATCTCAAACGAAACCCCCAAAAAAAGATAATCTTTTCCGAACCTAACGGGGTCGAGCTTCTGTTTCGCCTTTCTTATAGCCCCAAGGCCTATATCATCGAGTAATCTTATCTTCCCGAGAAGTTTAGTTGCCCAGGAGACAGCTAGATCTAACGAGCAACCAGATGGGAGGTCTTTGCGAACCTGTTCCAGAACTTCGTCTTTTATGATTCTTGGAGCATATAGTTCTACTAACGGAGAATCAAAAATCCTCAGCGTAGTCGATGGCTTCCCCTTCCCCACTCTGAACGCTTCTGAAACTATCACGTTCGAATCCACAACTACCTTCATTTTAGGCGGTGCTTCTTTGTCACTTTCAAGAACGAATCTTAAGAGCAGTTCCCTCAGTTTGCTGTAGGCTTCCTGGGGGATATACCTTAGAGCTTGCTTTACTAACTCTTCGCCACTCTTAACATATTCCTGAAACCTAGCGAAATCAGATACTATGAAGTCATTGACAAGAAGTTCCGAATTCCTTTCAGAAAGCTCCACTGGGGCCAAGCTAATCGGTAAGTAATTTCCTCAAATATTAAAACCCATTCGCACCAAATCTTTAATTTTAAGGATTTTATTCATCATCTTTCTTTTGCAATCAGTGATTTCCTCTTTGATTGATTGTTTCCATATATGAATTACAGTCCATCATTCATCTTTGAACTTGCGATCCGTCCCTCTCACACGTTCAACAGTTTTCTCTTGTTTTGGGATCCAGTAGCTGGTATTGCTTTTTGGAACTGATCTGTGTAAAGGGCAGGAATGCTAGAAACATCCGCCCACGAACATGGCTAGCTTCTTTTTAGGGAATGCCACATCAATATTCTCTTTCCAGAAATTTATCCTATACTTGAACCCATCAACGTAAAACTTCTTTCTCAAGGCAAGCTAGGGACTGGTGTCCCTAGCCCTTATCCTTACAGTCTTCCGAAATCTCACTTCTTTGGCCACCCCCCTTTTCACTTGCTCCACTTCTAGCTTTGTCCTGGGTTTCCAGATGAAGGCAAATTACTATCTTCATTGTTTGGTACAAGCTCTGAAACGGCTTGATACCTCTTGTTTTTGCAACAATGAGCAATGGCGAAATAGCCTCTCCAATCTGCACTCTTACTTCTGATACATTCCCAGTAAATAGAAAGACTCGGGAAAACTAAGTAGCCTTACTCTCTCTGTTTGCCTGAGCTGTCCTAGTACGTTCAAATGTTTTTCTGGGGTTCCTACCGCCCTAGATTTATTGGAACATGGGTAAGTCTAGAAAGGTACTTACCCAAAAAATACTTCTAATGTTACCTCATATTTAGTAGATGGAAAATAGCGGATCCAGCGAACTGGGCATAGAGAAGGAGCTATGGAGGGCAGCAGACAAACTGAGAAGCAATATGGATGCTGCAGAGTACAAGCACGTTGTTCTAGGCCTGATATTCTTGAAGTACATATCAGATTCATTTGAAGAAGTTCACAGGGAACTGGAGAATGACAAGGAACATCTCTCAGATCCGGAGGACAGGGACGAGTACATTGCAAGGAATGTTTTCTGGGTTCCACCTGAGGCAAGGTGGGAGTATTTACAGAAGAATGCAAAGCAGCCAACAATTGGAAGGATGATAGACGATGCTATGGAAGTCATAGAGAGGGACAACCCATCCCTAAAGGGAGTGTTGCCGACAAATTACTCTAGAGCTTCACTTGATAAACAGAGACTAGGCGAACTGATAGATCTGATTGGTAGTATTACTCTTGGGACGGAAGAGGCAAGGGGAAAAGACCTTCTCGGCAGGGTATACGAATACTTCATAGGTCAGTTTGCCGATGCTGAGGGAAAGAAAGGAGGGCAGTTCTATACACCCAAATCAATCGTGCAACTTCTCGTGGAAATGATAGAGCCCTATAAGGGAAGGGTGTTCGATCCATGCTGTGGTTCGGGCGGAATGTTCGTGCAGAGCGAGAAATTTATTAGAGCTCATCAGGGGAGACTGGATGACATCCACATATTTGGAGAGGAATCAAACCAGACGACCTGGAAGCTCAGCAAGATGAATCTTGCGATAAGGAACATAGATTCAGATGAAGTTAAATGGGGAGACAGTTTCCTGAATGACCACCACAGGGATCTGAAGGCTGATTTCATCCTTGCAAATCCTCCATTCAACGACTCTGACTGGAAGGGAGACCTGCTGAGGGAAGACGTCAGGTGGAAATACGGACTACCGCCAATCGGCAATGCAAATTTCGCATGGGTTCAGCATTTCATTCATCATCTATCGCCAACCGGCATAGCTGGCTTTGTCCTTGCAAATGGATCAATGAGTTCCAATACTTCCAATGAAGGAGAGATAAGGAAGAACATCATTGAGGCTGATCTCGTTGATTGCATGGTCGCATTGCCTCCGCAACTATTTTTCAACACTGGCATACCAGCCTGTCTCTGGTTCCTAACCAAAGAAAAGAAGAATAACAAATTCAGGGACAGAAGAGGAAAAACACTGTTCATAGATGCAAGAAAGATGGGAACTATGATCGACAGGAGACACAGGGTGCTCACTGAAGATGACATAAAGAAGATATCCTCAATATACCACGCATGGAGAGGTGAAGGTGGAGAATATAATGATATCCCGGGTTTGTGCAAGTCCACAAATATTGAAGAAATCAGAAAGAATAACTATATTGTCACTCCCGGAAGATATGTTGGCACAGAAAAGGAGGAAGAGGATGATGAGGAATTCGAAGAAAAGATGCAGAAACTCATTTCCGAACTTAAGCAGCAGATGGAAGAAGGTGCAAGGCTTGATGAGGAGATAAAGAAGAATCTGGAGAGGATTGGATGGAAGATATAAGTTTATCTAAAAACCAGTCTAAAGTTCAACCACTCCCAGAAAAATGGACCAGTCATGCCATAAAAGATCTAGCGTATTTGAACAAAGCAAATTTGAACAATCAAATGAATTGCTCTGTAATACATTATATCGATATCGATTCTGTTGAAGAAGGGGTAATCAAAAATATAAGGGCTATTGCAGTAAAAAGCGCGCCTTCCAGAGCAAAGCGAATTGTTAATGACAAAGATATTCTGGTTTCATCTGTTAGACCTAATCTAAAGCACTTCTGCAAGATCAGATATCCTAAACCATGTACGGTTGCCTCTACTGGATTCGTGGTTTTAACACCTAAAGAAATTAACCCCGACTTCCTCTATTATTCGATTACAACAAAAGAATTCACAAACTATTTGTCCGCCATCGCAGAAACTAGTACCACTGCATATCCTTCTATAACTGCAGATGTTGTTGCTAATTATTCAATAGCGTGTCCACCAGAAAACGAGCAAAAGGCCATAGCCAAAATTCTTTCCGATCTCGATTCAAAACTAGAACTCAACCAGAAGATGAACGAGACCCTTGAATCCATTGCACAGGCCATATTCAAGCATTGGTTCATTGACTTTGAATTCCCTAACGAAGAGGGGAAACCATACAAATCAAGCGGAGGTGAGATGGTTGATTCCGAACTGGGAAAG
>DAHWMK010000014.1:0-1500 GCA_027343225.1 Thermoplasmatales archaeon
GAGGACTGGACAGGAAAGAGCAAGATAGAAAGCGACAAGGCGGTAACGGATTCGCTTTTATGATCATCTGTAAATTACAAGAGTGAGCCCGTCCCACTTCAACTTGTATCCAATTGTTCTCAGGACCCTCTGGGCGACAAATCCCTTTGATTCTATGTATTCCACAATCTTTTCCGCATCAGGGTAAAGGCTCTGCACCTTGAGGGAAATCTCTTCTATCTCCTTCGGATCCATCTCCTCCTCAAGCCTTTCAGTCCTCTCAATCCTGCGTCTTTCTGGCGTCGTCTCCGGACTGTATCTGTTTTTAAGATACTCGAAAAGCCTGCCATAATTTACTTCGCCGTCGAACACCAGTGAATCCCTGATTCTGTGATTCCTCATTTCAGAAATATAGACTGTTTCCCAGAGTATACCGGCTTTCCGTATTGTGAGATCCCGTTCTCGGTTCTTCTCAGCATAAGCCGGCGTTGAAATATCCACAAAAACAGTCTTCCCTTCAACGCTCGTTTCCAGATCAGGAAAATAAATCCGTTTGTCCACCAGCACAGGATTGGGATTTGAAGATATTATCCATGGCTCATGGTGTTCTTGCACCTTCTTAGCAGGATGCAAAGGGAAATAGTTTGAGGAGGAATCATCAAGGAACAGCTTAAGATGTTCCTTTGATCTGGATCTGTCCTTCAGAGAGATGTCTGCCTCCATCTTCCAGCTGTTGAAATTGACCATGCTGTGAAAAAGAGACGAGAATCTGGAGCCGTAACGTTCAACCTCGCTCATCTGGGAAAGGGGGCCATCCACCTTCAGGTACTCAACCTGCCCACCAGTGCCAAAAGCCTCAAACATGAGGTAATTCCTCTTTATCTCCCTCACAAGATGTACCCATGAATCCACATCCCAGATCTTCATTGATACCGATTTAAGAAGTATACTTTCAACGAGTTCCTGGTTGTATATCAGGCACACTTCATCTGCAGTCAGGTCAGGTACCCAGGAGAGTATCTGTTCAGATTCCTTGTCTGCATAGATTCCCTTCTCGACTTCATCGGGTTCAACTCCCAGAATTTCTGCAACTTTTTCCAAGGTCTTTGCCCGGTTCTCTGGAATATAAGCGGGTTGATGTGCCAAGGTGAACAATTTTGTCCTGACGTCTTCCGCATCGAGTTTGGATGGAGGTTCGAACATTGATTTCCTGAGCAGGATTAGTGAAATTGCCCTGGACACTTTGTGGTTCTGGAATCCCAGTTCCATGGTTCTCAGTAACTTTTCAATGTCGCCACGCTTTTTTCCCATGTATGATCGAAAGGCATTCAATAGCGAATCAGCATAGTTGCTGGTTTCGGGATTTATGAATATTGGATATAGATTACCCTTGGACTTCTTTATCGCCATTAGCTCCGATGGGAACACCATGTCTTCTCCTCCTAGAAGTTCCATATTCTGAAGTGCCGGCAGCGAGTATTTCGTACAGGACACTCTTCTTCCCCGCAGACGGTCTGAGTA
>DAHWMK010000016.1:0-7693 GCA_027343225.1 Thermoplasmatales archaeon
GTATTCAAGCCGAGAACATCCCCCTATTCATTTCAGGGGTTGGGACTTAAGGGCTTGAAGATTCTTGAGAAGGCCAAAGAGATAACAGGCCTACCGATCATCTCAGAGGTATTAGATACAAGGGACGTCAGATGGGTTTGCGACTATGTCGACGTGATACAGGTAGGTGCCAGAAATATGCAAAATTTTTCTCTTCTGAAAGAAGTAGGAAAGACCAGGAAACCTGTTCTTCTGAAGAGAGGGATGCAGTCAACATTGGAAGAATGGCTGAACAGCGCCGAATACATATTAAAGGAAGGCAATCGTGACGTAATTCTCTGTGAGCGCGGCATTAGAACATTTGAGACATATACTCGTAACACCCTTGACCTCAGTGCAGTACCAGCGCTGAAGGAACTGACCCATCTACCTGTGATCGTTGACCCTTCTCATGGCACCGGAAAGGTCAGCCTGATAGAACCTATGAGTCTTGCATCAGTTGCTTCTGGTGCAGATGGGTTGATCATAGAAGTGCACAGAGACCCCTCTCAGGCGCTTAGTGATAAGGATCAGGCACTCACACCCGACCAGTTTTCAGGACTGGTAAGAAAGGCTAGGACCGTCAGGTCTACCATGGAGGGATTGGTATGAAAGTCATGAAGCTCAAAGCGAAAAGTGGTTCTACGAAGGTGATTTTTTCGGATTTTGAAGGATTCATCTCGACTATCAGAGGTAGAACGAAGGTCTTGCTGGTGACAGACAAAAACGTCCTGGGAATATACGGTGACAAAATGAACGACCTAGACATGATAGTCCTTGAGCCCGGCGAAAGTGCAAAGACACTAAGAAGCGTTGAAAGAATTTACGAATATTTTTTGGAGCACAGCGTCGACAGGTCGTCCAAGATCGTCGGGGTGGGGGGAGGAACAGTCTCTGACGTAACAGGTTTTGCGGCCTCTACTTTCATGAGAGGGATACCCTTCGGGTTTGCTCCAACAACCCTTCTTGCTCAGGTAGATGCAAGCATAGGTGGAAAGAATGGGGTAAATTTCAGAGGATTCAAGAACATGATAGGAACTGTAAGGCAGCCAGAATTTTGCCTAATCGATTTTTCATTTTTGAAAACTCTGCCGTCCGATCAATTAATGTCCGGTATGGCGGAAGTCATCAAGTGCGGGGTTATCCTGAACAGCAAACTATTTGAGTACGTGGAGGAGAATCATTCAGACATATTGTCCTTGGATGATCATAGTCTTGCATATGCTGTTTCTGAGACAATTTCAGCCAAGATAAACGTTGTAGGAAAGGATGAGACGGATAATGGAGAAAGAATGAAGTTGAATTTCGGACACACCGTAGGTCATGCTATTGAAAAGGTGGCCGGTCTTCCTCATGGCTACTCAATAGCGATTGGCATGGTGGCCGAATCACGACTCTCAGCGCGCAAGGGGTTTCTTCCCATAGCAGAAGCCTTAAGAATAGAAGAGCTTCTGAAAGCAATAGGCTTGCCGACAAGATCAGGAATAAGTGGTAATGATGTTTTAGAAGCTATCTCTAAGGACAAAAAGAGCTCTGGGGACTCAATCAACATCGCATTGCCAGAAATGATTGGAAATGGAATTATTTACAAGATCAAGAAGCGGGAGTTGAAGTACGCGGTTCAGGAGGTGTGCAAGTGAAAAAAGCAATAGTTTCAAAGATATGTGTGAGCATTTCTGGGTTATCGGTTCCTGAAATTCTGGAGGAGACAAAAGGATTGGAAATGGCAGAGATAAGGCTTGACGGGGTGAATTTCACGCCCGAAGAAATCAGGGAGATATTCTCTGTTCGTGCTCAGATGATTGCAACGTGCAGGGCTGGAAAACTGAAAGACGAAGATAGAATGAGACTCATGTTGGAGGCAATAAAATCCGGAGCAGCGTACGTGGACATAGAGATTGACGCAAAGAAATGGTACAGGGAGAAGATTATCAGAGAAGCAAGAAGAAATGGATGCAAGGTGATCTTGTCCTACCACAATCAAAGACTGACGCCTCAAGATGAGTTCCTTCTCAACATTGCAAAGAAATTCACGTGGATGGGGGGAGACATACTCAAGATCGCATGCAAGGCAAATACACTTTCAGATACTGCCAGACTCATCGGTCTTCTAGGTCATCTGGAAAATACAGTTGTTGTGGCAATGGGGGAGAAAGGAAGGATCAGCCGACTTGTGGGCCCGCTAATGGGAGCACCCTTCACCTATGCTTCACTTTCTAGGGGCAAGGAGACTGCAGAAGGTCAGATTGAATTCGAAAGAATGAAGGATATAATGAGTTCGATCTTATGATGGCAAACAAGAGTCTGTACTGCCTGATTGGGGACCCTGTTTCCCACTCCATTTCCCCATCCATCCAAAATTATGCCTTCCGTAGTTCATGCGTAGATGCCGTATATTTTCCGATAAAGGTCAAACTTGGAGAGTTAGGAAGGTGTATTGGAACACTGAGGGATCTGGATGTAAAAGGGATTAACGTGACGATGCCTCACAAAATGGAAGTCATCCGGTACATAGATAAGCTGGACGAAACAGCCCAAAAAATAGGTGCTGTCAACACTATCGTAAACGACGAAGGTAACCTTAAAGGTTACAATACAGATGCCACCGGGGCCGTGGAGGCTATAAGTGAAGCAATCGGCGACCTCAAAGGGAAAAAAGCAACGATTCTAGGTCGAGGGGGGATGGCAAGGGCGGTATCATTTGGCCTGGAACAAGAAGGAGTCGAGACAAAGATGCTTGGGAGGAAGGAAATGGGAGAAGAGTCCACTGGAAGAGAAATAAAGGATTCAGACATAGTTTGCAACTGTACCCCAGTCGGTATGAATGGAGAACCTTCGCCAGTATCATCAACATTCATGAGAAGGGACCTGCTGGTTGTGGACGCAGCCTATGCGACCCGTAAAACTGAGCTGATCAGAAACGCTGAAATTAGGGGGTGCAGGACCGTTACCGGGTTACAACTGCTCGTCAATCAGGGGGTCAAGGCCTTCAAGTTATGGACCGGGGTCGATCCCGACAAGGATGGGATGATGGAATCTGCAAGACTAAAGATTTCTGAGAACAATAGATGTGGGAGAAGGAACGTCTACCTTGTTGGATTTATGGGAAGTGGAAAGAGTAGTGTAGGTCAGCTCATAGCCAATTCCTTGAAGATGGAATTCGCGGATACAGATAATCTCATCTCCAAGGAATTTGGTAGTACGGTAAAGAACATTATAGAGGGGTTAGGCGAGTATGAGTTTCGAGGGATGGAAAAGAGGGCCATCGAAGGCTTGAGCATCAGGAAAGGTATCGTGGTTGCAACTGGGGGAGGCGCAGTCCTTAACTACGACAACATTCACCGCATGAAGGAGAGTGGACTCATCGTTCTTCTGAACGTTTCACCCATAACTGTGATGGAAAGATTGAACGGTAGCACCTCCCACCCATTACTGAATGGAAGTCGGGATGAAATTGATTACCAGAAGGTAGAGAAGCTGCTTTCAGCCCGAAAACATTATTACGATATTGCCAAGGACGCAGAGATCGAAACGGATGGAAAAGGGGTTGAAGTAGTGGCTGAAGAAATAATCAGAGAGATAGGTGGATTGGAATGAATGATTATGGAGTGAAGATGGAGATTTGTAAATCTACAGTTGAGGGAGAAGTCACGGCATCACCGTCAAAGAGTCAGACTCACCGCGCTCTGATATGTGCGGCACTTGCGGAGGGGGTGAGCACTGTATACGGCCCTCTGTTATGCGATGACACCGAGGCAACGCTACAGGCATGCAAATCGATGGGAGCTGAGATACTTTCCAAAAGCGAAGAGAAAATCGTAATAAGAGGAATAGGAGGTGTATTCAACATCAAGGAAGGGAAGATCGACTGCAAAGAATCCGGTTCCACAATGCGTTTCCTCATACCGATAGCAGCAATATCTGGGGGGAAGATTTCTTTTATCGGTCGTCCCAGCTTGGAAAAGAGGCCTGTTCTGGAATTGCTGTCTGTGCTCGAAGACCTAGGTGCTTCTGTTGAGTATTTGCGGGACATTGGTAGCCTTCCGTTCACAATTGCAAGTAAAGGAAAACTCTCAGGAGGCCAGGTCAAAATAAGTGGGAACGTTAGTTCACAATTCATATCAGGACTCCTCTTTGCTCTCCCTCTTCTCCACGGCGAAAGCAATATCACAATAACTACAGACCTAGAATCAAAAGACTATGTTGAGCTCACCATTGATATCCTTGAAAGATTCGGAATTTCGGTTCAGAGGACTCCTGATGGCAGGAAGATAACAGTTCAAGGAGGGCAAACTTACAAGGCATCGGAAATTACGATTGAGGGGGACTACACATCGTCAGCTTACCTTCTAGCAGCTGGGGTTCTTGCCGGAGGAGAAGGAGGGGTTACAGTAAGAAACTTGAGAAGAGAATCGAAACAGGGTGACAAGAGGATTATTGCGTTTCTGAAATCCATGGGTGCCGCAGTAGAACTTAAAGATTCTTCAGTCACCGTATGGAGAAGCGATTTGTCCGGTTGCGAAATAGATGTGAGAGACACACCTGATCTGGTCCCTGTGCTAGCTATCGTATCTGCATGCTCAAAAGGTACGACTCTTTTGAAAGGGATAAGGAGACTGAGGTTCAAGGAAAGCGATAGGGTCGATTCAACCGAACGGATGATGAATGACCTGGGCTGCAAAATAAGCGTAGAAGAAAATGCATTAAGCATTCAGGGAGGAATGGACTTGAGCTCACCCGTATTCTTGAACTTTCAGGATCACAGGCTAGTGATGAGCAGTAGCGTCGCAGGATTGGTCAGAAGTGGGAAAACCATCGTGGGTGGTCCTACTGCTATCAAAAAGTCCTATCCTGATTTCTTCGACCACCTGCGTGCACTTGGGGGGGATGTAACTACAATAAGCAACTCCCTTGGAAAAATTCTGAAAGTCTCTGTCTACGGGGAAAGCCATGGTAGGAGAATTGGTGCAGTTCTGGAAGGAGCGCCCAGAGGAATCACGGTCGAAAGAGAATATGTACAGAGGGAGTTAGACAAGAGAAGAAGCACAACGATCCTTACCACAACCAGGAGGGAACCTGATTCAGTTGAAATCCTTAGTGGTCTAAAGGAGGGAATTACGACAGGAGAGGTGATAAGGATGGAGATCAGGAATAAGGACGTTAATTCTGATGCGTACATAAAAAGAAAAGGACTTATAAGACCTGGGCACGCAGATTATACTGCAAGGCGGAAGTATGGAAGTGTGTTTGACTACAGGGGAGGGGGATTCCTTTCTGGTAGGATGACGGCCACTTTCGTGGCTGCAGGTTCCGTGGCAAAGAAAATAATTGCAACAAGAGGTGTCAGGGTTCTCTCTCACATTGTACAGATAGGAACAATAAAGAGCGATTTTAATCCGAGCGACGAAGAGATTGAAAATGCAGAAACGGAAGGGGTCATAAGATGCATTGATCCGGAGAAATCTAAAGAGATGCAAAGAGCTATAGAGGATGCCAGGAAGCAGGGAGACTCTCTAGGGGGAATTGTTGAATGCAGGATTGTTGGCTTGCCGGTAGGAGTTGGGGAACCAATATTTCATTCTCTAGAGAGTGAGATTTCGAGAGCCATGTTTGCAATTCCCGCGGTCAAAGGTGTAGAGTTCGGGTCTGGCTTCAGGGGGGCTGGAATGAAAGGAAGCGAGAACAACGACCCGTTTGCTATACGAGATGATAGGATCGTGACTCTTACAAATAACGCTGGCGGGATCCTCGGGGGGATCAGCAACGGGATGACAGTAGTGTTTAAGGTGGCTTTCAAGCCCACATCGAGCATTTCAAGGGTGCAGCGAACAGTTAATTACTCAAAGGGCAAGGAAGAAATGATTTCTGTCATGGGTAGGCACGATCCGTGCATAGCAGTTAGGGCCCCACCTGTTGTAGAAGCGATGGCCGCACTAACCATAGCTGATCTCATGATGGTATCAGGAGACATATGAAACGAAAGGGGATGATAATATGGATTTAAAGGAGATTAGGAAAGAAATAGATCAAATAGATTCCGACATTTTTGGCCTTCTGGAGCGTAGGATGACGCTTTCCGCTCAAGCAGGAAGGACGAAGAGTAAAATAGAGGACAAGAAGAGGGAGCATCAGATATTGCGTTCCCTGAAAGAGAAATCAAGTCCGCCTATAAGGCCAGATTTTATACAAGGGCTATACCAAAGCATAATGTCAGAATCTAAGAAGCTTCAGCAAGAAGGGCACAGGCTTGCTGCGTTCCAGGGGGAGAGGGGGGCATTTGGAGAGATGGCTTCCAGAGAATTTGACAAAGACGTCATTCCAGTACCCTGCAGGAATTTTTCTGATGTGTTTGAAGGAGTATTTAATGGAGACTTCGACGTTGGTGTCGTTCCCATCGAAAATTCATCAGAGGGAGCAGTTACTCCTGTGAGTCATCTTGTTGCCGTAGGGAAGCTGAATATCGTAGGTGAAGTGACCTTACAGATTCACCATTCCCTGCTTAGCCATCAGGAAGTTTCTCTTGAGGACGTAAGGGTCGTGTATTCCCATCCTCAGGCGCTTGCCCAATGCAGGGATTTCATTGCAAGAAACAAAATGGAGCCCAGGCCATTCTATGACACCGCTGGGGCGGCGAGTATGATTGCTAGAGAGAGACCAGCCGGAGCAGCAGCAATCGCAAGTAAAGCGTGCGCCAGTATCTACGGATTAAACATCCTCAAGGAGGAGATTGAGGACTCAAGATACAATTACACCAGGTTCATCGTTCTTTCTAGAAAGAAGCTTCATAGAAAGGGAAGTAAGTGTTCCATCACGTTCCTGACAGACGACAGGGTCGGCGCGCTGACAACGGTACTGAACGTATTCAAGGATGAGGGGATAAATTTGACAATGATCGAGTCAATTCCATCGAGGGACTCTACTGGCAGATCGAAGTTCCTGATAGATTTTAAGGGGCATTATTCAGAAAGCAATGTAGGAAGAGCCCTGAGGAAAATTAAACGTGGTACTGTTGGATTTAGGCTGTTGGGATGCTATAGGAGTTGGGAATTATGAGGGAAACAATCGTAGGCACGGGAAGGATGGGAAAGTGGCTTGCCAATGTTCTGAAAGAGGACTGGGACATATCCGTATACGATTCTGATCCGAATAGAACGGCTGGAATCTCTGGGGTGGAGGTGCTATCGTCGCTTGGTAATATCGCCGGCTATCGACCGGACATACTGATAAACGCCGTCACACTTGGAAACACTATAAGAGTATTCGAAGAAGTAGTTCCATACCTTCCAAAGGAGTGTATATTGGCGGACATATCATCTATAAAGGGAGATATATCAACTTATTATCTTAACAGCGGGCACAGGTTTGTTTCCTCTCATCCCATGTTCGGGCCGACTAACGCTGATATGAAGAAACCTAAGGGAGAGAGCGCAATAATCATAAAAGAATCACACGAAGTAGGGAAGAACATTTTCCGCGGATTTTACGAAAAGATTGGATTGAAGTTATACGAATTTTCGTTCAGTGAACATGACACCATGATGGCATATTCCCTGACCTTACCATTCTCTTCATCCATGGTATTCGCTGCGTGCGTAGACACAAAGGCCATCCCAGGAACCAACTTCAGGAAACATTTGGAACTCGCCAAGGGTATATTGTCAGAGGACGACAGTCT
>DAHWMK010000021.1:0-8020 GCA_027343225.1 Thermoplasmatales archaeon
GGTTGGAGAGATCATAATGGCAAACAAGCTGAGATACCAGGTTCAGGAAGCTGTGATGAAGATATACGCATATTTCCTTATGAGAAAGAACACCGTGGTGAACTGACTTGGTAGTTACATTCAATTACTTAACACGCTACCCTATTTTGCAAGATTTATATAGAAGAACGAATTACCGTTTTAGGGTGAAATTTGGATGTTATCAGGACAAATCCCTATCCTTGTTTTGAAAGAAGGTTCGACAAGAGAAACTGGAAAAGATGCACAAAGAAATAATATTGAGGCCGCTAAGGCCATTGCGGACACAGTTAAATCTGCCCTTGGCCCAAAAGGC
Source organism: Thermoplasmatales archaeon (assembly GCA_027343225.1). Taxonomy (GTDB): domain Archaea; phylum Thermoplasmatota; class Thermoplasmata; order Thermoplasmatales. The sequence continues at coordinate 335 of DAHWMK010000021.1, forward strand.
ATGGACAAGATGCTTGTAGATTCACTGGGGGATATTACTATATCAAATGATGGCGCAACCATCATGAAACAGATGGATGTAGATCATCCAACTGCTAAAATGATTATTGAAATAGCCAAGGGCCAGGATCAAGAAGTGGGTGACGGAACAACTACTGCAGTTGTCATAGCAGGAGAATTATTGAAACAAGCGGAGCTCCTACTAGATCAGAATGTCCATCCCACAGTCATTGCCAATGGCTACAAGCTTGCTTCCAACAAAACAAGCGAAATACTTGCTAGCATATCTGAGAAGAAGGTAAATGATGAAGTACTCAAGAATGTCGCACTTACCGCGATGACAGGTAAGAATGTTGGAGGAGTCACTGATTTCCTAGCCAAAATGGCTATGAAAGCAGTTAAGAGCATCGTAGAAGAGAGAGACGGAAGGAAGATCGTGGACGTAGACAACATCCTCATCCAGAAGAAGTTCGGAGGAGGCATCACTGACTCTGAACTCATAGAAGGAGTCGTGATAGACAAGGAGAAGGTACATCCAAGAATGCCAAACGAAGTCAAGAATTCAAAAATAGCGCTAATTGACTCTGGACTAGAGATAAAGAAAACTGAGATTGATGCCAAGGTCCAGATAACCGATCCTACCAAGATCCAAGCATTCCTCGATCAAGAAGAGGAGACGCTAAAGGCGATGGTTGATAAAGTCAAGAAATCAGGGGCAAACGTCCTAATGAGCCAGAAGGGAATCGACGATCTTGCTCAGCATTTCCTTGCAAAAGAAGGAATATATTCCGTTAGGAGGGTCAAAAAGAGCGACATGGAAAAGATCGCCAAAGCCACTGGGGCAAAGATAATAACAAATCTGGATGATCTGACCCCCAAGGATCTGGGAAATGCAGAGAAGACTGAGGAAAGAAAGATCGGAGATGACAGACTTACCTTTATAACAGGATGCAAGTATCCGAAAGCGGTTTCAATCCTGATTAGGGGAGGAACACAACATACGATAGATGAAGTAGAGAGAGCTCTCCACGACGCCCTGAAAGTAGTGGGGGTAGCAATCGAGGACCAGTCATTCGTTACGGGTGGAGGAGCAATTGAAGCGGAGCTCGCATACCAGCTAAAGAAATATGCGCCTACCGTAGGTGGAAGAGAACAGCTTGCAATAGAAACTTTTGCAAATGCTCTGGAGATAATCCCTAGGACTCTGGCTGAGAACGCTGGAATGGATCCAATAGATTCACTGCTTAAGCTGAGATCTGAACATCAAACCGGGAACAAGAATGCTGGAATTGACGCAATGGAAGGTGTCGTCGCTGACCTATTCAAGAAGAACGTAGTCGAGCCAGTCAGAGTGAAATCTCACGCGATAGAAAGCGCGACTGAAGTAGCGACGATGATATTGAGAATCGATGATGTAATTTCTTCCAAGAAGTCCAAGAGCGAGGGCCCACCTGGAGGAGGCATGCCTCCAGGAGGCATGGGTGGCATGGAAGGAATGGGCGGAATGCCTCCGATGTAAGTGGGGATTCCGTTGGAATTAATTTTAGGAGAAGAAAAGCAGGAGATAGAGAAGCGAGACTTCGACCTAATCATAATTGGAGCTGGAGCCGCAGGTCTTTCTGCCGCCGTGTATGCCAGTAGGGCAGGACTGTCCAATATTGTCATAGACGGTTCTACCGCAGGAGGATTAACTCTGGAAGCTCCGCTCGTAGAAAACTATCTAGGATTTACGGAAATACCTGGTACAGACCTTGCAAAGGAATTTCTTGAGCATGCAAGAAACTACACGAAGATAATAGACAACAACCGAGTGATTTCAATAAAGAAAGAAAATGGATACATACTTCAGACTGAGAAGGGTGAATTCCGCTCAAAGGCAATTCTCTTCGCAACTGGAACAAAACACAAACACCTTGGAATCCCGGGAGAAAAGGAATACTATGGGAAGGGTGTGAGCTACTGTAGTACCTGTGATGGGTGGCTATTCAAGAACAAGAAGGTTCTGGTGATAGGAGGGGGTAATTCCGGAGCTATCGCCGCAATTTCGATGAAGAACATCGTTACCCAAGTAAAAATTTTTGAGTTTATGCCCAAGTACATGTGCGAAGACGCATATGTTAAACAGATAAACTCAATGGGTATAGAATACAAGAGGAACGTCCAGGTGACAGAGATAAAGGGAGAAGGAAAGCTTGTCAAGACGGTGAAATTCAAGGACAGAGCTACGGGGAAAGAATTTGAGGAGGAATTCGACGGGATATTCATTTATGTGGGGCTTGCTCCACAGTCCGAACTCGCAAAATCTATCGGAGTTGAACTGACGGAAAGAGGATACATCAAAACTGATAGAAGTTGCAGAACCAATGTCGAGAGGGTGTATGCTGCTGGAGATGTGGCTGGGTCCTTCGCACAAATAGTCGTAGCTGCATCAGACGGAGCCATAGCGGCAGATTCTTGTTACAGAGACTTATACCTTAAATAATGCTAGTTGAGAATGTAAACATAGCATCTCCCTTCAACAAGAAGTTTGTAACTGGATCGGACTTCGACGGACTAGAAATTCACGAACATCAAGATATAAAGATTTTGAATGGTAAAATTGAAAGCATCACTCCTACCTCGGATCCCCGGGGAGAGAACAGGTGGGTCATTCCGGGATTCTGTGATCCTCATACTCATCTAATTTTCAGCGGCACGAGAGAGGATGAAATAGACCTGAGGAAGACATTAGGTTATCGAGAGGTTCTGAAGAGGGGTGGGGGGATATACAGGACAGTCAGAACCACCACAGAATGTGACGAAAAGACGCTCTATAATGAATCAAGAGAGCGAATCGTAAGTATGATGCATCACGGCACGGCCATCTTTGAGAGCAAGACAGGATATGGTATAAGTGCTGAAGTCGAAGAGAAGATGCTCAACGTGATGGAAAGAATTGAAAGAGATTTAAAGGTGCGGATCAAGAAAACACTACTAGCTCACGTTATCCCTAAAGACAGCAGTGAAAAAAAGTATCTCAAAGAGTTTGAGGATATGATCGAGGAATTCAAGCGACGTATAGATTATGTAGACGTATTTGTCGACGAAGGAGCATTCTCTCCTTCTTTCGCAAAGGAAGCCATTCAATATGCCAATTCCATTGGAATCTCTGGAAGAGTCCATCTTAATGAACTGAAAAATCTCGGGGGAGTTGGAATTTTGAGTGAACTTGACATAGTTTCATATGATCACATGCTGGAGACTAAAGAGGATGAGTTGGAGAAGATAGGAGGAACCATAACTGTCCTGCCTTTCACAGCCATCAACTTGAGGAAGAGGGGTTCAATCTTCTCCTCAATGAAAAAGAAAGAGAAGATCCTGGCGGTCGGTTCTGACCTCTCACCAAACACCTATGTCACATCGTTTCCACTGGTGATATCCTTGGCTCGTCAACTCTTTCCATTCACTCTTGAGAACCTCGTAAATATGAGTACACTTAACTCCTGCTACTCCCTATCACTTTCCGACGTAGCGGGATCAGTACACGTAGGAAAGGAGGCAAACCTGATCATACTTAAGGAAGGGTTCAGTAGAATGGGATACAAATTCGGGGAAAATCCGATACAAAGAGTCATCATTAACGGTAAAGTATTACAAGCTGAATAGGAATTGATTTAAGGAACTAAAAAATCAGGTAACATGAGCCAGCTTCCCTTCTTCACTTTAAACGATTTTGACCTAGTAGGAAAGTCTGTTCTCCTGAGGGTCGACATAAACTCACCTATTGACCCCAAAACTGGAAACATACTTGACGATGCTAGGTTTAGAGCTCATCAAGAGACGATTGAAACGTTGTCTAAGTCTAAAGTCGTAATCCTAGCTCACCAGAGCAGACCGGGAAAGAATGATTTTGTCAGCCTGAAAGCGCATGCGTCACACCTCTCAAATATGCTCAAGCGTCGGGTAAAGTTTCTGAGTGGCGTTTTTGACGAGGATACCCTGGAAGAAATCGATGCGGCAGAAAATGGAGACATACTCATGCTGGAAAACACCAGGTTCTTTTCAGAAGAAGTTGTCCTTGCTGAGGAAAAACTGGAAGTGATGGAGAAGACACACATCGTAAAGAATCTTTCCCGTCACGCAGACTTCTTCGTCAATGATGCGTTTGCAGCAGCACACAGGAGCAACGTCACCCTTGTTGGTTTCAGCGAGATGATGCCAAACATAGCGGGCAAACTGATGGAAAACGAGATAATGGGAATAGAGAGATTCTTTTCAGTCAACGGAAAGATGAGAGTGGGCATTTTTGGTGGAGCTAAAGCGGACGATTCTATCAAGATCATAGACAAGATGCTTAAGGAAAACAAACTAGATAAGGTCCTAACGGGAGGCCTGGTGGGCCACATATTCATCATCGCTGGGGGAATGGATATGGGAAAGAGGAATGAGGAGATAATCAGGAAGGAAGTCGGGAATTATGATAAAGTACTAAAAGAGGCAGGTAAATTGCTCCAAGAATATAGCGAACTGATCTTGACACCGACAGACTTCCTTGGAAATGAGGATGGAAAAGTGAAACATTACAAGCTGGATGACTTCAGAAGGGATATTCCTGCGATGGATATTGGGGTAGATACGATTGCAGAATATGCCTCGCTGATCAAGAAGTCCGATGCAGTAATGCTCAATGGCCCTATGGGCGTTTTCGAACTTGAAGACTACTCTGCGGGAACTGAGGAGATATTCTCTGCGGTCGCAAAATCATCTGGGTACAAGGTTGCGGGTGGCGGGCACACATTAGCCGCACTGGAAAGGATGGGGATCAATGGAAATGAGATAGATCACATCTCTACTGGAGGAGGCGCCCTCATAAGCTATCTAGCAGGAGAACCAATGCCGGGGATAGAGTCGCTAATAACATCAAAGAAAAAGTTTGGAGGAGTGTAAATGTCGCAAGATGCAAAAATAGATCAGATTGTTTACAGCATGGAAGTCATCAGACAACAGCTGGAGGAAATAGAAGGACAGATCCAGTCCCTTGCCCTTATACTTCAGGATCTGGCTACAAGCACGGAATTTCTGAAGAACATGAAAGAGGTGGAGGGAGATTCCTTGATACCAATAGGAAGGGGACTGTACATTGAAGGAGAAGTCAAGAACAAGGAAAGGGTCGTCGTGAGCATCGGATCAAATGCATACAAGAAAGCAACGATAGAGGATGCCCTGAATATTCTCGAAGAGAGAAAGAACGATGCGGCGAAGGCTCTTGAGAGTAGCCGCAATTCCGAGAACGATCTTCAGCAGAGGTACGCACAACTAGAAGATTATTTAAACAGAATTTCCAGAAAGTGAATTAATGTTTGAAAAACTGAAGGAAAAACTTGGACTATCCAGGAATGAGGATTCTCATTCGAATGACGAAAAGGGTCCTGGAACATCAATAAACGTTGGCGTTCAATCAAAGAACTTCGATGAGATTGCTTCGAACCTCAAGATATCGTTGATTGAGGCTGACGTTGCGCTACCTGTGGCAGATAAAATATCAAACGTCCTTCTAAAAAAATTAGATGACAGAAGTATAAGATTGAAAGGGGATAGAAGCGCAGTCTTCAAGGAAGCAGTTCGCGCGACGATAAAGGAAATCGCTACGGTGGGTCCACTCGATTTGGTTGACTTGGCCAGAAAGAAGTCCCCATTCGTCGTCATGTTCGTTGGTATGAACGGAACTGGGAAGACTACATCAATAGCCAAGCTTGCTGAAATGTTCAAGGAGAAGGGATTCTATGTTGTGATAGCTGCTTCGGATACCTTCAGGGCAGGGGCGATCGAGCAAATAGCCCTCCACGGAGAGAAAATTGGAGTGAAAGTAGTTAAACATCAGGCAGGTGGTGACCCGGCTGCGGTGTCATTTGATGCCGTAAAACACGCATCAAAGATCGAGAAATCAGTCGTATTGATTGATACCGCAGGAAGAATGCAAAACAACAAGAATCTCCTCGAAGAGATGAAAAAGATAAAGAGAATTTCAAATCCAGATATGATTATACTGACACTCGATGCACTTTCGGGAACAGATACCCTCAACCAGGCGAAGCTCTTCGACGAAGCTGTGGGAATTAATGGCTACATCGTGACAAAGATAGATGCTGACGCAAAGGGTGGAGGAGTAATCTCACTCCTTTCAGAGACAAAGAAACCAATCCTGTATATTGGAACCGGACAAACGTACTCGGATTTTCTTCCGTTCAGCCTCGACTGGTATCTCAATAGGCTGCTGAACTAGATAGATTTCAGTCTTTCCTTTATCTCGTCTGGTGATAGCTCTGTCGTTATCAGGGGTATCCCCTCAACTTCTGCCAATCTTATTGCCAGTGGATCGATTCTTTTGGGTTTGATGTAAACAACGACAGCTGGCTTTATCGGGTGGACTCTGACTGCGATCATTGGAGACCTCCCAAATTCAACATTGGTAAAGAACAGGGCCCTTTCTGAGGTCCATCCGTACACCCTGAAATAGTCGAACGAAGTCAGTTTGAGGATCGCGTTGAGGGAGTCAAGGACCGTATACCCCCTGATACTCCTCTTTATGTTTAGTCCACTCACCTCCTTACCTTCGATCATCTTGACGAATTTTTGTAGATCTACATCATAGAAAAATTCCTTTATGTCAAGAATCACGTCCTTCTCAGTTCCAAGTGAATATTTCAGTAGTACGGGATTTCCTCTCTCACCATCTATTTCAGCAAGGGAACTTACCAGGTTCTTCAAGAACTGCGCACCAGGTGATTTTCTTCGACCAGTCTCGTAATCACTGATTACGGATGTATTGATTCTCATTCTCTTGGAGAGTTCTTTCTGGGTGACGTTAAACTCCTCCCTCCATTTCTTAATGGTCTTTCCTGGATCACTTGACATAACTATTTCTCCGGAAACGTTAAAAATCAGTGCTTCAGAAGAGGGAAATTTGTTGCTCTTCACATATAGGAATTGAGTAAATGTTTTTAAAGCCTTTGAAATCCCATCGAAGGGCTTGTGGGGTAGCCTGGTATCCTTTCGGCTTCGGGAGTCGAAGACTCCGGTCCAAATCCGGACAAGCCCATAAAAATAAGAGATTGATACTCTACAGTCCCATTACTACTTTCCTTTTAAATAATAGTAAATAATCATAAAAGCAGATAAAATTGATGGAAGTAGAGGTAAAATTTAAGTCTCCTGTTGAGTGGATCACAAATATGGCGAAAACCCATTCTGCGGAAATAAAGATCAGAGACATTAGAGCTAGTCTCGAAGGAGTCAAGGATTTGGTAGAGATATTTTCCCCAGAAGGGAAAGTAGAGGCTCTCTCAATAAAGTTACACGAAAAGAATAGTTCGAAAGAAGAAGATCTTTCCATAACCGATGATTACCACGCTACAGCCATAATAGACGCAACGGAGTGTTCAATCTGCAATTCAATTCGTAACTGGGACTTATTCCTGACCGCGGCAAATTCTGATAAAGATGGAAACATGACGATGCAATGGCTTGTCCCTGACGAGAGCACGGTTTCTGCCTTCCTTCAGCGCCTCGAAAAAGACGGAATAAAATTCGAGTTGCTCAAGAAAAGAAATTTAAGCAAGAAGAGGGACATAACCGCAAGACAAGAATTTGTCATCAAGACTGCTCCAGAGCTCGGCTTCTTCGAGTATCCTAAGAAGATAAATCTTGA
>DAHWMK010000029.1:0-2436 GCA_027343225.1 Thermoplasmatales archaeon
AGTGACAACGGCACTGAAGCAAGCTTACATCGAAGTCGAGGGAGAAACGCTTAAGAATCTAGGAGATCGAGACCTGCTAATACTGGCAGCACTGATCAAGAATCAGGATACAAATAAGGCTTATTCCGAGGTCTCAGCATCTAACCACCTTCTACTCGGAGGAGTGAGCAAGTCAACATTCTTCCAGAGCGTAAACTACCTGCAGAACCTTGGCCTCATAACGCTGATTAAGAAGAAGATAGGCAGATATTACACAATGGAATCGCAAATATTATTATCTGATGCATCTATTGTAAGTGGAGAGCTTAGAAGAAGATTGTGATTATGGCGGTAGATATGGAGAACGAAAAAACTGAGAAAATAAGGGAAAATTTGGTAATAAACGGAGATTGCATTGAGGCTCTGCGCTCTATTGATAGTGATACAGTAGATTTAACTTTCTTCGATCCTCCGTTCAATCAAGGGAAGGACTATTTGAATTTTGATGATGAGCAACCTTCTGAGGAGTACTGGAAATGGGTTGAGGAAATCCTCGATCTGATTAACAAGAAATCATCTGCTGGTGCATCTATCTACTTCATGCAGAGAGAGAAAAACACAGAGGAAGTTTTGCGATCTTTAAGGAGAACCGGTTGGACATTTCAGAATTTAATCATATGGAGAAAAATGACTTCGGCGGTTCCCTCGGAAATTAGGTACGGGAAGCAGTTTCAAATCATAGTATATGCCACAAAGGGAGATAGGCCAAGAGTCTTCAACAAACTCAGGGCAAATATTCCACTTCCGAAGAATTACAAGAACGAAAGAAGGAATGGAATACTATTAACCGATGTCTGGGACGATATTAGGGAGCTTACCTCAGGATACTTTGCCGGTGATGAGGCGATAAGGGACAAAAACGGAAACAGAGTTCACGCACAACAATCACCGCTTGCATTACTCTTGAGGATAATCCTTTCCTCATCGCTTCCTGGCGATACGGTGTTGGATCCCACAGCAGGTACAGGAGTCACCGCAACGGTTGCATCTCAACTTAAAAGGAAAAGCATATCGGTTGAGATAGATCCAAATCATTTTGAGCTTATCAAGAAGCGTTTATCATCCCTGCGGAAGGCAGACGACATTGTCAAACTTCGAGCGTATTATAGTCCAACAGAAAAGCTTGACGATATCTGGCCGTTCTCGAAACCGTTGGACAATTTTTTGTTCGACAAACAACAAGTGATCGCTTGATTGCTTTTAAAGATATATTGGAAATGTACGCGTCCTGTGCGAGACAACTCAGCAAGAGGAAAATATCTCTTAATTCCGACATGCTGGAGATGGTAGCTATATCTGCAGGAAATAACCTCGCGTATGCAGATGATAGGAAAGGGCTACTTGATCTCAAGTTAGATTTTTGGCGAAATGTTGAATGCCCACCAGTCAGAGAAGGACTAAAGTACTCAACATCGCAACAATTTCCGGATTTTATCCTTCAGTCTAAGATAACCAATAGAGAGCTTGTCAATGGCAGTATCCTTGAACTCAAGGATTCAAAGGGCGGAAGTATTGCTTCTTTCAATTCCACCATACCTACCAAAACGAAAAGCCTACGTGAAATAGACGTGATAAACCAGACTGATACAGTTTCCAAGATAGCTAAATGTAAAGATGGATCAACATCTCAAGTGAATGACTACTACGATTTCCAAAGGAATTGTTTCTATTTGGTGCGAACGCATCGGGACACGGACAAGGTAAAACTTTCAATCATTCACGGTTCCTTCTTCGAGACAATACCAAAAGAGACCCTCTTTTACCAGATGTTTCTCAACGCTTTACGCGGAAACCTATCCAATAAGAATGTAAGTTTATCTCCTGAGGTAATGAGAGAAGTGGAAAAGGCGTTATCTTATATGACGGACCAGACAATAATCGCTTCATCTCAAGAAATAGATAAGGCATCGGTTAAGCCACGCCTGAGAATTATGGCAGAAGTCCATTCAGAAGGCAACCCCCATGGAAACAGCTATGATATCCCTGAAGGAACGTTTAACCTAATCCTACCACAATCTCTTTTCAGTGCAGAGTTAAGAGATAGTGTTCTGGCAACGAATCGTGGTATAAGCGTTATAGAGATACGCCACAAAAGAAATGGAACTCACTACGTATTTTCTTTGCCTATAAAAGTCTGAAAAATGACACAGAAGACAAGAGCTTCGGCTCAAATTCACCCCTAGCCCCTCTTTGAGCCTTCGCCAATTTGTATGTGCCCTTCGCTCGCCTGCACGCCGAGCACAGGACCCCATGCTTCGACTCCAATCAAAATTCACCCCGTCTTGCTTACGCAATCCACCCCTCTTTTGATTTCCATCTCGCACTCTTCTTCGAAGAGCCCTTCATTCGCTTTGCTTATTCAGGGTGGTGTCCTGTGCTCGCCGCTCGTGGTGTATG
>DAHWMK010000004.1:0-2039 GCA_027343225.1 Thermoplasmatales archaeon
TATAGAAAACACAATGAACACCATAAACAATTCAGTGAATAGCATGGACCCTCTCAATCTCAAGTATAGCAAGGGAATTTTAATAGCACTTCTTGAAAAAGGCAAGGTAAATAAGAAGGTGTTACAGCCTTACGCTAGTAACACTAATACTCTGGACGACGTCCTAGATGCTTTAGAACAGAGCAATCTCATCTCAAAGAGGCAGGACGTAATAGGAAGGCGTGTTTACGAGATATCTCTCACTTCAAAAGGTATCGCAGTCGCCAAGCAGCTCAAAAAGGCAGACGAAATCGCCTCAGGCGCAGCAATCCCAAAGGAATCCATCACAATAGAAATCCCTGAAGGCCTCCACGAACAGATCCTACGTATCCTCAAGCTAGACCGGGATGAAAAATCCGAGGAAGATTTCATCATCAGCGCCGTCAAGGACAAGATAAAGAGATGGAAGAATGATAGTCTGTAGAAGGGGTGACTTGATCGGAGGTTGCTTAGGTGCTTGACAATTTCAGAGCTCAGAGCATACTCGCTGCGGATAAATACGTGGATGAACCCTACAAGATGAAAAAGGAGGGTGGAATAATACACTACTCCTATCCTGTTAACCTTCCAGGATCAGATGAACTGCTGGAATTCATGATCACATTTGAAATGAACCAGATCAACTTATCTTTTCACCATAGCAATGAAGACACAAACATCGCAAGGTACGAACACGGGTTGAACGGGAAGATACCAACACACAGGAATCCCTCGGGATGCAGTCCGCCTGGCTTAATAGTCGGAAATCACAAGCACAGGTTCAATGGCAGGTACAGGGACGATTGTGCCTACATACCCACTGACATCGACACCTCTTCATTAGAGGCTATAGTTAGAACGTTCTGCGAGGAATGTGGAATTAAATTTGCATCTTCGCTTCCCCCCGGGAGACAAATTCCACTACCCCAGGATCTCGACTAATCTTTCACGGTCACTCCAAAGCGTGACGTCTGCTCTCTTGGCAAGAAGGTCTATTATGTCTTCGTTGAATACCGGTTTCTCATCATGCTTGGCAGTGTCGTCCAGAATTGCCAGGGGGTAATACTTCTTCCCAAAGGGGACTCCCCTTTTGATAATTAGGTCGACCTCGAAGAGATAACGCTCGGAGTAGGTGAGAGCTTTTTCTGGCCTAGAATAGCTCATCGTACGACCCAGGAATAGTTTCTCCCCAGTTTCTGATTCAAAGTCAAGCCTCGCCTTCACGTTTTCTATTGTATATGGAGGGTCAGGTTTAAACCTAATCTTCTTCTCCTTAAAGAATTCAAAGACTTTTTCCTTGAAAATTGGCGGGTTGTATTGCTTTGATGTAAGCAAAACTGACGTGACACGCTGAACCGCATGCGCCATCCAGAATATCTTCTCCGGCAGGCTTTCTAAATCAGGGGCCACAGAAAATATTTCTCCATTCTGGTCCATCGATACGTCCGACCCATCAATCAGTGAGTTTACCATTAGCGCTTTCTTATCTGTAGATGACGGAAAAAAACCGTTAGATACGAGATAGCCGAGGGCAGAACCGCCGTCTCTTATCATGTATTCCCCCTTTGGAGTGATTTCAATTTCCAGTACAACAGGGTCATTAGATAGGTTCAGGTACGGAAGAGTGATAAAGCGATTCTCGCCACCGACAAAGCTTATGCTGCCACATATGTATTTCCGTATATATTCAATTACGTAGTCGTCAGCATTCATCGCCATCTTTGCACCTTTCGGTACGTTATCAATGACGCAATATTTATCACTTGGTATTGATTTAACCCCCCTGACCTTGTGATATCTAAGTTCCTAGTCATCCTGAGAATTCCTCAGCGCCTTCTTTATCGAGTTTCCGTTAAGGTCCTCTATCTCCTTCTTAACTTCCGAGATCCTCTTCAGAGCAATCTTTATTCCCTCCCGTTCGCTGTCATCACAGATGTCCAGGAGCTTTTCCACTTCCTTCCTTATCAGGATGGCGCTTTTCAGGCTGCCGTTCCAGAACTCGACGTCAAATTTGTTCATTC
>DAHWMK010000003.1:0-18666 GCA_027343225.1 Thermoplasmatales archaeon
CTAGACAAAGGATTGGTAGTATATGGACGAATTTACAAAAGTGAAGGATCTCAACCAGGGATCCAAGAGAGTGACTGTTTTGGCAAAGGTTTTGAATGTTGGCGAAGCAAAAGACATACAGACAAGGTATGGCGAACAGAAGAAAGTTACCGAGGCAGTCCTAGGCGACGAGACTGGAAAAGTGACAATGTCACTCTGGAATGAACAAGTGAGCCAGGTAGAAAACGGCGACAGCATTGTCGTAGAGAATGGATACGTAAGCTTTGTTAGGGGGCACATGAGACTCAACGTTGGTAAATACGGAGCAATAAAGAAATCAGAAACTCCTGTTGATTCTGTTAACGAGTCCCTCGACATGAGCGAAAAAGAGTATCAGCCAGACGAGGTTGACAGAAGACCCAGAAGAAGCTTTAACAATAACAGGAATTTTAGAAACAGATTCTAGTGGGAGTAATTTTTCTCGATTATTCCCATACAATATTTACTTTTTTTATCTTTAATTACAATTTCCTCAATGTCAAGTTCCATTTCAAAGATTATGTCGTATACTCTCTTCAGGCTTGGAAAGTCACAGATCTTACAATCCATTGGCTCTTTTAATGTTATTTCAGCATTCCTATAACTGAAAGAATCCAACTTAAAGTTCCTGCAGTTGTTTCCGTACTTTATTAACATGCTGCTGTTGGTCAAAATTTCTACACTTTCATCTAGTCTCTTTCCCACGGACGGCAACCCACTATAATCGTTCTTGAATGTCTTGATGTGGCAGGCCTTACAGAGGGTTATGAGATTCCTGGTAGAGTCCGAACCACCTGCTATCCTTGGTATGATGTGATGTACCTCGACTTCAACCCTCAATCTATCAACGCTATCTATTCTCTCTGAAACTATAGGAGACTCACCACAAATTCTGCACCTGTACCCGTCTCTTTCTAGGACGACCAGCTTGGCGATATTCCACGGGATTCTAGATTCCTCTGTGGAACCATCTTTATTATAATCATAGATTTCACCATAGTGAGAGTATTTCCTTTTAAGTTTCTCCAACCTTTCTTCAGCATCAACCTTCATACCAATTCCCGGAACGTAATCGCATGGTTAACTCAATAATAAGTCAATTGATTAGTCGAGAATGAAAATGATCATAAGTCATTAAGCAAATTTATGGGATAATATGGACCCACTTCAATTTAATATCAAGTCATTTAAAGAGATCATCTCAACTGTTGAAGGTAAATTTAATTACTAGTTTACATAACTCTCTGAAACAGGGTGGCCTTCTCTATATCAGGAATTATTGCTTACATACTGCAAGAATCGTATGCTATAATGGGTAGCTTGGGTCCTGCTGGAGTATTTCTACTGATGGTCCTTGAAGGAGTTGGGTTGCCATTCCCTTCAGAAGTCATAATGGTTTTCGGAGGATTCTTGTCATCCGGTAATTTCCCATTATTCGTGGTTTTTGCCTTGGCTGGATCCATAGGCGGTTTTGTTGGAAATGTAATACTGTTCTACATAGCTCTCTTCGGAGGCAGACCCCTTATTCTTTACATAGGCAGGTATGTGGGTCTGAAAGAGGAACATCTCATAAGGACGGAGAAATGGTTTGATGCTAAGGGGGAGTGGACCGTGTTTTTCGGCAGGTTTGTGCCAGGTTTCAGATCGTATATGAGCATCCCGGCCGGTATCTCCAAGATGAACATAGTTAAGTTTTCTATATTCACATTAACAGGTTCTATAATCTGGTCTACCGCACTTGCTGCAGGAGGCTACGTTTTAGGGAAAGCGTGGAGTAAACTAGTTCCAATCGTCACGAACATTGGTCTGATTCTTCTTGCAGCTTTCATTGTCGCTTTCATTGCCTATTTTATTTACCGCTTTTACGCAAAAAAGCGTGCGAACGAAAGAAAAGCGTTATCCGAGCAGGATAAAGCATAGAACGGAAAAACATAACCTGGTCGTCTCTGAGCTGGTGACGGCACCTAATAAATATTGGTGTGGCTCCTTCGTTTATAGGATTCCGAATGAAATGAAAAAGTAGCCAACAAGCACTGCCGCCACAGCAAATGTAATTCCCCAGTACATTTTGTTCCAAGCGAAGACCTTGCTCCCATCTAGTGGTGGTATGGGAACTAGATTGAATAGACCAAGCCAAAGGTTTATGTAAACCAGGAAAAATACGGCAGCAAAGGCATTTAGAGGCATCGTGACGAATAGCAGGACGGGAAGCAGTACTATTCCCATCACCATATTAGCAATTGGTCCCGCTAGTGCGATTTTTCCCTCTCTGATAGGATTCCTGTAGCTTGCAAAGTACACAGCCCCCGGTAGGGCAAAAAGGAAACCAATGAGTCCGGTTATTATCGTTAGCACCAATCCCATAGGCCACATTCTAAATTCAGACCAGGCCCCATAGTGTATGGCAGTGAACTTATGGCTCATTTCGTGGATAAGGAAGGCCGTTATTGTCATCAAGAACCCAATCGCCAGGGCCAATAGCAATGCTGGGTGGACATTAATCCCATTGACTTTGAATGATGATCTGATTATAATCAAAAACAGGGCTACAGAAAGGGTGACCACGGAAATGGCTATGTCTTGTAACTCTTTCTTAGAGAAGTTTCTCTTCTTATAAGTGACTCTGTATGTGGCCATCTTCCCCTTAATAAAATTGGCATATTAAACCTGATTAGTCTGAGGGTGGGATAGCTAACTGTCCGCACAAAATTTTTATTAAATAATTGCGTCAGGCAGCAATGGAGAAAACAGGAATAATCAGTCGGATATGGTGGATAGTCCTAACCGGTTTGATACTGATTGCCCTTGTTTTCTTTCTCACGAGGATATTTTCAATAGTACCGATTGCGTACAGACCTTATACCGGAGACATCCAAGCTCTCCTGTTCGGTGTCATACTTTACATAGCATTGAGATTCATTCTTAAAACTCTCCAAACTGCGCTTGAGCGGAGGATCCAGAAGAGGTACGTACGACCTCTACTATTCCTAGTATCTATAATCGGATACTTTGTCATCCTTTTAGCAGTTCTTGCACTGCTAGGAGTCGACTTGAGCTCGATAATCCTCGGTAGTGCCTTTGCTGGGGCCATAATAGGACTTGCAGCGCAGCAGATTCTTTCAAACTTCTTTAGCGGGATACTGTTGATCTGGACCAGACCATTTGCTCCTGGAGACTTCATTGAGTTCAACAGTTGGCAGTACTCCTACATGCTCCCTTCATATCCTCCGAAATATCTCTCTAGGGATGAGTTCAGATGGAAGATCGCAGGAAGAGTTGACGACATATCAATGAACTTCACGACCATCGTAGAAGACGATGGAACAGTTCTCAAGATACCCAACAGCATAGTAATTCAAGGTGCAACGACTGTAAATCCGATTAGAAACAAAATACAAGTCAGAACTGAATTAATGAATAGTGTTGACTATGAAGTATTAAAGAAGAATATTGAATCTATAGTCTCTAAGATTAAGGAAATAACAGATTTCAGCACTAGCGTGGAAGAAATTGGAAGAGAAACCTACCTTGTGAAGATTACCCTCAAGATTACAGGCGAAGACACGGAAGGGGTAAGAGCGAGTTTCATGGAAAGCCTGCTTGCTGCAAGAAAGGGACTATGAATCAATTTTTGGTATAAATGAAATTACTAACAAAATCTTTTATTTGGTATTGATAATCAGCTAAAGGAGTGGAACAGCTATGGTCAAGCTAACATGGTATGGTCATGCCGCATGGCAGATAGACTTTCAAAAGGTAGTGGTATTAGTCGATCCTTTCCTAAGAAACAATCCAAAATCACCGATAAAACCGGAGGATCTAAAGAAGGTCGACTTCGTCATCGTCACTCATAATCACGACGATCACCTCGGAGATGCGTTCGAGATCGCTAGGAATAAAGATGCAAAACTCGTTTCTATGTTTGAGAATGTACTACCTGGTTCGAAGGAAAATATTCCAGAGGAGAGACTTATTGGAATGAATATTGGAAACCAGGTAGATTTCGGTAATATTAAAATTGGGCTCGTCCCAGCCGTGCACAGCGGTAACTGCGCAGGTGCGGTTATAACGGCAGACGGAGTTACAATATATCACGCAGGTGATACCGGTCTGTTTGGCGACATGAAGCTGATCGGGCAGATGTACAGGCCAAAGGTCTCACTGCTTCCAACCGGAGGCTTCTTCACAATGGGACCGAAAGAAGCTGCAATGGCTGCAAGGATGATAGGATCGGAGGTAGTCATTCCGATGCACTACGGTACTTTCCCTCCTATAGACTCCAATCCCAAAGAGCTTAGGGATGCACTAGGAGAAGAGTTCAAGGTACCCATTCTTAAACCAGGCGAATCGTTCATAGTTTGAAGCAAAAAGCGGAAGGAATAAATTTCACAATATCCTATTCAGAAGTGTCCAGTAGATACTATCTTGGTTTTGACGTCGGGGGAACAAAGATCACAGCAGTTCTCGCGTCAAAAGACGGGAAGATTAAAAAGAGAGTCGAGGCCAAGACTAGAAAACTCAAGGGAGTCAACGATCTGATCAACCAAATTCACACTCTTGGCAAACAGTTTGATCATTTCGACGAAGTAGGAGTGATTGTCCCTGCTCCCATTTCAAATAAGGGAGTTTCTCTTCTCGCACCCAACTTGGTTGGATGGAACGAGGTGAACATCAAGGAAAAGCTTAGACGTGCATTTCAAAGAGACGTCTTCGTAGATAATGATGCAACAGCTCAGGCAATTTCAGTAAAGCTCTTTGACAAGGGGAGAAATTACAGGAACTTCATATATCTTGTAGTTGGGACTGGTATTGGAGGTGGAATCTTCATAAACAACGAGGTTTACAGGGGTGGCAATGGTTATGCAGGAGAGCTTGGTCACACTGTAATTCTAACTAATGGCCCAGTATGCGGCTGCGGAAGGAGAGGATGTATCGAATCCCTCGCCTCTGGACGCGCCATTGCAAGGAGAGCCGCGGAGAATTCCAAGGAGATCAGGAACTCTCCATTCCTGTCGTCAATACCTCTCGAGAGGTTGTCAGCCGAAGACCTTTTCAGCGGAAGAGAACTAGGAGACCCATTCTGTACATTACTTGTCGATGAAACAGTATATTATTTATCGGTCGCAATTGCAAATTACATAAATGAGTTTGATCCTGAGGCCATTTTTATCGGAGGAGGGCTTATGAAGAACAGTCCGTCGCTGATTGAGGAACTTAAGGAATCTGTTAAAAATGAGCTGGGGAAGTATTCAAGAGATGTGCCTATCATAAAAGTTGCAGAGCGAACTGTCGAACTTGCACCAATCGCTTTATCTGTCTATGAATCTTCCAAACATTCCTCAAGCTAAGGCTGACTTCCAAAAGTTTAACTGCCGTCACCTTTAGCAGACATGGCTGAGAAATGTTTTTAGCCATAGTTCAATGAATACTCGTATGACACGAATTAAAGATATTGAAATTATGGAACTAGGAGAGGAGGGAGAGAAATCGAGTCCATGGAGCTCTACAATACTCGTTCTGAAGTTGGTTACAAGTGATGGAGAAGTCGGTTATGGAGAGGCTCCAACCACTCTGATGACCAGACCGGTATATGAAGAGATGAGAGAGGTTGGACGGGTATTCCTCAACAAAGAGATTGAGGAAATAAGAAAAAATTACCTTGAGTTTTACAAACATTCTTTCTACCTTCCGGTTTCTATGGAATCTACTGCAGCATTAAGTGCTTTTGAAATTGCGTCTTGGGATGCAGTGGGTAAGGAATATGGCGCCCCTATCTACGATTTGCTCGGAGGAAAGATAAGGGACGAAGTGAGGGCATATGCAAACGGTTGGTACGATAGTTGCGTTACCCCCCAGGAATTTCTTGCTAGGGCAAAAGAGGTGGAACGGATGGGATTTACCGCAATCAAATTCGATCCATTTGGCCCCAATTACGATACGATAAATGGGGACGAGGTAGATAAGGCTAGGAAAATAATAGAAGGTTTAAAAAACCGAACAAAAATGGATCTGTTGATAGAATGCCATGGCAGATTCTCTGCAAATTCTGCAATTCGCGTGGCCGAGGGAATTGAAGATTTAGAACCATTCTTTGTAGAAGAACCAGTTCATCCAGATCAGGTCACTGGTCTCAAGAG
The DNA here is from genome assembly GCA_027343225.1 of Thermoplasmatales archaeon. Lineage (GTDB taxonomy): Archaea > Thermoplasmatota > Thermoplasmata > Thermoplasmatales. The sequence continues at coordinate 6,156 of DAHWMK010000003.1, forward strand.
ATTAAGGGAGCGAACGGAAGTGCGAATTGCACTAGGCGAGAGAGTACTAAACAAGAATCTTTTCTTACCATATTTCACTGCAGATTTAGTCGATGTAATTCAGCCAGATGTCACGAACATAGGAGGTATAATTCAAGGAAGAGAATCCGCCTCTCTGGCGGACTCATTTGGCGTTGAGGTTGCATATCACAACGCGTTTGGACCTATCCAGACTGCGGCAACACTTCATCTGGACTACAACATCCCGAATTTCCTGATCCAAGAGAGTTTTGAAAAGTTCTGGCCGAAATGGAAAAAAAGTCTTGTCAAATCAGGATATAAATTAGAGAACGGATACTTTAAGTTAAGCGGTAAGCCAGGTTTGGGTGTAGAAATCAATGAAAAAGTCCTGAGCGAGTACAAGACAGACAAAATGGAATCATTCAATCCTGACGAACCACCGTGGGTTGTCAAAGGAACTTTCGTGAAGGGATGAGCTCTTTGAAATTTTACGACCTTTCACTACCGATCGCTCAGGGAATGCCATATTTCAAAGGTGATCCAATACCAGAAGTTAGGCAGTTCAGGAGTATAGAGTCGGATGGATACAACGTAAAAGAAATGAAAATAGGAACACACACCGGGACGCATCTGGATGCTCCCGCACACTTCATCGAGGGAGGCAAAACAGTAGATCAACTGGACTTGATGGATTTGTCAGGAAGAGCTACCTGTATTGCATATGATCCCGGCGAGAGAATGCGACTGCCTAACGAGCATTTCGACATCATTCTTCTTTATACGGGATACAACAACAGATGGAATGAAATAGAAGTTTTTGAAAAGTTCAGTTACATAGACAAGAACGATGCAGAAAATCTCAGGACATATGGAATAAAACTGGTTGGAATAGACTCACCGTCAGCTGAAATTGAAAATTCGAAGAATTTTGATACACACCATATACTTCTAGGCAGTTCAATACCCATCATCGAAAACCTCAATTCAGCAATTCTTTCACGTCTAGTCAACCATACTTTTACCATCCAAGTCATTCCCATTCTAGTCAAGGATGGGGATGGTGCTCCAGCAAGAGTAATTGCTATGGAGGCATAGATATGCGAGCAATCACCACTATTCCCCCAGGTGGGGGAGTCAAACTTTCTCAATTGTTACCAGAAAAGAGGACTGGAGTCAGAGTTAGAACATACCTCACAGGAATATGTGGAACGGACAAGGAAATAGCTCTTGGGAAATTGAAGTTTGCAAGGTCGGAAAATGGAAGTTCCCTTGTGATGGGACACGAGGCAGTTGGTGTAGTTGTTGAATCTACAGGGGATTCCACTTTTAAGGAGGGAGACATAGTCGTACCAATGGTGAGACGACCAGGGGGCTGCAGAATGTGCAGGCTGGGACGACCCGACTACTGCGAAGACGGTGACTTTGTTGAAGCAGGGATCAGAGGAAAGAATGGTTTCATGAGGGATGAGTTCGTTGAAGATCCTCAATTCCTAGTCAAGGTCGATAATTCATCTATCCTCGATCTTGCAGTACTAACAGAACCATTGAAAAACGTAATGAAGATGAAAGAGACATTTCAGTTCCTCAGGACGAGAATCCCGTGGTATTGCGAAGACTCGACGCTATCATGCAAGAATATGTATGTGTTTGGAACCGGAACTGAGGGTCTGCTGATTTCTATCGTCTTCAGGTCACTCGGCATGAACGTCGTAGAGGTCAACAGGCATCCTCTCGGAGAGAATGTAATGCATTTTCTTGATAGCAATGGGATAGATTACCTCGACACATCGTCAGAAAAGATCGAAATTAAGGTGAAGGACATGTCAATGGATGCAGCTATTGATGCCGTGGGAGCTATGGATGTTCTGAAGGAAATCACAGACAACATCAGTAACAATGGAATTGCAATAATGTTCGGTACAAGCGGTCAGCTACCTTCCCACACATTTGACGTACTGGAAAACATTGTCGACAGAAATGTAGCAGTAGTTGGTAGCGTCGATGGCGCTAAGACTCACTACAAGGAGGCAATCGACTTCATTGAAGCTCACGGAAATGCAATGCAGATGACCAGAATGATCACCGGTAAATACTCGCCGGAGGAACTGAAAATATTTACGGAAAAGGAAAAAGAGGAAATAAAAAAAGTAATAGTCTGGTCGTGATTTACCCCTCAGGAGCTAAAGCTTGAAGAGTGGCCTTCGAAACATCTACATCTACACGTTCTTTTATTCTTTCCTTCTTCTAAATCCAATATGGGTACTGTACCTACTGAATTTGGGCTATAACATTTTTTATGTAACAATACTAGATGTTGTATTCTATATAACAATCGTTCTAGCCAGTATTCCGATGGGAAGAATCACTGACTCTATAGGAAGAAGAAATGCATTATTTATATCATCAATTTTGACGGGTATCGGGATAATATTTTTCGGTCTGTTCCAGTCGTTTCTTGGAATAGCCATCAGTTACGTTGTTTGGGGGATAGGAGTAGCTATAAACAACAGCGCTCTTGAAAGTGTGAGTTTTGAGTATTCCAGGTCACACGACTTGAGATACCTTGAGATAATTGGAATGGTCAACTTCCTTTCTGCGGTGTCAGTCGCCGTGGCGTCTCTTCTTGGAGGGTACATAGGAGAATATCTAGGACTTCGCATAGTGATATTTGCGACCGCTATCATGGTCTTGCTTTCCTCATTCTATACCCTCAAACTGAGGGAAAAAAAGAAGGAAAAAGGTCATGGGGCTCTGTTACTAAAACTAGGAAATTACGTCAAGGATAGGAGAATCATGAGCATAATTCTACTCAGGGTTGCACTACTGCTCAACTTCAACATGATGATCATATTCAAACAACCATATTACAAGGAAATGGGGATAGGAACCGGGCTGATTGGAGTGATTTTCTTCGCGGACGTTCTTCTGAGAGGATTTGCGTCGCTAAGCACTCAAAGATTCGCATTCATCGCAAAGAATCGTTTTTTTGCCATGCTCCTTTTCACCTCTCTCACGTTCTTCACAATATACATCCCGGGTCTAATTGAGAATATTGCCTCACTGGTGTTCCTGATACTCAACTCAGTAATTTTTGGTTTCTATTCAAACATCTTGAGCGAAGAGGTTAATGTCCTCGTTCCTTCGGAGGTAAGAGCAACAGTACTTTCAGTGATTTTCCTTGTCAGTTCACTTTTTACTGCCTTCGCAGAGCCTTTCCTGGGATATTCGGCATCTGTGCTTGGTCTGGAAAAGACTCTACTGATATTCAGTGTAATATTTCTGGTAATATCAACTGCAGCGATTTTCATTCACATAATGGGAAAGGAGGAAAGTCATTTCAAACTTGTCCTGACCAATGATAAATAAATCTAGGCCACCAATGGCAAAGATTGAGAACGCTGTCTGATTTCATTCAGAATATTGGGACCAAGGGGATAGGAGAATTCCCAATCGAATGAATCTTCTAGGAATCGAATCATTTCGGACTTCGCATCCTCGAATATTCTCATGGCATTCGCCTGATGTTGCATTTGAAAATGCACCATCGATACGCACAACAATACTATTCCATGGAAAAATTTGCTCCTATCGTCCTTATAGTGTTTCCAGTAATCTTCGAATATCTCATGCGCAATCCAATATTTTTCCTCGCTCATAGCGTAGAATCCCTCATTTATGCCATTCTTTATTTCTTCCAAGCTATTCAGGGGAAGTGACTCTCCACGATTAAATATGCACAACTCAACTACATCGCAAACTTCGGAAACGTATTCCAAACCAGAATCCAAACTTGAAAATCTAAGATCAACCTCTAGAAAGCAGCTTCCCTTCCTGAGGATTTTAAACTTGTTTGGTTGGAATCTTCCTTCGTCTAGGTTATTTGTAAATAATAGGATTCTAACATTCCATTCGAGCACTTTAGGTGCATAGTGATATTTGACTTAAGGGTATCACACTCCCAGAACGGTCAGTTGTCCCGCATCTTCTTGATTGACCATCAATGAATAAAGTAGAATAATGAAATTTCCAATCACGAAAGTACTTATGAGGAAAATAACCACAGAGGACAAGGAGGTAAGAATAACCCCTCTACCGCCAGATAGATGGGAGGATTTCAGAAAACTGAGACTGGAAAGTCTTAAGAAAGACCCAAAGGCTTTCGTAAGCTCTTACGAAGAAGAGGCAAGTTTTGGTATGGAGGTGTGGCAAAACAGAATCAAGAATGTTGTTTTCGCAGTGATCAGAGACAAGCCTGTAGGAATGTTGACATACATTCAGAGGAACAGGAAAAAGAACGATCATGTGGTCGACATCTTTGCAGTATATGTCGACAGCAGATACAGGGGTAGGGGACTGGCAGATAGACTGCTTAAGCAAGCTATTTATCAGATCAAGAAAAATAAGAATATTTCAAAGATTGCTCTGTCGGTTGTAGCAGACCAAACTCCGGCAGTGAATCTATACATGAAGCACGGCTTCAGGGTAGTTGGAGTTCTGGAAAAGGAGTTTAGGCTCCAGGGAAAATTCTATGACGAACTCGTAATGGAACGACTCCTAAAATGATTTGACACCAATACGATCATAGTGAATAGTTTTTGTAGGGCCATACGATATTTTTCTTCTAAATGTCAATAATTTCATCTCTTGTCCCCTTCGTCACAAACCGGTCACATGATTAATGCTTTCAATCCACAGCATTCTAACGGGCTTTAAACTGGGAATCGCGCAGTCTAAGTCGAAAGGGAACCATTATGCCATCTATCAGGTTGATGCGAAGCCTAAATAGATTTATCCTCAAATTATAATGTTCTCCTATGGAAACTCCGGCAACAAAGACAGCTGTTGCAACTCCGAACATTGCACTCATAAAGTACTGGGGGCGTAGAAATAGAGAGATCAATCTTCCCTTCAATTCTTCACTGAGCATGACCTTAAATTATTCCATGAGTACGGAGACTACTGTAACATTCAGTAGGAAGATTACTTCCCATAGAATTACATTGGATGGGAGAACCATTGCGTTAGACAGGGGTGATGAAAAGCTACGCAAGATGAAAATTGTGATAGATGAAATGCTAAGACTTGGACATTATAGTAAAGAATTCAAGGCCGTGATAAATTCAAAAAATTCATTTCCTGGAGAAGCTGGAATCGCATCAAGTGCATCTGGAGGAGCTGCCTTGGTTTATGCTGTTGACCAATCTTTGGGACTTAATCTTACACAGAAAGACCTATCAATTTTGGCGAGAAAGATTAGTGGCAGTGCCTGTAGAAGCGTCTTCGGAGGGATAGTGAAGTGGAAGAGAGGAAGAAGAAGCGATGGTCTGGATTCCTACTCCGAAATGGTCTTTGGTCCGAAGCATTGGGAAGAGTTGACGGATATTATAGGGATAGTCAGCGAAGAAAAGAAAACAGTATCTTCAAGTGAAGGACACGATATCACCTCTAGTACCAGTCCCTTGTTCAAACTGAGACCAAGCCTCGCGGAAGACTCGATAAAAAAGGCTATCCATTCCATTAAGGAGAGGGATTTTGGGGCCCTAGGAGAGATTGTGATGCGAGACAGCAACAACATGCACGCGGCTATGATCGATTCATGGCCTCCTATTATGTACCTGAATGATTCATCTAAGGAAGTAATGGTAAAGATTTCGAATCTTAACGAGAGTGAAGGAAGGATAATAGCTGCATACACATTTGATGCCGGTCCCAACCCCCATATCTTGACTCTTTCCAAGCATGTAAGCAAAGTCGAAAGAGAACTTAGAGATTCCAGATCAATCAAGAGGATTTTAAAATCTGGTGTGGGTATCGGTCCCAAAATTTTGGAACATACCTGAATCAAGGATTTGCTCCACTTCTCACAAACACTAAGAATGAGTTATTTTGGTTCAGTAATCATAAATTCCAATGGGTTCACGCCGTGGGGGAGATTTGAACTCCCGATCTCGTGAGAGAACCAGATCTCAAGTCTGGCGCGTTAGGCCGCTTCGCTACCACGGCTCAACCCTTTAATAACACGTTTGATATAGCCTTTTACCAATGGATTTTAGGGGAGCTTTGCTAAGGATTAAGGAAGATGAACGCTACAAGAAAGCCAGATCAGTCGCAGTGCAGCTTCCTGAAGGAATGAAGAGAGGGATCAGTGAAATAAAGGACGAATTCAGAGAAAAGGAGTTAATATTTGTAGGAGATCCATTCTGGGGTGCTTGTGATATACCCCAGAACGGCAATTGGGACCTATTAATCCAGTTCGGTCACAGCCCGATTCCAAACCTTGGATCCTTCCCAAACGTTATTTTTGAGGAAATCCAAGAGAATCTGGATTTCGAGATTAGTTCTGAAAAGATTCCCTTTAAATCTCTCATTTTGACATCAAACGTTACATATTCCAACCAGCTTCCCGGTATCAAAAGGAAGCTGGAGGATTCCGAAATACGAGTCACTCTGAGGAAAGGAGACTCTAGAGTTTTCTATCCTGGTCAGGTTCTCGGGTGCAACATTTCTTCAGCCAGAGGCATAGAAGAAAACGTGCTTTTCGTAGGAGAGGGGATGTTTCACCCACTTGGAATCGCTCTCGGTTTACCCGAAAAGAAGGTCATCGCATTCAATCCAAAGACAGGAGAGTATACCGATATGGAAGGTGAAAAAAGAAGATTTCTTGCACAAAGGTATAGCGCTATCGACCTGGCCTCTAGGGCGAATAAGTTCGGCATAATAGTCTCAACAAAGATTGGTCAGATAAGATACTCCTTAGCGAGGGTAGCTCTAAAACTGTTGGAGGAGGCTGGAAGATCCCCATTCTTGATTACTCTAGATCTGGTCAGGAATGAGGAGTTGGTGAATTTTCCAGCCGAGGTGTACGTAAACACCGCTTGTCCCAGAGTCACGGTAGAAGATTACACTACCTTTTCTAGACCTGTAATAACCTTTTACGAGCTTCAGATGGCTCTCGGACTCAAAGATAAAAGCAGATATATATTCGATGAAATTGTTATGACAGATGAGATTGGCAGTACTAGTTTCCGGAAACGGGACTAATCTTCAGTCCATAATCGATGCCATTAAGGAAGGATACATTCCAAGGGTAGAGATTTTTTACGTCGTGAGTAGCAGTTCTGAGGCTTACGCACTCAAACGGGCCGAGGAGAATGGCCTGCGAACACTCGTAATCACCAAAAAGGATATGGTAGCGCTACTAAAACCGATATTCGAACAAGTTGACCTCGTCGTTCTTGCAGGATTTCTATGGATAATTCCCGATGAACTGCTAAATATCAAGCCGATAATTAACGTTCATCCATCTCTCCTTCCTCTGTTCGGGGGCAAAGGTATGTACGGCACTAGGGTCAGTGAGGCCGTAATTGCAAGCGGGATGAAGATCTCAGGTCCAACGGTCCATCTTGTGACGAATGACATAGACGGGGGGCCAATCATAATGCAGAAATGCACAGAGGTGATGGATAATGACACTCCAGAAACACTTCTTGAGAAAATGCATCCGCTAGAACATCAGATCCTTGTAGAAACAATCAAGCAAATGAGTGAAAAGAAATATAAAATAGTGGGGAAAAGAGTTATCTTCCCCTAGTTTTATGCTAATTTTCTTCCAATAGATTTTTCGTAGTAGGCGATTGTTGCTGCCTTTTCCTGGTCTGTGTACCTTCTGTTGAATTTCTGCTCTTTAAGCGTCATGCCTGTTTTCTCTTCGTATGCTTTTGGATCCATAGAGAACCTTCTCTGTGTGGCATCTCTGTAAAGCTCAGGAATAACGTTGAAGGCGCAGAATGGCACTACTTTCCCGTCTGGCATCGCGTAGTGGATATCGCATCTCTCAACTCTGTCAACGTCATAAGTGTACGGGTCCATGAAGTGCATAAATCCTACGAACATCGAATTGTAGTGGAATGCCTTGAGTCCGTGATAGTCTCCGCCAGTGAATGCTCCGAAGATCATTTCCCTCATCTTGAAGCCTTCTGGTGCATGTTTCTCGTCAACGAATGTGTTGAGCTTCCTGAGTAGGGAAGTAAGAGCTGACGCTTTTTTGAGCGCTTTCACTTTGGACTCATTGATGTCCGTGGATAGTTCATTTAGATATTCGAAAAGTCCTTCTACGTCGATGAACCTTGTAACGGGGATGATAGAGCCGTCAGGTTTCTTGAAAATGTAGGTACCCATACCGCAGGCAAAGTGGATGCTGAGCCTGTAAGTAGGCTTTCCCTTTAGTGCTTCTACGAAATTTGTAACTGCAGTCGTGCTAGGAACAGTAAAGAAATCTTCCCTTCCGATCGCTCCATCAGTCTGAGCCTCGATCTTCTTGATGCAGCCTGGAATTGTGACTCTCTGTCTCTCTCTCAACTTATCCGGCATTCTTCCAACAAGAGAGACAGGCTGGAAATTGACACTCCGCACGACGTCTAGGTTTGACAGTCCGAATCTGATAATGTCGCCAAGTTCTCCGTCGTTTACTCCTCCTATTACTGTAGGTACTAGAACAACTCCCACATTTACCTTTCTGTATGTGTTGAGTGCCTCTGGTATTTCCCAGAAATTCTTAGGGTTTGATCTCGGCGTCACTCCATCAAAACTGGTATAAATGACGTTTGATCCAGCGTCACGACATTTCTGGATGAATTCCACATCCCTGGAAGCCCTAATGCTGTTTGTATTAAGCTGCACATGCTCATAACCTTCCTCTCTTGCGATCTTGATGATTTCTGGAAGGTCGTCCCTCATTGTGGGTTCTCCTCCAGTTAGCTGTACGGCGTTTGCGCCAACCGGCTTTTCATTTCTCATCCTCCTAAGCATCATCCTAATTTGATCTTGCGTAGGCTCATAAATTGGGTCGTTCTCCTTTGCATAGAAGAAGCAATACCAGCACGAAAGGTCGCATCTGTTTGTCAGTACCACGTTTCCGAGTCCAGTGTGGCTCTTGTGTTTGACGCAGAGTCCGCAGTGCGTAGGGCAGTTGATCTTCTCCGCGGCAAGGCTGATCATTGGGTTTTCCAGTTTGATGCCTTTATCTAACCACTTCTTTGCTTTCATGTACATGTCATAGTCTTCCCAGTACTTCTCCTTCGTAACTCCGTGCTCGGGGCATTCCTTTATCATTCTGACTTCTCCACCCTCGGCATAGACCAGGGCGGGAATCTTCATCCTGTCAAATTTGTTCTCTGCAACGCATTCTGGGCACAGAGACGCTGTAACTCTCAAAGCGAGCATTCCGGGGTTAATCAGATGGCCGAATTTTTCGTAAACCTCGTCTAAACTCTTCATTTTTGAGTTTGGACTGATTTCGAATTCCGGAGATAGTATGGATTCGAATGCTTGATCCATAGCTCCACAAATAATGGGGGTATTAAAGAGCTTTTGTATTTGCCACAACTAAGAAACACGCAGTTGTCTCTTTCATAGCTAATAACTGGGTTTAATTAGTATGTACTTATTAAATACCTAATAACTGGCAGTGCGACTTGCTATAATGCAATATGAATGCATAATGTTGTGCGTATAACATAATCTGTCGATGAAGAGGATGGAGCAAAAAGAGATGATATACCTGAGTGTAGTTACACATCAATAAGTCGGTTGAAAATTAGCAGAAGGAGGAGATAAAATATAATATAAACATATTGAAATATAAGATGACGATGTTATATCGTGGAAATAAGAAAGATTCAGAAAACAGGTGGTAGCACCCTAGTTGTATCTCTACCCAAGGTGTGGTGTCAGAACTTCGACCTGAAAGTTGGATCGAAGGTAATGCTCAACTACAATGAGAAAGGGGGAATCATGATGGAACCTTTCGAAAGGGGCCAGAGTTCGTCAACTGCGACCGTAGATATAAAGAAGAATTCGGATATGGAAAATGAGCTGAGGATGCTTATTTCGCTATACATTCAAGGAGTAAAGAGGATCAACATAAGATCTGATGACAAGAAAGCTATGGATGACGTGATCAGGAGGTTCCTTGAGTTCACAATAGGGTTTGAGATAGTCGACGAAAAGGGGAATGAAGCAATCCTTGAGGACCTCATATCTCTTCCTATGCTGACATTCGATAAAGGAATGAAGAGAATGGTGACTCTGGTGAGGAGCATAGTCACTGAATCAATAAGTGAAGAAAAGATACCTATTGATTATATACTCCAGAAGGAGAATGAAGTAGACAAATTCAATATCTATATACAGAGACTTTTCAGTCAGACCCTTAAAGACTATTCCGTACTTCAACTGAACAAGATATCTTCTTCGCAAGCTCTATCTTACCTGCTAGTCTCAAGGGTTCTTGAAAGGATTGCCGATCATGGTGTAAGGATATACACTCTCCTCGGAGAAAGAAAGCTGAAGAACACTGAGATTAAGAACTACTTAGAGGCTTCAATAGATATAATGGGGAGATCGATGGAATATTTTTTCAGTAAGGACGTCCACAGTTCTAATCTGGAGATTTCCAAGAAAGAATACTTCAAAAAAGAGAGAGAGAACATAAACCGCACACTCAGAGGCACTTCAGACGGTATTGTTCTTGCTGAAATACTTGAAGATGCCGAAAGAATTGCACTGTATTCCACTGATATATGCGAATTAATAATGGATTATTTTGAATGAAACGTGAAGAGAAATGATTACAGAGATTAAAGAAATGGCTGGTAATAGAGGTCGATAGAGATGAATGATCTGTTCAAAGGCAAAGAAAGGGAACCTGGTCCAACGGTGCTCAGAAAACTCGTGTCAAAAGGAATTGTAGTGGCGCCGGGTGTTTTCAACGGGATTAGCGCGATCATAGCAGAAAGAAAAGGGTTCAAGGCTCTTTATCTATCCGGATCGGGAGTTGCAGGATCAATGGGTTTACCAGACCTCTCCCTTACTACTCTCAGTGAAGTCGCCGAGGAGGTCAGGAGAATAAAACTGGTCAGCAAGCTTCCACTGATAGTAGACGTAGATACGGGATTTGGCGAGGTCCTCAACGTAGAAAGAACAATAAGGGAGATAGAAAGATCCGGAGCATCAGCGGTCCACATGGAGGACCAGGTGCTGCCAAAAAAATGCGGTCATCTAGAGGGAAAGAAACTAATTCCCACCTATGAGATGGTGGAAAAGATTCAAGCTGCAAGCAAATCAAGAACCAACAAAGATTTCATGATAATAGCGAGGACAGATGCAAGAAGCGTAGAAGGAATAGATGATGCAATTGATAGAGCCAAGCTCTATCTTAGGGCTGGAGCGGATGGTATATTCCCTGAGGCACTCGAGACAAAGGAGGAGTTCAGGGAATTTTCCAATAAAGTTGGTGGAGTGCTACTTGCGAACATGACAGAATTTGGAAAAAGCCCACTACTAAGTGCAAAGGAACTAGAAGAACTAGGGTACCGCATCGTAATATTTCCTTTAACTGCATTTAGAGGAGTTCTAAAGAAAATGGATGAAATATATTCAAGTCTTTTCAAGAATGGTTCGCAGAGAATGTTTTTGAATGAGATAATGACAAGAAAGGAATTCTATGAAGTTATAGACTACAAATCGTTCGAGGATGAGGACAGGAAACTGAAACAGAAATCTAAAGAAGTAATGCGGTAATCAGCCACGGGGCCGGTAGATCAGCGGAAGATCGCTTGCTTCGCAAGCAAGAGGTCTCGGGTTCAAATCCCGACCGGTCCATTTAATCTATTAATCGAATACTATTTATCTCGGCACTCGTTATCTTCTCATGACCATGCAGTCGAAGTATCAGGAACTACTTCTCGACGAGGATGTGCGAAGGTGGTTCGAAAACCTTAGGGCGAAATCTGTATTGACAGCGACAGTAGCGTTGAGAAATCTTGGCCACTATTGCGAACTTACGCAGACAACACCTGAGGAAATCCTGGCTAAAGCGGGAAGCAATGAGAAGGATTTCCGATATGAATTCACAGATTTTGTCAGGAAACTGGAAAAGGAGGGCAAAGCAGGATCATACATAGCGAGGTTCAAGAAAGTGATTCTTTCATGGCTGAAGTTTAACGATATCCGTTTGCAGTTAACTGTTAACATCTCCGGAGAGAACGAAACGCCGACAATCGTTAACGAAAGAGTGCCAAGCAAGGAAGAATTAGCAAGAATTCTTAGAAAAGCAACCTCAAGAGGCAGGGTTGCCATAGCTATAATGGCATTCTCTGGCCTCAGACCGGAATCTCTTGGAGATTACGAAGGAACAGATGGTCTCAGGCTCGGTGATATCAAAGACCTTCGGATATCGGATGAAATCCAGTTCGATAAGACACCATCAATGGTTATGGTCAAAAACAAGCTGAGCAAGGCAAGGCACCAGTATTTCTCATTCATTGGTGAGGAAGGAGCAACCTACATCAAGGAGTATCTAGAGGAGAGAAGGAAACAGGGAGAAGAACTGACCTATGATTCCCCATTGTTGCAGTTCGATGTGAGAGGCGTAAAGAAGAACAACTTCCTACGGACGACTCTGGTTACAAGGGACATAAGGGAAGCGATAGAACAGGCAGGACTGAAGATG
>DAHWMK010000022.1:0-266769 GCA_027343225.1 Thermoplasmatales archaeon
AGGGAAGGGTCTTAAGAACAGCTCAAAGATAGCTAGAACATTGAATGAAATGTACAAATCTAAGAAACAAGAGCCCAGAATTTAATATTTGTAGTATCAGATAATAAAGCGGCACGTTTTTCGGTCTTGTCTATATCCCCCCCACTTGGTTTTGGTTCGGATTCCATTTTCATTCTACCTAAATTCACTTCTTCACCTCCTACTTATCCCTGTCCAGAAATGAGTTCCTTCCCGGGTACTGAAATCTAATAGAGGGGATATTTAAGCAAACCATTCATTTCTGGGAGGTAGGTTTTTCGGACGCTCTACGAGATCCTATTGCGGATTTTATTGACGTCTTCTTGATTGAAGCTAGGATTGATCCTTCTTAGGTTTCCTTCTCACTCCTTCGAGGACCGCTCCGAATAGAAATCCAAAGAATATGCCGACAAAAATACCAATCGTCAAGCCTCTTTGGTAGGCAAGAGATAGTTCAGTGTGAATAGAGGTGAATATCAGAGTAAAGTTAGCAATCAGGCTTTTGTAGTCGGTAAGAAGACGGGTATAGTTACCGTAAGAATAATTGCCAGAATAATTGAGGATCTGGTTGGAGCCGGGGAGCGTAAGTATGGTACTAACAGTGGTTGGGTGAGGTACGGCAAGATCATAATAGACGAAAAGTGCAAACAGGAGGAGAACAATCATTATGATGATAGTTACTTTTCTCATGTTCTCAAAACTGCTTTCCAATTTGGCTATTAAGATTCATGAAGAAATTTTCCAGTGCGCACTCGGGTGGAATAGACATCAAGAAGATGGAATCGGCGATGCTTGAGGTAAACGATAGAGTTTGGCTGCATTGCATTCCTTTAGTTTATTCAGCCTCTTGTCCGCCTTCCTTTGCACGGAGTCTCTTATATTTCTAACAATTAATTCCCCATCTCCTTGGAGTATTCCCGCTTACCAGTGCATGACTATCTCAGAAAAATCTTAAATCTACAACAATTAATACGTTCTGTGTCAAAAGCAATAAAAGTGCCTGATATACCAAAGGCAGGACACTACTCTCACGCGGTTCTCGCAGGAAACTTTCTTTTTTATCAGGGCAGGTTGGAACGGCTCCCGATAAGGCAACCAATATTGAAGAACAACTGGAAAACGCGATGGCAAAGGTGAAGAAAATACTTGTAACTGGAGGGTTCAGCATGGAACAAGTTGTCAAAACTACAGTCTATCTATTTAAGAAGGAGGATTTCCAGAGGATGAACGAAATCTATTCCAAGTATTTCCCAGAAAAATCACCAGCCAGAACTACAGTTGTAACAGCCTTTCCCAGCAGTGAGACGTTAGTTGAGATTGACGTCATCGCTTCCAAGTGAGATAACCCAAAGAAGCTATTGATCAACAGAGGAAAAAGTGAGAAATTGGTCGTCTAAGCAATCAATTTAATCTCGTTTCCTATTACCGACACATGGCAAGAAATGTGGAGGGTGTTTTAAAGGTCGCAGACCAAATGAATGCTGTTGCCTTCTCAGAACTCTTGACCACAGACGTGAAATTCAGGTTTGCGAATAACGATCTATGGACGGGAAGAGATGCAGTTGTATCAGGACTGGACTATCTATTCTCAAAGATAACCGCCCTCAAACACGACCTGAAGGGCATTTACGTTAAGGGGAGAGGTTATGCGGTCGAAGCAATAGCTAATTACAAAATGAAGGATGGAAAGTTAATTTCGCTTCCAGTCGTCAGCGTAATGAAGTACAGAGGAAACCTAATCGAGGACTACAGAATATACATGGACATCTCGCCAGTCATGACATACGACAGTAAGTAGGTTGAATTCAGGCAACCGATTAGTTAAATCTTTTAGTTTTATGCTCATATTCAGCCGTGACTACGACAGACAGTTTGATAGTCGGCATAATCCTAATTTCCCTTGTAGTAATCCTGATAATCAGTTTCCTCTTCGAAAGAAGGATCTCTAAATTAACCGTTCTACTTGAACAGGAAAAGGTAGCAGGACAAAAATATGCCCAGGAGGTCGCTCAGAAACTATTCAGTCAATGGGCAGAGACCACAGTCAACTCAATGAGAGCCCAGATAACTGACACATTAAATAAGGATTATCAGGTCCAATTGGAATCGTGGAAGAAACAAGAAGAAAAGAAAATCAGGGAAGATGCCATCCAGAAGTCAATAAACACTCTTCTGGGAAAGATAGGAGAAGAGTTTTCACCCGTGCTACTGTCAAACAAGTTCGGGGTAAATCTCAAAGACTTCAGACATCTTGGAACACCGGTTGATTTTGTTGCATTCAAGGGACTTAGCGATGATGCTGAGGATATAGAAGTACTGTTTCTTGAAATCAAGAGCGGCAAATCTTCTGGACTTGTTTCGAGGGAGAGAAGAGTAAGGGATGCAGTAAGTGCCAGAAGAGTGAGATACGAAGTAGTAAACCTCAACGAAATTATTGGAGACCTCAAGAACGGATTGAGCGACACCGATCAGACTAAAATGCCCAGCTAGCTATTTTATTGTACCGCCGACCTACCCGTTAATCTACTTGCCTGTAACCCGCGGTAACGTCGCTATAATAAGTGAGACTCCATGTGCTCGGAGAATCAATCGAAAAGGGGAGCATATAACTGCTGTTCAGGGGCGTCATGTTTGACATTTCTGAGCCACAAGATATGTTAAACATGGTTCCGTTGAAGCGGTAGCCGTTTAGCTGACTTCCATTCATTGCGGACGTTTCAATCTGAGTGTATGCCGCACAGAATTCAGGTCCGTTGTAGTAGATACTCGTGTTCCAGAATCTGAATTGATTGTTTACACTATAATCAACTACCTGAAAGGCAATTTTCTGATCCTGAGGCAGGTACTGAATTGTCAGGCCCAGAACCGTTCCGTTTGGAGTATTAAATCCAGGCATGAAGTCAGGACTTGGGTGATTATTGAAATATATTGCTATTGCATTCTTGCCCGTCACGTACCATGGGGCAATCTTTCCATTTGGGTCCAGGTCTACTCCCAGTTGAAAGAACCCTACTGCTGTTGGGGCCTCAGCGGCTGTCAAATTCAAAGCATTTATTTGGAAACTCAATGTTGAGTACCTCACAACAGACCAGTTGTAGAGCAAAAAATTTGCGTGAAGTATAGTAAAGGGCTGCAGAAGGCTCACGAGTGCTCCTGAACCCTGGCCATAACCTTCCATGTTGTTATAACCAGGTATGAACAGTGCCATCCTGTAGCTTGTAAAAATGATGTTAGTGAAATAAACAGTCCCCTTAGATGACGAAATTTCTATACCTGCATAAGAGTGGCCTAATGAGTCGCTGACGTTGGCGAAGACGGTTGAAGTGTTATCCACAAATACTTGGAGCATCCAACCCGTGCCATTCGCATCTGTGCAATTGAAAAGATTTCCAGAAACAAGAACCCATCCCTGATATGTATTTATGTTGGCAGGAATACTTCTCGAGATGGTGGGATTTCCATAACTCGTGCTAATGGAGATGTTATTGTTGTTAGCGGACAGTGTAGCAATCTTGGAACCAGTATCGTTAGTTATGGAGAACGCTCCGTTACCAGAACCCGCATTTATTGCAAACTGGAATGAAACGGACCTATCTCCCGTCACGATGTCCTTGTTGGTATACAGCGTGGTTCCATTTGGAATGGTAAGAGACGGTTCACCGTAATAACTTGGAAAGTTTGAGATTGGAGGTGGGGGGCTACCCGTGATCAGTGACCATCCATAATGCGAATAATCGTTGGTTTGATTGAATACTGAAAGGAATTCGAAGCTCCCGTTAAGAGGGTCCAAGGGCAGGACATTCTGTTGGACTATTCCGGATGTAGAAAGATCCTTGACCATCGTACCCGCCGCAGTTGCAGAAGAAAGTGATATTACTATCAACACAGTAATTATCTTCACTTTCTTAAACAACATATCTATGATTAAATTATACCTGAAATAAATGTTTCGGTAAAATTATTTTAGTTTGCGAAATCCATGCTTAAATATTTAAAAAATTGATTTATTTCACTCCACCACTATCTCAATTTCCTTTTTCTCGTCTTTCAAGACTTTGATATCTCCCTTGTAGCCGCAGTTGTTGCAGATGAACGGAACTTTGATGAAGCATCTATAAGTAATTGCTGCTGGCTCCATGATTGTAAAATCCTTGGATCCGCATTTCGGGCAGGAGACCAGCAGTGTTTGCATAAAAAAAGAAGATAATAATTTACGCTCTTGCTTTCGCAAAGTCAACTAGGTGTCCGCCGATTGCAGTTGTGCCTATGAAGAATGAAAGGATTGCCACTCCGATGAATGCGATTGCAACGAGTACAGCAAGAATCTGGACCGCTCTCTTGTTGGGTAGAACCACCAAAGGTGCAGTGAGTATTCCTCCTATTCCAGCCCCAAGGTACAGGAGAAGTAGGTAGAGTGGAGAAGACATGCCAAGCCTGTACCCTTCGATTGCATAGACGACTCCCATTATTCCCCCAAAGAATGTGAATATTCCTGCAAAAGCAAGCGATACCTTCTTGTTCATCAGGACTCCAATCAGAATAGATGCTACACCCAGGATTATTAGTGGGTCCCCGAATAGTTCTCCATCCGCAACTGTGAACGGTGTCGGAACAACAATGCTATAGAGTATTCCGTAGAAGAGTGCGTATATTCCCGTAGCTATAATCAGATAAGCGAAGCCCATGTTTATTTCAGTCTTGTTCCTGTTTAAGAGGAACCGATAGATTGCATAAGATCCAAATGAAGCAAACATTATGCCTACTACGAATAGGTTTGCCGCAAGTGGGTCTGTAAATAGCCATGCCATATTTTAGGTCACCAAACCAAGATTACAAGACCGTATTTCACTTATCACTCGCTGATAAGCACAAAGATGTACAAGAGAACACATTTATACTCACCATTATTCACAAAACAGGATGGCAAGACTCAACGTTTCCCTCACGAATGAGATGGCAAAGAAGATTCAGGACTCTGCGGAATCGGATGGAAAGACCATAAGCTCTTTAATTACAGAATCAGTAGATTTGTATCTTCATCTTAAGGAGATGGGGCTTTCAAGGAGCAGTTTAATGAGACTTCTGAGCTATTTCGAAGTTATCAAGTCTATGAACGCAGTTCCAATTCCGAACATATTATTGGACTCGACACTAAATCTTGCTCTTCAGAGTTCGAAGGACAAAATATTAGAACTCTGGTGCGAGAGTGCAAAGATGACCGGGGAATTTATTAAGGGAGTGGAACCAGACATTAGAAAACTTCCGGAAGAGATTAAGGAATATTCGAACTTCACCCCCCTCGGTAAGATGGAATTAAGGAACGAAGGGGAAAATGTAGAGTTTCTTCTAATGGGGACAGGGTACAGCATAGGTGCAGCCAGGGTAACCGCAGAAGCAATGAAGTGTTTCTTGAGTGTATATGGGGTGAGAGACATGCAGGACACCGTATCAGAAGGATTTGCGAAGGTTACAGGAAAAATCAAGCCTTCTCCCTGACGTGTTCTGGAGTCAATAAAATAATGACGGAAGTGAAGAAGCAGCTTACAGACAAGCTCGTCTTCGACGAAGAAGGGTTCAGAATGAGTACTCCTTCTCAGATAGCAGAATACAAAGCAAAGAGGCTGAAGACTGATAGTATTGCGGACCTGGGATCAGGAATAGGGGTACAGTCTCTTTATTTTGCTCAGACTTCGAGGCACGTGGTAGCGGTAGAGAACAACCTCAGAAGGCTGGAAGAATGTAGGAAAAATGCTGAATTAATGGGACTGGTAAACATAGAGTTCATTGAAGGTAATGCGACAGAAAAGACGGTAATCGATAGACTCGAGGATGTAGAAGTCGTTCATTCAGATCCCTCTAGAAAAAAGACGGGGGAAGTTTGGACTTTTGCAGACCTTTCTCCAAATCCTCTTGAAATAGCAAGACTGTATCGTCAAGAGAACATTTCCTTTGATATTCCCGCCTTCATGCATCCCAACCTTATTCCCAATGAATGGGAATTGGAATATATATCACTCCATGGCGAACTGAAGCGACTCAGCACCTATCTGGGTGGAGTCAAAAAGTTCGATAAGAGCGCACTCACTCTTCCAATCGGAAAAAGAATCGTACACAACAAGGATGTACCGAGGAAGGTGGAACCCACGGATCGTCCTCATAAATGGTTGTATGATCTGGACGGATCAATTTTCTACTCTGGACTACTCCCGGAATTTCTTGATGAAAGGAAAGACCTTGAACTGCTGTATCAGGATAGACAGAAGACATTGCTTACCAGTGAGAAATTCATTATCGATCCTTTCATTGTCAGGTCATATTCAGTGAACGATACTGCGACCAGCCTGAATGAAGTGAAGAGGAAGCTAATTGATGAAAAAGCAGCTAAAGTAGTTCTGAGATACCCGATAGATCCATCGAAGTATTATGAAGAGAGGAGGATTATCGAAAGAGGGCTCGATGGCACCACTACGATCTACATATTCAAATTCAAGGATAGATACTATTTAGCAGAAAGAACTGGAGAACAAGACAGCCAAGAGCACTAGATCAAGGACTAAATTATAGTACGGATTACTGTTGCGTTAATATGTACACGGACTTCGACTTCATAATTGTGGGCGCGGGAAGCACAGGTACGAGCATTTCTTATCATCTCAGAAAATATGGCAGGAAGGTCCTACTGCTGGACTCGAGGGGTATTGCCGCTGGAAACACCGGTAAGTCCAGTGCTCTAATAAGGACCCATTACAGCAACGAATTGATCGCTGCGATGGGGAAGTATTCATATGATTTTATTTCAAAATTCGATTCCATCGGCTTTTCAGGACTCCACCAGCCAGGCATGTTATTTCCCTTTGATGAAAAGTATCGGGAAACTGCAAAGGAAAATGTTGAGATGCTGAGAAGACTGGGCATAGAGGAAGTGGAACTGTCTCCCAAAGAAATAGAAAGGCATTTCCCGGGGGCATCCCTGGAAGGATTCGACTATGTAGTTTTCGAACCACACGCCGGTTATGCTGATCCTGTGGCGGTATCAAACTCATATGCAGAACAGGCAAGAAAGAATGGGGCAGTAGTGAAAATCGGAAGAGAGGTCATGAGAGTCGAGTCCAAGAAAGATGGAGTCTTGGTCGATCTGAATGACGGCTCGAGTATATCAGGAAAAAAGGTTATACTTGCGACAAACGTTTGGACAAACAAGCTGCTAAGTAATTCTGGAATTTCGAAGGGCAGTCTTCTCCGAATAACTGCTTCTCAGCACGCAGTGATATATCTAAAGAGGCCTCCCGTTTTTCAAGGGGAAAAGCCAATACTCTGGGACCCTCCGAATCTCGCTTACTATAAGATGGAGGGGTCATCCTTACTCGCTGTCGGCAGTCTAGACCCTGATATCGACAACAGACCGGTAGACCCTGAAGGTAATCTGCCGGAAGTGGCAGACTACAATTACATTGAAGATTACGTTGGTCGACTGACAAGCAGAATACCCGGCATGGGAGATGCCACCATAGTATCATCCGTGACTGGACTCTACGATATGACACCGGACGGGCAAGCGATAATATCCCCCCTAGAGAAGATTGGATTAGACGGAGTATTTGTTTGCGCGGGACTGAGTGGCCACGGGTTCAAACTATCTCCCGCATACGGATTGATAACCTCAGAGATGGTAACGGACGTGGATCTAGATCGTGCAACATTTGACTGGAGAAACTTTAGTCCCGATCGGTTTAGTCAAGGGAAATTGATTACGTCAAAGTACACGAAGATAGGTACTATCTATTAACCTACCCATCGAGCAGAAACTTCGTCTAGCTCGAGAATCTAGTCAGAAGATAAGCTCGAATAAAGGTACTTTGCGATTGCCAGATCTTCCAGCCCCACACCAATAGATTTGAAGTAGCTTCCTTCACGCCGAACGCCATTCCGCGACCTTATCTTTCCACTGACAAGGTCCGTAAATTGGTTTATGTCACCCCTTTTCAGGCAACCAGAGGATAGCGCATCAATTATTTCACCCGTGCTCTTTGACGTCTCTTCTAGAGAATCTACAGCTACTACCCTGGATTCGCAGATAGTGGATCTCTCGATCTCTCTCATCTCGGGAGTATAGCTGCCGATTGAGTTAATGTAACAGTCGCCCCTGATATATTTGTCATTTATCACTGGGGTACTGGAGGTGGTCGCAGTAATTA
This sequence comes from Thermoplasmatales archaeon, assembly GCA_027343225.1. Taxonomy (GTDB): domain Archaea; phylum Thermoplasmatota; class Thermoplasmata; order Thermoplasmatales. Next base: position 8,214 of record DAHWMK010000022.1, read on the forward strand.
TTATATCCGCTTCCCTGAAACTTTCACTCACTCGCTTATCCACAACGGTTTCTATCCCAAGACTCCCATAAATCTCATGCCTGAAAATCTCCAATTTGCTTTCGTCTATGTCGCTAGCTAATACTTTCTTTATCTGTCGAATCTGAGATATAGCTCTTATCTGTTCATAAGCCTGATAACCAACCCCTATGCATCCGAGTACGCTGGAATTCTTTGGAGAAAGAATGTCTGTTGCCAGAGCTGAGGCACCAGCTGTCCTGATTCTGGTTACTTTCCTTCCCGGAAAAATGGCTAGTATCTCAGAATTCTCTGTTGAAAAGAGGGAAATAAGAAAATCTATCTTTTGACCGAAGAAGTACTGCTTTACAGCTCCTAAGTGCTCCTCTTCATCTATTCCCCCATTATGTCCAGGATCCCTTGCCCAGTCTCCAGCCTAGTCCTGTACAAGTTTCTTGACGTTCCTTTTTCAAGCTTGGCGAACTGTAACCTCAGTTCTTCAGAGATCGCTTTGTAGTTCTGGTCATCTGGAATATCCGAATCGCCGATTACAAGCATTTCTAGGGAATTACTTTGCTCCTGTCGAGGAAACCTCCACATCTGCCCTGTACTCAGGGACTTCCAGTTTGGTTTTCAATCCTGACATTACCCCAAGTGGGAAGAACACTGCCAGGGAAACCACTACGGTTATCGCAGTCGCTTCATAGAAAGATACCAGGTTCAGTGCGCCGTCACTTCCTATATAGGTCATGAACAGTAGGAAGGCTATATAAAAGATGTACCAGAGGGAATTAGGGAAATGCTTGAGGTCCCTTCTCCAGGTGCCTCTTGCGAATGGTACTATAATGCCGAATATTATGACTGCGGCCAGCAGAATCAGGACGGCATAGTATACCGTTATCCAACCGCTCCAGAACACAATCAGCGCTGCGGATGCAAATCCAAACACTGCGAGAACGGAACCGCCTGGTACCTTCCATTTTGTCTGCCCCTGCCTCCTTGTCACAACCAGTGCCACTGGGTTCACAGAGAATCCCAGGTAACCCGCTACAACAGCGTCCTCAATAAGGGTATATATATTCGGAAGGGGTGCAGCGAGGAAGGCAAGGAATGCTCCAACCAAGATCATTATAAGGATTGCCCAGTAAGGAATTATGAATTTCTTGTGAAGGAATTTTGCAATCTGGGGCATAATCTGAGTCCTGCTCATCGCATACATTATCCTCGAGCCTCCCCCGACGTAGATGTAACCTACCACGAAAGGACCTATGATCCCAATGATCAGGGTAAGAATGAACAGAAAAGGAGCATTGTAGCTGTGAGACATGGTGATGAATGGATTTCCAGATATCCCGCTTACACCTGCCCAGTTTCCAGGGGTAATGCCAAGTCTGTTCCAGTCTATACCGCTTACAAAGACGAAATCAAACAATAGGTATATCAGAAGTTGGCCGACTACTACGATGACAATTGCAAGCGGAAGTTTCTTGAAGTTCTTGGATTCTTCTGCATAGTCCGGTAAGACCCTGATTCCTCCGAATGCGAACATTGCAAGAGGTGTTGCTGCGAAAATACCCGCTGCACCAAAAGGAGCCACTCCACCATATATCGTGAAGTTGACTGCGTGAAACACGACAGCCGCAAGTCCAAATGCGACAGCCAAGTAAAAAACAAGTTTTACAATTCCAAGGACAAGGGTGGACCTTCCGAAGACCTTTGTACCGAAATAATTGAACGGAAGCATTATGAGTAAGAGAAGTACGGCAAGTCCTGCCCCTAAAAACGTAGGGAATCCCTTTGCAGTTACCAGACTGGGATAGAAAATTGTGAGTCCATAAACTATCGCAAACGCCTCAATGGGTGCGATGAAAAGATACCATATGAGATCAGCGAAGGAGTTTATCAAATTCGTGAACCAACCGTGAGTGTAAAGTACGTACCTAGATGGCCCTCCTGCCTCAGGATATGTTGCGGACAGCTCTATATAAGTGAACCCAATAAACAAGTAAAAAATTCCTCCGAGTAACCACGAAAGAAGACTGCCAGGGCCAGCGATCCCAGTCATTCCTGCAGTGGAAAATAGAACGCCAGTACCAATAGCCCCAACGATTCCTAGAATTACCAAGTCAAAAAAGGAGAGCTCTCTCTTGAGGTGCAAATTTTCTGACATAGATTCAATTGATTTGGTCGTATTTAAACATTTTTGGTATCATTACATTTTAAACGGTAAGAACCAGCGGATTCCATTCATTTGACGAGAACGTAATTCAAGCAGCTCACAGAAAAGAGCTCGTTCCAAAAAATTACGGAACCAATCTTGAAAAGATTAAATGATACATAGGATTAACCAGATATGAAACCAAGGGAACTGCCGATCAAGGAACTGATTGAGAAACTCAAAGAAGAACACGCTTCACTGCCTGCCACGATTGACGATGCAGTAATCACCTACAAGACAGGAAATCTGAGCGGAGCTTTTCCAGTCATTGCGGACGTCCGCGAAACCCTTTCACAGCACATCATTGATGAAGAGGGAGTACTGCTTAAGTTTCTCATAGACAAAATTGGAAAAGAAGCCTCTGAGCCATACATTAAGATCCTTCAAGAGCACCCCAAGATCATGAAGCTGGTTGAGCAGTCAGTAGAGTCCACGTACACAGGATGGACGGAAACAGAAAATGATCTAAACATGTTGAAAGAGATGCTGGCAGAACATCACAAGCAAGAGGAAAATGAGCTCTATCCAAAGGTTGTTTCACTTCTCTGAATAACGTGTTGTCGTCGGTGATCCCGCATTCCTTTGCCATAGAATCTCCAATTGAATTTACATGGTCATGAAAGCGCTTGAAGCCATTTCTCCCAGAGTGCCTATAGGCATATTTTTATATGCCTTTACCATTTTGAAAGGCGCCTTGAGGTGAAATAATTGCCTAACGGACTAATGGGTGGAAAACAGGTTAGAATGAATAGGGACAAGTTACGATGGTCGGATAGAGATTATAAGAGAAGAGTATTGAGACTGAAGGTAAAGAGCGATCCTCTGGAAGGTGCCCCGCAGGCAAGAGGTATCGTCATAGAAAAAGTTGGAATAGAAGCGAAACAGCCTAATTCTGCAATAAGGAAGTGTGTCAAGATACAATTGATAAAGAACGGCAGGCAGCTGACTGCATTTGCGCCTGGAGACGGTGCAATCAATTTCATCGACGAACACGACGAGGTTGTAGTGGAAGGAATTGGGGGGAGAATGGGCAGATCAAAGGGAGATATTCCAGGAGTGAGATACAAGGTCATAAAGGTCAACAACGTTTCCCTCAAAGAGCTGGTGAAAGGGAGAAAGGAGAAACCGGTCAGGTGAGTCAAATGGCAGGTATTCTCGTTTTTGAAAAGTGGGAGACTGAAGGAATATCTATCGTGGATCCAGGTCTCACCAAGTACATATCCCTGAAGCCAACAGCAACGCTTCACAGTGGTGGAAAGCACGCGAACAAGTTCATGGGAAAGGCACAGATGAATGTGGTTGAAAGACTGATAAACAACCTCATGCGAACCATTAGGTGGACTGGGAAGAAGCAGAGTGCATATAGGACAGTGAAACTTGCCTTTGAGATCGTTGAGAAGAAGACGAAAGAAAACCCAGTTCAGGTATACGTCAACGCGATCCAGAACGCAGGTCCAAGAGAGGAGATCACCAGACTTAAATACGGTGGAATTGCCGTACCAAAGTCGGTAGATACCAGTTCCTCAAGGAGACTTGATCTTGCGATACGAAACATTTCTTTCGGAGCAAGACAGACTGCGAAAAAAACGAAGAAGAACATGAAGGATGCTCTCGCGGATGAGATTATTGCAGCTGCTAAAAACGATCCGAACTGTTACTCTATAAAAGAGAAGGACGACAAGGAAAGACAGGCTGCCTCAGCTAGGTGATTTTGGATGGGAAGAAAAGAGGACAACATTCAGAAAGCTTCTGAAATAATGAAGGATATAACCAGGATTAGAAACATTGGAATAGCTGCACACATAGATCACGGCAAGACTACGTTGTCTGATAACCTGATAGCAGGCGCAGGCATGATGAGCGAGGAACTGGCGGGAAAACAGCTTGTCCTCGACTTCGATGAGCAGGAGCAGGCTAGGGGAATCACAATAAATGCTGCATCTGCGTCAATGGTTCACGAGGTCGAAGGGACAACATATCTTGTAAATCTGATAGACACTCCCGGACACGTAGACTTCGGCGGAGACGTTACGAGAGCGATGAGGGCAGTGGACGGTGCAGTCATAGTGGTTGATTCAGTTGAGGGACCAATGCCCCAGACCGAGACCGTCATCCGTCAGGCTCTTAGGGAGAAGGTCAAACCAATACTCTTCATAAACAAGGTCGACAGACTGATAAATGAACTGAAACTCGGCCCAGAGGATATGATGAAGAGGTTCGTCAAGATAATCACTGAGGTTAACAGGCTTTTGAAAAGATATGCCCCGGAGGAATTCAAGGATTCGTGGCAGGTCAACGTAGAGAATGGGTCAGTTATTTTCGGTTCTGCGTTCAACAACTGGGCTGTTTCAACCAAATATACTCCCAGATCATCGATAGGTTTCAAGGAGGTCTATCAGCATCTCCAAGCCGGTGACCAGAAGACCCTGGCCAAAAAATCCCCACTGCACAAAGTTCTCCTGGACGCAGTGGTGCATCACCTTCCTTCTCCGAAGGTAGCTCAGGTCTACAGGATTCCACAGATATGGAAGGGAGATATAACGTCTGAAGTTGGAAAGGCAATGACGACCTGTGATTCGAATGGTCCGGTAATGATGATGATCACCAAGATTATAATTGATGAGCACGCGGGAGAGGTTGCTGTTGGAAGACTCTTCAGTGGAAAACTAGTGAAGGGCGTCGAGCTTTATATTTCCGGTACAGGGGATAAAAAGTACAAGGTACAGCAGTTGGCAATGATGGTTGGTCCGGACAGGATACCGGTAGATGAGATGGATGCTGGAAATATCCCTGCAGTTGTGGGCCTCAAGGATGCAATCGCAGGATCTACCGTGTCAAGTATAGGGAACATGGAAGTTTTCGAACCGATGGTCCACTATTCTGAGCCGGTCGTCACGGTGGCGATAGAAGCAAAGCATACTAAGGATCTTCCCAGGCTCATAGAGGTTCTGAGAACAATTGCAAAGGCTGACCCTAGTATCGAGGTAGAAATTAATCAGGAAACAGGAGAGCACCTGATGTCGGGTATGGGAGAACTGCACCTGGACGTTACACTCTACAGAATAAAGAACGATCACAAGGTAGAAGTGGATACCTCCGATCCGATAGTAGTATACAGGGAAACAGTCCAGACCAAAGGTGGGCCGTTCGAAGGAAAGTCTCCGAACAAGCACAACAGGTTCTATGTTGAAGTTGAACCTTTAGAAAAACCAATTGTGGAAGCAATCCTCAAGGGTGACATTGCACAGGCTGATAGGATAAAGGATAAGAAGGCTGTAATTGCGACACTTCAGGGACTGGGACTAGATAGGGACGAGGCGAAGGGGATAGAAGCAGTTCATGGTCCGAATGTTCTCCTCGACATGACAAAGGGTATTCAGTACTTGAGTGAAACTATGGAGTTAGTAAAGGAGGCATTCACGGAAGCAATGGATAGGGGACCCCTTGCAAACGAGAGAGTGTACGGAGTCAAAGTCATGTTAGTAGACGCGAAGCTACACGAGGACAGCATTCACAGGGGGCCAGCTCAGGTAATACCTGCTGTGAGGAATGCCATATACGGGGCGATGTGCATGGCAAACCGAATACTTCTAGAACCCATTCAGAAAGTCTTCGTAGATACCCCTTTAGAGGAATCAGGATCGGTAACTAGGGAATTCCAGCAGAGAAGGGGGGTCATTACTGAAATGGAGCAGGAAGGAGAACAGTCCAAGATTTCTGCGATGGTTCCTGTACCCGAAATGTTTGGGTTTGCATCAGCGATAAGAGGTGCCACAGGAGGAAGAGTGCTCTGGTCCACGGAGAATCACGGTCACCAGATGGTGCCGAGGGACTTGCAGGCACAAGTAGTCGCTAAGATCAGGGAGAGAAAAGGGCTAAAGCCAGAACCCTACGACGCGAAATACTACGCAGAGCTTTGAGTTTTCTTATATCATCCCCAATGGAGGAACCCTGTTCCTTCTTTTCCATATTTTTTGAGTTCTTTTTAGGATTCTGCCAAAAGACAATTTAATACCAAGGAATGATAATCAGAAAATGTATCCGGGCCTGATATACATAGGGATAGCCGTAGTTATAGCATCCCTTCACATGGTCGCCCCGGATCACTGGCTTCCTCTAACGGCTCTGTCAGTAAAGAGAAATTATACGAAGAGAAGAGTCCTGGGAATCTCTGCACTCCTGGGATTTCTTCATGGGTCCTCTTCCGTAATCCTATCACTGTTTGCCCTCTTCCTCGGAGTGAACATTTTTGGAATCAACTCGCTTAAAGAAGTTTCCATCATTGTGTTAGTAGCAGTAGGGGTTTACGTTCTGGTAAACAGTATCAGAGAAGGAAGGAAGATCAAGAACATAGAGGGCACTTCCCTTCTGGTGAGCATTTTTCCCGATCCAGTACTTTTGCCAATAATAATAGCATCGTTCCGTTTTGGAAACTCGGAGATAGCATTTGTGAGCATCGCTTTTGTCGTAACAAGCATTGCCGCACTGTTGTTGGTGTTGGATGTAGTAATGATAGGGGTTGTGAGGAGTCTCTCTAGATTAAAGCCTTCGACAGTCGATTTGTTTGTCGTTCTTGCACTTTTCCTGACTGCAGTTTACATACTCTTCTTCGGGTGACAGATTCCGGAGAAATGGACTACCGCCCGCAATCCGCACGGTCAATGTGTGGGACCAGAAACTGACACAACAAAGGATATATACGGAGATAAAATAGGCGGTAGCTAAGTATAATATGGAGGCACAATAGTATGGCTACGCAAAAACCACATCTGAATCTCGTAACCATTGGTCACGTTGATCATGGTAAGTCGACCACAGTAGGAAGACTTCTATTCGAGCACGGAGAAATTCCGGCTCACATTATTGAGGAGTACAAGAAAGAGGCAGAAGAGAAAGGGAAAGCAACGTTCGAGTTCGCTTGGGTTATGGATAGGCTCAAAGAGGAAAGGGAGAGAGGCGTCACCATAGACGTCGCACACAGGAAATTTGAAACAGACAAGTATTACTTCACTCTCATAGATGCTCCCGGTCACAGGGACTTCGTAAAGAACATGATTACTGGAACGAGCCAGGCTGACGCTGCATTGCTAGTAGTTTCGGCTAGAGACGGAGAGGGAGTAATGGCCCAAACGAGGGAACACGTTTTTCTCGCGAGAACGCTAGGAGTTGCGCAGTTGATAGTCCTAGTAAACAAGATGGACGCTACTCAGCCGCCTTACTCTCAAAAGAGGTTTGAGGAAGTCAAGAAACAGATCGAACAGCTCCTGCTCTCAGTAGGATACAAGAACGTACCGATTGTCCCAACGTCAGGATACAAAGGAGACAACATCATGAAGAAGAGTGCAAATCTGTCGTGGTGGACAGGCCCGACCGTTCTCGATCTCCTGAATCAACTCACAATTCCACCAAAGCCAACAGACAAGCCGCTAAGGCTCCCAGTGCAGGACGTTTATTCCATCACTGGAATTGGAACGGTTCCTGTAGGAAGAGTCGAGACAGGCATCATGAAAATTGGGGATAACATCATATTTGAGCCTTCTCACAAGGTGGGAGAGGTAAAATCTATCGAAGAACATCACGAACAGATTCAACAGGCTGAACCCGGAGACAACGTAGGATTCAACGTAAGAGGAATTGCCAAGACGGACATAAGGAGAGGAGACGTTGCAGGTCTCGTTTCTAGTCCTCCAACAGTAGTTTCTAGTTTCACGGGACAGATAGTAGTTCTCAACCATCCTTCGATCATCGCCGCTGGATACACTCCAGTATTCCACACCCATACCGCTCAGGTCGCATGCACGATCACAGAAATTATAAAGACAATCGATCCAAGGCAGGGAACGACAAAGGAAGATCATCCGCAGCACATCCAAACGGGTGATGCGGCTATAGTCAAGATCGTTCCTTCAAAACCCATGGTCATTGAAAAAATGTCTGAGTTTCCACCAATGGCGAGGTTTGCAGTAAGAGACATGGGACAAACGGTGGCAGCGGGACAGTGCATTGATCTGGAAAAGAAAACACAGTAGTGAACCTCAATGCCTTCCTACCGAATGAAGATATCACTGTCCGGAACCGATGTAAAGAAAGTCGATAACGTTTGTACTGAAATTCGGCAGCTCGCTGGCAGGACAGGCGTAGAAATGAAGGGACCGATTCCACTTCTAACGAAGAGGCTCGTTGTGCCTATCAGGAAAGCCCCCAATGGGGCTGGAACAGCCACCTGGGACAGATGGGAAATGAGAGTTCACAGGAGGCTAATTTACATTGACGCAGACGAGAGGACAATAAGACAAGTGATGAGGATACAGCTTCCCGATGGTATAAACATTGAAGTGAAACTTCAATCGTAGTTTTATCCTTTTTATTCCCTTATAATTCCACCAAGCTTGGAGAGTTTTTTGAAACAAAAAGAGACGATAAGATTAGATGCTGTATGTCAATATTGCAATCATGAAGAGAACTTCCGATTTTCCGAAATTTGAGTGTGCGATATCGAACACAATGGAAGATTATGATTCCGAAGTTGAAACATTCTTTACGCACCTTGGTGCTCTGCAGTCAGATATAGGGTTGTTGCTGCAAAAGGATGGCCAGTGGAATGTCAACTACAAAAAGATGCTGGGTTATCTTCAGGACCTTGAGACCTCAGTTATTCTCAAGAAAGGAGTCCCAGACTCTGAATTCCTGATTGGGCTCATTCCCAAAGAAAACGTTCAGGACGAGATATCGGACGTCCTGCTGAGGGCCGTAAATGAAATTCCTGCAATTTTGATCAGGGCTCAAACAAGGACGAGGGATGTAGCGACCCTCTATGTTAGAATGTCTAGGGTACCAAGGTTTGCGGAGGGATTCACGGTGGAGAGGTTCGAAGGTCTTCCAAATCTTAGAAAGGCTCTTTGGAATAGGGCAGTAGAAATTTCTAAGAAGACAGTCGGTTAGACGCTAGGATGGAGTGTCGACATTATCTTTCTGGTTTTTCCTATTCTCTCTGTTTATAGCCAGTATCATCGAAACCAGAATGATTCCACCACCTAGCAACATCAACGATGTCACCTGAAAGTGGAAGAATATGGTAGAAACTGCCACTGCAGATACAGGCTCGATGATCAAAATCAATGCTGATAGATAGGCACTTATGTTCCTGATTGCAACGCTCATAATCCAGATCGCTAGTGTGGTACCAAGAATAGCATTGAACAGTACCGAGAAGAGGACGTAGCTGTTTGTCATCATTCCCACCTTGAGAACGGAGAGAGGGCTAACAACAAGGCTCAGTACTGCTACAACAACCAGCTGGAAGAAGGTAAACACCATCGGATTTCCGTTGGATAGGTACTTTTCAGTCAGAACCATCTGTAAAGCGTAACAGATCGCCGTCCCAAGAGTAAGGACGTTTCCCAGCAGCTGTCCCGAGGTGGACGAAACAGACATTAGAGCCATTCCAACAAATGCAGCTATCGTTAGATAGATCTTGACCATATCCACGCCATTCTTCAGTATAAAGATCGAGAGTATGGGAGTCAAAATGATGTAAATTCCTGTTATCAGCCCAGACATCGACGGAGAAGTGTAATCTAGGCCGTAAGTCTGGGTAACATAACCAATGAACAGCGGGATTCCCACCAAGGAACCGTAGAGGGCATCTCTCTTGTTGACCTTCTTGAAGATAAACGGTAGCATTATAAGTGACGCAATGGCGAACCTGAACAGCAAGAAAGACATCGGGTCGATGTACCTGAGGGAGACTGCGATGATGGGAAACGTCGTACCCCAAACTACCGCTACAAAGACAAGACCACTGAAGGAGGCTCTCCTATCCACCATAGTAAAGACCTCAAGGTAAGATATGTTTTGTTTCTCTCGTCAGCTACTTTAGCTCCCCGTTTCTCCTGTCTATAAATTTTTTGACGTACTCCGGGGTACGTGGGTCGGATGCAAATTCTGGAGTCGAAAATTTCAATGAAGATGGAATGACGCCTGACCAGATTTCTGGGTTCTTTCTAGTCTCAATCGGTCCTCCCTTCCTCACCTTGACCGAGAATTTCTCTATCTTGATTTTGAAAGCTGAAACGCCCAGGAGTTCCTCATCGTTCGGGAGTATCGTATTTTCCTTCCTACCGGGAACCATGCGATCAATCCACTCAGTGAAATACAAGAGTTTTTCCTCTTTAGTCAGCAATTCAACGGCTTTTCCAAATATTATTGCTGATCTGTAGTTCATTGAATTGCTAGCAAGTCCCTTGGCAAGAACAATGCCGTTCAGCTCAAGAATGGAAATTACAACTGGCATCCCAGAACGGAGAGTATCCACAATACGTGCAACTGGGCTGCCATGGACGTAAATGTATTCGGAATCGTTGTAATAGGTCATTGGGATTACGAACGGTTGTCCGTTGACCTGAAAAGCAACGGTACAGACGAAACCGTTCGCAAGAATATCCATAAGCAAATCTCTGTCGTAACTCGCCCTTTCAGGATGTCTTCTTACCTTGGCTATATCATCAGAATTCAAGGTTCTTCTTCACCTCTTTTCTGAAGGAAGCAAATATTTGTAATTCTATAAACTGAAAAAGGAACTAAATATTGCATGCAACTAAAATTGATTAGAGAATAAATAGGTTACCAGTTCTAAAATTAATTCTATTATAAATATAGAACAGACTAATTTATAGTCCATATGAACTAAAGGCGCAGTTCTAACAGGCATAACAAAATTCAGAAGTCTGTTGAATTGGGATGCTGGACGATCAAGGAAAATGAGTAGTTATTTATCTCCGATATTGTTGCAGAGTAAATGCAGTTCAAGACCTTGATAATACTATTGATTGCACTGGTTATAATAGTTCCAGTGGCTTCATATGGAGCGTACAGTTACATGCAACCGAAACTCACAATTATAAAACAGGGAGACAACGTTACGCTCTGGTATTACGGGTATATAACTATTGACGGAAATCCGCTTGTCTTTGACACGAACATGGCCAGCATAGCAAACAACAACGTGTCTTATCCAAAAGCGCCAGACTTTACCTACCATCCACCATTCACCGTTCTCAATGACACCGTGGGATCAGGGTCTATGATTAAGGGATTTGACAATGGTCTAATAGGAATGGCGAAGGGGGAATCTGGATTCATCACGGTACTGCCATCCCAAGGTTACGGGTTAGAGAATACTAGCAAGATAACCAAACATGCAATAAACGGAACCGTACCGACATATCAGTTATTTAACAACACAACATTCAAGGCCGAATTCGGGGTATATCCTGTACAGGGGCAAACTCTCAAGAGCCCCACATATGGCTGGAACGTCTACGTCCTGAGTTACAATGGATGGTATGCCGAGATAGAGAATGAGCCAGTTGTCCAAGGACAATATTTCCCCTATTCATCAGTAAAAGGATTCAGCATCGTAGCGAATGACATTACAGGCGTCGGAAACAGCAGCACTATTAGCTTCACCACCATAGTTGTTAATGGCACGATACTATCAAATAGCTCTTACGTTAGCGGCGTTTCTGATGGCTACTATTACCTGAATGGAAATTCCTATCTTGCCGGAAAGGTCCTTTACTTCTACGTTGAAATCGTTACAGTAAAGCCCTGAAGCCCCTAGCTTTTGGGTTAGCCTCTGGCTGAGTCAGGAAGATCCAGTCGTATTAGTTGACTGCCTTTGATCAGTTCTATGGAACGACGGTGAATTTGTAACCGTACTGAATTATTCCCTCTTTCCCTTCTGACCTGACCTTCCTCAGAGTGGCAGTGACTTTCGTTCCTATCTTGACCTCTTCAGGCGAGCAATCTACGATTTGTCCTGTCACAAAAGGTCCTTCCTTCATCTTTATCAGGGCCATTACGTAGGGTATCTGCATCTTGAACTGTTCCAGACCGTCATGAACCACGGTGAATGAAAATACCTCCCCAGCTCCAGACATTTCTTCTTCCTGCATCTTTCCGACAGATTCCCTTCTGCAGGAAGGACAGATTACCCTAGGTGGGAAGTAGAGGGTGTTGCAGTTCAGGCATCTCGTCCCTACCAATCTGTACCTGTGCCTTGACTCTCTCCAGAATCTAGGTACCTCACTCATTTCAATCAACTCCTATGATGGTGGAAACTGAAGTCGTTCCAAGACCTCCCATATTGTGGATGAGATAATTCCTCGGATCTTTCAACTGCCTCTGACCAGCCTTTCCTCGAAGTTGTAATGTTGCCTCAACAGCCTGATAAAGCCCACTGGTTCCTAATGGATTCCCATGAGCTTTCAGACCGCCTGACACATTCACAGGTTTCGAGGAGTTGTAATAGAAATCATTTCCCTCAGTCATCTTCACTGCCTCCTTTCCCAGAATCTCCTCCATCTGAATGAGAGCAGCTATACTGTAGGAGTCGTGGATTTCAAACGCGTCTATCTTTCCGATATCGAGTCCTGCCAGTTCCAGGGCAGATTTTGTGCTATGCTTTACCGCCCCGAAAGAATCAATCTTCTTTCTGTCGTGAACTGAAAGAAAATCGTTTGCGGCAGAACTGGATTTGATTCTTATTGGATGGGGTGCAGCCTTTATCTTCTTGTGATCAGCTGAAATGACCAGAGCGGACGCTCCATCACTAATAGGTGCATTGTCGAAAACTGTCAGTGGCTCGGCCACTGGAGATGCATTAATTACGTCCTCCAATTTTATTGCGTTCCTGAAATGTGAGGTGTCATTCATCGAACCGTGTTTGTGGGAAATCACCGGGAATGCTGCATAATTTTCCCTTTTTGCGAAACCGTCGTATTCGTGTCTTCTTGCAATCATAGCTGCGATTGAGCATTCTGTAGCGCCGAAGAACGTCTCCCACTCCGCGTCTAGAGATCCTCCAATTATTTCCGTTGCGACTTCGGACGGAACATCCGTCATCTTTTCCACCCCTCCGACGACTACTGTGTCATACTGACCGGATCTCACGGCAAGAAATGCCTGCATTAGTGCAGCTCCCCCGCTAGCAGAACCTGCCTCTATCCTGATTGATGGGATATTCAACTCGGTTATCCCAGAATAATCAGCTATCAGGGCAGCAATCTGCTCCTGATCGACAAACTGTCCTCCGCTGGTGTTGGCCCCATATAGAGCATTCACATCTTCAGCGTAGATACCTGCGTCCATTATTGCCTTAAGACCTGCCTCCGAAGCAAGTTCACGCAAACTGGAATCCCAGAGTTCTCCAAATCTAGTCGTTCCTATCCCAATGATGAAAACGTCTCTCATTAGCTCACGCCCCCCTCATAATTATCTTGCCCCTGTACTTCACGTAGGTTGCATAGTCTATCCAGATCGGACGGTTCACTTGCTCTATTACTCCAGGCGCATTCTGTCTCTTTATGGATTTCACTCTATCGTTCACTGTTAAATCGAATACGTCAGAACCCGCTCCGCTGCCGAACGCGACACCTAGAATCCTGTCTCCACTTTCGGCCTTATCCAGAATTGCTGACAGGCCTATAATCATTGAACTGGAGTAAGTATTGCCAATGTACGGGGTAAGAAGACCATCCTTTACCTGTTCGTCCTTGAAACCCAACATTTTAGCAGCTCTTGTGGGAAATTTGCCGTTTGGTTGATGGAAAACTGCATAATCGTAGTCTTCAGGTTTCGTCGATTGCCTTTCCATCATCTTCTTGGCGCCGGTAAGTACGTGCTTAAAGTAAGCCGGCTCACCTGTAAATCTTCCTCCGTGGCTTGGATATTTTTCCCCCTCTCTCCTCCAGAAGTCGGGAGTATCAGTGGTGAACGAGAGAGTAGCATTGAAGTCTGCGAAACCTTTCTTGCCGATTACGAAAGCGGTCCCTCCAGCAGATGCAGAATATTCAAGGGCATCTCCAGGAGCACCTTGAGATGTGTCCGCGCCTATGGCAATGCCGTTCTCAATCTGTCCGCTGTCTACCATTGCCATTACGTTCTGCATAGCAGCAGTTCCCGCCTTGCAAGCGAACTCGTAATCAGCAGAATGAATGTCGTATGGAAGACCAAGTGCTTCAACCAGAATTGACGATGTTGGTTTGACCGCATAGGGATGGCTTTCTGAACCAACGTAAATCGCCCCTATTTTCTGCTTATTTAGATCAGATCTCCTCAGTGCATTTTTCGCTGCCTCCGCAGAAATTGTCAACACATCCTCGTCCGGCCCCGGAACCGACTTGCTATGAATGAAGAGACCGCTCTTTATATTCTCAGGGTCCTCACCCCATTCCTTGGCAATCTCCTCTGCCTTAATTCGGAACCTAGGGATGTATGATCCGTAGGATACAATCGAACTCATTACAATCAGCACTCAATTTCATCAGATATTTAGCCTTTGCCGATATCATGATTCGACAATTGTCTATATCAAATGAACAAGAATCCAAGCCTTGCAATGAAGTTAGGAAGTAACTTGGGATAAAACCCAGTAGACGTGACCAGCGTACCCGCTTCCCTTAAAGCGGTTTCTATCGAATTTATTTCTTGCTGGGTGAGATTCAGTGAGTTTGCAGAAACAATGTCACTTACCTGTTTAGAGTTCCTGAAACCAGGTATCGGTAAAACACCAAGATGTTTCTCATAGGCCAGAACTACTGGTATTATACCCACTCCTCTTCCACTAGATATGCGTTGAAATTCTGACAACAAGCCATTGAATTTTTGTAGATAAGAGGGCGAAAATAGTTTGTTGATCTTCCTCACTCCTCCTGTGGGTCTGTTGGTTGAAGAATATTTTCCAGACAGAAAACCCTGTGCAAGCGGGCTCCAAGCAATAAGTTTGATATTGTTTTGCTTCATGAACTCTATGATGGATGGACTGGGCCTCTCTACAACGTTGAACTTGATCTGATTGCTTTCTACCCTTTGTTCTTTCATCGAATCGTTAGCCTTTTGCAGGCTCTTGACTGAAAAATTTGATACTCCTATGTGGCCAATCAAACCCTCTTTTACTGCTCTCTCCAATTCCTTGAACAGTTCTGGGATACTCGTGTAGATGCTGGGTTCCCAGTGTACTTGGTATAAATCAATATAATCCAATTTCAATCTTTCCAGACTGTTTGACAGGCTCTTCTTTACCCTTCTGGCGTTTGCATTGAAACCAGCAAGTTTGGTTGCAATAAAGAACCTCTTCCTATCAAATATTCCGACCGCTTCCCCTACAAGTTTCTCTGACCTCCCCATTCCGTAGATCTCTGCAGTATCGATAAAGTTCAGCCCACTTTCTATTCCAAATCTTAGAGCTTCAATAAGCTCTTTTTCTTCGTAACCAGGTCCCCAGCCTTTCATTCCAAGCTGCCAGGTACCTAGTCCTATCTTGCTCACTGAACTTCCATCGAATAGACTGGGCATCGATCCGTATCTGAAATGTCTTTTAATCCTTTATGGCTCTCCAAAAGATAAGTCTCATTATAAAAGGGGGCCGGCATCGACAGTTAAACGATAGTCAGATCTACGAAGTCTAATTGAGAATTAAGAGTAATACGCTACAGAATTAAACGGGAACGGGATCGACTTCGGACCGTAGAACGTTTAAGGGGGGATGACTATCAAAGGCCCTGAGAGTAAGAATGTCAGTAGATCTTTTCTGAGTAAAGGATAAAGTAAGACCAATACGTTGCCTTGAAAAGACAAGACAAATATTTTTCATAGTTCGCCCTCTGCATCCTTATGCCATCCAAAGGCTTTTACTTACAAGAGGTTCCTTTTGCAATTGTAACGGATTTTTCATCAGGTAATCCAGTGAATTCTATCATTAATTGACCGTGACAGCAAACGGTCTAACGGTAGAATTAATTGATCCATTCAAAATGTTATATCTGTGATTCCAATTCGATTCTGTGCGGTTCTACTACGAGTACCCTCTGACCGAGGCACCGGAAGATGCTTTCCAGAAACTGATTGAAAGCATAGATGATACGGAGATATGGAGGGGGCATCTAGAGATCAAGAAGATTGATCAAAACAATAGGGAATCTATACTTGCATTTAGGAACAAGAAACAAATCGAATGGATAGGAAGAAGAAAAGAGGATCTATCAATGATGATTAAGTACGGAGACGGTCCTCTTAAAGGCTATCAGATATTTCAAGTTCTTCAAGACAAAATAATGATAAGGATGGACGTCAAGATGAGAGGGTTATGGTATCCGTTCACGCGATTCGCCGTAGCGCATATACTTGAAGGAGAAGTAAATGCGCTCTATAGATTGTTCCCGAGTGGCCATCCACAAGAAAAAATTAAATAAACTCAGTCAATACGACGAGAAGCCCCGATAGTGTAGTGGCCTATCATCCGAGTCTGTCGAGCTCGGGACACGGGTTCAAATCCCGTTCGGGGCGTCCAATTAAATGATCTCCCTGCACAGTAATCTCAGCAATTTGATCTGCAAATAGTATGTTGGCTAGAGACTGACTGGTGATTCAATAGAGAAATGTACACTACTGCGCCGAACTTGGTTGTTTGTTGAAAGTTTAACCGCCGATGCTGGACTGATCTAATGCTTGGGATAAAGTACGCTTAATTTTTCACATATTCTTTCTAGAGTAACTTTTCTCAGCTAGGACTCAAGAGAGGTACATCTTTTTGGTTTCTTCGATCTGATCTCATTATCAGAAGAATGGTCCAAGAAATCAGAATAAGCGGAAGTCCAGTATTAGGATCGGTGCTACTGGTCATCCCAAAGATGCCCAGACCTTGGTAGATATACCAAGTAAAAAGGCCCCAAAAAAGAGTAAGGTAAGGAGCACTCCTAGGTAAGAGAAGCCACAAAACTCCGATTACTAGCATTAAAAAAACGTATACCCCATTCCACAAGGAAGCATGTTGGTTAAAAAACAGCGTTATGAATGTCAGATTGTTTAATATGGCAAAAGGCGAAGGAAAAAAAGAAATTGGAAGAGCGGTCCAAAATCCGTTAGATGGCAATGATTGAGAAATTGCGAAGCCAAAAAAGGTAAAGATCATGGCTATTCTAGTGACCATAACTACCCGAGTGGCTGAGGATTCTCTATCATACTCCAATAGAAGCACAGAGGCAATCGCGTAAAATAGTGCAGAGCCAGGTGATCCTGTAAGCAATGTTGCATTCGTAGACAATATTCCGCCGAAGCCTTCTCCAAAGACCCAGATGATCAAGCTCCATAAGATGGCAGAGACTTGAACAAGCTTAAACTTGAACCCCCTACTGTATATCAGAAAGAAAGCACCTATATACACTTGAAATAGTGATGCCAAGACGTCGAATATAGGAGGGTTCATATTCCAAACATCTAGGGCATGGCTGACAAGAAAGGTCACCAATGGCTCGGAACCTAAAAGCGGAATCAGATTATATTGGGCAAAGAGAGTAATGAATGGAAGTTGCATTTGGAGGAAACCGTCAAATATCCACAAAACTCCGAAGGATGTTCTCAGGAATTTTCTTGGAACTGTTTCTATATAACCGTTGTGATCACGTTTTCTAAGGCGATGTATTGCAGGAATCGCTATCGGAACTAGAGCAAGGAGAAATATCTCCTCATAGAAAAAGTAACTACTCAGCCTTATGACCCTAATGGATGCATAACCAATAATCTCGTAATAAAATAGCAGTGAAACTGCAAGTACTCCGATCGCTATCAAGAGCAAAGGAATAACGCGTTTAGCGCCGTTATGCACAAGAGAACAGAAAATCATCAATAATAAATACGTTAGCTGACTGCGAAATTAGTTCGAAGCTTGCCATCAATAAGTGCATTCAGTAATTCTTGTGTTTACTTTAGTATCGACGTTATAGAATGTCATGAATAAAGAAACTGAAGTCATTATAAACTGGTCCATTCTATAGAATCAATGACTAAAGGTTTGAAAGAGATGACCGTCATTGTTACGGGAGGGAATAGGGGTATAGGCAGATCAATAGCAATGAAACTATCCGAATCCGGTTACAATATATTTTTTACGTACCACAAAGGGACCAAGGAAGCAATATCTACAGAAGAAGAGATACGCAAATTCGGAGTTAGGGTAACGGGCCACCAGGTGGATCTAACTTCAACGGAAGGGATTGAGGAACTATCAAAACAAGTCAGGGAGAGTAATCAACGCATCTTTGCACTTGTGAACAACGCGGGGATCTATGAAGGGAAAAGGCTTAGAGAAATTACGGATGAAGACTGGGAAAGAACGATTGACTTGAATCTATCTGCTCCTTTCTACCTTACAAGGAATCTTCAGGATATAATAGAGGATAACGGTTCCATTGTAAACATCTCTTCTGTGTATGGTTTTAGGGCAGATCCGTGGGCCCATGGTTATCAGGCATCAAAGGCCGCAATCATTCACCTGACCAGGGGACTCGCAAAGGAACTTGCCCCCAGAATCAGGGTTAATTGTGTAGCACCAGGTTACATCAGGACAGACATGAACAGGGATGGTTGGAAGAACGAAGCAATCTACAACAAGATAAAGAGGATAACACCAATGTCCAGATGGGGAGAGCCGGAGGATATTGCAAACGCAGTTAAGTTCCTAATAGACCCTGCCAACAGTTTCATAACGGGTGAGACTCTGGTTGTAGATGGTGGAATAGGATTGTAGGAATCTCGTGAAATTTCATCTTATGATTACAGTATTTTTGAGCAAGACAAGGTTCGAGCCGCAACACCGAACAAGACTCATTGAATCCATATTGCCTCAAATGTAATATTGGTGTGTAACTCAATTCATCCATGGTAACTATCTTGTAAGCAGCTGGGTAGGCATCACCATGGAAACTCCATAGTTCGGTTCATCCACAATTTCACTTATCCTTAGATTTCCTGCTACGCTGCAGAGAACGTATGCCTCTTCCTCGCTAAAACCTCTTTCTGCCATCGATGCGATCATTTCTTCTACAGCTTCTTTGGCTCCTCTCAGTAAGTCAGGTGAGAAGCTCTGTGTCACAAGCACTTCCCCAAGTCCATAGTCTCTGCTCTCGATCCTAGGATATTTAACTTTCCTGTTTTTGATGACGTTAACTGAGACCGAGACAGAAGCTGAAGTTTCAACTGCCGTACCACATACTTCTCCATCTCCCTGCGCTGCGTGAGGATCTGCGAAGGAAAGCAGTCCCCCTTCTCTGTTCACGGGGAGATACAATTTTGATCCCTCACATACCAGCCTGTTGTCCATATTTCCTCCAAAGGGCTGAGGGGGTATCATAGGGAATTCTCCCTTTTTAGGTGCAGTTCCTACAACACCTAAAAAAGGTTTCGATGGAATTCTGACGCCTTCGAGAAATCCCTTCCTAGCAGAGGTCACGTATCGATTAGCAACTTTCCATAGTATCAATTTCTCGTCGAACTTTCCCTTCAACAATCCAAAATCCTTCAGGATCGCGCTCCATCCCCAGTTAGCAGTTTCAATCTTTGATATTTTTACCTCGAGCAGATCTCCTGGCATTGCTTCTTCTACATATATCGGCCCAACAGCCATGTCAAATTTAGAGCTATCGAGGGTCTTTAAATCTCCATCGCTGAAATTCTCCTTAATCTGTTTCGTGGATGAATCCGGGATTTCCACTCTGAAGGTTTCCTGAATAGTCACATTTTCTATTGGCTGGACATCTCCACTCCACCTTGACTGAAGATTCGAGTCATTCCAACCGTCAATTACTTTCAAACTTCCTCTCCTTCTTCAAGAACGACCTTGATTCCTTTCTTTACTCCATAGCGTATAGCGCTGGATAAGAAGTAACTAAAATGAGCTTTAATAAGTCAATAGCATTCTCCTTTAGTTGTTTACCATCTGAGACCATATCGATTGGATAATTGTAACCATATAATAATATTGCCATATCCATGCTTAAAATGCGCTTGGTTAAAGAAATCAGCATGGACACTATCGACTTGGGAAATTTAACTACTGACAGAAAGGCAGATTCATATGACACTCGATAAAGATTAGGTACGATAGTCTCGTAAAGTTCAGTTCGTTTGCTAATAAGAAATGGAATTCCAAAGAACTCAGAAATTCTATTTATTTGAGTACATGCTCTCGAATTAGATATAAAAGGTGCATAGGATAATGGAAACATTTGCTCCACCCTCGATTGAAATGAACGGCGTTTCTAAGGATTACGGGAATGTTCATGCCCTAAGAAACCTCAGTTTTAAGCTGGACCCTGGAGAGAGATGTGCGCTGCTTGGACCTAATGGGGCAGGAAAAACCACCACGCTCAAAATACTAGTAGGGTTACTGACTCCCACGTCTGGAGACGCTAAAATCGGAAACTTTGCTCCCTCCTCTGAGGGAGCTAGAAGAATGATGGGTTATCTGCCAGACGACGCATCCCCGTACAGATCCTTCAGCGTTCGTGAAAACATGGAATACATAGGAGCTCTGCGGGGAGTGGATGACGTTTCAGATAAGGTCGATAGTTTACTCGACTCACTCCAGTTGAGAGAATATGAAAGGGCCAAGGTAGGCAGGCTCTCCAGAGGTAACGTTCAAAAACTTGCAATGGCTCTCACCATTATTCACAGACCCTCTGTCCTCCTGCTGGACGAGCCGTTGAACTATCTTGACATTCCAACGCAGGAGACTGTAATAGATCATCTCAAGAGTATGAATTCAACCCAGCTAGTTTCGACTCACATAATGGAGGTGGCCAAGAGGCTTACCGATAGGGTTATCATGATATCTCACGGCTCGGTAGTATGGTCAGGTACTCTTAACGATCTCAAGAAAATGGGAAAAGATGATGAGCCCATAGAAAAAGTGGTTGCAAGGATGTTGACTGATGTTCTCTAAACTACTTAAGTTTGTAATTCTTTCGAGATTTTCGAAGCAGTTACTCGCCCTTATGATAGTTCTGCTCGCCTGGGCCCTATTCATTAGTTTTGAAACTGGCTCCTCTTCTAATGTTTACTACTATTATGGTCCTGCGTTTCTAGCATTCTTTCTAGTACTCCCGATAATGAGCGGGGGTATTGCCGTCCTAAAGTCTGACAGGGACTTCCTGTTTACTCTTCCACTGAAGAGATCCGAACTGGCTTTCTCTCTGTTTGTCGTTCAACTGCTAAGTTTCGGTCTTATCGTAATATACGTCGTAGCATACTCACTTTCAAGCCTCAGGCCGGTCTTCGGTTATGCCTTAGTTGATTTCTTGGCGCTGATACTGGCGGTGACTTCACTGGGACCGATCACCTATTCCTTAAGACTTGGTTGGAGGGTACTACTCGCATCCACTCTTGCAGTATGGGCACTTTCTCCCCTTCTGGGTTTCCCATACTCTCCCACGGCTCTGTACTCGGGCCATCCGTTATACGCTGTCATAACTTCGATAGTTCTGGCAGTCGTCACTGTTCCTTTAGCCTTCAGGTCTCTGTCGAGAGTCGATCTCGACCTTATGAAGACATTTACGAGATATACTTCGAGTGAGGTCAAACACGTGAGGAAGTTTAGTGGAATGTCTCCAATGAAGGCCATGCTTGCAGAGAATTTCTTCATTGTAGAAGTTTCTGGAAGAATGAACTCAATGGGAGGAGGCGGGTCTTATCGGTCTGGAAGGTTCAAACTTTCTAAGGGAATTCTGGCGACTGCAGTAATTGCAGCGCTGTACTATTATCTCTTTGCCTATAGACTTGACCTCTCTTTGCACAATGAAGAAATCGCTATTCTGATCTTTTCCATCTATTCGGTAATCTTCATCATGTTCTTCACGATGGGTGTACTTGGAAACGAGAGACTCTGGCTAGGGTTTATGACCCGAAATCCAACACGCTACCTGAGGGACCTATTAGCTGTTAAATCACTTTCACTTTCGGCTCTCCTCTCTCCCATTGCAGTCGCGAATTTTCTCTTGGCGATTAGAGGTGACGAACAGGCATTAAATTTTGGTCTGTTTTTGCTGATAGTCATCCCATCTCTGTTGATCATAGTGGTCTACTTGTCAGCATTCCTCTATCCTTTCCAAATTAAGGAAGATATTTCCATGCCAGGGCAGTTCAACCTCAGACAGATGGGTACGCTTCTGCCTGCATTGCCAGCCTGGTTCTTAGTTGCATTATCGTTCGGTGCTCTTGAGGGCGGGATGAAGCTCCTTGCACTGATCGTGACAATCATCACCGTCGTATCAATATGCGGAACGGCACTCGCACTTATCTACAGCAAATCAATTGGCAAAAAGGTTATAGACAGACTTGTAACTGCCGGATTTATCTGATTCGCAAGACACCGTGAAATTTGAAAGGTTGAGCAAAAGTCGATATCTGTCGATTGAACTTCAATATTTCAATGGTGTTCGAGTTAAGTAGTTAAGGCATAGAAATGATATCAGACATTTGTGAATTCCAAAGTAATTTTCAAATTTTGAGTCTGAAGAAGCAAGTAATGTCGCCTAACCGTATAAAGATGGAAATTAGATCAAGAAATTTGAGCGAAATTGTAGCACAAGGCCTGTAAATGTTTTTAGAAATGTTTACTATTCAAAATCATGGAACGGTATGAAGGGGTCAAAGATTATGATTATTGGAAATTGGCTCTAAAGGTCTATGAATTTAGTGAGATCGGCAGCAAGGAATTTGCATCTTCCAGACTTCTGATGGATGTATTACAGTCCCACGGATTTAAGGTTATCGAGAAGTTCATGGATATACCTACGGCCTTTAGGGCAGAGAAAGTGGTTGGTAACGGCAACCCTTCGATTGCATTTTTGGCAGAGTACGATGCGCTTCCAGGCATCGGTCATGCTTGCGGACATAATCTCATAGCTTCATCAGCTATTTTCTCAGCCATTAGAGCATCAGAGAAGATTAGAAATGGAACAATTACCGTTTTTGGAACTCCTGATGAGGAAGGTTCTGGAGAATGGTCAGGATCCAAGATAATAATGACGGAACGCGGGGCTTTCAAAAACATAGACCTGGTCCTAGGGTCGCATCCCGGCGACCAATGGAATGTTGGAACTCAATCCCTAGCAGTACAAGATTTCGAGGTAACTTTCAGGGGAAAGGCAGCACACGAAGCCGCTAGTCCAGACAGGGGAAGAAGTGCTCTAGATGCAGCAGTTCTAACTTATAGTGCTGTCAACATGATGCGCCAGCACGTCAGAAGGGATGCGAATTTCGTAATGCACGGCATAATTAAGGAAGGAGGGACAGCATCCAACGTGACCCCGGAAAGGGCGGTACTGACTTATGGAATAAGGTCGACTGATCTGAGATATCACGAAGAACTGGTCGGGAGATTTATGAAGATAGTAGAGGGTTGTGCAATAGCTACTGAAACCACCTATTCAGTCAAGAAGCTCGGACCATTATTCTCTACCACAAGAATAAATAAAGTGCTGTCGAGTACAATCAGAGACAAACTCGTTGGAAAGGGAATAGATTGTCCTACCTTGGAAGATACTTACAACGAGCTACCAAAGGGGTCTACTGATTTTGCGAATGTCACACAGGTCGTGCCAGCCCTAGAAGTGGGATTTAAGATTGCCAGAGAGGGAACCCCGTGGCATTCCAGGGAGTCTCTGGAAGCGGCAAAGAGCACGATGGCAAAAGAAGCTCTGCTCATTATGATTGAGGTTCTAAGCGATACGGCAAAGGATTTCACAGAGGACAGTGAACTCAGAGCTAGAATAACGGATGAATTCAGAAGAAGTAGCAACAGGAGATGACTCGGTCCTAGTCTAGACCAAATTTTGCCACCAGTTTCCTCTGGAATGAGGAGCTAAAGGACCAGGTCTGGCTCAGAAATCTTAATACCTCGCACCCATTCCTTCATCCCGGGGTTAGTAAAATGGCAAAAGAACACGACCACACTGTTGCTGACTACCTGAAATCCAGATACGCAGTTGACTTAGATTTAAGCAATGACGGAAAAAGAGTTGCATTTACCATTTCTGGAGTGTTCAAGAATTTCAAGGAAGAAACCATAACCGAAGTATCAGTAGTTTCAACTAAGGGACAAAATCTGATTAAGTTCTCACAACAAGGCTGGAGCAACTTCAGCCCAAAATTTAGTCCATCTGGAAAAGTCCTTGCCTATCTGTCCAAGAAGGACGAGGATTATCGTTTAATGATACACAATTTTACGAACAACTCGGGTCAGGAAATAGTCATAGAAGGAGCAGCAGAAGATCTTCAGTGGATCGATGAGGAGTCTCTTCTCGTTCTGATAAAGGATAAGGACCCACTAAAAGAGGAAAAGAAGGAGGGGAATGATGGCTTCTTCTTTGAAGAAGAACCGAAGTTCGACTCGCTATGGAAATATGATCTGAGATCAGGATTTCAAAGGATAACAAATGGGATTCAAGTGTGGGAGTTCAATGTCAGCGGAGATTTAGTCGCAGCTATAACATCCTCACTTCCCTACGAGTGGTCCTGGTACGAATCCGTTGTCTCTCTGGTCAGTTTGAAGGACAGAAAGGTCAAAAAGATTTATTCAAAAAAAGAGAGGCAGGTTGCAAAACCTAGACTATCTCCCGACAACACGCACCTGGTTTTCCTAGAGTCTCTCTGGAGTGACAGAGGAGTAAATTCAGGAGATATCATCAGGATGGATTTGAGGAATCTAAAGGCAATGAACCTGACAGAAGGAGACGAGGAGAGTTATTCAGAGATGAGATGGAAAAACGAAAAAGAATTCTATGCCCTATCCAACAGGGAAGGTACATTTTCAATATCCATATTCAGGGGTGAAAAGAGAGATGTTCTTTGGTCAAGGTATGGCACCGTTTACAGGTCGTGGTCACCTTCGTTCTCTGTTTCAAATGGATATGCTGTTTTATCGTACGAGAGTGCGAAACAACCAAACGAGGTCTTCCTTATTGATCTAGCTACAAAGAAGGATAAAGCGATCACAGGAATCAACAAGCAACTGGAAGGATGCAGGAGTTACGATTCAGAGAAGGTGACATGGAAGTCCAAAGATGGACTTGAGATATGGGGAATATTCAGATCCGCAGGGAAGAATGCGCCGCTGATGGTGGTGGTGCATGGGGGTCCAACGGGATCTTCTTTAGATTCGTTCATAGGAAATCAAACACTTTTCCTTTCTCAAGGTTATTCAGTATTTTTGCCTAACTACAGAGGAAGCATCGGCAGGGGAAGAAAGTACGCGGAATTGAACCTAGGAGACATGGGAGGAATGGATTTACAGGACATCCTCTCTGGCATAGACTACCTTGTAGAGAAGAAGGGAGTGAATAAGAAAGATGTCTATATAACCGGAGGATCGTACGGGGGGTTCATGTCAGCCTGGGCGATAACTCAAACAGACAGATTCAAGGGGTCCATTTCACTCTTTGGCATTTCTGACTGGGTCAGTTTCCACGGAGTAAGCAACCTTCCGGCATGGGACAGAATACACTACAATCAGGATCCATACAAATTTGACAGGTTCATAAAATTCTCACCGCTCTGGCATGCGGAAAAGGTCAAAACTCCAGTCCTTCTTGCCCACGGCATCGAAGACCCATACGTACCGGTGAGTCAATATTACCAATTCTTCAGGGCACTGAAGGACAAGAGAAAGGATGTAAGGCTCCTTCTATTTCCAAGAGAGGGTCACGGGTTCAAGGAAAGAAAGCACATAGAACAGTTTTACAGGGAGATGTTTGAGTGGCTCGAGGAGCACAGGTAAATTAAGATAATACGCCCCCTTCGGCAACGACTTGATTTGAGTAAGCTCACCGAAGCGTCAGCCACTAAATACGATTCCTTTCATCAATGAATGCCTTGATATGTTCAGGGTATTCCGGCGAAGAGGCAAACGATGGAGCTGAAAATCTCGTTGAGATGGGGATCACCCCAGACCATATTTCTGGATTTTTCCGAAGCTCTGAAGGGCCTCCTTCCCTCACCTTTATTGAGAATTGATCAATTCTCACCTTAAAAACCGCGACACCTGACAGTTCGTCCTTGCTGGGTAGCTCAGAATTCTCTTTCCTTCCAGGCATAAGGTGGTCTATCCACTCCTTGAAGTATGCCATCTTTTCTTCGTCTGAAACGAGTTCTACTGGTTTTCCAAATATAATTGCAGACCTGTAGTTCATTGAATTGTCAGCCAAACCTTTCGCAATGACCAGGCCATTTAGCTCGAGTACAGAAATTGCCACTGGGCCTCCATTTTTAAGAGTTTTGCTTATCCTTGCCACAGGACTGCAGTGTATGAAGATGAATTCCTTGTTGTTGTAATAGGACATAGGTATGATGAACGGTTGGCCTTCTACCTGGAATGCAACCTGACAGACCAACCCATTTCCCAGAATATCAAGCAATAACTCCCTGTCGTAATTCCCCCTTTCCGGATGTCTCTTGACCTTTGCAAAGTTCGAGGAAACCATAAGACTCCAGTAAATGAAACTAAAAGTGTTTTGCGAGACGGATATCACTATTTTTCCATGACTAGGACACCCTAAACGAGATCAAATGCCGATCTTAGCCCGATCAAGGTACAGAGCCTCTTCCCTTTTCACTATGTTGTTTGGTTTAGTACCATCCATAAATCGCCTTACGTTTTCGAACGCATGTCTAAAGGCAAATTCCATGACTTCTCCCGACAGTCCACCAGCAATGTGTGGGGTAATCACAATGTTTTCATTTTCTGAGTCATCCAAGCTAGGTTCCCCCCACCAGACATCAGTCAAGTACGAAGCATCGCTATTCTTCTGTACAAATTTTAGGAGCGGCTCCTTCCTAACAATCTCAGGTCGAGCAACGTTGACAATAGTGCAGTTTCTCTTGACCTTCTTTAGTTGTTCTTCTCCGATTAAACCCATGGTGCTACTGGTCAGTGGTATCGAAATGAGTATAAAGTCCGATTCTGTCAGAAGTAGATTGAGTCCATCCATCCCTGTTATTTCGTCAGCGTTTTCGTCCCTGTACCCCCTACCAACCGCTATAACCTTCATTCCAAAGGACTTAGCTAACAAAGCCGCCCTACTCCCTATCCCGCCGTATCCTATAATTCCGAGCGTTTTTCCATATAACAACTTGGTCGGACTAGGGTTATAGATCCCATTCCTAGTTTCGGCCTCGAATATCGAAATTCGCTTGGATCGCTCCAGTATCAATGCGAATGCATGTTCGGCAACAGAAATAGAGTATGCTCCCGCATTGCTAGCTATGACGGTTTCTTTGGGAATGTTGCTAAAGTCTATGTGATCTGTCCCTGCACTAACTGTCTGGATGAACTTGAATTTCCTATCTCTAGGAAAATCATTTCCCCTTATGAGAATAATTTCAGCCTTCCCCTCATCTGGGAACCATATGATGTTCTCACTCCCAACTATCTCGCGACCTATTTTCTTATATTTTTCTTCCAGTTCGAATGGGACAAAGAGTTTCATGACTGGAGAATTAGATAAACTTAATAGGGGTTTTCTCCAGTCGTTCATTATTTGAAATCTTAACTCAGAAAGTGCTGAAACTCGGACTCTTATCTCTTACAAACGTGCCTTTCTGTAGGTCTTTAAAGGAATCTTCGATTTCCTTCCAGTCATTCATCACGATAGGGCCGTACCAGCTGATCTTGTCGTCGGTCCTTCTTCCCGCTATGTAGATGTATCTGTGTTTCTTGCTTCCTTCTATATTTATGACGCCATTCTTTGGTCCAAAAACCGCCACCTCCAGTTTGTTCAGAGGCATACCGTTTGCCAAGAGATTTCCTTCCATCGGAATAACCAACGAAGTGAATCCATCAGGCTTAGGTATCTCCAAATATCCACCATCAGACGTAACGTCGAAATAACTGACATCAAGACTGTGTTTTTCCATCGATGGGTTGTCTCTTCCCAGTATGCTACCAGAGATCACTTTTATCTCGTTTCTTTCAGACTGTAGTTTGTTAAGATGATTTACGTCAATTCCCCTGTAAGTGGGTTTAGAGAATTTATCCGCTTTCCTCAGATTCAGCCAGAGCTGAAATCCGAGCATTTCCTTATCCTGACCGTAAGAGGTTGGCATCTCCTGATGAAATATTCCACTACCTGCAGTCATCCATTGTATCTCCCCGGGGTGAATTACACCCTTGTTACCTAAACTGTCTTCGTGTTCAACTTTCCCCTTCAGCAGGTAGGTTAGAGTCTCTATCCCTCGATGAGGATGCCAAGGAAATCCCATTTCGTAATCCTCTGGTCGATCCGAACCAAAATAGTCCAACAGTAGAAATGGATCAGTATACTCAAACGTATCAGGAGAACCAAACAATCTAGATATTTTCACCCCGGCTCCGTCTCTAACGTCCTTTCCTCGAAATATCATAGTGGGAGTTAGGGTGTTCCCTCTGTCTTTCAAATCTCTGGTCATTGAATTGGATTGAATATAAGTATTTAAAAAATACTTAGTAAATCATGAGAAGTAATTTCACGGATATGGAAGTTCACACTAATGCAAGAAGCTCTTTAATCTTCAGGAATTGGAGGGGGTTTCTCTCTACCGTTTCTTACCAAAGAAGCAAGAGAGAGTTCTCATAATTCTCGGCAGTTTCTTGTTTACCATCACAAGACTCCTTCGTAAGCCCCGTAATCTCACAGTAGGGATCGCGAAAACCATAAATTACCAGTTCCCAACAGTTAGGATCAGGGGTATTTGATTTCTTAGATCGAAATCACCGGATAGCTTCAAGAGGCAGAATAAGGATGTTATATTCGAAGCTCATTGAATTATAATGGAAGAATACGAAACTGTAGATAAGAAAGGGATTATTGAGAAACGAGTATACATAGACTCAGGTAGGTTCGTTATCTATGGCTACGAAAGAGGGGGGAAGCTATCCAACAAGTCTAGAATCATGCTTAGCGGGAAGGAAAAGAAATCCTTCTTCCTGATAAGCACAGGTAAAGGAAGAAACTTGACGGTAGATGCAGAATTTGAAGCTGACATTAGAATTCTAAAGGAAGGGATATCAACTAAATTATCAGATCTTCTTTGAAGCAAGATTTTCACTCATTGTGAGACGGATCGACGAAAAGCCTAGATTAAAGAATTTCGATGAAAAAGGGGTTGTTCAATCTTTCGTTTTCTAATGTGGTAGAATCCCCGTGTCCCGGGAAAATTTTGATATCGGATCTTAACTTCTTCGTCCATCTAATGCTGGATGTCATTTCAGTGTAGGAACCCCCAAAGTCAGTCCTGCCAATGCTACCCTTGAAGATGAAATCTCCAGTAAACATAATATTTTCAATAAAGAATGAGCAACTTCCTGGGGTATGTCCTGGCGTCTCAGAGATAGTGATCGTTTTATCTCCAAGTTTTAACTTCGTTTTGCTGCTAAGGTACCTATCTGGTATAGGTGGTGGACCTGGATCCATGTTGAAATACTTCTTAACGAATTCTGTGAATCTATCGATTATCTCATTGTCTTTCTCTGACACGAGAAAGGGCACGTCGAACTTATCCTTCAGAGGATTAACTGAAAGTATGTGATCAAAGTGACCGTGAGTAGCAAGAATCATCGAGGGAACGAGTTTACTCTCCTCCAGGCGTTTGATTATGATATCTTGATCCCCTCCCGGATCGATTATAATGCAACTCGATCCCTCGGATAGTACATAGCAGTTCGTTCTAAGAGGTCCAACAACTAGTCTCTGGATTTCCATTGCGTTTATTTCCCCACATTATTCACGAAATATAATGTCTTTGTAACGTTCAGAGTTTTCTATAAAACATGTTGTATTTTGAGGTTGAACCGTCGACAATAAAGAACAGTTATATATCGGATTTTCCTTGAAACTTGAATGAGTTCGGTTCCCATAAAAACTAAAAATAGGGTCATAGTCAAATTCGTAAATGGCAGGAAGCTGGAAGACATTTCACTGGAAGAGAGAATTTCCCTCAGTTCAGTCGAAGAGATAATAGAGGAATGGAAGCAGGGATACATCAATATGGACCTCGGGAACGAAATAGCTCAAGAGCTTAAGGAGCTCGCATTTTTAATTAGAGACAAGGAGATAACTCCGCACGACTTGGTTGAAGGATATCACTACTATAGCATATTCAAGGATAAGGATAGAGAGAAAATAATTGGAATCGTCAACCAGATATATTCCTTGGATGAAGAGAGGATGAATCAGTTTGTCAAGACGGCAGAAAAGATGATGAATTTTGCAAAGTATGCTAACATAGAATACGTAGACATTCCCAAGGCACTTGATGAAATGGTTGAGAGAGGGAAAGAACTTAACAGAGACATAAAGAGCAAGGAGATTCTGAGTCTGGAACTGACTGAGAGGCTGTCCAAGATAAGGAAAGAACTGGAGAACATTGAGGAGGAGAAGAAGGGTCTGGAGAAAGAGATCGCATTTTCGAGCTATCTCAAACACGAACTCACAGGGGGGAAGGATGATGAGAACGCAATCAAGAGTGCAATAGAAGGGCTAAAGCATTCTAATTATGATGTAGGTAGAATTAAGGAAATAACATCTCAGATCGCACTCATTGCAAAGAGAGAGTTCACCGTCGACCAGTTCTTAAAGATATCAAGGTACTTCGAGGAGCTTATGAATCTCGGGCTCACAGTTCCAACTATGGAGAAGATACTCGAAACGGTCAAGGAGGATGGGGTGACTATAGATGAGTACCTCAACGAGAGAGCGATGTACGTCAGGGACAAGCTAGCATACTTGAAATCATTAAAGGAGCTTATGGAAGCACACAAAAGGGCTGAAAAGCAGATGAAGCAGATCAATGAAGAAATTGCTTTAAAGAAACTCAAACTCGAACGAACTTGAAAATAAACTCATTTGCCGCCCTCAAATTTTATATGGAATTACCGGTCCCATCACCTCTTCACTCTTCGTGACTTCTTCTGAGATTTCCTTTAGCAATCAAATCACCACTCACCGTTCTTTGATCCGAAGGTAGTACTTTCATTTCTCTTCTAGTGCCACCAGAGAGACGCAAAGCTATTGCGTGCCATTGCGATTATCTGGAAACCGTAAACCAAAGTCGTCCAAGAGAAGAATGTGATTTATAGAAATTATTATAAAAGGAAGGTATCGGTGTTTAAATGTCGCCCCTTGAACTCCTTTTGATTTTCCTGATTACCCTTGGATTTTCAGGGGCGATACCCATCGCGAAGGTAGGGATCAGCAGTTCAGACGTGCAGGGGTTCACCGCCATTTACATCACCGGAATAGTATTCACAATGTTTTTGGAGCAGATGATCTTCATACCACTGAAATATTCGTTCGTTTCTTTCGGTTCTCCGGTCTTTGTAATAGTCATTGCAGGTGCGGTAGGTGCATTTGGATATCTCTCAGGATATGCCGGCATGAAGAAAGTACATGCAGGAATATCCAGTACAGTATTCAATCTACAGGGCCCACTAATATTGTTGTTTGGAGCTTTATTTACTTCTATTTACCCTGGGAATATGATCACTCTTGGACTGATAATTTCTCTTGTCGGAATCATACTGATAGGGTCCTCTAAGGTCAATCTGAAGAACATTGCACTTGGATTTCCTTTCATTTTCGTAGTCCTGGCCCCAATACTATGGGCACTGGAATGGGTATTTTTTTCAACAGTCTCTGGCAAAGATCCAATATTCTTTACGTTTCTATTGTACCTGACTGCCTGCTTAGTTACCCTTGCCATTAGCTTAGGCCGAAAGACGCTGTTCACTGTTTCCAAGAGGAATGCAAAGTATGCATTCGTTGGAGGTGCTCTTGCCGGAGTTGCTAATGCATCTTACGGAATTTTCATCACCAACTTTGGCACTGCGCTAACGGGTATAGTAACCATAATCTCTGTTCCTGTATCGGTATTGTTGGTAATAGCGGTTCTCCACGAACGGTATTCAAAGAGCGAGATTCTTGGATTGATTGTTACTGGATTGGGTCTCGGAATTGCGTTGATTCTTTGAGATACCAGATGATCCAACAAAAGAAGAATGGACCGTGTCAAGCAGAAGGTCCTCAAATGCGATGTTCAAGACCAACGACTGTACTGAAAATAAAAGTCCACACTCACATCAGATGGATGGAGAGTAATAAGGGACAAACATTGTGCCCTAACACCGACGACTGGATTCCAGGTATTAAAGCTATAATTAAATTAGGAGAAAATAGAAAGACTATAGAGGATTACCAATAACCCTATAAATTTTCTATGATATGCATCTTTGTCTGATTGAGGTCATAAGAAATACCGTTATTGCCCTGTACTTACCTCAATTTCCTGCACATTTCCTTCTATTTTTCAGCTGACTGGGATAGCTGAAGCTATCTTACCCCTCCTTTTCAGGGACAATAAGTTGAAAAGATTGTGGCCTAGGCACATGAACATAGACTTAACCCTCACCCTCGGGACCGTTGTGACGAAAGTGTGTCCTCCACGGAAGGTCCTTTTCATCACGGAATACGGTCTCTCACCCCTCGACCTCTTCCTCGTTATCCTTAGATTCCTCCTTATGGATTCTATAGGAAGCTTGTGCCCTCTTACAGCTCTGTCCATCGTAGCATCAATACCCCTACTCTCGACTCCGAAATACGCTTTGTCCTTGTAGTTCACTATTTCTGGGATAGAGAGGTCCCTCTGGGAGTCGTGGACAGATGCAGTGGTAACTGCGTAGTTTGCTATCATATCGTTCTCCACCCCCTGAATTGTGTGAAGCTTGTAACCGAAGTATGACCTTGAATTCTTCTCAGTCCAGCTCCCATCCTTGGACCTTCTTGACAATGAATGCTTCCTTTTGTCTATCAAGGCAGACTTCACTTCATTCTTTGTCTTCTTTTCAGGGCCGGGATAATCCTTCCCACTGCTGATAGGAGGCATCTGCGGATCGACCATATAGGGCTTCTCCTTTCTCTTGTGACCAGGATCGGAAGTGATGAATGTTGCGTCTTGAATTGTGCCGTTCCTCACCGTTATGCCCTTCTCCCTGAATTGTCTCCATATCTCCTTCCACAGTGCTTTTTCCTTGCCAGTCTTGGACAGCCTCTCCCTGAAGAGCCATATCGTGTTCTGGTCCGGCACACTTTCAGGGTAGTCAAGGAAGTTGACGAGCCTTACGCTGTCATATATCTCCGTCTCCATCGACTCATCAACGATGTTGTAAATTGATTGCAGGAAGAGTATCTTCACCATCAATATCTCATCGTAGTTCGGTCTCCCTCCCTGCTCAGTGTCGTTTGTAAAAAGATCCTTGAGCATAGGTCTCAGGCTCTCCCAGTCTATGACGTTCTTGATTTCCGCAAGCTTATCTCCACGCTTCTTGAGCTGCTCGTACCTCTATCTGAGGCCATAATTCACCAGGTCCATAGAGAATAATAGTGGCTCCATGAATAAGCATTATTGAAACCAGGTTTGGTAGATATTGGATTTTTTGAAATGTTCAACAGTTACCGCGCTTCATCGATGCTCCGTCACATTTGCTGAACTCTTGGGGTATGAAACCATCAGGATGTAAAGAAAGAATGTAACAATTCCAATCAACAAAAGATCGGTCCCAAGAAGGACATCTAAGATTCCTACAAAAACCAGAAACAGTTCTACTGCTGAGAGAATAGTTACAACGACACTGAGAATCGAAAACCTCTTTTTGATTGTTTCTGTAGGTGTCGAATAGCTTGCTTTCAGCACTCTGTCTCTCTGAACGTACAGATCAACACTCAAAAGACCAAGAATCACCCCTGCTACAAGGAACCAGTACCTCATGATGCCGGAAATTAGAACAGCTTGATAGAATGTGATAGCAATAACAATCAACATAATGACCAGCAGTCCGATATATTCCTCACGTTTCTTTTTAATGTTATCCATAGCTTGTTAGACTTCCTCTTTCTATACATCTTAGGGTAATATTTACACCTTGGAAAGGAAATAAAACTACGCTTATAGTTCTCAAAGCAATTTCCATATTGGTTTTTTTGTGAGCATACCGAACCGTATTTCATAATAGTCAGATATTTGAAAGCTTCTCTTTGTTTAGCCATCTTAAATCTATTAGTCTTTAGTGGGGGGGTTTGGAAATCCTCTATATAGAATTTTAGTTATAAAATTTTAAATATTTATTTTCAGTGGCGTCCTCAGTGGTTAAAATGCCAGAAAATCATGACAGGGCTCAGATGAGGATTATTGGGCTCGAAGAACACTACAGTATTCCGTCTCTTTTAACAGCCGACTACAGTTTTCCGTCCCTTATAAAAGCCACGGGAAAAGATATTACGAACCTTATTCAGGCAGGGTCTTCTCCCGGTGTTAGGACGTCTTGAAGAACTTTTTGAAAAGGCAGTAGATATTGGTGAGAAGAGAATATTGGAGATGGACAGAGTGGGAGTTAATGTCCAGGTTCTATCTCTATCCTCGCCTGGGACAGAACAGATGGAGCCTGATAAAGCAGAAGAAGTGGCTGTCGAAGTTAATAACATGGTTGCAGATTCTATTAGGAAGTTTCCTTCCCGCCTATCTGCTTTCGCAGCGTTACCCACATCTAATCCTGTGAGGGCAGCGGATGAGCTGGAAAGGACAGTTAAAAAGTTGGGATTCAAAGGTGCTCTTATTAATGGGCATGTCCGTGGAAAGTACCTTGATGATCCAATATTTGACCCGATATTCGAGCGTGCAGAAGCTCTTAAAGTCCCTATCTATTTACATCCGACTATGCCTCCAAAGCAAGTTTCAGATGTATACTATAATGGCAATCTGAGACCAGAAGTCAGCTTAATCTTTTCAGTGTTTGGCTGGGGATGGCACATTGAAACTGCTGTACATCTGCTCCGTCTCATTCTAGCAGGCACTTTTGATAAACATCCTGAACTGCAGGTGATGATAGGACATCTTGGGGAAGCATTACCCTTCATGCTTGACAGGTTAGATCAATCCTTCCCTCCCAATTTCACAGGACTGAAATACCCAATAAGTCATTATTTGAGGAATAATATGTATTATACGAGTAGCAGCCTTAACTCGTTACCATCATTCCTAAACCTAATGTTACAAGTTGGAGTAGACAGAATCATGTTTTCTACCGATTACCCTAATCTACCTATGGGTTTGTCTGTAGATTTCTTGAAAAAGCTACCAATAAGCCCAAGCGACAAAGAAAAAATCTCGTATTTGAACGCATGTAATTTAATGCACTTTTGATCCTCTACAGCAATTCATATTGATTTTATTAGTCCTTACTAATATTTATATTAAATAGCATTTTTATTTTCTTCATATTTTCACCGACTTCAGACGATTTTACAAATTTTAAGTCCTTCTCAACAGAACTTATGTAAACAATCTTAATTTTAGAGTGCATTTATAGAGAATTTATAGGGTTATTGGAAATACTCTATAGTCATTGTTTGACCCAGATACTATCAGCAAAACAAGGATTAAGTGCTTCATTTAAACGAGATCGCAACACTCAGACCTATCTTAAACCTGATTTTCTTTCTTTTCAGTAGCGGGCAAGATTTCCATCAGTCCCCTAAAGTTTATCGAAGAGGTAATAAGCGTTCTGAGAGTTAAGGCCAATAACCACATTTTACTACTATTTCTCCAATACAACCGAATTAGATCCCTGATTGATCAAGAGAGAGTAATGCGCCCATACGAATTGAAACCATTTTCAGAAAATCTATTTAGATGTGATGAAATTTACTAAGAACAGTTAAAGTATAGAATTTTGTCCACTAAATATTGTATTCATTGAATAATCTTATTATACTTCAATTGTCATACATCATTATGTTTGGCGAACAAGAACATCTGGAAGACAGGTGTGATGTTGTTGCCAGAGCTAGAGGACTTTGCAAGGAGGAACCGAAAAACAAGCGCTTACTGAAGATTTTCAAGCTGGACGGAGATTACATAGTGCTTGAACTTGCTCGTGACACAACCTCTGAGGGATGGTTGGTATCTGCTAGCATGGAAGCGACTGCAGACAAACCGGCCAGCTACGGGGCTGAATACTACGAAAAATACACGGATGCTCTCGAATGTTTCAGAAAGATTGCCGAGAAATATGGTGTAGAGGATTTCTTGGGTAATGATTTTGGCAGCGACTGAGAACTAGTCCTCGAGTATCCTAGGGACATTCCGTGTCCATTAGACTTGCTTATGCCCTGCAGCACATTTAAAGCGAGAAATTAAAGGTGCACCTGCTCTCTGATGGTAGTTGGAGCGGAGAGCAAATCAAACTCATGATTGTTCCCTAAGCAGTTCTGCTAGCCTTCTCGATTTCTCTGCCACGTCCCCCTCTATAAACACCTTCTTTCTTTTCGAAGGTGTTATTTCATTAAGTCCTCGCACAAATGTGAAAGAACCCTTAATGCCTGTTACCTCTTCCCTCAGACCGAGATTGTTTGAAGACCACACCGTTAGATGGAACTGGGAGATCGCCCATTTCATCCTTTTGAAATCCGGAAATCGCGGCTGTACCGCTCCCATCTCAATGCTTATCATTGCAGGGAGGGAGGTCTCAACTGTCTCGTGTCCTCCCTTTATTCTTCTCTGTACCTTTAGTTTGTCTGCATCTACCTCAACAGAGGTGGCAAACATGACTTGCGGTATGTCTAGAAACTCGGCAATTTGTCCTGGTAACTGCCCAAGAGCAGCATCTGATGACTCCTCACCTGCCAGAATCAGGTCATAGTCTCCTATTTGAGCTATGGCAGTTGACAGGACGAGTGCTGTTGGATAGGTATCCGCCCCCCCAAAATTTCTGTCCGAGAGGAGAACAGCGTCGTCTGCTCCCATAGCTATTCCAAGTTTAAGGAAGTTCTCGAACAAAGGAGGACCCATGGAGATAAGAATCACTCTCCCTCCGTGTTTCTCCCTAATCCTCAAGGCAATCTCGATTGCTGTTTTGTCAGCTTCGTTTATCTGGTTCTCAGCCTTACTCCTGTCCAGTCTCTTCGTCACGGGATCAAAGATGATGTTTTCTGACTTCGGGACTACCTTCAAACAGACGATAATGTTTCTCATCTTTTTTCCTCCAGTCTCTTGATGACGGCGGGAATTATCTCAGAAACATCCCCCACCACACAATAGTCAGAGTGGTTGAATATTTCTGATTCCCTGTCTATGTCAACTGAGATAACAGTCCTACAGTCCCTTATGCCTGACGTGAAGTGTTCAGAACCACTCACGCCCAAAATTAGAGTAAGCTTGGATTTCAAAGAGTATCCAGTGGTTCCAACCTGCAGTTCCCTAGGGGCTATTCCTTTGTCGGCTAGTGGTCTCGTAACACCCACATCCGAGTTAGTGAGTTCAGCAAGCTTCCGTACTAGTGAAATGTTTCCTCCGATTCCGTTCCCTCCGACGATAGTTCTCTCAGACTTCGTGAGGTCCTTTGATTTCGTGACCTTTCTTTCGATTACTCTTACCCTGTCTTTCACGGATGAAAGATCAGGTACCACTTCAACGATTTCCCCCTTCCTGTTCTGATCATAGACCTTTGTAAATGTACCTGGCCTAACTGTGGACATCTGTGGACGAGCCTTCTCGCAGATGATTTCAGCCATTATTTTACCCCCATATGCCGGAACGCCAAAAACGAGAAGCCCCTCCTCGTCCATCTCTAGATTGATGGCGTTTGCGGTTAGACCAGTTCGGAGTCTTGCTGCAAGCCTACCAGCAAGGTCTCTGCCGTAGTAGGTCGCACCTATCAGAAGAGCAGTTGGAAATTCAGATGAGGCTAGATCAAAAAGGGCCTTTGAGTACAGGTCATTCGAATACTCATTGAGCCTTTCGTGTTTTAGCAGAATCACTTTGTCAGCTCCATATCTGATAATATCCTGCAACTCTCTCTCTTCAGAGGTACCGAGCACAATAGCTACGATTTTATATGGAGAGGACTTTGTTATCACATTCAATTTACCTATAATTTCCAGAGACACATCCTCTATCTCGCCTTCGCTTCTTTCGACCACTACCCATATTTCTTTCCTTGTCATTTCAGATTCTCCTCCAAGAACTCGCCTAACTCTTTCACACGAACGTTAACTCCATTGGTCTTCGCACTGTCTAAGAGGTTCATGTTGCATATCGGACATGCGGTTATCACTGTCTCTGCGCCTGTATCCCTGGCCTGTTCAATTCTGAAATCGGAGAGTCTTTTTCCCTCAAAGTCTACGAACATTCTGTCTCCGCCCCCTCCACAACAGAGACTATCTTTTCCAGAAGATGCCATTTCCCTTACCTCTATTTCTGGGAAAAGGCTAAACATCTCCCTCAAGTTGTCGGGCCCGTCGCCATACCTGCTTAGGTAGCACGGATCGTGAATTGTGATTTTCCCGCGAGCTTCCTTCTGGAGATTCACTTTACCGTCTTGCAGAAGTGAATTTAGGAATTCCGAGTAGTGTATTACATTCAGCTTCAACCCACTCTTCTTATAGATGGTATTGAACATATTCCCACAGTGCGGGGAGAACGCGACTATAGTCTTTGCCCCGGTCTTTTCGAACTGTGCTATATTGTCGCTCACCAGATCTTCGAGAAAGTATCTTTCACCAGCATTCCTCACTGGCTCTCCACAACATCTCTCTTCATTACCCAAGATTCCAAAATTGATTCCGGCTTTTTTCATGACATCAGCCAGGCCCCTTAGCGATTTGTGAAGATTCTTGTTATAGGCTGCGTCGCATCCAACGTATAGAAGTACATCGGTTCCCTCCTTGGCATCCTTGATGTTGAGTCCTTCAGCCCATTTCGATCTGTCTATCTTTTTTCCGCCCCATGGGTTTCCATTTTCGTATATATCCCACAGAAGCTTGACTATCTTGTCTGGGGCTCTTCTCTCTTCGAGTTCGAGTTGTCTGAGGCCCGTAATCACGTTCACTATCTCTACCTGTCGCGGACAGGACTTTTCGCAGAGTTTGCAAGTAGAACAGTTCCATACGGTCTCGGAGATATCTAGACCTATTTGGGCTCTTCGGATCAGGTTCCTTACATCTAAGTCCTCTTCTCCCATGTAACCGAGCGGACAGGTCGCAGTACAAACACCACACTGAAAGCACTCGTTTCCGTCGAATCCTGTCAAGTTGGTAACCTTCTCCCACCGGAGATCATCGACCTCTAGCGTTTTACCACCCCCTTCAGCTTCGATTCAGTGCTAAAAATTTCATCCCTCGATAGGGATTTGATCAATGCATCCATCTCTCTGATCTTTGAAGCAAACCTGTTGCCTTCTGCTGCGCTGACCCACCATAACTGCAATCTATCCGGGTTGACTTTCTTCGCTTCTAGGAAGTGCCTCCACCTTTCAACTCTCTTTTCCGTGTACTCGTTTGCGTCAATGTAGTGGCAGTCGTTTATGTGACAGCCGGTGACGAGTACGGCCCCCGGGTTCCTGCTGAAAGCATACATGACCAACTTTTGAGATATTCTGCTTGAGCACATGGTCCTGATAACACGTGCGCTCGGAGGATATTGGATTTTTGAAATTCCTGCTTGATCTGCCCCAGCGTAGGAACACCAGTTGCAAGCAAAGACAACCAACTTCTCCTCGGGTTTTTCAGCGGTTGCGGCATCTATCTGTGTCATAATTTCAGTGTCTGTGAAATTAGGCATAGTGATGGCCCCTTCTATATTGCACTCCGCTACACAATTTCCACATCCCATGCATGCTGCGGGAACTAGATTTATCCACTTCCCCCTCTCTCCCTTAATCGCTCCATATGGGCAGACTTCGGCGCATCTAAGGCACTTCACGCACTTTTTCTCGTCTATCTGTGGTATTATGGGTTCCTTGTTTATTTTACCACTAAACAGAAGTTTCGCTGCCTTGGCGGCGGTCGCATATCCCTGCGCTATGGACTCCTTCACACCTTTCGGTCCCTGAACAGTCCCGGCAAGGAATACCCCTTGGACGGCAGCCTCTACGGGCCCGAGTTTGGGGTGGACTTCCAGTAAAAACCCTTCGCTATCTCTCGAGAGTTTTAGTTGAGTGAATATCTCCTCATCCTTTGGTTTCAGTCCAATGTTCAGCACAAGATGATCGACCGGCGCCTTCATCTTTGCGGAAGACAGATGATCCAAGAAGGTCAGCGAAGAACCGTCAAATTCCAGAGCTTCATTTGGTAATTTGGAGGGATCGTATCTGAAGAATTGAACACCCTTCTCTCCAGCCTTTCTGTATAGTTCCTCCGCATTTCTCTCGTATGCCCTAATGTCTTTGTAAAACACCCGGACGATCTTTCCCTTTTCCTTCAAACTAATCGCCTGTTGGAGCATGGTAGAACAGCAGAATCTCGAACAACCTCTCTCTCCGTTTCTAGAGCCTACGCATGAAATCATGGCATATTTGTCACCCTCTATCTTCGAGTAGTTCTTCTCTAGGTCGAGAGAAGTTATCACCTCCGGGACCTCTCCATACTTGAATTCAGTTGGCTGGTATGGATCCGCTCCTGTAGCAAGGATGATCGCACCTGCATCAATTTTCTCCCCATCTGAAAGTTTGCACGAGAAGTTCCCTACAAAACCTGTTATTTCATCTACCCTTGTGGAGGTGTGAACGATTGCACCAGATTTCTGCAATCCTTCCTTCAATTTCTGAAGGGTATTACCGGCACTCTCTAGTTCAGGAGAAATGATGTCTATCGAATTCAGGAGGCCTCCCAACTTCTCTTCTTTTTCAACCAAGTGGACCTCAATTCCCATTCTAGAGAGGGAAGAGGCAGCCGCAATTCCTGCAGGTCCTCCGCCTATGACGATGCCAGTTCTGATTACGGGAAACTCGATGTCCTCAAGTGGAGTGAGCAGCCTTGCCTTTGAAACTGCCATGTTCACTATGTCCACCGCCTTTTCAGTTGCTGGAACTTTCTCCTTTTTGTGGACCCACGAGTCCATGTTTCTAACATTGGCCATCTCAAATAGATATGGGTTCAACCCAGCTCTGGAACACACTCTCTGGAATGTCACACCGTGCGTCTTGGGAGAACAGGCCCCAACGACAAGCCTGTTCAGTTTCTTCTCTATTATCTTCTCCTTTATAGAATCCTGTGTGCTCCCAGCACAGGTGTATTTATTCTCCTCCACATAAACCACGTTGGGCATTGCCCTAATCTCGTCCGCAACCCTCTTGACGTCAACGACTCCAGCAATGTTGGACCCGCAGTCGCACAGGAAAACACCAATTCTCGGGTCCCCAGAGACGTCCAGGGGAGGGGGCAGGGGCTCCTCTATCCATTCTCTCTTTTTCACGTATCTCAGGGCCTGGGCCGTTGCAGCAGACGCTTCGGTCACGCTATCCGGGATGTCCTTGGGCCCGGAGGCGCATCCAGCAACGAAGATTCCATTTCTCGTCGTAGA
Organism: Thermoplasmatales archaeon; assembly: GCA_027343225.1. Lineage (GTDB taxonomy): Archaea > Thermoplasmatota > Thermoplasmata > Thermoplasmatales. Next base: position 49,645 of record DAHWMK010000022.1, read on the forward strand.
AACCGGGTCCTCGAGTCTGTTCTTGAAGAATCCGTCCTCAGAAAGTTCAATTCCAAGTGTCTTCGCGAGCTTTGGAGTACCCTTTGAGGGAATGGAAGCGGTTGCAAGAACAACCATTCCGTACTCTTCCTCCATGATCGAACCGTCATTAGTTGCATACCTTACGGATATGTTGTCGCCGCTCCTCTTCACCGATGCGGGTCTTGATCTTATGTATCGAACGTCCTTCTGAGACCTAGAGTAAAGTTCGTCGAATCCCTTTCCGTAGGCACGTATGTCCATGTAAAGCACAGTCACGTTCTTTATTCCGTGGTCGACCAGCTGGGTTGCCTCCTTTATTGAGTACATGCAGCACGTCCTCGAACAATAGGGGACAAACCTGGTGTCACGAGATCCAGCGCAGAGAACGAACAATACGCTATCCGGATGCTTTCCGTTTGATGGTTTTATAACCTCTCCGTCGGTTGGTCCAGCTGCATTTATGAGTCTTTCCAGTTCATATGACGTGAGAATGTCCGGATCGGAAGAATATCCGAATTCGTCAAGAAGTGATGCATTGAACAGGTCAAAGCCTGTTGCCACTATTATGGAGGCGACGTTTTCAGTTATCACGTTGGGTTTCATGTTAAAGTCTATAGCATCTGGTCCGCAAGCGTCTGTGCATCGTCCGCAAGGAAGATAGTTCGGAGGATCGTTCAGGCAACTCTCTATATCTATGACGTAAGGTCCAGGCTCCGCCTGGGGAAATGGAGTATATATTGCCTTTCTTGCTCCAACTCCGGCATCAAACTCGTTCTTTCGAATCTGGGGACATGCCTGAGTGCACAGATCACACCTGGTGCATGCATCTGTAACAAACCTCGGCTTCTGATTTATTGTCACCTGGAAATTGCCCTCCTCCCCCTTCACCTCAGTGACCTCTGCCAGAGTGAGCACCTTGATGTTTGGATTGTGGGTCACGTCACTCATCTTGGGGGCTTCAATGCATATAGAACAATCAAATGTCGGAAAATTCTTGTCTAATGCAGCCATCTTACCGCCGATGGACGCAGTCTTCTCCACCAGCAATACTTCTGCCCCTGCCTCGGCTAGGTCAAGAGATGCCTGAATACCCGCTATTCCTCCTCCTATGATCAGTACCTTATCTGCCATACTTGACCCCCTCGTCGTACCCGCGTTCAAAACAAGCTATGTTCGCATCCACATACTTGGGGAATCTTTTCGTTATTGCCCTTCTCCCAGACTCCGCAGAAAAAGTCTTTGTAAATCCAGAAAAAGCCCCCATCAGTACAATGTTTGCTCCCTTGGGGTTCTTCAAGGACTTTGAAATCTCTATTCCACTGATCTCTATGCTTCTTGTTCTCATGTTTTCAGGGACCGTCACCAGACTCTTTTCTGTTAGTACCATTGACTTGGAGTTCAAGTCCTTCAAGGTGGTGTCCAATCCCTCTTGTGAAAGAGTTACAAGATAATTGAGTTCTTCAGGAAGCGGATAATCTATCACCTCATCACTTATGACCAGATCAGCCTTGGACCATCCTCCAGTGACGTAAGGGCTGTATTCTTCGGTCATGATGACGAATTTTCCATCCTCCAGAGCAGCCTCTCCAACCAGTTTTGCAAGGGTTATTATCCCTTGGCCTCCCATTCCGTACATCCTGATCCCGAGCTTCATTTCACTGCCCCCATTGCTTTCTTTATGAGTTCATTTTCTAGCATTATGTAGGATGGTCTCTTCCTATCAACAAAATCTCCTAGAACGACCGGTTTCCCGTGAAATGGATCGATCGATACATCCTCAAGCCTGGCATCGTTCTGTACGGTTGATTTGGTACGGTAGAATTCCATCTCTTCCAAGCCATCCGCAAATCCGTTGAATTTGCCAAAATTCGGAGGGCACGGGGAGAGTACTTCGATAAAGGCAAACCCCTTCGTCTCCATCGCCTTTTTGATGGATTTTGCCAGCTGTCTGGGATGCATTACCGTCCATCTGGAGACGTAAGAAGCACCAAGGGCAGACGCTAGATAGGGGAGGTTGAACGTTGGTTCCACATTGCCATATGGCGTGGAAGCTGACTTTGAAGTGAGTGGTGTTGTTGAACCGTGCTGTCCACCGGTCATTCCGTAATTGAAGTTGTTTGAACAGATCACCACTAGGTCCATGTTTCTCCTTGCGGCGTGAATAAAATGATTACCTCCTATGTTGAAGAGGTCACCATCACCGCTTATTACCGTCACCTTCAGCTCCGGGTTAGCAATCTTCATCCCAGTTGCAAAGGGTATAGCCCTCCCGTGGGTGGTGTGATATGAATCAAATTTTGCATAACCCGGAAGTCGGGCTGTACACCCGATACCTGAGACGAGGACGTGTTGTTCGGTTGGTATCCCAGATTTTTCAACCGCATTCAGGTAACTCTGCAAAAGTATACCTAGTCCGCAACCCGGACACCAAACATTCGGAAATCTCTCTTCCCTGATTAGAGAATGTTTTGGGTGGAATTCTTCAGTGGTCATCTGAATGCCTCCTTGATTGCATTAAGGATGACGCTGTAGTCTGGAATCGCTCCCGGTGGAAAATGGATCTCCTTGGTTTCTGATTTGCTGTACTCTCTTATTGGATGTGAATACTGACCGTAGTTGATCTCCGGAACGATAAACTGCTTGGCCTCTGTGCTGATTTGTTCGATCCTTTTCTGCGGGAAGGGCCACAGAGTTATCGGTCTGAAAAGACCCACTTTGAGTCCTCTCTTCCTGGCGATTCTGACGGCCTGCTTTGCTGCTCTGGAAGTTATTCCATAAGCGACCACGACTACTTCTGCATCCTGCAGGAAAAATTCCTCATATCTCACTATTTTTTCTTCGTTCTTTTTCACTTTCCCCATTAGATGCTCTAGCATCTCTCTCTCAACGGAAGACTCATTGGAAGGATACCCTCTCTCGTCGTGAGTCAGGCTATCAACATTTCCTCTGAATCCTTGACCTGCGACAAACATTGGTATGTAATCATCAGTATAACTGAAAACTCTGCTCTCATCATCGCTTCTCCTCGTTAACCTCTGAACGACTTCATATTCCTCGGGTGCCTTCACATCCAGTACTTCAGAGAGATGTCCCACGACTTGATCAGAGGCTATTATGACTGGTTGCCTGTATCTTTCAGCTGAATTGAATGCCTCTATTGCAAGGTCGAAGGATTCCTGTACGCTGTTTGGCGCATACGTTATCGGTGCCAGATCCCCATGGGATCCATATCGCGTCTGCATTACGTCTCCCTGACCAACCCTGGTAGGAATACCAGTAGAAGGGCCCGCTCTCATCTCATCCAGGATGACGGTTGGTGTTTCAGTGATGATTCCTAAACCGATGTTCTCCTGCATAAGTGAAAACCCTGGTCCGGAAGTGGCGGTCATGCTCTTTGCTCCTGCATTGGAAGCTCCGATTATAGCGGCCATGCTTCCTATCTCGTCTTCCATCTCGATAAAGTGTCCGCCTAGTTTTGGTAGACGTTCACTCATCCTTTCAAGAACCTCACTGGAAGGAGTTATCGGATAACCAGCAAAGAATCTGCAGCCAGCCATTAGAGCTCCCTCGGTAACTGCCAAGTTTCCGTCCGCAAAGTACCTTCCCGGCTCTAACAATGCTGTCAAGTCGGTACCTCCCTCACATAAATTGCAAAGTCAGGACAGATCGTTTGACACATTCCGCAGGCAACGCATGAATCTTCCTTCCCGGCTCTAACCCTTACTGGGTGATAACCGTGACTGTTCACAGTAGGAGACCTTTCAAGAACATCGTTTGGACAATAGTTGGTGCAGTAGTTACACTCCTTGCACCTCTCCGGAATTATGTGCACCTCCCCCTTAGGTTTGGTGAGTCTGTCGGAATTAACCGGCTCTCTCCAAATCTCCTTTTGGTCATCAGAAATCTTAGGCTCTTTCAACATAACATGCACTATTAAACAATAACATCATTCTGAAATCTCTATAAATCAATTGCGTTTAGCAAGCCTTAATAATTCAGGTTTGCTAAGCTTTTTGGAGGACGCAATTTATGCCTGTATGAATGGTTCCTAATGTCACCAATTCCTCTATCACGCGAATCCTCATATCCACTAATAGAAATACTGGAAGGGAAGTGCGGAGGGCCGGATTTGAACCGGCGAATCCCTATGGAAACAGATCTTGAGTCTGTCGCCTTTGGCCAAGCTCGGCAACCTCCGCTGCAGGGAGAATTGATGGGACCTTAAATCATTTGTTGTAGAGGCCCTCTCTGTTCCTTCCTCACCATTCTCAGCGTAGGTTTCGGATTCTTAGAAGCGTCGACGTCGTCAATTCTAGTGACCTTGAGGTTTGATGGTTCTTTTTCGAATGCTTCGTGGGATAGTTTCAGTGCCTGCCTCACAGTCTCTATAAACAGATCCATTTCAGTTTTAGTTGCGCTTTCGGTGGGTTCGATCATCAGTGCTTCAGGAACTATCAGTGGAAAATAGATGGTTGGGGCATGAACTCCATTGTCGATAAGATGCTTTGCAATATCCCCGGCCTTTGGCATGTTGTTTCCAACAGACGAAGCAACGAACTCGTGTTTCTTGATAGTTTTTCCCGGAACAGGCATGAACTGCTCCATTCTCTTTCTCATATAGTTTGAGTTCAAAACTGCAGTTTCGCAGGCATCCCTGAGTCCCTCCTCACCCATCATTTTGATGTAAGTCCAAGCTCTGACGAGCACGCCGAAATTACCATAGAAGCTGGCGACCTTTCCTATAGTTTTTGGCGGAACGTAATCGTTGTTGTATCTCTCTCCATCAAAAGTGACGAGAGGGTACGGCAGGAAGTCCTTGAGCTTCTCGACTACGCCGACCGGACCGGCACCTGGTCCGCCACCACCGTGAGGGGTGGAGAATGTTTTGTGGAGGTTCAGGTGAACGATATCGAATCCCATCTTTGCGGGTGTGGTCTTCGTCATTATTCCATTCAAGTTCGCTCCGTCGTAGTAGAGAAGAGCTCCCTTGGAATGTGCATAATTTGCCATCTCTACGATCCTGTCTTCAAAAATTCCCAGAGTGTTAGGGTTGGTTATCATGAATGCGGCGGTTCTTTCCGTGACCGCTTCTTTGAATTTTTCTATGTCGACAGTTCCATCCTCAGTCGATGGAATCTGAACGACATCGAATCCCGCCATGTGTGAAGAAGCAGGATTTGAGCCGTGTGCGGAATCCGGGACGACGACCTCTCTCCTCGTGTCCAGCTCTTTCTTGCAGTAGAAGTATGCCCTCACTATGGAAAGTCCGGTAAATTCTCCACCTGCTCCTGCCAGAGGTTGCAGGGTAATCTCGTCCATTCCGGTTATTTTCTTTAGTGACTCGGAAAGTTCGTAGAGGAGCTTCAGCGCTCCCTGAACTTCGGAAGAATCCTGGAGTGGATGGATCATCCTGAATCCGTCCATTGATGCAATCTCATCGTTTATCTTTGGGTTGTATTTCATAGTGCAGGAACCGAGAGGATAAAAGCCAGTGTCTGCTCCGAAATTCATCTCGGAGAGTTTGACATAATGCCTGATCACTGAGAACTCCTCCCTGTCCCCAATACCGATGTTTTCACGCTTCATCGCATCAGGAACGTCTATCCTGAATTTTTCATTCTCGAGAGGGATCTTGATAGTTCTCCTTCCCTTTACGTCCAGGATTATTGGTTCGTCGAAAACTGCCTGGTGATACATTTAGGCCACCTCCCTCATGAATTCCCTGAATGCATCGAAGTCGTTGTTTGTATTCCTCTCGGTTACATTGGTAACAATATTGACCTGATTTCTGTCATTGAACCCGTATTCCTTCCCAAGTATGTGTCCAGGGATCAGGTTGTACTTTCTCGCAATCCTGTTAACGAAAGTTTTTGACTCCTTAAGCTTGAAGAGAAACTCGTTGAACACGGGTGATCCATCATAAGGTAGTTTCACTCCAAATTCCTTGACAATGTCAATAAGTTCCCTTGTTCTACCCATGTTGACCTCTCCTATCTTCCTGAGGCCTGAATCGCCGAGCAGGGAAAGGTAAACGGCGGATGCTACTGCCATCAGAGCTTGATTGCTTGTCATGTTAGTGACAGCCTTCTCTCTCCTTATGTGCTGCTCTCTCGTTTGAAGAATCATCGAAAAAGCCACTTTGCCATTGTGGTCCTTGGTGATTCCCATTATCTTGCCTGGCATCTTTCTTATGTACTGTTCCTTTGTTCCGAACAGACCGACTACAGGTCCTCCGAAGTTGAGTCCCAATCCCAGAACCTGGCCCTCTCCGATAGCAATATCGGCTCCGAATTTTCCAGGCGGAGCAAGCACGCCGAGTGAGATCGGGTTCACTCCGGCTACGAAGATTCTCTCATCCCCTATAGTTTCCTTGATTCTCGGAATGTTGGTATCTATGATACCGAACATGTTTGGGTACTCCGCATATACTCCAGAAGTGTTTTCATTCAGGTTCTGTTCTAGAGAATTCAGATCGATCATTCCTTTCTCGTCAAAGTCAACTTCTTTGATCTTTATATCAGCACCCCGCGCATAATTGTCCAGTACTGCACGCTTGTTTTTGCTTATGTATTTTGGCACAATGAACTCGTCCTTACCCGTTATCGTTTTTGACATTCTAGCTGCCTCTCCAAGAGAGGTTGAGACATCGTACATAGACGAATTTACTGCATCCATCTGTAACAGTTCTGCAACGAGACTCTGATACTCGAAAAGTGCTTGCATAATGCCCTGCGATATTTCAGCTTGATAGGGCGTATATGCCGTGAGAAACTCATTCCGATTAACAACGTTTGAAATAGCAGCTGGAACGTAGTGATTGTAGAGCCCAAATCCCAGGAAAGAATGAAGTTGATTTACAGTCTTGTTCATCCCTGAATACTCTGCCGCAACCCTTCTGATCTCATCTTCGTCCATCCCATTCGGGAGACCAAGTGCTTTTGTTCTTATCGACTCTGGTATGTCTTTAAAAAGTTCATCGACGCTTCGGATGTTTAACTCGTTCAATAACTCTGATAGGTCGCTGCTCATAATGACCATACCAGTATCATTTATGTGGATAAAATTGTTTTATTCATTTAATCCCCATAAAAAGGTATATGCAATTCGCAACATTTCGACATGGTGGACTCAAGATATCTCCTCTTCCTGACAAGAACCCTCAGGGGGTTCATATACGGAGTATTCTCAGTTATCACCGTCATTTACCTCATTCGTTCTGGTCTAACGCCGCTGGAGTCAGGTATCGCAGTCACGTCTTCAATACTTTTAGGTTCATTCATAACCTTTTATGTCACATCAAAATACGGTTCAGGGTACTCACGTGCCTTCCTCTTACTCTTCTCTCTTTTGCTTTTGACAGGAATAATTGGACTGTTTTCGATTCCAAATCCTGTCATGAAAGCTATGTTCGCAGTAATTGGATCACTCGGCGTCAATCCCTCTGACAACACCCTGTTCTCTGCATATGAACAGCCGATAATAGCTGGAATAAAGGACGATCAGAGGACCAAGAACAGCCTGTTTGCGCTTTACACATTTGGGGGTTACATAGCGGCATCTCTGGGTGCAACGGCTTTGAGCTTGGGCCTAAAAATCTCCTTTGAGCTATCAATCTTGTTTGCATCGGCAGTATTGGTGTCTTATCTGCTTATACCTACCACCAGTGGGAAGAAGAGCATTCTGGGTTCTCCCGTATCAAAAAGGAGCAAGGTTATAGCTAGAGACGTAAGTGCTCTATTTTCTGTAGATGCAATTGGAGGCGGATTTGTCCTGCAGGGTCTGATGGCGTATTGGTTTGCCGAGAGATACCACTTTAGTCTTTCCCAGCTCGGTTACGTATTCGCTGTTGTGGATGTCATAACGGCTCTGTCCGTCCTTGCAACTCCATTCATAGCCAGAAGACTTGGTTTGGTAAGGACAATGGTCTTTACGCACATACCGTCGAACATCTTCCTCATAATGATTCCCCTCGTTCCAACCCTTCCCTTAGCACTTTTGTTTCTGTTCTTGAGACAGAGCATAAGCCAGATGGACGTTCCTACAAGACAGTCGTACCTGAATAGCGTAGTCGACGAGGGAGACAGGAGTTACGTAGTTGGGGTCTCAAACGCCGTCAGAAATGCATCCAACGGTGCAACTCCTTATATTTCCACATACCTGATATCGGTTGCAGCAGGAGCCCTTTCTTTTGTGGCCGGTGGAGCGATTAAAATAGCTTATGACATCGCATTCTACCAAAGATTTAAGAATTTAAAAGAGCATTATGGAAAGGAGCAGTAATGACCGTTCTTTCGCTTTGCTACATATGCGGACTGCCTTCAGGGGTAACGTGCAAGATGTGTGGCAAGCCAGTGTGTTCTGAACACTACGTAGCAAAGCTAGAACTGTGCGTCAGGTGTGCAGGGAAGCTCCATTCTCAGAGGCTAATCTATAAAAGACTGAAGGTAGAGATTCCACGTTCGACATCTGCGATGCCATTGAAAAACACAGTTTCCAAAAATCGAAATCAGTCTTGACTTCGTAGGAATTCAAATGTTTTATAAGCGATGCAGTCAGCCTCTTCCCTTTAGGATCCCAGTCTAGGAGAAGAATAACTTCCTTGTGATGGCTCGCAAGATTCCTGCAAAATCCTTCGATGGTCATTCGGGAATGAAGCTGCAAAATCTCCCCCTCGAAATTTAATCTCCTGAGAGCTCGTATATCGTTCTTTCCTTCAACCACGATTGGGATCGATCGATTCTTCTCTTTCAAGTCCTCCAGTGATTTGAAGATCCTTTCGACATTGTCCTTCGCACTCAATGGAATCACCTTTTAGTCAGATGGCTTTCGCCCTAACTATCAGTTTTTCAGACTCTGCCATATAGGGGGAGAGATCGTAATCGCCAAAAGCTCCATCCAACTCGAAATTTTCTGCCTCGAGCATCTCCCGCATCTCAGTTAAAGTTATCGGATAAATGGTAATAGTCTTTTGCACAACCCTGTTCGTCTGGTTGAATATGTGGTAAGAATACTTCAGCTGGTAACTATCTCCCGTTCTTTTTGCTTTCATCGTGAGCGTTATTGATGTTTCTCCGTCATTGAATTCCGAGATATCGTAGGTTCCCCTCCTGAGAGAGAAACCGTTGATTACGTCAACGAAAAGAAAACCACTCTGGTGCAACACTCTCCTCGTCTCCCTAAGAATGGTCTTCTTCTCATCGTTCGGTACTAGTAGAAGGCTGTTCAGACCTATTATGACGGTGTTGAAGTGTTTCTTGAAAGGCAGAACTCTCGAATCTCCCATGACTTTGATGAAACTGTTGCTTGACCTCCTGAGCATGTTTGGGTTTATCTCCAGGCCAATCCCTCCCTTGAACTTTGAAATTATTCTCCCCGTTCCTGCAAATATTTCCAGGAATGGAGCGGTTGCGTTTAGTGCTTTGTAAAAGGTGATGTCCTGCCCGAATATACCGTATATCCTGTCGTAATACGTTGATTCAAAATCATAGAAATCCTCAACTTCGTTCATCTTTTGTATCCTATATTTCTCAGAAATTCCTTCCTCTCCTTGATGTCGCCCTCATTTTCGATCCCCAGTGGCCTCTCCCCGTCAAACACTCCCATCACCCCCCTGCTCTCTCCCTCCTCCCCGATAACCACAGACAGGGGGTTGGATGTGGCTGCATAAATATTCAGGACCTCTGGAACGTTCTTTATGTGCGGCAACAGGTTGATGGGAAATGAATCTCTTAGATGGATAATAAAAACGTGACCGGCAGCCAGTTTCTCTGCATTCCTAACTGCACGTCTGATAAGTGCTTCATCGTTGCCGTCGTATCTAATCAGTCTCTTGCCTGATGCCTCACAGAACGCAATTCCGAACTTGGCGGTAGGGGAGGAGTTCTTGACTGCCTCGTACAGATCCTCGACAGTCTTGATGAAATGGGACTGTCCCAGTACCACGTTCTCATCATCCTTTTCTATCTTCACAATAGAAAAATCCACTAATTACCAGTAAATTCATACATAAATTTATTTTCCTCGGTCGGATTGAAATTGGTGAAGTCACTGCTGGTCAGAAGAGAGAAAGCAAAGGTAGTCAGGGAAGAACTCATCTCTCGGAAAATTGAGTTTTACGAGGAGAGAGACGGATTCCACTTCTTGTTCATTTTTCCAGTGATGAGGGATGAGATAGGTTTGAACGGAAAGTGGTCATACTTGGTGGGTGATGAAATAGACGAAGTTGAAATAAAAAAAGGTACATTCAAGATTGATGGATCGAAAGAAGTGATCGATCTCTTCGCACCAAAGTTTGAAAAGAGAGGGTTGAATGTCAAGATGGATGAGCCTGACAACTTGATAGAAATAAAGAAATGGGGGAAAAAGTACCTGATCAGTGTCTCCTGAGTCTTCCCTTTGCCCTTATTGATGGCCTTGACTTTACTGTGCCCTTGCCCTTTGTTGCAAGCCCTCTGGATTTCTTCCCAGCGGTTGATAGCCCCCTGAATACCCTTCCCTTCTGAGCGCTTTCAGTCGTCCATCCAAGATTCTTGTCATTTGAGATATAAGGATTTGCCGGATCAACTAACATGACCTCGTAGAACTTGTGCTTACCGTCCTCTGCAAGGTAGTAGGAATTTAAAAGGACCATGTTGGGATACCTTCTCTGGGCCCTTTCCTCCGCTACCCACTTATCACTCTTTCCGTGTGTGAGCTTGTTGTAGCCATACCTTCTTGGTCTCCTTCCTCCCATTATCTTTGGTTTGTGTAAACCTCCCCGGCTTACCTTCACTCTCACTACTACGAATCCTGGTTTAGCTTTATATCCAAGTGCTCTAGCCCTCGATAATTTGGTAGGGGTAGATATCCTCTCCACTGTACCAGATGCTCTCCACTCGGTCATCCTTTCTCTAACCATACCTTTCATCTCTTCCTTTGCAGTTAGAAAGTTGTCGGTCTGGAACGAATAGCTACTTTTTGAGGGCAATACATTTCACCTTTGAGCAAACAGGATTGTGACTTATTATTTATTGATTTCTTTATAGGTGAACCGCCACAAATCAGTCGCTGGTTCTGGATTCTAGGGCGCAGTTTGTCAGGAGAAACCACTCGCAACAATAATATATAACTCCCCAATCGCAAGGAAGATGAGCAGTATAAGAATAGACTTGCCACCGGATAAGGCTGCAATCATACTCAAGAGAATTCAGAACAGACTGAGCGCGTACAAGGGGTACAAAGCCGGAGCAGATGCAAGAATATCATCTCAGGCTCTGGGTGAGGATATAGAAAAGCGGATCGACGTATCACTAACCAATTTCAAGGCAGCCATAGACAACCTGGAAATGTACGATAAGCACGATGAAAAGAGCAAGGCGGAGGAAGTTTTCAAGAAGATTGAAGAGCTCAAAAGCAAGAAGGTGGTGCTGCCATCAGAGCCAGTGCTAGTCAAAGAAGAGGACATCCAAAAAATCTACATTCTGGACGAGGTTGGTTTCAGGAATTCTATAGATTTGCTAGATAACATCAACAGCTTCCGTTCTGCATCTATATCAGGTGATTTCGATGCTGATGTCCTGGATAAGATAAGGGGAAATATTGAGAAGATCGGAAGCTTTGTCGACGAGAAAAATCAGTCCCTGAAAACGAAGAACTAGAATTTTATAAAGGCTCTCCCAAACAGTTCCCTATTCTTCATTGCCTTGTAGGCATCAGCAACCTCATAGATGGAGAATATCCTGCCGACTACTGGAGATATTTTTCCCTCTTTCGAAAGTTTCAAGGCTTTCTTCATGGTGGCCTTGGTAGAACTTACGCTACCAGCGATCGAATTTCCCTTTAGGATAAGATTACCCAGTGGCAGGCTGACGGGATTGACATCCACATTTCCAATAACAACCAGTCTACCTCCATACTTCAGCGATCTGAAAGCGTCGTTGAACGTGGGGGAACCCACTGTCTCCAGTGCAACATCCACTCCATCCCCACTGATCTCCTTCACTTTCCTAGAGAAATCAGATCCACTTACCACATAATCTGCTCCGACTTTTTGTATTCCTTCCTTTTTCCATTCACTACTGGTCTCTCCTATCACCTTAGCACCAAGCGCCTTGGCGATTTGAACCGCGTGAGACCCTACCCCTCCACCTGCACCCGTGATCAGGGCAGTCTGGCCGGCCTTGAGACCTCCGACCACTTCCAGCGCCTGGATTATCATACCGGTTACGCAGGCTGATATCGCGGCTGCCTCTGGGCTTACTCCGGAAGGTACCTTGACTAGAGATATCTCCGGAACGTTGAGGTATTTCCTGTACGCTCCGTTGATGCTCTCCCCAAACGTTTTCTTGTTTCTGCACAGGTTCTCTCTTCCAGACGTACAGTATTCGCAGATCCCGCACGGCACGTATATGAGACTGGCTACACGATCTCCCTCCTTGAATTTGGTGACCGCATTGCCGACCTTCTTCACGGTCCCAGAGATTTCGTGACCCGGAACTATTGGTAGAACGACTCTGGGCAGGAACCCTTCCATCGTCAGTATGTCCCTGTAGCAAATTCCAGTCTCGCTCTGTTCGATCATAACTTCATTATCTCTGGGGGGCTCCTCTTCCAGCTCCCTTACTTCGGGGTACTTCTTAAGTTCGGAGAGAACTGCAGCCTTCTGCATATTCCAGAATTGATTATTGTAATAAATCTTTATAGCGTGCTTGCGACCTCGTTTCTAGCATCTACCATGTTCTTTAGTTTTTGATAGCCAACTTCCCTGCTTCTGGTTCTAAGGCCGCAGTCTGGATTTAGTCTCAGCCTGTCTGGTTCCAAAAGCTTCAAAGCATATTCTATCCTCTCTTTGATGAGCTGGGGTGGTTCGATAAAGTCTCTGTGAATGTCAGTAACCCCTAGACCAAGTGATATCTTTCTTGTCATGGTTTCTGAAACATCTTTAAACCTCTTGACGTCCTCATATCCCTTCCTATAGTCGCCGAGAGAAACAGGATCTCTGTTTGCAAATTCAAGGTTATAAACAGAAATGTTGAGAGAGGGAATGATGTTGAACAGGAGACCGTAATCTGTGCTGTAGCAGACATGAAGGTGCGTCTCAATTCCATTTATTCCTTTGACGCTCTCGTTCACGGAATCCAGCACGATATCCATTTCTTCTGGACGCGTTGTTGCGGCAGGCTCATCAATCTGGATCTGGAGAGTTTCATCACCCCACGCAGCCTTCAGCTCTCTTATCTCTTGATTCATTATCTCACCGAATGCCATCGCAAGATCTCTCCTGTTCCTGTAATGGTCGTTGAATGACCAGTCCATAAGCGTGTAAGGTCCAGTAATAGGGATCTTGATGTTCTTCTTTCCCAGTTCATTGAAGAGGTGTATCTCCTCGGTGTGAAACGGTTCCCTTCTCTTAATTGCGTCATACACGCTTCCCTTATTGTAGTACCTGTTGTCGAACGATCTAACAGGCCCGAAGATTTTTATGCCGTCCATCCTGGTTATAGGATGCTCGTACATTTCCCATCTGTACATCTCCCCGCCGACTCCTACGTTCATAAGACCGCTTTTCTCGAAAAGGTCCAGAGTCTCCAGCGTAGCCCTCTTAGCTACTTTCTGAAATTCGTCACCTTTGAAGGACCTAAATTTTGACGACAGGTAAGTTGGTTTCCTGAAGCTTCCAATCTCTTGCGTTATAAGCTCCTGCATCATTCACCACCCTTGAAACTGAATATCTTCTTATCCGCAATAACTCTGGGAAGGAAGTCAAAGCTTTCCGTGTTTGCAACTATCAGTCTATCGAATTCATTGGAAAATGGCCTCATTTTTTGAACAACTTCGCCACTAATCTTAGTGGATAAAGCATCTATTATCTTCACACCAGGTACCTCGCAATATCTTGCATAGGCATACGGGTTATTTCCAATGATAGAGAAGAATTTCTTTCCCCCAATCGTATCGAAATTTCCAGCGTCTCCGCTGATTACCAGGAACGTAGTGGTTGCATCATTGATGTCACTATACACGGAGAAATCCTTAGACTCGAACGGCTCATATATTAGTAGCTTCTTGATTCTAAGATTCTTGATTATCTCTAGATACCTCTCCTTCAACTGATTCTTGACTCCTGACACTTCTCCCATAACCCTGCTCATGGTAAGGAAGGAATTTATTCCTGGTAAAAAGTGAAGATATGACTCGCTTTCCAGTTCGTGATACACTGGAAACGGGGGGTTCTCTTCAACCTCCCTAAAGGAGTTCATTTCACCAAGTTTTCCAATCCGTTCTATCTCTGGTTCTCTGTAGAATGTATTTGTTGTCTTGTACCTGGTTAGGGGACCAAGCGTTATTCCCTCTATCGATAGAGCGATTGGGCGCAGGATATCGTACCAGTTAAACAGTGGGTCCGTGAAATAATTCAAGGATGCCTCTTTAACCAGATCATAATAGACGAACGACTCTTCCTCTATCTTTTTAGAAATCTCATCTGCATTCATCTGACCTTTCTCCCATTTCCCGTAAGCTTTCCTCAAGTTTTCAGATCTAGGATAGATACCGTATAGTAACGAAATCAATTCCATTTAGCTTCACTCCTCTGTTCTTTCTCTGATGTCCCAACATCAGAACTCATTGGTAAATTTGTTAATGGTCTATATGATATTAAATATTCTTAATTCCGGGAGAGAATACTAAGTTTCATCCTCGAGAAAATTCGAATGGAATTTTCAAAACAAGGAAATTCAGCGAGATATGTGTCCAAGGGCATACAAACAAACTACCTCATTTGACCTTGTCTCCCATGATCTTAAGCGTACTTCTGGAGCTCAACATTGCGAGAGAAGATATTACAAGAAGACCGGCAAGAAGTGCAATGACGACCAACTCAAAGAGTGAAGGCGGATCCCCGCTTATTCCCTGACTATTAAGAGACTTTATGCTGCTCATCGAAGCCTTGACGACTCCAAGATCTGTGCTGATCGACGCGGTATTATTAGAAACGTTTGTTATCGTTCCGTTTATGTTCCCCAAAGAAGTCTCTATCTCGGCATAGGTACCGTTTAGCCATGGTATGCCGCTGTTTGAAGAGAATATGCTCGTATTAAGATCGCTCAGGGATGCATTCAACTCTCCCGCGTATGTCATTATTTCTGCTGTGTATCCGGACACCTTTACGATCGTAGAGTTGAGTGTCTTCAGTGAAACTTGAAGCACTCCAATCGAGGTATTCATATCCACCATACCTTGGTGGATCGCGTAAATCGAAGCGTTGATGGAGTTCAACGAGGTGGTAATCGAACCTAGATCCGTCTTGATCACTGCATTTGACCCGTTCATTCCTTCGAATGACGCGTTAAGGGAATTCAGGGAGGTAGTTATTTTACCGATGTCTGTCGTTATCTGGACCTGTCCTGCGCTTATCGAGGTGATAGTGGTGCTGAGAGATGTCAAAGAGGTCTGCAGAACTCCAATGTTAGTTGTTATCGTGGCCTGACCATTTGAAATACTTGTGACAGTAGCGTTTATTTCACTGAGTTTTGTCAACATTGTTCCAAAGGATGTCTGAAGGGTCGCTACGTCACCGTTAATGGAAATAACCGCTGCATTGAGTTGAGAGATTGGTATGGAAAGAGTTTGATTAAGAGAGTTAGTAATCTCAGCAATTTGATTAGAAGTTATTCCCATTATGTATGCTCCATTTCCTTGAACTAGGGTGATTCTAAAATTAGTCGAAATCAATATTGGAGGACTAGAGCTAATGTGAGAAGAAGAAGTAATATAAGTAATGGAAGCACTGATATACGGTGGAGTTGTATTCGTATTCGTAGATTCGACACTTTCAAATAATGTAAAATTTACCTTTAGGACTCCGTTACTTAATACCCAAGAATTGACTTGTGTGGAAGCAATGGAAGCGGATTTAGGATTTACCGGATAGAGGGAAATCTCACTTGCATTATAACTAGATAAGAAGGAAGCACTTCCAGCAATCATATATTCGTTCCCCGGAGAAGCTGTCCAGATGCTCATCCAGATTGGCCCATTACTATACAAAATACTATTAGTGGTGGTTGTGATATTTGAATAGCTAAACGCTATTAATTGGTATGCTACATCCCACCACATTCCTGGCTGATCATTTGGCATCACAAATGAAAACAGCAGATAGTAGCCAGCAGGACTCAGGGAAGTTGAGTACGTGGGAAACACATCAACGGTCTCGTACGAAGAGCCGTTAAGGGTGACAGTAACTTCATAATAATCTGCCGATGGACTGGTAGCACCAAGAAAATATGACTCGTTTATCAACTGCCCTGGAAAGACATTCAAGGGTCCGTCCTGAACTGGACTCAATGATGCTACCTGCAGACTCTGAACAGCAGACTTATTTTCAGGTCCTTCGTAAGAAAGGTACAACCCAATACTTCCAAAAACAATGACTAATATCAGGAGAGAAAATATAGTCTTCTTGACGTTCTCATTTGGCATTTCTTGGCCCCTCAATAAAATGAGGCCCCAGATATATAATTGAATTTGTCTTTCATTACGTAACGATAAATCGGGTCGGGATATCTAGCATCATCAGTTATATAATAGTCGGACTGATAATTTGTCTAGTAATGATACTATTTACAATCATCAAAGCTTATCTTGGGGCAATCAATTAACGGGTGATTCAAATGATTGATAGGAACTATTTTATTGACTTGTACTCGAAAATGATCACCATAAATTCTGTTAATCCGTCAGGTGGAGGTAAAGGGGAGGCAGAACGAGCTGAATTTCTTAAGAATGAGATATTGAAATGGAGCAAACAGCTAAAATTTGAGGAATATGTGGCCAATTCTGATGGAATTAAGAGACCCAACCTTCTGTTTTTATTTGAAACTGGAAAGGAGAAGACCATCTGGTTTGTCGCCCACATGGACACAGTTAGCGAAGGTGACCTGAGCCTATGGAAGTATCCACCTTTCAAGGCGACGATAGAAGGGGATAAGATATACGGGAGAGGTACTTGTGACAACGGACAAGGAGGCATTTCTTCCCTCATAGCCTTGCGCTACTTCCTGGATCATCCTCAAGAAATGAAAAGCAACATTGGTGTCATCATGGTTTCAGATGAGGAAGCTGGTAGCACCTATGGCATCGATTACGTCCTTAAAGAAAGAAAATTTACGAAGAACGACAAGTTTATCGTACCCGATTTCGGAACCCCCGACGGTAGTTCTGTAGAGATCGCAGAAAAGGGGCTTATATGGCTTAAGATCACAGTAATCGGCAAGCAGTGTCATGCTTCCACTCCTGAGGCAGGAAAGAATGCGCACCGGCTGGCCAGAGAATTGGAGTCAAAGATTGACGAAAACCTTCATTCGAAGTTCAACGCGACCGATCCCTTATTCAATGGGCCAAAAAGCACATTTGAACCGACAAAGGTAGAGCCCGGTACAACGTCCGTCAACATCATTCCAGGAAAGGAAAGTTTCTATTTTGATATGAGAATTCTCCCGAAATACACTCTGGAAGAAGTTTTCAATGAGGTCAAGAGGACGTGCGACGAATTTACAAGAGAATCCGGCGCAGATGTCTTACTCGAATCCATAAACACGGCGAAGCCGTCTGCAAACACCCCGGAAGGCGAAGATTTCGTCAAGAAGTTCAAGGAAAGTATCAAGAAAATTAGGGGAATTGAAGTGAAAAGCGTAGGAATAGGAGGAGGTACCTGCGGGGCATTCTTCAGAAACCAAGGATTCGATACCATAGTCTGGGGGACACTTGATGAAACTGAGCATATGCCAAACGAGTACGCGAAACTATCGAACGTCTTCGGTGACGCAGAGGTCTTCATAGATTTCATCAAGAGGTAGAATCGTCTTTAAGACGAGTCATAAAGGAAGATTCTAAATCTGACTCCTGTGAAATGATTTTAGATGTCCTGTAACTTCAACTCACTTGGAGGACTACATTTCCTTGCATTTTTGATACCTTTGTCCTACTGGAACGCCTTCTGACACCCATGAATTCTATTCAGCATTTTCTTAAGCAAATTCTTACGCAATGCATCCGTCCAGAATACCTTACTTTTTTTTAAGAAACCGGACCAATAAATCGGTCGATAAAAATCAGAATAGCTGATAGTTTGCTATAAAGGCCATTTGTGACTATAAGGTAACTCGAGTTGCTAGGGAACTATTTTCATTAAATTTTTAAGTTCAAAAGCGATACGGAAATAGCAGTTCCTAAACGGGTACTTGCGAAGGTGATAACTACCTATGAATACGGCTGAGCGGAGGATTTCTCAGCTTGAAAAATTACTAAAGAGGGAAAAAGAGACAAACAGAGACGGGCATAATGATTTTAAGATTGGGCAGACGGAGTTTGAACTTTCACAACTCTACAGACTCTCCGGTGTCGTCGATAAGTCAAAACAGATGCTGAACGATGCATTCTCCATCCTGCAAGATCCCTACTGCAAGAAGGGTAAAAGGACGGAAAAACTACTGAGCGTGATATCTTTTTACATCAACAATCCAACGGCTCCTCCACTGGTCCAGCTCCCTCCATTGCTCAAATACTTCGGTCCCCTGATTATGCTAGCAGGCTATGTTATTGCATATCTTGCGTACTTCGTAGGTAGACTTTCCTACACCAGTTTTTTCATAGCCATTTTTGGAGTTTTCCTTGCGAGCATGTTCGCGACTGGAATAGCGAGTTCTTCTTATGCCAGAAGGATCAGAAGGGAGTATGCATATAGCCCCTCATATTTACCTGGAAGTGCGGAAATAAGACCGGGAGGAGAAGAAAGAACCCCCGATGATGTTGTGGATGATGCAAGGGCAGAACTAGCACTTGCTAGCATGTTTTATTCTACAAAGAATTTCAAGGAAATGGAATCCCACTTGGAAAGGGCAAAAGCATTCCTGAGTGATCCACTATCGGATAGATCAGCAAAGAAAGAACAGGCAATATTATCCCTGAACAAGCTTGAAAATGAAACCAAGGGAAAAGGGATTTTAAGAGAGAAGGCTCATATTCCATTCTTTTGAGAATAGGGTTTCCTGAATTTATCTATGGAGCTTGATCACTTGGCCCTGAGCGAATTAAGAGATTTCAGGGCAACATCCGCATGGTTCGAGGCATTCAGTTGTGAGTTGTAGACTTCTTCAATTGTACCATCTGTGTCAATTACGAAAGTGATGCGCGGTGGAATAAGCGTCCCGGTCACTCCGTAGGCCCTTCTAATCTCTTTTCTCTCATCGGAAATGAGTGTGAATTGGAGGTTCCTGTTTGATTTGAAATTCTTATGCGATTCGACAGAATCTGAGCTAACTCCAAGGACTGTTGCACCCAGTTTCTTAATGTCATCCCATCTGTCCCTGAAGGAGCAGGCCTCTGCTATGCATCCGGGTGTTTCATCCTTTGGATAAAAGTAGAGGACAACAGGGCCTTCTTTCAATTTAACACTGAGGGATATGCTCTCTCCGCTATCGGTTGTTCCGGTGAAGTCAGGTGCCTTATCCCCAATTTTCAAGGACATAAGACCAAAAATTAGGCTCAGTATTTAGCTCTGTTGTAGGGTCACTTACAATTTTAGGCAAACCTACGACACCCTTTTAAGTATCGATATAATAATAAAAGGTGAAATGATGATTAGGAAGCTGGTACGCATAGTTCCTCCCCCGTCAGCCTCCAGTCCCCCCGATTCGATGTCGAGCTCAGATTCAACTTTCGTTTCACCGCTACTAGGGATAAGGAAATCATATCTCACGTGGAGGAGCTGATGAAACCTGAAAAGGGATAGATTACGATTTCCAACCCTAACAAACATGAGCCCATCGATGCACTTGTTTCTGATGGTTTATAGGACAGATCGAGAATCCAGAACAGACTGTCATTCATTATACCTACCGCTGCGGGAAATGAGTTTGTACTCGAATTCTGGAGGGAGGATATATGGATTTGAGTAAAGGAACCTGGAGTTTCGACAGACTGGGAAGAGTCCACTACATTATCAGAAGGTACCCACTACCAGTCCTTTCTTTCATGGGGCTCCTAATCGGGGGTATTCTGACGGTTATCTTTGGAGATCCTCTCCTGGGTAAATGGGTATGGTATGCTACAGTGATCATTGGAGGTCTTCCTGTCGTAGCCAAGACTGCAATAAGTGTATCGAAGCGCAAATTTTCTGCAGACATTATAGCTTCTCTCGCTATCATCACTGCCATTCTGACCGATGAGGCATTCGCGGGAATAATAATAGTCCTCATGCAGACCGGAGGGGAAGCAATAGAGGACTATGGGTTCAGGAGAGCTTCTTCTTCACTTGAGGAGTTGATCTCGAGAGCTCCCAGAATGGCCAGGAGAAAATTGAATAGTATCGTGGAAGAAGTAAAAATTGAGGACGTGAAGGTAGGAGACATTTTAATGGTGAGGCCAGGTGATCTAGTCCCAGTTGACGGTCAAGTAAATGAAGGGGTGGCAGCACTTGATGAATCTGCAGTTACGGGAGAACCAATGCCGGTTACCAAGAAAGTCGGTGACCAACTCCTGAGTGGGACTGTAAATGTCGGATCGGCATTTGAGATGCTTGCAACCAGAGTAAGTTCAGAAAGCGAATATTCAAAGATAGTCGACTTAGTGAGAAGAGCCCAGTCAGAGAAATCTGCTATTCAACGAATCGCAAACAGGTACGCCGTATGGTTCACCCCTCTCACTGTCTTGGTTGCTGTGTTGTCATATGCTCTGTCAAGGAATGTGGACACCCTCCTCGCGGTACTCGTAGTGGCAACCCCCTGTCCGCTAATACTCGCGACTCCCATCGCGGTCATAAGTGGAGTGAATAGGGCAGCAAAGGCTGGGGTCATTGTCAAGAGCGGTTCAGCGATGGAGCAGATCGGAAGAGGGAGGGTAGCCATATTTGATAAGACTGGAACGCTAACGTACGGAACCCCAGATTTCACGCAGGTGATCACGTTTGAAGGGGAAGAAGACGAAATGCTCAAGATTGCTGCAAGTCTTGAACAACTGTCGTCTCATCCTGTTGCAGTTGCAATAGCGAGGGAGGGAAGGAGGAGATTTGGAGAACTCTTGCAGGTGACGGATTTTATGGAAAACCCTGGTAGAGGAGTAGAAGGAAGAATAAATGGGAAGCACATAGCGGTAGGGTCCCAGACTTTCATAGAAACTTCCATCCACAAAACGCTCAATAGAGAGCTCTATCCAATATTGCAAGGGAGGAAGAGGGAAGGAAGTCTGGTCTCATTTATTGCAATAGACCACGTGCTCACAGGGGTTATACTCTTCACGGACAAGTTGCGCGAGGGGGTTCCGCAATTCATCAGAGAATTGAAGGAACTAGGTATCAAAGAGACCGTCATGCTGACAGGGGATAGTTATGCTAACGCAGAAGTCATTGCAGACGAAGCGGGAGTTGGCGAGTTCGAAGCAAATCTTTTGCCGAGTCAAAAGGTAGCGGCGGTCAGGAAACTTACTGAGAAATACAAATCATCTATAATGGTCGGAGACGGGATAAATGACGCTCCAGCACTCGCGACTGCAACCATCGGAATAGCAATGGGAGCTCACGGTACCGGAATTTCGTCTGAAGCCGCGGACGTTGTGCTTCTGGTTGACGATGTAACAAGAGTCGGGGCTGCAATAGCTATTGGCCAGAGGATGCTTAAAATCGCAAAGCAAAGCATTTTCTTCGGTATGGGGGGCAGCATCGTCATGATGATCATAGCTAGCTTTGGATACATTGCACCGTCGGAGGGAGCAATTCTGCAAGAGATACTTGACATCGCGGTTATACTAAATGCCCTCCGGGTAAGGCATGAGGGAAGATTCTCAGGAAACCTCAATGTTGCCTTGCCTGGACAGCGTGGCATAGGGAAATAGTCTGTGGTCTCAACACAGGTCATCATCATAACGGCACAATTGATCAATCGAGAGTAAGGGATTGTGTTTAGTCTTGCTATTAATAGAGAGATGCCCCTAAACGAGATTAAATGAATGCTGGTTGTAGTGCGACCGAAAACAAGGCAAGGGATGCTCCTGTATCACAAGCGCAGTTTCTGATTTACCGACATTATGAATGATCAACACAGGATGACGAGTGAAATAAGCGGATCTTCAGGGTTCCATAATCCAGGGAAAAAATGAAAGATTTTACGAATCAATCATAAAGGCCACAGACTTCTTTGGGAGCTACTTCAGTGGCACATCCGAAGGCAAGCCACCGACGGGATTTGAACCCGTGACCTCGTGCTTACCAAGCACGCGCACGTACCAGGCTGTGCTACGGTGGCATTTTCACTCATCATGATTACAACCTTATAATTATTTTTCAACAGAAGAGAGATGAGATTTAGGCAGAAAATATCAAAGTTTACGGCACTGAAATTATCGAAAACGTAAATAGATTTGAAGGGCTTTCGGGATAATGCCAGATTATGACGCTATAGTTGTCGGTGCAGGAAACGCTGGCTCAGCAGCTGCAATCACGATGGCAAGCAAGGGGCTTAGCGTCCTGCTAGTTGATCGGTCTGACCCACCCGGTGCGAAGAATCTTTCCGGAGGTGTTCTCTGGGGAAATGATTTAGCGCAAATATTACCTAAGTGGCAGAGCGAGGCTCCGCTTGAACGATTTATTCAAAACAAAAAAATCGGATTTTTGACCGATAATTCATCCATTATAATAGATTTCAAGACAAAGATCTTTGAAGACAACAAAGTCGGTTACACCGTTCTTCGTTCGAAATTCGACCCATGGCTCGCAAAGAAGGCAAAAGAAGCAGGGGCAACGGTCATTCCTGGAATAACGGTAGAATCGCTTGCAACCAAAGATGGAAAGATTGTGGGAGTTGTGGAGTCAGGCGACACAGTTACTTCAAGCGTCGTGATACTTGCAGAGGGAATTAACCCAAGGCTTGCAATCGAAGCAGGGCTCAGAGAGCCTTTGCAGGACTGGGAGGTCTCAGTTGGCGTTAAGGAAATAATCAAGTTAAGTCCGCAGAAGATTGAGGACAGGTTCAACCTCACTTCTACCTCTGGAATGGCGTCAGAGTACATTCTTGGGAATCTGCAGGAACTTAACATCGGAGCATTCTTTTACACCAATAAGGACAGCATCTCGCTCGGAATCGTAGCACCGATGGAACAACTAAGAGCGAACGGAGTCACACACACATACGATATAATAGAGCAATTCAAAGAGCATCCCTCGATCGCTCCCCTCATAGAGGGTGGAACGGTAGCGGAATATGGTGCGCACATGATTCCTGAAGGCGGTTTGGATATGATTCCAAAGCTCTATGGGAACGGATACATGATAGTAGGGGATGCGGCAGGTTTCGGGTTCAGCAACGGTCTGGTCCTCCAGGGAATGAACTACGCATTCCTCTCCGGAATCCTTGCAGGTGAAACTGCAGTTGAGGCCAAGGCAAAAAATAATTTCTCTGATGATTTTCTTGCTCTTTACAAACAGAAGCTGGAAAGCAGCTACGTCCTGAAGGACCTGAAAACATTCAAGGACATAAGGAAGGTTACGAACAACAAGAATATGTATACAACCTATCCAAAGATGCTTGAAAGCATCCTTCTTGAGATGCTATGGGAAAGGGGACAGCCCAAGAAGAAAGTGAGGGACATTCTGGGGTCCTGCGCAGCGGATCTTAAGATGAGCAAGTTGAAGACAGCAACCGATTTCTATTACATATACAGGAGGATGTGATCTTGGACATCAAAGAGAGACTCGGCAAGACGAAATATGACATAGACAAGTCATATGCGCACATAACGGTGGATGAAAGGATATGCGAGAAATGCCCTCACCATTTTTGCGTAATGGCCTGTCCTGCCCAGTGCTACACAATACAGGATGGAAAATTGAACTTCCAGTACGAGGACTGCGTTGAATGTGGAACGTGCTCCGTAGCATGCGATCAGGGATCAGTGAAATGGAATTATCCAAAGGCGGGCAAGGGAGTAATTTACAAGTACGGGTGATAAAAATGTTGAAAATTGCTGTAATGATAAAACAGGTTCCGGACAGTCAGGATATCAGCATTGACCCTGTCACCAAGACCCTGAACAGGAGCATAGCAAGAAATGTTGTCAATCCGCCAGATGTCAACGCAACGGAAGCCGCCATACAGCTCAAGAACAAATATGGTGGAGAGATAACGGCGATTACGATGGGCCCTCCCATGGCCGACACAGCACTACTTCAGCTGATGGGTATGGGAGTGGATAATGGAATTCTTGTCACTGACAGAGTATTTGCTGGTGCGGACACTTGGCCTACAGCATTCACGCTAGCATCTGTTGCAGATTATCTCGGAGGATTTGATGTGATATTCTGCGGAGAAGAGACAACGGATTCGTCGACGGGTCATGTCGGGCCTGGAATAGCAGAATTCCTGGGCTGTGAACAGGCGACTTACGTTCACAAGGTCGAGTACGATGACGGCTACTTCATTGTCACCAGGGATATCGAGGGAGCAGAGGAAACGATAAGAATAGGAAAACCCGCAGTCATAACGATTACGCTCAACGCGAACGAGCCAAGGAATCCTACGCTCAAGAGGAAAATAGAAGCGTATAAGAAGGGAATAAGAGTAGTGACTAACAAGGAACTGCAGCTCGATCCCATGTGCATTGGACTCAAGGGATCGCCAACAATAGTGAAGGATATGAAAACGGTCCCTGACCCCGTGAAGAACCCTTCGAAACTTGGGGTGGAGGACCTGGACAAGCTAGTCTCGGTCCTGGTAGAGAAGGGAGTGGTAAAATGATAAAGAACAAGTGTGCGACTCCACCAACAAATGTAGAAGCGTACAAGGATCTATGGATATGGCTGGAACAGAATGACGGCGAACTTTCAAGAATATCACTGGAGATGGCTGGAATTGGACGGAGGCTAGCGGACAAATACAACGAGAAACTTGTGGGCATTCTCCTAGCAGACGAGTCCGGGGAAAAGATGGCACAGGAGGCTATAGAATACGGCGTGGACAAGGTCATATTTGCGAAGAATCCGGTCTATAGGCACTACAGGACAAGACCGTATGCAGACATGATCGCCTCACTCATTGCGGACAAAAAGCCCAATTATTTCGTTATAGGTGCAACGCACAATGGCAGGGACCTTGCATCTAGGATTGCCGTCAGAGTAAACACGGGGATCACTGCAGACTGTACCGAAATAGATATTGACCCAACTAAGAAATTACTAGAAGCAAGAAGACCTGCGTTCGGTGGTGCGATTCTTGCGAACATACTTTGCAGCAAGCACAGACCGCAGATGGCAAGTGCACGACCAGGCATATTCAAACCAGTCGACAAGGTAATAGGGAGGAAGGGGGAGATAGAACACGTCGACAGCAAGATCAAGGAAGAGGAAGTCACGACAAAACTACTCCAGATCGTCACCAGAGAAGAAGTGGACATAACAACCGCGGAAGTGGTCGTGTGTGGCGGAATGGGACTGGGAAAGAAAGAAGGCTTTAAGATGCTAGATGAGTTGGCAAGCGAACTGGGAGGTATCGTTGCAGCGTCAAGGCCAACGGTCGATGCAGGTTGGATTACAAGGGACAGACAGGTCGGTCAGACCGGAAAAACAGTTCACCCGAAACTATACGTTGCGGTAGGCGTGTCAGGGGCAATCCAGCACGTTGCTGGCATGAAATCTTCGGATTACATAATATCGATAAACAAGGACGCAGCTGCCCCTATAATCAAGTATTCTGACGTGGCTTTAATCGGCGACGCATACGATATAGTTCCGAAATTAATTGACAGCATAAGGAGAGGAAAGAAGGAACTCAAAGAGGGTAAGATAGCAGCTTCAAAGAAATAATCTCTCCTGAACTCCATTGAGCCATGCATTCTGGCTGTGTACCGGTAACCGATATATCTGCAGGTGTGATGCTCATGCACGGTACATCTATCTGCATCATCAGTGATTGCTCTGTTCAGGGGCCTCGCTAAGAATTATGGATTCCTGTACTGGTGGCCAGCGGGCTCTCCAATTGAAGTAATTGAAGGGGCCATTTTGGCTCAGAACACCAGTTGGAAGAACGTTGAAAAGGCGATGCGGATGATAAAAGGGGAATCGATTGACAACATACTCAATCGTTCAGACCTGAAGCACCTAATAAGGTCAGCCGGATTCTTTGAACGGAAGGGGAGGTATCTCAGAGGAGTCCTAGATTATTACCGATCGTGGCTGGAAAGTCTATCACTGCCCATGGACCTGAGGACAGAACTCTTAGAGCTGGATGGAGTCGGAAGAGAGACCGCGGACAGCATCGCACTCTATGGTTTTCACCAGCGTACGGTCCCAGTTGATTCCTACACCCTCAGGCTGTTCAATAGGTACTTTGGAACGGCCTATTCGAATAGGGACTATGAAACGATAAGGCTTCTCCTCTGTAAACTATTCAATCAGGAACAACTGATGGAATTCCATGCACTAGTGGACGAGCACTGCAAGATGGTTTGTAAAAAGGTTCCAATATGTGGCTCCTGCCCTATCAACAGTCGATGCAAGAGTAACCATTGAACCGTGAATAGCGTTCTTAATCAGTTTACGGTACCGCTACCGATCAGTCTCCACCTGTTCTGGATCTTTCTGCTGATAGCGACATTTTGTCCCGGAAGTGCTATGATCGGATATCTCAGGTCCGCCTCCATAGTATCCCCCTTAGCCTGAGTGACAACAGCAACGGTAACTGCGGTCGCCACATTAAGGAGAAGAGTCTCCCCCTTTATGATCCTGTCGACCTTCAGTTCTTCTGAGCTCCCAACGACCTTTGTCAAAATGTTCGTCCGCAGAGATATCTTGAAGACTGGTTTCGGAAGTGTCCCCTTTAGGCCTACAACCATTCCCACGAGACTATCTCCCTTAGTAAGGAATGGATCCAAATTAGTGCCGATGCCCACGAGTCCCCCGGGTCCTTTTTCATTGAGCATGATGCTTCCTGATATTATTGAAGAGATATTGGTCAGGATGGGAGGCCAGCTCTTCTTCCCCCCCTTTGTCACTGCAATCCCCGGAGATATTTCTATCTCGTCGCCTACCTTGAATTTTCCTGACATGATGGAACCGCCTAGTACCCCTCCGTGGAGATCCTCTGGCTTTGTTCCAGGTTTGTTGACGTCAAAACTTCTCGCAATGTACATCATCGCCTTTCCATCCGTTTCATACTTGCGAGTGGGTATGGAACGCTCAATTGCCTCAAGGAGAGAATCCAGGTTTGCATTATCAAGGGCACTCATGGGTATTATGGGGGCATTTTCAGCCACAGTTCCTCTCACGAATTCCTTGATTTCGTTGTAATTTTCTATTGCTCGTTCTTCATTCACTAGGTCGATCTTGTTTTGTACTATGACTATGTTTTTTATTCCCAGGAAATTGAGCGCCATCAGATGCTCTCGAGTTTGGGGTTTGGGGCATTTTTCATTTGATGCTATGACCATTATTGCTCCGTCCATTATAGCGGCTCCAGATAGCATCGTTGCCATCAGACTCTCGTGTCCGGGAGAGTCCACAAAACTCACGACCCTCTCTAGGACAGCCCCCTTGCCGCAGTCCGAAGGGTTGATAGAGTACCTTGTCGGGAACCCATCTGGGCACCTGTATACAGGGGCATCAGCATAGCCGAGTTTGATTGAAATACCTCTCTTTATCTCTTCAGAGAAATAGTCCGTCTTGACACCCGTTAAGAGTTTTGTCAGGGTGCTCTTGCCATGATCTACATGGCCCACCATTCCGATATTGACTTCAGGTGGTCTTGGCAGCTTCATTCGTTTCTCCCTTGGTCTCTTCTATCCGTCCCTCTACCACAAAGAAATTGACCTGAGAGATGTCTTCCCCTATGGTGTTCCCTCTGATGTTCTTCTTTTTTCTGACACCCTCTCTTGTCGGATGAAAACCAACGCCACCCGTGAGGAGCACCCTTTTCCTCCTCATTCCGGGGAAATCATTTCTCATGGGGAATCCGTCCTTGTCGCTCCCTCCAGTAATCTTGAGTTTTGTATTGCTGAAACCGAGCAAAGAACCGTCAAGCACTTCTCCTATCTTCTTTCCGTATAGGGCGCTCTGCCTGTCTTCGGGTACCTCAAGTTGTCTTGTCTTCCCGTCGGGGGTAGAGATCACAGCCCTCATGGTAACCATTAGTTGTATCACCGTTATAGCCGATAGTTTGACGACTCATAAAAAGTTCTCGGTGCCTTTCCTCCTGTCGGAAAATGTCCCCTCAGAGGGGAGTCTTGATAATGCTCTTGGCAACGAACGGAGTGGAACTCTGCGAAAGATTTGCCACCCTTATCCTGAAGTCTACAGTCTTAGTTCCCTTTCCCTTCTCAAGGACCATGACGGGGTTGAGGTCAAGCTCTACGATCTCCGGATTATCGTAAACGAGCCGAGAGATCCTTACTATGACATCTTTATATGCTTCCTCATCTGCAACTATTCCTCCCCTGTATCCCCTCAGTATACTTGCGGTTCTGAGTTCCGAGATCATCTGCTCAGCGTCTACCCGGTCAACAGGTGCGAGTCTTGTAGAGATATCCTTCAGGAGCTCGACCAGTTTTCCTCCCATTCCAGCGACGACAAGGGGACCGAAAGCAGGATCGTGAGTTGATCCGACCAGCATTTCAATCCCTTCAGCCACCATCTCCTGAACCACAAGGTAATCAACTTCAAATCCCTTGGAACTGAGCATCGTAATCATTTTTCCCGCCTCATCTGGTGCTTCGGAGACTGGTACATTCAGTTTGACTGCACCAACGTCGCTCTTGTGGACGAGTTTTGGTCCATATGCCTTTATGGCCACATTTCCTGTCCATCCTTTAGTCCTCAGTTTCACTTCTTCGGGATCAATTGCGGTGATGGTCTTTATTGTGGGAATCCTGTAGGTGTTGAGAATGAAGTTGCATTCATTGTAGCTCAGCCATTCCTTGCCTCCCCTGAGCGCCTTCGAGATGATTGCCTTAACGCTGTCCTTGTCTATCCCTTCATCTTCGACAACCTCTCTCGGCGGTGCATACTTCCATTTTCCATATTCGACAGCCTTTGAAAGGGAGATCGCCGCATCCTCAGGGAAAGTGAATGAAGGAATACTCAGTCCCTCCCCCTTCAGAATCTCAGAAACACCCTTTGTTCCCATGAATACAGATACAACTGTCTTGGAATTGTTCGTTTTCTTTGTACCATCAATTATGTTCCTCGCGACGTTCGCAGGATCGAGAACTGCCGGAAGTATGAATATGACTATGATTGAATCTATCTCGTCGATTGAACCCAGTATCTCAAGTGCATTTGCATATGCCTCAGGTCCCGTACCTGCCGTCATGTCTACAGGATTCCTTACGCTGGCTATGGACGGCAGAATCTTCCTCAATTTCTCCTTGGCTCCTTCCGGCAGATCAGGTACAACTAGGCCGTGAGATTCACAGGCATCTGCGGCAAGAATTCCTGCACCTCCAGCGTTTGTCAGAATAGCAACCCTATTCCCCCTAGGAACAGGTTGGTGTGCCAGGACAGAAGTGACCTCGAACATCTCGTCCAGGGTATCCGTTCTAATAATACCGCTCTGTTTGAAAAGGGCATCAACAGTAACATCCGAAGTGGAAAGAAGCGCTGCAGTGTGTGACTGTGTCGCTCTGAATCCTGCGGAACCTCTGCCGCTCTTAACCACAATTATGGGTTTCTTCTTGGTAATTCTTCTTGCAAGTCTTGAGAATTTGATAGGATTCCCGAATGATTCCAAGTAAAGAAGGATCACATCCGTGTTATCATCATTCTCCCAGTACTGTATTAGGTCATTCCCTGATATGTCCATCTTGTTTCCCACAGAAACGAAAGAGCTCAGTCCAAGGCCCAGTTTTGTAGTTATATCAAACACGGCTATTCCAAGTGCACCAGACTGTGAAAGGAACGCTATCCTTCCCTGAACAGGTTTGAAAGGAGAAAACTGGCCATTAAGGCTAACGCTGTCAGATGTGTTTACCACACCCATGCAATTCGGTCCTATCACCCTCATCCCGTACTTGTCGCAAATTCTTGTCAACTGCGCCTGTCTCTCCTTTCCCTCCTCTCCAACTTCCGAGAAACCTGACGTTATGATGACAAGTCCCTTGACTCCCTTCTGTCCACACTCTTCAATCACTTTGAGAGAAAACTCCACCGGGACAATGATCAGGGCCATTTCTACAGGGAATTCAATGTCTTTCACGGACCTGTAGGCTCTTATTCCCTGTACGAAATCGTGAGAAGGATTTACGGGAAAAATTTGCCCCTTAAAATTGCTTTCTAGGAGATTATAAAATAATTGACCACCCAGTGCCTTTCTGTCGGAAGAGGCTCCTATCACTGCTATACTCTTTGGCTCAAGGAATATCTTTACTGCGTTCACGGCAGACTTGGCGTCTCTGTTCTCGAAATTCGTTATTGCCTCAGGAAGCAGTGATGGAGAAAATTTGACTTCAAGGGCTCCGGGTATTGTCGATGCTTCCACTGCAAACCCCAGGCTCTTTACTGCAGAAATCATTTTGTAATTTTCTGGAGCAACATAGGCCGTTATCTCCCCGAACCCGGATCTCACTGCCTGTTCTGCCATAAAACCGAGCATTGCAGTCCCAAGACCCTGAGATTGAAACCTATCATCTACCAGTATTCCCATCTCTGACTTTCCCTTGACCTTTTCGTAGAGAGCACCATGTGCAATGATCTTTTCATCCCTGACAGCTATGATAGAGATTATTCCCTTGGCCAGCAAGAGCTCAATTGCTCTATCTCTCGGGATGTTCTGCATAAATCGGCCTTGGATGGAAGAATCCGAGACAGAGTTAACAAAATCTCTCAGTTTGGGTAGGTCCGATTCTCTGTACTCCCTGAGCACAACTAGGCTTCCATCCTTTAGGACAACCCCAGAATTGGCTATCACCATCCCAAATTACTTCGCAGTAATTGAACGTTGTGAACTTTGTCGCTGGAAGTCGGCGGCGAGCATAGGGAGCGGAGACCTACCGGGTGGCTATACCATTTCATTGAAGAAGTCTGCGCTCACTTCTGTAAATGGATGTATAGACCTCTCAAAACTTCTTCTCAGCTCCATCTTCAAATCCTCTCTATCTATGTTCACAAAACCAATTGTATCGGGGTTCAATCCGCACGGATTTATCCTGTTGAATCCACTCAAAACTTCCTTGGATATGTTCACGGAGAGACCGTGAAATGATACCTTGTCTCGAATGGCCAGGCCTATTGATGCAACTTTCCTTTCTCCCACCCAAATTCCCGGTTCCTCACCTACCTCTCCGACATATCCAGATTTCCGAATAGATGAAATTATCACGTCTTCTATTAGATGGACAAATTTCCTAACGTCGTTTATCCCGTTTCTTTCGAGATCAATTATTGGGTATGCGACAAGCTGCCCCGGGCCATGGTATGTCACGTCTCCTCCTCTCTCTGTTTCCTTCACCTCCACACCAGCGTAGTTCTCTGGTCTCTTTCCCCTTCCAACAGTGAAGACGGGAAGATGATCTAAAAACAGTAGGACATCACCTATCTTCCGGGCTCTCACCCGTTCAACCAATTTCCTCTGAAGATTGAGGGAAACCGAGTAGTCAATGGTGCCTAGATCAGCGACTGGACTTATAATGAAGCGATCTTCCATATGTGGCCTCTGCGGCTTCCTTGACCCCTTCCGAAAGCGTGGGATGAGGATGCACGGTCATTCCAAGGTCCTTGGAAGTAAGACCGGCCTCTACCGCAAGCGATATTTCACTTATCAGTTCAGATGCCCTCGGGGTAACCAGCGCTCCTCCCTTTATGACGTAATCGCCGTCCACATAGATCCTAAATATTCCCTGACTGGAGTTCATCCCCAAGGCTCTTCCGTTGGTAGCCAGAGGAATGTTGTTGAACTTGTCGGTCTTACTTCCGGTTGTAACTATTTCAGGATCGGAGTAGATCACAAACGGCATTGCCCTGTAGTCGACTTCCGCGATCTTGCCGGATATGTTTTCAGCAGCAATCTCCGCATCGTAGAAGGCCTTGTGCGCAAGCATCGGCTGGCCGCTGACATCACCTACTGCATAGACCCCAGTAACGCTTGTCCTTTTCCTCTTGTCTGTCTTTACGAACTTCCCATCCATTTCTGGATTTATATTCTCCAGGCCAAACCCCTGCGTGTTTGGTTGCCTACCAACAGTCATAAGCACAAGTTCGGCTCTCAGGACACTTCCATCTGCAAGATTGACTGAAAATAGCTCAGACCTGGTCACCCTCTCTACCTTGGCACCAACGAATATCTTGATTCCAAGGGAATTCATCCTTCTCTCTACGAACCTGCTGAGGTCCGTATCGGTACCTGGAAGGATGTTTGGCATCATTTCGACAATAGTCACATCGCTTCCTAGTTTAGCGAATGCAGTTCCCAGTTCTATTCCAATGTACCCTCCGCCTATCACTATTATAGACTTCGGAATGTGGTCCACATCCAAGATATCCCTGTTGTAGAACACGTCTTCAATTCCCCTAATTTTGGAAGGCACCGAACCAGTGGCAATAACCAAATTCTTAGCACTGAACGTCTCGTTCCCCACCTTGACAGAAGTACTGCTCTCGATGATTCCTTTCCCTTTTACAACCTCTCCTCCGTACGATGTGACTAGTCTTTCAACTCCAGAAGTGAGTTTGTTTATCATTCCCCATTTCCATTCCTGCCACTTCTTCATGTCGATCGTGACCGATGAAGAGACTCCCGGCATTTCCTTAAGATATGAAATCGCATCTGCCATCTCTATAACAGCCTTGCTGGGTATGCACCCGTAATTCAGGCACTCTCCTCCGATCTTGTCCCCCTCGATCATCAAAGCCTTTTTTCCGTTCTGACCCAGCCTGATGGCGGTAGAATATCCTCCAGGGCCCCCTCCCAGAATTATGGCATCGTATTCCATGCTTCACACCAGCAGTGTAGCCGGAGCCTCTAAATATCTTTTGACCCTACTGACAAATCTTGCAGCCATCGCCCCATCTATAAGCCTGTGATCTGCCGAAAGAGTGATGTACATGAACTTCCCATCGGAGTTTTCCATTATCCTATGTACCCCCATGATGGCGACTTCAGGATAGTTGATGATCGGTGTCGAAAATATTCCTCCGATGCTTCCAACGTTTGTGACCGTAAACGTGGAATCTCTCACCTCATCTAGTCTCAGTTTCCCTTCCCTAGCTCTCTTCGCAAGTTCCTCGATCTCGGTGGAGAGCTCTGTCAGAGATTTTCGGTCTGCCTGCTTCACTACTGCTACGGTAAGTCCTTCTGCAGTATCGACGGCAATTCCTATATTGTAATAATCAAGTATCTCGAAATTCCCGTCTTCTTGCGACCTCGCATTCAGGTATGGATACTCCTTGAGCGCGGCAATCGCTGCCTTGACGAAGAATGGGGTGTAGCTAAGGTTGACCCCCTGGCTCTTCAGTTTTTCCTTGAAGTCTATCAGCTCCTGCATCCTCACTTCTTCTGCTACCGCGTAGTGCGGAATGTTGCGCTTTGACTTCGTCATTTTCTCTGAAATTAACCTTCTCAGTCCCTTCAGCTCCATTGCCTTCCTCTCTGTTGGCATCGTCCTCGCTGCAGGCGTCTCGATCTTTTCGCCGGGCTGAGCAGCAAATGCCTCTACATCCTGCGCAGTGACTCTCCCCCCAGGCCCACTGCCCTTAATCCCGGAGAGATCTACTCCCTTCTCCCTTGCCAGTTTTCTGACTGCGGGCGGAGCCAGCACGGAAGTTTTTTCTCCAGTCTCCTGTGATACCTGCTTCTCCTGACCCACTTTTGGTAGTTGGTTTTGAGAAGTGGGGAGAGTGGACGAGGAAGAAGCACCTCCAATATCAAGCAGGGGTGATCCCACCTTGGCAATCTCCCCTTCCTTGTAGTACAGCTTGGTGATTTCTCCCTCGTACGGAGACGGTATCTGGACTGTGACCTTATCCGTCATTATTTCCACTATTATGTCGTCCTTGTGCACAATGTCCCCCTGCTTAAATGTCCACTTGACAACCTCTCCCTCCTGAACCCCTTCGCCAATATCCGGTAACTTGAATGTAGGCATTTCATCCCCTCAATACTTTAACACCTTATCGATAGCCATCATTATTCTTTTCTCATCAGGCAGGTATAATTCTTCATGGGAATACGGGAATGGTGTATCGTATCCAGTGACTCTGACTATGGGCGCTAAGAGCGAGTCTATCACCCTCTCCGCAATCAGCGCAGAAATTTCTGCCCCAACACCTAGAGTTCTGGGAGCTTCGTGAACTATTACCACCCTGCCTGTCTTCGTTGCAGTCGCAATTATCGCAGAAACATCCATCGGCAAAATAGTCCTGAGATCTAGTACGTCTGCATTTATCCCATTCTTCTCCACGATGCTCATGATAGTAGGCACCATGCTGCCGTACGTTATAATGGAAAGATCATCCCCCTCTTTCAGTCTTGCAGCTTTCCCGATCTCGACATCAAATAGCTCATCAGGAACCTCTCCCTTGATTGCCCTGTAGAGTCTCTTGGGTTCCAGGAATATCACCGGGTCATTCATCCTGTAAGCTGCAACGAGGAGACCTCTCGCATCGTATGGATTCGATGGTGTAACCACTGTGAGTCCAGCGGTGTGTGCGAAGTATGCTTCCCCACTCTGAGAGTGGTACAGCCCCCCTCTCACACCTCCTCCATATGGGGTCCTTATGATCAACGGTACGTTGAATCTTCCTCCGGTTCTGTACCTCACCTTGGCTACGTTGTTCACTATCTGGTCAAACGCAGGGAAGATGTAGTCTTGAAATTGTATCTCCGCAATAGGTTTCAGCCCGTACATTGCCATTCCAGTCGCCATACCAATTATAGCGAGCTCGTTAAGCGGGGTGTCCAAGACCCTCTCTTCTCCGTACTTGTTCAGGAGATTATCCGTTACTCTGAATACCCCTCCGTCCCTTCCCACGTCTTCCCCAAGGACAACGATTCTCTCGTCTTCTGCCATCAGCATATCTATGGACCGGTTCAGCGACTGGACCATGTTAATCTGAGGCATTCATGTCCCTCCTCTCTTCCTCCTGAATCCAGGAAGGCTTTTCGTACACGTCATCGAAGATGCTGGATGGCTCCGTGGGAGGTATGCCCATTCTTTCCTCAAATGTCTTGTCAATCTCTTCCTTTGCCTGTGCCCTGATAGACTGAACGGATGCTGAATCGATGACGCCCATCTTCATCATTAAATTCTCTAGTCTTCTTATAGGGTCGTTCTCGCTTCCATCCGTTATCTCATCTACCCTGTATTTCTTTGGATCATCTGACGTGGAATGGGGGCCCATTCTGTAGGTAAGTGCCTCCACAAGGTAAGCTCCTTTACCACTCCTTACATAATCGAACGCCTCCTGGAGTCCCGAAAGTGATGCGATCAGATCGTTCCCGTCAACTCTCTTGCCAGGTACTCCATAGGCAGCTCCTTTCTTGTATATGTCGGCTTTGGTCTGTTTGCTGGTCGGAACGGAGATTGCCCAGCCATTGTTCTCACAGATGAACAACACACCCAGATTGAACACCGACGCCATGCTGAGGGCAGCGTGGAAGTCAGACGTAGAAGTTGCCCCATCTCCGAACGTAGCGATCACGATTCCCTTCTTCTTATTGTAGCGCATAGAATATGCCGCTCCCACCGTTAGAGGCAAATGTTCACCGACGGGACTTTGCACCGTCGAAAAATTGAATTCCTTGAAGGAGAAGTGGTCAGGCATCTGTCTCCCCTTTTGGAGATCGTTGCTGTTCGATAGAAGCTGATCGAATATGAGGGAAAGAGGTACCCCTCTCTGCAAAAGCATAGCAAGGTCCCTGTAGTAACTGAATATGATATCTTCCTTGTCGGCGAGCATCGATATCGCAATCTGAATCATTTCCTGGCCCTGGGATGGAACATGAAATCCTATGATGCCCTGCCTTTGAGCACTTATTATCTTCATGTCCAGCGTACGGGCCCTTACTGCATTCTTGTAGGCCATAATGGCCTGTTCATTCGACAGGTTCCCGACCATTGCCATCTAATGAAACCTCCGCATTGCCCACGCCTCAGCAGCTTTGTAGGAAGTTCTCACTAGTGGTCCTGACGCTACGAACTGGAATCCCATTTCATAACCGGTCTCCTTCAGCTTCTCAAACCTTTCGAGTCTGCTGTATTCCACGACGGGCAGTTGCATCTTGGACGGTCTAAGGTACTGTCCGATAGTAAGGATGCTCACGTCGACATTCCTTAGGTCCTTCATCGTTTCGACAACTTCCTCGTCACTCTCTCCAAATCCAAGCATTATTGATGATTTCGTAACGAACCCCCTCGAAGCGGCATACCTCAGCACTTCAAGCGATTGATCATAATCTGCTCGACGATCTCTTACGATGGGAGAGAGTCTTCTAACAGTCTCCACGTTGTGAGCCAGCACCACTGGTCCCTCTTTCAGTATTGCGTCCACACACTCCCTATTCCCACTGAAGTCTGGTATTAGGACTTCTACCATTGCACCAGTTTTCTTCACCTCCCTGACGACGCTTGCGAAGTGGTTCGATCCTTGATCCGGAAGGTCGTCCCTGTCTACGGATGTTATCACGACATACTTGAGTCCCATTTCTTTTGCGGCAGTTGCGACATTTATTGGTTCCATAGGATCTAGCGGCTGCACGAAGCCATGTGTGACGGAGCAGAACCTGCACGCTCTTGAGCAGTTCTTTCCTAGCACCATGAAAGTGGCAGTTCCATCCGTCCAACATTCAGCCCTATTTGGACATCTCGCTTCTTCACAAACCGTATGAAGGTTCAGATCCCTGACTTCTCTCTTCGTATCGAAAAAAGTCTCTTCCGTAGGAAGCTTGACCTTGGCGTATTCAGGATGCATTAACTTGAAAGTTGATTAGAGTTTTAAACGTTTTCGGTATGGTTAAATTTTATTTCGCACCGTCTTGTTAACGAGAGAGAAATCACTTTCCAACTTCCTTGGGAAGTGGAGGTGGCAATACCAATCTGTTTCCTCTCAGAACGGAAGGAATAATGGCAATCAAAAGTATTGCAGTTGAAATGAAGAACAGGTAATGTATGGAATTGATGAAGGAGTTCACCCATGGCCCAACCTGTCCTCCGGAAGATGTACCAAGGAAAATGCCCGCGAGATACTTCATTGGAACGTTCAAGGATATTACGTAAAAAGCCATTCCCATGCTGAAGATGCTGCCTACATTTACCAGAGTGGAACTCATTCCAGACGCAATTCCCCTTTCAGGAGGGGGTGCCGAGTTCATGATGGATGCTCTGTTTGGGGATGCAAAAATGCCCATTCCACTGCCCACGAATACCAGTGGCACCACCAAAGAATTGAATGTTGTAGTCTGTCCTAAGCGTGACAACATCACGAATCCTATCGCAGATACCACTAAACCGATCGTAGAAATCAATCTTGCTCCATACCTGTCAGATAACCGGCCGCTTATAGGTCCGAAGAACGAGAGCGATATGGAAGTCGGGACAAGGAAAAGACCCGCGACGTATGGATTAAGTCTCATCGTTGGTCCCTGGAGATAGAACACCAGGACAAAAGTCACAGCTCCCCTTGCAAGAGCATTCATGAATATTGCCAGATTTCCAGCTGCGAATAACCTGATTTTGAACAGCTTGAGGTCGAACATCGGGTTATCAGCCCTTAACTCATAGGCAATGAAACCAATGAACACTAGGACCCCTCCTATCAGCATCGCAAACACCTTGTCAATGGAAGTAGAGTTCGTGGCGTAGAATGTTATGGCCGCAAGAACGAGGCTAATCCCACCTGCAAATGAAACGTTTCCCACGATATCCATTTTCTGACCTTTCTTGATTACAGCAAGTTCCCTCAGGTTGTGATGTGCCCAGATAGTAGCTGCTATTCCTATGGGTATGTTGACATAGAATATAGACCTCCATCCAATCGTATAGGTCAGGACTCCACCGAGTACAAGACCTGAAACAGACCCCGCCACTATTGCTACCTGGTTTATTCCTAAAGCCATTCCCCTTTCTGTCTCAGGGAAAGCATCCGTTATGATTGCCCCACTATTGGAGAATAGGAAGGCGGCTCCAACTCCCTGGACTAGCCTGAAACCAATCAGTTCGGGACCAGTCTGCGACAGGCTACAAAGAGCAGACCCGACAGTAAAAACTGAAAATCCAAAAGTGTAAAGGCGAACCCTGCCGAACATGTCTGAGAGTCTGCCAAAATTGACCAGTACTGCTGCAGTGAGTAGCGTGTAACCCATTAGTATCCAGAGCAGATCGAGGACAGTTGTCTGTGGAAGTTCCTTCGCAATGGTTGGGAGCGATATCAGGACTATGTTTGTGTCGAGTGAAGACATCAAAGTTCCAAGAGTAGTGTTGGAGAGGACAGTCCACTTATATTCCACTATTCGGGAGTCGCCCGTGAGATTAATTGTTTATTGATTTTCTCCGATGTCTCGGTAGTATTAAAACGTTAAACCATAAGTAAATATAAATATGGCCACTAACATAGCACACTTCGGTTAATAATGACGACAGCCGAAGTTAGTCTTGACGAACTGTCGCTCGAAACAAAGGGGACAACGGGCCAGAAGATTTCGGTCGCGCTTTTGTTGCTGATACCAATGGTCGTATTTGCACTGACGCCGATCTATAACTTCAAGGGCCCAGAACTTTTTGGAATCACCTTTTTTTACTGGTTCCAAACGTTCTGGTTATTTGTTTCTGCGGCATTTTATGTGACTGCAGCTCTGTTGCTGAATAAAATGGAGAGGGGAAGATGAACGACGTAGAAGTATTTGCGGTGTTTGTCAGCCTTTTCATACTTTTCGTAGGCCTGGGATTTTGGGCTTCGCGTTGGAGAAAGGGGGATATGAGCGACCTGGGGGACTGGGCGCTCGCTGGGAGAAAAGTCGGTAGCTATCTGGCTTGGTTCTTGGTAGGAGCTGACCTATATACGGCCTATACCTTTATAGCAATTCCAGAGTCTCTCTACGTGAAAGGTGCGGTATACTTCTTCGCAGTACCGTACGTTGGAATGACCTTTGGTGTGGCGATGATCACCATGCCGAGACTCTGGAAGATGTCTAGGAAGTACAACTATGTCACGGCTGTTGACATGGTAAGAGACAAGTTCAACAGCAGGTCGCTAGCTGCGATAATTGCGTTGACAGGAATCGTTGCTGAACTTCCCTACATAGCTCTGCAAATCTACGGAATGCAGGCGGTACTCAAGGTTATGATAGGCCAGCTGGTGATCAGCGACGCTGCGACTCTAACAGAGGTATCCCTTATAATTGCATTCGTGATACTTGCAGCCTTCACATTTACCAGCGGACTGAGAGGAGCAGTAGTAACGGCAGTAATGAAGGATGTCATAATATTCGTCACAGTCATAGCAGCGGTCGTACTCATTCCTATCTACATCGGTGGTTTCAGTCACGCTTTTGCTGCTATGGCAACTGCTAAGCCTCTTCCGGCAACCGGAACGTACAAGCTCTCAGCCCTATTCCTGAACGGATTCATAAGTCTGACCATAGGCAGTGCCCTCGCCCTGTATCTCTATCCGCACGCTATCAATGGAGTTCTCAGCACGAGCAGCACCAAGAAGCTTAGAATGAGCACGGCCCTTCTACCGATATACGGAGTAGGTCTCGCATTACTTGCTCTTTTCGGAGTACTGGCATATGGTGCATCAAAGGCGCTTCCTTTGATCCACACATACGGAGTGGTGACTACTGTACCGTCTCTCATATATGCATACTTCCCGCCATGGTTCGTAGGGTTTGCATTCCTAGGAATCTTTATTGGAGGTCTGGTTCCCGCATCCATAATGGCGATAGCCCAAGCCAATCTCCTCACCAGAAACGTGCTTAAGCCTTACATGAAGAGCATGACACCAAAACTCGAGGCAAGGTTGTCAAAGTACTTCTCGATAATGTTCAAGTTCATCGCGCTGGCATTCATCTTTGTCGTGCAGGCAACATATTCCTTACAGCTGCAGCTGGTTGGAGGGATAATAATACTACAGACTCTCCCTTCCATATTCCTAGCTCTTTATAGCAAGAGACTGAACAAATGGGCAGTGGGAGTTGGGTGGCTGGCTGGGCAGTTGACTGGATTGGGATTGCTGATAGATGCAAACTTCGTGATAAGCCACGGAAACAGCATAACTACTGTGTTCTTCAAATTCAGCACACCACTGGGATTCTTCTATGCGGGATTGGTCGGAGTACTGGTGAATCTTCTGATAGTCGCAATCGGTGCGGCTATTGCGGGAGGGGCTAAACCTAAGGCAGTTGCTGCGCCGGGCTCTGGTGCAAAGTAATTCTTTTCATTTTTTATTTTTTTTAAACTTTATTCACCTAATTTTTTCTGTCACAGAAATATGCTTTCTTATTATCTCTATACAGGAAAGGACACACTAAAGAAGCAAAGCCACCGGAGGGATTCGGACCCCCGACCTGCTGATTACGAATCAGCTGCTCTACCTACTGAGCCACGGTGGCGTAATCGCTAATCTTGATTCAATATATGTTGATTTCCATTTGTGGAATTGTCAGAAAATCGGCTCTGTGACAAAGTTTCACGAATGTGTACAAATATGTCACTGAAATACGTTTATATAGAAGAATAAAATACGGAAAACGAGGTGTCCAGTTAAATGATGCCAGGACAGCCAATATTTATTCTTAAAGAAGGTGCAAAGAGGGAATCTGGAAAGAATGCGATGCAAAACAACATCAACGCCGCCAAGGCAATTGCAGATGCGGTAAAGACGACATTGGGCCCGAGGGGGATGGACAAGATGCTTGTGGATTCCTTGGGCGACATCGTCATTACAAATGATGGCGTTACAATTTTGAAGGAAATGGATATAGATCATCCCGCTGCAAAAATGATGGTGGAGGTTTCCAAGACTCAGGATCAAGAGGTCGGAGATGGAACTACAACCGCCGCGATACTGGCGGGAGAGTTTTTGAGGAAGGCGGAGGATCTGCTGAATCAGAATGTTCATCCCACAGTCATAGCCTCTGGTTACAGGATGGCAGCAGAGAGAGCTAAAGAGGTTCTCAGCGAGATGTCCACCCCAGTTGGGAAGGATGAAAAGGTTCTCCTCAAGATAGCCAATACGGCCCTGAACTCCAAGGGAGCGTCAACATCGAGGAGTAAGCTAGCGGGAATTGCAGTTAAATCAGTCATGCAGGTTGCCCAAGATAGGGATGGTAAGACATTCGTAGATTTCGACGATATACAGCTCGTCAAGAAACAGGGCGGGTCAGTGGATGACACGCAACTCATTCAGGGAGTAATAGTTGACAAAGAGAGAGTTCACCCTGGAATGCCCGTCCTTGTGAACAAGGCAAAGATAGCCCTGCTCAACGCGGCACTGGAAATCAAGAAGCCGGAGTTCGATACCTCAATAAGGATTGAAGATCCAGAATCCATCACGAAGTTCAAGAAGCAGGAAGAGAGCATTCTGAAGGGAATGGTCGACAAGGTAAAAGCCACGGGTGCCAATGTGATACTCACCCAGAAGGGGATTGATGACTTGGCGATGGCATATTTAGCAAAGGAAGGAATATATGCCGCAAGACGTGTCAAGAAGAGTGATATTGAGAAACTCGCGAAAGCCATCGGTGGGGAAATAATAACAAACATGGACGACCTAAGCGCCAAGGACCTAGGAAAGGCAGATAGAGTGGAAGAAGTGAAAATAGGAGAAGATCATCTCACTTTTGTCACAGGGTGCCAAAATCCGAAGGCAGTTTCCGTACTAGTAAGGGGCGGAACCGAACACGTCGTGGATGAAGTGGAGAGAAGCCTAGTAGACTCTCTGCACGTAGTCGCAGCGGCACTGCAGGACGGAAAGATTATTCCTGGAGGCGGAGCAGCGGCAATAGAAATCGCAATGAAACTAAGAGAATACAGCGCCTCAGTTGGAGGAAGAGAACAACTGGCGATAGAGAAATTCGCCGAGGCAATCGAGATAGTGCCTAGGACACTTTCCGAGAATGCCGGTCTAGACTCAATAGGAATATTGATTTCCCTAAAGAAAGAGCACGCAGATGGTAAGAAAAACGCAGGAGTGGACGTGGTGAAGGGGAAGCCTGTTGACATGATCGAGCAGGGAGTTATCGAGCCGATCAGGGTCGGAAAACAGGCGATAGACAGTGCAACGGATGCTGCAGTCATGATCCTCAGGATAGACGATGTAATAGCAACGAAGGCAACCAGCGCCGGAGCACCGAAACCACCAGGCGGAAGACCTGGCGGAGAAGAGGACTAAACTGACTAAGGTTTTACACCTTAGTTTCCTTTTTGTTTTTTTTGTCACGCGTTTAATTGACTAGTTTTAAGTGAACAAAAACTAGACCGCCTCTCCAGCCTTGCGGACCCAAGGAAATGGGAGCTTGACACAACCATTTTATATTCTCGATTTCTAACTCCTCCATGTTCAGCGGAAACTATAACCCTTCGACGGCCGATTTAATTGTTGTGAGTACGCCTTACGTTCCAGGCTACAAAATAACGAACGTCATCGGATTCACCTGGGGATTGATCGTAAGGTCTAGAGGCATAGGAGGAAATGTCATAGCAGGCCTCAGGACCATCGCAGGCGGAGAGATAAAAGAGTACACGCAAATGCTTGACCAGAGCAGATATGAAGCACTAGAAAGATTGAAACAGCATGCAAAGGGGCTTGGTGCTAACGCTGTAATAGAGGTCAGGTTCGATTCTTCAGAGATCGGTCAGACCATGTCAGAGGTCTTGGCATACGGTACTGCCGTCATAGCCCAGAAGGACGATACCCAGAGCCAGCCCGTATCACTCAAATGAGCAGATGGTCGTTTATTCGCCACACAAAGTTATATTGTTTGGTGAACACGCTGTAGTTTACGGATATCCTGCACTGTCAGCGACCGTAGATCTATTTGCAAAGATCTACCTTGTTCCCAGCAGGAGTGGACTTCAGTATACTCCGTTCGTTCAGAAGACCCTTTCATACCTGGGACTCAGCAATATTTACGTGAAGGTCGAAACAAGCGTACCCTCCGGATCCGGACTAGGCACTTCATCAGTGATCATCAGCGGAATACTGCTGAGTGAGAGAGACTACTCAAAAGAGCAGCTCGCCAATGAGGCATTCAACATAGAATATAGTACTCAGGGCCTTGGGTCTCCTATAGACACATCTACTATAGCTGCGGGGGGATTCGTCCTCACGAACGGAAGAGAAGGGATACCACTCTGGAAGATAGAAAAGAACGGAATTTCATGGAACTTTTCGAGCATTCCAACCAGGAACATGGATCTGGTCATAGTTTACTCTGGATCCAAGGGGTCGACAAGAGAACAGGTGGCCAAGGTTAAGAAATTCTACGAAAGAGGATCATTTGCAAAGGACATAATGAACAGGATAGGCAGTATAACTGAAGATGGAGTCAAGGCCGTGATGAAGTCGGATCCGGCAAGGGTAGGAGAACTGATGAATGAAAATCACTCAGAACTCAAGGTCTTCGGAATTTCCACCGAACAGATAGAGAAGATCGTGTCGATAGGAAGGGAACTAGGTTATGGTGCGAAACTTACCGGAGCAGGAGGAGGGGGTGCAGTGGTTATCATACCGAAGGATAAAGAAAAATTAGTAAAGAGACTGAAGGAGATGAATGTGATAGTATTCGATACCTCTACCACGAGCGCAGGAATTTTCAAGAGATCCGAGTGACAGAAGCCACCTGATCCCCTTCATCCAACTCTATTAGTTTTACTCCCTGAGCATTCCGTCCCTTTTGAGGAATGGCGGCTACGCCGGTCCTGATGGTTTTCCCATTCTTCGTGATTATCAGGAGTTCATCCTTCTCGTCGATTGAGGAAACATAGATTGGTCTGCCCGTCCTCTCGGTGACCTTGATCGCCCTCATTCCTTTAGCACCACGATGTCTCATGGAAAAGTCCTCTACGCTAACCCTCTTTCCAAGTCCCTTTTCGGCGATAACTATCATTTCCTTTGTGGTTACGGTAGCATCGCTCGCAACCTTGTTGTCTCCTTTGAACCTGATGCCGGTCACTCCAGATGCAGGGCGACCCATTGATCTGAATTCTTGCTCGTCCACGAGAACCAACCGTCCGTCGGTTGAGAGCAGCGCAATCTTTTCATCTCCTGAAGTAACAAATACATCCTTGAGCAGGTCTCCCTCACGCAGTTTCAGAGCGATGAGTCCGTTAGATCTGATATTGGTGTATTGGGAAATTTCAGTCTTCTTCACCCTTCCTTTTTCGGTTACGAAGAGTAAATACTTCTTTCCTTCACTTCCTTTTTCGCTCATTATAAAGACTATTCTTCCCTTCATGTTTTCGAAAACAGCAGAAATAAGCTTAGCTCTGGACCTTCTTTCCCCCTTGGGTATGCTGTATGCTTTCATCTGGAATACCTTACCAACGTCTGAGAAGAAGAACACTCTGTCGTGGGAGTCACAGGTTATCACCTGCTTGATGTCGCTCTCATTAGATCCCGTAAATACACCCTTTCCCCCTCTTTTCTGTGCCGAAAAAGTATCCGCCTCAATCCTACTTATTCTATTGTCTTCCGTAAGAACGATCGTATCAGTCTCGTGAGGGATTAGCTCTTCTTCAGTGGTTTCGACATAAGATTCAGTGATCTCAGTCTGTCTGGAATCTCCATATTTCTGCTTAATCTCCTCCAGCTCATCTACGATCAAGTCCCATCTCTTGTCTTCGTTCTCGAGCAGATCCTTGTAATGATTGATGTTTTCTTTGATTTCCTTCATCTCTTTCTTCAGGTCCGAAATCTCCATCGCTGTCAATTTCTGTAGCCTTGTCTCCAGGATTGCATTTGCTTGCAGGTCATC
The DNA here is from genome assembly GCA_027343225.1 of Thermoplasmatales archaeon. Taxonomy (GTDB): domain Archaea; phylum Thermoplasmatota; class Thermoplasmata; order Thermoplasmatales. Next base: position 94,584 of record DAHWMK010000022.1, read on the forward strand.
CAAGGAAAACTGTTTCTTAAGTCCCTCTCTCGCGTCTTTTACTTCCTTGGACTTCCTGATTATTTTGATAGTAAGATCAATTTCGTCTAGAGCTTTGACAAGTGCTTCTAGAATGTGTTCTCTCTCTTTCGCTTTCTTTAGGAAGAATTCTGTTCTCCTTCTCACCACAAACTCTCTGTGGTTCAGATATTCGCGCATTATCTCCTGCAGACCCATCGTTCGGGGTACGTTGTTAACGAGTACCAGATTTATTATTCCATACGACACCTGAGCCTGAGTGTGCTCGTAGATTTGGTTGAGAGTGATCTCCGGACTGAAATCATTCTTCACTTTGATCACAATCCTGATGCCGTCCTTGTTGCTTTCGTCTTTTATGTTGGAGATGCCGCCAATTACTCCATCCTTCGAAAGCTCTGCAATCTTACTCAGAAGCTCTGCTTTGTTGACCTCGTACGGTACCTCAGAGAATATTATCTCGTTCTTTTCTATCTCTGCCCTAGCTCTCAGATCGAGTTTTCCTCTTCCCGTCCTATATGCATCGATAATCCCTTTCTTCCCAAGTATTATTCCTCCTGTTGGGAAGTCCGGCCCGTTCACAACCTTCAATAAATCTTCTAATCCGGCATCTTTGTTTCGTATTAGAAGTATCAATCCGTCAACGATCTCTCCTAAATTGTGGGGTGGCATATTGGTTGCCATGCCAACGGCGATTCCAGAAGTTCCATTTAGGAGAATGTTTGGAATCTTCGATGGAAGGTAAACCGGTTGCTTGAGAGTTCCATCAAAGTTGAGTGTAAAATCTACCGTATCATACTCGATGTCTGCAAGCATTTCATTTGATATCTTGGTCAGTCTTGCCTCGGTATATCTCATGGCTCCTGGAGGATCTCCGTCGCGGGATCCCCAATTGCCTTGACCATCTACAAGCGTATAACGCAGTGAGAAATCCTGAGCCATTCTTGCCATCGCAGAGTATATTGCAGCATCACCGTGAGGATGGTACTTACCCATTACGTCTCCGACAATCCTTGCAGACTTTCGGTAAGGTTTGTCAAAAGTGACTCCCATCTCGTACATCGAATAAAGTATTCTCCGCTGGACAGGTTTGAGACCATCCTTGACGTCTGGAATTGCTCTAGCAAGAATTACACTCATCGCGTAATCCAGGTAGGAATATTTCATCTCCTTTTCAATCGCTGTATTCTCGATCATGAAAATCACACATCGATATTCTGGGCTTCAGTCGCATGGCTCATTATATACTCTCTTCTCGGTTCCACTTGCTCTCCCATCAGAAGAGTAAATAGTGAATCTGCCTCTTGGGCATCCTCGATCTGCACTCTTACAAGCTTCCTGGTCTCCGGATTCATTGCGGTTTCCCAGAGTTGGTCCGGGTTCATTTCTCCCAGACCCTTAAATCTTTGAACGATCGGATTTGATAACTGTTTAATGAGAACATCCTTTTCTCTTTCTGTATAAACATACTTTACAATAGTTCCCTTCTGCACCCTGAAGAGTGGAACAACTGCAATGAACACATGCCCGTTAACTATCAGTTCCTTAAGATGCCTATAGAAGAGAGTGAGCAGCAAGGTTCGAATGTGACTACCGTCAACGTCTGCATCAGTCATGAAAATTATTTTACCATATCTCAATTTCTTCGGGTCGTACGGATCGTTCGGTCCCATGTTGATAGCAGAAAACAAATTTTTAACCTGAATGTTCTTCAAGATTTTGTCCCATCCAGCCTTCTCGACGTTCAATATCTTCCCTCTAATTGGTAGAATGGCCTGATAGGATCTATCCCTCCCTTGCTTCGCGGGGCCAGCTGCTGACTCGCCTTCCACGACGTAAAGTTCGGTCTTAGCAGGGTCCTCTAAGGTGCAATCTGCAAGCGTTCCAGGAAGAGTTGCATTAAGAGAGGACTTCGACCTGACCATTTCTCTGGCGTTTCTCGCCGCTTCCCTAGCCTCAGCAGCCTGGAATGCTTTCTTGCATATGATCTCGGAGACTCTAGGGTGATCCTCAAAGTATCTCTTCAGATGGTCCGTGACTCCACTAAACACCATGCCCTTGACGTTACTGTTTCCAAGCTTTTCTTTGGTCTGACCTTCAAACTGAGGTTCAGGTATCTTCACGCTTATTACTGCGGTCAGGCCCTCTCTTACGTCTTCACCCGTGAAGAAATTTTCGTCCTCGATGATTTCTTGATTCTTTGCCTCGTCGTTGAGTACCTTCGTCAGTGCCCCCTTGAAACCAGATACGTGCGTTCCTCCCTCTCTTGTATTGATGTCGTTGGCAAATGCAAGTAGGTTCTCGCTAACCGATTCGTTGTATTGAATAGCGAATTCAATGAAAGTGCTGGGGTGAGCAGTATCTCCTTCTGAATCTTCTTTGCTGGTCTTACTGTTTGTGCCGGAAATATCCTTCATCTCTCCATTAAATTTAATCTGACCATAGATCACTTCGTCGTGAAGCGTTTTCTTACCCTTGTTCATGTTCCGGACCATTTCTTCTATCCCGCCTTGGTGCTGGAACGTAGTAATTGTGCCATTCCAGTCAAGCGTAATTGTGAGTCCCTTGTTAAGATAAGACAACTCTTCAATTCTACCTCTTACCGTCTCTAAGGAATATTCAGCGGTTTCCATTATCGTCTCATCAGGTTCGAAACTTATCAAGGTTCCAGTTGGTGAATTGAAATGGAATCCTATGCTAATCGCCCTCGTCCACTCTATTTTGCCATCATTGATTTTTCCAACCTTTTCTACTGGAGTGAGTTTTTCTCCCTTGGAATAGCCTTGATGATATACAAATCCATCCCTCTTTACGAAGATCTCGAAGCTAGATGACAGTGCGTTTACTACGTGAACTCCAACTCCGTGAAGCCCTCCAGAAACCTTGTAGACTTTCTGTTCAAACTTAGCACCTGAATGCAGCTCTGTCAATACGATCTCCAGGGCAGACTTGTTGTATTTTGGATGAACGTCAACCGGTATCCCTCTTCCGTCGTCTTCTATTGTAACATTTTTTCCTTTGACAGTTACAAAGATGTTCTTACAGAAACCACCCATCGCTTCATCCACACTGTTATCCATAACTTCGTACAGAAGCTGGTGCAGACCTCGTACATCTGTGCTTCCGATGTACATAGCAGGCCTTTTCCTTACCGCCTTTAGCCCTTCTAGTACTACAATGTCCTTTGCTGTATAGTCTTCCATAACCTCTTTAACCTATACGTTGAACGCATATATATATGATTTGGAATGGATGAGTTTATAAAGCGCTCGGATTCAATATTATTGGATATTTTCTGTTTTCATTTAATCAAAATTATAATAAATTCCTCTCTATTATATATCTTGTTTCTTATATTTATATTATAATTAATATTGTAAATTTTTGACACCTTAAATAGTGGTAGATCTGAGAACTCTTCCTTCTCAAAGTAGTGTGTAGATATTCTGTTCCCTCTGAGGAACGTCCTAGGCTCGATTTCCAGGCCTTTTCCATACCTGAAATCTGTGATTGAAAACACCCTGACCACCACTTTACCATCTGCTTTCAGCACTCTTCCGGCTTCTTCGATGGCCTTAACTCGCTCCTGAGAATTCAGATGATCCAATGAATGTATAAAAAGCACATTGGAAAACGTTCGATCTTTAAAAGGGAGTGCAAGCATATCGCCAAGCACTTTCGATTCACCGACGTATAATGACAGAGCAAATATTGAAAAATCAAGTCCAATCGAGTTCTTAATGAAAGGCGTTCCCTTTCCATTTCCACACCCGTTGTCCAGTGTCAGTCCAGGGAGGAGAATTTCATCGAAAATCTCTTTTTCTTTGAGTTCGCCTCTCCAGATCTTTCCCCTTAATCTATATTCCCTATTCCACGATTTCCTTTGATCCTGGCTCATAAATCCGATTAATATAGCAGTTATGTATTTCGATTTATGGATGACCAAGACATCATGGAGCAGTTGGTAAACAGAGATCCCTTCGTTAACTGCGTTGGAATTAAGACAAGAATTTTGGACGAGGGAAGCGCAGAATCAACGCTAAATCTCGAAAACAAACACATGAGACTGGGCAACATCGTGAATGGCGGTGTAATTTGCGCACTCGTCGATATAGCAGGTGGAACTGCGGTCCTTTCGGTAAGCAAGAGGAATCAAGTTACCACCAATCTGGACATCAATTTCCTGTATCCACTGTCGAAGTCTCCTGCTAGAGCCGTAGGAAAAGTCATCCGAAAGGGTAAAAACATATGCGTGGTGAAAGTGGAAGTGTTTGACGGAGAGGGAAAACTTTGTGCATATGCAACAGGCTCTTGGTTCATTTTCAACGAGTAAGTATATAGAATACGAACACATGTTCGTACGTGACCCTTGAAAGTATCGGGATACAAAGAATTCCTACAGATTCAAGGCAAGGAAAGCCACGTTCCTTGTTCAATCTTTGGTTCGCTGCGAATCTGACAATAGCAGATTTTGCGCTTGGATTCTTCCCCCTCTCTATGAACATGAATTTTGCAAGTTCGGTAATTTCGATTATAATTGGAAATATACTTGGTGCAGCGATTGTTGGATTCTCTGCAATGATGGGTCCTAAAACAGGCTTCCCTCAAATGATGGGAACCACTAACTCAATGGGAAGGTTCACAATGCGAGTATTTGGGATCATCAATCTTTCGAACACAGGTGGTTGGTTCATCATAAACAATATTCTGAGTGTTTCTGCCCTCTACCTAATATTTGGAACAACGTATCTTCTACTGATTCCGATATTTGTGCTGGTGGTATACGTTGTCGCCTATGTCGGTCACAATTTTATTCACAGGGTCGAAAGAATTCTATCCTACGTGCTAGGCGTCTTATTTCTCGTCGTATTCGTCAAGGTTCTGTTCTTTGAGGGTGGGCACAGTTTGGGAACAATTTCTGGACTTTCTATCTCCTCAGTGAAGCTTGATACCGCTTTCTTTGGCATGATCGCACTATCTTACAGTTATCTTATGAGCTGGGGACCATACGCTTCTGACTACTCCAGATATCTCCCTCAAAATGTCTCTCTGAAAAAGGTTTTCTCCAACACGTTCGCAGGAGCTTTCGTATCAACAACTTTTGTCGAGATAATTGCCCTGATAATTTCATTTGTCACTCTAAGTTCACAGTCAATAGCTTCGCTCAAAAGTATTTCGGGGGTCTTGTATCCCCTCTCCTTGATTGCAATCGCTCTAGGAGGAATAGCCGCAAACGTCCTGAACCTGTATTCTGCCTCTCTCTCTGGTCTAGTCGGAGGAATAAAACTAAGGAGAACAAGGTTTGTTGGTCTGGTTGCAGTTGCTGGACTGGTACTCTCTTTGATATTTTACGAACACTTCTATGCGTTCTTCGACAACTTCCTCTTAGTTCTTGACTACTGGATATCGCCATGGGTCGCTATCTTGATTGTCGACTTCTTGGTCCTTAAGAGGCAAACGCTCAAATTTGAAAAGAAAGTAAACTGGAACGGAATAGCCGCATATTTCGCTGGTCTATTGGTATCGGTTCCATTCATGAACATCTTCTTTGGAAATTTTAATTACACTTTCTTCATATCGAGGTCGCTTGGCGGGATAGACATCAGCTATTTTGTCGGTTTCATTGTCGCTGCGGCCGTGTATTACGCAGTGGGCTTTGATAGAAAAGTAGTAAAATCGGTTGTCAAATCTGGAAGAACGCAGACCTGAATCACGGACTGGGATTCTATTCACCATAATATTTAGACACCTCGAGGGCCTGTAGAAGACTGCTAAAAAGCCGCATAGATTTGACTTCATACATTAGATTTAAATAAGGAGGATAGTTTTAGAGGCTGGTGAAGGCAGACGAAGACGGACGACGATATAGATGGATATAACGACGTCGAAGAAGTTCTCAGGCAGCTAAGAACAGCTGAGGAGGAAAAAAGATATTCGGAGCTTGAGAATAAGAGGCTAACAGAAGAAATAGAAAGACTCAAAAAAGAGATAAATAGGCTAAAGCTTCCACCACTTCTAATAGGTTCCATAGAAGACGTTATCGATGAGAGAAGGGTTGTTATAAGGAGCTCTACCGGTCCAAGTTTTTTGGTCTACACCTCAGAACACATCCCAACATCGAAACTCACAGTCGGAACTAGAGTCGCTTTGAACAAGGCCACGCTCTCAGTTATTTCTGTGATTCCAGAAGCGTACGACCCAACGGTTGTTGCTGCGGAAATTGCTGAGAAACCAAACGTGACCTTCAATGATATAGGGGCACTAGAGAAGCAGATCAGGGAGGTGAAGGAAATGGTCGAACTCCCACTGCTTAATCCTGAAATATTCAGAAAAGTCGGAATTGAACCACCTACGGGAGTCCTCCTAGTGGGAGCACCAGGAACCGGGAAAACGCTTCTTGCCAAGGCAGTTGCAAACAGCACCAATGCTACTTTCATAAGAGTAGTAGCATCCGAGCTCGTACGAAAGTACATAGGAGAGGGAGCTAGACTTGTAAGGGAACTCTTTGATCTCGCAAGAAAGAAAGCGCCTTCGATAATTTTCATCGACGAACTTGATGCAATAGGGTCCAGAAGAATCGATTCGTCGACGTCAGGTGACAGAGAGGTTCAGAGAACGTTGATGCAATTGCTGGCAGAGATAGATGGATTTGAGCCTCTTGGAAATATAAAGCTGGTCGGTGCTACCAACAGACCCGACACTCTGGATGAGGCGCTTACGAGGCCCGGAAGATTCGATAGAATCATAGAAATTCCACTTCCTGACAAGAGAGGAAGAGTGGAAATAATCAAGATTCACACTAAGAGAATGAATCTCAGGGAAGTAAATCTTGAGAAGATTGCTGAGATAACTGAGGGCTTCTCTGGAGCAGACCTAAAAGCATCGGTAGTAGAAGGTGGCATGTTCGCGATTAGAGACGGAAGAGATCACATACTGCAGTCCGATCTTGTAAAGGGCGTGGAAAAGATGAACGTCCAGAGAAACAGATCCTCCCAAGGTAAAGGAAACCTCGAGATGTTCGTCTGATGAGAGAACTTCAGGTCCCTAATTTCTTCGAGGATAAGGGGAATTTGTATTCTCAGTCAAAGGACGGGAAATCGATCTACGGTGAACAGGTGACTAACCGAGGAGGTAAGTACTACAGGATTTTTTCCCCCCTTCGGTCCAAGCTCTCATCATCAATAAGAATGGGCCTTAAACCGGACATAAGAAAGGGGGATCACATGCTTTATCTTGGGGCGGGGGCGGGTACTACTGCCTCTCACCTAGCGGACTCTCTTTCGACTGGTTCGATTTTTGCCGTTGAGTTTGCACCAGTCCCTTTCATAAAGCTAACTTCCCTTTCTGGAATCAAGGAGAATATTTTTCCGATCCTGTCAGATGCACAGAAACCGGAGTTGTACGGGATATTCGTCGATAGAGTGGACATAGTATACCAGGATGTCTCACAACCAAATCAAATAGACATTTTCGCAAAGAATTTGGAACACTTTGGAACCAAAAGGGGAATATTAATGCTAAAAACCTTCTCTCTAAGGAGTGATTTCTCGGTAGAAAAGGAAATTAATAGGGTAAAAGAAAATTTTTCAGTTCATCAGGTCAAGGACATTTCAAGATTTCACAAGGGGCACTATGCAATAACTGTCTCTAGCTGACCCAGACCGTTTTCATGTTCGTAAACTCCCTGCTCCCATACTTTGAAAGTTCCCTGCCCAGCCCGCTCTTCTTTATTCCCCCAAACGGAATTCTAGGGTCAGAGAAGACAATGCTATTTATGAACACCATTCCTGCCTCTATATCTTTGACCATAGTCTCTGCCTCGTTCCTGTCTCCCCAAATGGAAGTTCCCAGTCCGAACGGAGTCTCGTTTGCTATTCTTATGGCATCTCGTTTGTCCTTGAACTTCCTGAGGACTGCAACTGGGCCAAAGATCTCTTCATCGTAGTTTTCGTTCAGTTCAGCAATGACTGGAGGTATGATATTTCCTGAACCCTCTCCTAAGAACTTCACTTTGCCTCTGGATTCCAGGTATCTTATCTGTTCTTCCACTGACCGTTTCTGTTCCTCAGAGGATAGCGGGCCAAGATATGTCTCTTTTATCTTCGGATCCCCAATCACTACCTTCGAGAATTCTTCTTCTGCGAGCTCCTTGAAGTCGTCGTAGGCACTCTCCTGCACGAGGAATCTCTTGGACGCAATACAACTCTGTCCATTGTTCTGCAATCTCCCTACAGCCGCTCCCTTTGCAGCTGCCTTCATGTCCGCAGAGTCGAGGACTATAAACGGATCGGAGCCTCCGAGTTCCATGACGACTCTCTTGAGTTCCTTCCCTGCCTCAGATGCTATTCCAGATCCAACAGGAGTGGACCCAGTAAATGCTACTCCTTCCACATGTTTTATCAGGGAGGTTGCAGTTTTACCGTCCACAACCAAGCTCTTGAAGATTGGAGAATCTATAATCTCCTGAAGTTTCATTGAAACACCCGTGACAATGCTGGCGTGCTTCAATACTACTCCGTTTCCCGCCATCATAGCAGGGAAGGCTGCTCTCGCTACCTGCCATACAGGAAAATTCCATGGCTCTATGCACATGATCACTCCAATTGGGTCAAATCTAACATAACTCTTGAATGCCTCTGTCTTGACGGTTTCTGCAGCGTAGATATCGTTGGCATTCTCTATTAAATAATCAAGGAGCTTGATGCTCTTCTTTACCTCTGAAATGCTCTGGGAGATTGGCTTTCCCATTTCCTCCGTCATTGTTCTTGCAAGCTCGTCAGTCTTCTTCTCAAAGTTGGGTTTAATGACTTTCCTGAAATGATCTACCCTATCATCGAGATCTTCCTTCCAGCTCTTCTGGTGTTCTCTTACATCTTTTATTTTTCGTAGTGCGTCCTCCGGACTGTCAGTTTTGAATGTTTCCAGGACTTTCTGCGTATATGGATCCCTCGTTACTATGCTCATGCTCTTACTTCCGTTTCCTTTATTGCTTCCTCAAAAATTGAAATTCCTTTCTCTAGAAGGTCGTCCTCTATGGTGAGAGGAGCCATGAATCGCATAACGTTTCCATAATGGCCGCATGTGTGCATCAGCACTCCCTTCTGGAACATCGACTCCCTTACCATCCCTGCGAGTTCAGTTCCAGGCGTCTTGTCAGGTTTATTCTTGACGATCTCGCTGGCAATCATGAATCCTCTCCCTCTGGCTTCCCCGATTATCTTTGAATCTCTTTGAACTTCCTCAAACCTGCTGAGTACGTATTTCCCCTTGGATCTTACTCTTTCGAGGAATTTCTCTTCCCTTACAATATCAAGTATTGCCGTTCCCGCCGCGAGCCCTAGCGGGTTTCCTCGATATGTTCCAAGGTGGAATGCCTTCGGGATCTGATCGAAATCATTTCTGTAGGCTACTGAGGAAATAGGTATCCCCCCTCCAATGCTCTTGGATATACACATTATATCCGGAGTCACTTTCTGGTACTCGGATGCCCACACCTTTCCCGTTCTACCGATTCCACTCTGTACCTCATCCACTATGAGCGGAATAGAATGCTCGTCACACGTTTCTCTCAACATTGGCAGAAAGTCGTCTGGAGGAACTATGTAACCACCCTCTCCCTGTACCGGCTCAACTATGATCCCTCCGACCGGAGGAACTCCGGAGTAAGGATCCCTTATCATCTCTTCGATCCTTCCTATAACTTCCTTTGAGATATCTTCTTGTCTAGTCTTTCCCGGGAACCTATAGGGATAGGGATATGGTGCGTATACGTAGTTCTGAGAACCGAACCCAGCATAGTCCCTGTAATGAGAATTGGAGGTCGCTCCAACTATACCACCAGCAATACCGTGATACGAACCAGTGAACGCAATGATCGTCGGCTTTTTTGAGTTGTACCTTGCTAAAGACACGGCAGCCTCACAAGCATCCGCCCCGCTGACGGTCATCAGTATTTTGGAATTGTCCCGCATTTTTTCAGGGAGAACAGAGTTCAGTTTCTTAAGATAATTTATCCTGGCTTCCGTAGGAACCTCTGTTATGTGAGTCATCTTATCGATCTGTCCTTTTAGGGCTTGCACGATCGCAGGATGTCCGTGTCCGAGATTGAGAACAGAAACTCCTGCGAACCAGTCGATAAACACGTTACCATCCAGGTCGACGATTGTAGATCCCTTCCCGTAATCAGCCGCAAATTTGAAGAAACTTGTGTACGACCTGCTGGAAGTTTCCAGCTTGTCCTGGATTTCTAAAAATTGCCTCGATTTAGGTCCCGGAATACTGGTTTTTAAGATTGGCGCATTTTCTAAACTTAGTCTACTGGAGACCTGCACTGACATATCTTACCACTTGCATTCATGCTTATCGGGTATATTAAACGTGGATAAGTTTCTCCACTAAATCAAACTAAAGAAAAAGTTTCCTGAAAAATTCTTATTTTTTTGATTAATTTCTCTTTCATTCCTTTATGATCAGTTTTAGGGACTCTGGGAAATCTTCCTTTACAGTATTGAGCGCCATAATAGTTTCGCTTCTCTCCACTCCGGGTGTCTTTGAAAGCTCGTTCACGATGCTTCCCAACTCTGCTTTACTGTTGGCACGAATCAGCGCAACGAAATCAATACTACCCAGGACAAAATAAACGGCCCAGACTCCTTTGATCTTTGCAATTCTTGACCCTATTGCCTCCCCATATTCCGGTCCGTATCTTGCATTGATAAGGGAAACGGCGGTGATACTCTTATCGAGATTGATCTGGTTGATGAGAGGAATAACGCCCTTCAGGAAACGACTGCTCTTCATTTTCTTCAGCCTGTTGTGAACTGTGGACTTCGAAACTCCAACCTTTTTCGAAATGACGCTAAGGTTTGTTTCCCTTGTGTCAAAGATACTAAGAAGTATCTTTTTATCGAGCTCGTTTAGTTGTTCTACTGTAATTTTTTCACTCTTCATGTTCTTCTTGATATAGTGGGAGTCAATAAAAATTTATCTCTCTGAAAATTTTCCATCTGGAAACGACAGAAAATGATTTAATCGATGTTATTCTAAGCCGTCAGTGACGTTCAAGTACAGGAATGAAGTCATTAGCGTAGTTGCCGTAGTCGCGGTCATCGCGATTATTTTTTCATCTCTATTCCTATACACGGGTAACTGGCCCCCTGCTGTGATTGTCGAGTCCAGTTCTATGCAGCACGGGAGCAACTTTGTGTATGGAGCTATAAACACAGGAGACATAGTCGGAGTCAAGAAGATAGAATCCTATGTGGATGTGCAGACTTACCTAGTTGCAAGAGAGAAGGGCTACCCGATAAATTATGGAGAGTATGGAAACGTAATAATCTACAACGATCAATATCGAGGAGAATTAGTTATACACAGGGCAATGTTCTACGTTGAAGGATGGAACGGGTCTACCCCGATACTTTACGGAAACGACAATCCATCATGGCTAAAGATCAGTGGCCCTTATGTTTACATCACCGACGTAGGTTATTCTCACAAAAATCTCCTTGTGAACCTACAGAATTACATAGGAGAGACTGGCTTCGTTACGATGGGGGACCACAATTTCGGGTCCTCAGGATACACTTCTGGCAATTACACGATTGCAGCCGATCAGGATACAGGCATTGATAATACTCTAGTCAATTCAACACAAGTTTTTGGGTATGCAGTAGGATATCTTCCAGTGGTAGGGGTTCTAAAACTCTGGGTTACGCACAACACATACTACATACCGGCGGAAAGTAATGAAATTATGGTGATAGTGTTGGTCGTCCTCATTGCCCTTATTGTTGTACCACTTCCTTCATTAGGGAGGAAGAGACCCGGCAAGAAAGAGAGTTAGTTGGTGACTTTCGCCTTATCGGCGCTCATTTTCTTCATCTCTTCCAATCTTCTTCTTCTGGAGAACAGATGGGATCTTATGTTAGGATCTATGATTTCAGCGAGTCCCTCTCCGATCAGGCTGAAACCCATTACAATGATGAAAATGAAAATGGCTGGAATCAACCCCTCCAGAGGATCCAGGTACAGATTCGTGTTGAGCACGGATGCCATAAGTCCGAGTTCAGGTTGCTGTATCGGTATCCCTATGTTCAGGAAGCCGAGTGTGGATAGCGTAAGCATAGCTGTCCCAATGTCCATAGTAGCGTAAACCACTAGTGTCGTCATTATGTTTGGAAGTATTCCCTTGAAAAGGATTTTAGAAAATTTAGTGTTCAAGACTTTCGACATGGTGATGAAGTCGCTAGTTGCTACTTGGAGGGTACTGCCCCTAACGAGCCTAACGTAAGGGGGCCACCAGACGAATATGATGGAGAAGGCCGCTATAATCAGGCTCCTACCCAGAGTTGCTGCTATGGCAAGAGACATAACTAACGGAGGGAAAGCAAAGAAGAGATCAGTTACCCTCATTATGACCTCTTCTACAATTCCTCTGAAATATCCGGCTGTAGTCCCCAGGAAGAGGCCTATAAGTGCGGATATCAGTACTATGAATATAGAAAGGCCAATGTCCACTGGAATAGCTGCTATTACCCTTGAGAATATGTCTCGCCCGAGCTGGTCGGTTCCAAAGAGGTGAGCGTAGCTTGGACGTGCGTTGACGTCTGAAAGGTTGATGCTAAGAGGGTTGTACGGAACGATGCGGTTTCCGAGAATTGTGTAGATGACCGCTATGGCAATGAAGATGAGAATTATTATGAAACCAGTAGTGGACAACCTGTTGCTCATCACGATTCCGAGAGTTTTCTTCACTAGCGGTCTCTTCATTCTTCACCTCCGAGTCTGATTCTAGGATCCAGAACGGCGTACATCACATCAGCTATAAGATTGGCCACTATGACCAGAATGGTGAACGTTATCACCGTGAATATGAGGACTGGGTAATCATCCGTCGATATAGCCAGATAAGCGAATTTTCCTATACCGGGCCATGCAAAAATTTCCTCAACTATTAGGTCGCCCGTTATCAGCCAGCCGAACATGACTGCAATTACAGTATTGCTTTCAACCAAACCATTCCGAAGGATATGGCGCCTGTTAATCTGCTTCTGATCTAGTCCTCTTGCCTTTGCAGACTTAACGTAAGGGAGCCACTTAACTCCCAAAATACCATTCCTGCTGATCCTCGTTATAATACCGAAATTGAGGAAGGCGAGGGTAAGCGCAGGAAGTATTATGTGGTATACTTCATCAATAAAGTCTCCGAAATGGAGTGTAATCAGAGAGTCCAAGATATAGAGGCCAGTGATCCTTGGGGGATTTAGGATCGAAGAATACATTCCTCCAGATGGAAAGATTGGAATGTATGAAGCGAAGATTATGATTGCCAGAATACTGACCAGGAATGTCGGAGAAGCCCACGCAGACGTGTAAAGAATTCTTATGACAGCATCTTTCTTGGTTCCAAAATTTATTGCAGCGAGATAACCTAGTCCAACTCCGCTAAGCACTATAATTATCAGAGAGGTAAGAACGAGCTCAATAGTGTTTGGTAAATAGAAGAAAATTTCAGCACTTATAGAGCGACCAGTTACTGGATCTGTTCCGAAGTTCCCAGTGAAGAAATCCTTCACGAAGTCCCAGAGCTGTATATATATCGGCTGATTTAGTCCATATCTTATGATTACTGATTTGATCGTGGAGGGCCGTGCCTTCGGTCCGGCCCAAAGTGCAGCAGGATCGTGACTTAGATAGTGTGATATCAAAAAAACTACAAAAATAGTACCGAGAATCACGAGTATCGATATCGCGATTCTCTTCAGGATGAAGTAGAGCAGTTCCTGCTTCCCCTCCACCACATCACCTTATGATGTGTACTGCACAGTGTTGTAGTACATGAAGTAACCAGCGCCGGATCCTGCCGTGTTCGGAATCATACCAGTCACGCTGACCGAGTTGATGCTCAGTAGATAGGGAACATAAAGCCACGCCATCGTGTAATTCTGGTACATTGCATTTGTTATGTAAGTGAGATTCTGTATTATCGATGCATTATTGAACGATGTGCTCGCATTGACTGTCCAGTTGAACACCGTTGAGTTATAGTATGCCGATGTCCCATTATAGAACCCGTCCGCAAGAGCACTAACATAATCTATGGAAGCAGAGTAATCCTCGGTATAGTAGTTCAGTCCTATGGGGTACAGCGTTGAATTTGTTGCATATCCGTAAACTATGGCGGTGTAGGTGTTACCAGGCTGTCCGGAGAGAGTAACATTGATACCAATAGCTGCAAGATTCTTTGCGATTATCTGAGCGGCCAGGGTTTGGGTCGCAGAATCGGATTCATACAGGAAATTATAGTTTGGGAACGGGGCGCCAGGTAGAACCGTGCCGTTAGGAAGTATTGCCCTGTAACCTGCTTCGTTGAGGTAGTGAGCAGCTGCCACCGGATCGTAGGAATAGAAAGCAAGGTTTGTAATAGTCTGATTGTAGTACTCGAACCCTGGTGGGACAGGACCTATCCATTGCTGCGCAAATCCCCCATAGACCGCAGAGATTATGCCGGTATAGTTGATTGCATAGGTGACGGCCTTCCTGACATCTATGTTTTGGAATGAGTAATTACCAATTTGATCCATGTAGACGAAGAATGAATTCTGAGAAGAACCGAATTGAATCGGAAGTTTGTTGACAGTGATACCCGATATGTTCTTCAGAGTCGAATAATCAGTCACCGGTGCTTCTACAATCTGAGCCTTCCCCGCTTTGAGATCAGTGATTATGGCGGATGAAGGTTTGTACTCTAGGACTATGTACTTTATGTGAGGAGGACTTATTGCGTTGTTTAACTGGTTCGCAGAAAGACTCTTTCCCCAGTAGGTGGGATTTTCAACGAGAGATATGCTCTGCCCGGGTACTATGGTATTTATCTTGTAGAATCCAGTTCCTATTGCATACCCCGAAAGGTTCTGGTTCGTCGAACCCGCGACAACTCCACCATTGTGAAGGACCACATTTGGATCAACTGCCATTCCCATAGGTGTTGTCAGGGTCATCAGGAATGCGTTGTAAGGAAGATATCCATTATACCCTGATCCGAGGTGAATAGTAATTTCGTATTCGTTGACCACCTGAACAGACTGATACTGATTATTCATTATTGATAGTGACGAAGAATTCGGATTTGTGTAATTTATAGAGTTCAGTGTTGATGCGGTAATGTTGAACGAATTGTTGAAGTAGGAGCCGTTTGTGCCCAAGTTCTGACCAAGTATGAATTCAGGCGCCTGGTTCATTAGCATAGCCCGATATAGAGAAAACCACATCACATAAGCATTGAACGGATCACCATTTGAAAAGGTGACATTGTGTCTTAGGTTGAAAGTATAGTTCATGTTATTGGACGAGACAGTCCAGTTAGTAGCCAAAACCGGCAGGAAGGATGTTTGGCTGGAATTGTTTGGAGCAACCAGAGTTTGATATACCTGATCCAGTATCTCCCATCCTGGCGTCGTGAATGTCACTGCTGGGTCCAGGCTATCCGGATATTCTGTCTCTTCAACTGTAAGAGTATCTGGCGTGGTCTTCTTATTCAGGTTGGAAGTGTTGTGGACATAAACTGCTACTGATGAACCAATTACAACGATCGCAACTACTACTACAATTATCGCTATAATAGAGCGCTTCATTTCAAATCTAGCATTACAAACAATCAAATAACTTAAAGTTTACTATTCATTCGTATCGATTTTTGGTATTTTCTTGCTAATTTTTCCAAAATCGAGCCAATGGTTCTAGAAATTTAGTATTTGGTCGGAACTTACCACTTGGAAATTATCACCTTTCTCTCAGTGAAGAACATAACGCTATCGTCTCCTCCCTGTGGATGTAGATCCCCAAAGAATGAATCCTTCATGCCCGCAAATGGGTAGAATGCGATTGGAGCTGCAACTCCGACGTTTATTCCTATGTTCCCAGTGTCGATGCTATCTGCGAATTTCCTAGCGTGGAGTCCGGAAGTGGTATAGATAGTGGATGCATTTCCATACCTGCTCTTGTTTATTACCTCTACCGCATCATCAAACGAATCAGCCTCATAGAAGGATGCGACTGGTCCGAAGATTTCCTCATTCATAACTGACATACCTTCGGAGACATCGTCTACTATTGATGGACCCAGGAAGAATCCTTTCGGATACTTTCGGGGTCTAGATTTTCTCCCATCGAGGACAAGCTTTCCTCCTTCTCTTTGGCCCAAGTCAATGAACTTCTCTACCCTTTCCATGTGCTCTTTTCGTATGAGCGGTCCCATGTCCGTTGTTTTTTCCATTCCATAGCCCACTTTCAGCTCTGTGGCACTCTTCTTGAACACGCTCATCACTCTGTCGTGGTTTTCCGGAAAAGTCACCAGTACGGAACCAGCCAAGCACCTTTCGCCTGCGTTCCCGTAGAAGGAACCGATCAAGTTGCCTATGTTGCTCTTAAGGTCAGCGTCCGGCATCACCAGAATATAGTTCTTTGCTGATGCTCCTCCCTGAACTCTTTTCCTGTTGGACGTCCCCCTCTTGTAAACATATTCTGCTACCGGGGTAGATCCAACGAAGCTGATCCCCGCAACCTTCTTGTTCTCAAGGATATGGTCGACCGCCTCTCTGCCCCCGTTTATCAGTTGAATTACCCCTTCCGGGTAGCCAGCTTCGCTTACCAACTTCATGATCATTTCCATGCTCATCGGAGTCTTTTCAGACGGTTTTATCACTACTGTGTTCCCGAATGTGACGGCATAGGGGAAAAACCAGAACGGAATCATGACTGGAAAATTGAAGGGAGATATTACCGCAAACACACCCATAGGCACCCTGACCAACTCTTCATCTATTCCATTTGCGATCTGTTTGTTGTTCCGCCCCATTATCTGATAACTTGCCGCAGCGGCAGACTCGACGTTTTGAATCGCTCTTACTACGTCTCCTTTCGATTCCTCAAACGTTTTGCCGTGTTCTATCGTCGTTACCTCCGCTATCTGATCCAACTTATTCCACATCAGATTTTCAAGTTTGAAGAGATACTTTATTCTGTCAGAGACGGGCACCTTCATCCATTTTGTCTGAGCATCGTGAGCAAGGTCTATTACCCTGTCTACCTCATTTCTCGTTGCTTCGGTGACTACAGAAATCTTCTCTCCGAATGCAGGGTTGAATACGTCGTACTTTTCCTCCCCCTCTCCTTCTTCGAACTTTCCGTTCACATAATTCAGTACCTTTCTCATCTAAACCACCTCATTGTCTGAAAGTCTCAGGCAGTCATCGAGTGTATCTAACCCCCTTGTCAGATCTTCCTCTGATATCACCAGCGGAGGAGCTATGACGAAATGATTTAGCCAGTTGTTAATGTAAACTCCCTGTTCCATCGCTCTTTTTGAAATTTTATCAGTCATAAGGGGTTTCCCTTCAATTTTTTCTTTGTATACATTGAAGGGAGTTTTCTTCTCTCTGTCTTTGACCAGCTCTACTGCCCCAAACAGACCTATGCTTCTTACGTCGCCTACGGATTTGTGCCTTTCTTTGATCTCATCTAGTCTGTCTCTGAGCTTCTTTCCCAACTCCCTAGATCTCTCTATGAGATTTCCTTCCTTGTATTCATTTATGGCTGCCTTTGCTGCCGCAAGTGAAACTGGATGCGCCTCATAAGTATGGCCGTGCGCGAAATAATTTTCCTCGAAGTAGTCTGCAATTCTCTTGCTAGTTGCCATTAGAGATAAGGGAAGATATGCACCCGTTATCCCCTTTGCGGTGGTAAGTATGTCTGGTTTCACGTCCCAGTTATCGACAGCGAACCACTTTCCCGTCCTACCCCAACCACTCATAACCTCATCGGCTATCAGCAGAACATCGTTCTCTCTGGTGATTTCTCTCACTCTCTGGAGATAACCATCAGGAGGCACTACAACTCCATTCGTTCCAGTGACGGGCTCGACAATCATTCCTCCTATGTTGCCCTCATTTTCAATCAGGTACTGGTTGTAGTCTGCACAGGCAATATTACACTCTGGGAATTTGAGCTTGAGCGGACATCGATAGCAATAAGGTGGAATCGAATGGACGATCCCTGGGACAGAATAATACGTATCGACTGGAATCCTCCTAAAATCTCCCGTAAGGGTTATGCTCCCAGAAGTAGAACCGTGATAGGAATTATAGTTCGAAATGATCTTTATCTTTCTTTCCTTCTGAAAAAACATCCTTACGGTTTTTATAGCTGCTTCGTTGGCTTCTGTACCTGATGCTCCGAAGAAATATTTTGTCAGAGATGATGGCAGTACCTCCTTCAGCAAGAGAGCGACCTCTGCCCTGATCTCAGTTGCATATCCAGGTTGAATGTACTCTAGCTTGTTCAGTTGATCATTTATTGCTTGCCTAATCCTCTGATTTCCATGCCCAAGGTTAGAGCACATTAGCTGGGCTGAGAAATCGAGATAGTTTTTTCCGTTAGAATCGGTAAAGTAAGTTCCCTTCTCGCTCGTTATGGTCAGAGGAGTCCAGTTCCCCTGTTTTCTCCAAGTTCCATATGTCAATTCCGTGCAAATTTTACTAATTTCCATGGATTTGTCGGAATTTTTCTCAATCATACAACAAGTAATTAGATGAAGTATATCAATTCTTTTGGATAACAGAAAATATTCGCCAAGAAAGCCCTCCAAAATTTCCGCTTGAATTTTATTCGGAAACGATTGGAAGTAAGATATAAACGAGAAACGTAACTGATCATCTTTCATTCCCGCCCTGTTCGGTTGGGTCACAATCGTTATTCCTTCTTCGGGGCTAGTGCACCTCCTGGAAAATAGAGGATGAAGACAACGGATGATCTCGTAAAAAAGGAAGAGGAGATTGCTGGATCAGGAACTCCACTAAGAATATACAGTGCTGATATCTCTATTCAGC
This sequence comes from Thermoplasmatales archaeon, assembly GCA_027343225.1. Taxonomy (GTDB): domain Archaea; phylum Thermoplasmatota; class Thermoplasmata; order Thermoplasmatales. Next base: position 113,486 of record DAHWMK010000022.1, read on the forward strand.
ACTGACCCTCACGGTCTCAGGAATTGACTAGTTCTCACGATTGTATTCCTTGATCGACTCCCTCAATGATGTCAAGAATGCTTCCACGTCAGCTTCCGTATGGACCATTGAAAGTGGTATTCGTTCCGCTCCGTCCGGATGATAGTATATCCCCCTCTGCAGCATTTTCTTCTGGACTCCCTTGTACTTATTCCAGTCCATGATTATGCTCTCCCTATAATTGGTGATTTGCTTTTGCTCCGTGAATACGAACGTTAGGAGTCCAGTTTCATAGTTGACAAATATGGATTCGTCAAGGTCTTCTCCAACCTCTTCGATGCCTCTTGCCATCCTTCTTGTCAACCTTCCTAGTACGCTATATCCCTCAAATTCGTTTGCTTCTAGAAGTTTCAGATTGGCTATTGAGGCAGTCAGGGATATAGGGACTCCAAAGTAAGTTCCTCCGTACCCCACTCCGTTGCCTATCAATTCCATATATTCCTTTTTTCCAGCGACGGCAGAAATCGGATACCCGTTGCTAAGGGACTTTGCCCACGAAGACAGGTCAGGGGTTACTCCAAATAGTTTCTGTGCACCACCCTCGCTGACCCTGAACCCAGTTATGACTTCATCGAAAATCAGCAGGATATTGTATTCATCTGCAAGCTCCCTGACTCCCTTCAGATATCCAGGTTCAGGCGAGACAAGAGTGGAGTTCGCCATAATTGGTTCCATGATTATTGCTGCGATTTCATTCCCCCTGATCCTGAGAATCTTTGAAAGACTCTCGAGATCGTTCCAGGTGGAAACAACTACAGTCTCCATCACACCTTGAGGTATTCCAGCCGAATATGGAAGCGACTTGGGGAACCACTTCAGTCCAGCAACTGGCGGAGGTGCCTCTACAGATACGGCCCCGTAATCGTGGAGCCCATGATAATGTCCTTCGAATTTTAGTATATTGTCCTTTCCTGTAGCCGCTCGTGCGATTCGGAGGGCGTTGAACGTCGCATCCGTGCCGCTCAGGGCAAATGTCACCATGTCCTGAGTCTTCACGAATTTCTTGAATTCCCTCGCTAGTTTGTATTCCAGCTCATTTGGCGTCCCGTACAAATCGCCATTCTTGATGTACTTCCTCACTGCGGCAGTTATCTTTTCATTTGCATGGCCATTTATCAGCGGTCCAAAGGCCATCAGAAAATCTATGTATTCGTTTCCATCGACATCCCACATTCTGGTTCCCTTTGCCTTGTTCATGAATATCGGATAATCGTCCCAGGAACTTGTCCTCATGAGAGAACTTGAACCAGATGGAATCAACTTTTTTGTCTTCTTAAAAAGATTGAGAGATCTCTTCGTTTCATAACTTCTTGTTCTTTCAGGAACGTTTGTAACATCTTTATGAGTTTCATCCTCAGTTTGCATTATTTCACAACCATATATGGTTTGATATTCCTGTGGGGTATATTATTTTTTCTCGAAGACGTTTTTGTTTAAAATTTTTCAGAATATAATTCATTTTCTTACAATTTTTTTTACGAATCAGGAAAATGTTTATATTTATCTATTTTAATATAGCATGTGAAAGCTGTAGTACTAGGTGGAATGGGTTTAACTGGAAGATGCGCGGTATTTGATTTACTAAATAATAATAAAATAGATGAAATAATAGTAGGTGACCAAGTAAAAAACCTCGAATTTGGCGACCCTAGGGTGAAATTTGTAAAGTTAGATGTTAATGACAAGGAAACGCTAGTAAAGACCCTTCGAGGCTCTGACGTGGTTATAAATGCGGTACAATATTATCACAACATAAAAATAATGAAGGCGGCACTGGATGCAAAAACTAACTATTTGGACTTCGGTGGTTTATATAGGGTTACCTTGGAGCAACTGGCGCTAGATCAAGAATATAAGGATGCTGGGCTACTTGCTATAGTAGGGATGGGGGCTCAACCAGGTATTTCGAACATTATGGCAAGCTATGCAGTAAGCAAGCTTGATAAGGTTGATGAGATAGTGATAAGGGACGGCTGGATCGATAAAACAAACTACCCAAAGTTATTCTTCACGTGGTCGCCCGCCACTCTTTTTGATGAACTCACCCTCAAGGCAGTTCATTTTGACGGGAACATGGTCGAATCTGAGCCCTTCTGCAACATGGAAGAATATGATTTCGGCTGGGAAATAGGGAAAGCGAAGATTTTCAGGTCCATTCATTCAGAAATAGCAACACTCCCAGGAAGCTTCGCCGAGAAAGGGATTAAGTACGTAGAATGGAAGGAAGGAAGTGCCGATATCGAGAAACTCAAGTTCCTTGCCGATATAGGATTCGGAGGAAAGGACAAAGTGAAGGCGGGAGGTTCGGAAGTAGTGCCGAGAGAATTCCTCTTCGACTTCCTGAAGTCTCAAAACATGTTCTCTCCTCCAGAGAACATTCAGATAATGGACTATGAAATGACGGTGGTCACCGCAAAGGGCTCAGACGAAGGAAGACCCAAGAAGGTCGAGATGAAGGCATATTTCAAGTACGACGAAAAGTGGAAGGTATCGGCATCGCAGAAAGAGGTAGGAGTCCCCGGCTCGATCGCAGCCCAGATGATAATGGGCGGTGTGATAAAAGGAAAGGGAGTGAAACCGCCGGAACAGATAGTACCTGTTAAACCGTTCTTTGCCGAGCTTGGGAAGAGGGACATTAAGATAAGGTCTGAAGAGAGTTTCGACTCGAACTAAGATAGTTTATATGACTGCCACTACTTCTCATCTGGATAACTTGAGCCCCAACCTTCTAGAAGTAAGGGATCTGACAGTGAATTTCGAAACTGTGGACAGATCAATTGAAGTTCTCAAGGACGTCTCAATCAGAGTCGGTAAAGAAGAGGTTGTCGGAGTCGTCGGCGAAAGCGGCTCCGGAAAATCTACTCTTGCTCAGGCCATAATAGGTGTCTTGGATATCCCTCCAGCAAGAATTACCAGGGGATCGATAACCTTTGAAGGCAAGGAGATTTTGCATGGAAAAGACAATAAAATAAACTTCAGAGGAAAGGGTATAAACATGATTTTTCAGGAGCCGCTGACGTCTCTGAATCCGGTTTACTCAGTTCATGACCAAATGGAGGAGGCAGTGAATATAGCAGAACCGAAGATGGAGAAGAAAGAAAAGGAGGCAGTCATTAGGAAGAGCCTGCGGGAAGTCATGATAAGGGATGTGGACGGAGTTCTCAGCGTATATCCACATCAGCTTTCTGGAGGAATGAGGCAAAGAGTATCCATAGCTATGGTGCTAGTTCAAAAGCCAAATTTGTTGATTCTTGATGAACCCACGACAGGACTTGACCTGATTGTCCAGAGGAAGATAATAAGTCTCATACTCAGCCTGAAGAAGGAAATATTGTCAAGCATTCTCTTGATAACTCACGACCTTGAAGTGGCTGCATATATGTGTGACAGGGTGTACGTTATGTATGCTGGTAGAGTGGTTGAGAGCGGCTTTATGAAAGATGTCCTCCAAAGACCACTGCATCCTTATACTACGATGCTCAAGAATTCCGTTCCCGAAGGGTACGCGAAAGAAGGGTCCCTGAAAGTCTCCTCTGGAGCTCCACCTGATCTGAGACATCTTCCATCTGGTTGTGCGTTCCATCCGAGGTGCCAGTTTGCCAACGACGTATGCCGAAACAAAGTTCCCGAATTGAGAGTGCAGAAAGAAGGAAGGGAGGTCGCCTGCTGGTTGTATGAATGAACAAATCCTGGAAATTGAGAATCTAACGGTCCGGTTCAAGAGAAAGACGAAACTCTTTCAATCTGCTGGGGAAGAGGATAGGTGGAAGACGGTCCTAGATTCGATTTCCTTCAATATCAAGCAGGGAGAGACCTTCGGAATAGTTGGAGAAACCGGGTCAGGAAAGACCACGCTGGCGAGGACACTGGTAGGTATCTACAAACCAAAAGAATACAAAATGAAGCTCAACGGCAAGCAGATAGATTTCAGGAAGAGGGAAGACATTCTTTATCTGAGGAAAAACATCGGAATAGTTTTCCAAGACCCGGTTGGAAGTCTAAATCCTAGGGTTACCGTTTCGGAGATCATTTCTGAAGGAATTCCCGACCAGAAGAAGCTTACAGACAGGCAACTAGAGGAAAAGATCAAAGAGGCTTCAGAACTGGTGGAACTTCCGGAGAGCAAACTCGAATCTTATCCAACTGAACTGAGTGGCGGAGAGAAACAAAGGGTCAGCCTGGCAAGAACTTTAATTGGCGGGAAAAAGATATTGGTCCTTGACGAGCCCACGAGTTCTCTGGATGTTTCTATCCAGGCGCAAATTCTGAATCTGCTGATCAGACTCAAAAACGAACTATCGATAAGTTACATATTCATAACTCACGATCTGAACGTCATCAAGTACATGTGCGAAAGGGTAGCCGTCCTCTACTACGGACAGATACTTGAGCAGGGAAACACGTACGAAATATTTGAACGCCCGAGGCATCCTTACACTGCGGATCTCATCGGTGCAAACCTCTCGCTCACTTCTTCCAACAAGTTTTCAGTTGCCCACGACTCAGGAGAGCCCAGCAGAGAAGGGTGCATATATCAGAATTCCTGTATCAAAAGATATTCTGTGTGTGAAAAGTCACCACCAACTTTTGATTTGGGAAAGAGCTTGGTAAAATGCTGGCTCTACGACTATGCAGAAACGAATCGGGTGAAGTCTGATGAGGAGAGATGAAGTCACCCCGTTAGAAACTGAGGAAGATATTGAAGTAGGGTCAGATCTCAACCGAACTGAAATCCATCTCCTTGTATGTCTGAAGTATAGTCCTGGTGTCTGAACGCTCGATCTCAGCAATGGAAGAGATTCTATCCAAGATCTTTGAATAATCATCCTTGCTCTTTGAAACCGTCTGGATCATGAAATCGATGTCACCTAGGAGGAAATAGACCGAAACTATGCCCGGTATCTTTTTCAATTTCTCTGCAATTGCCTCCTTGTAGTTTCCACCATATTTACCCCTTATCATCGTAAGTGTGACAAAGGAGAAACCCATCTTCGTATAGTCCAATGTCGCAGTTATCTTTTTGATATACCCGTTCATTCGTAGTACTTCAATGCGCTTGCTTATTGCAGACGGTGAGTAAAGGCCAACCCTCTTTCCAATTTCTTTCAGCGATAGGGTAGCGTCATCGCGAAGTAGTTTCAAAATGCGCCTGTCGAACTCGTCCATAGGTATCACCAGTGACAGCACAATCTGGATTTAACCATTTCTTATTCTGCTTTTAAATTTGGATCTAGATGAGCAGGATTACTATGAGAGACATAAGAATGCCAAAAAGAAATGGTCCGGCGTAAATTTCAAATCTGATGCTTTCCCTTCTAGTCCATCTGAGGGAAAAGTAGTAGGCAATTGGTGAGGTCACAAGGGCTATCAGACTAAATTTTCCATATATTCCCAAAAGATAGAGTACTACAATGGCTACGTAGAATAGCGAAAAGGTCACCATAGGGACGCTGCTGGATTTTCCTTTTCCAAGGATGACTGCCAGGGTCCTAAATCCAGATCTTTTATCGGAATCCAGATCCCTGTAATTTCCGATGAAAAGCAGCAGTGATATTAAGAGAGCGAAAGGTACAAAATAGAGAATTGAGCTAGGGTAGAATCTCCCGATTGAGGCAACTGATATGAACTCGCTTGCGGCTATCGTCGAAAAGAAAACTCCGATCTCACCGAGTCCTCGATACTTGTACCCAAACGGAGGTCCGGTGTAACCATATCCCAAGAGAAGCCCTACAATGGAGATTATGTTCAGAACCAGTCCGTACCGGAGAGAAATCACGAAGCTCAAGAGAAGATAAATTATGGAGAACGTTACTGCCCACCCTATTAGGTATCTTTGAGAAACCTTGTAATAGAATATTGGGTGCCGACGATAGATCGTGTTCGGAGAGTCTATTCTATCGTATCCTTTGACGAAATCAAAATAGTCGTCATACAGGTTGGTTGCAATGACCAGAGGTACAATCGAAATCGAGATAAGAATGAAAGGTAAGTAATTGATATTACCAGTAGTTGCAATCGAATAAGCAAAACCTGGTAGTATGAAGACTAGATAGAGGTAGATGGGAGGAACCTTTCCTCCTCTAGAAGAGATATCCGCCAGTATCCAGACTTTCTCAATCAACTTTTACCCTCCGGGCATCTCCAAAGTATGTCAGAGTTTATAACTCTTGAATTTTCAATTTTACCACTTGGCCAGTGGTTGTCCTGATTTTTTCAGAGACAAATTCGTAAATATCATGACTAAATAATGAATCATGCCAGATCTAGAGATTAACGTCTCAATGCTAAAGTGCCCAATTTGCGACCTAAATCACAGTTACAAGGTAAGGGTAGAATACGACGAGAAGAGGGATGCTTTAGAGGATACCTCCTCCATATTCTACAACACATTTGCTACCACAAAGAAGATCGGTGACAAGATAGTCGAAGTCCAGGTCTATGAGATTGATGCCTTTTGCCAGAAAAATGGTATACCGTTTAGGATGATAGTAGATCCTCCTCTTCCATCTGGAACAGTACCCACTAAATTCTCCGTCACTTCTTCGCCGTAAGGTTTAACTTTAGATTATGTGTGGCACATCATAGAATTAGCGATAAGGATGAGGTTTACATGGTTAATGCGCTTATAGCTGGAGGCTCAGGTTTCATAGGAAGGCATCTTTCGAAGAAGATCAAGGAGAGTGGAGGAAATGTCACGGTACTGACCAGAAAAACTGACTCTGCTATTCCCTACAAGCAGATCACGTGGGACCCGACAGGTAACGTTGATCTTTTGACTAAGGAAATAGAGGGTTACGACCTGATAGTTAATCTGTCGGGAGCAGGAATAGAAAAGAAATGGTCCGAACCCTACAAGAGAGAGATCATAGATTCCAGGGTCAAAAGCACAGCTTTGCTGGTGAATGCAATCAATTCGGCAAACACTCAACCTAAGTACTTCGTAAACGCATCAGCAATAGGTTACTATGGAGACGTCGAGGACCAAGCGGTCGACGAAGATTCAAAACCTGGAAACGATTATTTGGCGAACCTCTGCGTCAGGTGGGAAGAAGAAGCTAGAAAAGTTAGTGACAGAGTCAAGCTTTTAATCCCGCGTTTTGGAGTTATCTTGGGAAAGGATGGTGGTGCATTTCCACAACTTCTGCGGGGTGTTGAAACTGGCGTATCTTTCAATCTCAAGGGAAAAGCAGGTTGGAAATCCTGGGTCCACATCGACGATGCGGTTTCTTCAATCGTTTTCATGACACAGATCGGTTTTGAAGGGTCGTACAACGTAGTATCTCCGAATCCTCTGAAGATGGAAGGACTGATGAACCTTATAGCCGGCGAGAAGGGAAGGAAGATTAGAATTAGAATGGGTCCTTCGATCGCAAATATTGTGCTTGGAGAGGGAAGCAAGTACTCTGTGTTTAGCGGTCAAAAGGTCGTGCCGAAGAAACTTCTAGATGCCGGGTACACCTTCAAGTATCCGAGCATTCAGGAAACACTTAGAGATTTACTTCAGGAATCGAATTAGCTGCAAACTAGCTTGCAAAACAGTTATGGAATCTTGAAGGGTTTTCCGTGACCAGGATAAGCCATAGTCCCGTGCAATTCAAGTATTCTCTTTATAGAGATTTCAGCATTTTTGGGGTCAAGAGTAAATGACTTGTTGAATTCGTATCTTCCCTCGTTTTCTGATACTGCATCACCAACAAAAATGGCTCCAAGTGATCCGAAGCTAAATGAAGTACTCCCTGGCGTATGCCCGTTTGTATCCATTGCAGTCATTCCAGGTAACTTAAGCTTGCTCAGAGGACTCACTTCGCTCACTGGTCTTGCCTTCATCAGACCTGCCATTGCAGATATAACACCGCCTCGAGTCGGCATCTTCTCATTTCCTCTTGCTATCTCAACTTCCTTGTCTGGAACAAATATCTCTGGGTGAAATTCTGAAGATATATCCGACAGGCCACCAATATGGTCAACGTGGCAGTGCGTGATGAGCACAATATCTGGCTTGATCTTCTGAGATTCAAAGTGATTGATTATCTTCTTGGAGGAACTCTTCATACCTGAGTCTATGAGTATAACCTTGCCATCCAAGGTAACAGTGTAGCAGTTTGCCATGGTCCCATCAATCATCTGAATGTTTTCAGTTAGCTTCACATCAACAAAGTCTAACCAAAGATTAAACCGTTGTGTTTTTAGAAAGACCAGCATTGAAATGTACCCAGAAATGAGACGATAGTTATTAATGAAGATCATTTATCCGAGGAAAGGTAGGTGAATTTGCAGATAACCATTGGAGTTCTGGACGAGACGTCGGAAGGCGAGAACAGAGTCGCGTTGGTGCCGGAGGATGCAAAGAAACTTGTCTATAGGAAAATAGAGGTTTTGGTTCAGTCTAGAGCAGGTGTCAAGGCGGGATTCCCAGATTCTGAATACTCATCAGCGGGATGCAAAATAATCGATGGCCGCTCAGGAGTCATCTCTGGTTCAGATTTGATACTGATGCTTGGTAGACCGAATGAAGATGATCTTCCTTACTTCAAACCAAACTCCACCCTGGTAGGTCAAATCTACCCCCTCAGGTATCATTCTCTTGAACGGGACTTAGCCAATAGGAGACTCAGAGTATATTCCCTGGAGTTACTTCCAAGAACGACTCGTGCGCAGTCAATGGACGTCCTCTCATCGCAATCAGCGGTGGCTGGGTATCGTGCAGCAATAATTGGCGCGTACCATTCTCCTAGGCTAATGCCTATGCTGACGACCGCAGCCGGAACGGTCAAACCGGCCAATGTTCTAGTTATAGGTGCGGGCGTAGCCGGCCTGATGGCCATTGCTACGGCAAAGAGGCTGGGTGCATCTGTGGTGGCATATGACGTCAGGAGAGCGGCCGGGGACGATGTCAGGAGTCTCGGAGCAAAGTTTCTCGAGGTGGGATTCAATGCTGTAGGGGCTGGCGGATATGCTAGGGAACTGACGGAAGAAGAAAGGAAGAAGGAGAAGGAAATGCTTGAGGCTGCAATAGTCTCTGCCGATCTCTTGATAACTGCGGCTGGAGTTCCTGGGAAAAAGGCGCCCTTGGTAGTGAACTCTGGCACTATTTCCAGGATGAAGCCAGGGAGTGTTATAGTTGATATCATGGCGGAGTCAGGAGGAAATTGTGAACTCACTCAGGCTGGGAAAATAATAGACCACAATGGCGTCAAGATCATAGGCTCCATCAATCCGCAATCAGAGGCACCAACAAATGCCAGTCAAATGTATTCAAGAAATGTATCGTCTTTCCTATCAATTCTCATTGACAAGGATTGCAATATTGTAGAACCAGAGAAGGACGACCTTCTATTAGCATGCATGATATGTTCTGACGGCAAAGTGACTTTTCCTCCCCCGACAAAGGCAGATGGTGAGAAGAAGTGATCATAACTGACTGGGCCTGGTTGTACATAGTTCTGCTTGCGGTGTTTGTAGGGTACGAAGTTATAAGTCACGTCCCAGTGATACTTCACACTCCCCTGATGTCTGGGTCGAATTTTGTACACGGAATAGTTCTGGTAGGGGCAATCCTGGCGCTCGGGTACGCGACAAACGACATCGAGAGAGTCATCGGATTTATTGGAGTGGTGATGGCTACCCTAAATGTTGTTGGAGGATATGTTGTAACCGAAAGGATGCTTGCAATGTTCAAGAAGAGGGGCGGTGAAAAATGATAGACATCACTGACCCGATCTACGTCCTCACCATAGTGGCATTTGTAATCGGTCTGATAAGAATGGGTAATCCCGCAACCGCCAGGAGCGGAATACTCTGGGCGGGCATTGCAATGGCCTTTTCCATAGGAGCGACATTTTTCCTCCCGGGAATATCGAATCTAGTCCTTATATTCCCTGCAATATTGATAGGGGCTGTCATTGGTTACGTCGCTGCAAGAAGGGTCGCAATTGTAAACATGCCGCAGATGGTGGCAATATACAATGGGATGGGTGCGGGAGCCGCATCTGCCATAGCCGCAATTGAACTGATAAGAGGCAGCGCCTCCTCATTCAATATCACAATTGCGCTTGTAGGAGCTTTGATAGGTAATGTTTCAATTGCGGGGAGTATCATAGCATTCCTTAAGCTTCAGGGATGGATGAGACAGAAACCAATCACTTTCACTCTACAGCAGCTGATAAACCTAGTGGTGGCCGCAGTAGGTGTGTTTTTTGGAGTGGTATTCCTGACTCACTTCGGCCTGCTGATACCCTACAGAAATGCATTGATTCCGTTCTTTGTCCTAACAATAGGTTATGGTTTCTTGATGGGCCTCCCTATTGGAGGAGCAGACATGCCAGTGCTCATATCACTGTACAATGCCATGACGGGAATAGCAGTTGGGTTGGAAGGATTTGCGATCTCTAACTATGCTATGGTGGTAGCCGGAATACTGGTAGGTGCCGCAGGTACAATTCTTACATTAGCGATGGCGAGAGCAATGAACAGGTCAGTTGGGGCAATACTGGCTGGAGGATTTGGAAAGACACAGGAAGAGAAACGAACCATTTCCGGAAACCTTAAGCCTATCAGCAGCGAGGATGTTGCGGTAATGCTTGCATATGCGTCGACAGTTGCCATAGTCCCTGGATTCGGAATGGCATCTGCACAGGCCCAGTTCAAAGTCAGGGACCTTACAGACCTGCTCATTTCCAGAGGAATAAAGGTCTTCTTTGCAATCCATCCTGTGGCAGGAAGAATGCCAGGGCACATGAACGTCTTACTGGCTGAAGCGGGAGTTTCTTACGATCTTCTAGAGGACATGGACGAGGCTAACAGAGCATTCCAGGATGTCGACATTTCCCTGGTCATCGGGGCAAACGATGTAGTAAACCCTGCTGCCAGAATAGAGGGAACACCCATCTATGGCATGCCGATACTGGATGTTGACAAGTCGAAAAACGTAGTGGTCTTGAAGAGGGGAGCAGGAAAGGGCTTTGCAGGAATTGAGAACGATCTTTTCTATATGGAAAAGACAAAGATGCTCTACGGCGATGCACAAGAATCCATTTCCAAGGTCATTCAGGACCTAAAGAGACTGTGAACCGGGTCGTTGTCTTTCGGTCTATTTTTAGACCTGTCAAATCGATCTTTTGTAGCACCAACAAATGGACACAGTTACTTTTTTCTCTGAGCAGCTAATCATATGCTGAATGGGTTACTCAAGAGACTTTATCGGATACGGACAATTCCCCCCAAAGTTCAAATGGCCCGGGGGAAAAACGCTTGCTCTGTCTCTCGTTTTCAACTATGAGGAAGGAAGCGAACATTCGGTTGTTACTGACGACACCGTTGAGACAATCGGTGAATTTGGGTCGGTGGACATCAAGGTCAGGGATGTGGGAATGGAATCAGTCTATGAGTACGGACAGAGGGTCGGCATATGGAGGATACTTAACCTACTTGAAAAGTACGACGCTAAGGCTACTTTCTTCGCGACCGCAAGATCCTTGGACGTCAACAGGGAGGCGGCGACCGCAATAATCAAAGGTGGGCACGAGATATGCGACCACGGATTTTCCTGGACAGAACTCTACAGAATGACGTTAGAAAAAGAGAGAGAAGAGATAAAGAAATCAGTTGATCTTATAAGGGAGATAACAGGAAAGAACCCGGTAGGTTTTTACGCGAGGGAACCAAGTGCCAATACTTTGAGACTCTTGAAAGAGTTCAAAAATTTCATTTACGATTCAGATTCGTATGCTGATGACATACCTTACTTTGATAAGGAAACGGGAATTTTGATAGTTCCATATGCACCAGACTCTAACGATTTCCACTTTCAAAATCCCATGAACAGGTTCTCTAACAGTTCTGATTTCCTTTCGTATTTGAAGGATTCGTTTGACACACTTTACCGTGAATCCATCAAGAACTCAAAAATGATGTCAGCAGCATTCCATGTCAGGGTGACGGGAAGGGCAGGGAGGCTACCGGCTCTTGAAGGATTTCTCAAGCACATCAAGAACAAGGAAAGAGTATGGATTGCGACGAGAGAAGAAATTGCGAGATTCTGGTTAAAAAAATTTGGGTAGAGGGGTCAGATAACAACTAAATGTCCGTAATTTCTTGAATTCTCCTAATAGAGGAGGAGTCACTCCTATGTTTAGCAATCCTTTCTTGTCCTCACCAGAATCCTTAACTAATTGCAATCAATCGTTTGGCATGACTTCTAAGAAATCTAAGATCCTGATACTGGGGTTCGGAACCGTTGGTCAGGGGTTTTTCGATCTATTTACTAAGAAGAAGGAAATGCTTGGATTGAACAACTTTTCCATCAGCGAGATTGTAGATATGAAATTTGGGCACATCACCAATCCCACAAAAGATTTGGTCGGAGAATTAGCAAAGGGAAAAACATTTGAGCAAAAGGATGTCATTTCAACAATCAAGGAATCAGATGCCGACATCGTGTGTGAATTCACCTGGCTCAATCTTAAGACTGCAGAGCCAGCTTATACGCACATAAAGACTGCTCTCGACATGGGAAAACACGTGATAACGACAAATAAGGGACCTCCTGCGCTGATGTACAAAGAACTAACGAGCCTTGCGCAGAAAAGGGGAGTGAAATTTCTGATGAAGGGGACGGTCATGGCTGGAACTCCGTCGTTCAATTTGCTTGAACTGCTCCCGGGCGCAGAGGTGAAGAGCGTGAGAGGAATCATGAATGGCACAACAAACTACATACTCACGTCTATGGAACAGGGGAAGAACTTCTCAACCGCCTTGAAGGAAGCGCAGGAGCTTGGGTACGCAGAGGCGGATCCCACGAACGATGTTGATGGATTTGATAGCGCATCTAAGATAACGATTGTATCACACATATTAGGATGGCGTCATGAATTTGGCGATCTTAAGATTGAGGGAATCAGGAACGTTACGCCCGAACAGGCGCGTGACAAGACAAAACTGGTGGCCTATGCCGATCGCTCCACAGCTTATGTCAGACCTATAAAACTCTCGCGGGAAGACGTCCTGTCCGGAGTAAGTGGCGTAATGAATGCCATTGAGCTGGACACAGATACGATGGGAAAGATTTACTCGATGGGCCCTGGTGCAGGAAAGATTCAGACTGCTCAGGCCGCTCTGACTGACCTTGTCACTATTATGAAGAGCCAAAAATTGTGATTGATGGACGAATCCTTACGTGAAAGATTCGAAACGAGAGTAAGCATCTTGGCAGCAATAAGGTAGACAATGAACGTTACAATGGGATATCTAGCCTGATGATAAGCTAAATAAATTTTGCAGATGTCAAGGTTGAAGGTCGCTGTCGACAGTAAGAGAATCTTTTAGAGGTTAAGGTCTACCTTAAAATGTTTTGTTTTACCGATAGGTTTAATACACTCAAATTTTATTTATTCCGATGGAAATCAGAGGTATTTACGACCTGAGTGTGACCCTGAAAACTTATATGCCAATTTGGCCAACGAGTCCTCTATTGAACATCGCGCCCATAGGCATCGCCTCCAGAGACGGTTATTCGATTGAATCTTTTTCTTCGGCAACACACACTGGAACACACGTGGATGCACCGTACCATTTTATAGATACCAAGGCAACAGTCGACGAACTTTCTCTGAATCAGTTGGTTGGGGAGGGATACGTAATCAGACCGGAAATCGAAGGGACCGAAATCACCCTCAAGCAACTGAAGGGGAAGTGGAAGAACGAATACGACGGGAAGATCATACTCATTAACACAGGCTGGGATAAGAAACGGGGCTTTACCAAGGAGTTCCAGTATGAGTTTCCAGGACTGTCGTTGGACACGGTCGATTTCCTGGTTGAACATAAGCCTAAGGTCATCGGAATAGACACTTTGGGGATAGAACCTTACAGCCACTCAGACTTCAGGGTTCACAAAGCACTCCTGGCAAAGGGGTTTGCTTTCATCGAAGACCTCGCGGGCTTGGATCAGCTTACGGAGGGGAAGAAATACCTGATTGCCGCACTTCCGCTTAAGATTTTTAGAGGGAGCGGAGCCATGGCCAGAGTCATAGCCATGGACGTTTATTGAGGTGTAAAAAATGAGTGGAGATACAAATAGTAGTGCCCCAACGGCCTCCCAAGAGGCTGGGATGGGTACTCAAGTAAAGTCGGGCTATAGAAAAGACCTTGGAACTTGGAGTGTGGTATTCCTCGCTCTTGGTGCCATACTTGGTCCAGCAGTTGCGTACGCTCCTGTATATACCATCGCGTTCGCTGGTCCAATCGGGATACTTTCATGGTTTGTAGCTATGCTGATGCTTATTCCAGTTGGGCTAGTGTATTCTGAACTGGGTACAGCCTGGCCAAAAGCCGGAGGCGTTGCACATTATCCGTCCAGAAGTAATGGACCGCTTGTGGGAGCAATTAACGGATGGTCTTCCTTTGTAGGCTATCTTTTGGTTTCGCCAGTGATAGTATTTGCTGTGGTAGAATATGCAAGTTTCTACATACCATCTCTGTACGTAAATGGTGTATTGACCACTGCAGGGATTGTGGCTTCTGAGGTGGTTTTACTGGCCGTTTTCGGAATAAACATGCTAAGAATCAAACACATGGGAGCAATAAACAATTGGTTGACAGTGGTTACAGTCGTACTGATAGGAGTCATAGTCATAGCGCTGAGTTTCTTCTTCCACGGTTCTAATTTCACTTCAAGCTCCTACGGGGGCATTGCACCGTTCGGAGCCGTTGGATTCTTCACCGCTATAACTTTCACTATCTTTGGGTATGGAGGGTTCAGACAACCTATTGATTACTCCGAAGAAGTGAAGCACCCCGGTAGGAGCATTCCGAGAGCTGTCGTGCTGTCAATAGTCATTTCGGGAATCATATACGGTCTTCTTGCGTTCGTGTTTGTAGGTGCAGCAAATTTCTCAAAGCTGGGAATTACGAACTGGGGAACTCTATACGGAAATGGTGCTCCATACGCATCGGAGGCACAGGCTCTGGCGTTACCAGCAATCGTAATTGTCGCTATAGTGGTTGCACTGATTGCAACCTTTAAGGACGGAATTATTTATTATGGTGGCGCAGCAAGAGTCGGTCAGATACTCGGGAAAGAGGACAAATATTTCCCAAAGGTGATGGGTCATGTCAGCAACCGTGGTGTCCCAACATATTCAGTAATTCTCGTAATGATCGTTTCTCTCGTACTGGTGGCACTCGGAAAATCTCTGGCGACAATTATAGGGTTAATGGTGGACGCATTCCTTATTTCGTATGCTCCGGGAGCCATCAGCCTTGCGGTATTCAGGAAAACTGCCCCAAACGTCAACAGGCCTTACAAACTGCCAGTTGCAACTGTACTTGCACCCATTGCATTCATCGTCACCAATCTAATGGTATATTGGTCCACCTTTACCGAGATAGAACTGGTGATACCTCTAGACCTTGCCGGAATTCTCCTGATGATTGTATACAACAGGTATACCAAGGTAAAGGGAATGGGCTATCTGTACGGAATTTACCTCCCCATATTCATGGTGTTCACCTTCGTCTTCTCTTACTTCACAAGGAGTGCCTTCACAGCATCCACAGTCGTCCCGATATTGATCGATACGGCTGTATTCATAGTAGTCACGTTGGTGTTCTATTATTTGGGGGTATACTCTGGAGTTAAGGGTAGCAAGTACTTCAAGGGAATCGAGGACAGCAGCTCGTAAAGTGCGAGGAACAGTCTTCTCTTTTTTTTCTAATTTTCCTTTTATTTATGTGCGGGCCTATTATCTTTTTCCCTGTCATTCACGGATCATCGAAAATACCTGGTGAACCTAGCTGACATTTAATTTAAGTTTCGCCTAATCTTATGAGAAAGGACGAAACTTATTTACCATACAACCTGTTTGATTTTTATGGAGAGGAACTTAGTAGTAAGGAGGGAATTCTCGAAGCTGGTAAAAGAAATGAAACCTTCTGCGATAGAAGCAATACTAAAGGCGATTGGTGATCCAGAAATGATTTCTTTTGGTGGAGGTCTTCCTAATCCTGAATCTTTTCCTGTCGATGATGTGAAGAAGATATTCAATGACCTTATCACCGAACACGGCAAAAAGATGCTACAGTACGGTGCCACAGAAGGGCTTACCAGTTTGGCACTCACGCTCTCAAAGAGGATGAAAGAGAAGATGGGGGTAGAGTGCGATCCATCAGAGATCATTCAAACGACAGGGTCTCAGGAAGCCCTCTACATACTGGGCAAGATTCTTGCGAATCCCGGTGATTACGTAATTTCAGAATCTCCGACATATCTAGGAGCAATCACAGCATTCAGAGCGTCAGGTATAAGGATGATCGGGGTGGATATGGATCAACACGGAATGAGGATTGATTCACTCAAGCAGACTCTGAAGAGATTCCCTAATCCAAAATTCATATACGTTCTGCCAAATTTCCAAAATCCAACAGGCATCTCCATGAGCTTGGATAGAAGGAAAGAATTCCTCGAATTCGTATCTGAGAAAGGAATAATGATTCTTGAAGACGATCCATACGGTAGTCTACGATTCTCTGGATCACAATTGCCTCCCCTCAAGGCACTTGACAGGTACAACAATGTCATCTACCTAGGAACTTTTTCAAAGGTTCTCGCCCCTGGATTCAGACTAGGATACACGATAGCTCCAATGGACATAGTGGAGAAGATGAAGATGGTAAAACAGGCACTAGACTTGGCCTCGAGCACAATATCAGAGTTCATTGCAGAGGCATACATTTCCGGAGGCTATCTAGACAGGTGGATCCCAAAGGTAATAAAGTTGTACAAGGGAAAGAGGGACATCATGATAAAATCGCTGGAAGAATACCTACCCCGGGAAGTGGAATTTACGAGACCTGAAGGAGGAATGTTCATATGGGTTACGAAGAGAGGGGTCGATACGGACAGGATGCTTGCAGAAGCGATAAAGAAGAAGGTTCTCTATGTAGTGGGATCAGAATTCTATCCTGATAATGATAATCACGAATCAATGAGGCTCAACTTCACCTATTGTACAAATGAAAATATAGTGGAAGGCGTGAAAAGACTTGGAAGAGTGTTCAATGGAAAGTGAAATCAGAATCCGCCACCAGTGAACCGCTCACGAAATTATATATAGACAACTTCTTTGTTTAGAAGGGGATATTTTGTGCAAGAAATAGTTAATAATATAGACCTGACAGCGGTAAGAGAAACGAAGAAGAAAATAGAATCCGACGGCGGTCACTTCTATCTTGAGAAGCACATCGACGGAGAGTTTCACATGCAGGGAAGTCCCATGTTCACAGCAACTCTTTCCTCCCAACTTGCAAGTTTCACGATGGGAGCAGACGAACCTGCAGTACTAGGTGGAAAGGGGGTTTATGCGACGCCACTCAATTATTTGATGTTCGGGGTAATGTCCTGCTTCGCATCGACTATAGTAGTAAATGCTAGTCTGAAGGGGATAAAACTAAACAAGCTAAAGTTGAAGGGGCACCTGTACTATGACATAGGTCCCATGTTGGCCGCAAATGATTTTCCACTGGCGAAGGAGTTGAAGATTGAAGTTGAGGCTGATCAGGACATAAGAGGCGTAATAAAGGACTCAAACAAGTGTCCAGCATTTTTCATCGTTTCTCACGGGATAAAGGCAGAAGCAGTTCAGATTTAAACGCACGAATTATCGGCAGACTATACGAATATCCTAAGGAAATCTGAAAATTTTTCCCATTCTGCCTTTTTTAACGTTTTCCTCCTCTTAGATACTGATCCTGTCCTGTTAGCCAGTCTTGCCTGATAGGGCTGAACACATCCATATCTATCGTGTCTTCGATTGCAGTCGCTTTGTGTGGGGTGTTAGAGGGAATTATAAGCACCTCTCCTTCCCTAACTCTTATTTTCTTGCCATTTATCTCAAAGAGGAGTTCCCCCTCCACGATCCACGTAAGTTGTTCATTTTCATGATGGTGTTCGGGTACAACAGTTCCTTTCTTCAATCTTACCTCTGCCAGCATGACCTTCTCCCCATAGATCAATTTCCGTGACAGGACCTCCGAGAGCTTTTCTGACTTAATTTCGGTCCAGCCAATTTTCCTTACCTCTACCATAAATTTCCATGTACCACCATTATTTATTGTTTTAGACATGCTTAAAGACTTGTAACAACCCAAACTATTAAGAGCTCAATTTTAAAATAAGCGGCAATGAGATTACCTAATTTGTTTGAGTGTGGGGAATAAGATTTAGACAGATTAAAATTATTATTCCAATGATTAAATTTAATACCTAGTAAAAGTTGATTATCCACATGGAAGTCAGAGGCATTTACGACCTAAGCGCTACCCTAAAAACCTACATGCCTGTTTGGCCAACCAATCCTCTTGTGAACATAGCACCAATTGGAATCGCTGCAAGAGACGGATACAACGTGGAGAGTTTCTCTTCAACTACACATACAGGAACACACGTAGACGCACCATATCACATGCTGGAGAATGGCAGTACAGTTGACGAACTCCCGCTATCTCAGCTGGTTGGAGACGGATATGTAATAAGGCCAAAGATCGACGGAAAAGAAATAACTCTCGAGAAGATTAAGAAGGTCTGGAAGAAAGAATATGACGGGAAGATCGTTCTTATAAACACTGGTTGGGACAAGAAGAGGGGATACACCAGAGAGTTTCAGTTCGATTTTCCGGGACTTGCATTCGATACCGTAGAATTTCTAGTAAAACACAGACCCAGGGTCATTGGAATAGACACTCTAGGAATCGAACCGTACGATCACAGCGACTTCAGGGTTCACAAGGCACTTTTGCCCTATGGAATGGCTTTCATAGAGGACCTAGCCGGGCTTGATCAACTCATTGAAGGAAAGAAGTATTTGATTGCTGCCCTTCCACTCAAGGTCTTCAGGGCTAGCGGGGCAATGGCCCGAGTAATAGCAATAGACGTATTTTGAGGTGTATATATGACGGAAGAAAAGCAAGGTTATAAGAAGGCTTTAGGGTTCTGGCACGTAGTTTTTCTAACCATAGGTGCAATACTTGGACCCGCGGTAGCTTTCATACCTGTAACTGTTTTGGCTCTCGGAGGCCCAGCAGGTATTGTAAGTTGGCCGATTGCCTTCCTACTGATTCTGCCTATAGCGTATATCTATGTCGAGCTTGGGGCAATGTGGCCAAAGGCTGGAGGAGTGGCTTACTATCCAGCAAAGAGTCATGGGTCAATTGCGGGTCTACTGAACGGCTGGGCTGCATTTGTGGGATATTCCCTCGCAATGCCAGCAGTTGTGGCGGCAATAGTCGAATATTCAGCATATTACATTCCGCAATTCTACAACACTGCTGGAACAGCTCTTTCTTACACCGGAATAGGAGTTGCAATCGTTGCGACGATCATAGTATTTCTGATAAACACAAGGACGATACGGTTTATTGGAACCCTTAACAATGTCGTGACAGTCATTAAGATGGCTCTAATAATGATAGTTAGCATAGCACTCTTGTTCTTTTTCAAGGCCTCTAATCTGACGGCGTTTGGTGGGTTTTCTCCAATGGGGGCGGCAGGTGTGTTTCTAGCGGTGTCAGCAACAATCTTCGCATATGCAGGATTCAGGCAGCCAATTGATTATGCAGAGGAAGTACACAATCCCGGAAAGTTCCTACCAAAGGCCATAATAGCTTCGCTTGCTATAGTCATGGTTTTTTACATAATTGAGAGCTTGGCATTTGTGGGAACCATAAACTGGAAGGCCCTGTCACTTTCTCCCGGAAACTGGGGAGGTCTATCCTCTCTGGGATATCCATACGCTTCCGCTTCGCTTGCAGTCGGCCTATCTCTGTTTGCAGCAATAGCGATCATCGGGGTAGTAATTGCATCATTCAGCGACGGAATAATCTATTACGGCGGAGCTGCGAGAGTAGGTAACACCCTCGCAAGATATGACCGGTACTTCCCGTCTCTGTTTGGAAAGATCAACAAAAGAGGGATCCCTTACAATTCAGTGGTTCTAGTACTGATAATTTCAATAATATATCTGATACTCCTGCCCTCATTCACGAAAATTCTCGGAGTATTTGTGGACGCAGTAGTCTTCTCATATGCTCCCTCTGCAGTAAGCCTGGCAGTATTCAGGAAGAAGCTTCCCAACGAAAAAAGGCCGTTTGTTCTTCCATTCTACCGAGTCATCTCTCCGCTGGCATTCGTAGTCGGCGGATTGCTAATTTATTGGTCCGGTTTTACAGCTGTTTCCATCTCTATAATTTCGGTGTTTGTCGGTCTTCTGTTCCTCATCTACATAGTAAGAAGTAAATGGTTCAGCATGGCGGATTTCAAGGCTGGTATATGGCTCCCAGCATATATGGTCGCAATCTTGATCCTATCATACATTGGCAGCTCGACTTTTGGGGGAATAAACATCATAGCCTTCCCGTACGACGTAATTGTGTTCATAGTAGTAACCATAATATTCTACTTCATCGGATACTATTCGGGACTGGGCTACACGGGGAAGGGCGTCGTTGAGGACGAGGCACCCGTCGAACTTTAATTTACTTTTCTTTTTTTATTTTATCTGTCTTTCATTCTTTCTCTTCGAAAAATGCTACTCTTATCGCTTATAATTATTTGAAGAAATAGGAATTTGATTAAATATTGGCTAAAGATTTACTATCATGCCCGATCCTACCTATGTTCGAGACCTCAAGGGCTCTCCCTCGCTGGAGGTCGTCAATTTAGTACTTCAGAAATTAGCCAAAGGGGAGAAGATAACATCCCTTGCAATTGGGGAACCGATGTACAAGACACCAGAAAAAATTATGCAAGTTGCTTATGAAAGCATGATGAACGGAGAAACCCATTACACTTCGTCCTACGGAATAAAAGAAGTTAGGGATGCAATTGTCGAAAAGGTGCAAAAGAAAAATGGGATTAAAGCCGCATTTGAGAACTCGATCTTCATCACATCAAAGCAGTCCATCTATGCAGTAATGATGGCAATAGCAGGGGGTAGACAAAAAGTTCTGGTCCCAGATCCCGGCTATTTTTACAGTGAACCAATACTGCTCGCCGGTCTAAAACCTGCGTATTATCAGCTAAACGAAGATCTTTCCTTCAATGTTGATAATGTCATCTCCCTTTTGGACAGGGATACTGCAGCTGTGTTGATAAATACTCCCGGTAACCCAACCGGAAGAATTATTGGCAGAAGAGACCTAGAAAGGCTCTACGGTGAATGCAAGACACGGGGCATTAGAATCATAAGTGACGAGGCCTATGAGGATATAACGTACAGTCAGGACCATTTTTCAGTGGGATCTCTAGAGGATAATCCTAATCTGGTGACAACGATCTTCAGTTTGTCAAAGAGTTACTCAATGACCGGATGGAGGGCGGGGTATACCATCGGCGATGAGGATCTAATCGCAAACGTTGCAAGAGTGATAGAGAATACGTATACATGTTCGCCTCCGTTTATTCAAAAGGCATCAGCTTTTGCACTAAGGAACGGAAACGAATTCATTATGGAATTCAGGAAGGACTTTAGGAAAAAAAAGGAACTAGTAGAGAAAAGACTTTCCGAAATTGAGGGAATGAAGACATTTCCGATTGAGGGAGCATTCTATGCTTTTCCAGCGTATGGCATAAAAATGAAGTCGCAAGACCTGGCAAAACAACTGCTAGAAAAACATCAGGTCGCTGTTCTACCAGGGATGGCATTTGGAAACGCAGGCGAGGGGCATATTAGAATTTCTTTTGCCGGTTCTGTGGAGTCTATTAACCTCGGAATTGACGCTTTAGATCGATTCCTGCGTTCAAAGTCTTAGCCTTGCTCCTGAAAGACTCCATAGAGTTCCTGTATTCTAGCTGAATTGCCTCCCTGTCCGTCCCAAACATAATATAATTGAAATCTCGGGCAATTATCTGCTCCGGGTTTCTGTTTGAAAGTGGACTATAGATGCCTGTCACCAGATTCCTCTTCCTAGATTCTTCTATTATTCTGTCGATGGCAGACACAAAAATGTTGTTGCTCCAAGAGAATTCTATCCCCAGTGCTATAGTCAGATCCACAGGTCCGATGAAACATCCATCCAACTTTGGCACAGATAGTATGTCGGAAAGATTTTCAAATGCCTTCTTCGTTTCAATCTGAACCATTATCACCTGGCTGTTCGCTTCCTTTATGAAAGATGCAAAACCATAACCGTACTTTGATGCACGACCAGGTCCAACCCCACGCACTCCATCCGGGGGTATCTTTGAGTACCCCACGGCCTCTTCAACCTCCTCGACGGTTTCAATTCCGGGGATTATGATGCCAGCCACCCCCGTATCTAGTACCTTCTTTATCTCATTCTTCTCTAAGCCTCTGATTCTAGCTACAACATCTACTGGTTTTGCAGCCATCAGAATTCTTTGAAGCTCTAGCACGTCTATTGCTGAATGTTCCATGTCAACTATCAGGAAATCTGGTCCAATAAGAGAAATCAGTTCTGAAACAGACGAATCACGAATGCTTATCAATGGGGCCAGTAGGGATCGAGAGCTCCTGAGTTTTTTCGAGAAGTCAGACTGTTCACTCATTTTTCTATATCAATCTTGGACTCTAATACCTTCCTAGAGACGCAGAGCTCATTCACACTGGAAATAACTCTACCGTTATTAGAATCTCGGACTTTGCTCTTCAGTCACTTCCTGAAAATGGCCAGCTTTATCTCAGTCATCTCTTCTATGGCAAATCTTATTCCTTCGCGTCCTAGTCCACTCAACTTCATTCCTCCAAAAGGCATTACATCTACCCTGAAATCTGAGGTGTCATTGATCAATACGGCACCGAAATCCAATCTCTGTATCGATTTCATGGCAATGTCCAGGTTTTTCGTGTACACCCCAGCCTGCAATCCATAGGGGACATCGTTTGCCATAGTAATTGCCTCTTCAAAATTCTGAACTGGTTGAAGTATTGAAACGGGACCGAAAATCTCGTTGTGCCACAGTCCAAGGTTGTGCTTGACGTTCTTGATGAGCGTCGGGAGATAGAACCGTCCCTCCCTCCTTCCTCCTATCAGGACTTCGGCTCCGTGGCTAACGGCGTTGTTTACTTCCTTTTCAACCCTGACCGCCTCGCTTTCTGCAATCATAGGCCCAACGTCCGTAGAGTCATTCAGGGGATCTCCTACTTTCAGTTTTGCAACTTTCTCCACAAGTCTCTTTGAAAGATCGTCGTAGACATCTTTGTGAATCAGGATTCTTTGAGAGTGAATGCAGTTCTGGCCCTGAGATTCCATTGCCGCATCCACTATAGCATCCGTGGCAAAGTCAAGGTCTGCATCATTCCAGACAATGACGGGGGAATTGCTCCCAAGTTCCATTGAATATTTCTTTATCCCTGCCTTTTTGATCAGTTTGTCAGCTGCCTCGACACCTCCGGTAAATGTGACCATCTTAATCTCTTCGGAGTTCAGGAAAAAGTTTGATACCTCTCCTCCTCCTGGTCCTATTACCGTCTGCATTGCGTTTTCCGGAAGCCCAGATTTGTTGATTATCTCGTTCAGTTTATATGCTGAGTATGGCGTCAAGGAAGCGGGTTTATTGACTATGGAATTACCAGCGGCAAGTGCTGGTCCCACCTTATGTGCCACGAGGTTGAGAGGATCGTTAAATGGAGTGATGGCAAAAACAGGACCAATAGGCACTCTGTTGTAGTATGCGAACCTGTTCTTTCCACGCGATTCAACGTCCATGGGAATGGTCTCCCCATAGATCCGCTTTGATTCCTCGGCCGAGAAAAGCATCGTTATTGATGCCCTTCGCGCCTCCCCCCTTGAGTATTTTATTGGTTTCCCAGCCTCATTCGCAATTATCCTTGCGAACTCCTCCCTTCCGTTTTCAAGTTCCTTGGATACCTTCATAAGAGCTTCATATCTTTCAAATGACGGAAGCTCTTTCATTGCTTGGAAGGCCTTTTTCGCGTTTTCCAAAGTCGTCTTTGCATCCGGTAGGTTCGTATCTCTTAGTTCGATAAACTGATCGCCAGTATACTTATTCTTGACAATCATATTCTAAGATAGGTCTATCGAAAATATATATTATCTGCTGACCTATGAAGAAAAATAGCAAAACAATGAGTTTCAGTATTCGATTTTAGGTTTGTCTTTGAAATCTAGAACGGAAACCGCACGACTCCCCCGTCGATTTGTATGTTTGTTCCATTTATGTAGGACGCATCACTTGAACAGAGGAATGAGACCAGGTGACCTATCTCTTCTGGCTGTCCAAATCGTCTTGCCGGAATACCCTGTCTGATTGCGTCATATGCCTGTTCTATCGAGACATTCATCCTTTCCGCGTTTCGTCTCGCAATATTCTCTAGACGCGGAGTCATGATGTAACCCTGGGAGATGCTGTTGAACGTTATTCCCTTCTGGGCATACTCAATAGAAAGTACCTTCGAGAGACTGACCACCGCAGCCCTTAAAGATGCCGAAATCGAAAAATTCTCAAGGGCCTGCTTAGTGGTCAACGAAGTAACGAAGACCACCCTTCCATCCCCTCTGGATATCATCCCTGGAAGAATACTCTTTATCATTATCACCGAACTTTTCAGGAACATATTAACGCTTGAGTCCCAGTCTTCTTCGGTAATATCCAAAAATGGAGCAACTTTAGGATCACCAAAATTTATTACCAAAAAATCAACCTTTCCCTCATTCTTATTGATATCGGAGAACATTTTTCTGACATCTTCCGGATTGGTCAGGTCGCAAGGTGTGACTTCTACTTCTCTACCGGTTTCTTTCTTGATTTCTACCGCAGATTTTTTCAGTTTCTGCTGGTCTCTTGAAGAAATATGTACTTTGCACCCCTCTGCTGCAAGCACTTTTGCTATTCCCTTTCCGATACCGGAACTGGCTGCTGTTACTATTGCCACTTTTCCTTCCAGGCCTCTCATGCATATCCAAAGGGGTTCTTTATTATATTCTTTCCTTTTATAACTCCGATCAAACTTAATCTGAGAACATCATTCTATTGCAGGAGCAAATCGAAGTTCCCAGAAAAATGTCGAAGTCATAATGAGCATCGTCGTTTGATGGAGGTCCGGAGTTGAAATTTTATTGGGGGTATGAACCGGATCCCTCATAAGGGACGTTAAGGATGCGGACTCCTGTCTAAGTTATCTATGTTCTATTTTGACAGAATGATCACCTATAAATTTACCAAATGGCATATAAGTGTTGAAGGCCCAATAGTCAGTATTTTGATAAACGAGATTTACAGGTGATAAGAACCAATAAAGTGGAAAGGACGACCAATCTAGTCAAGCTAGTTCCCCGCTTTCATGACGTCATTCACTGCATACTCCGTCATAACTGTGCTCCCTGCTCACGAGAACAATAGTCCAGAAACTATAATCTATGAAGATTAGATGTCGAGCAGATGGGTGAACTCTGATGATCGTAGGAATTCCAACGGACGACGGAGTAACAGTATCTGAACACTTTGGAAGATCGAGAAGCTTCCTGATCGCTAAAATCGAAAATGGCATCCTAACTGGCAGAAATCTGTATGAAAATCCTCACAACAAGGAATCCGACGACAAAGCCGGACACGGGAGGGTGCTAAAACTGTTGACAGACAACAAAGTGAACAAGGTAGTATGCTTCAATTTAAACCCGAGAATGCAGGAAAATTTAGAGAGTCTCAAGATAAAGGTTGAAAGATCCGAACTGAACTCAAGAATTGATGACATCCTCCGGAAAGAAGTGGCAAATCATCATTGACCTGGCAAGCTGCTTGAGATTCTTTTGAGGTAATCCTTCACCTCGGTGGCAGGTAGATCTATCACTTTTTCAAAATTTTCTAACATTACAATGGAAGATGGGAGGTTGGATTTGGTCAATTGTTCCACGTTAATTCCGACAGGCACGGGTATATGCTTTTCCTCTATTACTGATATTATTTCGCTGTAAACTCTTAAGGAATTGATCGCAGAACGTCTTGAAGCTTCTCCTAGATCGTTGTTTTCTAAGATATAGTTCTTTGCGTTATCTGGTAATTCCACTGCAAGGAAGTCGAGCAGGTTAAGGTCGGCAATGCTTCTGATTGGCCCGAAGCTGAAAAGAATAGTTGCAGGCTTGACTCCAGCCACAGCACACTGTCTGTTGTATTCACTAATCATATTGATTACCTGAGCACTGTCGAACAGGAGTTGAGTCGTAAAGAACTCTGCACCAGCTAGAGTCTTGAAAAGCATCCTCTTTGCCTCATCCTTGCGCTCAGGGAGCGAGATGTTTCCTATCGTTATTTCTTCCTTGTGAAATTCTGACCACAATCTCCTTGCTATGACGTTTGCTTCCGAAACGCTGGGGCCCGGATATCTATGATGCCTAGTATTACCTCCAACGAAAATCATATTGCTAATACCCAAGGTGTGAGTCTCCTTAATCCATTCGACAAAATTTTCGTAGTTCTCTATATGGGCCACAACCTTGTTGACCAGAGCGTCGATGTGCAGAATATCGGCCGTTCCTCGAGCCAATGCTCTCGTATAGATGCTATTGTATCTAGGTTTTCCCTCGTGATTCTCTTCCACTAGTTCTGGAACACTGATAGCATTGAGTCTCGAGAATGAATTTAGGGCAATAGCTAGCTCTTCTTTCCTGCTATTGAGGTTTCTAATGATCTTATCGTCGTGGGCTGCGTCACCTGTCTTGTTGTCTCTCAGAGGTAACACCGTGAATATGAGAGGCTTCTTTGCAAGCATCTTCTTGAAATTGCTCTGGTCACTTCCCATTTGGTGTTTAGATACATTTTGTTATTTAAGTGTATCTTAAGTAGGAGGTGTGATGAAAATTAAGAAATGAAAATATCAACTTTAGTTGGTAGAACCAGAAACTTCCAAAATTTCGACAACTTAATGGCGGTAATTGGGTTCATCTTTTCGACCTTTTATTGAGATTGGAGAAGATGTTCAGGTTTTCCATCCTAGTCTGGTAGAAATCACTTTGATGCGGTAACAGAGCCGGAAATGCTATCAGCGTTCCTACTTATTGCACTTCTCAGAGTGGGGGAGAAGACCACAAGTGCGATTGCTGCAGCGACTACCACTGGAGTGACGATAAAGAACGGCATCGAAAAGCCATAAGTCCCTGCTATATATCCTGCTAGAATCGGTGCTATTGCGGCTCCCGCCCATCGAAGGAAATTGTAGGATGCGGAAGATACTGATCTCGAAAATGGGGAAACTTCCATGGCCAGAGAGGTGAAGGAAGCGTTAGAAATACCGCATAAAACCCCAGAGATAACAATGACTTCCAATCTGTAAGAAGGGTAAAGACCCATCAGAACGAAAAGCATTGCAAAGATAAAGAGGACCAGCTGTTCAAGCAAGAATCTGTCCATTCTCTTTACCAACCTTGGAACCAAAACAACAGAGGAGACGGCAACCAGAACTCCCCAGAGGAAGTACGTTATCCCCAGCTCGAACGTTGTAAGGCCCGATAAGGTCAGCGGAGTATATGCCAGGATTGTGAAAAAACCGAAGTTGTAGCCGAGGGCAATTATTGCATTCAGGAAAACTGGTCTGTTTTTGAGGGTCTCTATGATCTCTACAGGAGTTCTCTTCTTCTCTGCCTTTGGCGGCTCTCTAACAAATGTAAGTGTAATTATGAAGCCGATAGCCATTAAAGTGGCAGTCCCGAAGAAAGGATATCGCCAATTGTAGGATCCAAGAAGGCCACCAAGAAGTGGCCCTGAAGCTATTCCAAGGCCAAGTGCTGCCTCGTACACGGTAATTGCGCGTTCAATCCTTCCTGATGATCCAGATGCAACCCCGACTATGATTGAGAGTGCAGTGGAAGTGAAGAATGCGTTGCCAAGACCCCATCCTCCTCTAAATACCGCAAATATTCCTATGTTCGGTGAGAGGCCGGAGAGCGTCGCAAAGAGGACAACCACTAGAAGTCCCGCAATGAGAGTCCTCTTACTTCCGAACCTTGTTGAGAAGTAGCCAGATATGAACATTGATACGGACATCACAGCAATATAGCTGGTGAAAAGCCATTCTATTTGGAATGGAGTTGCGCCCATCTCCCTGCCTATGAGAGGAAGAAGTGGATCTACTACACCTATACCCATGAAGGCGATGAATGTTGAAAATGCGACTGCCAGTACTCCACTTCTTCCTAGCGACTGCACCTTTCGCCAATGCATCTCAAATATTTAACCCGTCTTTGAGCAGTTGGTTTAAGCAAAGGTGTTGGATGCATACTCACAACGAAGAACCGTTAAATGGAATGAAGTTTTAATGTTTCCACACATGAGAAGGAAGTACCTGACGTTTGATTGTTATGGAACTCTTATAGACTGGAGAAAAGGCATCATCGACAACTTCAAAAAGTTCGCAAATTTTGAAAATTCCCAGAACCTTGATTTGTTCAACAGATATGTTTTATTGGAGGCAAAAAACGAGACCAGTTACTCCACTTACAGTAGAGTACTCGCTTCCACGTTTCTGAGCTTGGCCCGCGAGCTTAATCTAAATCCATCGGATAGACAGGCAAATGCATTTGCGGGAAGTATTACCAGATGGCCCGCGTTCAGTGACACAAAGCCTACGTTGAAATCTTTGGGGGAGAAGGGGTACAAGAGGATCATTCTCTCAAACATTGACCGTGAACTGCTTTCAGAGACTATCCGTCAAAACGAACTAGAGGTCGACGGGTATATCACAGCAGAAGACGTCAAATCCTACAAGCCACAAAAGGGTCACTGGATTGAGCTTCTAAAGAGATATGACATCAGCAGAGACGACGTCATTCACATAGCTGGAAGCATATACCACGATATCATCCCAGCATCCGAGATTGGATTCAAAACTATCTGGGTCAACAGATACGGAGATCAGGCTAAATTTAGCGTGGTACCGACATTTTCCGTCAACAGTCTTTCCGAAGTTTTGACCATACTTTAATTATGCTTTAGTATCACTTGCTGACTTTACTGACTCCAAGCCGAATTCACTTATCTATTACTTCTTAGATCCTTTCAGATAGGGAGATTTTCCCAATCTATAAGATCTGCATTGCTTGGGGTTCTAACTTCAAGAGCCCCCAACATCTCAGTAAACAACTGGTCTTCTACCTCTACTTTGTTGTCCTTTCGTTGAAAGGGCTTGTTAAAGAAAGATCCAATTGCAGCCAACCCAACTGCCGTCTGCATTTTCTCCTCGTTAGTCGATATGTCCTTAATCTGGTTGGCAAATTTCTTAGAGATCTCGTTTTTCTTTACATCTCTAAGAAAATCGTTTACTGTTTCGGTTAGCAGCTTGCTGTGTTCTTCTGCCAGAAGTACTCGCACCTTGTATTTGGGTGAAAACTCGATGTGGTCACCGGTGACTTTGAACCAGTTTATTGCATCCTTCTCAAAGAAAACAGAAGAAAGTGCGTCTGCTACCTTGTTTGGATTAGAAAAATCGATACCCTTAGTCAAATTGTATACGACCAGGGAGCCGTCATCTGAGGTCTTCCTCGTGGATAAAATAGCGTTGTACAGATTGCCATCTGCGTTCATTGTGCGTTATGCGAAATGTGGATATATAAATTGTTCGGGGCAATTTCAGAAGAGACGTAATATTACAAGAATAAAAAAATAAAAATTCTATAGATTCATTCTGTCAGGACTTAGGTTGGTTTTTTTTGATCCTTCTTATTCATCCGGAGGAAGGCAGATTGTGCATGACCTGCTAGCCCCTCTTTTATACTTTGTCTGTAAGCTCTGCTAGATAGGTTTTGTTTCGCTTCCTTGCTTTTGACTTTTTGATAAGTCAGTATTTTAAGATAAGAACCAACGGATAATCCGCCAGTGTATCTTGCTGCACGATTAGTAGGGAGAGTATGGTTGGTGCCGATGAGTTTATCTGAGAAGACAACAGGAGTGTTTTCATTCAAGAAGAGAGAACCATAATTCCTGAGGTCCCTAAAAGCAACCTTTTCCAATTCCCTGGACAAATGGAGTTCCAAGTGTTCTGGAGCGTATGAATTTGCATATTCTATCGCTTCATTTATATTCTCACACACTACAACAGAACCCTTATCCTTCCAAGAAGTTTTAAGAATTTCTTTGGTCGACAGCGAATCAATGAACTCATCCATCCTGTCCAGTACATTCCTTGCTAGAGTTTCCGAGGTCGTAACCAAACAGGATCTAGCCGCTACATCATGTTCCGCCTGTGCGAGAAGGTCATACGCTACATTGTCTAGGTTCGCTGACTCATCCACTATCAATAAAACCTCGCTCGGTCCAGCGAGAAGGTCGATTCCCACTTTTCCAAATACCTGCCTCTTTGCCTCATTTACGTACTTGTTCCCTGGTCCTATGATTTTATCGACCCCCTTCACGCTCTCCGTGCCATAAGTCATAGCCGCAATTGCTTGGGCACCACCGACAGTAAGGACCTCGGTCGCTCCCGATTTCACAATACCGTACAAAACCGCTGGATCCGGCCGATCTTTTCCTGGTGGAGTTGATGCAACTATCCGTTTCACACCAGCGACTTTTGCAGGTACAATCCCCATCAAGGCCGAAGATAGCAGAGGAAATCTTCCAGCAGGTACGTACACTCCTACCGATTCAATGGGCACAATTTTTTGACCAAGTGTAGTACCGCCATCATCGACTTCTAGAGCCATGTTTTTGTACATGGATAGCTGGAATTCAGCAAATTTTCGGATCCTCTTTATATTGGTGTTTACCAGTTCCATTGTCTCTGGGGGAACTCTATCCATGATAGAGGCTATCTCATCTTTCGACATTACAACAGAGCCCAACTTCACTCTGTCATATTTTAAAGTGTAATCTCTAAGGGCTGCATCACCTCTTTTCCTGACCGACGATATTATTTCGGAGACAAAATTCCTGAGTTCATTCTCTTCCACTTCAGTCTCAAGTCTCTCCAGTTTTATTTCCTTGCAAGTCATGATATCACTGATGTTCAGATGTGCCTATTTCTTTGCCAACTTTGTCTAAGTCTTCCTTCTTTCGGTATCTTCCTATTGCTATTGCAACGCCTATTCCGCTAAGGATTACTGCTATCACCCAATAAGAAGCGATGTTAAGTGGGTAGGATGGGAGCGGGATGAAGACTCCATAAATTGCGAATGCATAGACGAACGTAGCGACCAGTGGGAAAATTGCAAAGGGCAAAACTTCCTTCATTTTTGCCTTGAGAGTTCTTGTACCCCAAACTGGGAGTGAGAAGTTAGCAATTATATGAACCACGTAAAGAGAAGCACCATTCATCGTGGTTATCACTGCAGCCGCGGTAAATGGTCCCCATATGAGCCCGCCCACTAGTGCGATAATGACAACTACAATCATTTCCACTATGATCACTTTGTAGGGAGCACCCGTCCGTTTTGCTACGTGCGAGAGAGCTTTAGGAAACACTATAGAATCTCTGGCCATAGCAAAACCCGTTCTACTGAGTGCGTTACCTTCTGCGATCCCGTTGGATATGAAGCTGTTGAGAGTGAGTATGATAAATATGGTTGCAGCAACTGGCCCTCCATATTTCGCAACTACGACGAACCCTGGGTTAGAAGTAGAAGCAAAATTTCCCATGTTATTAATTCCCCACCCTACCGTAAAAGCATATGTACTCATGATATAGGCAAGGGCTGCCATCCCTATGGCTATAAGAATCGCCTTTGGCACTGTCTTCTTGGGTTGTTTCATTTCTTCAGAGAGAGTGATTACAGACCCAACTCCGACATAACCTAAGATAGCATAAACTGTAGCAAGTCCGACTTGACTGAAGCTATGGCCAGTAAACGTGAATGGAAGGACGGAGTTGGATGGACCCACTTTCGCGATTATTACTATGGAGATGATTACCAGGAACACTATTTCCAGTACTCCTCCGATCATTGTATAGAAAAGGGATGGGCGCAGTCCGCTCAGTAGGAGAATTGTAATTATGAGGAATGGTATGAACATCAGCGGAATCCACCCCAGCGGATTTGATGAAAGGCCCGGAACAATGGGCCAAAGGACGCCAGCAAAAAACAAGATGGAAAAGCCACTCACGGCACCAAGCAAGTTAAAAAGGTACAGCCAAGATGCAAATATACCAGTTCGGGAGCCAAATCCCGCTCTTATGTAAGAATAGTAGCCACCAGCGTGAGAAATCCTCTTTGAGAACGCATAGTTCATATACATTGCAGACAGAACGCCTATGACTGCTATGACGTAGGTAATGGGCAACGATGCCCCCAATATTCCCGCTTCAACTACATAGAAAGATGCCGCGGTGGCAGCAGGAGCAACAAAAGACAGGCTTTGAAAAACGCCAAGCCAAAGACCACCGACATTTTTCCTAAGCTGAGTATTAGAACCTTCGACAGCCATAAGATGCTAAATATTTCACATCTTATTTAAAGGTGTTTGATAATCTCACGCAACGATAATTCTGGAAATTATTGTGCAATTTCTTATAAGTTTGGGAAAGGATTGGCCCTAATTTTAAATACATAGGCAAATTAAAGTTCCTATGGCCACACGTAAAAGTACAGAACCGGATATTTTTGACTTAAGGCTCTTGAAACAACTCGCCACCGATGCCTCCCAGTCAAACTCTCAACTTGGAAAGAAAATAGGAATATTTTCGGCATCTGCCATTAGCAAGAGGAAGAAATCTTTGGGAGAAAAGGGGCTGATAGGAGGGATAAGGGCTTCTCTAAACGTTGAGAAATGTGACCTGAATTATCCCGTTGTAATATTGGTCAGAGGGAAGTATGGCCTAAACTATGTAGAGACCCTGGGAGAGAAGCTCAAAAAGTTACCAGGAATTCTTTCTATTTATAACGTCAGCGGCGACATCGATTTCGTGGTATTTGCAGTCTACAGAAACAGAACGGAGTATCTAGCAATTCTAGACAAGCTATATGATATGGGTGAAATAGAAAGAACGGACACGAGACAGATATACAAAATAATAAAGGATTTCGACTACTCAAATGCAATAAACCTGAACGGAACAATGTCTTCAAAGTAATGGATCAAGACAATGAAACGAATCAAGGTCATCAACTTTACAGAAAACAGGCAGGATACACTCTTTGATATTATCTAGGGGATTATGCGTTTCAGTGAATGTTCACGATGAGCACCAACCAATAAGTCCATATGATCCGCCTAAAGAGGATGCAGTTTATAATTTACGGAAAAACAATACCAGGGATTTTAGCAAAAAGGTGCGAGTAATCCAAATGAGTGAAAACACGAGAGTTGGTTACGGAGCTAGAGAAACAAACAAAGAAGCTTCTGAGTAAATTGTATAGATTATCCACTCTCAAAATAGAAGTTCAAGTCAGTTCATGACTTTTAGACTGTTTAAAACAATATAGCATCCCCGAAAGAATTAGTAACGAAGGGCTAAACCGTCGAAGTTTAACAGGAAATATTAGTAACTATTAAGCACTATCATCTGAGGGGAGGCTTATTGAACGACTTAAGAAATAGCTTAAAAATAGATGACAGGCAAGTGAGGGAAATCAATGATTTTCTACTTAAGAAGGACAACCCTCTCGTGAACGACGTTCTTTCTGTCATCGACAAGTACGGCGGAGTAGAAGAGATCAATAAAAAGGCAAAGGAGAATAGTAGACTCGAGACCATAATGACAAAACTCTCCGCAATGCATTCCCCATTTGTCAAGGACATAGAGTGGCTTGAAAGGCAGAGGGATTCTGATGCGTTCATCGATATACCCAATTACAGAAGGAAGATATTGGGAATGGCCGCAAACTCAATGAGCTTCGATGAAGAATTTCCTGTCACCCTAGAGATCAGCGGCTCAAACTTTTTCCCCTGGCTCATCGAAGAGGCAAAAATGGCCATTTCCAAGAAAGAACTAATGCCCGGTAGATACATTAGGGTCCGCTCGATGAAGGAACAAGTCGAGGATGGCGATATACTAGCCTTCTCAGCAGCTATGAATATTATTGGAGCCTCTTATGTGCAGACTCTTGATACAAAAGGAACACTCTCAGGGACTGATGGGGTGCCTATAAACCCTCACCTCGGAGGTCAAGACACGATAACCGGTTATTTTGGAGGAATCGGAGTGCCCAACAAATACGCAATAGAATGGGTAAATGAGGTTCTCCACTACTACACTGAGTATGGAATACCGCAGGTCCTCAATATTAATTCCGGTACGGTTCTGCTTGGTTATTGGCTGTACCGATTTGGGATCAATATTGAGTTCAAGATATCTGTATATCTGGGTACCGACAATCCGTACTCCGTCCTGTGGGCTTTAATGATCGCGAAACTCTTCAGTCGCACAGATGGTAGGAGTCCTCTCACTGGGCTGAATCTCTCAAACTCCGTCAATGATAAGACTATTGAGTCAGCAGCCTACATCCGTAATTCACTGGGACTCGAAGACATAGTTCGCTTGGAGCACCACGTTACGGAAGCTTATAAGGGCATTGTTAGACAGCCGTACGACAGAACGGATGAACTAATAGGACTAGCCGATCATGTGAAAAACTTGGGGGCAAAGCACGAGGGAGGGCTCCCAGAAATAGATGCTGAGAGAGACCATCCATCGGACATACTCGACTATTTCATGCCTAAGAATGAAATCACTGATAAGGGACTGATGCCGAAGCTTCTCGTCAATTACCTTGACAAACATGATGCCATAAACACCTTTGCAGAAAGACTTACAAAAAGAGGATTGAGTTTTGTGGCAGCTCAGAGGTTGCACAAGAAGTAACACGCTAGACTTGCGATGTATGGGATATCACGATCACAGCTTACAAAGTATGAAGATTAGTCCAAGAGAGCGTCAGTCATTGATTCCAAAGTATTTTTGGAATCTCCATTCAACTCCGTGAAATGGATATTTTGTGATTTGTAAGGCTGAGGTGCAATGCTTATATAATAAAATCCAAAATTTCTCCATAAAGTGTGTTTAGAGTTGATATCGAATTTCTAGAGAATAAAATAGAACAAAGTCCAGAATGGATACAACAGATCCAAACTTTTCAAACTAAACAATAAATTCACAATTGTCCTTTTAGAGTTACTTAGTCAGAAGATTTGACAGAAATGTAACTAAGCGAGAAAAGATTTAATAGTGTACAAACATAAAAATTGTGATACAATGGTCTCTTCTAATAAAATAACTGAGACCTCGGTAGTTGGTGCTGGAGTTATGGGATCTGGGATCGCTATTACTATGGCATCAAAGAACATTCGAGTGCATCTCAATGATCTGAGTGAAGATATTCTCAAAAATTCTGAAAAACAGATTTTGGATTTACTTCGATATCTTGAAGGCAAAAAGTTAATTGCTGACGCAAAAAAGATTGAAGAAAACGTAGTTTATGAATCGGACCTCAATAAGGCAATAGAAAACGCAGACATTATTTTCGAAGCAATTATCGAGGAACCCACAGCAAAGAAAGATTTATTCTCCAAACTGACCGAAAGGGCAAAAGAAGATGCAATTCTGACATCCAACACTTCAGTAATCAGGATAGCCGAGATTGCGTCGGACCTCAAAAGAAAGGAGAAGATAGTCGGAGTTCACTGGATGAATCCCCCCTATTTGGCTCCCTTAGTAGAACTTACTCCATCTGAATGGACCGACAAGGGAATCGTTGATAAGGCAAGAAATTTTCTAGAAAATGTCATTGGGAAGAAGGTAGTCCTCAGTCCGGACATTCCGGGGTTTATAGTGAATCGTTTTCATGCGGCCGTTACTTCAGAGGCTATTAGACTAATGGATGAGGGTGTTTCTATTGAGGATATTGATGACGTATGGAGATATCACCTTGGGATACTTTACGGATTATTTGGGCCATTAAGGAATGCAGATTACATAGGATTAGATACGACGTATCTAGCGGGGATGTATCTATCGCAAAAACTAGGAAGGGATCTCGTATACGTTCCTGAATGGTTCCTCAAGAAACTAAGTAGCAACGAAATCGGAGTCAAAAGTAAGAAAGGATTCTACAATTATGGAGACGAGGGTTCTTCCAGTTGGTATGCTAGAAGGACAGAGATGATAATGGAGGAATTGAAATGTCGAAAGGTTCAGAAATAATCGCTGAATCTCTTTCAAAAGAGGACGTAAAGTGCGTATTCACTCTCCCAGATGGATGGCTAATGCCCGTTTACGAAGAACTGGAAAAGAGGGGGATTAGGGTAATCTCAATGAGAAGTGAACAAGCTGCAGCAAATGCAGCGGACGGATGGGCTAGGAGCACAAGAAAAATGGGGGTGGTAGCAGTCGCTGTAGGCCCCGGGGTAGCAAATATAATGCCCTCGCTGGCCCAGGCCTACCTAGCTGGTAGTCCTATTCTTGCACTAGGGGGACGGACACCCTTTTCTAGCATAGATAAGATGGCCTTTGAAGAAGTCAATACTCACTCCTGGGTAGAAGGGTATACTAAATACTCTCGAATGGTCACATCGACGTGCCGCTTGAATGAATACATTCAAGATGCAGCTAGACAGGCACTTACGGGTCGGATGGGACCAACGCTCTTGGAAATACCAAAGGATATTTCTTCCAGCGAGTGTGATCGAGTAATTAACTACGAACTTCCTCAGAGGTACAGACCGGCAGGTAGAATTTATGGTGACAAGGAAAAGATAAATCAATCTGCAGAGCTAATAAGAAAATCTGAGAGACCCGTAATCGTGGCTGGAAGCGGAGCATATTGGTCCGGTGCATGTGAAGAAATAGTCAAGCTTGCAGAAGAGATTCATTCTCCAGTTGCAACTGAAGGACTTGCTGTCGGATGCATTCCAAATTCGAATCCATTATTTGGAGGGAATGCAAACGCAGGAATCATAACAAGATATGCAGATCTCGTGATTGTGATGGGAGCGAGGTTTGATGAATTTTTGGGATACGGAAGAGATGAATCGTTCTTCAGCACGGATACAAAGGTGGTGCATGTCGATATAGATCCTACAGTCATAGGCAAAAACAAGGCAGTAGACATTGGTATTTGGGGGGATGTGAAAGCAGTCACTGCCCAAATCCTAGAGTCCTTGTCTCAACTGCCAAAGAGCACTGACAAGAGGGTTGAATGGAGTTCAAACACAGGCCTACTCATAAAGGCATATTACGATAGGGTCGAAGAAGAGGCTGCCTCAGATGAGATTCCCATTCGACCTCAGCGGCTTATGAGAGACCTAAGAGATTTCGCAGGGGAAAACAGCATCTTTATTCTAGACGGGGGAGACGCTACTGCTTGGGCTTTCTTATATCTCAGATCTTACCGACCCGGACAAATAATATGGTCTCATGGGCCATTCGGAATGATAGGCACCGGGATCCCTATGGGAATAGCTGCAAAACTTGGAAATCCAGACAAAGACGTATACGTCATAACTGGGGATGGAAGTTTCCTGATGAGTGCAGTTGAAATAGAGACAGCCAGCAGGTACTCGGTTCCCATCACCATAGTTGTTGTAAATGATAATGTCTGGGGCGATGTGTACCATAACAGGGTACTAGCGACCGGGAGGCAAGAGAGCGGCAGATACGCACTACTGGAAAGAAGAAAGTATGACGAGTTTGCAAGGAGCTTGGGTGGGTTCGGAGAGTCAGTGGCAGATCCCAACCAAATAATCAATGTACTTAAAAGAGCAAAAGATAGCGGGTTACCCTCAGTCGTGGATGTCATTGTATCCAAAGAATTCAACAGTCCACTGAGTCAACTTCAAGGTTTCCTCAAAAAAGACTAAGCCGAGAAAGTAACGTCAAAGAATTCAAAATAAGAGGCTAAGATGCCGTTCATATCTGACTGGCGAAATGCGAATAAGATCTAGGTTAATTTAAGTTTCCTTAATTTTAGACAATTATAATATATATCACATAGCATAACATTCGGTATGACTGATTCAACAGCCATAATGGCCGCTCTTTCTAAAATTGAAAAAATGGATGTGAACCCATATTTTGGAGGTCTGTTTACCTATGTTTATGAGACAGGTGACAGAAAGCTCAGGGAAATTCAGCACAAAGCCTTGAATATGTTCTACGACAAGAACGCACTTGACTTTACCACGTTCAAGAGTGCGGCATTTTTTGAAAGGGAGATAGTTAGCTTCGCAAAGTCTATTTCACATGCAGACGAACAAGTCTTGGGGACGCTCACTTATGGCGGAACCGAGAGCATCTTGCTCACCGTGAAGTCTGCAAGGGATTTCTTTAAAAAGACTAGAGGGGCGAACGAGATTCCTGAGTTAGTAGTTCCTGCATCTGGACATCCCTCATGGGAGAAGGGAGCTGACTATTTTGGACTTAAATTGAAACTAATTCCCATTGATCGAGACTCCAAAAAAGTGGACCTCGAGGCACTCAAGTCAGCAATCGACAGTAAGACTGCACTTGTAGTTGGATCAGCTCCGAATTTTCCATATGGAAGTATCGACCCGATTACAGAAATGGGACAAATCGCGAAAGACAAAGGAGTTCCGTTACACGTAGATGCTTGCGTCGGGGGATTTATTCTGCCATTTTTTGAGAGGCTGGGAGAAAAGATACAAACTTATGATTTCCAGGCGGAAGGTGTGACTTCTATATCAATGGATACTCACAAATACGGGTATTCTTTAAAGGGATCATCAGTCTTACTATTCAGAAACCCAGAGATGAAGAGGTATTCTAATTACATAAACATCTCATGGCCTAGCTACATTTTCGTTAACACATCCATACTATCCTCAAGATCTGTCGGGCCCATGGCTAGTGCTTGGACAGCTATAAACTATCTTGGGGTTGATGGTTACCTCTCACTTACTCGGAAAGTTATTTCTGCAAGAAATGATCTATTCAGAGGACTAAGCAAACTCGGTTTTAATACCACTGCACCCCTAGAATCGAGCATTCTTTCGTTGTACAACGATAATATTGACCTGCTTGCATTTGTGTACGGAATGCAGAAAAAATCCTGGTATTTGGAGGTCCAGAAGGAAATTAAAGACGTTGTTCCATACAATCTTCACATGACTCTCAGTCCGGTACACGACAAATTATCAAAGGCATTTATTAGAGATGCAAATGAAGTAGTGAAATCTCCTGTGAGTTCCGAATTCAAGAATATAATGGAGGATTTAAACAAAGGAGATATGACCGTCCTAATGAAGATGGTCAAGGAAGGGGCCATCAACCCAGTTTTGCTCATAAAGGTGTTAGAGCAGATACCAGAGTACTCTGCAAAGGAAATAACAAACGAGATAGTGAACGAGGTGTTCAGATGAAGTCCAGGTTTGTAACTCTTCTTGGGCTTATTCTCATAGTATTTGTCTCCCAAGATATCTGGGTCACCTACTCTCCCATCCTGACCAATGTCGCTCAAATCACGGGAGTATCCTCTGGGGCAGTTGGACTTTTGGCGATAATTTATCCAATATTCTTCCTCGCACTGACGATACCGGTTGGAATCCTTCTTGATAAGAACTTCAAATTCTGGCTAACGTTCGGCTCGGTCCTGACTTTCGCAGGCGGAGCATTTAGAATATTTTCCCCGCACACCTACATCTGGCTGCTCACGTTCCAAATTTTTGGAGCAATAGGCCAGCCATTTTCCCTTAACTCGTTTGCCCTTTTTGCAAGTTCTTATTTCGAAAAGAGAAAGTCCTTGACTATATCTGGATTGAGTTTTTCAGTCTATCTAGGCACTATCTTTTCTCTAGGTGCAGGAGAATACCTATTCAAACTCGGAGGACTCCATACTGTTTTTCTACCAACAGCAATTATTTCCGTCGTTGGTATAGTACTATTCCTAGTTGGAATTATTACCCTCCAGGATAGACAACCAGAGGAGAAATCGTCAGTCTACAAGGAAATGAGTTATGCCGTGAAACAGAAGAACCTATGGATACTGGGAGTAATACTGGGACTGGGTGTTGCTGCCTATGATAACCTATCAACGTGGTTGCAACCGGTAATCCAGACAATTGGAATGGGGCAGGTTGCAGGAACCGTAGTTGCACTGACTCTGATACTCGGTCTGGTAGGAATTTTAATCGTTCCTAACATAATTACGAAGAGGGACATAAGAACATACTACCTTAGAGTCGTAGCTACAGTTGTTTTCCTGATATTTGTCGTACTGGCTTTCTTCGCTTCTAAAATTACCCTTTATGGTCTTCTCCCATTAAGTGGCTTTTTGATGCTCCCAGCTTATCCAATTATAATGGAATGGATAAGCAAATTCTATGTCAAGAGTCATCAGGGAATTGCAACTGGCTTCATGGCCTTTGTAAGTAGGATATTTTCCGTAGTCTTTACATTATCTGCCCTCGTAGTCATAGCTTCTGTCACATATTACTTCCTGTTCCTGGCAGCGCTGATTGCTGGGGCGGTAATTTTTACAATTCTCCTCCCGAGAGATAAAGTGGTGGTACCTGCGTAACTGTAAAGAGCAGCTCGGTTGAACCAAAGGGGCTCAGGTTAATCCTAGGAGGTGTACTCAAGGATCATTGGAAGTAGTAGGTCCTCCGATATTGATGTCATGCGGAGGGCCGGATTCGAACCGGCGAACCCCTGCGGGAACAGACCCTAAATCTGTCACCTTTGACCTGGCTCGGCAACCTCCGCTCGCTGTCAATTGGTCAGGAGTATATTGTTTTTCTCGTTCAATTAAATCGGGCAAAGACAACAAGTTTATAACTTCACTTCCATTAAAAATTCAATGAACGTATGCCCTGCATGTGGGGAGAAGTTTACCGACAACCATATCTCTTCTCTGTCTGCCCACTTTTACTCAATGGCACTGTCCAGTGACCCCACTCACGTCATGTGGCTAAACAGGTATATATCTAGTAAGAAAATATCAAGGGATAAGTTAACGGGGGAGTTCGAACATTTCTACGATTTCACGGAGGGTGGACTAGCTAATTGGATCAGGGAGAAATTTGTAGGTAGGTTCTTCTCCAGCGAGCCTAATGTATTCGTCCTAGAGATGCAAGAACCGACTAAATACACAATAATGGGATATGTCACGGAACATTTTCATTTCTTGAAGCAGTGGGTAAGATCCTGCGCACACATAATAGCAAGGACAGATTTTTTTGATGTACAGAAGTATGAGTTCGACAATATCTCGGAAGAGTATTTTGGGGTCGGAAATCAAACTCCTCACATAGAACTTCTAATGCAAATGGGCGAATCCGTGGGCCTCAAGCGGGAAATCGTTGTAAACTCAAAGCCATTAAAGAAGACCGAAAATGCACTGAAGTATTGGGAACACGTCTCCAGTTCTGAGCACTGGCTCGATGCCATGGTCTCTATGCATTCACTTGAGCTCATTGCGGACAGGAATGTGAAGGAATACGGAGCGAAGTACTCTTATTTTAAGCCAGAGATACTGAACGAAGGTGTCACAAAAGAAACAGCACATTTTCTAAAGGCAGGGTATGAGGCTGATCAGTATCACTCTGGTGAAGCCCTAAAGCTCGTAGAGAAGTACGCTAGAACGCTAGACATGGAAAGAGAGGTGCAATCCTATTTTCTTAGATCCGCTGATTTTTTCTACAGCTACCTTGAAGGGAGATATGAAAGGGGGAAAATGTATGAAAAGGAATTATGACGGCTGTGCATTATGCGACGCAACGTGGGGGGACTACTGGAGAGAAGTGGAAGGAGAAAGGATGTTCTTTTGCTGTTCCATATGTGCCGATGCTTTTGAAAACATGATAAAGAGAGTGAAACTGGATACAGGATGGGATACTGTAGATTCTGTTTCAATAGACGGCAATTACTCACGAGGAAGAGATTGCATTGCAACGAGCGGAAAGAAGAAGATAGAATTTTTTTTCAGGCACGAGGATGGGCAAATTACTGAGTTCAGGATAAAGGATCAGGGAACCAGTCCAGTTCCATAGTCTACCCAAAGGTCCTCAGAGAAAATCCTGAATCCCAGATTGGAATAGGCCTTGACAGCGGGTCCGTTTTCTTTATTAACGAACAGAATGGCTTTGTCCAGATTGCTGTAGTGATCAAGCATCGAAGATAACAACTTCTGGACATATCCCTTGTTTCTCATCGTCGGGTCAGTAAAAACTGAGGATACGACGAACCAGTCCTTCCAGATCGCTCCAAGAGTTGCAACGCTGACCAGAGCTCCACCTACAAAATAACCAAAGACAGTACTATAGTTCAGGAGATTTCTGTATTCCTCTAGATCCATAGTTTTGAATCTAGTGTTTTCCCACTGCGAAATCAGTTTGGCGTACTGAGTGTACTTGTCCTGCGTCAGCAGTTTTACGTTATCGTCGTGAGTTCCAGCTGGTCTCTCGTTGACCATACAGTATTCCCTGTAAACATTTGGTGCGTCTGAAAATAAGCTAAGATTGTCATGGTACCTTACGTGAATGACCGAATTGCTCCTGTCCACATATTTTAAAAGGGCTTCTTCAGAATCGTTGTCCCCATAGAGCCATATATCTTTTATACCCGTAGAGTGATAATAATTCAATAATACCCCAGTAGTCTCGTTTCCCGCTCTGGAGTAAAGAAAAGAACTGCTCCCAAGGAGGAAATTGAAATTATCTAGGTCAAAGAGCATGTAGAAGTTGTCATAGTCGTTCTTTAGGAACTTCATGAGTTTCTGTTTTTCAAACCATCCTTCAAGTTTTTTGACCTCTACAGCCATTAATTCTTCAAGTACCCAATCAGACAATATTTAACTATTTTGTTGTGATAAAGGAATACCTATGAATATGCTTCACATCAGCGAAAATTCAATGGTTGCCCTTCAAGAGGTCAAGAATGACCTGAGCGGCAAGTTTTACTGGAAGTTCTCCAGCCCCAACCTTGAAGGATCAACCTTCCATCTGCTGAATATAAATGGGAAGCTGCTTCGACCTACTCTAGTTTTCGTAGGTGCCGAATCCGTTGGACTTAACTCACTTAAATTCGTAAATCTGGCAATAGCTATCGAATACCTGCACATCTCGTCCCTGATCCACGACGATATAATAGATAAGGACGACATGAGAAGGGGAATAGAGACTGTCCACAAGAAATACGGAATAGAGAATGCGATTCTCGCGGGGGACGCCCTAATCGCAAGGGCTGTCGCTCTCTCGTCAGTGTACGGGGAAAACGTGGTCAAGCGGATTGCAGAGGCTGCATTCCAGATGTGTGACGGAGAATCTATGGACTTCTGCACGCAGAGAAGGAATGTTGAAATGAACCTAGACAACTACCTGGACATAGCAAGGAAGAAGACTGCATCCCTGATATCAACATCAATCAGCATTGCAGCAATAAGTGAAAAGATGGATGAAAACCTAACCAGCAGGTTAGGAAGGGCGGGTGAGATGTTGGGAATAGCGTTCCAGGTCAGAGATGACGTAATAAACTCCGTTGGTTCTTTCGAACTAGGGAAGAGACCGGGAAATGATGACAAGAAATTCAATCGCCCGAATATCGTTTCTGTTTTCGAGAATGGTGGAGAAAACAAGAAGGACGCAATTGAAAAATCCATTAACCTAATGTCAAGCAACGTAAAGAATGCGATCCAGGAACTTTCGGAATTCGAAAAGATCAATTACATTAAGAAAATAATTGCAGCATACTTCAGCGAAGAAGACCTAAGAAAATATCTATAGTTTCCATGTATAGTCGTCCATGGAATACGTTCTTGCAATAACGGGAGCATCAGGCATTGCATATGGAGTAGACATTTTGAAGAAGCTTCCATCCAGGAAAGTGCTCATTCTGTCGAAGGGTGCACTAGAAGTTGCGAGATATGAATTGAAGGATCAGGTGAAGGAACGCACCCTGAGAAGGTATGCAGACGAGACTTACGGCGAGGAAGATTTTGGAGCTCCAATTGCGTCCGGTTCCCACAAGTACGATGCGTTCATTATAGCTCCAGCTTCAATGAACACGGTCGGTAAGATAGCGGCAGGGATATCGGACAATCTTGTCACGAGGGTTGCTTCCATCTCTCTGAAGGAGAGAAGAAAGTTGGTTATTGTATTCAGGGAGATGCCTCTTA
This sequence comes from Thermoplasmatales archaeon, assembly GCA_027343225.1. Taxonomy (GTDB): domain Archaea; phylum Thermoplasmatota; class Thermoplasmata; order Thermoplasmatales. The sequence goes on from DAHWMK010000022.1 coordinate 157,544, forward strand.
GCACAATACATCTCAAGAACCTCTTGACGCTTTCCGAAGCGGGTGCATACATTCTTCCAGCAAGTCCAGGATTTTATCACGGTCCCAACAAAATGGATGATCTTTTCGGGTTTGTGACGTCAAGAGTTCTGGATATAATTGGGGTGGAAAACAATCTTATCAGGAGATGGGGAGAATAAATCCATCTTCATTCTAAATTTTTTTTTTCAAAGATATTTTCTGACCAATAGACAAAATTTATTAACGCTCAATTCTTTTCTTGTGATGGTTTCTTCTCACTGCCTAATATGCGGCGAAGTAGTTGTCTCCGGTCTTTATTGCCATAACTGTTTATGGGAAATAAAGAGGATAAGACTCAAAAACGAGGAAGACCTGGACACCTGGATGAAGGGCAGCATGCAGTCCTTCAGGAAGATACCATACCACGAGAATCTTAGAACACTTGACTCTTTCAGTAGTCCGTGATGTTGTACTTTTCCTTGAACTCCTGAAACTTCTGCCTGCTGTCTATTCCATATTTCTGTGAGATCTCTTCCATCATTTTTGTTCTAGAGTTGTCCCATTCTTCACTGAGTAGCATCATCCTCTTTCTTTCCGGTGAGAATACTATCTCCTCTCCCTCTCTCTTCAGTTCTCTCAGGATCTCAAAGTCCTCTGTCATCTGTCATTGCACCTCTTCGAATCGAATTTAGGATATGCAACGTCATACCTGTTCATGGAGTAAAGGAACCGAAAGTAGATGGCGAGTTTCTCCCTCTCATCACCATCAATTTCCATTATCTTCTGCTTTATCTTCTCAGGTTCAACGTTGTTCTTCAGTGCATCCAGGAGTACCTGGGAGACCTGAGAATAGAATCCTTTCCCCTTCGATGCCCGTTCCAGGAAGTGCTCCGCCCTCTTTACCTCTCCAGCTATCATCTCCGTTTCATACATCTGGAAGTATGCGTCCTCTAGCATTTACAGGCCTCCCATCAGGAATGGAATTATGTTTGGAAAGATGTTCTGTGCAAAGGCGTATACGAGGAAGTACAATATACCGAATAGCACAGTCAGAAATGCAGATGTGTAGAGAAGGTAGTTGTTTGGAACCTTTTCCTTCTTACCATCTCTCCAGAACATGAACATTATGACTCTCCCGTAATAGTAAAAGGAAACGACCGAATTGATTACGGATATTATCACTACTAGGTACGCCAGCGGAGTGCCCGTTGATAGAACGGAGAGGAATAGGAAGTACTTTCCTATGAATCCAAGAGTGCCCGGGAAACCGGCAAGCGACAGAAGGAGTATTGCGAAGGAAACGGCGAATATTGGGTTCCTCTTCCACATGCCCGAGAAATTGTCTATGTCAAAGTTCCCGAGGCTGTCGAGAGAGAGGAAGGAGCCACCTTTCATGAAGCCGTATGCGAGAGCATACAGGAACAGGCTAATCACAGCAAGATGATATGCGCCCGTACCCGCAGCAAGGAAGACCACAGACAGGTATCCCGCCTGAGCTATCGATGAATATGCCAACATCCTCTTGACGTTGTTCTGGGATATCGCAACCACATTTCCAAAAGTCATCGTAAGGATTGCGATTATTGCAAATATGATCTTGAGGTAGGGGAAGAAGGATGGGGAATTGAAAAAGATGTTGAACAGTACCACGAGGGTCATGATCTTGGAACTCGTGCTCAGGTAGGATGAGATCGGGTTTGATGTACCGGTATAGGTATCTATTGCCCATCCATGCAGAGGGAATACTGCGAGCTTGAAGCCAAACCCAAAGACCAACAGTCCCATGGCCAGGAAATAGACGCTCTGGAATGAAGGACTTGCTCCCAGTGAGAGACTCCCCGTAGCGATGTAATAGAGCGAGATTCCGAAGACTATCAGGCCAGTGGAAAATGCACCGATGATGAAGTACTTCACGGCTGCTTCGAGCTCACTGTCTGACTTCCCATAGGCTGCCAGAACGTAAGTCGGGATGGATACGCCTTCGAAGGCTACAAATATGAAAAGGAGGTTGTACGATGTTATTGCCAACAGCATGAAACCCAGGGAGACCAGGAATATGAAAATCATCAGGCCGGGCTTCTTGCTCAGAGGAGATTTCGCTATTCCTACCATGGACAGAATACCGGGGATCAATATCGCTATGAAGAAAAGCTCGGAGAAACCCGAAAGGAGGATCGTGCCGTTTGCTATCGAAATACTGGTAGAGCCGTTGAGGAATGTAAGGAGCAGTGATGCCGCAGCGAATATTCCCCCTATTGCCACCAGTACTATCCTGTTCTCGGAGACCAGGCTTACAAAAAGTGCAACGAATGCTCCTATGAACAGCACAAACACGTTCCAAAGGTAGTCATAATTTCCAAGTACGATCATGGATGAATCCCTCCCAAAAACTGGATTGCATGGATATTGAAGATGTGGAACACCAAGGCAGGGTATATACCGAGCAAAAATATGAGGGCAAGCGGCAGGATCGCTACGAGTAGTTCTTCTCTTCTGGCACTAACATTCCCCAAAAACTCGTTGTACGGTCCGAAGATGGTCCTCTGTAGTGCAAAGACGTGATACGAAGCTGTAAGCACAACGCCTGCAAGCACGAATATTAGATAGTATTTCAGAACTGCATAACTGCCGAGAAGAATCGATATCTCCCCCACAAAACCGGAGAAGCCCGGGATCGCAACGGAGGCGAGGAACGCAGCCAAGATGAGGAATGAGAGACCCGGCAGCTTCCTCGCAAGCCCGCCAAGTGAAGGGATTTGCCTTGTGCCAGTAGATTTCTCTAGGGTGTCAACGAGCGAGAATATCATCGCGATTATGATTCCGTGTGAAATCAGCTGGAACACGGCACCGTAGTATAAAAGCTGTGATGCTAGAGGATTAGAACCGTTTAGGTAGAGGAAGCCTCCAACAGCAATTGTTATGAATGACATATGCCCGATACTGGTGTAGCTCATCATTCTCTTGAGGTCCTTCTGATAGAGTGCAACCAGTGCCGAGTAAATCAGTGAAAAAATCCCGAGAGTAATCAGGGCAATTGGGACGAGGGCACTGCCAGCTAGTGAGGAAGCCATGAAGATTGGTGAGAATATCACCAGAAGTCCGAATGCACCCATCTTTGAGAGAAGCGAGGATATGAACACAGTTCCCTCGTAAGGCGCTTCCACGTACGCATCAGGCATCCAGGAGTGAAGCGGTATGGTAGGGAGTTTAATCAGGAAAGCAAACAGGAAACCGAATATCACGAATGCTTGATACGGAAAAGCAATTGTGCTCATACCAGAGGTGAGAGCGGTCATGGAGAAGCTTGACGCTCCCTCTGCAAAGAACATTGTGAATATCGCCAGTAGCATGAAGACGGACCCGACGTGAGTATAGATGAAGAACTTCATGGCCGCGTAGTTCTTGTTCTTTCCACCCCATATACCTATGACGAAGAACGAGGGGATGAGGACCATTTCCCAGAATATGTAAAATACGATGAAGTCCCTTGCCGTGAAGATACCGATCAGCGAAAAGAGCAGGAACTGAAGGAGAACAAAGAAACCAGGAGTGCTCTTGTATCTCAACGGTATGAAGATTCCTATGATTGATATGAGTACCAAAAGGACCGAACTTACAAAGTTCAGCTGGAACGTGAGTGAAAGTATTGAAAGAGTGCCGTAGTTGAAGTTTGTAAGAGTCAGATTGTTGAAAAACAGGAATATTAATATCGCTACAGAGAAGAGTATGGTCAGATACCTTGATGCCCTGCCCCTTATGACTGCGGACGCTACTATGATGATGGCAAGAATCAGGAACAGGTCGCTGATCTGGGATGTCAATGTATCACCCCCGAGAGCATGAGAAGTCTTAGCAGAAGAAGTGCAAGTATCAACCCTATTAGAATTATAAGAGCATACTGCCTGGCAAGCCCCGTCTGAATCTTCCTCAGTACCTTTCCAGAGTTTTGGAAGAGTTCTCCTGAAGCATCAACCAGTCCACCGATTGCCTTCCTCTCGAATCTGTCGGAAACAGCCGACAGTCCAATGACCCCTCTCTCGGCTATGACATTAGTGAAAAGCACATCTAGGAAGAACTTGTTCTTGACCAGAAGATAGAAATCCCGTGCTCCGCTCGCGACCTTTGCAGGTATGGTGGAACTTCTTCCCCAGGCATAGTAGGCAATTCCCATTCCGGCAAGCATAATTATTACAGGGACCAAGTCGGTGATGGTGAGTGGGGCTATTCCGAATGCACTTGTCACTGGTTTGTTCTCAACGAAGTCGTAAAATCCCTGCTGGAATATTCCAAATATAACGCTGAATGCAGCCAGAACCACAATCGGTACAAGCATGATCCAGCTCGATTCGTGTGCGTGCTCTGCAGGGTTGCTCCTGGGTTTTCCCAGTGCCACCTTGAAGAACATTCTGAACGCGTAAAGTGTTGTGAGGAATCCGCCTATTGCAAGAAGGGACCATGCAAATATCGACACCCCATAACTCGCAGTGATAATACTATCCTTGCTGAAGAAACCTGCAAAGCCTGGGAATCCGGACAGTGCCAGAGCACCGACGAACATCGATGTCACCGTCACTGGCATCTTCTTCCAGAGCCCACCCATCTTGTTGATGTCCCTGACGTTCATGACTGCGTGTAGGATTGATCCAGCTGCTAGAAATAGAAGTGCCTTGAAGAACGCGTGAGCTTCGAGCTGATAAATGGAAAGACCTATGCTGGTCACTCCAAGACCAAGTCCCAGCGCTGCGACCATGTACCCTATCTGTCCTATTGTCGAATATGCTAGAATTCTTTTTATGTCGTTTACTACGAGACCAATCAGTCCGGACAGGATTATTGTCACGACACCTACGTAAAGTATGACGGTAAGCGCAGTAGGAGTCAGTATGCTCGTATCTATGGAATATACTCTTGCCATGAGATAGACTCCTGCAGTGACCATCGTGGCAGCGTGTATGAGGGCAGAAACTGTGGTAGGTCCCTCCATTGCATCCGGAATCCATACGTGAAGCGGGAACTGAGCGCTCTTACCTATCGCTCCTCCGAACAGCAGAAGTGCGACAATAGTCCTCTGCCACTCGAGGTGAATTGCACCGAGTCCGCTGATCGAAAGGGCGCCGCCGGATGAATACAGTATGGCAGCACCAATTCCAGCTATGAAGAAAACGTCTCCAACCCTGGTCACTATGAATGCCTTTTTTGCTGCAGATGCTGCGTTCGGTTTATAGTGCCAGAATCCGATGAGCAGGTATGAGCAGAGTCCGACCAACTCCCAGAAGATGAACAGCATCAGGAGAGAAGAGGCGAGAACGAGACCAAGCATAGATGAAGTGAAAAGGACCATTTCACCGAAAAAGACGTGTCTGTTGGGGTCTTCCTTCATGTATCCCACAGAAAAGAGGATTATCAGGAATCCTACGAAGGAGACCATTAGGGCCATTATCATGGACAGGTTATCAGCATAGACGCCAAGTGGAATTATTACAGGAAGTGAGGGCAGCCAGTTGAAGCTATACTGGATGATAGTGCCGTTGATAGTATATGTGAAGAAGAGAAAGATCGTGATGAGGAATGAGATGAAAATAAGTGCTGTTCCCAGATACATGGAGTAGTTCTTCTTGATGAATCCGATTCCTATCACGAACGGAAATCCTATCAGAGGAAGTCCAAATATCAGGTAAGTCAGAATAATAGATAGATCCATTTCACCACCTCAACAGTTTCAGTACGTCCAGCCCGGCCGATCTCTTCTTCCTGAAAACTGCAACAAAGAGCGACATTGCAACCACAGTCTCCGCAGCAGCTATGACCAGAACAAAAAGAGTCATATCCGCTCCACCAGCGTTACCGTAGTAACTGGAGGCCCCAATGAGATTTATTAGGCCAGCATTTATCATGATTTCGACGGAAATCAGCGCCTTTACTACTGTCCTAGAACTCAGGAAGGAATAGATTCCAATTGCAAGTATTGCAATAGATAGAAATTCCACGGCTCCAATGTTCATCGGTGCCGCTAATATGCTGGAAAGACTCATTTATTTTCACCCCTCTCACCTAGATACATTGCGCCAAGCATTGCTGCGACGAGAAGGAAAGTGACTACTTCGAACGGGAGGAGATAGGTCGTAAAGAGAGACTGTGTGATCCCGAAGCTGCCGGGGGTACCGGTATTGACGGGAATCGTTCCGTTTGGAAATACTCCAAACTGGATAAACGAAAGCATGATCAGGAAGAGCAGTACTGATAGAACTAGGGCAAATTTATTCCGCATCCTGATACCTCCTGGAAAGCATGACTGAAGTCAATATCAGCGTTATAATCGCACCTGCGTAGACAAGAATCTGGATTGCAGATATGAAGTAATTCTCAAGGTAGAAAAATATTCCTGCAACATCCACCACCAGGAATGTCAGCCAGAGAGTGGAATGCAGCAGGTTCTTGCTAGAAGCAGCCAGAGCTGCAGCGATTATGGCAAGCAGAGAAAGAATGTAAAATATTATCATTGTCTCTCCTCCCCCCATAGTTCTGATTCCTTTTTCCCAAGCTGCTCTGGAGTGTACCTAGTGTTCTTTCTGATGAAATGAACCTCCTCCACCTCTGGTTCCAGAGTAATTGCACCTGTCGGGCATATTTCTTCGCACAGGTTGCAGTGGATGCACGTTGAAACATCAACGCTAGGATAAATCTCCCTCTTGTTTGGATACTTTTTTTCAAATTCCTGTTTCTTATCGTGATGAAAATCAACCATTCTTATGGTACCGTTAGGACATATCTGTTCACACAGAGTGCATCCTATGCAAGTCTCAACGTTGAGGAAGACTCTTCCTGTTGTCCGTGTGGGATATTCGAGTTTCTCCTCCGGCACTTCCCTAGTTACCTTGGGTCTGAAACCTTGCTTGAACACGGTCCACACACCCTTGACTACCCCGGGAATCCCCTGAAGAGGTCCAGGAAATTTTTGATCATCAGACACTAGAAAACACCTCCAAGATAGAGGGCCAGGCCGGCACTTATCAGCAAATTTATGACGCTAAGTGGAAGAAGATATTTCCACCCCATTTGCAGAAGATGATCTATTCTGACTCTGCCCAGCGATATCCAGGTTAAGAGGAATATGAATATGAACACGGCTCCCTTTACTACCAGCCAAATGGTTCCCGGAAATATCGGGCCTTCCCAGCCTCCAAGATAGACGACCGCAACTACGAACGCAGTAAGAGCCATGAATCCAAAATTACCCATATAAAAGATTCCGTACCTCATACCGCTATATTCAGTTGAGAATCCACTCACGAGTTCACTTCCGCTCTCAGGAAGATCGAAGGGAGGGATCGATTGCCTTCCAATCATTGCCAGGAAGAAGACAATGAAACCCAAGATTTCAGGAATGATGAATGGGATGAATCTCTGCGCTGTAACGATGTCGTTCGCACTGTAGCTGCCCGCCAATATAATTACCGAAATTATGGATATCAGCATAGGAACCTCGAATCCCATGTCCTGTGCCGCAGATCTCAGAGCACCGTAAAGTGAAAACTTGTTGTGAGAAGCAAGACCACCGATGATTTCTCCAACCGGAGCAATTGTCATAAAGGCAATAAGAAACAGTATTGTGTAATTGAAATTAACAACCATCAGGTTCAGAATTGAGACACTTCCAAACGGAATGAGTATGAAGCCCAGAATGACAGGAGTGAAGACAAGGTAGGGTGCAACCTTGTAAGCAGTCCTATCGGCTGAGGTGGGTATAATGTCCTGTTTCTGTATTAGCTTGAACACATCCGCTATGAGCTGGAGCGTTCCCCAGATACCGACCCTGTTTGGGCCTATCCTGTTCTGAACATCGGCCATGTATTTTCTGAAAACATAAATTATGATGATGACGGCTACCATGGAGAGGGCGAATACCAGTACGACCTCAACAACGGCAACTATGAAGTAGGCGATCCAGAGCCCCACTGGAATCCCATAGAATGTGAATGGAACAAAGTTGATGTGGAGGAACTTGACGATTCCGTAGAGGATGCTCATGAGGAAGAAGAATAGATTCATCTATCCACCTCCCCAAACACGGGGTCTATAGAGCTTACAGCGGCCGTAAGGTCAGCTATCTTGTATCCCTTCAACATCGTTGGAATCGAAGAAAGGTTTGCAAAACTCGGGCTTCTTATCCTTACTCTATAGGGTATGGACGATCCATCCCCTATAAGATGGATTCCGAACTCCCCCTTGGGCGATTCTGTTGGAACGTACGATTCTCCCGTGGTCTTTAACCTGACTAGCATCGGCTTAGAATACTTCTTGTTGTAGAATTCACCCTGAGGGATTTTTTCCAGGACCTGTTTGACTATCTTCACACTCTGTCTCATCTCCTCTATTCTCACGAGGAATCTTGCATAGACATCTCCCTCGGTTCTGGACGGGACATCAAAGTTTATCTTGTCGTAAAACAGGTACGGCGAATTTTTCCTCACGTCTCTCTTCATCCCCGAGGCCCTCTGCATGGGACCTGTAACACCATATGACAGCACGTCGTCAGCAGTCAGAACACCGACACCCTTTGTCCTGCTGACGTATATGTAGCTCTTTCCAAGAATTGCCTGGATTTCTTCCAGTTTAGATTCGAAATCTTCAGTCCAGGCTCTTATCATCTCCAGCGCCTTGGGAGTGACATCAGAATATACTCCGCCAATGGCGAAATAGTTGTAGAGAAGTCTGCTTCCTGTGATCTCATCGAATATCCTTAGAATCCTTTCCCTCTCTCTGAAACAGTAGAAGAAAGGAGTGAGCATTCCCATATCTAGACCGTGGGTGCCTAACCAGATCAGGTGTGAGGCTTCTCTGTTCAGTTCCACCATGAGCATTCTGATCCACTGCGCCCTCTCAGGAACCTGTACGTCCATGAGGCTTTCCACCGCTAGAACATAACCGAGTTCCATGTTCAGAGCAGCAACGTAGTCGAGCCTGTCGATGTAGATCAGTCCTTTCGGATAAGAACCCATCTCAGCCAGTTTTTCCGCGTTTCTGTGAAGATATCCTATGACGGGTTGAGCATCCACAATAATTTCTCCGTCAAGTTTTACTTTGATTCTGAGGACTCCGTGCGTGGATGGATGCTGAGGACCAAAGTTGACTTCTATTACTTTGTCCTCCATTTCAGTATCCCTCCGTCTTTTCGTAGGAAACCCTATCCTCTCCATCGTCTCCGAGGTTAACATACTGCTTCTTGTCCATCGGATAGTCCTTCCTCAGTGGATGACCAACCCATCCCTCCGCAAGCAGGATTCTCTTCAGGTTCGGGTGATTCTTGAACTTTATCCCAACTAGGTCCCACGTCTCCCTCTCGTGCCAGTCTGCTCCCTTCCAGAGTGATGTCACTGAATCAACTTCATCATTGGTTTTGGTCTTGACTATAAGATGGGCACTGCTGGACGATGAAAGAAGGTGGTACATGACCTCAAGGTGATCCTTGTAATCCACGCCAGAAATCATCAATAGGGTGTCGAATCCCTCGTCCTTCCTCTCTTTCAGGTATTGCAGGATATTTTCCTTTGCTACGTAGACGACCCTAATCCCGTTTTTGGTAGAAGACTCGCTCTCCGTCGGTATCAATGTTTCACCTTTCCCGCAACTATTCTATCCTGAAGCATCTTCAGAGCTTGAATCAGCGCTTCAGGTCTCGGAGGGCAACCATAGACATACACATCGACCGGAACTACCTGATCCACTCCATCCACTACCGAATATCCTCTGACATAAGGACCGCCTGCAGAGGCACAGGCACCCATGGAGATGACGAACTTCGGAAACGCCATCTGATCGTACAGTCTCCTGATTCTCGGCGCCATCTTTTTTGTGACTGTTCCTGAAACTATCATGAGATCTGAATGTCTTGGGGAATCTCTGAAGATGTCTGAGCCAAATCTTGCCCAGTCATAATCTGATCCCATCGCACTCATCATTTCTATGGCGCAGCACGCCAGTCCAAAGGTGAAGGGCCAGAGCGACTTGCCAGTTCCCCATTTTAGTGCCTCATCCAACGAGGTAACGAGAATGTTATCCGACACTGGACCACCTCATATATCCTTTCTTAGACGCGTAGAACAGTCCGGCTAGCATTATGGCGATAAACAGGACGACATCCAGAAAAATTCCAGTTCCTAGAGACTTAACGGAACCAGCCCACGGAAGAAGGAGAATGAAGTCAACGTCAAAAACAACGAATGCCATTATGAAGAAGTAGTATTGAAGAGGAAGCGGCGACTGAAAGTCACCGACAGCTACCTCTCCGCACTCGTAGTTGTCGTGAGTATATCTCCCGTACGCCTTGGGCGAAAAGTGATGTGCCGTTCCCAATAGTATCGCTATAATTATAGGTACAATAATGACTGCCAGAGCAAGGGCAGCCAACTCAGGGGTCATGCTCATCCATCCTCAAGTGATTTATCAAATTTATATGTTTTTAGAATCGTGCTTGACATATTGGGCATCAGGAAACACCAGAAACGGATTTTCTCTCTGGACCTTTTGTTGCTTCCTTTTGTTTGAACTTGACGAAAACGTTGGTTGTGAGAGTTTGACGGAGGAGCTGGATTGCGAGAGCAGGATCCACTCCCTTTGGACACACCTCCGAACATGCTCCGGAAAAGTGGCATCGCCAGACGCCGTGTTTGGAATCGAGTGCATTTAGTCTCTCGTTGAAACCTAGGTCCCTGTTATCAGCGATATACCTGAATCCCTGGGCCAGTGCCTGTGGTCCAAGATAGAGTTCATCGGATGCACTTGTAGGACAGGCAGATAAGCACAAGCCACACAGGATGCAATCAGTAAACATTGCAAATTCTTCGCGTTGTTCAGGAGTCTGAAGGAACTCGCTCTTTGGTTCCTCCTCTTCCCTGATTATGAACGGCTTTACTGTCTCGTGGTTTCTGAACAACTTTGAGATGTCTGGAACAAGGTCCTTTGTTATCTCATAGTTGCCCATTGGGTCGACCTTTATAAGATCCTTTCCAAGTTCCAATACCTGGGTCTGGCAGGCAAGTCTCTCCTTTCCGTTTATGATCATTCCGCAGGATCCACATATTCCCATCCTGCAAGAGTACCTTGCAGCCAGAGAATGATCCAGATGCTCCTTGATGTAGAGTATTGAATCTAGGACAGTCATCCCTTTCTGCACGGGGACTTTGTATTCCATATATTTAGGCAGTTCCTTGTTCTCAGGATCGTACCTTCTGACCCTGAACGTAACAGTCTTAACTACTTCTCCAAACCCCTTCAAAACAAGCTCTTGCATATCAGAACCCTCCGTTCAGTGCTACAATAACAGTTCTGGATCCCCAGATGAAGACTATAAGGGCTACTATTACGAGAGCATATGTTATGATCTTGTCTGCCCGTGCTCCCGGGAATATCTCCGAGAGTATGACCCTGAAGCCATTAAAGACATGAAATACTAGGAACGTCAGCAGTAACTCCAGAACTGACCCCCATATTAAAGAGGAGTACACTGCCCGCACCCAGGAATAGTAAAGTGTTCCACCCACCAGAATGTGGGCACCGCTTGTGCCACCATAAGCATACAGTACCTTGTCTGGACTGGGTGACAGAACGCTTATCAACAGGAAGTGGAAAGACCCAAACACCACGACAAGCAGCCCGGTCAGGTATTGCAAAAACATCACCTGCGACTCTCTCACACTATCGCCCCCGTGAAAATGAAAACTATTCCAATAGCGCATATTACCAACATGAATATAGCAACGGCGACCTTGAGGGCGTTGTTCAATCCTCGAAGCGACTTAGGCTTGTAAGGATATTCAGGTCTGTAGGGCTTCGGAAGCAGCAAACCGTTCTCCACTACGGTAAGCCTGATGCCATTCAGAGCGTGGTACGTTGCGGCAATGAGAATCGCAGACAGTATGTAGGGGCCGTAGTGGACTCCAAAAGGGTAGTCAAGATCTACCATGATCTTGTTCCACGTGACCGGTCCATTCAGTATGTTTGATGTCTCCCAGACGTGAGCCATCAGGTAAAGACCGAGTGCAATACCTGTGAGTCTGTGAAGTGCATACATCCATCTGTCCGTCCCGTACTTGAATGGGTTGAACCAGAAAATCCAGCCTTTCTTGTTTTCTATCGTCATTGAATCACCTCAGTACACCCTCGCTTCCGGCTTCCACTTTGTTAGCGTCACTGGACGATAACTGATGTTCAATGCACCATCGATTCTCTGAGCAATCGTGTGTTTCAGATAGTTTTCATCGTCCCTCTTTGGATAATCGGTTCTGAAATGGGATCCTCTGCTCTCTCTTCTCTCGAGAGCGCTGTGCACGACAACTTCCGCCAGTTCGACGAGGTTCTTCATTTCCAGAGAAGCGATCAGGTTTTGATTGTACACATTTCCCTTCTCAGAAATCGAAATCTTTTGGCTCTTCTCAATGAGTCCTCTGATTATCTTTAAGCCCTCGGTGAGACCCTTCTCATTCCTGAAAACGTAGGCGTCCTTGTCCATAGTCTTCCAGAGTTCTCTCTTAATGTCGTAGGGATCATTGTCTCCCTTGTCCTTGTAGGCATCTGCCAAAAATTCCTCTGCTCGCTTTCCATCCCCATCGGTTAGACTTACGGACCCGCTGTTAGATAGCAGCCATTTCGCCGAATCCTCTCCAGCAATCTTTCCGAAGACGACGCACTCGCTTGTAGAGTTGGCACCAAGCCTGTTCGAGCCATGGACAGATAGACATGCAGTTTCTCCGGCAGCCCAGAGGCCTGTTACTCCGGTGAAGCCCGTGCGCGTGACATCTATCCCACCCATAGTGTAATGGGCAGAAGGTCTGACTGGCAGAGGGGAATCCACCGGATCGATGCCAACATAGTGGATGCCAATCTCCCTCACCTGGGACAATTTTTCCTTGATTTTCTCCGCACCGATAGGCGAAAAATCCAACAATAAGTAGTCCAATCCATCAGGTCCCTTGAATCCTTTTCCTTCCAGGATCTCTGTCATCATGCTTCTGGAAACTATGTCTCTTGGGGCCAAGTCCTTCTTAGTGGGGGCATATTTCTCCATGAATCTTTCCCCCTTCGCATTTCTGAGTATGCCTCCATCTCCTCTGACCCCCTCCGTTATGAGAATTCCTGAAGGTACAAGACCCGTAGGATGGAACTGGACGAATTCTATGTCCTTTAGTTTCATACCCCGTCTGAGGGCAACAGCGAGACCATCTCCAGTGACTAGATGTGAATAGGTTGTATATCCATACAATCTTCCTAGTCCTCCGGTAGCAATTATTCCAGCTCTCGCCTTGAAAATTCTGGTCTGTCCTGTTGGAATGTCAAATGCCATCACTCCCTTGAACTTGTTGTTTTCAATTATGAAATCATAGACAAACTGCTCGTGAAACTTGTCTATGTTCTGATACTTGAGCATTGTATCATAGAGTGTGTGAACCTCATAGAAGCCTGTTCTGTCAGAGGCAAATGTTGCTCTCGGATACGAATGTCCACCGAAAGGTCTCTGAGCAATCCTCCCATCATCCCTCCTTGCCCAAGGTATTCCCCAGTGTTCCAGCTCTAAGATATCCAGTGGTGCCTGCCTGACGAAGAATTCAATTATATCCTGATCTCCAAGATAGTCCGAGCCCTTTATGGTGTCGTAGGCGTGAAGGTCGAAGGAGTCTCCCTCATCCATGTAGAGTACTGCGGCGGATCCGCCTTCTGCTGAGATCGAATGCGGTCTCATCAACTGATTCTTTGCTATTATCGCAATCCGCAATTTATCCTTCCCAACTCTGGCTGCTTCAATCGCAGCCCTAAGACCCGCCAGACCGGAACCAATTATGACTAAATCGTAATCAAAGATTTCGACCAAATAGATCTCCAATAAGAAAGTGCCTGACGATATAAAAATTCTCAGTTTTAGCCACTAAATTAAATTTAGTTTACCTAAATGGAAAATAAATGGATAAAACTCAAAACTCACTCACCTATTCCTCACAGATCAGGTGATCAAAATTGAAGATGCAAAGAGTATGAAACCTACTATCACCATTCCGATCACAGGAGTCATTCCAAGGTCAATCACTTTGTACAGTACCCCCGCTATCTCAATCAGGAATATCCCGAGGAAGAACAATGGGTATCTGTACCTGCTAGGCAGAATTTTCAGCATGCCTCAAAGCCTCCCGTGTACTAGGAGGATGTTAGGAATAATTCCAGAGACCATTCCCCTTATGAACAGGTCAACGAAAACAAACATTATCAGACTCGTCCAAGCTATCGCCTCGTGATGCCCGTTCAACCTAGACTGGAACCTGTAGAGAGAATTTCTCTTGTTCTTGCTCACGGGGCAGTTGACACAATCGTTGTGTCCCCCGATCAAGTGCCTCACCGAGTGGCAGGAGAAGGTATAGAAGGTCACAGCAAGGGCGTTTACGGTGAGGATTATCGTTCCCAGACTCACGGTTAGCAGGCCAGAATATGTTATCGAATGATAAATGTCGTAATAGAAGAAAGGAAGAACTCCCCAAGCGGTGTACATGAAATATCTGTGAACATTCTCCACCCTGAAAAATCCAGTCTCGCCGCTGTACCCCCTTGTTTTCGAATCTTTCCTGGCATCCGTGGCGCAATTATTCGGGTGATTGAAGAGGTGTCTATGGTAATCCTTTCTGTATGCATAGCAGGTGACCCTGAATAGGGCGACCAGAGGCAGGATGAGGATAGTTGGAGTGTAGAATGGATCAGTCAGACCGTCGTAAACTGGAACTCTGTAGATGAAGAGGAGAACCGTGCCCAGAAGCGTTATCAGTACAAATGACCAGAATCTCCAGTTCGGTTCAAGGAATTCCGGGGGGATAAGATGCCTGATGGGAGATTCGCTCGCAGATCTCATTTGCTGCCACTCCTTCTTCTCCTGGATCTTATAAACATCGCAAGCGGATCGTACTGATTGTTAACAGCCCTTTCCTTCTCTGGGATTATTGCATTGTCTGTGATGTGTATCTCTTCGGGGCAGACTTCAGTACAGCACTTGGTTATGTTGCAATACCCCAGTCCGGCGTCCTTGTTCATGAATTCTGACCTGTCAAGCGCATCCAGAGGATGCATGTCGAGTGAAGCAGCCTTGACGACATGCCTAGGCCCGAAATAGTTAGTGCTGTGCTCCCTTATCACGTGGCAGACATTCTGGCAAAGAAAACACTCGATGCACTTCTTGAATTCCTTTGATCTCTCTATGTCAACCTGGGACATCTTCCACGGTTTTTCCAGACCTTCCTTTGGAGTGAATTTAGGAATCCGCTTCAGTAGTTCCCAGTTTTCTGACACGTCAGTAACCATGTCCTTTATGAGAGGGTATGCCGCTATAGGCGATACGGTAATCTTCCCCTCCTTTAGCGAATCAACCCGCGTCTTGCACATGAGGGCTGGCATGTGGTTAATCTCAGCGGAACAAGACCCACACTTACCTGCAGAACAGTTCCATCTCAAGGAGAGATTAGGGTCAATGTGCCTTTCTATGTATTTCATAGCATCCAGAACAACCATTCCTTCTTCTCTCGGTACGTCGTAATCGACATACTTCCCCTCACGTTCCACAGAAGGGTCGTGCCTGTACACACTAACTCTTACGGTATCCATCAGTATACCTCCTCAGGCACCAGTTTCTTAAGCTCGTCCGGTATCTTCGGAACCTCTCTCCACTCTAGTTTCATTCCATTATCCCCCTTGGTGTAAATTATGTTCTTTCTCAATTCTGGGTTCTTCTTCGGGAAATCGCTTCTGGCATGCGCACCCCTGCTCTCCTTTCTTTCAATTGCCCCTCTGACAATGGCCTCGGCTGCAATTAGCATGAAAGGAAGTTCGAGCGCCTGCAGCAGTCCCTTGTTGTACTTTAGACCACCCCTAACGCCGGCCATTGTCGAAGTCCCCTTCAGATCCATCACAGTTTTCAGAGCCTTTCTGAGATTCTCCTCATTTCTTATGATACCTACGTTTTCACTCATGTTTTCCGCAAGTCTCTCGGCAATCTCGTGAGGATTCAATCCCTCCTTCCCAACGAATGACTCCACCCTCTCTATTTCAGCCGAAACTACGGATTCATCGATCTTCCCAATTGAAACTTTCTTTGCATAAGAGGAAGCCCCCTCTCCACTCCTCTTCCCGAAAACGAGTATATCTGCAAGGGAATTACCCCCGAGTCTGTTTGCACCGTGGAGTCCGCTTGCAACCTCTCCCGATGCGAACAGTCCTGGAACGTTGGTTGCGGTCGTCTCTGGATCGACTCTTATCCCTCCCATCTGGTAGTGCACAGTTGGTGCGACTTCCATCTTCTCCTTCGTTATATCCACTCCCGCGAAATCTAAGAACTGTTTGTACATGCTTGGCAGCTTCTTCTTGATGAAGTCAGGTCCCTTGTGGGTTATGTCCAGGTAGACCCCTCCATGCGCAGTACCTCTCCCGGCCATTATCTCTGCATAATTGGCCCTTGCAACAATGTCCCTAGCATCTAGTTCCATCTTCTTGGGTGAATAGCGCTGCATGAATCTTTCACCCTGGGAGTTCAGAAGTATCCCTCCCTCTCCCCTCACGCCTTCGGTGACAAGCAAGCCCTTAACCCCTGGAGGATAAACCATGCCCGTCGGATGAAACTGGATCATCTCCATGTCCATCAATTCCGCTCCGGCGTCGTAAGCAAGTCCAAGCCCATCTCCGGTTGACTCCCACGAATTCGATGTAACCTTATAGATTCTACCGCAACCTCCCGTTGAAATGATCACGGCCCTAGAACTGAAAACGTAAAACTCGCCCGTGTTGAGCTTGAGTCCAACAGCTCCAACGACCCTTTCCCCATCCTTCAGAAGCTTCGTAACGTAGAGCTCGTCGAAGAACTTTATGTCTCTGTGAAGAATCTGATCCTCAAGCGTCCTTATTATCTCAAGACCCGTTCTATCACCAACGTGACAGAGTCTCCTGTATGTGTGAGCCCCAAATGCCCTCTGCATTATGGTTCCCTCCGGCGTCCTGTCAAAGAGGGCACCATACTCTTCGAGCTCTCTTACCCTCTCAGGAGCCTCCTTTGCTAGGAGCTCAGCCATCCTGTAGTTTGAAATGTAAACTCCCTCTTCCATGGTATCCGCGAAGTGGACCTCCCAGCTGTCTTTTGAATCCACGTTTGCAAGGGCTGCGGCAATACCTCCTTCTGCCATGACCGTGTGCGCCTTTCCAAGGAGTGATTTGGAGAGTATGGTCACCCTCGCTCCCGAATCGAAAGCAGAAATCGCCGCTCTCATCCCTGCCCCTCCAGCCCCAATTATAAGAACATCCGTCTCGTGTTTAACATATTTCGAACTCATATAACTCATCAAATGCTGTCAGCTATTCGAAGAGTATTTTACAAGATATAAATTTTTAGAGATAATTGAATTTATTTAGCATTACTCATAACGTCAAGCAGAGCCCCCTCTCACGATCAGATCACAGAGAAGTCAATCTTGTTCATCCTTCTGTCCTTGCTCAGGAGGACTATCCTTGAATCCTCTCTCTCGCCGCCGAAATCATAGTTAAGGTAGCCGTTGAGCCTGTACGAGAAGTCCCTTATCTCGTCGTGCGATGGCATGTTGTTGATAGTCAGCCTGTTCCTAGATCCACCTACATGCACATATCCCTTGTTCTCCACGAAATCTGGGTCGGCTTTCCTGTCCAGTCTATAGTACTCTTCTACGTAACCTAGGTTGACGTTCTTCACCAGAGTGTGCCTTATCACCGTTCGAGTGTCCAGCGAAGGAAGAAGCTCGAGAGTCCTGTTAAGCCTCTCCCACGAGTCCTTGTATATGGGATTTAGCACCTCATTGAACAGTTTCTTGTTCGGCGCTGCAACGGTAACGTAAAGCTGGGTAGGAAGTACCTTCAGTCTTTCTAGAGCATCGGGCTGAGTTCCATTCGTTACGACGAAAGTGGAGATGTGCCTGCTCCTCGCCTCTCGAAGGAGGTCGTCCAGTTTTCCGTACAGGGTAGGTTCTCCAGTTAAAGAAATCGCCATGTGCTTCGGCTGCTGAGCATCTAGCCACTTCTTCATACTGGTTCTAGAATCTCCATTGAAACCCGTTAGCAATAAACGTTGAGCCTGAATGGAGCCCTCAAGAATGTCTTCGGCCTCGTCTTCTTGCGGTATCCTTGCTCCCTCCCACCCCTGAGACCTCCAACAGAATGTGCAGTTTTCAGAGCACCAGTCCACGGACGGAGTCATTTGAATGCATCTGTGACTCTCAATGCCGTAAAAGGTGTTCTTGTAGCACGGCCTGTTGTAGTACAGGTCTTGTCTCACCCAGTGGCATAGTTTCACGCCAGAATGATTGCCCACTATCTTGTAGCCCTGTTTCTCGAGGGCCCTCTTCTTGACTTCATCCATTCAGATTGACACCTACCCCCGAGACTATGAATCCTGTGTGGTACAGAAACGAAGTCTCGGGCCTCATTCCCATGGCACTCAGTTGCATGGGAACGTCTATGAGCTCATGAACATTGACTAAAAAACCCTTTTTTAAGAGGAATCGCGAAAATCTCTCTGCTTGCGAATAGGTAGGGAGAATGGTCGAAACCTTCTTGTCGCCAGTGAGCTTCGTGTCAAGGAAATTCCAGGGCTCCGGATTGTCTATGAATATGCTTTCGAAAGAATTGATGTCCGCCTCCTTTCCGTCCCTGTTGTTTGCATCAATGAATTCTTCCACTTCAAATCTTGCGATGTTCCTCTTCATCAGTCGGAAGTATTCCTCGTCAAGCTCATAGCTCACTATTCTGAGTTTGTACATTAGTGCAGCAAGAATGGAAAAACCACCCGCTCCGCCCCCTATTTCAAGCAGTCTCGAGCTAAACGGCAGATCAAGTTCAAAACATATCTGGGCTACATCTTTCGGGAGGACGATTTGGGGCCCCCTCTCTATTGAAGACGAAACGTCGTTCAGAGTTGATTTCCGAGTCCTGAATGTTCGAGACCCCAGTTCTATTTCCCCGGTGGATAGAGTTATCTTCCTCGTATCCAGGTTTCCTAAATTCCTTATGTAAAGTAGTCCAACCTTGTTGGAAAACGAGTAGATTTCGCTATCATTGTATATTGTTACGAGCACAGATTGAACAGAATAAAGAATTTAAAATAGTTATTCTTCCACTCTTGTGTCAGAACGGGAAGAGGTCATTGGTTATTTTGTACAGAATGGTTATAGGAGGAAAACGTGTGTCCACTGCGGAAAGATATTTTGGACGATTGATCCAAAAAGAAACACCTGCGGTGAGATTCCTTGTGATCCTTACTCGTTCATAGGCAACCCTCCAACCTCAAAGAAATACTCCCTACAGCAGATGAGGGAGGAGTTTCTTTCTTTCTTCGAGGCGCTGGACCACAAGAGGGTAAAGAGATACCCGATAGTGGCCAGGTGGAGGGAGGACGTTTATCTCGTGAATGCAAGCATCTACGATTTCCAGCCTCACGTAACATCTGGCAAGGTTCCGCCTCCCGGAAATCCACTGGTGGTATCGCAGCCGTGTATCAGGACCGTTGACCTAGACAATGTAGGAAAAACGGGAAGACATCTCTCCGTTTTTGAAATGGGAGGTGCCAAGGCGTTCAATTTTCCAGGCAAAGAGATCTACTGGAAGGACAAGGCAATAGAGCTGGCTGTAAAATTCCTTGAACACCTCGGTGTGAATAAAGAGGAAATCGTGTTTAAAGAGAAGCCGTGGGCGGGCGGAGGCAACGCAGGATCTTCCGTCGAAGTGATGGTCAGAGGTCTCGAGGTGGCAACGCTGGTGTTCATGGACATGGTCGAAGTGGCCGATGGAGATGTTGAAATTGACGGTGTGCGTTACAGGAAGATGGAGAACAGGATAGTCGATACCGGCTACGGCATCGAAAGATTTACATGGCTGTCCCAAGGCACTGACACAATCTATGAAGCTCTGTACCCTCAAATGGTCTCGGAATTAATGAAGGAGGCCGGGATCAGGAGACCGGATTTCCTGAGGAACTTCATCGACGCCTACGCAAGCGAAGACGGTTCGGAAGTGAAATTTTTGAAGTCCCTTGAAGATGAGGAGCGAATCAATCTGGACAAACTGTCAAACATATACATCTTGGCTGATCACACTCGTGCAATCACCATCCTTCTGTACGATGGCCTTGTTCCTTCAAACTCCAGGGCAGGCTACGTCCTCAGAATGTTGATCAGGAGAGCACTTCTTGCGAGGAAAAAACTGGGAATAGAAACTGAACTTTGGGACCTCGTAGAGCAGCAGAAGGACAGGTTCCGGAGCATTCTTGACACAAGTCTGGAAAGCTCGGCAAGGGAGATCATCGGACTGGAAGTGGAGAGATTCGAGGAGCTGCTTGGGAAGGGAGACGGGATGATCAAAAAGTACTCCAAGGGTGGAGCAATAAGGGCAGAGGATGTGCTTCTCCTATTCGAATCAAATGGGCTTCCAATAGAATACGTCAAGGAGAGATGCGATGCCCTTGGAATAAAGTTCCCTGCAAGGCTAGACAAGGCAAAGGGATTCTCGAACATCAGAAAGGAACCCAAAGAGAAGGAACTCTCCCTGAAGAACAAGTATCCTCCAACGGAAAAGTCATACTATGACAACGAGAAGATTATGGAATTCAACAGCAAGGTGGTAGGTGTCGAGGGAGGTGGAATCATACTTGAAAGTACGTACTTCTACCCCGAGGGAGGAGGGCAGCCTTCCGACAAGGGTATTATCACTACTGCCGGCACAAAAGTTAGCGTAAATGAGGTCAAGATAGTGGACGGCACAATCGTCCACGGGGTGGATGACATCAGTGGGATTAAGGTGGGGGAGACCATTCACGGAATGGTGGCGTCTGACAGGAGAAAAAGGCTGATGCAGAGCCATACCGGAACTCACATAATTCTTTCCTCGATACGCGATGTTCTGGGACCTCACATCTGGCAGGCAGGGGCACAAAAGGATGAGGCTGTTAACAGACTGGACGTCACGCACTTCAAGGAGGTTTCTCAGGAGGAGATTTCGAAGATTGAGGATAGAGCCAACGAAATAGTCAGGCTGAATCTTCCCATACACAAGGAGTTCGTCAACAGAAACGATGCAGAGCAGAAGTACGGTTTCACTCTCTATCAGGGTGGAATACCAGAAGGGAACAAGCTCAGGCTTGTCGAGATACCAGGAATAGATGCAGAAGGATGTGGTGGGACCCATCTTGACTCAACTGGTGAGGTTGGCTACATCAAGATAGTCAAAGTGGAAAGAATACAAGATGGAATAATCAGATTCAATTTTGCTACTGGCAAATCGGCGGTTGAATACTCAGACAGGCAGAGCAATCAGCTCGCAGGGATCAGAGAGAGGCTGGGGGAAGACCCGGTAAAGGCATTTGAAGACTTGAACCGCACCCTTGAAGAAACCAAGAAGGCAATAGAGTCAGGATTTGAGTATTCCAGTATAAGATATGAGGGCAAAGACCTGAAAATAGTGACGGTAAGCGAGTCAATAGCAGAATCAGTTTCCAAGAGTCTCTCATCATCAACGGGCATAGTCATTTCTAGGGAAAAGATAAGAGTCGCATCTTCGTCCCCGGAGGTCTCAGCACTCGACATCATGCGCGTCCTTGAGAAGGAAGGTCTCGTAAAAGGCGGCGGGAACAAGACTTATGCGCAAGGAAAAGTATTAAAGGAAAATCTTGGTACTAAAGAGGTAGAAGAGGCGATAACGTATCACAGTGGATGAAATCTTAACGATTCGTTCTGCGGTACGCAAGTATTTTGCCGTCACGAACGAAGTTAAGATTCAGGAAGGCGTGTACGAATTTCACACTCTGGTAGATCCCAACCTAGAGGCGGATTTCAAGAAGCTAGTTTCGGAGCTGAAGACTATAGGTTACATTCCCGTGATAGGGAAGGGGAAAGAGGCTGGTTCCGATTACATCATATCTGTTATAAAAAGGAGGAAAGCACGTCCATTCGGAATATGGATAAACGTGGTGCTCCTCGTGGCCACACTGGTCTCTACTATATATGTGGGCTCACTGCTTGCGGCTCCATATTTTGGTCTGGGAAACACCTTGCAGCTCTATCTCTACGGCTTCGTCTACTTCTCGCTCCCTCTCCTCGTGATCCTTGGATCGCACGAGCTAGGTCACTATTTTGTCGCCAAGAAAAACGGCGTTGCCGCATCTCTTCCTTTTTTCATTCCTCTCCCGGTTCCCCCTCTCGGTACAATGGGTGCATTTATCTCCCTTCGGGACCCTCTTCCAGATAGGAAAACGCTTATCAAGATTGGCGCTGCGGGTCCCCTCGTAGGGTTCGTAATGAGTATCGTCGTGGGTATCATTGGGGCAAGTCTCGGCGACATCCAGAAGCCTGTGATCATCACCAACTCGCAGATTACCACACTCATATACCTGCCCGTTATCTACTACATCTTTCCCGCTATTCACATAACTAACAGCATCCATCCAGTTGCGTTTGCTGCGTGGGTGGGTTTTCTTGTCACGGCAATTAATCTATTCCCAATTGGTCAGCTGGATGGTGGGCACGTCGCAAGGGGTCTTCTTGGGAAGAATGCAAAATACCTAAGTTACTCATTCATAGTCATCCTTGTGGTGCTGGGCATTTACTACTTCTCTTGGATACTCTTTGCAATCATAATCATAATCCTCGGACTCAACCACCCTCCTCCGCTGAACGACATTTCTAAACCCGGAAGGAAGGAAATAATGGTCGGTGTTATCGCGATAGCACTCGTTGCAATATGCTTCTCTCCAGTACCGTTTGCAGAACACGTAGCTCAAGACAATTCC
The DNA here is from genome assembly GCA_027343225.1 of Thermoplasmatales archaeon. Lineage (GTDB taxonomy): Archaea > Thermoplasmatota > Thermoplasmata > Thermoplasmatales. The sequence goes on from DAHWMK010000022.1 coordinate 180,366, forward strand.
ATTGCCTACGTGACAGGAGGAAATAATTTTATTATCGTGGGAAACCCCGTTTTCAACGTTGACTACATGTCCCTCAACGTTGACAACACTAACAATTACACAATTCTCAACAGTGTGGTGGTCAATACGCCTGCAGGTCTATCTGCAACCGCCCCGTTTAACAACAGTACGGGACCACTTGAAAAAAAGAGTTACGAGATCGCGGTCTGGCCTTCCTCCAACTCTAGCCTTGGGTACTACAGCTTCTCTATCAGTGTATCTACCGCAACGAAGCACTGGAATTTCGACAGGAATGTTACCGTGGTTGAACTGGATCCAAATCTAACCCTTAACAACAGAAATCCTCTGTATTCAAATAGGACTACAATCAACATGACACTCATCAACAACGGTGGTGCAGCAATTCTTGATATTCACAAGTTCAACAGTTCGTCAGATTTTTACTTGAGCAGTACGACAAATATCGTAACTTTCGGAAACGGTACTTTCCTTACGATACCATCTGAAAAGCAGATAACGATCTCCCTGGTGTTCTTCAATCTGACCCAGGCTGGGGGGGTGGTGATGGTAGATCAGAACAGTCCCTGGCAGGCGGTAGTAGTTTTCTATGTTCCTCCAGACTCGTCGCAGTATCAATTGCTTTCAAACACGCAGGGCTCTCAGTTTGGATAGGGAGGACTACCTACCATTTTAATAGGAAGTGATATTTCACCAGCATGGCAGAATATGACGTTATAGTTGCGGGTGCAGGAGTATCAGGATCCACGGCCGCGGCTATGGCCAGCAAGCTCGGTAAAAGAGTCCTTCTAATAGACAGGAACTCTTCCGAGGAACCCGGAAAAAAAACAGTATGGGGCTGGGTCTGCGGAGATGCAGTTGCAAGGTCTCACATTACTTATGTTCAAAAGAACCTTGGGAACACTTTCAGTGACGCGGCTCTGGGTCTCAAAGTAGACGGGGTCGTCGCACTGTCTCCCGATCTGGGCTACAAGCTACCGTTCGATGGAGAAGGGTACAGTCTCGAAAGACCACTTTTTGGGAAGGCACTTTTCGAAGAGGCGATCAAGAATGGTGCGGAATTCAGGGGGAAGTTTAGCGTAGAGGGACCGATAGTCGAAGACAACGCAGTGAAGGGAGTCTATGGAAAGAATGAGAATGGAGAGGAAGAAAAGATCAGGGGAAAGGTGACGATAGATGCACTGGGAATCGCATCTCTCCTTAGGAGGAAGCTTCCAGACAATCAGTACATTGACAAGGAAATAGATTACGAGGATCTAGAGCTTACGGGGAGGTTCATCTACAAGACGGACGACTCATTTGATGACCCCAAGTACTACGACAAAAAGAACGCCCTGATCCACCTGAACCAACAGATGGCTCCGGGAGGGTATGGATGGGTGTTTCCTAAGACGGATGGAAGGGTCAATGTAGGTTTGGGAGTTCAACACAGGAGCCTCGAGATAAGGAACAAGAAGTTCGGTGCCAATGATAATCTGAAATCTCTCATTGAGAAGTACGTGAAGTGGAACCCTCTGTTCAAGAGCTACAAACTTGACAGCACAAGCAAGAATGGGGAGGGATACTGGAGTGTCAGTGTGCGAAGACAGATGGAGGGAATGGTCTTTCCCGGATACATAGGAGCGGGTGATTCTATGGCTTCTGCCAATCCACTAAGCGCGGGTGGAATAGGTCCAGCCCTCATAGGAGGAATTCTTTCAGGCAAGGCAGCAGCCATGGCAGTCGAGTCTGGAGATACCAGTCTGGAAGGGCTGTGGAATTACAATGTAGACTACGTGAAACAGTATGGAAAAAGCATGGCTGGAATGGAGGTATTCAGAATCTTCCTTCAATCGATGAACAATCAGGATATTGACTACGGAATGAAGAGTTTCATAACGTACGAGGAAGCGGTAGAAATCACGTATGGAAGAATCCCAGAGCTGTCACTCACCAATAAGGTCAGCAAGTTGGTGAAGGGGGTTGGTGCCCTCAGGACGTTCAAGGACTTGGTATGGACGACGCAAAAAATGAAGGAACTCAATAATTTGTACGCAGATTACCCAAGGTCTCCGAAGGAGTTTCCCGAGTTCAAGAAGAGAGTGGTATCAATGATTAATGAAGCAAAGGCAAGGATGCCCTCAGCCCCGGTCTAGGATATTCTACCGGACAGAGTGTTTCAGAACTCTTCCTTCGCTCACTTTTGACCTGCAGTATTCGTACAGTGCATCGTAGAGTGGGAACTGCATTTTCATGTTCTCAAAATCGTCCTTCGATATCTTGCTGAATCCCGTAGCAGCAGCTTCTAGTCCAGGTGATTCTGGAGGAGTATCCGATATCGAGGCATCAGCTCCCCTCACTATCTTTGCGAGTTCTAGGAGCGGCTTATCATCCAGCTTATACTTCCTGATAACTGCGTCAAAAGAGACGAATTCACTTCCTCCTTCGTTGTAATGATATAATTCAGCGCCTGGTACGTCAAATGGTATTGCTCCCGTTCTTTTAGCCTCATCCAAAACCCTTTCCTTTGGAACGAAAATGAAGATTGCTTCCGGGTCAACGAATTTCCTGATCAGCCAAGGACAAGCAATTCTGTCGACTCTTGCCTTTTCACGAGTGATCCATTTCATAAAACTCTAGTTGCTTACTTGTATTAAACAATTTCAATAAACAGGGGGAACCACTCCATTTAGTCAGCCCCATCTAACTTTTGGAGATAACGGAACTGGCTACCAACCATTGTAACGAATTCTTGGCCGGCATCAACTATTCTTTCGCCTCACTACCAGTCATTCCTGAGATATCATGTATCAGGAAGGGTGTTGAGGTAAGAACAAGTAAAAGGGGTCCTCTGTGGAACTATATTTCAGATCCAAGAGATTTGAAAAAGGCGGAATGGTATCAGAGAATTATCACAAAAACAAGGTAAGAAAGAAGGGTGCCAACTATCACTCCCGTGTTAAGAAAAGGAAGACCCGGTGCAGGTTTCTTGACATTTCCCAAAACAAGGTATATCATTCCAACTATTCCGCCTACAAGGGGAAGGATGAAAAAAGGATAGAAGTGTCCAACCTTCATTCCGTATATTGCAGAGGCAACGACCATTATACCAGGAAATGCTACATCCCCAAATCCAAGGGCCATGGCAGTGTGCCCCTCTATTCCGTCTTCTCCGATCTCTATCTTCTCTATCTTCTTTGAGAAATCGGTGGGAAAGACGAACAGCATGGGGAGGTCCCTATCTATGGCAATTTTCGCGAGACCGACCATGTGCTTCGTCTTGTACACTGAAATATAATCATATACCGCAAACAGCGCAAGGAAGATTGCTGCTGCCCATATACCCAGTAAAAGACCAAGAAGAAATGCAATCCCAGAGGTTAGGAAGAAACCGGCTATGTTAACTACGTACCATTTGTTGTTGAAAATCATGGCGAGGACCATGATTACTGGTGCAGCAATTATGATCGCATAGTATTGCTCGTAGTTTCGTGCGATAACTAGTCCAAGATAGTTCCAGACCATGAACACTACCAGGCCTATGACGGCCACGAAAAGCCACTTCAGGAAATTAAGCTTGAACTTCTTTGAAAGGTAGATCAATAGAAACGAGAAAACCAGAGCCGCAACTAGATAGTACACCACGTACCCAAGTCCCGAAGTGGTTGTACTAGCAGATATGGAAGGTGAAATCTGAATAGCGATACTAGCCAAGTAAACAGCAAAAACGGACGACAGTACAAACAGTACTAAACTGGTCAATTGAGCAACCGGTAATTCAGATTCATCAGCCATTTGACTTTCATTTCTCCTTCTGTTGATTGTTGACAGACATCAAGTTCACAATATATGGCTTTCTCTGAAATGATATGATAGAATCCGATATTTCCCAGAGATAAAGAGTCGCCCCACATACATTTATTGTCGTAGCTGTCACGAGAAATTGAAATAGTCCAGTTTCGCTCACGAACATTATGAAAGGTGATAGGGCCATGGAAAATCATACAATTCCTTCAATCAAACATCTCAATGCGCAGGGACCCTTCGAGCCTCTCAAAGACAAACTAATGCTCTTTGGTCAATTCGTCGGTGACTGGGACATCGTTGAGGCAAAGAGTCTCCAAGATGATGGTTCGTGGAAAAGTTCCAAGGGAGAGTTTCACTCCGGATGGATCTTAGGAGGAACTGCGGTTCAGGATATCTGGAGGTCGACAGAAACCGAAACCGGTGACACTGGAGGGACGACAATTCACTTCTATGATTCCAATGGGGATTCCTGGAACAGCGTCTGGATCTCTCCTGCTCAGGGCACGATAAGAGGTTTCGTAGGCAAGAAGAAGGGAGATGAAATCGTCCTAGAGTCAAGGGAAACTAACAAGAGAAAAATGAAGTGGATATTCTACGAATTAAGTAACAATTCGTTCAAGTGGAGATCGGAATATACAAGAAATTCAGGAGAGAACTGGATCATTACAGAGAAGATGACCATCAGGAGACAGAAAAAAAATAAGTGAGGGATAGGAGGACTGTCAAGAAACTGGGGAATTCACTATGCTGGCAAAAGCTGAAGTCAGTGCGGAATATTGTTTCTGCGGGATATTACGGTACACAACCAATCGATGATAACATTATTATAGAAGTGCAAAATTAGGGTAAGTGCCAACTGTCTCCTATTACAGATCTCTGAAACAATCTCTATCAGAGTGTACAGAAAAGCTAAGAGCGCTAGAGGTGAGTAACAACGAGAAGGAGAAGGAAATAAAGGAGCTAAAGGAGCAAAATCTGAGATTCTCCGCAGACCTTGAAAACTTCCAGAAGAAGGTAGGAGAAGAATCACTGAAGATTGTCAGCTACGCTTCAGAGAGGATCATCAAACAACTTCTACCGGTACTCGACAGTTTGGACAACGTGACCGATGAGGGTTCTCTTGCAATCAAAAGGCAGATAGAGGGGATACTTCAGAAAGAAGGACTGACGGCAATAAACGACAGCGTTACGTTTGATCCAAACAAGCACGAAGCTATCGGGGCAGAAGAAGGTGGCGAGGCAAACACAATCAAAAAGGTTGTAAGAAAGGGGTACGCACTCGGAGACAGGGTGATAAGGCCAGAATTAGTAATTATCAACAAAGGTGAGTAGAATGGAGAAAATATTAGGAATAGATCTAGGGACGAGCAATTCACAAGCGGCTGTAATGATAGCCGGTAAACCAGTAGTATTGCCAAGTTCGGAAGGAACTACACTCGGAGGAAAGGCATTTCCGAGCTATGTGGCATTTACAAAGAACGGAGAACTTTTAATAGGAGAGCCAGCAAGGAGGCAGGCGCTCACAAATCCTGAGGGAACAGTCTATGCGTTCAAGAGGAGGATGGGTGAGAGTTTCAAGTTCAAAGTAAGGGACAAGGAGTACACACCGCAGCAGCTGTCTGGATTTCTCCTTCAAAAAATAAAGGACGATGCAGAGAAATATCTTGGAGAGAAGATATCAAAGGCGGTCATAACTGTCCCTGCTTATTTCAACGACAACCAGAGACAGGCAACAAAGGACGCTGGAGCGATAGCAGGACTTGACGTCGTGAGGATAATCAATGAGCCAACTGCCGCAGCACTTGCTTACGGGTTGGACAAGACTGAGGGAGAACACAGGATAATGGTGTTCGACCTTGGAGGGGGTACACTGGATGTGACCATAATGGAATTCAGTTCCGGTGTGTATGAAGTGCTATCCACCTCTGGGGACACGAAACTTGGTGGCACCGATATGGACGAGGCAGTGATCAACTACCTTGCCTCAAAGTTCCAGCAGGAGAACGGCATTGATTTGAGGAAGGACAAGAATGCGTATATCCGCCTCAAGGATGCTGCAGAAAAGGCAAAGATAGAGCTGTCCACATCGCTGTCAACTGAGGTCAATCTTCCATACATCACAAGCGGAGCAGACGGACCAAAACATCTCCTAATATCGATGACAAGGGCAGATCTTGAGAACCTGGTAAGGCCAACCATTGATAGGGCAAGGAGGCCGATTGAGGAGGCACTGAAGGGAGCAAAGCTTTCTGCATCGGACATAAGCAAGGTGATTCTTGTCGGCGGTCCGACCAGGATGCCCATTGTCAAGAAGTTCGTGGAAGACATAATGGGAAAGAAGGTCGAAAGTGGGGTCGACCCGATGGAGTGTGTCGCAATTGGTGCATCCATTCAAGGAGCCGTCCTCGCAGGCGAGGTCAAAGGGATAGTACTCCTCGATGTCACTCCCCTCACCCTGAGCATAGAAACTCTGGGTGGCGTTGCCACTCCGCTTATAGCCGCCAACACGACAATACCGACCAAAAAATCACAGATTTTCTCCACAGCTGCAGACAACCAAACGGCTGTGGAGATAATAATAGTTCAGGGAGAAAGGCCCATGGCTAAGGACAACACTTCTCTTGGTAGGTTCATGTTAGACGGAATCCCCCCTGCACCCAGAGGGATGCCGCAGATAGAAGTGACTTTCGACATAGACTCGAATGGAATACTGAATGTTACCGCCAAAGATCTGGCAACGAATAAACAGCGTGGGATCACCATTACATCCAGCACTAAGCTCAGCAAGGAAGAAATCAACAGAATGAAAGAGGAAGCAAAGAAGTACGAAGAGGAAGATAAGAAAAAGAAGGAGGAGATTGAAACTATAAACGGTGCGGAGGCCCTTGCTTACTCTACGGAAAAGACCATAAGCGATTATGGAGACAAGATTCCTCAGGACATCAAGGACAACATAAACGGGAAGCTTAAAGATCTCAGGGACGAGATTCAGAAAAAGGATCTTGCGGCAATAAAGGAGAAGATGGATGTGTTGACAAAGGAGATCCAGAAGATAGGTGAATACATGTACAAGAACGTCAAGCAGGAAGAGCAACCACAGTCTACTGGCAGTGGAGAGACCCCTCCAGGCACTAATCCCGGAGAGACTGAAATTCACGAAGATAAAGAAAATAAGGGCCAATGAACTTCTGATGTGAATGGGCAAGGACTATTACGCAATTCTCGGAGTGGACAGAAAGGCATCCAAGGAAGAGATAAAGAAATCATACAGAGAACTTGCTAAGAAATATCATCCAGACCTCAACCCCCAGAACAAGAAGGAGGCAGAGGAGAAGTTCAAGGACATCAGCGAAGCGTACGAAGTCCTTATGGACGACCAAAAGAGGGCCAGATTCGACCAGTACGGAGAAGAGGGGGTGAAGTTCCAGGGACAAGGATTCGACTGGAACCAGTTCCACCACTATCAGGATATTCAGGATATATTTGGAGACCTGTTTTCCCAGTTCGGCTTTGGGGGAGGAGGATTTGGCAACCCATTTGGGGGATTCTCGAACCAGCAGAGAGAACTGAGAGGACAGGACGTTTACGTAGAAATTCCAATAGATATAAGGAGAATCGCGAGGGGAGAAAAGATCGAAGTGTTCTACTTCAGGGAAATGAAGTGTGAAGAGTGCAATGGTACTGGATCATCCACAAAAAAGCTCCTGACGTGCCCTACCTGCAGAGGACGAGGATATGTAGAGAGATCCTCGAATCAGGGATTCATAGTTTTTAGGACCACCGAGGTCTGCAGAACGTGCAACGGTAGGGGGAAGGTTCCAGAAAAGGTGTGTCATGTCTGTTCCGGCTCTGGATACACCAGAAAAAAGGACAAGATAGAAATTTCACCGCCTCCAGGAATCCATGAGGAAGAGGTATACATACTGAGGGACAAGGGAAACTATAGGTACGGAGGATCCGGAGACTTGAGAATCAAGTTCGACATTGATTACATGGAATTCAGGAGATCGGGGGACGACCTGGAAAAGGACATTCAGGTTGACTTTATTGACGCCATAATAGGAGGAAAGGAGAAGGTCAACCTGCTTCGAGAAGAGAAGGAGATAGACATACCTGTAGGAACTCAGCCTGAAGAACGGCTCGTGCTGAAGGGAGAGGGGATACAGAAGAAGACAGGCAGAGGGAATGCAGACCTGATACTCAGAGTGAAGGTGGCTCTGCCAAAGAAGATATCGAAGAAACAGCGTGAATTGCTGGAACAGTTCAAAAATGAGAAGGGATTCTTCTCTCAGTTTCACTTGTGAATCGAAAAGTACATCCTCTTGTTATTTTTTCCCTTGTTTTCAATCTTGTAAATTTCAATCTCTCCCACTTCCGAGGTGTTCTTGACGTGAGTACCGCCGTCGGGTTGCATGTCTATATCTCCAATTTTCACCACCCTCAGGGTGTCTGAATCAGGAAGCAACCTGGCATCCACTTTCAGAGCTCCTTCCGTTTTTAGGATATCATCTCTACTCATCGAGAGAACAGAGACGTCCTGATTCCTTTTCAGCTCTTCGTTCACTCTTGCCTGCAGAGAGCGGGAAATTTCGCTGTTCCAGTCTTTGAAATTGAAGTCTATCCTCGAGTATTCCAGATTTATCTGGTTGCCAGTTATCGAGGCACCAAACTCTTTCATGGCTATTGAAGAAACCACGTGAATTGCGGTGTGCATTTTCATGTGTTTGTATCTCCTATCCCAGTCAATAATGAGTTTGACTCTCTCCCCTAAGGATGGAAGAGGCTCGGTCTTATGGACTATCTCCTCCTGTTTTGTAACGTCCTTCACTTCGTATCTGGTTGATCCAATCATAGCTCCAGTATCTGTGGGTTGACCTCCTGATGCCGCATAGAAGATCGTTCTATCCAGGATGACCCCATCCCTCAGCTCGATGACTTCAGCTTCCAATTCCCTGAGATAGGAATCTTCAAGGTACAGCTGGGCCGTTCTCATTTCAGCACACCTACGAAGGGGATCAATATCGAGAACATGGCAACGAACAAGAAGAATATTCCTATGAACACGTTCGTCGAAACGAAGAGCTTCATAATACGCGTTTCAGGTTGCGCAAGTGCAAGGAGGTAAGATACAAATAGATATCCTCCAAGGATCAGATAAACCACAAAGACTGTGATCCCAATATAAAACGGGAAGTACAGTCTGAATTCATATCCGGTCATGACTGTTATAACCACCGCAAGGAGTGCGATAGGAAATAGAATCCTCATTGACTGTTGGGTGGTCCTACCGACTGGAAGCATTGGAACTGAAGCATTAGCATAGTCTTCCCTGTACTTTATGGAGAGCGACCAGATGTGTAGAGGAGTCCAGATGAAGATTGTCCCGAACATCAAGATTGCCAATACGCTGAATGAAGACGTGAAAGCATAAAAACCTGCAAGGAGAGGTGCTGCCCCTGAGTAAGCGCCCAGTATTATGTTCCACGGGGTTCTCTTCTTCGTGAGGTAGGAATATATTATCGTATAGTCAAAGATGCCAGTTGCCATGAAGGTGAGAGACAGGAGCGATCTGAATGCAGCCAATATGAGGGTAATCGCTATCAGGATTAGACCGCCATATAGCGCCACATATGGTTTCATTCTCCCTGAAGGAAGTGCCCTGTCCTTCGTTCTCTTCATCTTCTTGTCAATGGAAATGTCAAAATAATTAGACAGAGACTCAGCACCCATCAATCCTAACGCGATATAAAGAGCGACATAAAGGAACCCCCCTACGTCCAAACTTCTCATGATGCTAAGTGCAAATACTTCGCCTGCAATTCCAGTTATCAGGAGAAAAACCCATACCCTAGGCTTTGTCATGAAGAAGAAATCGCTAACGAAGTTTCCCATTGAAAGGACAATAAGGGACTCTATAAATTAATATGGTCGCAGGAAGGTAGATGCATCCATTTGTTTTCTGAAATAATGGAGGGAAATAGGTCCCACCCTCATCACTTTGACATCGAGTCCGTTCAACCTAAAGGCTAAATAATGACATCGGATGCAGATTAACTCGTCAGCAACTTTACTTAAGAAGAGTTAAATCTGATATCATAAAACCATGTCATCCAAAATAGTGAGGTTGTTGCTTGAGTTTCAGAGTTGGGCTGGTAGATCAGCGGAAGATCGCCTCCTTGGCATGGAGGAGGCCCGGGGTTCAAATCCCCGCCAGTCCATTACAACTGGTTCAGGGTTGGGGGGATTTGAACCTTCTAACTCCATTAAAAAACCTGATTTCACTTTAGTTGCTTTCTCAATTGTTACTAGCTGATCCTTCAACTCATATATTTGTTGCGTGTCTACCCGTTCATGACCCAGGATAAGTCTCACGATTTTGGCAATTTCATTCCAATCTACAGATAATCTCCTGTCTCCTCACGTCCATATTCATAATACAGGGAGATTAATGATACCTAGAAACATCAGTCATTTCTTAGCAAGAAATTACTAATCGACCTTAAAGTGTTGGAGAGGATACAGTGATTGGTAAGCGATCGGCAGCAGTTCAAACGATCTCCTTTTTCAGTTCTTACCCGGTAGTTCCAATCACATGAATATTGGACATTGCTCTGATAGCGTTCAGAAAACTCTGCTTGGGCAATTTGAGCACTAATTATAATTACGAACGGTGATTTCTAGGGAATCATATCTGATTAGCTTTTGTTAGGGATGGGATAATAAAGATGTCAGATTGAGGATGGTCGAAGAATTTTAAGAACATCAATGAAGATACTATTTTCCAATAAAACTTACGCTAAGACAGAAATATCAAAAGGTACAGAACAAATTTATTAGGTTCGGGGAAATAAATAGAGGATGTGGGAGAAAATTCTCAAGAAAAATTTTGACAAGACAGACATCGAAATAATGACATCACTCAATCAGGACGGTAGGATCACAGACCAAAAGATAGCAAATAGACTTGGGATTTCGAAAACTTCTGTCAGGACTAGAAGACTAAGGCTACAGAAGACAGGAGCAATAAAGATAATAGCACTTCTTGTTCTTCAAAATATGTCTCTTTCTTATGCAGACGTTTTAATTCAATTCAAGCCGGACTCCGACATTGGTACCATAAAAAGATTCGTGAATGCGTGTGCAAGCGATGAGTATATCTACGAAATTTCTGAATACGTCGGAGCGTATGACCTTCTTCTTAGATTTTTCGACAGGGATCTAAATGACCTAAAGGAGCATATAATTTCCACGGTCTTAGGTAATAAGATAATTTCCAACTACACCGTTTTCCCAGTAGTAAGGAGCTACAAAGCATGGGGAAATACTCTCAGTTCTGACGATTAAAGTGAAAGGGACTGTGCCTTACTGAAACCGTTAAACTGAGATCTCCACTATTTACCTCATTTGCTTTTTCAGAGAGATACTTCATTTGGCTCACCAACGGACCTCTAATGTCTCTTAATCCGTTCCCTAAGTTTTCTTGTCTCCTCGAGATTTACTCCTGAGATATCTTCATGAAGAACTACCCCATAAATCTCCTTTGCGACTTGAATCGATACCAGCTCATTCCTCACATCTGCCAGAACTTTCTGCGGGTCCCTGTCTAGAGGGTCTCCATATCCGCCACCTGAAGACGTCATTATGCTTATGAGGTCCCCATCAAGAAGGCGTTCCGCTGATAGTCTCCTAATCTCTTTCCGTCTTCCACTCTCGAAAGTTATGACCTTATTGCCAGATCCATCTTGACCATCGTTAATACCCCATGGTTTAAAGTCGTGTCTTCCGACCTGCAAAGTAACCAGTGCCTCGCTGTTTCTGATCCGGTAGTTTCTGATTACACCAAAACCGCCCCTAAATTTGCCGTGACCCCCGCCACTTTCGAGGTTTAGCGAATATCTTTCGACCACGATCGGAAAGTTCTTTTCGTACACTTCGGATGAAGCTATGTATGTTTCTCCATCACCGCACGCAACGAGGCCACTCGTTCCATCATAGAGTGCAGTTGCGCCCCATCCTCCAGGTTGTGGTTCTACAATCGCAAAAGGTTCCTTGGTCTTGTCATTTATCCCACCAACTATGGTAGCTACTATAGATAGGAAATGGCCTGCAGGCAGCCTGTCTGGGAAATTAGGAGCAAGCGCCTTCCAGACAAGTTCAGTAGCAAAGGCTATTGCCTCCCAATCAGTTGATGTCGGTGCTGGTCTTACTGGATAGAATACCGATCCAGGTTCAGCTACAACCTTTAGTGGTTTGAAGTAACCGCCGGTTGGATACGCGTGTGGATCCGTAACTGCAAGGAAAACTTCTCTTACCCCAGAAACTGTCGCAGGAAAAGGAGAATTTATTGGACTCATCACCTGCCTGTCGCTTCCCCTGAAATCCACAGAAAATTCGTCATCAGTAATCTTTACCTTCGTCCTTACGTAAACTGGATCTTTCTTGTTGGCGATTGCTGCATCAATATAATCTTCAGCTTCGAATTCCCCCTTGGGGAGTTCCTTCAGTTTGAGTTTTGCGTACTTTTCGCCATCTTCGGACAATTTCTTCATTGCTGTAAGAACGTTTTCAATTCCATACTTTTCAATAAGTTTCTTGACCCTCATTTCTGCAACTCTCATCGAAGCAGCCTGTGATTCCATGTCGCCCAAGGTGTAGGATGGAAGTCTGGAATTCTCTAGTATAACCTCAATCAAGTCTTTATTTCTTTTACCCTTGTCAAAGAGCTTGACGCATGGCATCTGCAAGCCTTCTTGAAATATCTCTGTTGAGTTCGGGTTCCAACTCCCGAAAGCCATACCCCCGATTTCGCTCCAGTGTCCTTTGTTAACTACAAGCCCTATCAATTCATCTCTGTGGAACATTGGCAGTACTAACGTCACATCGTTGAGGTGAGTTCCAGAATTGTATGGAACATTGCTCACTATGATGTCTCCAGGATGCAGCTCTTCTTTCCACTTGTCGAGTACTTCCCTTGCAGCGAAGTCAAGAACTCCTGAGAATGCAGGTACTCCTGGTGCCTGTGCCACCAGTTCACCCTTAGCATCAGTCATTCCAACTGCGAAATCATAGACCTCGTATATGACGGGGCTCTTTGCAGTTCTAGCGAATGATATGAACATTTCCTCATTTGCGACTATCAGCCCATTTTTTACGATTTCGATTGTAAATCGGTCTGTCACTCTTACTTCACCCCCTTTATTATTATATTTCTGTATTTGTCTGGCCAAAATTCCTGTCCTTTTAGCACAATGACTGTTGATGTTGGGTCTTCAATTACTGCTGGTCCCTTAATTCTTCTATCGACCTTGAGGTTGTTCTTATCGTACACTGTCGCATCAATAGCGCTCCCCTCGATGAAAAGAAGACGCTGACCGATCTCTTCGTAGCCATTCCCGAAGGTCGTATTTTCAGTTATTCTTGGCTTCTCTATTGTGGTGGTGCCGACAGCGTGATAATTGATCATCTCGACAGGACTCTCTTCCAATCTAAAATTATACTCCCTTTCGTGCGTTGAGTGAAACTTTCGAATCAGACTGGAGATGTCCTTTATCGACAGGGAAATCTTGTCCATCTGGACTTTGACAGTGTGTTCCTGTCCTCTATATCTCATATCCGAGAAATGTGAAATTTTCACTTTTTCATTTGAGATTCCTTCGTCCTCTTGAAATACATCAAGTATGTTCTCATCCAGTGTCTTGAATGTCTTATTGATTGTCGGAAGATTTTCCTCCCCCAACTTTAGGACATTCGTTGCTATCAAGTCGTGCCTAATGTCCGTGAGCAACATTCCCCATGCTGAAAAGACTCCTGGAGGTATAGAAGGAACGATTATCTTGTTCATCTCAAGTTCCTTGGCGATAAACGGGGCGAACATTGGGCCCGATCCTCCATGTGCAATCAGAGTAAAGTCCCTAGGATCGTATCCCTTCTGTATTGAAACTATCCTGATTGCGTCTGCCGCGTTTTCATTTGCGATTTTTATTATGCCGTCTGCCGCTTCTTCCGTGGAAATCTCGAACCTACTTGCTATCTTGTCCTTTATCAGGTCAACTGCCCTGTCCTTGAAAATTTTCATTTCGCCGCCAAGGAGATAGTTGGGATTGATCAGTCCGTTTACCACGTAAGCGTCAGTTACTGTGACTTCTGTTCCCCCCTTCCCATAGCAGGCGGGACCAGGAACGGCTCCAGTGGCAATAGGTCCGACTCTCAAGTTTCCAACTTCGTCTATCCACGCAATGCTCGTCCCTCCATTGCCCACTTCTTCAATTTCTGTAACTGGAACTTTAAGCGGGTAACCAGGATTGAATTTGCTTTTATTAATCTGATATTCGCTGTTCACTTTTTGGGTCAAATTTTCAATGAGACCGGCTTTTGTGGTTGTACTCCCTCCATCCAGAACCACTATGTTTTTTTCTCCTATTAGCCTAGCCAGCTCTATCCCACCCATTATTCCAGCAATGGGACCAGACTCTACCGCAAAGATAGGGAAGTCTTTTACGAAACTAAACGAAGCGACTCCGCCATTGGACAAAATAGAAAAGAACTTCCCCTTGAAACCCATGTTTCCGATCTCCCTCTCGAGTTTTGAAAGATAGCTCCTCATCTTAGGCTTCACGAATGAGTTGAGTACTGCCGTGTTGGTTCTTTCGTATTCCCCCCACTGCATTGTTACCTTGTGGGAAAGGGTTATAGGGATGTTGTCAACTTTCATGGATTTGAGAACATCCGAAACGATTTCTCCTGCTTCTATCTCGTGTGAAGGATTTACATAGGAATTGATAAAACTGATGCATATTGACTCTACTTTTTCATTGAGTAGTTTAATAGTTGCATCTCTAACCTGTTCTCTGTTAAGAGGTAACGTTTCTGTGCCGTCACTTAACATTCTTTCCGAGACTTCGTGAGTAAGATATCTTGCGACAAACGGTTCAGGTTTCCTATATGCGAAATTGTAAACATCTCTTCTATTGGCTCGCTGTAGTATTAAGACATCCCTGTAGCCTTCTGTCGTCAGAAGTCCTACTTTTGCACCACTTCTAGTAATGATAGAGTTTATCACCACGGTCTGCCCGTGACCGACTATGGTGACGACGTCAGCCATATTCACTTTACTTTTCCTTATAGCATTTAACACTCCCGCAGATGGGTCTTCCGGGGTTGTCTCGACCTTGACCCATATTATCTTGCCTTTCTGTTCATCGTATGCGACGAGATCTGTGAAAGCGCCGCCAATATCCACACCAATCCTCATTTTGTAACCTCCTTGATCGATTTCCATCTAAAGCCGTATTGTTTTTCCAAGCCCCATTCCTTAATTTCTTCATATGGGGGTGCTTCGTACCTTCCAATCTTACTGTGCCCTAGTCCAGTTATCTTCTTTATGTCAATGAGGAAGGATGCCATGAGAAGCGGAGCAAGAGATGCGTCTATCACAGGTACTCCTAGTTTGTCTTGCATCTTCTGGTAGAAACCAAATTCTGCTGTGCAACCCAGGATTATAACTTCTGCCATATCCTCTTCGACTGCCTCTTTACCCGCCTTTAACAATCTTTTTTCCGTCTCCTTTTGATTTGACTGAAAATCTAGCACTCCCATATCAATCGATTTGAAAGAAGCAAGTCTATCCTTGAAGCCATATTTCAAAACATTTTCTTCCATCTGTGGTATCCATTTTCTTCTTCCCACTATTATGGAGAATTTGTGGCCAAGAGATATCGCGATTGACATCGAAGACTCCGAAGGTGCGGTCACTATAATATTCGAAATTTCCCTAGCTTCAGACAGAAAGGGGTCATAGAAACATCCGATTACTGCAGCATCATAACCTTCAAGCTCAGCCTTCTTTACAGACCTTAGAATGTCTTGCCCAACCAAGGCCTCGTAAAACTGATATTCTAAGTGTTTGGGGCCCATTTTGAACGAAACGGTATCCACATTTACGTCACTCTTTACATATTTACTGAAATATTCTGCCATCGGTTGATCAAAAATGTTCCAACCGACGGGATTTATCCACAGAACCTTTTTATTCATTCACACACCTCTTTCTTTAGAACTAAAAAATATGGCTTAGAAAAAATACAAAAATTTCCACACGACATACTGTCTACCCTACCTCCTTCTGTTTGGTGTTCTCCTTGGTTGAGTAAAGATGGCAGCTAACCAGGTGGTTCTTGGTGTATTCTATGAGTGGGGGATCTATAGTACTGCATATCTCCATGGCAAATGGGCACCTAGGATGAAAACTGCACCCACTTGGAAGGTGTAAGGCACCTGCTATCTCACCAATGTTTGGAACCTTCTGAGGTTTTAGTTTTTCTTCCTCTTCAGTTATCACGGGTATCGAAGAAAGGAGGAGTTTTGTATACGGATGGAGGGGATTTCTGAAAAATTCTCCTGTATCCGACACCTCCTTTAATTTACCTAGGTAGGTGATTGCAACTCTGTCGGAGACATTCGACATGAGGCTGAGATTGTGGGTTATAAAAAGGTAGGACAGGTTGAGTTCTTCTTTAAGTTTCATGAGAATGTTTATTATCTTCCCTTGAACAGAAACATCCAGTGCTGACGTTGGTTCGTCCAGTACCATGAAAGATGGTTCAGTAGCAAGTGCCCTAGCTATAGCGACAAGCTGTTTCTCTCCTCCTCCAAGTTCATCCGGGTATCTATTTACGAACTCAGCCGGAAGGTCCACTGTTTGCATGAGCTTCAATATCTCGCTGTCGATATCTACCCCCTGACGATGAACTTCGAGCGGTAGTCTCAGCGTCTGCTTTACGGTCTTTCGAGGGTTAAGGGACGATGCTGGATTCTGAAATACTATCTGGATATCCTTCTTAAGCCATTTAGGCCGTCTATTTCCGTACTTGGCAATATCTTCGCCTTTGTACAACATTTTTCCTGAAGTAGGAGGATATATACCTACAATCATGTTTCCAATTGTAGTTTTACCTGACCCAGATTCTCCGACAAGTCCCAGTATTTCTCCATCCTGTATCTTAAATTCCACATCGTCCACTGCCTTTATCACCCCCTTCTTTGTCGTAAAATATTTCTTCAAGTTGCTGACTTCCAGTATAGTTGCCGTATCATCTACCTCCTCTTTCGAAAAGATGACAGGCAACGTAATGCTCTTTTTCAACTTCATATATAGGGGGGGAATCTGTTTCGCACTTGTCGATTTTAAAGGGGCATCTTGTCACGAACCTGCAACCCTTAGGGGGGTTTAGGTAGCTTGGAACAACTCCCGGGATACCCTTTGGTACCCCCCCTCCGCTGAGCGTAGGGACACTGTGAAGAAGCATCTCGGTGTACGGATGTTTCGGATTTGAAAAGATTACTCCTGTCGGTCCTGATTCTACGATTGTTCCAGCGTACATCACATATATTCTGTCCACGAATCCCTTGACCGTTCCTAGGGAGTGTGTAATGAGTATGACCGAGATCTTTTCCCTTTCAACTATCGACTTTAGAAGGCGCATTATCTGGTCCTCTATCGTGACATCTAGTGCTGTTCCAGGTTCATCAGCTATGAGGAGATCACGGGCTGAAACCAGAGCCATTGCTATGTTCACTCTCTGCTTCATTCCACCAGAGAGCTCGAATGGGTAACTGTCCATGATTCGATCAGGTTCTGGGAGTGCTGCCTCTTGGAAGTAACGCACAGCACGATCGTGCAGTTCGTCCTTAGTCAACCTCTCATCGGATGAGTACTTCAAAGTATCGTACATCTGTTGTCTGATTTTGAAAACTGGATTCAAAGCGGTTGTGGGGTCTTGAAATATCATTGCAAGGTTGTGTTTTCTCAATAAAGAGAAATCTGAATTGGGCATCGTCAGTATATTGTTGCCGTTAAGGGATATTTCTCCGTTCATTAGAACGGCGTTGCTCGAGAGAATTCTCATCACAGACTTCATCGTGGTCGTTTTTCCACACGCCGATTCCCCTATTATCCCGATTTTCTCTCCTCTTAACAGATAGAAGGAAATATCGTTTAACACGCTTAACAAACCTTCGTATACCCGATATCCCACCGATAGCTTTTTGACTTCAAGGAGCACGTTAGAGTTTTTCAACATTGGCTTCACCTAATTGATGATGAAAACATATCCCTGATTCCATCTCCCAAAAGATTAAACGCGAGAATCACAAGTACTACTGCAATTGCAGGGAATATGGAGATCCACCATATGTTTGGCAAATACGAGGATCCCTCCGCTATCATAGTTCCCAGGTCTGGAGTTGGTGGTGGTGCTCCAAGGCCGACATAGCTCAGTGCAGCTCCAATCAGTATTACCCAGCCAGCATCTAGAGAAATCTTGGTTAATATGGATCCCAGTTCGTTGGGCAGTATTTCAGAAAACATAATGTGGAATGATGAAGCACCGGTCAATTTAGCTGCCCTCACATAATCTTCATTCCTTAGCGAAGATGTTTGCGAATAGACAAGCCTGGTATACCATGGCCACCATACAAGGGAAATGGCCATCAAAACGTGTAACTCAGTAGGTCTCATAACAGATGCAACTGAGAGCGCGAGCAGGAGAGGTGGAACTGCTACGAATATATCAGCTACACGCATGATCAGTACGCTGAACCATCTTCGAATGTAGTAACCTGCGACCAGTCCCATCACTACACCCGGTACCACTGTAATACCTAGAACCACACCCACAAGGGTGAACGAATATCGAAACGCAAACATCACTCTAGTTAGAACATCTCTACCGTCTTCATCAGTACCAAATAAATGTGATAGATTTGGAGACTTCAAAGAATCACTGAAGTTGACATACAATCCAGCATTGGAAGGGTATGGGGAAATATGTGGTGCAAAAATTGCAATTATCAGAAGGAATATCAGTATTCCAAGTCCGACCAGTGATAATTTATTGTTTTTGAACTTGTACCAATACTTTCCATAGTGATGTAACCTCTTGGATAAATTAACAACGCTTGTTTCAGCGGTCAAGTCAATCACCAGTCTCCCCACTTATTCTTGGATCCAGTCGACTCACCGTCAAGTCGACTAGCGTATTGGCAATAACGAACAAGATTCCAGCGACCATTACAACCGCAATGATCGCATTAAGGTCCTTACCAAGCATGGCGTTAAGTCCATATCTTGAAAGTCCGGGCCAGTTGAAGATTAGCTCTATAAGGAAGGCATTTGCAATCATAGATGATACATCCAGCGCATAGACCGTTATCATTGGGATTATTGATGGTTTCAGCAAATACCTCGTTGTTATAACACGCTCAGGGAGACCCCTTGACGTTTCTGATAACGTGAAATCCATGTTTTGATTTTCAACTACTGATGACCTCAGTATTCTTGCTTCTTGAGCAATTGGTCCAAGTGCTAGTGAAAATGCAGGCAATATTAAATGCCATATGGCGTTGATCCAAGTCCCGAAGTCGCCTGTTATGAGCCCGTCAATCAGATAAAGTCCAGTGATGTGTGGAGGAGGGCTAATACCAGGGCTCAACTCTCCAATTACAGGGAAAAGGTGAAGGCCATACCCCAGCGACAGCTGAAGCAGTATAGCGACCACAAATGAGGGGACTGCAATACCAATGTATGAAATCACTCTCACGATATTGTCTACGTAAGAATTCTCCCTCCTTCCAGCAATTAGACCCAGAGGAATTGATATCAACAGATCCATTATTGCTGCAGTGACTAGAAGATCAAGCGTCGCAGGAAGAAACTCCTCAACATCCGTGAGTACGTTTCTATGAGTAGTCAAGGAAATACCCCAGTTGCCGGTAAATAACCCCTCTATCCAGTACCAGTACTGTACAGGTAGAGGTTCTCTCAGATGAAGTTCCGATATAAGCGTATTAATGGCCGACAGGGAGGCGTTTGGACCCAAAGCAAGTCTTGCCAGATCTACAGGGGTCCCAGGGAGCACTCTAGCTAAAACAAATACCAGAACGGACAGGCCAAATAGAGATATGATACCGTAGGCGAGCCTATTGATTACAAAACTGCTCCCTTTTTTCATTCTATCACCTTGTTTCCTCCGAGACTAAATTAAATAAGGTAAATAAAAGGAAAAAACTACTTGTCACTAAGGCATCGCTGTAGCATTGAAACCGATGTTCCTGTAGTAAAAGACGTAACCTAGTATTGGAATTGTGGATGCCTTATTGAAGTCAACTATACCTGGATAGTACGCCCTGATCTCCATTGTATTGAATGCATATACACTCGTGTACATGTTGTATATCTGCTGTTGAATTTGACCGTATGCAGAGAACCTACTAGACTGATTTACAATCGCTGTGGCATTGGCAATTTCATTATCCAGCATGGTCTGTGTGCTGTTGTTAAACCAGAAATTCTGGGTGTAGGTGCCTCTCGCTGGAGTTGTGTACATTTCCGACAGCAAAGAACCAGCCTCATCATAAGTTGCAGCGACCTCAACCGAAGCTATATTTGGTGCACTCGAAAAAGAACCCATATCTGCTTCCATAGTGAGCCACGGAACGCCAACGATGTTTACAGTTATTCCTATCTGCGCTGCGTTGGAGGCAAATAAGGTAGCCAATTGCTCTTCTGCTGGAACTGCAGTGGTATATACGTAGGTTACGGGATACTTGCTTATGTTATTGGCATATACAGATTGCTGTACTAACTGTTTGGCGTATGTCAGATTCTGGTGCTCAGGAGAGAATGATTGAACCGCTCCTGGAATAGCTGCGGGAACTGGCCCTGTTGCGATAGACATTCCTTCGAAAGGCCCTCCTGTTCCAATAATTGCACTGTAATTTAGAGCGTATGACAACGCTTCTCTTATTTGGAGACTGTCAGTGGGGGCTTTCTGAGTGTTCATCATCAGGTACATTTCTTCAGGAATTGGGATTTGTAACATGGCGGCGCCAGCTTGTCCAGAGAGAGTGTTGATCGTGGTATATGTCTGCCACATATCCGTTACTTGTATCTGTTTAGAACTGAATGACGCTTGAACAGTTGACGCCTGGCTCGTACCGATCATGTTGACGTATTTGGGTTGGGTCTGCTTGGTTCCCTGCCAGTAATTCGAAAACTCTTCAAGAGTAACGTTGGCCTCCAAATTAGCTGCTATCACTTCGTATGGTCCCGATCCTGCATCGTGAGTTAAAAGCCACTTATCGCCATAGTCTCCATTTGTGCCGTAAGGTCCCGTAGTTTCGTTAGCGACCACCGCCTTTTTATCCAATACGTAAAGAAATACCAACGACCCCAGGAAAGGTCCGTATTGCGAAGTCAGTGTGAATACCACCGTTGAGTTGTTTGGTGCCGTCACATTTGCGATATAGGGTGCAAAGAGATAAGAGAGGCCTTGACCCATTGCGAGCAGTCTGTCCATCGAAAATACGACATCCTGTGCATTTAAGGTGCTGCCATCATGGAATAGTACATTGGACCTCAGAGTAAATGTGTAGGTAAGACCATTCGGAGATATGGTCCAGCTTGTTGCTAAGTCCGGTACAACGTTCCCGCTTACCGTTGGAAACACTAGGCTGTCATAGATGTTAGCGAGGGCTGTCAGACTTGCCTCATCCTCACCTACCGCGGGATCAAGATTTGGAACGTTAGCCCAAGTCATGCTCAAAGTTTGCTGAGCCTGCGTTAGCGTATGCGTCTGCTTGGAAGGTCTTGTTGCAACATATGAGACCGAAGCGGCAATAATGATCACCACTAGCACCACAATCACAACTATCCAAAGGTTTCTTCTAGAATTTTGCCTTGGCTTATTTTCGGCACTCATAAAATTCAAAGCGTCAATTGAAATAGAGTTATTTAAGATTTTTCATTAAAAACATAAACCTTATCAATCGCAATAAAAGCTGCCAAATACCATTCCAATAGACAGAAATTCGTATTATTCTGGAAAATAATAATCAATAAGTGAGAGAAATAGACGGAATTTAAGAAGGCTAAATTTTATTAAAGCCAATTACAATTAGGTCCACAACTGATCTTCAGGTATCGCCTTGTTGATAAATGCAGCTCTCTTGTTAAAGATTCTTTTAAGACATTTTGTTAGTTGAAGTAGAAATGGAAGTAATGTCATGCTGGGGTAATGGGTTTGATTTTTGCAAAATACTGCCTATTTATGAACCTTAGTTTAGGGTACCTCATGTTCGCAGAATGATGACACCACTCTATGAATTGTCTAATATCTCCTTTCGCCTAGATAGTAATTGAAATTCAAAGACGTTCGTGTCAGGCATTCAAAAGAGACGAGATATAGATTTTCAGCGCACCGATGATGCAAATCCAGTAGTACAGATCATTTAGGAACGCTTAAATATCCAGATAATCTAAATGTGACATCGGCATATAATAAAAATGATCTCTGGAGACCAGATGGATGTCTACAAAGTCGCCCAGGAATTTTCGCTTGGAGACGACTTTACCTTTGGTAGCAATGTAGTGATTAGAGGTAAATCTGGTCTTGTACACAAATTTGATCTGGTCCTCACTTCCAAGGGAGACGAAAGAACCAAGATTGCGGTTCTTCAGGGGATTTCAGAAGACATGGTCAGTGACATTATGGAGTTCAACGCGATCGCACGGGACTGTGGGTTTCAGCTAAAAGCAATCTCGACGGAAAGAGATCTGAACAAGTTAGAACTTGGGTTAGCTCGAGCCTGCAATATTTCCGTCATCGTGCGAGATCAAGGGAAAGTAGATTACGATATATTTGGAGTTAAGAATCTGGACGATAACATAGGTAAACTCGTGAGAAGAGGTAGTATATACATGATATCTGGTTCTCCCGGTACTGGAAAGACGGCAGTTTGCACTCAATTTCTTGTGGAGGGAGCAAAAAAGGGAGAACGAGGGATGATGGTCTTAACGGACACTCAGGGTAGGAATTTCATATCCAACACTCAATCATTCTCGTACAAATTTAGCGACTATTACAAGTCTGGTGGGATAGAGGTAATGGAGATTTCAGACAGAATAATGAAACTCAAGGCAAATGTCACATCCAGTTATAACTCGATGAAAAACTATATTCGCATGCTCACTGCCCAGCTGAAGACTCTGGTCGTTCAGTACGACATCTCTAGACTGGTAATAGATCCGATCACTCCGCTGATAATCGAGGACAATGATTTTCTCGGGCAATTCTTCAAATCGCTGTCCATTCCTGAAACGTATACATTGGTTACAAGTGGGATAGGCAAGAGCGACGTGAGTGTCTACGGTCTAGAGCAATCTTTCGTTGCTGGCATCATCAAATTGAGTCAAGACGCACCAGACTCGGACGTAAAGAGGGCCTCCGTGGTAAAGATTAATGGCGGAGGGTATGACACAAAACCCATTTCCTTCAGAATTACCAGCAGGGGTATAGTACCTTATGAAGAAGATGAGTCTAGCGTAGCAAGTCCGCTTTTTAACCAGGTAATAGTCTAAAGAAATAATTGTCTCATACAATCTTCTTGCGAGTGAACCTCCTAAATGAAGTTAAGTCATCAGATAAGTCTGCTTTGACCTGTTTTGATTGTCCAGTCAACCGGTTCTAATCCTGACAGTTTCCTGAACAGATTGACTGTTCCAGGGCCAAATCCCTGAAAATGGTTGTTGCTCAGGACGTAGGCGTGCCTAATCATATCCTTCTTTTCCATAATTTCCTTTGTCCAGAATTCAATCTCGTGAGAACGATCTATCTTTATCCTCCCGAACTCTTTTTCGCTAATCGAACGGTCTCCCACAAATCTGAGGTAGACAAAGTCGGAAGTTATATCTGGAGGAACAGTCGATTGGGGTATCTCTGACCAAGTCAATGCTACGCTATTTTCTCTGAGGATGGAGAACGTTTCATCGACAAACCACGAATCATTCCTGAACTCGACAGAGTATCGGAATTCAGTCGGTAAATCTGCAAGAAGCTTGCTTAGTCTCCCAAACCCTTCGTTAAATGTGAGCGAGGGAGGAAGTTGAATCAGAACCGAAGCGAGTTTCTCCCCAAGAATTCTAATAACATCCAGGAACCTCTTCGCCTCGTCCATCGAATTTCTCAACCTCAATTCGTGTGTTACTGTTTGAGGCATCTTTGCTGTAAAGAGGAAATGGTCTGGTACTGACTTATTCCAGTTTTCCACTGTACGAATATCAGGGATCCCGTAGAAGCTGGAGTCTATTTCAACCAAGTCAAAAATCCTTGAATATATTCTAAGATAATCCGACGGCTTAGTCCCGAGTGGATAGAAGGGTCCAACCCACTGATCGTAGCTCCAACCTGAACAACCTGTTCTAATATCCAATATGGAAATTAAAAAGAAGAGGGTTTATAAGATTATCTTAGACTTTGCACGTTTTGTGTTTAGGGCAAAGGAATTCCGTAAATGATTCTTGATACAATCTTTAAATTGAGTCCGTATCAAAACAGTAGAAATACTCACCACAAACGGGAATAAATGGACAACATCAGACAGAAATTAGTGCATAGGTCAGAAGAATGAACTTTAGTACTTGGCGTTAGTCGGTCCTACTTATGGATGGGGGTTTCGGCTTCAAGGTGGTCAGTCCAACTGCGATGAGCATGGTCACTCCACCCATGATTGTAAAATCAGTGACTGACTCTCCGAGGATTACGACTCCACCAGCTATTCCAAAAACAGGGACCAGGTACAGCTGGATCGAGACCTTTGCGACACCTCCTTTTTCTATCATTGAATAGAATAGCAAGTAGCCAAATACAGTACTTAGGAGGGATAAGTACAATATAGCAACCCAACCAGAGATAGGAAGTCGCACCACCTGAGAAACAAAGCTTCCAGACAATAGTGGAAGTAGCATCGCGGTACCTATCAACCCTACCCAGATCGTAACAGTCCTGGCTCCAAATTTCCGTAGAAGTGGTTTTGCGAATACCGCGAACGTTGCATAGGAAATAGCAGTCCCGATACCTTCTAATATGCCAGGTACAGTGCTAGGGCCATTGGTCTCTACTGTACCGAAGAACAAGATGAGTGAACCGGTAAAAGCAAGAAGAATTGCAAGGTAAATGACTTTACCATGCTTCTCTCTGAGAAAGATAGCCGAAAGGACTACCATGAATATAGGCCCAAGCGCGACCAACAGAGTTTCCAATCCAGCTCCGACAACTCCCTCTGAGTAGTTGATCGTAAGGTGGTATGCAACCACATTGGCAAACGAGACGAGAAGTAAGCGAGGGATGTCCCGTCTCTCTATCGGGGCTCTGGGTTTTCCAAAGAACGGCAAAAGAATAAGAAATGCGCCTCCCGCTATGAACCATCTTAGAAGAGTCAGATTAACGGGTGTAACCATGGGTTCCATGATCTTGATAGCAACAAAGGCCAGACCCCAGATCAAACTTAGTGTGACTAGGGCACCGTATGCCTCCGTCAACTTTGCAAGTGACGTTTTTTTGGTAGCTTGTCCTGCCGACTTATCCAGATTCTCCACATCTCCGTTGAAACTATTTGACCTCAGAGTTCGTTCTCTCCATTGCAAGAAGATATTCCTTTTTGTCTATTCCCAGTCCATATCCTCCTATCCCTCCATCCTTTCTTACTACCCTGTGGCATGGTATAATCAGCGGGACTGGATTTGAGGCACACGCGTTCGCCACGGCGCGAACTGCCTTAGGGTTTCCGATTTCCTGAGCAATGTCCTGATATGATCTCGTCTCGCCATAGGGGATGTTTTGAAGTGCAGTCCAGACCCTCTTCTGGAAATCAGTTCCAGTGACATCAACAGGGAGGTTCAACGACTGGCCTTCGAAATAGCTTAGCACGGAATCTAAACTATTCCTGACGCTCTCGGATCTATCTATCTTTGCCTTTGGATATTCCTTCAGTAGCGAAGCAACAAGAGATTCCTCTGTATCTGCCAAACTCAAAGAACATATTCCAAACTTCGTTTCAGCAACGAGCAGATAACCGAGTTTGCATTTGGATGTTAGATATTTGATGGACGTCCCTGTTCCTCCCTTCCTATAGCTAGACGGAGTCATCCCGAGTTTTGAGGTTGACTGATCGTAGAGCCAGCTGTGAGAACTGTATCCCGCCCGATATATGGCTTTTGGAATGGGTTGATTGTCCTTCAGATTCTTCTTGAGCAGCAGTATCCTGCACTCTTCAGCGTATTTTCTTGGAGATATTCCCATAATTTCCTTGAATGTTCTCTGGATGTTGAACCGGTTCACTCCAAAACGCTTTTCAAGAATGGGAAGGGATACATCTTGCGAAGAATTGGAACGAATGTAGTTGCAGATTCTTTCTACTAGGTCAGATTTGGAGATATTCGACGATTTTGCCTTGTTGTTCCTTTTCTCTCTTCCTGGTTTTTTCACATCCGCCATTGGGTGTGAATGAAGAGAGAATAAAAGACATTATGTCGATTTCTTGAACTCACGGATCAACATATCATTCCGTCTATATTTGAGACAAAGCGGTCCAAAAGGAAGAAGTAGAAAAATTATTTGCTCGAATATCAAATCAGCACATATGTTTCAGAACGTGCAAGGTCTGATAAAGAGAGAGAAGAGTG
The DNA here is from genome assembly GCA_027343225.1 of Thermoplasmatales archaeon. Classification (GTDB taxonomy): domain Archaea; phylum Thermoplasmatota; class Thermoplasmata; order Thermoplasmatales. Next base: position 206,686 of record DAHWMK010000022.1, read on the forward strand.
CTCTCGTGGTATGGGATGTTCAGGAAGCCCTTGTCTCAAGTATTTTTAACAAAGAAGAGTTTATTACAAATCTCGTCAGGATTATAGAGAAATCCAGAAGCTCAAACATTCCAATCTTCTATTCAAAGATAACACCGCTACCGGAAAAGTATGAATCCCCATTGAGAAAGGTCTCAGGATTTGGAAGATTCGAACCAGGTGACGTCGTAAAGGAAGTTTATCCAGAAAAGAATGATACGGTGATCAACAAGAACACTGCGAGTTTCTTCATCGGAACGAATTTCGAGTTGATGTTGAGGAATGCAGGGATTAACACCATTTTCTTCACAGGGATAGCAACGGAGATGGGAGTTGAAACCTCTGCCAGGCACGCGCAGAATCTGGGCTTTATTCCCGTCATTATTCAGGATGCAGTATCGTCCAGAGATAAGGAAGCTCACGAGAGAAGCTTGAAAAATCTCGCAAGAATGATGCCTATTATGAGCACTAACGACTTTCTTAGGTTCTTTTGAATCTATAACAGAATGCAAGCACTCTGGTGCGCTAAAAGTTACTATTGGAACTATGGGGCAGTATCTGATGTGAGGAAGGAAGCAAAGAAGTAAGAATTGAGGAAGAAAATTGTTAGGTAGTTTATAGAATCGCTGTATGGTAAATTGCAGGGATCAAAAGTAGTGTGCTTACGCACTATTACACTGCACTAATCTCTCAAAAAATTGTAGTAGATATCATGCAAATGCCATTAAGCGAGCGACAGTCGATTTGGCCCAATATACGCGCTACTACAGCTCAATTCAAACGCATTTTACCTCAAGATGAGATTGAAATGCCCCAAAGAGTTAAGTGAGAAATTAAGTTCTACTTTGTGAATCACATGGTGATCACGAGCGGATCGCTACCTCCAGTATCGGGACAGTACGAACTGGGAATAGGCAGTGACGTTGAAAGTATATCTACAAGCATTACTGCTAACTGGAATTGGTACAACAAGACTCAGGGGGTAGTGTCTTGGAATCTAAAGAACAATTCGGCGTACCAAGAAACCGCAGTTCTGTACCGGTCCGGATACATGTTTGGCAATGCATACTTTCCGATCTATATTGGAACGGGTCTGACTTCTTGGGCGACTCAACTGGCCCCTCTCATGAACAGGGGCACTGAAAGTAACATAATGCCTCTAGGAATAGTCGATTTTGGGCAGGGACAGCGAATTATTGCATTCCTGTTTACTCTCGATCCCGGAGAGACCTGGAGCGTTCTTGAGGGAGGTTTCACAACTAAGACGCCTCCGTTCAACGCGGTGCTGTTTGGTGCGTCGCTTGAAAAGATAGGGTCGTTTTGCATTGGTTACGATCCAAAACAGGTCGAAGATTATGACAAACAGACTTCGACCGACTTGAAGGGGTATACTCCGAATCCTAATTACGTTAAAACGGTCGAAGTTTCAATATCTTCCTTTGCACAGTACGTTCAACTATTTCCTGGAGACTCCATAAGCGATGCTCCGTGTTCAAATAGAAAAGAGACAGTCATTGAGAGCAAGGATAACGTTGCACCCGGGGACTTTGAAGAAATCATCGCTAACGTTGTCGATAAGATCCGCTCATTTTAGCCCGCTACTTTAGGAATCTTGACAGATGAGTTCAACTCGATTTTCTGATCCCCTTTGAGACATAATCGAAAAATCTCTCGGTCAAACCATTTGAAGTCCACTCCGCCCTGAGCGTAGTTTTTTTCTCAACTCTTCTCATCTCTGAAAGCAGGATCCTGTTGAGGTCTCTGGCGCTCTCCCCTTCTAGCTCTGCACTTATTTCAATGATTCCACCATGTACGGCTGCCTTCCCGCTACTACCAATGAATTTCTTCACAGTCTCTAGAATTAGCTGGGGGCTACTGCTACTAACCTGAGCTTTGAGTCTAAAGGTGCTCTCTATCATTCTTGACACCTCCTATCTCAATTTGACACATTGCCTTTATCTTTTGGAAAGATGTTCCTTTGAATGAGTACTTTTGTACTTGAGTGTTAGAAAGTATCAAAGGAAATTGAACCTGTTGATGACTTCCATTACTTCGTCAAAGTTGTGGACAGTTCTATCCGCTATAGTTTGGGTAGAATCATCGTCCATTTTCAGAGTTAGGAATTTCATTTTCTTTGCCCCTTCTATGTCTCTTCTCTCAGAGTCACCAATGAAGACCACTCTGGAAGGACTGTGAGACTCTTTGAGAGCGAAATTAAAGATCCTTGGATCTGGCTTCGGAGCTCCGACCATCTCGGCGGTCACTATAAGATCAAAATATCCAGTTATTTCAAGGGCATTCAAGGTCCTTTCTGTATAGACATTGTCTGCATCTGTGACCATTACTACCTGGAACCTGTCTCTTGCTTTTTTAATAAAATCAATGAAGTCTGGTCTAAGTCTTAGGTTTTTTTCGTGAGATCTGTAATACTCCTCTTCTAGAATATTGGTCAGGCCGTACAGTTCGAAGAGCACCTCTCTGTTTATCTCCATAAATGTTCTGAATTTTTTCTCCCTATCAATGAGTTTCGCTAACCTCATTTTCCCAAACTTAGCATGGAAATCATCGTTTATGCTGTATTTCTTTGCGACCAAATCGAGCCAACCAGATATATAAGCATTCTCGGACTCTACAGTAGTTATAGTGTTGGAATAGTCTAGGAAGATCGCTTGATCTGATAGCACTTTTCCAAATCGTAACCTCTGGTAAATATTTTAGGAAGGAATCGTTTGAGGAAACATGGCCGGGATGGGGTAGCGGTGCATCCTTGGGGACTGTGGATCCCCGGACCCGGGTTCAAATCCCGGTCCCGGCCCTTCTAGTACTTTGCTTCATAGCCGTACAATTTAGGATATCTATGGAAAATTCTGCCTTCATTTCAAGGCATATACTTATGGATTGCTCTTAATCCAAGCTTCATTGGCAGGGACCTTCTTTATTCTATAGATATAAGACATTGCGTTACAGTTTAGTACTATCAGTTCTATAGACAACGAATGCATATCCGGCATTCTGCAGGACGGCAAAACACGACCGAAATCGTCGATTTGAAAGATGGTAAGGAATATGCAGCTGTCGCCATCGTACTTCTAAGAAACAAAATAATCATAGAAAAGAGGACCTCGGCTAAAAACGATCCATGGGCTGGTCAGTTTTCCCTCCCCGGAGGGCACTATTCTAAAGGGGATAAAACGCTCAGAGACACAGCGATTAGAGAGACCCTCGAGGAAACGGGTATAGACCTAAAAGAGGGTTCCGATTATCTCGGTCACTTCGGACCTTTTGTTCCAGGAAATAGACATAATCTCGAAGTATATGCTTATGTGTTCGAATTACACGAACCTCGGCCGCTAGTACCTTCCGAGGAATCTGAGTATCTCTTATGGGTTGGTTTGTCTGAACTACTTCCGTTTAATGGAGATTACGGAAAATCATTCAAGATAGAAGCTGGTGTCGTATGGGGACTTACAGAGAGAATAATTGAAAATTTTCTTGAGCTATACGACTTAGACACAAATAAAGCAGGAAATAGTTTTTGAATACTCCTAAAAGGATAATTAAAGTCCAATTCATCCCGAGCCTCAATTAGGATTTGACTGTTTTATAGAAAATTATTAAATTTCGCAGCGGTTCTCAAACAGTGAAAGGAAAGAGGATTTTGGTCACTGGGGCGGCTGGGTTTATTGGTTCTAATCTCGTGGAGTCTCTGGTAAGGGACAATTTTGTTATCGGGGTAGACAATTTTTCCTCAGGCCGAGAGGAGAATATTGCAGAATTTACCAAATCCCCGAATTTCGCATTCAAAAAGATGGACGTAAAGGACAATGATATGTTGAAGAGAGAAATGGAAGATGTCGATATTGTGTTTCATTTGAGCGCAAACGCTGACGTCAGAAGAGGGTATGAAGACTCAAGCGTTGACTTCAGGGAAAATGTTCAGGCAACCTATTCTGTTCTGGAGGCAATGAGATCAAAGGACGTAAAGGAAATAGTCTTTTCCTCTACCAGCGCGGTGTATGGAAATGCAGAAATCATTCCAACTCCAGAACTGTACGGACCCCTAAAACCAATATCGCACTATGGAGCATCTAAGCTTTCAGCAGAGGCATTCATCTTCAGTTTTTCAAGTAACTATGGTTTCAAGTCATCGATATTTAGGTTTGCGAATGTCGTTGGCCGGAAGGGGACTCATGGAGCCATTTCTGATTTCATTAAGAAGCTGGCAAAGGACAGAACCACTCTTGAAGTGCTTGGAGATGGGACTCAAAAGAAATCTTATATTTACGTCGATGACTGCGTGAGGGGTATCACAGAACTTCACGGAAAGGAAGATGGATTATTCAACCTCGGAACGAGAGGTAGGACCACAGTGGCGGAAATAGCAGAAATGACGATCGCAAAGTTTGCACCAGGGGCTAAGATAAAGTACGCAGGAGGGCCGGGTGGAGCGGGATGGGTGGGAGACATTAAATATGCCGGACTTGACATAACCAAGGCACTAAGAAACGGATGGAAGTATGAGATAGAGAGCAAAGAAGCAGTCAGAAAGGCAATCGAAGATGCAGGTGCTTCCAAATGAAGGTACCAACGTTTGTCTCATCTCTTGATAGCATAATGAAGGGCGGTATTCCTGAGGGGAGTTCGGTTCTTCTTCTCGGAGAACCAGGAGCTGGGAATTTCGAATTTGCCCTAACATCTGCAGTAAATCTGGCCAGAGCTTTAGATGGCAGGATTCCGAGGGACCTAGAGAATTATGAAGTTGAATTTCCGGAAGGAATTCTGTATGTATCGTTTTCGAAACCAGCAAATGAAATTCTGAGAATACTCTCCCTTTCGCTGGAAGAAGAGATGTCTTCAAGTCTCAGGAACAGGGTCTCAATCCTCGATTTCTCGAAACTCTACTACGCACAGACACAGATACCGACTTCGTGGATAGGGGGAGGAAGCATAAGGGACAAGGAAAGTCTGGTCACTTCGTTCATCAAGGAGATGGAAAAAGCTGGAAAAAACAAGCTGATCATAATAGATTCCTTCACAGACCTTATAACTAGCAGATATTTGGAAGAAAAGACTATGTTCGACATATCGAGAGGTATATCAAGAGCGAGCAAGCTGTGGCACTCAACAGTTTACGTTTTGATGACTTTGGATATCATAGATAAGAGGGCAGAAAACATAATGATGGAAATTTTTGATGGTACGTTGCTATTCGAGTGGAACAAGGCTGAAAAGTCAAGCAAGAGGAAGAGATACATGACAATTCCGAGGTTCACGGGAGTCCTTCCGATAATAGAGAAAGAAAAGATAGAGAGATTCGATACGGAGTTTGACTACAATACGGGAATGATCGTGCTCAACACGACGAAGGTGAGATGATGGAAAACGTTGATACAGGAGTGGAAGGACTAAATGCGATGCTAGGCGGAGGAATTCCGGAAGGGAGCTCAACCTTGGTGCTGGGGAGCTACGGTGCGGGCAAGACCACAATGGGAATACATTTTGCCCATCGCGGTGCAGCAAGGGGTGAAAATGTAGTATACTTCACACTAGAAGAAAGGAAGGATAGCATAATCCTTGCCTCCAAATCATACAACAGAGATTTCACACCCTATCTTGACAAGAATCTGTTCCTGCTGAACCCAGATACAGTAGAATTTGTGGAAATGCTGAAGACAGAGGGGAATTTCAAGGCAAATCTCGAATCGCTTCGGCCAAAGAGAATAGTCATAGACAGCATTTCACTGATCCTCATGGTTGCGGAGAATGACATTTTAAAGAGGAATGTAATAATAAATCTCTCTAACGCGCTAAGAGACCTTAAAGTCACGTCCCTCCTTCTAGCTGAATCCAACATCTCTTTCCCTTATTCCAGCAGGGACGGGCTTGCGGAATTTGTTTCAGACGGAGTTATCTCGCTTCAGAACAAGTACGACGACAACATGGGCTCAACTACCAGCATAATTAGAGTCCTGAAGATGCGACTGACAAATCACGACAGAAAAGCCAGACCATATACGATAGGATCAAACGGAATAGAAATACTCGCTAAATCAGAACTGTTCCGATGAACAATCGTTAAAACAGCCCGAATTCTATCCTCTTTCCGGGGGTTCTAATCCAGTAGGCTCCTATTTCTGAAGTGTTCTTTACGTGAGTTCCTGCGCAGGCACAGACGTCAAGTCCTTCTATTTCCACTACAGAAACTTCGTTTATTGACTTTGGAAGCTTGTCCAGATCGCATCTCGCCATCAATTTTGGATCCAGTTCTTCTCTCTTGACGTTATATCTTTTAACGTTCCTTGGAATCCTGCTGATCTCGTAGACATCATCGCTCATCTTGATGACGCTGGAGTTGCTTTCGATGTACCCATATGCCGGAAAGACTTCCGTAACTAGCGACTTGTACCCATCAGAAAATATTACTGCAGATATGGCGTGTTGGAGAGTGTGCATCTTCATTATCTTGTATCTTCTCTCCCATTCAACAATAAGTTTTCCTCTGTCGATGGATGCCTCCGCTGTTGAGAGATGGAGAACGTTCTTCCCCTTCTTTTTGACGTTGTAGATTGGGATAATCAAGTTCCCAGATACCAGTACCCCCCTGTCCCCCGGTTGTCCTCCTCCCTGGTAATGCATTATTGTCCTGTCTAGGATGTAACCGCCATTTTCGTGACCTAAAACACTTACGTCTATTTCTTTCAGGTAGGAGCCTTCTATCCCTTGGAGGTAGAGTAGATTACCTCCATCACTCAATAAATGTTTCACCCTTCTTGTAGCTGCCCTTTATCTCCTCAATTATTAGATCTCTATTTCTCTTCAACTGGCTCTCGTACCATTTTGCAATGACATTCAGCAATACCTCTTCCAGCTCCTCGATCTTAGCAACCTTCATCGGTGACTCGTACAGGACGTGCTGAGTTATGTATCTGTGCCAACCAGTATACCTATCGTACTTCTCACCTTCCGAGAACTCAAAAAGTGCAGATATGATTTCGTTCTCTTCTTTCTTATAGATGATCTTGATGCTATCTCCTACTCTTTCCACTTCTCCTGCAGTGTCCTTGAAAGATATGTTGCTGACGTTCTCAAAGGTGAAATCGTTACTCAGCTGGAATTTTTCCGGATAGCTAGTGAATTCGAGCCACTTGCTGGGGGGTGGATCGATGGTGAAGTGAATGTTTTGTTTATTGAACCTTACCCAAGTTTGCCACAAATCAGTGAGGAGCCTTTTGTTGAATTCAGATTTTTTTCCAGTGGTAAGTGAACTCTCCTTCATGACTTCCTTTTCCTTCTTAGTGAGTTGCTCGTCAAGTTTCGTAAACCAGTCCTTCGGTTGCTCAGTTGCTGGCATTTATATCGGAAGAGTATTAATTATGAAATATTAAACCTTTAAGATAAGAAATCTATCGCACTTGATTTTAGGAAATTCAATTTTTGTGGTTTTAGGGTGATCTGAATATTGCCCTCGATATAATTCCGTATCCCCTTAACCAACACGGGGAGTTGATCCATTTATAGAACAATAAAGAATAGCTTCAGTACAATTCACTCAGAGGAAGGATTTGACGCCGTAGAACAACATGATCAATGCGAACAGGATGAGCACGATGAAAGAAAATGCCTTTATCAATGGAGAATACCTTCTACCAACTTTGTTCATCGCGTAAGGAAACAATGTAATCCAGCTCAGTAGGCCGAGGAAGAATCCCACGACGGATAGGAGTGAAAGTCTTTCTATCAAAAAGAGTCCTACCGTTATCCACCAAATTATCTGGAAAGGATTGGTAATGCCCATACTCAATCCTACAAAATAGTTCCCCGTGGGAGTCTTTGTCGGCATCTTGGACCGGATAACGGATAAGGCAAGGTAAATCATTATAAATGCTCCAAGGATGTAAAGATACTTAAATGCCCAGACAGGTATAACCAGCCTGCCGAAATATAAAATTACCAGGAAGATAAAATCTGCCGTCATTGCACCAGCCCCCACACTAGTCCCATGGAGTTTAGATTTCGAGGATTCGTTCATGATTACTGCATTCACTGGTCCAGGAGGCGCGGCCAAAGAGAGTCCAAGTGTGTAACCAACCAGAGCCAAGTACAGCTCGCTCAAAATCACGTTCTTCTCAATTGCCGAATGTATAAAACTCTTGTCTCCGAAACCTTGAAAGACTTTGAGTACCCCGGCCAACCATGGCTGTGAAATATGGTCTTAAAATGTTGATTGAACTTAATTTTCCAGAAGCTCGACTGGTAAAGAAATTGGAGACTCTTTCAATCATCAGTGGTCGAGATGCACGCAACATCGAAATTTCTTGGGGAAATTGCAGTTAGCAAAGTTTTCTCAAAGGCTACAAAGGAGGTGATGATTTCTAATTGGCCTATTACAAATGACAAATTTGATTGAGTTATGCTCCGGCCGGGATTTGGACCCGGGTCGTCGGCTCGAAAGGCCGATATGCTTGGCCGGACTACACTACCGGAGCGTGAACGAACGATAACATTGCTTCTTATATATTATTAGCGCTATGCTGATTAATTAATAAACCAGCACTCCAATCAAGCCTTTCAACAGACTGCCTAAACGAGGATTTAGTAAAAATGAATGAAAGGGGTATGCTGAACTTCTTTCTCTCGGTAGGGTTGGAATAAGAAAAAATCACGATGGAGATACAAGAAACAATAAAATTAAAGTAATCAATATCTCTTACTTACGAAACTCCTGAGGGAATTTGAATGAATTTGAACGTCGAAACATACATGACAAAGAAGCCGTTCACGCTGAAACTGCCAGCGTCAGTATCCGACGCGATGCAGATCATGGCAAGCAAAGATGTTGCCGCAGTACCAGTTGTAGACCCAAAGATGAATTACGCTGGAATCGTGTCAAGGAGGGACATATTAGAGCATCCAAAAGAGGATGAGCTTTCACTCCTGATGCGGACAGACGTCCCAACGCTGACTTCCAAGGACCCTCTTGAAAAGGCTGTTACAACATTCACGAAGATCCTGAGGAGACACTTGCCAGTAGTGGACGGCAAGAAGGTTACTGGAATCATCACTCCATACGATATACTAGACGCAGTCATCGTAAAGAAGATGGATATTCCAATATCCAAGCTGATAACTAGGACTGCTATACCTCTGCACATTAAGTCTACAGCAAAAATGGTCGAGAGAGTCATAAAATTGACCAAAGTCACTGCATTCCCTGTCTTGGACAACAACGGGAACCTGAAGGGCTTGGTCACCGAAAGGGACTTACTGAACGGGGCCAATCTCGATTCAAAGACAGTCTCCACGCAGCTGGGCATAGGAGAAGATGATGATGCGTGGAGCTGGGAGAGCTTGAGGGACGTTTACACATTCTATTACACGATAAGGGACCTAGAGATCCCAAACGTGGAGGTTGAAAAGATTATGGTAAAGAGCCCTATATCGATATACGAAGGGGCATCTGCATACGACGCGGCGAAGATAATGAAGAAGAACAAATTCACCCAATTGCCAGTTAGGGACGTGGACGATGAACTCAGCGGAATGGTTTATGACTTTGACGTTATCTCATCATTGATACAATGAAGAGTGTGGACCAAGAGGAAATATCGAGAAGAAGAGGAATCTATTTCCAGGGATTTGGAATTTACGGGGGGTTATCTGGGCTCTATGATTATGGTCCCTATGGCTCCAGAATTAAAGACAAAGTCATTGCCCTATGGAAAGAGACGTTGCTGTCTGAGGGGAATGTAGCAGAGTTCGATGGGACAACCATAACTCACACGGACGTACTCAAGGCATCTGGCCACTATGACAGATTTTTTGATTATTTCGTAGAATGCGAGAAGTGTCATTCCAGGTATCGTGCAGACGACCTTGTGGAAAAGAGAGGAGTCTCCGCAATCTTGGATAGATTCTGGCTCCAGGAAAAGATAAGGGAGATGGGGATTAAGTGCGAAAAGTGTGGAGGGGACTTAGGAGAAGTCAAGATCCAGAAACTCATGTTCCCAGTCGAGCAAGGGGAGAATATGGAGCCATTGTTCCTGAGACCTGAAACCGCTCAGGGAATGTTTGTCAACTTCAAGGAATACTACAGGTTCTTCAGGGAAAAACTTCCATTTGCTATGATAACAGTTGGGAGAGGATATAGGAACGAAATATCACCGAGAAGGGCTCTGTACAGGCTGAGAGAATTCAATATGATGGAGTGTGAATCCTTCTTTGATCCACAGAACGAAAGGTGGATTCATGAACCTGCCGATGATGTAATGGTGACATTCTTATCAACGGACGGAACGGAAATCAAGGTCTCCCCCAAAGAAGCATACGAAAGAGGTTTAGTCAGGAGCCAGCCAATGGCGTACTTCATGGGACTTGCCCTCCAGTTCTATAATAGGGTGGGAATTGACCTTGGAAGGATCAGGTTCAGAAAACATAGAAAAGAGGAACTTAGTCATTACTCGTCAGAAACCTGGGATGCAGAAGCACTGACGGATTTAGGATGGATTGAAATCACTGGAATTGCCCACAGAGGGACATATGACCTTGCCAATCATATAAAGTACTCAGGAAAGGACCTGTATGCACAGAGAGTTATCCCAAAGAAAGAGGTAAATAAGCTGGTCAGGGAAATAGACTATCAGAAAGTGAAATCCGAATCTCCGGAGAATTCCGCGAAGATAATAGCTGCCCTGAGGGAAGGAAAGACTGAGATAAAAATCGGAGGGAAATCTGTCGATTTAAGCAGGTTTGTCATAGAGAAAGAGGAGAAAGTAACAGTCGACAGGGAGGACTTCGTACCGGTTGTTGTGGAACCAGCCTTTGGTTTTGACCGGATATTTTACACAATTCTGGATCACAACTTTTTGTCTAGGGAAGAATCAGGATATGTGGTGCTAAAAATACCGTACGCGGTATCTCCCTACAACGCTGCCATTTTACCGCTTATGAACAAAGATGACCTCGACACCAAGGCTAAATCGATCTTCGAAGACCTCCTAAAAAAGAAATTTTCGGTTCTTTACGATGATTCTGGGTCTATAGGGAAGAGATACTCCAGATATGATGAGGTAGGCATGATGTACTGCATAACTGTAGACTATGACACATTAAAAAACGGAGACGTCACGATAAGGCATAGAGATACCAGGGAACAAGTCAGGATCAAGATTGAAGAAATCCCGACATACTTAGGAACTAACCCATGGGATGGGAAGAAGAACTAGAGAACGCGCTGATTCAGTCTGTCAGCGGTACTCCAAGCAGATTTGGCATTCTATTCTCTGGAGGATTAGATAGCTCATTACTTGCTCACCTCTCCCACGCAGCCAAAAAAGACTTCCGGCTGTATTCCTCCTGTACTAAAGGGTCTCACGATGAGACGTGGACTAGGAGGGCCGCAAACATCTTGGGGCTACAGGTAGAGGTTCTGCCAAGGAGTGATGATGAGATCCTTGAAGGTATTAGTTCCATAAAGGAGATAACGCACGAAACATCGCCGCTAGTGATCCTGATAGAACTTCCCCTTTACTTCATAACAAAATCGCTGAAGGAATCCACGTTTGTCACTGGTCAAGGAGCGGACGAACTTTTTCTCGGTTACAAGAAATACGAAAGTGAGGACACATCAAAGGAAGATTTAAGGAGGGTAATAGATTACGTGGTTCCACTTGAGAGGAAGATTGCAGACTTCAATAGAAAGAAGTTAGTTTATCCCTATCTTGACGGGAGGGTGGTCAAAGTAGCATCTATGATCTCATACGATCAGAACATCGGAGACGGGATCAGGAAGAGAACACTGCGTTCTGTGGCTTTAATGCTGGGGCTCAAGGAGGAGATAGCGATGAAGCAGAAAAAGGCATCACAGTACTCTTCCGGTTTTAGGGACGCAGTTTCAAGGATTGCCAAGGAGAGACATAGTTCAGTTCACGAACTGATTAGCGAACTGTAGCGATCGAAAATCTCTTCATTTTTTCTTCTTATCTCCTCGACGTCTAATCCAAAATACTGGCCCTGTGAGTAGAGAAGTCTGCCGTTGACGATGGTCTGTTCGACGTCGTTGCCGTTAGAGGAATATAGCAAGATGTTCTCCGCATTATCCTTCCTAAGTGGGATCTGGCTTACTCCTCCACCCACGACTGTAACATCGGCGAGAGCTCCTTCCCTTAATGCACCAGAATTCTTTCCGAAGACTTTCCAGGGATTTCTTGTCATAAAATCAATCACCTGTGAGGGTGGCAGAATCTGGCCCTCCTCTCTGTAGTTTTTCTGAAGCAGCGACGCGAGTTTTGCATTTTCAAGCATATCCAGTGAGTTGCTGGTTGCTGCTGAATCCGTCCCAAGAGTGAGGTTGACCCCGTGCTGGACCATTTCCAGCACCGGAACGAAGTTTCCATTCGCGAGTTTCATGTTACTGACTGGATTGTTGACTGCAGTCACTTGGTTCTTGCCCATGATCTTGATTTCGTTGAGAGTGACATAGATTGTATGCGCCGCAATCAGCCTGTTGCTCAAGAAACCAAGACCGTCTAGGTATTCCACAGGCCTCTTCTTTTCCTTCTTGACTATGTCGTAGACCTCTCTCCTGTTCTCGCTAAGGTGAATCGTGTAAGGGAGGTCGTACCTGTCTGCCAGTTCCTTGGATGCTACAAGATCGTCCCTATCGCACGAATATATGCCGTGCGGAGCAGGGAGTGGCGTGATGAGATCGTTTTTTCGGAATGCAGATATGAACCGTTCTGCATTTTTGAGAGGTTCCCCCTTTTGGGTAGTCTGGTTCTTGTTCACTATACTCCACCCTAGGTAAGCACGTATCCCGGCTTCCTGGGCAGCCTTCGCCACCATGTCCTCCCCGTAGTACATATCTAAAAAAGTAGTGGTACCCTTTCGGAGCATCTCTGCAATTCCCAGTTTAGCTCCAAAGTACACCTCTTCGTCAGTTCTAACTGCATCCATCTTGAATCCAGTCTCGAGAAATTTTGAAAATTGCATGTCGTCGAGGAGGGTCCTCATATTGGACATGGAAACGTGGGTGTGCATGTTCACAAATCCCGGTGAGATAATCTTGTTTTCACAGTTGATTACGTATTCTGCCTCCACTCTAATCTTTCCAGAAATCTGTGAGATCAGGTTATCGTCTATGAATAGGTCCATTCTCTTTGGTGAATGGTCCTCTGTAAGTAGAATGCCATCCTTCAGGAGGATTTGCATGATTTGCTATTACGTGTTCGTATATATTTTATCGGAAGAGTATCAGGAAACCGGCAACAACCGTGACAACAAGGAAGATGAAAGAGTACTTGTTGAACTTCAGGAAATTCTTTCCAGAGAGATTTCTCAACGCAATTATGTTCGCAAGGGAAGCAACTACGGTCCCATTTCCCCCTATGTTCACGCCGTAGGATAGGACTGCAAATGATGATATCTTCCCGAAGAGCACAGTTGTTGGAACATTCGAAATGAACTGTGAAAGTATCACTGAAGTGAAGAAGGTCTGCACTTCTCCACCTGCCAAAGGAAGGGCGATCAGCGACCTTATGGAGTTCATAACTAGAAATATCAGTATGAAAACTAAGATAAGCACGTAATCTACTCTCATTATCGTATGAGGTTCAGAAAACATGAAACTGGTCAGCGTGATGACAATTACGCCAATGAAGAGGTAAATTGTCGCATTGAGAAGCATGCCAACAATCGTTGCGACTAGCAAAGATACGTACAACGCGAATAGGTAAATGTTGGGTTTAGGGCCGATATCTTTAGTGGTGAATTTCTCGTCCCTGAAGACTAGTGAGAAAATAATCAGTATCGCTAGGGACACCACAAATATGGGTGCCATGGTCCTGACAAATTCCACGAAGTTGAGAGAGTAAAGCCTGTACATTATGATGTTCTGAGGATTTCCGAATGGCATCAGCATTGAACCAACGTTTGCAGCGATGGCTTGGAAAATAATGACGTCATCCAGATTCTTGCCTGCAAACTTCCCTATCGCCAATGTTATTGGTATGAGCACAAGAAGAGACACGTCATTCGTGAGAAACATGGCCATGAAAGTGGTCAGGAGTATTGCTATTATCATCAGCCTTCTCTGCCCATTTGTAACCTTCATAATCCTGTATGCTACGTAATTTAACCCTCCGGAGTACATTAGACCCGTGTTCACTATTATCAAGGCGGAGAGTATTGCGATAGTGTTCCAGTCAACCAGGCCGGCGGAATAGATGCTCTTCTTCAAAAAAACGATGACTATGTATGCCAATCCCAATACGAGTAGAAGAATTCTGTTTACTGTTAACTTCATTTAAAGCGTATTCTTCATCAGTGTGTCAAGTTCGGGTCCAATAGCTTTCAGTATGGACTTTACCATTTCATCTCTGAAAGATTCCGGAAGGGAAATCAGGCCCAGTTCTGCGACAACCTTGAGCATTTTTCCCTGGGCTCCCGCTTCTAGAAGTTTACCTCTCAAGTAGTCCTTTATTGCTTCTTTGAGTTCGCTCTCCAGTCTCGGGTTGGCCTTCAGCTTCTCTTTTATGCTCTCTCTGATCTCGTCCCTGTATAGGTCCTGGATAGCCTGGATAATTATCTCGTCAGAAATCATCAGTTTCTTCGAATCTTCTAAGATGAAATTATCGTCTTTGGCCATGGGATGTTATATCAACAAGATATAATAGTTATTCTTGTGGCAATCGCCTGTTCATATGTCCAGTGTTATTTCTATCAGAGGTGGGTTTCTCCTGACGACAATCCTGTCGTAGGTTGCGGCCTTTACCAGAACTGAACCCCTCTCCTTCTTGCTGGCAATTTCGCCATCTCCCTCCCAGAGGACTGTTCGTTCGCAGAGTGTTATCTTCCTGACCCTGATCGCAAGTTCTGCCGATTCAGACTGGTAAATGAGGTCGTTTAGAAGCCTCGCGACACATTCCTCGTCAGATTCGAATTCCACTTTTGATGCAATATGAAGATCTGGTTGGATGGATTCGCCATAGACCATCTTCAGCATATGGTTTGACAGTTCGAGAAGAGTACCTTGAAATGACCTTCCCCAGGCCCTGAGCCTCACATCAGCAGTGTGCTCCAGAGTTTCTACCGGCACCGGTTTGGATAGAATTGAAAGATAAAACATTATTGAGATGGTTTTCTAGCCTCGCTTACCGCGTATTCTCCCAATTTTTTGATGTTCAACATGTTCAGGATTTCCATAAATTCTTGCTTGCTGAGTACCCTGGTGACGACCAGTAACCCTACGTATAGAAGGGCATAGGCAATGAACAAACCCACGACAACTATGGCCGGAAGTGCGTGGAAATTGTGGAATGTGTGGAAGAAGTAAAAGAACAAAGCTCCCAGTAGCAGTGAAATTGCCGCACCAACGATCGACTGGAATGTCACCGGAATCCTTACCTCCCTGTACAACACGATGACGGACGCAATCAATATAGCTATGCCGGAAATCATATAGGCGTATGCAGCTCCGTTTACTCCCAACCCTACGAAGCGGATGTCGGCTAGGTAATTTGGTATGAGAACCACATCTAGCGCTATCAGTAGGAGATATCCAAAGATGTTCAGACTTCCAGAAACTCCAGTCTTCGCGGTTGCATTGAAGTGCGTCCAGAATGGTATTGACATCGTCCAAAACCAAGAGCCAATCAGCATTATCCTAAGGGGTAGACTGAATGGAATAAGGTATGAGCTCCAGAGATTGAGGATAGGGGGTGCGAATACAAGGGCAAATACCGTCAGCGGAGTGACAAATATCGTTAGGTACTTTACGGTCCTTCCCATGGTCTTTCCATAGTCTCCATTTGAGGCCAGCTGAGACGTCAAGAGCGGTAGAATCAAAATAGTAACAGATGTTGCGAACCCAGTCATCATAAGTATGAATCTATAAACACCCTGATAACCACCGGAATCGTAAGCTCCCACCGAAAAGAAGACCAGTACTTGCCCCAGATTGGCTGAAATTGTGGAGGTTATGGCTACACCCATAAGCGGATAAGAATACCGAAGATAGTTCCTGATGGTCTCAACGTGAGGCCATTTGAATCTCCAGGGCATTCCAACCACAAAGCTCAGAATTGCGTAGACCACATAGGAAATGGAATACGAGACTGCAATAAGCAGAGCCATTTGAGTCAGTCCAGATCCCGAAGTCGGAAAATGGAACACGTTGAAGTGGATCAGCAAAAGGACTGCAATGAATCTGGTCGTTGATTCCATTATCGGCGGAAAAGACATCTTAAAGGCTTCCTGCGTTCCGGTAAAGAAGGCCCGATTCGCCTGAATGTACGGAAGTCCCAAGAAGTAAGGGATTAGCAGAAGGATGCTGACATATACCAGCGGTGACTGGAACCTTTGGTGCAGGACAACTGTCCATAAGAAGATTGCAAGGAAGATGATCCCGACATAGATCAATGTGAGAATGATCTTCATTACTACCAGAGCATTGTTGTACTCATTCCTGTCCCTTCCAGCCGCTATCATCCTGGTGTGAGCAGTGTTGATTCCCAGGTCTGATACAAATGAAAAAACCAAACCAAAAGACAGAGCTGTTCCAAAGATTCCCCACGCATTTAGGCCCGCATCTCTAGCAATCAAGAGATAGGTGAGAAATCCGATTATCAATCCATAGCCGTTCTGCAACAGAATCCACGCCGGTTTGGAAGTCTCCATCTCTCAAGGATGAGTAGAAAAGTGTAGAAAAACCTATGTTTTTTAGAAATGGTTATATTTTCGCAGACTCTGGCCGAACGTGATCCCTTCCTTCATATCTTCACTTGTCCTCTTCATACCCGCATTCATCGCCAACCCAAGTGCGGTGATTACAGGGGGGCATGGAATAATTGACGGAGGAAGGACGTGGAACGGGAAGAGAATCCTTGGGGATCACAAGACCTGGTCAGGGCTCTTTGGGGGAATTCTTGCGGGTTTATTAGTGGGGTTGTTGATCAACTATGCTTCCCTGATTTTCGGAGTGAAGGAATTAACATTTTCCAGCCAGTTCACGATCGTTCTTTCCATGGTCATTACTCTCTCCACATTCTCCATGATCGGCGATCTGGTAGGGTCATTCATAAAGAGGCGGCTGGGAAGGGCGCCAGGGGCGGAGTCTATCTTCCTTGACCAGTATCCATTTGCGCTTTTCGCCCTTGTCTTCTTTTACGTCTTTTTTTGGAAAGAAGCGGCATCTTTGTTCCCATGGGAGGGCATCGTCGCGATACTTATCATAACTCCGCTCATTCATAGGGCGGTGAACATAATAGGCTACAAGTTGAAGATGAAGAGTGTGCCCTATTGATCAAGGAACTTGGTAACGTCAGAAATGACGTCTCTGCTAAGGTACAGATTTGGAAGATCCGCTCTGAACTTTCGTGCCCTCGAGTCCAGTATTATTGCCACACCCCTTTCTTCAGGGCTCCTGATAAGCCTTCCTATTGCCTGACGCATTTTGGTGGAAGCAACTGCGTCGTAAGCATACTCCCACCCTCTCCTGAATTTCATCTCATAGAATAACTCCAGAGCCGATGATTCAGGAGACGGAGGAGGGTACGGAATCCCTGTAAGCACCGCAACCTCGACAAGTTTTCCCGGTAGATCAATCCCCTCCGAGATTCGCCCGTTGATGACCGCAAAGAGATTCCCTCCTTTTTCCCTGAAATGGGAGATAAGGGACACAAACTCCTCATTGCTCATTCCCTTTCTCTCGAAGTAGATTTTTCCTCTCATGTCTACTTCCAGGAAGGAGGACAGCTGTTCGTAAGAAGTGCAAAATATGATCTTGTTTTTATCGACTCTTTCGACTATGTCTTTGACGTAGGCGTTCATCCTCTGCCTGGATTCATCTTTCATTGTGTACTTTGAAGTGACGTCGTCCACGAAAAGTACCCTTAGGTTCCTTTCTAAGTAATCTGCTTTTATCATTATTTTCTCAGGGTCCAGAAGTCCCATCTCATCGACGAACTTGCTGAAAGGAGAAATGGTCCCGGACATGAAGAATGATCTAAATGCATTGTTGAAAAATTTGAGTACATCGTAAGTTTCGAGGTTCATCAGGCTGATCCCTGACGGTTCTTCATTGTGAGATATCGTCACCCGATAACTCT
Source organism: Thermoplasmatales archaeon (assembly GCA_027343225.1). GTDB lineage: Archaea > Thermoplasmatota > Thermoplasmata > Thermoplasmatales. The sequence goes on from DAHWMK010000022.1 coordinate 224,805, forward strand.
CATCATCTTCCATCATTTTCAGCGCGAGAATTGCAACGTTGAGTATGTGACTTCTTGGGAGCCTTCCTTCGTTGCTTTTGGATTCCCTTATGGAAAGACCAAAATTTGCAAGCAGAGAAAGAACATTCTTGATTTCCAAGGAATTCATCTGGAATGCTTCCATGTATGCTTCCGTAACTTCTTGGGTGGTGATTATCCTGTCTCCCTCTTTCATTAGGGAGGTGAGAGCCTCCCCCAGGGAATCTATCACATAGGATGTGTTAATCTTGTTCAGCTGAAGGTCCCCATACTGGTCAATCTCCTTTGAGCATCCATTGAGGCTGTTATGAGTCAACCTTGATGAAAGAAGGTTCCTCGTTATGTCAGGAATGTTGTGTGCCTCGTCTGCTATCAGCACTATATCTCTCAGGTCTGCTTCCATCCATCCAAGGAATCTCTCCCGTATGAACGGATTCAGGAAAAAGGAGTATGATGTCACCAAAATATTCGCATCCCTGGCAAGCATCTTCTGTGCGAAGTACGGGCAGTAGTCACTATTTCCCATTTCTATAAAATCCTCCTGTGACATGATCGACTTCTTCCACCCGAGGTCGTAGTTTGTTTCGTAGGGACACCCTCCCTTTCCTGTACGATGCTTCTCTACCAGTGCTCTGCAAAAGTTGCTCTGTTCTTCCGGCGTCCCCTGGGACATCTCAGAAACCTGTTTCTTAAAGAGGCACATCTCGCCCCTTCCAAAGAATGTCATGACCTTCCCAAGACCCAGTCTATTCGCTTCTCTTAGCAGATTCTCTCCCTGAGAATTGGTACGAGTGAGGAAGACTATCCTCCTGTCTGGATATTTCGATACGACGTGAAAGAGCATTGCGATCGTCTTACCGGACCCGGTTGGACTCTCTAGAATGGTGGAAGTCTTTTCACTCCTCTCGAGCTTCTGGAAGATCATCTCCTGCCAGGGATATATTTCATACGGAAACTTTGGGGCATTTTTCAAGAAATCTCTCCACTCCCTTAACGACTGGAAGCCCGAAGCTCGTTATCTGGTCTTCCAGATCCTCTTCGCTAACAAGCGTTGTGAAGAGGTATGACCCTATGCTATTGAAGATGTCATTGTCACGAACTCCGAGGAAATTACTCATGAGCCTGGACACTTCACTCTTCCTTTCATTCGTGAATCCTCTCCCCACGCTCTCTGTATATTTCTCGAGGAACTGACCCAGTGATTTTGTGCGCTTGCCAGTGCTGAAAAGGCAGCAGCACATACCCCTAGTAGGGCTCTTGATCCCGTTGTTCATGGACAGAAAAGGCTCCCAGATTTGCGCTGCATCTATCTCCCCTTTTTTGTAAGCGCGCAGTATGTCTTCAATGCTCTTGAAGTAGACCTGACCATAACCAGCAAACTCTCTCGAATCTTTGTCCATTCTTGATAGAGGAGTCGTTCCTATCTTCCCATGATTTTTCCTCTTTATGAGCCCCGCACCTCCCTTTGCAATTCCCGCGACAGGTCTGATGTTCTTGTCAATGAGAAAGAAGAAGTACCCTGAAATGAGGGGACTTGCAATTATGTCTTCGGTGCCAGTCATGAGCTCCTTCAGCGCCTCCAAACTATTGTCATATACCCTCAGCCTGAAAGGTATCTTCTTTCCAAGTTCGTGCAAAGCAGAAACGACGTGGACGTATTCTGTGCTCCTGAGTATCCCAACTCTCAACGTTTTTTCGTGATTCAGGGAAACGACAACGGTTCTCTCGCTGATCCTCCTTCTGACAATGAATCCCTGTTTCTCCAGCCTGGATAGAACTTCTGATATCCTAGATCGGGACGAATTGAGCCTGGAAGTCAGTTCCTTTTGGGTAAGTTCCTCTTCGAAAAGCAGATCAAGTACCTTGTCCCTCAGCATATGAGTCAGATTTCAAATTCCTCCCCGTTCTTCGGGAGTACGACCTTTGCAGAAGTGAGGTCCTTAGCCAGTTCTTCCCTCTTCTCTCCGTGCATTAGCACGACCTTGTCGGGTCTTGAACCTTCAATAAATTCAACGAGCTCCTTGTGCCCCGAGTGTGCCGAGAAATCGAAGAATTTCACATCCATGTTCACCTTGGTTGCAACGCCAGCTAGATCTATGCTACCGGTTTCAAGGAGCATCCTTCCATTTGTATCTTCGACCTGGTATCCAGTGAGGAAGAGTCCGTTCTTTGGATCGTTGAGCTGAGATATGTAGTTTAGCACGGGACCCCCGTCTAGCATTCCGCTAGTCGTTAGGATAACGTCGCCGTTCAGTGCTTTCTCACGATCCGACTTGCTCCTGACCATTCTCACTCTCCTGAGCATCTTCTTGTATCTCTGGTAGTTCTTTATGTACTTGGGGAAGCTTAGCAGGACGTTGCAGACGGTTCTCGCCATCCCATCTATCCATATCTCATAATCTGTATTTTCCAATACCATCAGCAGTTCCTGGGCCCTTCCGGTTGCGAATGCAGGGATAACGGCCACTCCGTCGTTCTCCACGACCCTTTGGATGGAAGCCAAGAAATTTTCTTCAACATTTGGTCTAGGCGGATGTTCCTTGCCTGCATACGTACTTTCAACGACAAGAATCTCAGTGCTTATCGGTTTAATTCCGAAAAGGAGGTGCGTATCTATGCTCTGTATGTCCCCAGTGAACACGATCTTGCGATCGTTCTGGATATGGTACATAGAACTTCCAATGAGGTGACCTGTCGGGTGGGAAGTTATTTCCTGATCTTTGAATTCCATGGTTTCGCCGTAATTAAGCGGCGTGAAAGACTCTATGATGCTATCAACATCAAACTCCTCATATGGAAGGTTCGTTCCTTCCAGGTTTGCGATCTTTACTGAATCGTACAGGAGTATCGGTATTACCGACAGGGTAGGCGGAGTGGCATACACATTTGCCCCTCCATTCTTGTTCAACCACGGAAGCATCCCAACGTGATCAAGGTGCGAGTGCGTTATGAACACCCCATCCACCTTAGGAGCAAGCATTGGAAATGTGGGCGGCTTTGTGGGGTTCATTCCATAGTCGAAGAGAAATTTGTACCTGTCTGTGGAGAGGACCATGCCAAGTCTTCCGACTTCATCTCCCCCTCCGAGGAACTTCGCCTTCAAAGTCCCGCCTCCTTGAGATAGAGGTTGCATTTGCACGACCTATTATCGGAGATTCTTGGGATCGCATTTGCCAGGACTTTCCTTATATTTTCTTCACTTTCTTTCATTACTCTAATCACTTCTTTTGAATTCACCGGAACATCAGCCCAAACATCATAATCTGTCACCGTTGCAAGAGTCAGATAGCACATTTCCTTTTCCCTAGCCAGGTTGATTTCTGGAACAAGCGTCATTCCTATCACGTCTCCGACCCCTCTGAAGAATTTGCTCTCAGCTCTCGTCGAGAATCTGGGCCCTTCTATGCACACGTAAGTGCCCCCAATCTTTGATTTCATCCTGAGATCTAGGAGCGTTTTGTGGAATACGTCTAGCAGTTCAGGGCAGAATGGATCGGCCATAGATATGTGGATTACCTGTGGTCCATCAAAGAAAGTGTACTCTCTCCCCTTTGTATAATCAAAGAATTGGTCGGGAAGCGCTATCGTGCCCGGCTCAATATCTTTCTGGAGGGATCCGACGGCCGAAACTCCTATTACTCTTTCCACTCCCATTTCTTTCAGTCCGTATATATTTGCCCTGAAGTTGATCTTGTGCGGAGGTATCTTGTGTTCCTTTCCGTGCCTATACAGGACAACGACCTCCTTCCCCCCAATCTTCCCTACCTCAAGTGGAGAAGACATATCACCATAGGGGGTGCTTAGTTTCACTATTTCGGGATCTTCAATCAGTTTTCCAGTGACTGAACCCCCAATTAGACCTATTGTCATTTAGAGTGTATGTTCTGTTGGCTAAATAAATTTCCTGAGTTTCTTCAAGACAATTTTGATGATAATGGAGTTTTGTTTACAAGTGAAGTCACATCCTCTACGGCTCTGCCTTCGAAGACAATCATCTGGGTGTGTAGAAATCCTGCTGTCAGGCTGAGCAGATAGTCTGTGGACATTGCTATCTTTGATATTTTAACGCGTCTGATGTCCCCGTACGAAAGTTTGAACTTTGCTTCCTCTTCTATATCTGGCGGAATAGGCGCTCCTATGAACTTCACAGGTTGCTGGTTTGCGACCTTCTTCTTCAGATCAGACCACATTTTAATTCCCACCAGACCTCCTAGGCCAGAAAAAACAGCAGGGTTAACAGCCTCCAGAAGCCACGCAGCAACGACAGGGAGACCGCTCATTCTTTGAGCTAGCTCACCTATCCTCGAGATCGGAACCTGGAGCACTTCCTTGTCAGTAAATATTATTGATCTTATGACGTAATCTGGAGAGATTGCTGCATAGAGAATTATCCCGATGATCTGACCGGTTGGTTCATCTGACATTATTCAAATGGAGATTATCGTACACTTTAATCTTATGTCTCGAATTTATTAAAAATTAAACCGTACTGGGAAAGCAAGGAAAGTCACACTTTACGGCCATTCTCCCAGTTGCCAGATGATATTCTGAGGCGCAGCCCATCTGGACATCATTAAATATGAGGTATCAATCTGGATTTATGGAAGGTAAGCTGCGTCCTCTTAACGTTCTAGGAAACAGCCTTAACCAATACGTGCTGGTTAAGGTAAAGTGGAACAGGGAGTACAGGGGACTGCTGGATGGTTACGACCAACACCTCAACCTAGTAATCAAGAACGCGGAAGAGGTAATAGAAAACAAGAGCAAAGGAACTTTCCCCATAATGGTAGTAAGAGGGGACGTGGTAGTGTACATTTCACCTTCGGAGGCGATATAGAATGAGAGGAACCCCATCGATGGGGAAGAGAAACAGGATAAAAGTCCATATAAAGTGCAGGAGATGTGGTCATCATTCTTACAATGTGACCGATAAAAGGTGCTCCCACTGTGGATATCCGGATACAAGGATCAGAAGTTATAACTGGGCGAAGTCTAGGTGAATCCTGCGGGATAGTAGCTCTAGCTGAGAGCGTCCCTGTGGGTTATAGACTCGTACAATCGCTGAGGATAATTCAGCACCGTGGACAGGAATCAGCGGGTATTTCTATAAACACTGGCAAGGGGCTGAAGAATTATAAAGGGATGGGTTTAGTCAACGAGGTATTTTCCGGGATAAGGCTGGAGAAGGACTCAGGTATGGGCATAGGTCATATAAGGTACAGCACTGCTGGGTCCTCGGTCCTTGAGAATGCTCAACCCCTATATGCAAACATTGGAAAATACGAAATAGCAATTGGGCACAACGGAGAAATAGTCAATGCCCAGCAGCTGAAGAAATCCCTTGAGAGCAAAGGATACTCGTTCGCGACCAATTCTGACACGGAAGTGATAATGAAGCTTCTTTCCATAGAACTGTCAAGAACGGCCGACCCCATCCTTTCCATGAAGAATACATTCAGGAAGCTAGTGGGGGCGTATTCGTTGAACATAATGATAAACCAGCGGATTTTCGTTGCCCGTGACCCCAATGGAATAAGACCATTGGTGGTCGGAACAACCGAATTCGGCTATTGTGCAGCTTCTGAAAGCGTTGTTTTTGACCAGCTAAACGGAAAGATGATAAGGGACGTGAAACCTGGGGAGATTGTCGAGATCAGGAAGGACGAGATCGATTCATTCATGTACAACCAAGATGCAAGGACAGCACACTGCATGTTTGAGTATGTCTACTTCGCAAGACCGGATAGCATACTGGATGGTAGGAGTGTTTTCGAAACCAGAATGGAGCTTGGAAGGATCCTTGCAAGGGAAAATCCGGTCAAAGGAGCAGACTGCGTGGTGGCAGTTCCAGATTCAGCGAGAACGCACGCTCAGGGATATGCGGAGGAATCCGGAATCCCGCTGACTGAGGCACTGATCAAGAACAGGTATGTGGACAGGACGTTTATAATGCCGGAGCAGGCAGGAAGGGAGAGCGAGCTGGACATAAAGCTCAATCCGATTAAGCAGTTAATAGAAGGAAAGAAGGTGGTTCTCGTAGACGATAGTATCATCAGGGGAAACACGACGAGAAAGATAGTCAGGTTGTTGAAAAAATACGGGGCCAAGGAAGTCCACCTGCGGATTGCCTGTCCTCCAGTGCGCTTCCCCTGTTACCTAGGAATCGATATGAAGACCAAGGATCAATTCATCGCGTCCAACAGGAGCCTGAATGAGATAAATGCAAAACTGGGAGCAGACAGTCTACGCTACATATCTCTTGAGGGTCTCATAGAGGCCACGTCCCTAGCTAGGGACAAACTTTGCCTTGGCTGCCTCACTGGAAAGTACCCAGTCAGGATAGGAAATCAGTCAAGCGAAAAGGTGAGTTGAAGGGATCATCGGAGAGACGGTCGGTGTGATTCCAGGGACCTGACTGAGTCGTAAAGGAATCTGTTGACCTTCATTTCCAACCCATGCTCCTTTCCCAGAGAAATGATCTCTCCGGTTATTGCATCGATCTCAGATTTTCTCCCACGCTGGATGTCCTGGAGCATGCTACTGGTATTATCGCTTGTGACCCTACAAGTCTCGATGACATTCTTCTCTATCTCCAGATGGTATCCCAGCTCTGAGAACAGTTCTTCCAACTCCTTGATAGCATCCGATGCGATCACCCAAAGGTTCCTGTTGTTAGTAATTTCCCCATTCTTTACGTTGTAGATGGCAGTTATCGGGTTGATGACAGCATTTATTGCCGCTTTCCTGTATAGCTCCTCGTTGATATCCTCCACCCACTCCGCATTTATGCCGCAGTCCCTGAGGAAATTGACATCAATCTTTCCTGAATGACTTCCCAACCTGAAGTACCCTCTGCCAGTCAGTTCCACAACTCCCTTTGACAGCTTCCTTGCTCCCCAGGTTGTGACCGCATAAATCTTGGTTATCCCCTTCCGTTCTACCCTCATGTGAGACAAGCCATTTTGCACCAGAATCACTTTTCCCTTCAATCCGTCCTTCTCAAACACACCGGCCAGATCGTATGACTTGACTGCTATCACGGTTATATCAGAATCCTCTACGTTTTCCGATATTTTCAAATAAAACTTCTCTTCCTTTTCCTTATCTATAAGAGTAAGGCCCTTTCTGTAGAATTCTGTTTCTCCGTGTTTGACCGTCAACACCACTTCGTGTTTCTTGTGAAGGAAGTATGAAAGAACTATTCCCATTGAACCTGCGCCAATAATATCGATCTTCATACAGCCTTGGCGACATTCAGGCCTGTCAGCTTCTTTCCTTCCTCGAATGCCTGCAGGTTAACCGCCCAGTGCTTCTCAGGCAGCGACTCCTCTATGGCGGTAAATATGCTCTCCTCGCTGATACCAAGGAGGCCAGTGGAATAAACAGCGCCGACCATGACCGTATTTGCAACTCTTTTGTTCCCGAGATCCAGGGCAATCTGGTCTGCATCAACGTCTATTTTGTTAACGTTCTTCAGCTGGTTTTCAATCATCTCTTGCGGATAATTTTGTTGCCTGATCGTCAGAGAGACGGGGTGTATTTTGCGTTTGTTCAATAGAACGATCCCTCCCTCCTTTAGCTTCGATATGTTTCTGACAGCCTCTAGCTCCTCGAATGCGACAAGAGCATCAGCGGACTTCAGGGGGATTATGGCACTCTTGTAGTTCCCTATTCTTACCTCTACGGAGATTTTTCCTCCTCTCTGTGCCATTCCGTGGAGTTCTGTCATAAGGGCATTTTTTCCTTCAATGACGGCAGCCCTTCCCAGGATGATCGCCACGGTGATGACTCCCTGTCCCCCCACTCCAGCAAAAACGATTGAGGCCACTACTCCTTCACCTCTATAGCATTAAAAGGACACACCAGAGGTTCAGAACAGACGGAACAGCCGTCGCATAGTTCCCCGTCAATGAATACCTTGCCATCCTCCGTGTAGAATGCCGCACACGAAAAATTCCTCACACAGTTGTAGCACTGATTGCACTTGTCTTGGTTGATCGTAAAAACCTTTGTTTCTGATGGAGACTTCTTCCTGTCAGCTTCCAGGGCACACTCCCTCTTGCTGATTACCACAGATAGTTCGTCCGATTTGAGAGCCTTCTTGAAGGTTTCAAGAGAATTCTTGAGATCATATGGATCCATTGTAAAGACATTTTTAATTCCTATTCCCCTCACGACGCTCTCGATATCCACCTTCTTGAAAGGTGGACTCGTCTCAGGGGTGGGTTGGCCGCCCGTCATGGCGGTTATGGAGTTGTCCATGATCACCAGAACGAAGTTGTGGTTGTTGTGGTAGGCATTCACGAGTGCAGGGATACCCGCATGGAAGAATGTACTGTCTCCGATGAAGCTAACCACCTTTTCCTTGGAAGTCATCGCGAAACCGTTTGACGATCCCACTGATGAACCCATCGACAGGCAAAAATCACCTAGCTGATATGGATCGTAATACCCTAGAGTATAGCACCCTATGTCAGTTGGTGCGATCGGATTCTTCATTCCGGTCTGTTTCATTGCCATCCTTGCGACGTAGTAAGTTGCCCTGTGAGGGCACCCTGGGCACAGGACAGGTTCCCTGTTGATTACCTTCAGTGTGTCCTTCTTCTCTTCGATAGGTATCCCGAAGACCTTCGAGAGGAAGCCGACAGTTCTGTCGACGTCCATTTCGTAAGGGATCGGAACGTATCCGTTCATCTTTCCATAAAAGTCCTTATTGACAGAATGGAGGGCGCAGAGAGCCAGAACTTGCTCTTCTATGAATGGTCCTCCCTCTTCGACAAAGACTACCTTTTGTGCTTTATCAATCTCAGCCAGCAGTCCATCCTGGTCCAGAGGATAGCTCATTCCAATCTTCAGTATCCTTGCTCTCACATTCAGCATTTCCAAGGCTTCATCTATGTAATTATAAGCGGCTCCTGATGTGATTATGAGTGTTGACGATTCACCGTATGCAGAGTTGAACGTTTTATTGTATCCAGAGGACGCAGCCTTTTCAAGTCTCTTTGAGATTGATATCTGTGCACTGTATGCATTCTCTGGCATGAGAACATAGGAGACATCCTTCCTGTAGCCCCACTTGTTCTTTTCACGCGCTTCTCCCAGCTTGACGGGTGCCCTTATATGCGATATCCTCGTCACGCTCCTGACAAGTACGGGGTGGCCCACTTCCTCTGAGAGTTCGAATGAATAACGAATGAAATCTTTCAGTTCTTGAGGACTCGAAGGCTCAACCACTATGGTTTTCGCGAACTTGCCAAGGAACCTGTTGTCCTGCTCGTTCTGAGATGAGTGCATGGACGGATCATCAGCAGAGAAGACTACCATTCCACCTCTGACGCCTGAACCAGAAAGAGAGACGAAGGAATCCATGGCAACGTTGAGTCCGACGTGCTTCATGAAGACGAAGGATCTGAGTCCTCCTGCAGATGCCGCTGCAGCTATTTCGAGAGCGACCTTCTCGTTTGTCGCATACTCAAACTTGATTCCCATCTGGTCTGATATCCTGTACAGGACATCACCAATCTCGGAGCTTGGAGTCCCAGGGTACGTGGCTGCTACAGATACGCCGGCTTCGTATATTCCCCTTGCTACTGCCTCATTCCCCAGCAGAAATTCAGTCCGCCCCTTCTCGCCCAGAAGCGGCTCAATTTCCATATCACATTTGCTCCTTCTTGAGCAGATACTGCCATCTTTCCTCTACGGCGTTCTCGATTATTTTCACTTCTGAATCGTACAGATGGCTGAACCTTCCCTGAAGGTAAAGATATTGAGAAATGGGCACGGTCTTTGGAGGCTTGAAGAGCGTCAACTTTCCGTTTCTGAATTCGTAGAGAGGAAATATCTTGGATTCTACGGCCAACCTCGATATCTTGACCGTATCTGCTGAATTGTATTCCCAGCCAGGGGGACACGGCGATAGAATCTGGATGAACTTTGGTCCCTTGATAGACTTGGCCACCGACAGCTTTCTCTCCAGATCCTCTGGGTAACCAATGCTAACCGTCGCAACGTAAGGAGCATTTTGGGCCATTATTATGTCTGCGACAACCTTTTTGCTCTCCCTCTTGTAATCTCTCTTCGAACCAACTGGCGTGGTCGTGGTCCATGCGCCATAGGGGGTACTTCCACTCCTTTGGATGCCAGTATTCATGTATGCCTCATTATCGTACATCACATACAGCACGTTGTGGCCTCGTTCCACTGCAGCGCTCAGTCCCTGGAGGCCTATATCAGCAGTTCCTCCGTCTCCCGCAAAAGCTATGACGTTGTAATCTTCCTTGCCCTGAGAATCGAGACCCTCCCTCAGTCCAGATATGGCTGCGCCTGCCGAAGCAAACGGCGTATAGAGGAGTGGTACCTTGAGCGAAGTATAGGGCAGCTCTCCGGGGATGACTGACCAGCAGCTGGCTGGAATGGCTACCACGCTCTTCGGTCCCATTCCCTTGAGGACGTATCTCATTGAAAGAGTTGCACCGCATCCAGCGCACGCGGAATGACCCTGCTGCATGTATTCCTCTCTAGGTATGGTGAGCGGCATCTATTTCACCCCCACGTTTACCCACTCGATATCGTTGTCTCCTTCCACGAGATCTTCAAACATCTTCTCGTAATCCTTTACCCTGATGTCTCTGCCTCCTAGACCAACCACGTAGTTCCTAATCGGGATATCTACCCTGCCGTAGAGCGAAGCGACGACGTCTTCGTACGTCGGCCCTCTCTGGCCAAATGAAAGGTTCCTTTCAACAACTCCAAGTCCCTTCAGTCCCTTTACTGCCCGCAGGATTTCCTCTCCAGGGAAAGGTCTGTAAAAATAAAGCCTGATGAGGCCAACCTTATGTCCCTTTTCACGCAGTTTCCTGACCGTATATTTTGCCGTAGATGAAATTGCACCAGCGGTGATCAGTGCATAATCTGCATCTTCCATCATAAAGTTCTCTGTGAGTCCTGGAAGTTCGGCGTTGAATAGCTCATTGAAGTTGGATATTTCGTTCTTTATCGTGCCTATGGCATCGTACATGCTGTCCCTCATGTCCTTCTTCATTTCCATGAATGGTCCATCGGGTCCAAGAAGTGAACCGTATCCAACAGGATTCTTGAAATCTAATCGGGCGTCCAGATCGAGGTCGCCTACAAATTCTGCCGCCTTTTTTTGACTTCTTACCTCAACCGGTTCTGAAGTATGGGAGAGCGTGAAGGCATCCAGCATATTCATCACGGGCAGCAGAACCTTCCTGTTCTCTGCTATCTTGTAACCTAGAAGAATGCTGTCCATCGCTTCCTGGTTAGATTCGCAGTATATCTGCAGCCATCCTGTATCCTTCTGATTGAAAGTATCGGTCTGTTCCCCCCATATATTCCAGGGTGGTCCGATAGCTCTGTTGACGACTGACATAACCAGGGGCAGCCGCATTCCGGCAGCCCAGTGAAGGGGTTCGTGCATGTAGAGAATGCCGTGAGATGAAGATGCAGTATAGGATCTCACTCCTGTTGCCTCGCTGGCAGTAATGGCAGACATAGCACTGTGCTCGCTCTCAACTTCGATGAACCTGGAATCCAATTCACCATCAGCCACCATATCCGCAAGCTTCTCAACTATCGTCGTCTGTGGCGTGATCGGGTATGCTGCTATCACCTTGACTCTCGAAAGCAATACCCCAACCGCAACCGCTTCGTTTCCAGTCATGATCTTTCTGTTTGACTGGACCGATTCCATTCAGATCTCCTCCCTGATCATCTCTATCGCTCCGAACGGGCACTCAGTAGCGCATATTCCACACCCCTTGCAGTAGTTGTAGTTTATGGATGGAGCTTCAAGTGAATTGAACCTCTCGTTAGGGGACTTTAGGCTGGGATCGCTGACCAAATCTATTGCAACGTCAGGACAGAATTTCCAGCAGATGGCACACCTGGTGCATTTCGAATAGTCTAAGACCGGCTTTGACGTTCTCCAGGATGACATCTCCCTCGTAGTCGTTGAAACGGAAGTGACAGGAACTATAGGCATCTCTAGTTCAACTCCGTCTCTTCATATGCCTCTTGTATGGCATTCACGTTCTCTTTCTTTTTAGACGGTACCATATCGGATGTCGCACTCTTGATAGACTGCAGAGAGACTAGGTTGCTTATCTTGGAAAAAGCTCCGAGAATTGCTGTGTTCACGATAGGGTGAGAAGGATCCCCAAGTCCATTTCTCAGCGCTATGCTGGTGGCATCGACGTACCCTACCCTAAATTTTCCAGCTTCCTTAAGGTTCCCACTATTCCCGTTAACGATTATGACTCCCTCATTCTTCAGTCCCTCAGTCACATTGACTAGGTCCATTAGAGACCTGTCGAGGACAATGACCGCATCCGGTTCGTATATCTGACTCCTGAGTTCGATCCTCCTATCGTCAACTCTTGTGAATGCTGTCACGGGTGCACCTCTTCTTTCTGTGCCAAAGAAGGGAAAGGACGTCACCCACTTGCCCTCAATAAAAGCAGCTGTGGCAAGTATTTTTGATGCGGTGACTGCACCTTGTCCACCTCTTCCGTGGAACCTTATTTCATACATAATTCACACTATTCCAATATTGCCGGATGATATAAAAAGATAATTAGATTATTTTGGCTAAATTACTCTGGAAGAGCCCAATAATTCAGCCTCTGGCATCTGCCTAAGTCTCGAAAATTACGAGAAAACTACGACCTCAAGGGCAATAATCATATTATCTGCAAAATTATACCAATCACAAATGGACATAAGGGTACTCATCGATGAAATGGTCAGGAACATGGGATACAGGACTTATCCCGGGTATCCAGAGGAGTATATTTGGGTTGATCACGGAGACGGCTCAGGAGAAGTGATAATGCTCCTTGAGAACCAGGGCATTGAGAAGGTAAGGGAATTTCACTCCTCGACAGTTTCCTTCCCTGGAGAGCGTTTCCTTTTCCTGCTGACGGATGCAACCGACAAGGAAATAATCTCGTACTGCAAAGCGCACAAGATCACGCCAGTGACCAGAGAGGAAGTGTCCAAGATGCTCGGGAAAGCACTCATCGATATGCACCTATCCACGAAGATCAAGAAGAAAACGGTTGTAAGGCAACCAACAGAGAACAAGGATTTCATCATGGTCTACTTGGAGGAAGGAAACAACCCGAAGTACATACGACCGGTTATCACGGGTGACGTTGTGACGAATTCCATCGGACTCAGGGCTGATCTGATATTCATCCCCTATCACTTCTTTACCTATACCATGAAGATAATGGAGGGCGATAACCTCATAACTAAGGAGGGAACCGCAATGGTAAACGCAGTCAACGGAAGAGCGTCGAGATCAATAAATGGTTATGAGATACTCGATTCCTGGCCTACAAATCATAGGGAGATGGAGCTAAAGTGGGAGCCACTCTCCTCCATGGAAAGGGCGAAACGCTGGATCAGCGACAGTCTGGAGACGGAGGTTGTCGAGAAGAGCGAGACAGAGGCATTCATCATCTACTCAAGAAGCAGGGTGAGACCTCTTGAAGACACAATAAAGGTGACTTTTGTCAACACCTGCCTCTATCCGATATATTCTTCTTCAGCACTGGTTATGGATGGGTTCACAGGAGAGATCAAATCCATCACCGACTATGTTTAAAATGAACTCATCACCGCTTTCGCTTTTTTAGGCGTACAGTCCGAAAATCACGAAATAATCGAAAGCCCTGAACAGAAAAGTAAATAATCAGTAATTTATATTGATTGGGATATTAATGCAAGAGGCTACTGGCTCTGACTTGAAATTCATAATAGAATACGTGAAGCAAAGGAGAGGGATGAGCGGAGTACGCATGATGATGAACGAATTGAACAAACCGTCCATACTCTTTACAGGACTCGGAGACATCGGAAGAACCCAAATATTTTCAGAGGACATATACAAGAAAGTAATAGAATCCGCTGCTGCCACTCTTGGGGGGGACATAAAGACCAGGCTAAATCAACTAGGATATGCACTGGGGGACAGAGCAAAGATGACCAAGTTCATCGCCAAGTTCTCGACATCCAAACAGCTCATTCGACTTCTGGAGGACGGAATCATCGAAGACATTCCATTCGTCAAATCGTCTGTGAACGAGGTATCCAAGCACATCTCCATCCTCAGAGTAACTGCTCGTAAGAATGGGGAGCGCTTCCTGGATGTCGCTGATGGGTACATCACTGCAGTTCTGGACCAGTCAAGCAGATCCCTTACCGTGTCTGAAAAGAAGATGAGCAGCACAGACCTATCCTATAAATTCGTAGTCGGTTAGTGCCATTACATGGGACTAGTAAGGATAGAAAGGAAGGACAAGGTAGCGCACATCATTCTGAACAGGCCGGAGAAGAAGAACGCACTTTCCCCGGATGTTTTGAAGGAAATGGAGGGAGCGCTCAAGTCACTTGTAAACGTATCCGTGGTCATAATCAGAGGAGAGGGTGGGTTCTTTTCTGCCGGAGGGGACCTTTCAGTCATGTTCACCGCATCTGAAGAGGAAGGGAGAAAGTTCTCCGAGAAAGGAAACGAGTTCATGGATTTCCTCCAGAATTTTGGGGCGATAACTATCGCTGCGATCGAGGGAGGTGCGTACGGTGGAGGACTGGAACTTGCCCTGAGTTGCGATCTTAGGGTAGCGTCACCTCAGACAAAGATGGGGTTGACTGAAGTGAATCTCGGACTGATTCCAGGGTGGGGAGGACTGAAGAGGATAGCGAGAATTGCTGGAAACGGAATCGCAAGGCAGGTTGCTCTAACCGGAAAGGTCATGGACGGAAATGAGGCCCACTCACTCGGTCTGGTCAATTATCTTGCAAACGATCCCGTACAATATGCCGAGGAACTAGCAATCTCTCTATCCCAGAAATCTGGAGAAAGCATCAGGAGAATCAAGACACTGCTGGGGAAAGCCGAATATTCAACAGAACTGGAAGCGAAGCTCTTCGGGGAGGTACTAGAAACTCCTGTAGCACGGGCGACTTTGGAAAAATTCCTGAAAAAGTGAAATCACTCTAGCCTTATAGATGGGCGTCCTGGAAGAGATTTCTTCGTAAACTCAGGATCCTTGCTCACAACTATTTCGACTCCCAGGTATTTACCAAGATCCTCACTGTACTTCTTCAGTACTTCCTCTTCGTCCCTAATGCTCTGCTTGAGATCCTTTTTCTTTATAAGAGCTATGAGAAATTCCCTTTGTTCCGGACTTGCTTCCTTTATCATTTCCTTGATGTCCTTTGATCTTGTTTCATCCAGCAGCTTCCATTTCCAGTCTTCTGCAGTACCGATGACCATCCTCTTTGGTCTCAGGTTGGATACCTTTGTTATTCCCCTGAAATCCTCGATCACCGACTCGACAAAACTCCATTCCATCTCGCGTTCCTTGTAAGAGTTCTCCATGGCTGGGTACCCCTGCAGCGAGGCAAATCCTTCTCCCCCGTACATTGAGAAGACCTCTTCTGCGAGGAAAGGGATGATGGGCGAAAGGCTGAGCGCCCACTGAACGCCGAACATTTTCACCGCCCTGAGTGCCCTGTCCTTGCCTGCAAAGTTCTCAAGGTCCCTGATGTCGTTAAGTGCGTTGAAGAACAATTCCACCGCCGCCTCCCTTATCTTCATCTGGTCGTAGCTCTTTGAACTCCTATCTATCCTTTCCGCCATTCTGGACACTATCCAGAGGTCCCTTTCTTCCGGTAAGCCCTGCACATCTCTTGCCTCTTTGAGAAGAGAATAGAACCTCTCCAATTTCTTGGAGTAGTTCTCGACCTCGCTGGTTCTCCAGTCAACGTCATACCAGACGTCTGCATTGGACGCTAGATACATACGGAACAAGTCCGCCCCGTATTCTTTCTTGATGGTGAGTAAAGGATAAACGTTCCCCTTGCTCTTGCTCATCTTCTGTCCTTCAGATATCACCATTCCGCCAGTTGATATACCCACGGGCCATTCCTCGGGCGGAAATATTGCTACGTGGTTGAACAGATAGAATGTGAGGTGATTGGAAATGTGTGGATAACTCGTGTGCCTCAAATCCACGGGGTACCAGAACAGGAATTCTCTTCTCGCTTCGCTTATTGCTCTCTTTGTGCTTTCGCTCTTCTTAGAGATTTCGCCTTTACCGAAGAATATCTCGTTGAAAACTTCGTCGTCTATCTCTTCAAACTTCATCCTTCTGAGAAATGGGATGATCGTATAAACTACGGTGTAAATGGTCGAGTCGCTGAGACTCTCTATTATCCATTCGTTGTCCATGGGAAGCCTAGTCCCCAGCCCCCTTTTTCTAGCACACGGCCTCTCCTTTATCCAATCGACTGTTTGAATGAACTGGTTCTTGAGATTTTCAGGTCTGAGGTCCATTCTTTCAATTAACCCTCTCACCCTCTCCTTCCACTCTTCTATTGAGTAGTCTATGAACCACTGATTCTTGATGACAGCAACTATAACTGGATTCCCTTCCCTGGTCTCCGCCTTTCTGGACGTTTCATAGATTGGCAAGGCGACACCCATGCGAGTGAGGTCTTCAACTATTTCGTCCTTGACATCCTTGACGATCCGTCCTGCGTACTTTCCTCTCAGAATCTTTCCGTGATAGTATTCCTGTTCATACACATACTTTGTTGCCTCTGCCAGTTTTTCCCTGTCTTCTAGGCTAGAGATTCCGAATTTCTTTCTTACCGCTTCCATATCAAGCGGATGACCTGAAGTCTCTATGACTTGAATGTAGTCTAGTCCCTCGTTAATTTCCATCAATCCGACGTGATCCCAGATGGAGTGAGCGGGTACTGAATAATCGACTCCCGTGCCTATCTCCGGATCCACAAATCTCCCCGGAAGTATGGGTATCTCCCTTGAGTAGAGCGGTTCCTTCGCCATCCTGTGGATGAAATCAGCAGCATTAACGTCCGATACGAATTCCGCATCCCTCTGGTACTTGAGTTTCTCAAAAGCTTTCCTACTGACGATGAAGTTATGTCCCTGCATCCTTATCCTGCAGTAATTTGCATTTGGGTTCAGGAAAATATTAGTGACTCCGTCCAGGGTCTCTGGCCTGACTGTGGAAGCAAGGAGAATATCGTTACCACAGTAGAAGAATACTCCCGTGAACTGAGTGATGGAGACCTTGTCTGTGTCACCCTCCAGAATATCGTCTTCTCCAACAGGATTACCCTCCTCAGGTGAGTAAAGGATTGGATAGTCTCCCCTCTTTATCAGATTTTTTTCTTGCAGGAGTCTGAACTGCCACTCTATGAATTTATTGTATATAGGTTCCCCGGAGGTGAACTTTCTAGTCCAATCGATTGAAAAGCCCATGTTGGTGAAGTCGTTTATGATTTTCTCAGAAAAGTACGACGCAATATTGGACGGAATTGAGAATTCAGACACTTTTGAAGGATCGTCGCCGTACAGCTCAAGATAGCTCCTGTAGAGGTTTATCGTCGCCTGATCTCCGTGCTCAATCTTCTTGCTGAAAGCCAGGATTGGTGTCCCGGAAATATGAAATCCCATCGGATAAAGAACGTTTAACCCTCTCATCCTCTTGTATCTCGAAACGATGTCTCCGACAGTATACGTTCTTCCGTGACCAATGTGGAGAGCCCCATTACAGTAAGGCCAAGGAACGGTTAACAGGAACTTCTTTCCCGTCGGTCTAGGTTCAAAGACCCTTTCTTCCTTCCATCTTCTTAGCCATTTCTCCTCTATTGCATTGAAATCGTATGCCACAAAAACACCTCAGCCCGTTATCATTACGGCAGCCGCAACAACCGTCGTCCACTCATCCACCCGCTTAACTGTGGATGATGCAGTAGAATTTCCCGTCAGAAGAATTGCATCGTTCAGCCTGAACTTGCCATTCTCATCCATCTGGTAAGAATCAAGACCCATCGTGCTTGCGAGCATCTCGGCTGCCAGTTCTTCTGCGAACTTGCCGGATGCTTCTGGAGTTTCCCCGAAACTATGATGCTCGCTAATGTACCCGTACATCGTCCTGTTTCTCGGTATGGCAAATCCGACAGAAGCTGTAATCAATCGGTTGAGCTCGTTCGAACTGTTTCTGGCCAGGACCAGAAACAAAATTTGTCCTGGTTTCAACTCTCTCAGGCCCTCTTCCCTGTCTATGAGTTCAGCGTACGGAGGAAATATAGAACTCACTTCCACGAGATTGTACTTCGCGATATCTGCATCCCTGAGTGCGTTCTCAAATGATCCTAGTTGACTCCGGTGCGTACCGACCCCTTTTACAAAGAATATCTTCCGAGGAATCATTGAAGGCATTTCAGTGGTAAATCGCATCGTGGTTTAATCCTTTTCGAATATGGTGAAATAATTCATCCTTCCTCAGGTTGGGAACTCTAAACCATTCAAATTGGCTCCGATTTACATTCGTGGAATTTCGGCAGCCGTCTATTTCTAATCATTCTCGGGTTTTACGAAAGCTTTAATAGCGTTAGTATAATACTAATAAATGGAATATAAGACTAATACTATTAGTAGACGTGAAAGAGACTGTCTCGTGACCCTTGAAGAGGACTCAACCGATAGTTTTCCAATGCGTCTGCACCAGATCGCTACATCCCTTGGGGTCAAACCTCCCACCGCACTGAACGTAGTCAAGAGACTGGAGCAGAAAGGGTTAGCCAAGTCCAAGGACGGTATGGTCGTTTTGACAGAGTCAGGCAATAGGACGGCGAAGAGCATCCTACTAGTGCATAGGACCTATGAATCACTTCTATGCCAGAGTGGAGTATCAGAAAACTCAGCATGCCACGAAGCAGCGGAAGTGGACTTCATAATCCCTGAGGCGAACGCGAGACTAATTCTCAAAAAGATTGGAAATCCGAAGGTTTGTCCACACGGCAAGCCAATTTCGTTGCGTGAACAGGAATGATCGATCTCAATACCATTCTTAATCCACCAGCTGGTCTTTCAGTCTATTTCATCTTGCTGATCGCCATAATACTCGGAATAATGCATGGGGCTACTCCAGATGAACATACGTGGCCAATAACGTTCAGTTACTCGATAGGAAGTTACAGCACCAGGGGGGGAATGAAATCGGGGTTCGTCTTCTCCGCCGGATTTACCATCCAGAGGGCAATACTAACGACTCTTGGTTTTCTAGGTCTTGCTCTTATCTACCAGAAATACAACCTTGATGGATACATCTACGTACTGGTTGGGTTTGTGATGTTTATCGTGGGTTACTATCTGATCAGGGGCACCGATTTGCACGTTCCTCTAGACAAACTGTTCGGTGGTCACGTCCATCACTCGTCTAAAGCAGAAAGGATTCCGATGCAGGAAGTGGAAGAGTCTGTAAAACCAGTGCCAGTAGGTATGGCTTTCGTTCATGGTTTCGTAGCCGGATGGGGGTTTGGAGGATTCTCGACGATAATCACATTCATCTTGGCACCGCAGATGCCGAACGTATTTTACGCATCACTAGTGGGAGCTTTGTTCGGGCTCGGCACGATGTTAATGCAGATCATAATAGGAGCAATTTTCGCGAACGTTATGCGAGTCAAGAAACTCACAGCCAACCAGATAAAATACATAGGAAGATCAACTGCTGCCAGGACCCTTTATCTGGGGGGAATTGCATTTGGTCTGATTGGTCTCGGTGTCATTGCATTCCCATTCCTGGATACGATTGCTGTGAAGACCGGAAACCCGATACCGAACCTAAATTCTGTAGGTCTAGAAACTGTGCTGGTGATACTCGTGGTGGGCGTCATAGGGCTTGGAAGCTTCTACAAGGGATATAAGGAAATAATCAAAGTTCATCGAGATCCTGCGCTAGAGGGCAAATGAAAGGTTCAAAAGAGTTGATAGTTTCCAATACCCATGTCAAAGTTTGATTTTTTCTAAATTTATCTTTCCTTTTTAACCACAATTTCTCCGAAAGTGTCATTTGAAACAACCTTTTTGAGTGCCAGAAAATTATTTGATGTTCCTTTGCAAATTGCAATATCAACAAGTATTTTATAATAGGTTAGATTCGAACCTAAATGCAGGCAAGTCCCAGCATTTCGAAAGTACTCGTAGTTGGTCCGAAGGGATCAGGGAAGACTAGTCTACTGTGTAGAATGATCTTTGATTCTGTGGACAAATGCGATCAAATGCCCGGGCAATTCCTGAAGTACAATTTTTCCCGTGGGAACGGAGACAGCGTATCCTTCCTGTTCAAGGAAGTGAACAATCTACCCACTTCCGAAAAGAAATCTGCATACATCCTCACGCTTAATTCTAACAACAGGGCTGATTTGGATGGCCTTCCCAACATTCTTTCCATGATCTCCGATAAGAAAGTGATAATCGCGCTCTGTATGTCTGATCTCCATTATTCTGCTGCATTCTGGGTTGAAGACGTGAAAAAGACTGTTGGAAAGAAGAATATCAAGGTGATCCCCGTTTCATCCAAAACGGGGGAAAACATGAAACAGTTCATGCTAGAACTGTCCGATATGGTGCTCAGCTAGGATGATCAAAGGCATATTGAGAAACAGGAGAGTTTTGATTGAGAACGAAGCCGATGCCTCGACACTCCGGAACAAGGGGTATAAGGGCAAGAATTTGGGTCAGATGCTATCCCTAGACCTTGTTTCTTCCATTGATCTGCTCCTTAGGAAGAAGATGACGGTGACGAGAGGTAAAACTTGTGTCACGACTGAACAGGTGCAGGAAATGTTGTCGGCGGACGAGAGAAAGACTGCGATTGCATTTCATTTCCTGAAGGTCAAGGGAATGAGACCGATTACCAAGAGACTAAGACTGTACTCAGCCGACAAGCCGGTCACCGTTTTCTGGGACAGTGACTTTGTTGAATTCGCCGTGATGAAACGGAAGAACAACACGATGGCAGTGGTTGATCACGAGGGAAGTTGTCTACTGTACTCCGTTAACGAGATCGGGAGAGTAGATCGGGCCAGGAAAGTAGTTGGTCCTGGCAATGTTGTATCTAAGGAGGAAGACATTCTCGTGCACTTCCGGGCGAAGGGATTGAGAATAGAGAGTGGCCTCAAGTTCGGATCGGAATTCAGGGTGTACGAGGGGAACTCATCTCATGCGAAATATCTTATGACGATTGGAGAAAAATCAATAGCAAGAGACTTGGTCGCAAGAGTCAGAGTATCACAGTCCGTCCGGAAAACCTACCTGCAAGTTGCACCGGATCCAAAGCTGAAAAAATACAGACTGTTCGAGATCAAGTGGATCAGGCGATAGGTTTTCTTTTCTTCGGATACTTCTTCAGTTCGTTTCCGCAGTAAGGGCATGCATCGAATAGTTTGTCGAACCTCCTGTGGCATCCTATGCACCTGTACCCCCACTCGATTTCAGTGTCTATAGACTTTCCACCGAACGCTTGATATTTTACATCCATTCTCTTGCAAACATTCTGAATTGCGAGATCGTTTGTGAGCAGTAGAGCATCCTGCTCCTTTGCAAGTGCAACGATTTCGATATCTGTCGAACTGAGCTGATCAAGATCTCCAGTCCGTTTTGCTAATTGCTTCACCATTTCGATGTAGGAGGATGAAGGTTCAAGGATTCTCACCAGTTCAAGTCTCATGGAAATGCTCTTCTTCATCTGTCGATTTCTCACTTCTTCCATCGCTTTGCTAGTCGTGATATACTCGTTCATTCCATCGAACTGGAATCCGTAGAAGAGTGACGAAGTATCAACCACTATTTTCATGAGCTCTCCAGTAATTGCAAACATTCCTCAAGTCGCACAGGTCGCAGCGTGGATTCACAGGTCTGCATATCTGTTTCCCGAACTCCACGAAATACGAATTCACTTCGTTCCATCTTTCTCGGGGAATTTTCCTCTTGAGTTGCAACTCCGTCTTCTCTGGTTTATCCGATGTGGACAACCCCAGCCTTGTCGAAATTCTCTGAACGTGGGTGTCGACAGCGAGGCCATATTTCCCTACACCCTCTGATAGAACGATGTTGGCCACCTTCCTTCCGACACCGGGTAATTCAAGTAAATATTCCATCACATCCGGTACCTTTCCCTTATGCTTTCTCATAATTATCCTGGTTGTTTGTATTACATCACTTGCCTTTCTCTTGTAGAACCCGACAGGCATTATCAATCTCTCCACAGCGGTCCTGGGGGCCCTGGACAACTCATCCATGGTGGGATAGCGACAGAAAAGTCTCAGACTTGCCCTGTCTGTCACTTCGTCCTTGGTTCGGGTGGAAAGTATCCCAGTAATCAGTATCCTGAAGGGATCGTCCCAGATTGCAATGTGTTGCTCCACCATCCTCTCGATTTTGTCTAGGATGATATTGACTTTCATCTTCAAGTCTAATCCCACTTACATAATAATGATTGCAGCAAATTAAACAATTTTTTATATTAACTTGAGTTATCATTTCATATGGAGGAAAAGGCGAGGGGAATTTTGCCTCTGTCAAAGATAATGGTTGCAATAGACGGTACAAAGCCCTCTATGCGAGCTCTTGACATGGGTATCAGCCTAGCAAAAGTTCAGTCGAATCTTGAAATGGATATCGTTATGGTCGTGCCATATCCAGTGCAGTATGTGACTGGCGAGAATCCCACTGGAGATCTGACGATAGTTGAGAGACTGGCAACCCTAAAGGAAAGAGCTGAGACAATACTGAACCACGCCAGGGACTACTCAATATCCAATGGCGTGAAGAATCCGAAAACCTATCTAAAGCAGGGGGATCCTGCCAGAGAGATACTGGACCTGGCCAGCTCCACCAAGCCAGACCTGATTGTAATAGGCAACAGGAAGAGAGGATTCATCAGGGGTGTTTTCCTTGGTTCAGTCAGCCAGAGGGTAGCAGCCAATTCAGAGTGTGCGGTCCTAGTCGTGAAATAGATTTTTATCGGATCATTTATTTGGAATCTATGAAAGAATTTCCGAATTTTAGCTTGAAGGAGGGCTCAAAGGTAAGGGTGTATCTCAGGTCCGGCAACGAAACGAAGCTTCTGGAGGGAGAGTTCAAGGGTCTGTCAGATACATTCCAGCCTCTCCTATATCTTGCAGACAAGGATAAGAACTACCTCATCAACATGCTTGACATAATCTACATAGAAACGAACGACAGGCTGGAGTCTATTGAGAAGGAAAAGAAAGCGGACTATGTCTTCTGACCCTCTTTCGGGTTGCCGGAGGACTGGTTACCGAAAATATTTTTATCAATTTGTCATGCATATGTGTTGAAATTAGGAGTCATGACAAGGGACTTTAGGGTCTACAATAGACTTCTATATCTCCTGAAGGAAATGAATGAGCCGTTTACTTCGCTGCGCCCCGAAGACAACTTTATCGGATTTGACATTGTCTTCACCGATATGGATCTTAAGGGAAACAACGTCTTCAGGACAGACGGTTCAGAGGAGTTCAGGCTTAAACAACTCGTAAGGTCCAAGAATTCGGAGAAGATAGTAGTAGGAATTGACCCGGGTCCAACTCCGGGAATTGCGACCCTGGCAAACAACGTCGTGATTGACAAGAGGAGCATCTACGACGTTGGTGAGATCAGGAATTACGTTTCTAGGGTAAGCGAGGAGTGCAGGTACAACAGCTTCCTGATAAAGGTGGGCAATGGGGACAGAGGTTACAGAAACCAGATAATAAAAAGCCTCAAGGATTTCAGACTTCAGATAGTTGACGAGAGGGGAAGCTCAAGGACAATAAAAAGAGGAGAAGATTCCGGGTCTGCCATCAACATTGCGCTAAGCAACGATATACTCTGATCACTTCTTCCACTTTGGTCTTCTCTTCCTGGCGTAATAGCTGGCTATGAACAGTACTGCTATTATTATTCCGAAGAATGCAATGATTCCGAGGTAGATGTATACTGCAAAGGGGTTCCCAGACTGTATCTGGAAGGTGTAGGAGTTCCCGTTCGCCAGCTTGGCAAGTGTGTTGTTCGTCAGAACGGTAACGGTGTATACTCCAGAAGGAAGGACCCCTGAAACCCATTGGTAAGTGACGTTCTGAGTCGAATTCTTCGAAATGTTGACAGTTTTGCTCCCGACATACTTTCCGTTAACCTTGAAGGTGACGTTGATGTATTTCAGGGCGAATTGTGACGGATTTTTGATCACGGTCTTGAGGGTTGTGTACTCCTTCACCTGCACCACCGATGTGACGTTGTAGTAGTACTTCGCACCGTTGAGGTTTCCAGTCACCTGGAACAGCAGAAACATAGTTGTAGCGACCTTTGGGGCAGTGATGTTGAAATTAGTAGGCACAAGGGCTCTGAGGTCAGTCAGGTAGGTTGGATTTATGGGCGATGCCCCAGTCAGGTTGTATCCCGATATGACCATGGATATAGAGTAGTTGTTGAAAATGTTCTGGACGCTGACCGAGTACACGAAAGTCGAATTTATGGCCACGGAAGACGGTCCGCTCACGCTTATGGGACCGTTAGAGTTGGTGGCAGCGTACGCTCCTACGGTAAGTGTGGATCCGATTACCAGAGCTATCAGTACGATAGCAAACAGCGCCTTCATGATCTGAACCTCCTTCTAAATATCAGCATCACCATAATCATTGCAAGGACTATGAAGGCAGAGAAGGCATAGATGTAGTAATCCTGTGTCAGGTGAGAGTATTGAGACACGCCGTGACCTATTCCAGAGGCACTGCTCACTGACAGTACAGGAGCGTTCAGCGTTGTTGAGACAATCTTTGTAGTGTTGTCATAATAGATGATAATGGAAACCTGCTGGCCCACTATCGACTTTCCTGTCGTGGACTTGATTATCAGGTAGGAGGTGTTGTTCGAGTTGGAGAAGAGCTTCTCGTTGAGTGTTGTGCTGTTGTTGAAAGTTACCGTGATTCCTTCAGAACTCAGCTGGGCAGCGTTCAAGACGCTAGCGTTCACCTCTGTTTGATTGTTCCCCTTGTTGAAGATCGTGAGCGGGATTTCGAGAAGGTTTCCCACTATTTTTCCAGTTTTGTTGTTGATCGACGCCGAGACATTCTCGATTAGGGCAACGGTGACGTTAATTCCTACGTTGCTGTTTGTACCTCCGTAATACACCCTTATGGAAGCGGCCGTGATACCCGACACACTACCCGGAGGAACTCTGATGGTTATGTTGGTTTCGCCAGAGGAGTAGGGCGCCAGGGTTATGGTCGAACCGGTCATCCATATGGACGAGGAGTTGCCAATTGTGAATGTGAGGGGAATGTTGGACTGGCTGGTTATCAATAGCGGGAAAGAGTAAGGTTCCCTGGCCCTGAGGGTCGGAGTCCCCGACTCGGCAAGGAACGTGACTTTGACTATCGCATTTATCTTTAGTGGAAGGGTTGCAGAGCTTATTCCAGAGACCCTGACCTTTTGGTCTACGGAATAGTTGTCCACAAAACCGTAATAGGAGTAGGTGGTAGAGGCCTTGAAGACGTAAGTGCCATTTGGCAGGATGATTATTCCAGATGGAGGAAGGTAGTAGTTGGCAAAGCCCGCGATGCGCACCATACCCCCGTAGGAAGTATTGTTCAGGTAAGTTCCGTAGTTGAGTGGATACGCCCTCTGGAGGGAAAAGCTGAGAGCCTCGCTGGAACCCGTAACGTTAAACCCGCCGAAGAATGCGACGTCTCCCGAAACAGCATATATGGAATAGGATCCGTATGGGAGCGGTACGGGACCAGATCCAAAGCTACCAGAAGCGTTCTCAGGACCCTGGATGTAATACCTGCCTGATGAAACTGGTGAACCAGCATAAGTGAAGGACAAGGAGATATTGGAAAGAACCTGCTTTAGTATCCCATTAAGTGTGATCGTTTTGGACGACGAGATGTATGCAGACGATGATGCATAGTAGATGTAAGTGGAATTGTAGTACTTCTCCAGGGTGAAGGTGTACGATCCCTTTGGAAGCAGGACTTGGCCAGCCCAGGAGATGCTGCCGTACGGTGTCGATATTGTAACATTGGCAGCAGGCGAAGTCACAAGAGACACGTTGTAGGCTGTAACGAAGTTCAATTTAACGGTCGAGTTTGCGGTCAGGTTTACCGTCTGAAGGGCTGCAGTGCTTCCGGTGTAGGAATAAATTGTATAAGTACCGATTGGAAGTGTCGCACCAACGGAGGTCGCAACGAGGGTTCCGTTCTTGAATACATATACCCCTTTTATCTGATCGATGAACAACCTAGCCTTAATGCTGAGAGATGCGTAGAAGTTCTGGCTGGACATACCTGGCAAAACTTCGATAGTAGTGACGTTAGATGTAGTGACGGTTCCAGGGGCAGAGAATGCAATAGAATAGTTTCCTGGAATTACCGTCAGGTTGAAGAAGTGAGTTCCGGTTGTTACATAGTCTCTGGTTCCATTGAAATAAACCTTTAGCGTGGTGCTTCCAGAGTACGTGGCTTTAACGGAAACGCTGACTGAAAGGACCTTAAGAGAAATTGCGGAGCTAGATGAAGATTGCACTGCATAACCCGGAGATATGAAACTTACTCCCTGAATCGATACTCCATTCTGCACGTAAATTTCGTAAGATCCGTTTCCAGTATCGAAAGTATAGAAATAAGGAGCGTTGTTGACTCTGGATGTTACGATTCCACTGATCGGGGTTCCGTCGTAGGAGACTGTCCCGGATAAAGCCTGACCGGGGTAGCCATTCAGTGCCAGTGGAACGCTCTGGTCGGTCAGGGTGAACTGCATGAAAGCAACGTATGGAGAACTGCCCGTGCTGGAATAGGCGACTGCGCTGTATTCTCCACTTGGAAGATACACTGAGAAATATCCGGTGCTGTTGGTCGTAAGATCGACTAACGAATTGCTTCCAGATATTGCGACCTTTGCCCCATTCTGCCCTGCGTTGTTTACTTTATAGTATCCATAAACCAAGTAAGAAGGCTGAAGATCGAGGTAGACGGTCATCGGGCCTGAGACATTGAGAATCTGCGAGGCAGAGTAGTAACTACCGTCGTAGAAGATGCTTGTATAAACGGCATACGAAGAAATCTTAAGACCATAATAACCGATACCATCAGAATCAGTCTGAGTCATTTTTGTTGCAAAAGTACCATTGCTTATCACCACAGGTGCACTGACAGGTTGCCCGTTTATCTGTGTGATGAATGTAATCCTGGATGTAGTGATGAAAGATAAGGTCAGGTGGGTGGTAGTGTTGTTAGTTGAGACTGTCGTGAAATTGTCCCATCTCCCGCCGTTGAAAGCGCTGACATTGTATGTCCCCGTCGGGAGATAAAATTTCTGATTAGATTTGGTCAGATTGTACGTCACAGAAGTGCTTCCTTTGCTAAACGTTATCTCGCTACCAGAGTAAAGCGAAGTTCCCGATTTCAAAGTGACGTTCATGATCCCAAAGTTAACGTGGATGTCCTTGGATATTGAAGATGTATTGACCGCAACAGTTGCCAAGTTGTTGTACCAGGTACCGTAAACGTTAGCAGAGACGCTGTATATGTAGGGTGCAACGTACGGAATACTGTAGGTACCATTCTGCGTTGTATTTGCGTAGTATGTGGCATTAAAAGATGAGTTGTAGTATTTCACTTCTGCAGGTACAGTCACGTCCGTTTGGCTGTTGTATATACCGATGTGTGACACGTCCAGGTAAACCACTCCATTCGCCTGTGTTGAGTTGATCACAAGGTTGTGGGTGATGTTCCAGGTCGGCATGCCGTACAGAGTGTAGCTATCCCTGTTTGCCTGAGCCTCCGATATGCTGACGTTGTAGTAACCCAGGGCCTTGTTGCCTATCATGTATAGAGAATTGTATGATCCAGTCGTGTAGGTTACCGTATCATTCCCGGCTACTGCATATATCGAATAGTAACCTGTAGAATTGGTCAGTACGGTCTGATGCGGGATCCCATACTGATCGGTCAGAGTGACCCTGACGCCAGGTACTGGTTGTCCGTTGCTGTTTTTGACCTGTCCGCTGATTATTGCTCCTGGATAATACTGCAGGAAGACGACATCGTTCGATAGGACGTACGAAGGCGGGAACAGATCGACAGTTCCGTCATGGTTTTTCTGATAGTAATATCCCTGTTCTAGGGAAACCGTCTTCCATGCCGAACTGTGATTTTGATAATCGGTGTAAGGGTTCCAGAGAACGGTTTTGTAAACGACTTCAAAGTTCGACATTCCCCAACCCTGCATCGCTGGATATGAGGTCAGATTGGACGTGAATCCGGGGATTCCTCCAGATGCCCCTACTGAGCTGGGAGGATAACCTATGAACCCTCTGTATATAGTCGTGTTATAAAATGCGGAGGAGTACGTTATGCTGTAGCTGGAAGCCGTATCTCCCGAAGGGAAACTCTGGATTGAATAGGTGTTTCCCGAAGTGTCTGTGACGTTTATGTTGTAGAATGATGTAGGAACTATCTCACCTGAAGCATTGGCATAAGGGAAATCCCCAAGATATGCTGGCGCGTAGAATATGCCAGTGCTTGTTGCATTAAAGGGAAAGAGTCCAGAATCTATTGCTATGTAGCTCATGTATTTGCTAGTGAACTGCTCAATCGCAGAATATAGGTTTATTAACGTGTTGAGAGAATAGGTGTTGGTCAAAAAGTGCTCCATTAGAATGTACTTCGCATCCCCCGTTTGGATTGTGGAAGATGTTTTTCCATAGTAGGATGGATTGGCCAATATCTGCGGGATAAATGCATCTGGATTTGTTTCAAAACTCATAACTCTATGGGTTGCATTCTGTCCTAGATATTGTTCCAGGACTGGTATTATCGCTGAATTGTTAAAGTTCCCTCCAAGCGTATAATTGTCCAGCATTCTGGTGATCATAACTGAGACAATTTCGCTCTCATTCTGAGCTAACAGGATTTGCGCTGCCGGGTATATTCCATCTTGGAAGTTATCAGCCATGACAGGATGATTTCCTTGTTCAAGAGTCTGGAATCCGTAGTCCCACCAGGATACGAACGCAGGTCGCTGGTTCAGAGACTGCTGGGCATCCTGATTCTGGAACCAAGACAACGCCGTATTAAGCGGCTGGTTAGGGGTCGCGAGGGCGGCACCGAATGCTCCGAGATAGTAGGGGGAGGTATAGTTCTGTGGTTTTAGGAAAGATGGAGTGTCGTTGTAGAGTTGTTTGTCGTAGGCCGTTTTGTTGTTGTAGGGAATGGCGGAATCGACTGCATAGAAAGTAGTAGGCACCACCAGGAGGAAAACGACTATTAGTATAGTTGCGTAGTGGGCAAACTTGAACTCCCTTCTGAGAGCTGTCCTTATGGACCTTCCCTTGGACTTCTCAACCGCTTCCCTGAAAGATAGAAGCTCGAATGCCCTTACCACAATGTAGCCCGTCAGGATGGAGGCGGCTGAAGCTCCAAAGTAAAGGAACTTTGATGCTATCATGCTTATTACTATTATGCCTCCGAAGTAAAGGACAGCCAAAGTCGTATTGAATGTGGCCGTCCTTACCCACTTGTATACCAGGTAGGCCAGTCCCACGATGGAAGCGAAGAATGGAAAGGCACCGAATTCCATCAGGTCCTCTCCAAGTGGAAGTGCCTGTGCCTCCGCTATGGTGTCGTATATCTTGTTCTTTATGAAGTAGTGTTGACCGGAGAGTATGGAG
This sequence comes from Thermoplasmatales archaeon, assembly GCA_027343225.1. Taxonomy (GTDB): domain Archaea; phylum Thermoplasmatota; class Thermoplasmata; order Thermoplasmatales. The sequence continues at coordinate 254,402 of DAHWMK010000022.1, forward strand.
AGGATCAGGTTTCTATCTAACTTGTACAGAAGCGCTATTCCAGCAGCAGCTACCACTATAAACAGTCCAAGGGACACAAGCCATGGACGCTTCTGGAGAATAAGGAAGTAAATGGACGCGAGAAACAGTACCGCCCACATTATGAGGGGATATTCGAATCTGATTGCCACGAACCCTGCAACCTTGTACCACGGATAGGAAATAATGAAACCTGAACCAAAAAAGAGGTTAGAAACGAATATGGAAAGAGCGTTCTTCCTCTTTATTGCGAAGATCGCAAGCTGAACGACAGCAGCCCCTGCAAGTATCAGAATCAGAGAAATTGTACCCACCCAGGTGAGCATTGATGCAGCCAGAGATACTCCGGCCAGAAGGGAATACGTAATTGAGATGGGATTTTTCTTGATCGACTGAATCAGGTTTTTAAAGAAAGGAGAGTCCTGCTCTTCAAATTTGAATGTGTTAATAGCCCTTAGGAAGTAGTATATGAACATCAGTCCGAAGAGAGCAGTATAGATATCGAAAAGACCAATTGAACCTATGCTCTTCATGAGTGTCAGTGGCGACATGGCCACCAACATGGCTGCTATAAGGCCTACCTTGTACCCAAAAAGTTCCTTCCCGAGGTAGTATGTTGGAAAGACTATGAAAGCCCCTCCTATGGCCGTGCTCGCAAGGAACATGGTCATAGTGGAGTTGTAGACTCCTCCCAGAAACGGGGAGAAGGCATAGCCCAGTAAGACTATTAGCCAGTGGAAGAACGGCGGTCTAGGGTTCTCTAGTCCGATGGGGTAATTCAAATTTGGATCGAATAGAAGTTGATGGTGGGTGGAGAGTATGTATTGAACAATGTGCATATTGTAGTAGGCATCAGAACCTCCGGAAACGGCCCAGTCTCCCTTTACTGCAGGGCCGATAACGAAGTACAAACTGAGAAACAGGGAGAGGAAGAAGGTCAGCGCGAGGATGACCCCGGTCTTCGACTCTGTGCTCAGATTCTTCAAAGAGTCAGTAAAAGTCTTTACTCTGCTCGTTCCATCATCCATCAAGTCCACCAATTATTCGGGCTAATCAGAAACCACCATTAAAATGTTTGCAGCGAATAATCGAGTCGTGTTCAAATTGGGCCGTTCATGCGAGGCACATTAAATTTGGAAAAATTCAAGAATCGTTATTGGTATGATTCCAGTCAATAAAAAAGACGTGAAGATCTTCCCACAGAATTATTGGACATTGGAATCTCAATTTTGTCTAAATTAAGAAATTTAGTGGAAACAAGAAATTTAAATACATAAAGGAAGTGATTAAGCGTGTTCTGCTCAAGATGCGGATACGAAAACCGCGCCGAAGCAAGATATTGCGCAAGATGTGGGAATTCACTTTTTCCTTCAGAAGCCACTCAATCAACTGGTGTGGGAACGGGTGAAATACCACAGTCAATATCAAATGTAAATACGGCAAATCAAACGAAATTCATAGGAGAGAAACCTAAAAGGCACTGGACTGTTACTGTGGCGTTCGTGATCTGGATACTTGCGACCCTGTCAAATTTGTATACAACCGCATTTGGATTTTTTATAAGATACAATCCAGAAATTGGTGTAGGTCTTATATTGACCCTCTTGAGTCTCTTCACAGCGGTGAACATGTATGATGCTGACCGGGAGGGTCTGTACACAGGTATAATAGCAATCGTAATTGCACTGGTATGGGATTTTTACTTGGTTAACGTAGTGTCTATAGTTGTAGTGATTATCATAGCAGGATTCACTTTCGCAGCCTCTTCCCATCTTTTAAAAGGGGGAATTAAAAAAGCAGGAACCAGGTGAGAAGGTTAAAATATGCCTTTTTGGAAGAAAATTAACAAATCGGATGTTCAAACCAACGATTCTGGGAGCCAGTGGCGAGCTGAAAACTCAGATATTTACCAAAGAGACGCAACCAATATCTATAGGGAGTTAAACCCAGATTTTGGAGGGGATGGCGGGAAGAGATGGGGTGCCGACATCTATATAAGAACTATTTGTCACGTATGCAGACTTCAACTCTTTCCAAAGGAAGAGAATCCGTACTTTTGTGCCGCAAAGTTTCCAGATCAAATACAGTACATGACTCCTGGTGGCCTATCCCTGTGCAAGAGACACTACGATCTCGTAGACGGCCTTATAAAAAGAGGTGTATCAGTTGACCAGTGGCCATCGCAACTCATCAGGGGCATAGTGACTTTTTCAAAAGCGTGGCTTCAATCTGGAAATGACGGAGTAACTGTAATGCAGAGGAGTATGGGTACCATTCAAACTACTAAGACGGTAATAACACCAGCGCCAATTTTTGGGAACACATATAGCCCCGTTAGTACACTTGGTGGGACTGGTACATATTCTTACGATTTCTTGGTTTTTCCGATGCAAAGGCAAGTAACCGATCAGAAAGCAGTCCAGGAACTCAACTGGGACCAGAATTACTTGCAGTTAAGCCACCAAAGGGTTCAGGTTTTTGGGGCGCAGGTAGCAAAATATTCGGAACTTCTGGAAAGAGTAAGAAGAGAAAATCCTCCAAAATTTGTTACTTGTCTGAGGTGCGGGCAATCTGAGATGCCTCTCGGTACGAAGAAGTGTACTTGGTGTGGTCAGAGCCAGGGGTACACCGGCGAGGCTTTTCCGGTACCGTGCCTTGTTGAAGATGTGGACCCACTTGATGTAGTCCCCCTATACAAGGATAGAACTGGTACCGCAGTTTTATTCAAAGAGAACGTTAATGACGAACCCCAAGCCGAAGCAAAGAAAAATCAGTATAATGATCAGCATTCAGAAGAAGATACAGACGCAGATGATGAAGAGGCAACCGTATTTTGCACAAATTGCGGCACGAAGGTTCAGGACCAATCCTCCAACTTCTGCGACAATTGCGGTTCTCGAATTGAAAAGAAAGGGATTCCAGTCAGTTTAAAGAATCAGGAAAGGAAGGTAAGCCCTAAATCGTCTGATCAAGTGAACTCTCCACTTCAAGAAGTCCAACAGCAAGCAGCGAATACTCAATCCAAAGTGACTGACAATCCAGGTGTCAAAAAAGGTGGGAATGATTGTACAATAGCTACCCCACCTCCCGTTCTGAAGGAGTCCAAACAAAATTCATCTCCTGAAGACGTAATGAAGTTCTGTCCAGAATGCGGTAAGAATCTGCCATTTGAGGGTACAAAGTACTGTCCGTACTGTGGGTCAAAGATTCCTTCGGTAAATTGAGGACGGGACCTTTTCTCTCTTGACAGTGCAGTAATTAGTTATTTGAAAGGAACTCGAACGCATCGCTTATTTTTGTACCTGTAAATTGGCAGGATTTGTCATCGCATACCTGTATTGCGTTTTTTCCGGGTACAGACACAAGGTCAGGAATGTATCTCTTTCCCATCTCTTTCAGATATTCCTCCCTAAGTTCTTCCGGAACCTCCATCTTTTTAGTCTTCCCTTTGAACAACAGAGTAGAGAGCAAATAGACTGACGATAGAGGATTTCTCAGAATTTCATTTCTTCTGGAGTGCAGTATCGATTCGTTGAAGTCTCTAAACTCCTCTGCGCCGGTTATTAGGTACAGTCTTTCAAGGACTGAATAAAGTACCGATTCTCCAGATGGGTATATGATGTCTAACCTGTCCTTGTTCCTCAGCACCGTCTTGGAATCTTTTTCAGAACTGTTGAAGAATCCGCCATCCCTGGCATCAAAGAACCTGTCCTTCGCAGCTCCAATTTTCTCGATTGCTTCGGTCAGATACTTCTTATTTCCGGTGACTTCGTAGAGGTCAAGCATAAGGGATGTAAAGTAAGCATAGTCTTCAAGGAGTCCCTCTACTCCCCTGACTCCTTTTCTAATGGTCCTGTACAGTCGTTCCCCGGACGAGAATGAAGATATGAGCCTCTCTGATACCCTGATGATTTCGTTTAGATCCTTCTTACCACTGGAAACGGAATAGGAGAGAAGGGAGGAAAGGAGCATGGAGTTCCATGATAGAATCGCCTTGTCGTCCATCTTTGGACTGCCTCTCTTGTTTCTCTCTTCTAACAAAATGCCGTTCAACTCCCTTAGCGACTTTATCTTGTCCTTGGAAACGTTGAAAAGTTCCCTCCTTCTGAGGACTATTCTATTCTCCTGGTCTCTGTCGAAGTAGTAGGCATCCTCAATTCTTCTTCTAGTCTCATCGCCAAATTTCTCTCCAAGTTCAGCATCGGTCCACATATAGTATTCTCCCTCTTTTCCATTGAAGTCAGCGTCCAACCCACTGGCATAGAAACCATCTGAATTTTTCATGCCTTTGTTCACGAATTCCACAACTTCACCTGCCACATCGAGGTAAGATTCGTCCCCGGTAAACCTGTAGAACTGTGTGTAGGTCTGGATCATCATGGCCTGGTCATAGAGCATCTTCTCGAAGTGCGGTATCTTCCATTCAGAATCTGTGGAATATCTGTGCAGTCCGTATCCAACCTGGTCATATATCCCTCCGTTCCTCATATTCTTAAGCGTCTTTTCTACAAGATATGAAAGATTCTTTATCCTCTTAGAGTACATATAATTCATCAGGAATAACAGGTATGGAAAATTGGGAAACTTTGGTTGAGTACCGAAGCCACCGTTCTTCCTGTCGTACATGCTCTGAAGGGTTTCCATTGCATCTTCGATCCTTATATCCCCCTCCATCTCCTTGTCAGGGCTGAGTATTATGGAAGAGACTTGATCAGTGGCCTCTATGATTCTCCCCCTCTCACTCTTCCATATTTCAGAGATAGCACTGAGTATTCCTACCAATCCTCCGCTGGTCTCGGAATCCCTGGCTGGGAGATATGTGAACACCTGAAACGGTCTTCCATCTGGCATGGCTATCACGTTCAAAGGCCACCCTCCGTTCCCGTTCATTACCTGCGAGACTCCCATGTAAAAAGAGTCCACGTCCGGTCTCTCCTCCCGGTCCACCACAACCGGGATATAGCTCTCGTTGAGTATTCTCGACACTTCCTCATCCTGGTAGGACTCCTTCTGCATAACGTGGCACCAGTGGCAGGTTGAATATCCGATCGTTATGAAGAGGGGTTTGTCCTCCATTCTTGATTTTTCAAACAATTTTTCGTCCCAGACATTCCACTTCACCGGGTCGTCCTTGTGATCCTCAAGGTATGGGCTCCTCAGGAAAACATCCTTGTTGTTCATTGTTTCAGGCATCAGTGACCGTATATTAATTCTTGTTTGTTTAATTCCTGACTTATCCAGCCAGGAGGTATTCAATCTGAAAAGAGCCACTACGTGAAAGTGAATCTCTTTCTAGAGTAGTCGAACAGTCGGATCCAGATTACGTAGCTGATTATGATGATTATTATTATCATGAAAATGTCTATCGCATCGGTGTATGGAAGGTTCCCCTGTGCAATCGAAATGTCGATCATTTTCATCAACCCGTTGGTGACAGTATAGGTTCCGCTCGGAAGCCTCATGTATTCCCCGACCATGAGCCCGGCCCAATAGCTACCGATAGCCGACATAGATCCAGTTATGAGTGCGGGTATGATGGCAGGAATGGTGAGGTACCTCAGCCTCGACCGTCTGCTGAATTTCATGGTAGTTGCAACCATATCGAACTCAGCCGGAATCGTTCTTGCAGCCCCAAATACGTTAAAGAAAATGTATGAGGCAGCAGAAAGATACGTGATGATCAGTACGTTAATGTTCATGGAGATGCCAAAACTGAAGGCTCTCATGAAAAAAGGAGTCAGATAGACCAGAATTATGGGATAAAAAATCGGAGCGGGGACTGAATAGAGAACCTGCATGGTTCCATTCACCAGATCCCCCTCCCTTCCCTTCCTTCCCGCGACTATGGCAAGTGGTACCATCGTTGCGATGGACACTGCGTACACTATCACAATCCTGATGAGATCATAACCGGCCCCTATGCTGGCCGCAAGCAGGAAAGATGGTTTGATCACGTACATGGAAAAAGCAACGGCAAATCCCGACTGTGCTATCAGATACAGTCCGACGGCCAGTATCAGAATGAGAGCAGATCCAATCATTATATTGACAACTCTTGTAGAAGGCCTCAGCTTCATCTTTTCGCTCCTGACGGTAGGAATTCTTGCTGCAACCTTTCCTACTGAGGAAACTAGATTGGTGACGGAACCAGCGACCTGAGCCGTTCTCTGTGAAAGGGAGTTTAGCAGCACATTTCTTTTTCTCGCCTTCCTCTGCCCCTGAGTCCCCGCCTCAGCTTCGAAAGTATACCTATCAGCCCTCCTTACAAGTGGATTGATTATGAATTGGGCATTCAGAATTATCACAATAATCATTACTACAATGAGGATCAAGGTACCTACGAGGTCTTGGTGGTCTGCCAGCAGGATGGCTACTTGGCCAACACCAAAAACGTGGTAATCCCTAGAACCCAACTGTATGACCTCGCTGAGCGTGATGTAAAATAGTCCGCTCGCAAAACTGGGCATTATGTTCACAACGATTTTTTGATAACTTGCAGGTATGTAGAGGTACTTGAACTTCTTCCATAGACTCAGCTTAAATGCATAAGCAGAGTCAATGAGTTCGTGCGGTATGTGGGATACTGCCTGATATACCCCGATTATGATGTTCCATACCAAAGCAGTGATGATAAGGACGTCCACAGCCAGCTCTGTCCCGACAGGGGGGCCGATGTCTTGGAGGAAGAAAACAAGCACTATTGGGAAGAAAGAGATGACGGGAATAGCTTCGAGAACGTCGACGATTGGAATCAGGATAAGCTCAGCCACTCTTACTCTGGCAGCCAGTATTCCGACCACTATCGCTACAAAGATCGATATGCCCATCAGGATCCACAATCTGAGAAATGTTACTCCAGTGGCCTCAAGAATGAGCAGCAGGAGTGCCGGGCTTATCATCTGTCGTCACCTCTATAAAAGGACTGTAGAAATGCTTTTCTTAAAGTCCTGAGGACTCCAAATGCTTGAAACATCTTAAAATTTCGAGGGCATGACTCACAGCATCTACTACTGAAGGGTCTTTGTAGTTAAATTACCAATTAAACGACATATATGCTCCGAATTTTTCAATGCCAAGGTGACAAAGTATCTCTGCGAGAGATGGCGGATGAAGTAACCTATGTAAAGATTAGAGAGAATCTTCTGCCTCACAACATTCATAAGCAGACTCTGAGGAGGTACATGAATTACAAAGCTCTAACAGACATCCGAGTAGATATTTTACATCGGAGGGGTGGTGCTCAACGTCCTACCCTGCCTGTTCACTGAATCCTTTATCTTTATCCACGCAACTATGAGCAGTATCCCAGGAATAAGACCACCGAATATCAGTTGTATTACACCCAGAACAATGGCAGGAGTTTCTGCTTCCTTCACCCTTTCCTCCTTTAACCTTTTGTATATTAGGAAATAGTCAAGCAAGATCCATAGTATTCCGATGGCGAGAGCGACTGATAATATTACAGCAATCACATTGGGGACAGCAATGGATGATGTGACTGTTGTATTGATTGTCGATGGGGAAGGTGCACTCATGAATAACAGTGCGAGTGCAAGCGTTTCGAATATTCCTATGACGAAGAATACCGCCTGGAGTATTATCGCGACAAGGGTCAGCGTCTTGGCCGTTGAAGCATCACTATCCAACATATTTTTTTTGAAGAAGTGATATATTATAAGTTTTGCGGTTGCAAACCTTGAACTCTATAGAAAAGTAGCCTCTAATGTTCAAAAATTAGTATAAAAATAGAGAATTTTTAAAAACTACAAAGCCTGCTAAAGGCAAAACTATATAACATTAAGAACTCTCGTTGTGATGGACTTACTCGAACTGAAAGACATAGGGGTCGAGTACGATTCCAACGGAAGGAAACTGCTCTCGTTACAGAACGTGTCTTTTTCAGTTCAGAGCAATCAGTTCGTTTCGATAATAGGCCCATCCGGCAGTGGAAAATCAACCATCATTAAGATATTGCTTGGGTTACTGAAACCATCCGCAGGCTCCGTAACTCTTGGGGGTAAGCCACTAGACCCATCGAAGCTGAAGCTTTCAGTTGTGTTTCAAAACGCGGCACTTTTCCCGTGGCTGGATGTATTGAAGAACGTGGAAGTAGCCCTTGAACCGTTGACAAAGGATGAGAACTACATAAGAGAAACGGCTAAGAAATTCATAAAAATAGTTGGAATTGACGGGTTTGAAGAGGCATATCCGAGAGAGCTCTCAGGAGGGATGAAGCAGAGGGTCTCTATCGCCAGGGCACTTGCCACGGGTCCCGATCTGCTGCTACTAGACGAGCCTTTTGCAGCCCTGGATGTTTTTACCGCCCAGGCCCTGAGGGAGGAATTGCTGGATCTATGGGAATCCCCAACCTTCCCGCCAGACACGATACTCATGGTTACCCACAACGTAGATGAGGCTGTCCAAATGAGCGACAAGATAGTTGTACTCAGTCCCAGGCCAGGAAGGGTCTTGGGAGAGGTCAAGATCGACCTGCCAAGGCCACGAAACACTAGAAGTGAAGAATTTTATGCAGTCGTGGATAGCGTGGTCAAGCTGATGTCTTCTGATTAGTCGTTCATCACTATTAGTCCCACGTCGCTGTCATACGTGAAGAGCTTGGTGTACCTTCCCCAGTTCAGCAGAATCTTGAATGTATCGTCCTGTTCGCCAGGTGGGAATATCTCCCTGAGGTACCTTCCTATCTCCTCTTTCTGGACTTCCGTTGTCCCTAATGATTTGTAGTAATTTATCAGCGAATGGAACGGTTCTACGTCCTTCAAGAGCGCGTGCAGAAGTTGTTTCCTCTGCTCAATATTAGAATTCAAGAACTTCTTTCCCGTATCTGTCAGGGAGGCATCTCCGTTTGAAAGTGAAATCAGCTTAAGACTCTCAGCATCGTCCAGGAGATTCATCAGGGTTGTCCTTTCCTCATCCAGCGAATCATCAAGTTTTGCTATATCCGTGGCCTTGCCTATATCTTCCAGAATCTCCAGTAATCCAATCAAACTGTTAGGACTACTCGTTTCAAGACGGTGCATGTTATCGTTTCAATTATCATTATTATGTCGAGTTTAAAAATTTGTTGATAAGGGTTCAATCACTTCTTTGCTTTTTCTGTGAGCGGTTCCAGGGAGAACTGTTTGATTGTATAGTTTCTCGGGGAAGAAAATGGTCTGAATTCCTTGCCATTTCCCTTGTAAAACTTGCTGAAGAATTCTACGTAAATCAGTCTTGCACCCTGGATTCCAGGTTCAAATATAGCTATGATGAGGTTGAGCATCTGCCCTATTATGAGGATCGCGAATCCTACTATCAGGAATAAGATGGAATGATGCAGCGTACCTAGGAAAATGTCATCGAACACCAGCGCAAGAATTGCGGATGATAGAAGGATTCCAACGAGCCTTGTGTACGAGAGGATGTGAGAGATGATGGTAGTTACCTCGATCAGTGCCTGGGCTTTTTCTGCATACACTACAACCCCAAGTCCGGCAAAGAGCAGAGGGTACGCGAGATAGTCAAGACTAGTAGTGGCAGGGTTGAGGCCGCTGGTATGGTTCCTTATAACCTCCAGTCCAAGTATGACTATGCCGTATGCAACCATCAGCCACCCCGCCTTCCCTATCGCTTCTTTCCTGTGACCGTGGATGTAGTTGATCACGAATCCAAAGATCAGTCCCAGGCTGACCATTGCAACGCCGACATATCCGGATAAGAGCAGCAGCTTCTTGATGCCGAATTCTGAGATCAGTGCGAAGTGCGGGTACGGAAGAGAGAAGCCGAAGTAATTATCGAAAAGGACTCCAAGCGCAATCGCTATTATCGCTCCCGGCAACATGGCCTTTGCGAGAACTCTCAAACTCCTGGGTTTCATCATCGTCATAACGAACCTGCTCAGGAATTTCGGGATTCTCGACCTCTTTGGAGGGTGGTTGACCCTTCTTATGAGCCAGACGGATATAAGCAATATTGTTACTCCGTATCCCACGTCTCCGATCATGAAACCGAAGAATACCGGAAATACGAGGGCGAATATCAGCGTTGGATCGATGTCGACAGACTGGGGAATTGAATAAAATCTAATGAAGAATTCAAACAGCTTGGTTCCTCTGTAGTTCTTCAGAGACGTGGGAGGAATTTCGTCCGTCTTCACTTCCTCAGTTAACACTTGACCTCCTGTGACGTGCGAGAGAGCATCGTTCATCATACCGTACTCCTCAGCGGGTACCCAACCCTCAAGAATGATTGCCCTGTTGGTTCCGGAGAGTTTGGATGTAACGTCTATCTTTTTCATCTCAATGTCCAGCTGCTCCCTGATGGCAGCCACGTTTGCAAAATGCTTACTTGAAATCTCTTCCAGCTCTGTTTTCACCTGGCCGAGTTCTTTCATTTTTTCATTTTTCACAATCTCTTCGGCTGTAAGGTTCTCTTTTACCTTCCCGGAATAAATGGGAACCGGAACAACTTCGATCTTTTCATCCTTCGCAAGTTCTCCAAAGTTGCTCAGCAAATCTTTTTTGATGGCAGCGATGATATAAGACTGCCCTTGTAGCAGAACGGTATCCCCTATCCTCTTCAATTTTTCTACGACTCCCTCCTCCTTTTTGATGATGAAGGATGAGATGTTTTCTCCATTCAAATAACTCAGATCGCCGTCGTAGAAAGATATCATATTTAGCGCAGATATCCTTTCGTTCAGGAGTTTTAGGGATGAAAGCAGAAGACCCTCCTTTTCTTTTAGAGACTTCACTCTTTCATAAATGTCGATGTTTTCAGCAGCTGAAACGAGCTCCTTTACATCTTTGAAAAGCCTCTTTTCATCCGTTTCGTTTGGGTAAAGAGACATCTCCAGGTCCCTGACCTTTCTGGAGAGTTCGCTCAGCTTTGCATAAGATTCACTCTGGGGAAGGGAAGAAATCAGGTCTGAAGAGAGGGAAACAGGCTCTACCTGGAAGATGCCCAGGTCATGAAGAGCAGATAGAATCGCCTCTTCGTGCTGCTTCACGGAATATATTCTGACCTTCTTCATCTTCCTTGGTACTAGCATTTACTCATTATTCTCCATTACCGCTCTAACCATCTTTTCAACGACGTCTTTCGAAATTTCTCTCCTTAGTTTAGCTGCCTCTTCCTCGAATTTCTTTTTGATTAGCTCTATTTCGAGTGATGCCGTTTCCATTTCCTTTCTCAGGTACTGGTCGTAAGACCTCTTCGAATCCTCCTCCGCCTCAGATATGATTCTCTTTGCACGCTCTTTCGCATCGTTGATGATCTGAGTTCCCTTGACCCGTGCTAGTTCGATTCTCTTCTTCGATTCCTCTTCCCTCTCCTTTATTGCTTTCAGCGTTGCGATATCATCTGTCACAAAATAACCTCCACAATTATAACCAGTCCAATGATGAACATGACTATGTTTGCAAAAAAGATCATTCTTTGAATTATGTAGAATTTTTTCTGCGCAGGATTCGCAAATTTATACACTCTCTTCCCCTCTTTCCTCTATCTTCCCCTTGATCACTTTCAGGGTGATGAAGGTCTCCCTGTCTATTTCATCGAGTTTCATTTTTATGTAGGTGGCCGTCTCAGTAAGCCTGGGTATCAGTACGTTCTCTATCGAATTGGTCCTCCTCTTTGTCCTGTCAATCTCAATGAGGAGCCTTCTCATCGCTATCTCTTTCTCTGCGATGACGAGAAGCCTGTTCAGGAGTTCTACGAAATTTTCTCTGGTCTCCATGAGCGATGTGGGCAGCGATATCATCTCGTAGAGCTGGTCCATGAAACTCTTCTGCTTGGACATTGTGACCTGAGGTATCTTCACTCCCATGACGTTCTTTGAATTTACTTGGACCTGAAGACTTGGTTGAAAAAATGCGGTATTCTCTATGATGAGTTTACCAGCAACTATCTCAGCAAGTCTCTCGCTCGTCACAGACCTTTCAATGAGTTCCCTAACATTCCCCCTGAGTCCCCTCACTTCCCTCGAGATGGAGAAGAATTCCATTATGAGGGATGACCTTTTCAGCTTGAGCAGATCGAGGCCCCTCTTTGCGAGCTTAATCCTTCCCTTGGTTTTGAGAAGCTCCATCCTTGTAGGGCGAATGTTGGTGGTTTCCAATTCACTTCCTCCATTTACCGTACTTTTCTATGAACTCCCTCTTGACCCTCTTCATCTCTCTCTCTGGAAGCGTTGATAGGACATCCCATCCTATATCCATGGTTTTCTCTATCGTTCTATCTTCGTTGAATCCCTGGTTGACATATTTATCTTCGAAAAGGTTAGCGAAATCCAGATACTGCCTGTCATCCTTCCCGAGAGCTTCCGTTCCTACTATGGCACTGAGACTCTTGAG
>DAHWMK010000024.1:0-37921 GCA_027343225.1 Thermoplasmatales archaeon
TACTTACTCCAAACTCTTTTATCTCTCTTTTCTATGATTTCAACCGAGGTGTTTGTGTTGGTCATGCAGCATCAAACACCTCCCTCAAAATTCAAGTATAACGTTTTCTGAAGTAGACCAATCGATTGCTTAACACGCTAACTCTGTGGTTCTATTTTATATAGTAAAATAAAAAAAAACAAAAATTGGAATGTTCTTGATCTAAGCCTTCATTTCGTCTCTTATGAAGTCAAAGTGTGCATCTTTCAGAAAACTCTGCTGACTTCCGTAATTGTATGAGTTGTTGGTGGATTCACCTTTGCTAATAGATCTGAAAGAGACGATGCATTTGGTGCTTCCCAGCTACAAATAGCCTTGTTTTTGCCATTAAGTAGTTGTACCCCTTTGAGCGCAAACCCCTGAGGAAGAGCACCTTTCTTCTGCATCTCAATTATTCCCCCAACCACCTTCATTACGTTTTCGCTGTCTTCTTTCTTCCATTCGTGTTCTATTATCACTTCTGCCATATTGATCAACAGGTTAATCAAGAAATGGTAATATAGTTGATACCGTTCCTGACCGGTATATGGAAGAAATAGAAATAGAAATAGAATTGACGAACTCAACTCCTTTTATCCTTCTGTCTAAAGATTTTCCGGACCTGACAATCTTCAGATGGTGCAGTTCCGTCGTCGATTATGTTGAAATGTACGGACCTAAAGAACGAGTCGAGGATGCATCCAAGAAACTGAGGCAAATTACGGAAAAGATCCATAGCTTTGTGGTAATTTCCGATTCTGGAAAAGATCAATCATCAACGGCTATATCCTGTCGATGCAACGTTCACAATTCCACTATAAGACTTGCTGAATCCAAAAACCTGCTATGGGAAGCACCTGCGATATACAAAAATGGGCAGGAGAAGCTCAAGTTGATATCATTTTCCGAAAGGGAATTCAAAACATTCTATGATAACGTCTCAGTACTTGGAGAAGTGCACATTATAAAGAAAAAAAAGCTAGAACCAGATTCGCTGAGGGATGTCTATAGCATTTCCCTGAAACAATTATTCGGGGATTTATCCAACAAACAGGCACGGTACCTAAGAGATGCAATTAGCAGAGGATTGTTCGACTCCCCAAAGAGAATAAAACTTGAAGAGTTGGCCAGAGTGCACGGAGTAAAAAAGTCTACAATGCAAGAGCACGTAAACAAGGCGAAAATTAAGTTGACACAATCTGTCGAACCCTATCTTAACTTGTATCTTCTCTCACAAAAAGAATAAGGAAAATTCTTGAGTTCATATGTCAGTGCTTCCATCTAGGAATTTTTCTGAATCGTACTTTGATAATATAGATCAGCCTCTCTCTGTCAGGGAATCCATAAAGGGTGATTAACGGCATTGAATAATAATTTCTAGATTTTTAAATTAATGGACGAACCCGATAAGGCAGTCGTATCAGAAAAAACAAATAATGCAAACAAAATAGCTATTGATGCCTAGTTTGAGCGAAACAATTGAACAAAAATTTTCGAAATTCCATTCACAGAAACTTGTTGTCCTCAAGATTCTCGAATATGGACTTAGAGTCGAAAAAGGTAGAGTACTCTGTAATGATATAGAGGTTGAACTACGTTCATTAGCGAAGGAATGTAAGGTCGATGCAAGGGCAGTAAAGGCCGCAATTAACAATATCGAGTCAGACAAGAAACTGTCTAGAATCTTCTTAAACATGAAATCTACTATCCACTTAGGAAAGGTGGCACCATTCCTTGGAATGGGGGAAATCGTCATTGAACCATACGATGCTAGGGATTATGGCATAATTTATCAGACTGTAGAAGTATTATGGAGGCACAAGGTCAGCATCAGGCAAGCAATAGGCGACGATCCGGACCTCGTAGAAGATCCTAAGCTCTATATCATTACTGATTCAGCAATTCCAGCGTCGATAATACCCGAACTGAAAGAATCGAGTAAGATAAAGGGAGTAACAATCTATTAGTTTAACCGGTCAGACTGACATGCATCGCAAATCCTTCGAGATATTTCGTAATGAGTAGACCGAGATATGCGGATGGAATAAAGCAACTTCATGAATTTCAATCGGGACTAAGCTCTAAAAGGGTCGTTTTCTATAATTAGTCAAACGTTTTCCTGGCTATAATCAGTGACTCCAAAATTTATACTGTTCTTTCGATGAATTCAAACGGATGGCATTTGATGGACAACGAACATGCCATTGTAGTAGCGGTATATGATCGGTTTAGTTCAGGTCACGTCAGAACTTCCACAAATTGGTAAGGTTGAAAATCGATTCATAATCTTTATCGCCCCTTTGCGAGTTTCATAAAATCTTTCAATCTTAGTATTTGGTAGCCAACATTAATATAGTATTGTTTCTTACCATGAAGTACATATGACAACAATGATGCACAAGTTACTACAATATAGCAACAACACGAACGTAGATAGAGAAACGGCCCACACTATGGAGGAACTGGAGGGGTCACTGTGACGCAGTCGAAACTCCATCTTGACGCCATCGGACTTAGGAATTCATTACTACAGGGAGTAGCCAGTGCTGCTCCGGCAGGCGCGGCCGTAGCCACATTCACAGGGGCTGCTTTTTTTGCTCGAGGAGCACTTCCGCTTACTGCTCTTCTTGCGTTCTTCGTAGTATTATTGAATGGTTACATAATAAGCAGAATATCCCTGAAAGTTTCTGGTTCGGGAGGGTACTATGAATATGTGAAAGCAGGACATGGGCCATCGGTAGCTTTGTTCACAGGTTACATGTACATCTTCTACCAGATTATGGCAATTGCATTTGTTGCCCTGAGCATAGCCGTTTTTGTGCCTGCCGCCCTTTCTTATGTATTCAATATAAACATCTCGCCGATTTTTGTCGTGCCGCTTCTAGCAGCAGCACTGGCTTACGGGTTTCTGGTCTCAGTCAGGGGTATCAAGATATCCACTTCATACACCATGATTATGGCCCTCATAGAAATCGGCGTGATCATAGCAATGGGTCTCTATGTAATCGCAGCTCATCCGTCTATTAACAATGTTTCGGTCTTTACCTTGAAATACTCATCGAGTGGCATAACGGGAGTGGCCCTTGGAGTCCTATTGATGTACACTTCATTTGCCGGATTCGGTGCCTCGACCCCGCTTGGTGAAGAAACCACAAGACCCAAGATATCGATTAGCAAATCAGTAATTTACTCAGTATTAATTTTGGGCATATTCTATGTCTTTACCGCATATGTTTTCACTGTCGCCTATGGGCCGACCAACATGGCCAACTATGCAGGTGCTCTCGTTCCAGGAATCTCAATAATGGGAAGCTATCTTGGAGTAGGTGCTGCCATCATTATCACTGTTCTCTTCATAAACAGCCTGTTGACAGGTCTGGTAGTTCTTACCAACGCTACTTCGAGGGTACTTATGGCCATGGGAAGGGATGGTCTAGCACCACGCCTTCTATCCAAGACACATTACAAGAGAATGACTCCCTATGTATCTGCAGGAGTGATCACGGTTTCAGCATTCTTGATATCTTCAGTTGCCACAGAGATACTGGGAGGATTCACTGCTTTCATTTTTGCCGCGATTGGGGCCACGCTCGGGACGCTATTTGTTCACATAATCATAAACTCTGCATTCCCGTCAATAAACAAGAAATTCGTAGGTAAGTACGGAGTGAGAAACATCGCGTTAAGTGTGATTTCTATTACGATATTCTTATTTATTCTGGGGTCGACATTCATAGGAGTTAGCAGTCCGGTAGTAATAGGGACAGGAGCATTCATCGCTTGGTCTGCCGTCATATTTGTATTTATGTACATAAAGCGCAAAAAGCTCAAAGAGCTAAGGGCTGCTGGACCGACGGAGCTATCGATGGATACCGTCGGTAAGTGACGATAATTTCTTTTCTATTTTTTCCTTTATTTCCCGAGGAACTGCAGCAACCTGCGGTACTTTCCTATTGGCTAGGATGGTAATCCTATTTTTTTCTAATTTTATGTCGTTTTCCGGGTTTGAACGTGTGGCTATTGCCCATCCCACCTGCTCTTCATCATACAAGTCAATGTCGTCTGATACTATGACATTCACTTTTTGATCATCCCTATAACGGTGGGAAATTACTGCACTACCACTATTGGACTTCAATATGACGGAGTCTTGTTCGACTTCTCTATCATAAGGTAAATTATTTCCTTTCGTCACGAAGATAATCTTCGCAGTGTTCCCTTGCTCGTCCCTAGTTGGATCGGAACTTATAACGAAGGAACCTATCAGCTTGGTTACATTTCTTTCAGAGTATTCATTCAACTGTGCCAAATTGATTAATGCAGTATTGATATCCAATCTCGTCCTTCCGTCATTGATGAATACTGCCTTGTTCCACAGTGGGTCAAGCCCGAGAACAGTAATCCCCAGTTGTTTGGCTAACCCTGGCTCAGCATTTTCCACATATCCAAGAGCCAAGAACCTACCTCCATAGTGCGGCCAAACAATCCGATATGTCGGTCCCTTTGGAAGCGACTCTTTTACTCCCTTCATCACAATCGATGACCTTGGTATCGAAAAAAGGTTTACGTGTTCGCTCGAGTTTGAGGGTTGAATGTCATAGTATATTGGGTCATTCTTTGTGATTATCGAAATGACTTCTGCAACGAACTTAGTGGAGTCGTAACCCATGTACCCGACATACTCAGCAAATGGTCCTTCCTCGAATGTCTCCTCTGGTAAGAATTCTGCTTCAATTGCAATCTCAGTATCTCTTGGAATGGGAATTGGGTTAAGGTGACCACGGTCAAAAGAGACGTTGAACAACTCCTGGACCTTTGCAAACTCGTTATCGATAAATGATGCACCTAAGATATAAAATATGGGGTTAGTTCCTATTAGAATGGTCATCTTCAGACGTTCACCTCTTAATTTTGAGATGTTCAAATGCTTCCAGAGATGTCCATGACTTCCGGCGTCAAATGCGAACTTGTTCCTTTCAAACGGTTGAATTCTCGAAAAACTCAAGTTGATGGTATCCTTGTTTTCTGGGTCTATTGTGGTAGTGAGGCCGCCGGTAATATATCTGCTAAAACCCTTCTTGGATCCATCCATCTCATAGTGAGAAGGAATTGGAAGATCGAATATATTGATCTTTTCCCCTGTAATTATCTTATGAACGGAATGCTGGTCTCGATTATCGATTATTTGCCCTGAAGGAATGTTGTCAGTCACTGACGACCATCGCTCCATCAACTCTTCTACCGATTTGAACCCGGATATTCTAGCAAATCGATCTTCGCTTCCAAAAATGTTTGTAACTATGGTGAATCCTGTATGACCAATTATATTGTTGAATAGCAATACTGGATTCCTCTTCCTTAGATTGAGATAATAAGCAGTTGTTTCAAAATCTAATTTGACATTATCATTGACTTCAAAAATTTCTTCTGGATGGTTTTTCCTCAGGTCCTCTATAAAAGATCTAAGGGAATAAGCATCGGATTTATGACTCAACAGAACGTCTAGTCAAATCCCGGATTAAACTTTATTGCGTCAATGGCCAGGGTCTATAGATAAAGGAAGTCCTAATTTAAAAAAAATTATGGAGCAGTTAGCTCCATGTGGATGTCAATTTTTACGCTATCTCCAACCAAAAGTCCGCCTCCTTCGAGGAGCATGTTCCATGTTAAACCAAAATCTTTTCTCGCAAGAGTGGTTGTCCCATCGAATCCGACTCTCTTCTTTCCATACGGATCTGTAATTGGCCCCTGAAGCTCCCCAGATACAGAAACGTCCTTTGTAACATCTCTGATAGTCAATTTCCCCTCAACATTAACCCTATTGCCGCCTTTTTCTACTCGTGTGCTCTCAAATCGCACCAAGGGATACTTCTCGACATGCAGGAAGTCCAGTGATCTCAGATGTTTGTCTCTATCCTCTTCATTGGTGAATATCGAATGAGCGTCTATCTCAAGTTTTACTGTAGAATTTTCGACGTCATTTAAGTCCAGTCTGACCTCTCCATCAAAGGTTCTAAATCTCCCTCTTACGTTCGATATCATCATATGCCTTACTGAGAATTCTAAATTGCTGTGAGCCTTGTCTATATCCCACTTGTTCTGATTATCTGCTGTTTGCATAGATTCCGTATGCAAACTTAGTATATATAAATAACTTATGACCTCATACTAAATGATATATAAACAAAATTAAAAAATAAAAAAAAATATTACTTTATTCCAAATCTCGTGGTGACCTTTACCATTAGGAAAATAACGAAAGCTACGATCAGGAACGTTATGAGTGTCCCGATAAATTGTCCTATCAGGAACGGGCCAATGTGGATGGTTGCCCAATTGACCCCTGGCATTGCAAGGTCTATGATTGGCATTACAAGGTCTGTGACCAGTCCTGCTACTAACTGCCCTAGGTATATGCCTAAAATGAAGGCTACCGCCATTCCCATCACTTTGTACTGTTCTAGAAACGCCTTGAACTCCTTTACTATGCCCTTGGGAGGAGCGGGAGCAGGGGGTGCTGGTTTCGGTTCAAGAAGAGCCCTGATCTTTCTCAATTCTTCAAGCATCTCGGTGCCACTTCCGATACTGGCGTCGTGAGTTTGATCTGATGTCATATTGCCATCTCAGATGTAGAAAATTTCCACTAGCTTAAAAGGCTATGTATTGGAGGCACAAACCACTCCTTCAGAATCTTCAAGTACTGTTGTATTACCCTCTGAATATTGGTCTCTTGGAAAGCATCATCGAAAGGGATTGGGGAGCCTTTGGCATTCCCTCGACGGACTTCAGGATTTCTTGGGTCAGTTCCTCATTGGACATTTCACTTTGTCCAGCCTTGCCCCTGACTCGCACTGATAGTTTGTTTGATTCCATTTCTCTGTCACCTATCACGCATATATACGGTACCCAGTTCTGCTCAGCATTCCTTACCTTTTTGCTGAGAGATGAATCCGTGTCGTCCACATCTGCCCTTATTCCCTTCTCAATCATCGACCTAGCTGCATCTATGCACTTTTCTATGTGCCTGTCAGCCAAGGGTACAAACCTTACCTGAGTTGGAGAAAGCCAAAGAGGAAGACTCGGTGTCTTTCCTCTTTTCTCCTCTTCGGCGGCTTGTTCCAGAAGTGCATAGATAACTCTCTCAATGGCACCGCTAGGGGAATCATGGAGGATTATCGGGAACTGTCTGTTGCTGTTTGCATCTATGTAGGTCATGTTGTATCTCTGGCCATTTTCATGATCCATTTGAACGGTGGAAAGGGCAGTTGCTTTTCCCATGGAATCTACTATATTGAATTCAAATTTCGGATCAAAGTATGCATATCTAAAGTTCCACATCTCTATTAGAACCGGTTTTCCAAAAGTCTTCACCAAGTACCTTATGAAATCGCCATTCTCTTTCCAAAAATCTTCCGTCATCCTTATTGCTGCCTCATATGATCCCTGCTCTATTCCTATAGAATCCAGAACGGTCATACAGAAATCAAACTGTCTCTTGAATTCATCCTTAGCTTGATCAATTCCAGCACACATGGTGTGCATATCGGGCATGGTGAATGCCCTAAGTCGCTTGAGTCCCGTGAGTTCCCCACTTAGTTCGCGTCTAAAGCTGTACCTTGTTATTTCATAGAACCTAAATGGCAGCTGCTTGTACGAAACGGTTGCATCGCTCATAAGTAGGAACTGTCCGAAATCTGCTGAGAACCGGAGGAAGAATTCTTTATCGTCGGATTTCACGATGTAATGCCTTGAAGGGAACCTATTGAGATATTCCTTAAGAGCTGGATGTCCGTAATCGTACATTATGGGCGTTTCTACCTCTATCGCTCCGTAGCTCACAGTCTTCTCAGTAACGTATCTCTCGAGCAAGCTCTTTATCAATCTTCCGTTAGGATAAAACCGCATGTTCCCCTGGTCTGAACCTGGCTCATAATCCACCAGCTGCAGTTTTTGCATGAGCTTGATGTGCGCCGGAACCTGCTGATAAGTTCTTACTTTCGTGATCTCGTAGTCTGCAAATTTCTTTAGGTTCTCGTACCCCGAACTCCTAAATTCAGCTCGTGGGATGAGTTCCCCTTCAGGAGTGAGGATGTACCATGTCGACTTGACCTTTTCCTCCTGCTTAATAGCCTCTGAAATTTCCTCTTTGGTTCCGGCTTTATGTGGTACCGAGTTTACGGCTGAATCACTGCCATTATTGGCATAACTTTTTAACTGCTCAGCGAGGGGATGCCCTTTTATCTGAATGCTCCACTTTTTGTTCCATCCAAAAGGAGCCTTTATAACATCGCAACTCTCCGATGCCTTCTTTCTCATGAACTCGAGCAGTTCGCGTGCCTCCCTCGGTGATTCGAGTTCCCTGCTCAAGTGTGCAAAGGGATAGATCAAAAGCAACTTCCTCTTCTGTTTTTTCATGAAACCTGTCGTTTCTTGGATCGCTTTGGAAGCTATTTCCTCGTTGTCGCCTTTCTCCACTGAGACGAGCATTACAACTGCATCTTCAACTGTAAACTTCCTCTCTTCACTCTCATCGTATACGTTTGTCTCGGGCTCAATTAGTTCGTATGACATGTTCTCGACGTCGAGTTGCAGTACCTTCATCTGTTCACCTAGGTTTCAAATCCTATACGCAAAAGAGATAAAAAAAACTTGGCACAGGGTGTCGCTTTCCAGTATAACTTGTTATTTAAGCTCTAAAGCCTCCACTGGGATTCCTTCTGGAAAAGTATCACATCTCCAGTGTTGGCGTTGATCTCTATCATAGCCTTACTTGGTTTGTCTCCAGTAAAGAATTCTATGTTGTACCTCCAGACCTCCCTTTCATTCGTCTGATCTTTTTCCTGCTTAGCCATCGTTATGTTAAAGTCCTCTATATTGAAAGCAAGCTTCATGTGCTTTTTGACCCTTTCTACTCCCTGAGCAAAGTCTAACATGACCTACTATTGATATCAATTATGCTAATTTCCTTTTCGATTCCTGGTTTGGGTATGAAATAACACACAAAACGGAGGAAGAGCAGCTTTCAATTATATTTAGTCTTTAATTACACTTTTAATCATTAAGGTAAGTTAAAATACCAATTTTCTATTTATTTTACAATGTCAACTGATAATCTTTTCAATTCTATCGATACGATTGAGTTCTACGTGGGTTCTGCAAGCCAGTGGGCTTATTTTCATGAGCGGGCAATGGGTTTCAGAACAATCGGTTATTCCGGACCAGAGACAGGTGTCAGGGACAGGCGATCCTATCTGATGGAACAGGGGGACATAAGATTGATTTTTACCGGTTTCCTTTCCAGGCGCTCCGAAATATCTAGACAAGTGGAAGTCCATGGAGACGGAGTCAAGGATGTTTCGATTGATGTTGGCAACCTGGATGAAACGCTTTCATTCATCAGAGAGAATGGGATAGTGAAACCAGGACCGGTCAAAATAACGAAGGGAGATGGTGGAGTTCTTTCAAAAACGGAACTGAAAACGTTCGGAGAAACGGTGCACTCACTGAAGGATTACAGCGAATGGGATTCAGAACTTCCCCCAGGGTTTGTGGAAGTTCAATCGGTCAAGGGCAAAAAAGTTGTGAAGAAGGTAGACCACGTTGTTGGTAACGTTGAAGCGAACAAAATGGATCCTTGGGTGGACTATTACGTCAGGGGGCTTGGTTTTAAACAACTCATAAGTTTTGACGACAAGGACATAAGCACGAAGTATTCCGCACTCAGGAGCAAGGTTGTAGAGTACGGCAAAAGGAAGATAGTATTTCCAATAAACGAACCTGCGTTAGGACTTAAAAAATCACAGATACAGGAGTACTTGGATTACTACGAATCTCCAGGAGTACAGCACATTGCGCTTGCTACTGACAACATAATCGAGACTGTCAGAAAGCTGAAACAAAACGGAATTCAATTCCTCGAAACTCCTGGGACTTACTATGACGAGCTGGAAGACAGAGTGGGGAAGATTGATGAAGATCTGGATGCCTTGAGGGAGCTTAATATACTAGTGGACAGAGACAACGACGGTTATCTCCTGCAGATTTTTACCAAGCCAATAGGAGATAGACCAACTTTCTTCTATGAGGTGATTCAAAGGAAAGGAGCTACCTCATTTGGAAAGGGAAATTTCAAAGCACTCTTTGAGAGCATCGAAAAGGAACAGGAGAAGAGAGGAAATCTCTGAGTCATGAAGATCGCCAGAGTAAATATTGAAGGGAAGATTAGAACGGTCGCGATTAAGGGTGAGAAGCTATACCTTCCCGTTGACGAGTCTATGAATTTTTATGATATTCCCTCCAGCAAGTTGCAGGAACAACAGATTCGGAATTTTAGCAGCAACGACTTCCTTGTACCGGTCCCCAAGATAACGTCCATAAGGGACTTCTATTCTTTTGAAGATCACGTAAGGAGAGCAAGGGCCAGGCGAGGACTTGATATGATTCAAGAGTGGTACGATGTTCCAGTCTACTATTATTCGGGTACCTCCATGATATACCCATCAGGCTCTTCCATTCCATATCCAACATTTACCTCAGAATTGGACTACGAAATGGAAGTGGCCATCATTATTGGAAAGGAAGGAATGAACATACGGAGAGAAAACGCTCTCCCGTATATTTTTGGATTCACGCTGGCAAACGACTGGTCTGCTCGGGACCTTCAGAGAAAGGAGATGAAGATAGGATTGGGACCATCAAAATCAAAAGACTTCGCAACTAGTATTGGCCCATACATTACGACAACTGATGAGCTTGACGAATTCAAGGAATCTGGAGATAGGTATGACATTCCTGTAGAGGGATACGTGAATGGCAAGCGATACTCTTCAGGTAATCTAAAAGACATGCATTGGTCATTTTCCGAATTAGTTGAATATGCTTCCAAGGGAACGAGATTGCGGAGGGGAGATGTAATAATGTCAGGAACGGTCTCAACGGGGTGCATTCTAGAACTTGGGCCCGAGGAATATGGCTGGTTGAGGAAAGGAGATGTAGTGACAATAAGGAGTCCAGCGCTTGGTGAACTGACAAATGAGGTAGGTTGAATGGTGTACTATGTTAGACAGGGCAGTATGCCTCGAACAAGGCACACATACGATAGCAAAATGAAACTGCTGAGGGAGGAACTTTTTGGGGAGGAAAGTTTCGATGGCTCTTATTCTTTGCTGTATCATAGGAACGAGCCGACCAGAATCAAATCAGTCAAACAAATAAGAAAGGAAGTTCCCAAATTTGAAGTGCAAAAGTTGCACAAGATGGTTAATACAGACGTACTGAAAAGGCAAGGGGATTTCATCACTGGCAGGAAACCCTTATTTGGCAACGAATCACTGATAATATCTATCCTAAAGCCCTCCAGTGACACAGATTACCTTTTCAGACATGGAGTCAGGGACCAGCTCTTCTTTGTGCACAAAGGAAAAGGAACATTAAGAAGTGTACTTGGAGAGATACAATTCGAAGAGGGAGATTATATATATGTGCCAAAGGGGACTATTTACACCTTGGAGCAATCGAAAGAACTGGAATTCCTGTTGATAGAATCAAGGGACAACATATCCATCCCTTCAAGGTATCTTAACAAGTTCGGTCAGATAAAGGAAGGGGCACCTTATTATTCTAGGGACATAAGACCTCCGATACTAAAGAGCGTTGTCAAAGAAAAGGGAAGCTTTGAAGTGTATGTAGATTTCGACGATAGATATGTGGTCGAAACAAGGGATAGCAATCCATTTGACCTCGATGGCTGGGACGGATACCACTATCCATTTGCGATAAATGTCAGGGATATCATGCCTATAGTGGGGAAAGTACACCAACCTCCCCCTGTTCACGAGACCTTTTCATCAAGATCCTTCATGATTGGGACTTTCCTACCAAGGAAGTATGATTTCCACGAAAGAGCAATCCCGATCTCGTACTACCACAGTAACGTTGACACGGACGAGTTCCTTTACTACGCTTCCGGTAATTTCATGAGCAGGAAAGGGATCAGGGAGGGTTCCATCACTCTCCACGTTCGAGGTATGATCCATGGTCCTCAGCCAGGGACTATTGAAAAGGCATTGGGAAAGAAGGAGACGAACGAAACAGGAATAATGGTTGAAAGTTATGAGAGACTGGGGATGACAGGTGAAGCGGAAAGATTAGAAAACAAAGATTATATGAACACATGGTACGAATGATGCAATTCAACTTTCTTCCGATAGACCGGATATCGGTGGGTGAAAATTCAATTGAAGTAATCCTCTCTCTGATCGGAAAAGAGGGACTAAAAGACTCAGCAATCGTGACTAGCAAATCGGTATCTAGGAATGACTTCTTCAAAAAGGCGGTAGAAATACTAGGTGATACGATGGTGTTCAACGGTATTTCGCAGCATTCTCCACTGGAGGAGATAGATTCGGTCGTTGATGAGGTCAAAGGAAAGAATTTGAAGTACCTCATTTCCATAGGAGGGGGAAGTGTTATAGATTCTACGAAGGTAATAAGATCAAAAATTGATCCGGATATATCCCAGATTGCGGTCCCAACTACACTATCTGCTTCTGAATTTTCACACATTGCAGGCTATTCTGAGAATGGAGTAAAGAAGGGAATCAGAGGGAAGAACTTGGTACCAAGATATATCTTCCTAGATCCGGATGCAACCCTTGAAACTCCGACAACCCTATGGAGGTCAACTGGAATTAGGTCAATAGACCACGCAATTGAGGCAACTCTTGGTGATGGACTAGTTGATCTAAGAATAATTTTTTCAAAGCTATCTGTCGAAAAGATGTTTGAGAATCTCGAGGGGAACTGGACGGACAAGAGAATGGAATGTCAGGTCGCATCCTGGTATTCATATATGGACGTATATGACAGCCCTATGGGATTCAGCCACCAGATAGGAAAGATAATTGGTGCAAGATGGAATATTCCTCATGGGATGACATCCTGCATCACACTTCCAGAAATTCTAAGGTACTATTCTGATTCAGCGCCCGCAGGTTTGGCAAAGCTAGCAATCTCACTTACGAACGAAAGTGATGGGCACAAGGCGATCGAGTCCCTGGCAGAGAGAATAGATACGTTCATCGATGAAATGGGTCTGAAAAGGAGACTGTCCGATTATGGAATAAAGGAGGATGATCTGAACTTCATCGCTGAAAAGCTGGGACAAAGAGACGAGATGTTTGCGGACCACCTCAGGAATATGCTTTGAATCTGATTCAATTAACGGTCAGTCTGCTGAGTCTATTGTGAATGAAAAGCTCCAAGTTTTCTTCGACAGAATCTGAATTTGCCTTCCACATGTCGATGTGATTGACTGTCATCAGTGAGGAAAGAAACTCCCCGGCGTCAAGAACGACCGCATCCGTCACCATATTTTGCTTTGCCAAGGACATAACTCTCTGTGCATTCTTGTCCACGGTAATGTTTTGAGGATCTATTTTCTCAGTCCGTGACGATACTCTCACTCCATCCTTGAATGTCACGAGGAGGTAATAGAGCGATTTAGATGTGGTTGGAGATATCTTGCCAGGTTCCGAAACCGGAACAATCACCACTCTGCTCGAATCCTTTGATGGTTCAATGTGAATCACCACATCCTTGACGTCCGGAATCTCCTGAAGCACCTTCTCTTCGAGAAAATCGGAAACGTCATGGGCCTCTTCAATAGTTAACTTACTGTTCACCGTTATTACTATCTCCACAAAGATTACCGGACCAGCCCAGCGAGCCTTGATGGATTTTACTCCCGTTATCTCTTTGTTCTCTCTGGCAATTTCAGTTATTTTAGGGATAACTTTCTTGTCCTTTGGCAAGTCCATTATGCTAGTCACGCTGTCTCTACCTATCTTGAATGCTGTGTATAGAATTCCGACGGCAGCTATGATTATTGCGATGTAGTAGAATACAGCAATCCTCGTCTCATAACTGATCAGGAGTCCTGCGCCCACTCCCAGGCCTACATAAACATCAGAATAGTTGTGGTAGCCATCAGATACCAATGAGGGGGAATTTACGGTTCTTCCACCTATTATTTTGACGATTCCTGAGAACAGAAGTGGGACGACCGATATAAGCTGAAGTATTCCGGATTGAAGATTCGACCTGAGATCGATCGAAGGAACTGAGAGAAGCAGGTCTATGGCTGTGAACGCAATTATGATTGCGATAGACAAAGATACAAGGTCTTCCACCCTAAAGAGGCCGTAAGAATACCTTCTACTGTAGCTACTATTCGCAAGCCTTATTGCAGCAAAGACAACCACGGTCACGAGCAGATCCGTGAGTATGTGAAAGCTTTCAAAGAGGAGAGCGTAGTTTCTATATATCACGGCTCCAACAATTCTGATAAACAGTACGCTAGTCTGGAGGAGTAACGCTATAGCGATGTAACCGTTGAGTGTAAATTTCCCTGATTTTTTTTTCAGAATTGATTATTAGAGAAAGAGATAAAAGAATTAGCCAATTTAAATCAGGCTTAAACTTCACTTCGATAGAGTAAGGATGATGATTCCCTTCGTGTGCTTTATGGATTTATCGATACCCTCTATTTGAAGGGAGTCCCATTCTCTCTCTTCCACTCCATGAGAACTGTTCAAACTTCTATTCGAGTTGTCGTATTCGTATATTGATATTGATCCGTGCTCGTTCAGGTGATGTACAAGTGATTTTAGCGACTTATCGCGTTCGATCCAGTGATGATATGAAAACGAGGAAATGATTGCATCAAAATGAGTGTCAAATGGGATAAATCTGCTACTGCCAATCTTCAAATCCACTCTACTTCCAAGTCCCTTCCTAGACAAGTTCTTTTTGGCTCTTTCCAGCATATGCGGTGAGGGATCCAGACCGTAGAAATTCTTGGAAGGGTATCTTTCCGCGAGTCTGGTTAGAAGTGCTCCTGTTCCACAACCAACATCGAGCAATCCATCAAATTTCTTTGTTCCCAGATCCTCAAGTATCACTTCATAATATCTGTTCAAGAAAATGGATCCTAATCCAAAAAAGAAAGAGGTGACTGGACCGAAGCGCTCTTCTCCTTCCAGATAGAGGTCTTCAGTTGTCACAGTTCTCCGCATTCTGGGCTATCCAGGTCTCTCCCCAGTTCCTCATTGAGTCCACTACTGCGCTAAGAGACTTTCCCTTTTCCGTAAGTGTATACGTGACCCTGACGGGCCTGGAATCACTTACATTTCTGTCGAGTATGTTCTCTTCTTCAAGGAACTTTAGCTTCTCCGATAGCATCCTGGACGATATTCCATCCACAGACTTTTTCAGCTGATTGAATCCCCTTGGCTCCGTACACAGGTCCCTTAATATCATGAAAGTCCAGACATCCCTCAGAATATAGAGCGTCCTTTCCACGGGGCACGTGGAATTCTTTCTGGTTTCCATGTCATAGTGACTGTGCTGCACATATCTATATTTAAACTAAGTTAATATAATTAACCTACACACTTTCCGTTCATGATAACATCAGAAATGTTCTTTCGACTCAGTCGGGGTTCCCCCCAATAGGTTGCAAATTGCAATAAACACTTTATGGTCGCATCGAATGGAAGGGCGGTGAATTACAGAGGATCAAAAACGATTGACGTTATTCTATTTCTTGTGATGTCGTCATCGTGGGCGCTCAACTATTCTTTTCTAAAATTTGCCCTTCTCTACGAACCTCCAATGGTTGCGCTCCTCTTCCGGATATTATTCGGCGCGGCATTTTCGATTCCATTTTCCTACTCAACTCTAAGACTTGTGAGGAGCATTGGTGTCTGGAAACTGGTTATTATGAGTCTTTTCAACGTCTCGATCTTTATGGGTCTTTGGTTCATAGGGGAGAGAACGGAGAGTTCTTCTATCTCTTCAATTCTTGTCTACACCTACCCCATAGTTTCGGTATTCCTTTCGTGGTTGATCCTGCAGGAGAAACTGTCCAACTGGAAAATATTGGGAATAGTTGTGGGATTTGCTGGTATAGTTGTGATTTTCCTAGACCAGCTATCCATAAGTTTCAGCATTGGGCTCTTTCTGCTGATTGGTTCTGCAATCTCGTGGGCAGCTGGAACTATTTACTACAAGAAGTACCTGAAGGACGCGGACATGGGGGCAGTCAACACCTTCCAGTTCTTGTTTGCAGTACCAGTAGTCCTAATTGTTGCACTCCTTTATGGAGGCATGAGACCACTTACGACGAACTTCATCTTGATCACCATATACATGGGTGCCATCGGATCTTCTGCAGCCTACTTCATCTACTGGGGTCTTATCAAGAAATACAAGGTCTCCCACGTTTCTCCTTATCTGTTCTCTGTACCTGCCCTATCTATTCTTTTCAGCACCTTTCTTAATAACGACAAACTGACGGCTTTGAGTCTTGCAGGGTTTGTCCTCGTTGCGGTGGGTATTTTCATAAGTTCGAGATAGATTGCAAGCTGTTGCCGTCGGTTACTGCACCAGGTCCCATGTCCAGTTCTCTCATGCGGTCACTTTGCCCTTCCTTTCGACTGGAAACACGAAGAAAGCAAGATAAAGCGTCAGAAGGAAAGTTGCGATCATTCCTATCATTACCAGCATTCCTCCTACCGGAAGAATGTTCGGGATGCTGAACAGGGGGTTTACCAGAGTACTGGCAGATATACCTGTTGTATTGGTCACTATAAGGTACGGGTACCTTGCTGTATTGGAAGTAACCTCGAAGAACATCAAGAGTGAATAGGAAGAGGCGGCACCCACTGGAGCCGCGTAACGAGTCACATCATCATACAGCGAAATTAGGGACAGAACCACAACAACTATTGCAAGGACAATAGAAACTGTCACAAACCCCTTGTCCGCCATCTGTTGATACACGTACTGAGAATAACCGTGAAGTTCGAAAATTGTCCAAGCAATTGTCGCGAGACTCAGTAAGGAGAACAGTACAGACAACGTTCTTGATATTCTTAAGGTATGTTGGAATTCATCCGTGAAATCATTTTTGGTTCTAAATACGGCAAAGCTCAACACTATGAATGACGCAAGAGCAATCGAAATGAACCAAGTGTAAAGGGCAAGGGGAAGGAGTATTGGATTGGACAGTGGATTCAGGCCGTTAGCTTTGAAGAATGTCAGTCCCATTGCGGAAGTAGTTGAAACACCATAGGGATAGAACATCATAGCCAGTATGCTGTTCATTCCAAAAGCAACTGAAAGGGCTCCAGCAGACATGAACAACCCTACCACAATATGAGTCTTCCTTTTCATGTCATCCCATGTATACCAGTATAGAGCCATGCTGACGATTGCAACCATTATCCCACCAACAGCGAGCGAGATGGGATAGAATAATACATTTGTAGCTATGTAAAGGAGAGACGGCCAATATGCTGCAAGAAACACTGTTAGCCAGGTTGCCAGAACCCCTGCAAATAGGTCCACTCTGATCAAGTAGGAGGTAAGGCGTCTCGCAAACTTGTAAAACCTTTCATCCTTCTTGAAATAGCCTATGATCTCAAAAATTGGTATTATTACGGATAACCCAAGAACAACTGTTACGAAGAATATGTGTAGAAAGAAGGTAGTGCCAATTGTTGCAATCCCCCAGAATATGTTAATGATACTGAACACCCCCCTTGTGCTTGACCTTTAATTTTTTGAAGAATACCATATAAATCCCCCAGAGCCCTGCAAGCAGGATAGCCAGTTCTAGGACTATGATCACTGCTGTGAACAGAGGAGTTATAACGTGGGAATTTACAACGTCATTGTAGGTTATGAGGCCATAAACAGTCCAGGGATGTCTTCCCATTTCTCTGGTCGCCCATCCTGCAACGCTAGCGATTATTGCAAAAATGGCTCCAGCAAAAGAACCATACAGCACAAATGTTTCGACCTTCATTCTCAGTATCCCTTCCACTATGCTTCTCAAGAGTTTCGAGTATAGTCCGAAGTGACCTATTGCTATTACAACTATGATCACTCCGGAAATGACCATGGAATAGTACATAAAGTGGAGTACCGGCCCGTAAAAATTAGACGCACTCAAAGTCAGTTGACCCAGTGAATCGTTTTGAGGTAGTAGTGAGGAGAGATAATTCGAACCGGGAAAGAAGTGATTTGGTTTTCCATAGAGCAAAATACTGACGATAGGGTCATATCCACCCTTGGCAGGGATTCCTTCTGTTGCGTTGAAGATATTTCTCTGGAATTCATAAAGGAGACGCCCTTGAAAATCGCCTGCTACTGCCTGAAGGAAGGATGCAATCGAAGCTATGAAGAATGAGACTCTGAGTCCCTTCCAGTTGTAGGTCGCAGGTCCATACCCCTTTATGATTTTGTATGAGAGGTAGGAGGCAGCAAGGAACGACGTAATGATGAGAGCAGCCAAGAAGTTGTGGAAATAAGTTACATTCGTATCAGGGTTGAAGAGTGCAATCCACGGGTTGGAAGTGAAATTGGAGAGAAGCTGGAATGCCCCGGGTGAGGAGAGCAGAGTGGAACCAATGATTGGAAGCACCGTGGCGAGGGTCTTCAGTTTGGCAGGGTCTACGACTAGAGGACCTAGGGTTGGTACCCAAGGAAGAAACATCTGAGAGACTAGATTTCCAGTTCCCCACGGGACTTGCATCCAAGAATTTACGGCCAATATAGTGTAGGCAGAAAGATTAGTTCCTATTAGAACGCCGACTCCAACCAGTACATGAGCTACCTTCCATTTCTTGAACCTATTGAAGGTTGTGAGGTAAGTTCCTATTAGAACTATCTCGATGATAAAAGCGTAGAGTTCAATGATTAAGGGAGCAGCGGCCATGCTGGCAATCAGGGCAATAGAACCAGACCATACGACAACTAATCCAAACTCAACCAGAGTCCCGGTAACTGCGCCGGCTGCAAATGTAATTCCCCAAAGTTTGGAAGCATTTCTGGCGAGACTGATGTAGTCCTCGTCCTTCCTAAAGACTCCAATGGACTCAAGGGTAAGGACAACTACTGGGAAACCCACAGCAAAGATCAGAAAGAATGCGTGGACATAAATTCCGACTATGGTCATGTACTCTGCCATATTAGCAGTGCTCCACGTCGCACTGGTGTCCAGTACAACCTTAGCAAACTGGCTAAACAGAACAGAGAGAGAAATCATTTCTTATGGATATTTCAACTATATTTAATGATTAATATTTTTTATTTTTCATAATTTAAAGAATGCCTAACAATCTTAAGATTATTGAATAATGTTCGCAGGCAAAGATCAAAAAATTGAAGATGATGATTTTCGCTCAAATTGAGAGAGTTCGGGTGTCAAGATTTGATTAGTTCCTCTCAGGTATTTGACAGCATTACGAATGTTGACTGCTATCGTTCATTATCAAATGGGTTTACTTTAAACAGTTTCAGATTTGCATTACCGTGTCAAAAATGCCTCTAATGTATCCGACGAAGTTTGCTCTCTACTAATTTTGAATCTTTATTTGATCTCTACTTTCTTTATCTTCGACTTTACTTCAGGTTTAATCATTACCGATTTGCCTGCTTTCATTATCTCTTCGGATGCTTTGAGGAAATGATTGAGTGCGCTTCCCACTCCGTGGCTCATCGACGGGACCGTAATCTTGATCTCAATTGTTATCTTGTCTTCCTTCTCTTCCACTGCCATGTCACTCCATCTCTATATTAAGAACGCCGTTATTAAATTCTGCTTTCATAGGGTTCTTGTCCGCATAGACTGTTGGAAGGTAGAATACCCTCTTCCAGTTGCCTAATTGTATAATCAATTCTCCTCCCTTGTTGAATATCTCCAATTTCTCCTTGTCAGCGAAGGGGAGTTTGAGTCTGATAATGTACTTGCCGTTTTCTTTCACAAACTGAATGCTTTTTTCTTTTGAGAAGGTGTCTAGAGGATTGGAACCGGCGTATATGAGGTCCGACATCTTTTGCAGTTTATCGATGCCGATTGGTTCTTCATTCAACATGGGGACCTTGAATATCTTGAGATCGGTAAAGGAGTCGTTTACGTCCTTGATTATTTCTCCTTGATTGTTCCTCCATCCCTTGAAGAAAGACCCAGTGCTCTCGTCGTAAATCTTATTTACGAATACCGAGTCAACAGGGTATCCGTACAAGAGCAGATAGGTGAAAGCCCTCTTCGTTTCGCTGAGCGACATCTTGTCCGGGTTCATAACCAATCTTATTGTCGAAATCTTTGGATCGGTGAGAATTAGCCTAATCCTCTTTAGGTATTCGTACAAACTTTCAACACTCTTGAAAACCTCATCGTCGGGTATAGATACGTTCGATACGGTGTTCCATACAGGGCGAACCAATCTAGCTGCAAGTCTTCCCATTGGGAAAATTTTGTCCATATACCACGTCATTGCCTCAGGAAATGAAAGTAGCTTCAGCGATTCTCCTGTTGGAGCACTATCGATAACAACCGCATCGTAAGTCTTCTCATCATAATATTGTCTTAAATATAGTAGCTGAGACGCTTCATCGAAACCAGGAAGAGTGGCTATTTCCTCTGCAGATATCGGATCTAGCCCCTCGGTTTGAAACAATCCAGTAAGATACCCCTTCAACTCATTCCAGTGAGTGTTGATGGCCTCGTTTACGCTGATCTCCTGGGCATAAAGGTTCTCCATCATCTTCCTTGGTTTGGGTCCTATTTCTGTGCCAAAGGCATCCCCCAAGCTGTGCGCTGGATCGGTCGAAATAACTAAGGTCTTTTTTTTACTCCTGGCTAATGAGCACGCAGTGGATGCAGCTATACTAGTCTTCCCTACTCCGCCTTTTCCAGTATACAGAAGGATTCTCTGGCCCATGACAGGGTTATCGCATCTAACTAAATTTATTCTTCTAATCGAAGTCCATTAGATTTTCTTGTGATCAGAGCAACCGCAAGGCATAGAAAAGTAGCGATCCTACACTCTCGATTAAATCTAAAGGATCGCCTAGAAGAAGCTGAAGAAGTTAACGAAGTACTTGAAAAAAGCAAGAAAGTGGTCCTTCGTTGACAGTGCAAAATACTTTACGGAAAGACCAGTCATGTACCAGACTCCAAGTGTCACGATAAAAAAAGAGATCAGCAGAAGAAAAAACGACAGCTTTGTGAGCGATTGTGCCATTTGTCTTCGAAACTGGATATATAAGTGTATATTTAAACTCTTGTCAGGAGAAATGATGGAAACTCAATTAAACTCTATTTGCTCTCACGAATCTCCTTAAGCGCTTCCCTATCCCTACAATAAAGATATGGGGCAAGATCCAGGGACGGAGGGGATTTTTCAAGTTTATTTCTGTACACCAGTCTCAAATTCTTGTCTACTTCCGTGCAGTAACCCTTCCAGGTAACTCCCTGAGACTCCACGTATTTTTTTTCAATTCCAGTTGCTATCTCGTGAGCATGAGGATACTCATATCCGATATCCGACATCCATTTTTCTGGTAATTCGTGGTGTAGTCCTATGCTCTCCTCCGTGCTTATGTCCTTGCCTTCCACCTTCAGGATTTTGGGGAAATGTTCATCAAGATAGACGGTCTTGCCGTCAAGGGAATATCCCCCTGTATACTTGATATCGTATTTTGTGCTGACTCTTATCTGGCTTGCATCCTTCCTTTCCAGAACCGTCCCGATCTCTCTCTGTCCGTAGTACGCTTTGTTTCCCTCTACTCTTATATTGGTGTAAGCCTTGGGTTCCTCTTTTGCACGAATCCGGACGTACTTTGGGTCAACGAAATCTATTGCTACCACTAAGTATCCTCCATTATTCTTGTCCGGAATGTGCTCGACAATTTCGAATTCATCCATTGTAGTTCAAAAGAAATCTTGCAGATAAACTTGGTGATTAATTCACATTCGAGAGGGTCTTATTCCGAGTCAGCACATTCCAGGACTATTAGTCCAAGATTGAATCAGTCACAATGATCGTGCAGACCCGTGGGAGTTGAAATGTTATCCTCGGTTGCCCTATGTTCTCAAGCAAGTACCACTAGAATTTCCTTTCCTTACTGCTCTAAGATCAATCTTCGTTCACATGCTACGATCACTTTTTCAACGACTCTTAACTTCGTAGATCTTTAGAAGAAAAAAGACGGCGAACGGAAAGGGTCTTGGAGCTAGATACTAAACTTCGGAAACAGAGGGTCATAGCAAAGTATCAAGGGAGCAGATAAGGTTACTTAGGACAGAATAGAATGCCAACTCAGTAGTTTCGCATTTGAATTGGCTAAAGGCTAGACTGACAGAAATCGAGAATCGTCAAGTTAGTGTCTTTTTGCATTATAAATATAATCGACCGTGTAATTGAAGCATAGGAAAGAATCTCCATACATTCGAAAGTAAGTGCAGGTGAGTAAAGTATGAAATTAAAGGGGAATACGATCTTAATTACTGGAGGAGCTACTGGAATAGGGTTTGCATTTGCAGACAGGCTAGCGAAGATTGGCAATGACGTGATTATCTGTGGAAGACGAAAAGATAAACTTGAGGAAGCTCACAGAAAGTCAAATTATCTGCACACAATTGTATCTGACATTTCTGATGACAAGGACAGGAAGGGTCTTCTCAGTTATGTACAGACGGAGTTTCCAGAATTTAACTTTCTCATAAATAACGCGGGCATACAGAGAAAAGTAGACTTGACATCGGACGAAAGGGGGATAACGGAAGGTGATGAAGAAATTGAAATAAATTTCAAGGCGCAAATACACGTGACTGCTATGTTTCTGCCACTACTGCTGAAACAACAGAACGCCGCAATTATCAACGTCACCTCTGGACTTGGGCTAATACCGCTCTCGATTTTTCCTATATACTCTGCTACTAAGGCAGCAATGCACTCTTATACCCTGTCTCTGAGACACCAACTAAGGAATACCAATGTGAAAGTGTTCGAGGTGATCCCTCCCACAGTGTACGACACTGAATTGAAAGGGGGATCGATCGAGAAGAAGGACTATTCTATCTCGTCGTCAGAATTGACAGACGCACTTATAGAAGGACTGGAGCGAGAAATTCTACAGATTGGTGCAGGCTCGTCCCTTGGGTGGTTGAAAGCGTCTAGCGCTGAATTTCAGCAAATTTTTTCCAGAATGAACTCCTGAGACCAAGAATGTTGCGAGTGAGATTCTTGCATACCAAGCCGGTGCAGTCGCAAAGGTTACAGAAAGTCTATGCCTCTCTCGATATCTCAGGAAATTAGAGGCCAAATCCCTTCTTTATTATCAACGAATAATTGAGACAGATTAATTTGACAGCAGAATTCTCTTAGGGGGCATTCTCGTTGAAGATTCTTATTAGTATAGAGTTAAATTATTTATATATAAACTATCATGACTTTAACTATGTTAAAGATCAGGAATTCCTCTCTCAGCGCTGATGATCGTGGAACTATGGAGGCGATAATGGGTGCATATCGAGCAATGGACAAAAGGTTAAACGAGCTTCTTGCTAGGGACGGACTAACCAGGCCACAGTTTCTTGCACTGAAGGCGGTTGCTGAGAACGGGAGAACGCCGATGAATAAGATCAGCGACTGTATGTCCGTAACTCCTTCAAACGTGACTGGAATCATTGACAGGCTTGTCTCGAATGGTTTTCTCAGGCGGGGAGAAAGGGAAGGTGACAGAAGGAAAATTATGATGGAGCTGACAGGAAAGGGGGCTAGTCTATACAACAAGGTCTATTCCTCATACGAAGAGTTCTTAGAGAGCATTCTTCATCAAATGACCTTAAAGGAGAGGCAAGAGATTAAAAAGCACCTAGTGAAGCTTGAGAAAGCGATTACCAATGCTGATTTATAGGTAATGGGGAAGAATAGGTATGAACGTGGTTTTGATACGCCCTTCAAATCCTTCAGGAAGTGCGTATCTAACTAAATTTGGATTTTTGCCGGTCCCCCTGGGACTGTTGGACCTTGCGGGTTCTATCCTCACACTCGAAGACTCCAAAGTCAAGATAATAGACATGGAAGCGGACAAGAAGAGGTCGGTTGAGGATACGGTGGAAGAGGCAATGAAGTTCAAACCCGAAATAGTTGGCTTGACAATACATGCCACTGCTGCTCACAGTACTTCGGTCAGTATTGCGTCCAGAATTAAGGAATTGCAACCAGAAATTATTTTAGTTGCAGGTGGACATCATGCAACTTTTGTTCCACATGAACTGCTTAGAAGCGGGTTCGACGTAGTAGTGCTTGGGGAAGGAGACGAAGCAATTCTGGACATTGTGAAAGCGGTCAACGATCGAAAGGAATTCCGGGACATACCCGGGATTCTGTTTAATGCCGAAAAGGACGGGAAAGTAGAAATCGTGGAGACGAGACACAGGGAACTCATTCAGGATCTCGACCGCCTTCCGTTCCCAGCATTTGATTTAGTGGATCGAAAATCTTACACGTTTAAGACGTTTGGAGGAGACTCTGTGGCAGCGATAGAAACATCTAGAGGGTGTCCATACGCCTGTGATTTCTGTTCCGTGACTCCAACGTGGGGTAACGTATGGAGAAATAAATCGAATGAAAGGATTCTCAAAGAGCTAGAAATTGTGAGAAGACTAGGATATAAGTGGGTTTTCTTTGTGGACGATATTTTCGTGGTCCGCTCAAACGTGAACAGAAGAATGGACCTTTTTGATACGATGATAGATCGGGGCTACAATTCCTTAAGGTGGATAGTCCAAATGAGAGCAGACGTCACCGCTGCCAATCCCACACTTATTAAAAAAGGAGCAGAGGCTGGAATGAGGATAGCATTCATGGGAGTAGAGTCAGGAAGTCCAGAGATACTGAAGAAACTTCACAAGGGTATACTAACTTCTCAGTCGATCCGAGCTGTACAAACTCTGGACCAGAATGGGATAGTTATCCTTCTAGGCATGATGCTTGGTGCGCCTTACGAAACGCTGACCGACATGCTGACAACGATAAAATTCTCCTACAGGCTTATAGATGCAGGTGCAGATGCAGTCCAATTTTCTATCTATACTCCGCTTCCCGGAACCAGGATCTTTAAAGATTCCTTAGAAAACAGGAAATTGTTCACTCTCGACTGGAGCAGATACGACATTTTAACTCCAGTCGTAGATACCAAGGTCAATCCAGCGATCATTCAGATTCTCCAAATGTACGGAAATCACTCTTTCTACATACTGAAGTGGCTAAAACAAAAAGTTGGAGGAGACTCGAGAAAGGCTGTCAATGAAGTAAAGAGGGAACTGGTGAACCGTGCTCAGACGTTTCTCTACGAAAAACTGCCATACTACTTTGCTGACACGATAGCGTTTCCTAGTCAAATCTTGCTGACAATCAGAACACTACTGAAGGAAAGAAAGAAGATAGATCTGTCGGAAGAAAAAATCAGAGAACTCATAAGTTATTCCAGCAAGATAGTCTACCTGGAGAAAGATGGAAGAAATCCTTATTTCCTGACGAAAGGGTGAGGTAGATAAGGACCTTTTTAAGAACAGGACGAATGACGCAGTCGAATTTATCAAAAGTGGTCGCGAATTGTACTATCTGACTAACACAATAATCCAAGAAATACAACATTCTACTCTTTCTTAATATTCCTCGTTCATCGAAGCAGATAGATTTTTTTTACTGAATCTATCTCCGGACTAATCTGGGCAACCGCAATAGTTGGAGCGTTTCATTTTGTTGATTGTGTTAGTTTGAAGTTACTTTAGGTATTTAACTATACTTAATATATCAGGAACTGATACGACAAGCATGGCAAAAGTATTATTTCTAATGATGACGGGGAAAGAAGCGCCTGAAAAAGCCGGCCTTGCACTGATGACAATTTCAAGACAGATAAAGGCAGGAAGATATGAAGATTCCAAAGTTTTGCTGTATGGACCAAGCGAAGAATTTGTAGCGAACCTGGATGGAGATTCCAAGGAGGCATTCAACGAAATAGTGAAAGCCGGTGCATTGGACTCAGCCTGTGTCTTCATCGCAAAGAAACTCAATCTGGAGTTGAAACTACAATCAATGAACGTGAATCTACTTCCGTTCGGAGAGAGGCTTGCTCATTACGTAAATAATGGTTATGAGGTAATTACCTTTTGATTGGAAATGGCGATAAAAATAGGATAATTTCAAAAGAATCAGTTATCGCAACTATTTTTGTTATCCTATCTACTACTTTTTTCATTAGAGCAAGCAACAACATGATGGTAACATCAATACCTCTGCTTGCAAAGTATAATTTTGATTTTTCACAGACAGAGGTAGGAATAATCTCAGCGCTAAGTTACTTATCTACTTTCTTGACGACCACGATCATAAACGTAAGGCTCAAAGCCGAAAAGAGACGGATTGCCTTTATTCTAGCGAATCTGGTATATGCAGCAGTATTTGTCGGATTTTGGAAATCAAACACATTATCAATATGGTTTCTTTCTGCAATATCAGGGGCAGTTTTCGGGCTGATGATGCCCAATATAATAACTGCTGCAGGACTGTTCAAAGATCAGAGAGTGAGGGAGAGAGTGCTTTCGCTATACACGGTCGCCCTAAGTCTTTCGCTCGTGGCTGGACCGGCTTTTGAATCATATATTTTGAAATTCTATTCTCTCAAGACTACATTCCTAATTTTTTCATTGTTAGCAATTATATCCGTCTGTCTTTCTCCGTTCATCAGGTTTCCCGAAGAGAATAGAATAAAGGAAAGAGTGAAAGTATTCGGGAATTATGGATTTAGGTCTTCTCTCTTGAACATAATGGCTTATAATATCCCATTCACCCTCCTGATTGCTTTTGGTGGAATTTATGAAAGGAATACCTATGGCATCTCACTTTCACTTGTGACTCTGCTCTTTTCTCTCTTCTTCCTCTCCTCCTTTGTTTCGAGAATGTTTCTGTCGCTTATCCCTCCTAAAAGCATTCACAGACAAATGATTGCTGCAATGGTCCTGTCTATAATGGGTATTTCAATCTTGGTCTCATCTAGGAGCATTATGATGCTCGTTCTTTCTTTAGTGGTACTCGGCATCCCCCATGGTTTTACTTATCCTCTTTCGGTGCTGTCAATTTCAAGATCATTCGACCCAAGAGAGAGGAATATAGCAAATAGTTACTTCTTTTCTGTCATGACTGCGATTGGCATAATACTTCCAATCATCGGTGGGTATGCCATACAAAAATACGGGTTCAATTTGACCTTCGACGGCATATTCTTTTTGATAGTCTTAATTATGATGATACTTGCGCTCAATTTTAGGGCAGAGAGAAGAGCAGGGGAAATTAAAAACAAAATCGCATTTTAATTGAGAGAGTTTCAGGAGTCAGCATACGTAAAATTCAAGGTGCGGGGGAGGGGATTTGAACCCCCGAATCCCTACGGAACCAGATCTTAAGTCTGGTACCTTTAACCTAGCTCGGCAACCCCCGCCTTTCTGCTGATGTCTCTTGTGAATTTAACTTCTTTTGAGTTTTCTGTGTAGATTTCATGCTTTTCGTAGAGTCAGCTTTTCTTTGTTGTTTATGCCCCTCAGCTTGCCACATTCTTTGGTAAAAATCGGAATGAAGGATATTTAGTCGTAGTAAACAAGCTTAAGGTGCATAAATGCGCATTCGTGTGTACGATAAAAGATATCTTCCAATGTAATTCTTTAATAGGGATTAAAGATGTTAAACCAATCAAGTTCTAACGCCATCGTAGTTGCCTTAGTCATAGCAATTGTTGCCGTTGGAGCAGGGACTGGAATGTTTGCTGGGTTATTCATGACCCAAGCTCCTCTCGAACAGACACATGGAAGCACAACGACCTCTTCTGGAAGCGTT
Source organism: Thermoplasmatales archaeon (assembly GCA_027343225.1). Lineage (GTDB taxonomy): Archaea > Thermoplasmatota > Thermoplasmata > Thermoplasmatales. Next base: position 27,771 of record DAHWMK010000024.1, read on the forward strand.
GCGCCGTACTCCCTCATTATGGTAATAACTACAAACAATGTTTACAACAGCACTGTAGGGGATCAGCCGGCGTTTTTCGTGCTCAGCAATGGAACTTTAAGATCATCTGCTAATATTTCTATTCCAGCGAACAGGGAGATAGATCTAACAATAATCAACTATGATGATGGAAATGGTTCCTTGCCTGCGGTGTTTGCGAATGTTACGGGAACTCTAAATGGAAAGGAGACCGTCTATAATAACACAAACATAAACTCAACAAATGGGTTCAACCAGATTGCAGTCAATGGCAGCGTAGAAATCACTTCTCTCAATGTAAGCCTCGTATCCCATACATTTACAGTATTTGGCAACGGAACCGAAGTCCTAAACCTCCCAATAGCGGAGTCGAGCATAGTCCAAGCATCGTTCACTCTCTCTCCGGGGACTTACTCTTGGCAGTGCGAAGTGGCCTGTGGTTCCGGCAGCTCGGGATGGGACGGTGCAATGAACACAGTCGGGTGGATGACAGGGACGGTTTCAGCTCAATAAACTGAAACACAACGGGATTAAGAAAAAAGAGGTACTAAACGATCCTACCGGGTCTAGGAATAAGCGTGATCTAGATACTATTCCTTCAACGGTCTAAGTGGGTGCCGGTAGGATAAGCCATTTTTCATTTTCTTAAAGATGCAGGCGGGTTAACTTCGGTAAAGCACTACTGACGAGTTCAGAATTAAAATAATCAAATATTATTACCTCTGGATCACAATGGATTTTGGAGTTACAGAGGAAGACAAGCTCATCAGGGAAAATGCAAGGGAATTCGTACAAAAGTACGTGATACCAAAGAGGGACAAGATATCTTATGCTAACAAGATTCCTGACGAGATCATCCAAAAAGCGGCAGATGCAGGGTTTATCGGTTTTACAGTATCTGAAAAATATGGAGGCGCAGGGGGATCGATATCTCAAATGGCTGCTATTGTGGAGGAACTTGCCAGAGGGGACGTATCTATGGCTCTTCCAGTCTATGTATTGCTACTTAATGGCTGGCCTGCAATGCTTGAAAAATATGGGACAGAGGAAGCTAAGCAGGAGATACTACCATCAATAACGAAGGGAAGAACATACTTGGGAATCGGATCTACTGAACCGTCCGGTGGTTCAGACGTCATGAATGAAAAATCTAAGGCAGTGAGAAAGGGAAAAGGATGGAGCGTCTCGGGAGAGAAAGTCTACATAAGCGGGGTAAGAGAGGCTCTAAACCTTCCAGGAGGAGGTGGATTCCTTACTCTGCTCCGGACAGCAGACAAGAGCCTCGCCTCAAAGGCATTCACCTCCTTCGCTTTTATGATAAAGGGGACGGACGGAAAAATAAGAAATGAAATATCGACGACCATTTTCAATAACATAGCAAGAGAGGGGCTCTCAACTGGGGGGTTTTCCTTCAACGATCTTGATCTCGATGACAAGTTCAGGGTAGGCGAAGTAGGACAGGGATTCCATATAATAATGGAGGGATTCAACATCGCGAGAATATATGTGGCTGCTGCCTGCAACGGAGCCGCATTGGAGACAATAGATATGGGGCGAGAGCATCTCCGGAGCAGGATGCTATTTGATCAACCGCTGGGAAAACAAGAGGGATTACAGTTTGAGCTGGCGGAACTTTACGGAAAACTGGAGTCTTCACGGCTCCTTACACAGAAGGCTGCATGGACACTCGACAGGGTTTATAAAAATAAAGAAAAAGTACCGCTGTCGGAGCAGAATTTGGCAGTCTCTCTAGCCAAGATGACCGGGCCACCGACAGCTCACGAGATAATCACAAAGGTGATGGTTTGGCATGGAGCGATGGCCTATACTAAGGATCTTCCTCTGGGAGCTGCACAGGGAGGAGTCATGTCGTACTACGTAGGGGCAGAGGGTGGTATAAACATAATGAAGTTGATAATTGCAAGAGAATTGTTGGGGAAAGAATTCCTGAGCTACAAGTCGGGATAGATTTTTAACCACTTATAAATGGAGTATTCGAAGCCCCGTGGTGTAGTGGACAAGCATTTCGGACTTTGGATCCGACGACGGCAGTTCGAATCTGCCCGGGGCTATCGTAAATTATGGTTACGTTTCTTATTGCGGTTCTAGAGGATGTCTATACTATTTCATTTGTAACACCACGCATTCGATATACTAATCGTAGGCCTTTCGTGTTTCCTCGTCGCACATGACTGCTTCCAGTCTATTTGACCATTCTTTTCCTTCCCACGTTCCGAGTGCTTTATGAGTCAGATAATACTTCTCGGGAATGGGATGAGTCCCAATTACGACCTTGAGTCCATACTTTTCTTCGATGAAAGACTTGAAATGGTCCGTCCACTGACAGGGAGGGTATCCTACAAGAAGACCCGTCGCTAAGTGGATGACTTCCGCACCCCTCTTTTTCATCTCTTCGGGAGCGTACTCAATGTTCCCGCCCGGGCATCCGCCACAAGTTGTATAACCTACGACTTCCGCTTCATCGTTCTTGTAAATATCGAATGCTCCTTTCCTTTCAGCCAGTGCCCTGAAACACTTCCCACCCGCACAGTTCCTGTATCTATCGCAAATTATGATTCCAATCTTGACCATGAGATTTCTATATTGTTTCGTTGTATTATATGATTTTACTTCTTTCAGTTTAAATACATAGAATGTGGAAAATTCGCGCAGTTAAATGGAGGTACTGTCTTAAACGAAACTCCTATCTGATGCACCTCATTTCTAGTTTCCAGATTCTAGGAAGAGTGGGGCCTCATGAAGAACTTGACATCCTGATACTTAACTTCCTTCAACTGCTTTCTTGCTATAAGATCGTCTATTACTTCCCACCCACGGTCAGACTTCAAGAGCATTTCTTTAATCGCTTCCTCTCTCATCGGATGTACGGAAACAACGCGTAATATATCGTCCACGACATTTCCCGTATAAGCGAAAAGGTTGCCCTCGTACCCTGTCAGCAATTCAACTCTTTGAAGTTTCTTACTGAAAATCTGGTATGCCTGATTTACTGTCTCCTCTGTCGGTGATTTAACCCATCCTACTGCAGGCGGCCTCGTTGGTATCGATATGTAAACGGTGTCAGGTTCTAGACTCTTAAGGAAATTTGATGTTTCTTCCAAGGCTTTGTTTGTATCGTTTACCCCCGAGACGAGCATAGTTTCTGTAGCCAAGAATCCATCAAATTCCAAAATAAAATCCTTAATTCCGTTTATGATTTTTTCCAGATTAATGTTTGGTGAAGGTCTGTTTATTCTTCTCCAGATGCCAGGATCCACCGCATCAACCTTGATGGAAACCCAGTCAGCCTGAACAAGATCTTTTCTCACTTCAGGATCCCATAGCAGTGAAGAATTTGTTATGACGGCGATCTTCAGGCCAGTGTTTTTCAGAAGACGAATTTCATCACCTAATAAATAATCAAGTGTCGGTTCTCCATCTGGAACGAAGGTCAGGAAATCTATCTTAGAACCTGATAAAGTTGTCTTTTCTATTCTTCTTTTCACTTCATTTACTATTGATTCTGTATCATAAAACCTAGATCTCTTTGTCGTGATGGTATCAGTGTTTCCTATTTGGCAGTAGATACAGGAATAGCTGCAAAATTTCGGAGGTATGTTATTGATACCGAGGCTCATTCCGAGCCTTCTTGAAGGAACTGGCCCGAACGCAATAGAAACCATAATCCTCTCTACCCTCTCACATTTGTTTTTGATAGATTAAATTTAGTACCGGTTGGTCTCTAAAATAGAAGCGTGTGGGTTGACATTCACGTTTTTGATGGAATGGACATAAGAGTACGTATTAAATTTATTTGGCACAATAGAGCTCTCAGCTTCTGCGAAGAGAATTTCATCGAGTTCAGTTCAGCACCGTAATGGGTATTTCAGAGCCAGATATAGTCCTAATAGTAGTTCTCTTCGTAATGGAACCCCTGCCTTTCCAACTTTTCCAGCGCTCAATTACCATCGCATCGACGTCCTTTCTTTTGGAAAGCTCCATCAATTCCTTGGCTGAATCATCCTCGACAATTTCAACCTTGAATCTTGTAGTTGCAGAGATATTGGTAGAAGAGAAGACCTCCCTTATTTTCTCCTCAATCTCTCTCTTTGCTAAATCCCTCTTCTCTTGGTCGGATGTCCAGAAGTGAGAGTAGTTAACGGGCATCAAGTAAACGAGATAGAATTCCTCCGCTCCTGGAAATAGGTAAGTTGCCATCCTCACCGCGTGTTCCAACAGCTCGTAAGAATCAATCGCAACCATAACTGCTTTCATTTACTTTCACCCTTAGCAGAGAGGGAAACTCATTCCTTTGCGGTCGTGTAAGAGCCTCCGTATATTCTTATTGCCTTTCCCCCAACTATGGCATCTGCGACCTTTTTTCTTGCTCCAGTAACAAGCCTGTGGAAGGTGGCTTGAGAAATTCCCATCATTACTGCGGCATCCCTCTGATCCATCTGCATCAAATCCTTGAGTCTGATCGCCTCATACTCTTCGACAGTCAGCACTATTTCGCCTACTTGGGCTCCCCCTGAAGTGGCAGGAAGGAAATGGTCTGTGTAAGGAAGCCTACTTACTCTCCTGAATCTCCTTGGTCTAGGCGTTTCTCGTCACTGCAGTTCTTTAATTCTCTTCTCGATCGCTTGTCTTTGTGTTTCCAGGTCCTTCAGCTCCTCTTCTAGGATCCTTCTCTGTTCTTCGTTCGTCAGGGTCGCTATATTGCCAGGCGGAGTAGCATATTGTCCCCTTACGTAGGGATCGTAATTAGCCCTCCCCCAGTAATATCTGTTACCTCTTCCAAATCCCATCCTTGGCACTGCATTGTTCAGAAAACCTGGTACTGAGTAACCTCCGCAGAATCCAGCATGTCTTCCACTTCTTGGTCCATACCCTACGGGCCCTGTTCCATCACCATATGGCATTTTTTTCACCTCTCATTATGAATATATATTCATAATAAATACTTAAACATTTTCTACTTACTTTTATGATAAAAGAGTATCAACGAATAATGAAATTTCGCGAATCGTTTCGGATGCAGGGGAACGTGGATTGTACTCAACCAAAGGTTTTCTCTTCGTCATAGACTCTGCTACTGTCTTGTCATAGGGGATTTTTCCAACGATCTCCAGACCATTTTCGGATACAAAGTCGCGCAGTTCACTGAAATCTGGATTAATGTTGTATTTGTTTACTACGACGTATGATTTGATTCTAAAGTGTTGTGCGAGGTAATACACTCGCTTTAGATCGCTGAGGCTAGACCTCGTTGGCTCTGCGACGAGAAGCGCATGAGTTGCTCCACTCATGGATGCAATTACCTGACAGCCTATCCCCGCCGCAGAATCGACTATTATATTATTTATTAAACCTTTCGAAACCCATTTCCTTGCGATATTCTTTTCACTCGTGACAAGTTTTCCACTATTAGGTTGCCCTACATCAAGTTCCGAGCTCACGAATGGACCGTACTTGGTCTTTCCGATCCTGATCCATCCAGAGAGATTATTTTTCCGAATTGAGATAGCTTGGCTCGGACAGACCACTTTGCACGCACCGCACCCTTCACAAACATAATTCTTTACGTACGGAACCCCTTCTCTTTCTCTTATTGCCTCGTAAGTGCACACCTCCTTGCACAACAAGCAGTTTGTGCATTTCGAATAGTCGATTTCAGCCATGCTCTTTTCTTCGTACTCGACCTCACTCTCCCAAGTATTCACGTCAAAGATGATATGAAGATTAGGTGCTTCTGCGTCTCCGTCCACTATCCCTATTTTCCTGTCCCGCAACAGCACGGAGATTGAAGAAGTGAAAGTACTCTTTCCCACTCCTCCCTTTCCGCTAGCCACGACTATTTCTGCCATATCAAATCACTTAATTTCTCCGAAATCTTATTGAGTTCCAGGGATGCTGGACTTTCAGGATACATTTCCACGACAGGTCTTCCCTTAACGTAGCTATCTACGATTTCGTTGCTCAGTGGTATTTTTCCTATAGTCTCGGCGCCAACTACTTGAAGGGGATCTGCTACGAGGTCAGATCTGTTCATAACAACGTAGCCTTTTACATCCAGTTTCTCAAGCAGATTCAATATCATCTTCAGGTCATGAATTCCAAGGGGGGTTGGTTCGGTCACAACAATTGCGAACATCGATCCTTCTATGGCAGCTGCGACGTGGTTCCCTGTTCCAGCCGAAGTATCAAAGATCTCAAGTTCTGAGTCTATCATTTCGGACCTCTTCCTCGTCGATAAAACAAGAGGATACGATCTCTCCTCTCCTTCCTTAAGAACTCCCGTGACCAGGGTGAGGCTCTCGTTTACGACACTTACGAATGTACTCCCAACAATCTTTGTATCATCTTTGATGGCATTAGCTGGGCATATCAGTTTACACGTTTTGCATCCAGAACAAAGTGATGGCATCAGGAAGGGATATCCTTCTTTAAACACGACGATCGCACTTTCCGAGCAGTTCTCCCTACACAGACGACACTTCGTGCATATAGAGTAGTCGAATTTTGGTCTGAAGATGAAACTATCTTTTTGGCTCGAGAGTTCCGTGGACATCAGAATGTGATCATTCGGACATTCAACGTCAGCATCTACCAGCACGACTTTCTTGTTTCTTGCCAAGATCGTTGCTAAATTGACTGCAACTGTACTTTTCCCGGTTCCTCCTTTTCCGCCAGTGACAGAAATTTTCATTTAAGCCATTCACCGAAACTGATGTCTACCGCCCCTATCCTGACCGTGTCCTCCCATGCCTCCCCCTCGACCGGAACCGGAAGAAGGCTGGAGTCTTCCCTGCAGGTATTCTTCTAATGCCTTTTGAACGGTAACACCAGCGCACTCTCTCACATCAAGCTTCGCCATCGAGAGCACCTCAAATGCGTTCGGACCCACTGCTCCTGCAATTACAACATTGCATCCATCATCAACTACAGCCTGTGCCGCCTGAATGCCTGCACCACTTCCTGCAGAAAAGCCCGGATTTTGGGCAACCTCCGTGCTCTTAATATTTTTTCCGTCAACCTCTATGATAGTATAAGTAGGGCATCTTCCGAAATTCGAACTTACCAAATCCTGAAGCCCGCCCTGGTTAGAAGTAGCCACACATATTTTCACAATAGATCACGAATCTGAGTAGTCATGAAAATTATAAAAGTGTTGAGTTAATTTTATCGTCAGTATAATCTTTTAGGAATCGATTAAATATCTCAATCTTGGATAGACCCTGTAGATCGCCTTCTAAACCAAGCTGTAGTTAGATTTTGTTCAGTTGAACTACTTGGAATATTTTCAGTTATGCGAAGATCGACCTTCAAGATTGAGCATCTTTCGTGCCTCATCGCTTATCATGTCAGGGGTCCATGGAGGGTCCCATACAAGTTCAATGTCGCACTTTGAGATTCCTTTCATTCCTTCAACCTTCTTCTGGACGTCAAACAGAATCCAGTCCGTAAGCGGGCATGTTGGTGCGGTCATTGTCATTTTTATCTTTATCACATCTTTATCGATTTTGAGGTCATAAATGAGTCCTAAGTTCACTACGTCTATCCCAATTTCTGGATCATTGACAGTTTTCAATATCTCGATTATCTCTTCCTTGGCTACCATTATTTTTGGTATCAAAAGAAGGCACATATCTTTTCCGAAAAGAGGAATACCATTTTCCCCCGTTTTAAAGGATCAGGTGTACTGCCCTTCCAATGAAAAATCTCTTCCCTCACTGACAAGCGCAGGACTTTCAATTCAGGGACAACGATACAAGGATACAAGAGATGAATTTTATTAAGGTCTATAGTCAAAGTAGAGGTTTTCTGTCCTCCTTATAAATCTTCTAAGTATGGCTAAGAGAGAAGAAGGAAAATACTGACTATTTCTGCTAGACTAGTCAGAGATGTTCTGGACGGTTCTTCAAAATATCCATATTAAACTGCTATACTCAGTATTTCCGGCTCTATGTCAATGGGTTCTAGGTAGAAGTAAGATTTGACATCCGCCACTTCGTATCTATTCCTGCTGATTTTATGTTCTTTTCAAAGTCATATAGACCCATCATTGATAAGATTAACACATTGTACCGTAACCCGTTCTTTCCTTTCATTGCGTATTCCAGAATATTAGAAAATGGCGAACCACAAATGCGTAAGAAGTGCAGATATCTGTTTCGGGCGAGAACCAGTTCCTTCTCGCTCTTCCGAATTTCAGGTTGTCTTCAGTTGTGACTTTTCTACCACTTTCTTCTTCCTCTATTCTAAAAATAACCCTGTGGATGATCCCCTTTCGTCCCAAGGCTAAACACACAATCGAATAGCATTGCAAAAGATCCGCAATCATGGAAAATCAATGGATTTACGTGCGGTACTTCAACTAATCCGTCTAGATTAGAGCTATTCTGTTCTACAATAACGCATTGCATTACGGGTTCCCGACTCAAATATAACCGCTAAATGTATGCGCAGTGAATACTTTCTGTAATTATTCAATACTCATGAAAGATGAAGCAGACGCAAGGGCTAAAAGCATAACATCAAAAATCGTCGTGATAGAGAAGGTGGCCTCGGCATACAGAAATAAGAAGGCATCTAAAGACTTCAGACGAAGCAATCTAACAGTTAATCCATTAACACGCACGAAACCCGGTTGACCCTTTTTGGTTTTACCTGAAAGAGAGTGAAAAAGGAAACGGATTGAATTCATTTAAAATGTTTTAATCTTGAAATTGAAAAATGAAATAGAATTCTACGAAGCGACTTCGTTACCGTTGTGACACACATCACTAAACTATATTCCTGCATCTTAGGAAGTGCCGTTGCCTAAACTAATTGAAACGACTTCAAACATCCTCCCATCTTACGCGATATGAAACCTGTTTTGATAGTTCGTTATGCTTGATTTTCAAATGCTCTTGCATTCCACTCCAAGAGGGGGTCTCAAATGAAGTACATATCGTGCAATAGTATATGGCAGATCTAGCTCGTCCATGCCCCCTCTTACGAAGAGATTCTTCAGCCCCTTCTAGGTGGTAACTGGCTACAACATCTTCATTTTTCATAATTAATCAAATGCTTGGAATTTATAAACTTTTTAAACAAATTCGTGCAAAATGCACTGACATATCAATGTGTTTTTGTCTTATTGTTCCTCTATCTTAACTTGCTCTTTTTTTTATAACTTCGCATTTTATGTTCCAAGGCTAACATCACGACAATATAATCCATCTACTGTGAATGGGCAACAACTACGTAATGAAACATTCATAAAAAAGCAAGATCTGGTGATGGTTACTGAAAGAGCAAGATCTCACCCTGGTTGCATTCACTATAAATTCTTCACTTTGAATTCTGCGTCTTTGGACTCAAACAATCCGTAACCACTTTTTGAGATTAAGAATTAACATCTATATCGGCGGAGCAGTCTTCAAATTTCCTATACCGTATTCATTGGACGAATAACAAGATTCAAATAAATTAAATAATCAATAGTTAATCTGTTCGCATGCGAAAATTCCAGCCCGACGCATTGGACGCGAAGATAGTTGAACTGCTGGAAGACAATTGCAGTCTGGGCTACAGGGAAGTTGCAGATAAGTTGAACAAGAACATATGGAATGTCAGAGATAGGATCATTCATCTCAAGGAGAAGGGCATAATTAGGGGTTGCAGGGCAGACATAAACTATACGGAAATGGGGTTCGGTTGCAGGGCACTTATCAGTCTTAACGTTCCAGCCGAAAATATAGACCGTTTCATATCATTTACAAGATCAAATGACATGTTTAAGAGGCTCACTATAACCACGGGAATGAGGCGGTTCCATTTAGAGGTCGTTGGTAGAGAATGTAACGAGGTAAGACTTTACGCCATGAAGACATTCCCAGATTTTAAGGTTCAGGACGTAGAATTCGAGGTCATACTAGACACTCCACTCTGATTTTTTATAATGTAACACAATTATTGCTTGAACTGGATTTAGAAGACTCAAATATTTGTCTGCAAGTAATTAGTAGTTATCAGATAATGTATTATTCATGGTCAATCAGAAAATAGCCGATGTCGATGTTTGTAAGATAGTACTATCAAGCATGCACGTTCATCTCAAGAAACTGGAGGGGAATGGCCAATGA
>DAHWMK010000034.1:0-50649 GCA_027343225.1 Thermoplasmatales archaeon
CTCACGCCAGCCGTAATTTTAAAAATAGCACTAACTTTATATATTAAATGTAGATAATCTCAATATGGTCGGAATAAACGAGATTGCCAGAGACATCGCCAAGAGTTCCGGCGTATCTGTCAGAAGCGCTGAGTCAGTAATAAGAGGAACCTTCAAGGCTATTGTGACGAACATAAACAAGGGACAGAAAGTCAGAATTGCAGGATTCGGAATCTTCTCAAGGAAGCAAACAAAAGCAAGGAATGCGAAGAATCCTAGAACGAAACAGATCATTAAAGTCCCTTCTAAGAACAAAGTACACTTCAGCGCATCTTCGAAAATAAAGTACAAGTAAACTTCTATTATTTTTTATTTTTTTAATTTCTCCTCCACCTTGGGACTCGAGTTTTAATGTAGTAAATTGAATCTGTTTCTAGGACCCTTTTCTTTTACACGCCGAAAATATAAATACGGGTACCTTATCTAAAAACGTAAGCCATTTTCGTGTATAAGACAGAGGTTTCCGAAAAAGCTGTGCGTAATGCCTGCTCTGGACTAGAGTTTCTTTTAAAGACAAATTTGCTTTTTCTGAGTTGAAAATCGAAAACTGCGACTGAACATGCCATACACTTGAAGAAAATGGCTACGGGTGTTTTTATGAAAACAAGTGAGAGTTTGGAAAATTTTGTGGTAGGAACCTTTATGACTTCCTACGATAGCACCTACGGAAACATTGGAGAAACTTTGAAGAAACGCGTTTTATCTTTGGCTTTCTTAGACTTCGAACAAACAGGAGGTGTAATCTGATGAATTCGAAGTGGAAGATTTACGTCAAAGACAGAGAAAATCTGAGAACTCTACTTAATCTTCTGATAGTGAATAGAGAATCTGAATTGATCATCAGAAGGAATGAGGGGTTGGTCATTTTCGTGAGTGACGACGGCACGGTAGGAGAAATTATTCAGTACGCAAGAGAAGAGCTTGGAAATAAAATCGAAAACGTTTCTATCGATTTTGGCTGGAAGGAAAATGTATTCCTGTTCAACAAACCGAAGCACACACTCGACTCCATATTCCCTTTCCTGTTAGAAACCTCATTCATCTTGCTGAAAGGAGATACGCTACACTTGAAAGTCGAACGGTACTCAACAATCAATCCTTTCAAGAAGAGGTATCTTGGGGCTAAGAGTAAGAGGGTGTTATACAGGGTTAAATTGTTCGTACCGGTGTTAGCAAGGGATTATTCTAGCAGGAATGGAAGACAGTGCCTGACCTTTGAAAAGAGGAACCCCCTTATATTGACTAGCTTTGAACTGTCGTCACTGATAAATGGAGGTGGATCTGATGGATTATTGGCCTTATGAGACGGGTCTCTCCTTCCCTTTAAGAGAGAAGAGGATACTCTTTCCTCCTGAATTCCTAGAAAACCACTCTCTTGTTCTCGGAAAGACAGGAACCGGTAAATCAAATCTTTTGGTACAACTGATTCGTATGTATGAAGAGGAGGGAAAAACTGTTGTTGTTTTCGATCCTCACGGTGAGCTTTGGAAGTATGGCAGCTCTAGCTCTTCTATAATCACCCTTTCACCCTACTCTGGTGAGAGTGTTGGGTATCTTAGGTTTAATATGATGTCAGTTCTCCCTTACCAGAGCGAGCGAGAAAAACTGATAAATGAAGAGCTAGTCGTACAGACCCTGAAGGACATATTCTCAAGCGAGTCAGCTTTTTCAATCGGCACCTGGGGTCCTAGGATTGAGTTGATATTCACAGTAATGACACGTCTATTACTGAAGTACAAGATCAACCCGACCATCCAGGACCTATCCGATCTGCTACTGAATTTTTACAAGAGGAAGGATTTTGCCGCTTCTCTAGAACCGGAAGAGAAGAATGAATTCTTTTCCATCTTTAATCAGGGATACGACTTCATTTCCTCTACCGTAAACAAGATTCTGCCACTTATCTCAAACAACGTCTCTAGGAATTTGTTCTCATCAAGGGAGGACTTCTTCGATATCTCCAAACTTAGAAATACCCTTTATGTGGAGCTCTCCGGAGAACATTCTCCTCGGTCTCTTTCGAAGCCCTTTTCGATTATGCTCCTGTACAAGATCTGGAACAATGTGGTGCTCAAGAGAATGAAGGATGTGGTGTTGGTCATGGATGAATTCCAGACATTCTCACCACACATATCTCAGAGAATTGTGACTGAGGGGAGAAAGTTCTCAATCTGGGCGGTTATGGCGACCCAGTCGCTCTCTGGATTGGACTCCACGCTCGCATCCAGCATAAGAACCAACGTCCACAATTTCTTCCTCTTTCAGCTTTCTGATGAGGATATGACCTCTTTTAAGCATGAACGCAAGATCTTGAGAAATCCAGATTTTCATCACTTCAATTGTCTGGTCCCAAGGACAGGCAGTATATTCTCAGGAACTACGATATTGGCAGACCGGACAAAGGAATTCTCTGTCGCAAAGGAATTCTATGATTTTGGAACTGAAAGAGAATACATAGACCAGGAAGTTCCGGAGAAAATAGACCCTGCCAGGCTGAGCCATCTTGTCTCCCTCGGTCTTGCAACTCTTGTGGACGGGAACGTGCACTTGGAAAAAGAGTACTTCCAGAAGATAGGTTCTAGACCAAAGAGAGGAAGCGAATCAGTGTTCCATAGGTACCTCGTTACTAGATCCTATTTCTTCTTTAAGAAGAGAGGATACGAAGTATACGAAGGAATAGATTACGAAGGACACCGACCGGATTTGGTTGTCATAAAAAATGAAGAACGGATACCAGTAGAGTGTGAGTACTCGGATTTCGAAAGGAAGGAAAGAATCAAAGAGAAAATGGCTTTCTATCCAAAGGTGATATTTTCGGCCTTCAGGGATAGAAAAAACGATATTCCGACTGGTACAAGCGTACTTTTAATTCCACCTTTAGGGGATCAGTCCGAGCCTGAATTCATAGATTCACAGAAGGTAACTGGGATGTAGTTCTCCAAGCACTGGGTACCATTTTACCTGAGTATCCTTCAGGGCCTATTTCCTATGGTTTGACTTTGTTTCTATTATTGCATTTTGAGCAACTAATTTAATAGAATAATCGACTACAACACAACCCATAAGTTCTTGTCTTTTCCACCATTTCTCCGCTGGTACTTTCTAGAAGCATTACGCCTGACCAGAATAAATGCTGCTTTACCCCTACACACTTCTTGTTCTCAGTAATTCAGAGTTCTGCAGTCACGGTCATTATGATGTATTGCTCCTTCTCCTTCCTGTCCAGAGCGAAGTTGTGTACTTTCGACGTGTGAACTTCATTGACTGGACAGGAATGATCCATCAGGCACTTTTTCGAAAGTATTTTTGTGCAAATGTTGATACAGTACTGTGGAAATATTCATAGATGGGAATTATTCGAACATTCGGTTCTCTGCAGCTCATTTCATCCCAGGAGACTGGAAGTGCTCTAGAATTCACGGCCACGACTACTCAATATCGGTCAAGATTGTTGGATCAATGAAAGACAAGTCATACTTTCTTGACTTCTCGAAGGCAAAATCGAACTTGAAAGAAATTGCGGACTTTCTGGATCATAGAGTTCTCATTCCGGAGAAGAGGAGGGGGATCAACATCGAAGAGAAGGAGGGATACTTGAAGGTGAAACTTGAGGGGAAGCATTATACCTTTCCAGTAGAGGAGACTAGAGTCATTCCTGTGAAGGACACCACTGCGGAGTGCTTGAGCGAATACATACTTGATAAGTTTGTAAAATCACTAGAACAAAGAGTTGAAGAGGTCGAGATTGAAGTCCATGAAGGACCTGGACAATATGCAAAATCTGCACGGAAACTTGAAAGCCATTAGCCTTTTATCTGGAGGATTAGATAGTTCGACCCTCCTATCTCTGGTTGTTTCTGAGGGTTATGAGGTAGTGGCACTATCGTTCGATTATGGGCAGAGACATAGGAGAGAACTAGAGTCCGCAAGAAAGATAGCAGAATACTATGGGATAGAACACAAGATAATGAAAATAGACTTGAGGACAATTGGCGGAAGTGCCCTTACAGACGATATATCAGTTCCAGATACTGCGCTGGAGAATATAGGTAAAGATATTCCTGTGACCTATGTCCCTGCAAGGAACACAATACTGCTATCAATTGCACTGGGTCTAGCAGAGGTCACCAATTCGTCCAAGATATTCATAGGGGCTAATGCTTTGGATTACTCAGGGTATCCAGACTGTAGACCGGAGTATTTTGATTCTATTAACAAAACGTTCAGCCTTGCAACAAAGAAAACAGTAGAAGGAGAACACATTGAGGTTGAGGCACCCCTTCTAAGATACTCGAAAGCTGACATTGTAAAGCTCGCGACAGAACTTAAAACACCACTTGGCCTGACTTGGTCGTGCTACAGAGGTGGCACGAAGGCGTGCGGGGTGTGTGAATCGTGCAAACTCAGGTTGAAAGGTTTTGTAGAGGCTGGTTCTGAAGATCCCATAGAATACGAGACAGTTCCTTCATTCTACCAAAAGTATCTAATTTCCAGAAAGAAAAGTAATGAAACTACACAAAGCTAGAATATTGATAGCATTCTCAAGGAAAAGAAATTAATCCAAATTATACTGAGGGAGCGTGATCAAGGATCTTGAAATCACCTCGATAGAGGGAAAGAGATACGCTCCTATTGATACCAGACCACAGGAAGTTAGAATTGATCAGAACCTCACTATTGTAGACGTAAAGAGGGAAAACGAGTTCTCGAGGATAGTTTACAAATTCACATCATCTTTTTCGACTCTTGGTGCAATCTCTCTTGAGGGAACTTTGCTGTACCAAGGTAACGATGAAATTGAGGTCAAGTGGAGAAGAGATAAGTCCCTTCCAGAAACCGTTGCCAGCGAGGTCCAGACAGCGATATTCTCTTCGTCTGTCATTGAAACGATACTGATAGCACGAGACCTACGCCTCCCACCTCCCATTCCAATGCCAACCTTGCAAAAGAAGAAAGACGTAGTCGGATTCGGTTGATTTTCGAAAAATAAACCGTCGATCAGCCCTAGTACTCTCTCCACCTGTGCCCGCAGTGAGTGCACGTGTAGAATCTGGTTTCAGGTTCATCTGCAGCCCTCGTTTGCATGGCCTCCCAGTAGACACCGAACTCCTTGCACTTGGGGCACTGAACTGTCTTATCTATGGGCAGGTTGATCTCTTCCTTCTCCACAACGATTGTCTCCTTCTTCTTCCCCTTCTCGACTATGCCCTTCTTTTCTTCTTCCTTTATCGCAACTGTATTACCACATTTCCTGCATATCCAGACTTCTCCTTTTGGGAACATCATAGATCCACATTTAGGGCAGAACACAATTTCCCAAAGTTATATTAAATAAATACATTTTCCTAAGTTGAGAGTTCCATTCGTTAGAATTCGCCAAAAAGACGCGGAAAAAGAGATCGAGAGACTGAAAGAAAGTGGCGAGTTTCTCGGAGATTATAAAATAAGAAGCGAAGAGAATTGGCTACTTGTCCCTGTCAAGCATTCTACGGAAACCGGCGATTTCGTTGAGAATCCAAGAATAAGGATGGATCATGTTGGAAGCTTCGAGAGAGTGGCTGATTTTTTCGTCATTAAAGAACGGGATGGCTGGCAGGAGATCCTCGAGGAAATTCAGAGAAAGCAGTCGCCGAGAGCGATATTCCTGGACAGTGGGGTTGAGGGAGCTTTCAGAATCAGGAAACTCAGGAGAGTGTACGGTACTGGGAACTCTGCAGGTATACACAAGGAGAACGGCCTTAGATACAATGTTGATCTAGAAAGGGCATATTTTTCTCCTAGACTGGCCGCTCTCAGGAAGGAGATCACTGATAGCTGCGTTAAATCATCAAAATCAGGGCTGATAGTTGACATGTATGCCGGGGTTGGACCCATTTCTATTCCCCTTCTCAAGAGAAACGCGAACGTCCTATCCATCGATGTCAACCCGGCTGCCGTGAAGTTGATGGTTCAAAACATGAGGCTAAACAAAGTGAAAGGGAATGCTATCATAGCTGATTCCAATAGAATTTACGACTGTTTGGGGGAAGTTGAGCAGGTAATTATGAACCACCCAACCCAGTCTCTGTCTGTTGTGCAGGAAATAATAGGAAAATTGGAAAAGAATACGATCATCCACGTTACCTACATCGCCAAAAGATCTGAGAGCGTAGGATTCGACCGAGTGGAAATCATAAAGAGGAAGACTGTCCATGGTTATTCCCCCTCATCATCTCTCTATTACTTCATGCTTGAAAAGAAGTAAACGATTTATTCTCTTTAACTATTTGAGCAAACATGCCGAAGCAGGGATTCTTCAGTTCTGTCCTATCAGGAATAAGAGAGAGGTATGAACAGAGCCTCCTGGCGGACATCAAGAAGGACCCGCTGCCCAGACACATCGCGGTCATAATGGATGGCAATAGAAGATTTGCAAGGCAACTCAATGTATCAAGTGACAAAGGGCATCTCCTAGGTAAGGAACGACTGGAAGAATTTCTTGACTGGGCCTACGATATTGGAATAAAAATTGTGACTGTCTATGCATTTTCAACTGAAAATTTCAAGAGGGACTCATCAGAGATTGAATATCTCATGAACCTTTATGCGAACAGCTTCAACGATCTTGTCAAGGATGAAAGGATAACCAAGAATAGGATCAAGGTAAGATTGATTGGCAAGACTGATCTTCTGCCCGAAGCTCTAAGACTGGCAGCAAGGAGGGCAGAGGATTATACAAAGAATTTTGATAAATACTTGCTAAACGTAGCGATTGCCTATGGTGGAAGGGAGGAGATCCTGGATGCCATAAAGAACATATCGAAAGAGGTAAGGAATGGTACACTCAACCCAGAAGACATAGATGAGAAACTCATAGAGAAGTATCTCTATACTGGAGAGATCGTAGATCCGGACCTTATAATCAGAACTTCTGGAGAGGAAAGGATCAGCAATTTCCTACTGTGGCAGTCTGCATATTCAGAGCTCTATTTTACTGACGTATATTGGCCAGACATAACAAAACTTGATCTGTTGAAGGCAGTAAGGGACTATCAAAAGAGGCAGAGGAGGTATGGAAAATAGTGCCGATTCTCGGTATAGACGATACCGACTCTCGTAGTGAGATGTGTACTACCTACCTCACGATTGAAATCTTGAAGAGTTCTAATCTGGACTTGATAGGTTATCCAAAATTGGTTAGATTGAATCCCAACATCCCATTAAAAACCCGGGGAAATGCTGCGATATCTCTTACACTTGGAAGGGGAGAGGGAAAGGGTACTGTGATAGGTAAGATTGACGGTGAAGAGATCCTGTCCTACCCGCAATACAAAAACGAAAAAATGGATATAGATGTGATGTCAATAATTGAAAGATTTTCTCCGAATGACAAGGACACCAACCCTGCCTTGATCATAACCGAAGAGGAAAACAATGAGAACTTTTACTGGGACGCTGTCAGGGAATTTGTTGATTACAGAAAGGTTATGGAGAAAGCTAAAGGTCAATTCAGTTGCATAAACGGACAGATAGGAGTAGTGGGAGCAAATGCTGCCGTTTCGTGGCCCAGAAACAACCCTACCTATGAATTGATTTCTTATCTCGACAAAGGCAAATGGTCTGGGAAGCACTATGTGGATGATTCTAGCTCCATGCTAATTGAGAGATCATTTCCGGATACCTTCGACAGTTTTGATTTCAGGAACAGGTACAATGCGATAAGACCTACAACCAAAACTCCAATTCTCTTCGGCATCAGGGGAGTGAATCCAGCCAAATTGATTCAGTATGAAGGGTACGTGAAGAGCGAACCTTATTCCTCCTCTATCATCTATGAGACAAACCAAGCTACTGACGACCACCTGGTTGAAAGACCGATAGGCAATTCAGCGCTGTACAACTCCTCCATAATCAGGGGGTTTGTGGGCTCTGGACCAGTATGGTCTAGGGGTGGAATTCTCACCTTTGACGTAGAGATGAATGACACGAAGATCAGAGCTGTCGCTATGGAGCCGACGAAAGAGTTTAGGACACTGTTGGCAAAACTGAGGAAGGGGGACGAGGTCAGGGTATATGGTGGAATAACCAAGGTTGGGTCAATCAATATAGAGAAAATAGAGGTGGTTTCTGTTTCCAGAATAAAAGAGATCCGACCTCCCGTCTGCCGTAACTGTAACACAAGAATGGAAAGCATTGGGAGAAGCGGAGGCTTCAGGTGCAGGAAGTGCGGTTCAAGGAGCAAGACGGGAGATGTGACTATAGAGAAGAGAGAGATCGCACCAGGATTCTATGAAGTACCGGTCATTGCCAGAAGGCATCTCGCAAGACCACTCAAGCTGGGAATTGTAAAATGATGTGTATCACCGGAACCCCTGGAGTCGGGAAGTCCACAGTAATGAAAGAACTGCTGAGTAGAGGTTATGACGTCCAGGAATTCGACGGTCTGATTGGTGAATGTGTCCTTGAAATGAAGGATGATGAAAGAATAATTGACGATGGTTGCCTGAGAAAGATCAGGACTGCCGGAGTGTTTTTCGGGCATCTCTCTCATTATGCTAGATGCGACAAGGTTGTTGTCATCAGGGCCCATCTGAAGGATATTGAAATCAGATTGAAGAAAAGAGGCTATTCCAAGTCTAAAATAATGGACAACATTGAGAGTGAAGCGATTGATCTAATCGGATTCGAATCGGAGAAGATGCACCCCGGAAACACTTTAGAAATATTGAATTCCAGTGTTAAAAAGACTGCTGATTTCATAGAAAATGTAATTAAAGGGAAAAATTCTACGAGTGTGAAAATCGATTTAGTGGAGGAGATACTGGATTGGTACTAGACAAATGGAGGAAAAATGCAGGTTTCCTGCTGGACGGAGTCGCATCGAGACTTGGTGACGTCAATCCAAATTCCATTACCATAATATCCTTCATCCTCGCAATGGCGTTTGCGGTCTTTTACTATCTGGGTCACCTTAGTTTTGCGTATCTTGTAATTGCATTTTTCATTCTTTTGGGTTCTGCATATCTTGATGCACTTGATGGAGCCGTTGCAAGGCGGTTCAATAAATCTTCAAAGAAGGGGGATTTCCTAGACCATCTTCTAGACCGGTACTCTGACTTCGTTATCCTTTTTGGGTTGACGATCAGCGTGTTTGGAAATCTCTATTTCGGTATAGCTGCAATAGCCGGCACTTTTCTGAGCAGCTATGTTGGTACTCAATCACAGGCCGTCGGACTGAATAGGATATACGGTGGGTTTCCGGGTCGAGCGGATAGGTTAGTGATTGTCATGTTAGTCACGGTCGTACAGGTCTTCACTACAGGGATTCCCCTGTTTGGATACTATATAACAGCCTGGGGGTTACTGTTTCTGGGAATTGCGGGATTTATTAACTCTATCTACAGAGCTGCCCTTGCCTATCGTTCTATTTCCTAGGTTTCTGGTTCTGTAAAACCCAAGAGGATGGGAGACCTTACCTGAGGCACACAGAGGATCCCTCTCTTTGTAACATAGCCCTAGAGAGCCTAGAGTTTGACACGATGGAACACTATATTCTCTTCCTCTGCCGGTTCCTGTTATGTGCTCGATCTGATACTTGGTTATCTTTTCAGCGAAGTCAGGAACTTTGCCGAAATACTTTAGAATCTCGTCGTTCGGAAGACCTATCCTGTGAAGAAATGTTACGAGAAAAAAACGACCCGCGTGAGATACATTTGCTCCTTCTTTCATCTGGTCTATTATCTCAACAAGACATGGAGGAAAGGACTTTTCGTTGAGGGGGCCGAGGTTCGCTCTCTCTTGTCTGATCTCCTGTCCTCTGGATACTATCTCTGCAACAGATGGCCGCAGCATCTTGTCTACTTCAGGAGGAAATTCTACTACCTCATTAACTTCCTGCATGTATTTCCTGTAAAATGCTTCTCTCAGTATTTTTGCTAGTACGTTCTGCGATGCAACTACATTCCCGTCTCTCAGCTCCTGGTTGCAAAGCTTCAGCTCTCTGTCATTGAAGACAACGGCGTTCTTCAAAAATGGCGATATAGGAATAAGGTAATTATCACCCTGTTTCTCTATCTCAACATTCAACTCTTGTGAAACGAGTTTCAATATCCTGGGGTCCTTTTCTTTTTTCAAGTTTTCATATAGTGCGTTCCTCTCCTTGATTGCATACCTAGCAGAAATGAAATAGTCTCGAATGTAGGTGAGCACTATTTTGGTGATTATGTAATCTACTACTCTGTCATCTGAACTAGTAGAGAATGTAGCATCTTCTCCATTCATTATACTCGCAAGCCGATTGACAGATTGCTTGAGATTAGTCTCGTTGGTTTCCAGGAAAGATTGTATTGAGGTACCCTGCCCAAAGTATCCTCTAAGGGCTCTCCTCAGGAAAGGATAAACCCCCACCATTTCTTCATTCTTCATACGATTTGTAGCTCTCTCGGTGCTGTGGTAATAACCTGACACCCGTCCTTGGTCACCACAACATCATCCTCTATTCTGACTCCACCCTTCTTTGGGATGTATACTCCTGGCTCCACAGTAACAACCATGTTCTCCTTCAGATAGAAATCCAAGAGAGGACTGAGAGCGGGATGATCATGAACGTTCAACCCGATCCCGTGCCCGAGTCCATGTATGAATTTCCCCTTGAATTTCGATGAGTCTATTACTTTTCTTGATGCGCCATCTACTGCCTTACCGTTCTCTCCGCTTTTTACTGCCTTGATCCCCGCGCTTTGCGCTTTTAAGACAATCTCATACATATCCTGCATCTCCTTCTCAGGTTTTCCAAAAAAGTAAGTTCTTGTCATATCTGAGCAGTATCTCTCATACTTTGCTCCGAAATCTACGAGCACTACCTCTCCTTTCTTCAGTTTCCTGTTACCGCCAGAGAAGTGGGGTTCGGCTGCATCTGGTCCGAATGCTGCGATGGTATCGAAACTTGGAGAAGAAGCCCCGTTCTTCATCATCTCATAATTGACCTTTGCAGCAAGTTCTCCCTCGGTCAATCCTTCCCGTAGCATTCCTGGAATCTCCTCTCCAACCTTGGATACGATCTTTGCAGCCTCCTTCAGTTTGGTAATTTCCCTCTCTGACTTTATTTGTCTGAGGTTGGTGATCGATTCACCTACGTCAACCAGTTCCTTGTCAGGCAGTTTGTTCTTTAGAGAGAGATAATCGGTGTGAGACAATCCTGAGAAATTTACTCCAAGGAAGGTAACACCTTTCGTAATCTCTTTCAGCAGTTGATCTCTTTCTCTTCCCGAGCTGAAAACCTCTACATCGAGATCCTCAGACCTTGCAGTTTGTTCTTCAAGCTGGCTCGTAATAACCTTGAGATTCTTCCTGGTGACGAAGGCGTAGGAACTTTCAAACAGTCCCCTAGTAAGCTGTGTAAAATAAAAGAAGGAAGGGTCGTTAGAGCTTTCCCCGCCATTATAGATTAATATTCCTTCGACGTTTTGGTTAAGGTCAAACAACTTCTCTACGTCCATACCTCCAGAGAGTTAATTGATTAATCTAATTTTCTTATTAATAGGTGATATTCTGCGTTCAATCCTTAAATGTCACGACGAATATTTCTCCAAGATCCGGAGACACAATGTGACCCGCGTTGTACTTTGAAAAGGAGAATACTTCTTCCTTCCCGGGTGCATACCACGGACTAGTCCTGACTGTTTCTATAGTCGTGAAGGGATCGTACTTTATCTTTGCATAACTCATTCCAACTGCGTCTCTGCCAAGAAATAGAGACTGTCGTTGCGAATATGCTTGGTGAAGGAGATATATAAGGTGCTCCCTGAATTCTACCAGCTTTGAGAATGCAAAATTTGGGAACTTTCTCATTTCATCGTCGTAAAGAACGATCTTTGAGTGCCTTCTCTCCATCCTTGTGAGAATTCCCTGGCTCTGAACTACTTTCTCCGTAAATTCTACCCCCATGGGAAACAGCAAGATGAGGAAGTTACTCATCGATTCGATTAAGAAATTTTCTTCCTCCCCCGACATCTCTGGCAAAAAACAAATGTACAGGTCCTTGTCGGGAAACGAGCTGCTGTCCATAGGATCCTTCATAACGATTTCTTTAGCTCTCTTCCCGATGGGCCGAATCATAGTGATAAATCCTAATGTTGTATAATTGTTTGCTATTGGCTGGAAATTTTCAATCTACGGAGCGTGTCCTTGATGTGTTTCTCGTTTTCATTTCCGAAAACCAGCAGCCCCATCCCTTCCAGCTCTCTTTCTAGGAATTGCATTATCGAAGAGAAATCAGTCATGGGCTTTATCTTTCTTTCAGACAGAACGTTGAGGACTTCCCTTTTGAATGGGGACTTTAGATATTGAGATGAGATTATCTTCTTCTCAAATCTGTCCACAATTCTTTCGAATTCTTCTTGAGTTCCCTTTATAAGTATTCCTTTTGGAATCTTTCTGTGTTTGATTGCTTCGTACGTCTTTCTGTTCTTAATCTTAAGTTCGGACATAAAGTCACAGTCGTTCCAGCTCACGAACTCTTCATAATCTGGATTTAGAGCTATCAATGCATCATTGGCAAGTGAGGCGGTGATGAGTGCAGTTTTATGTCTATATACCGTTCTGTACATCAACATTCTTGCAACCATCAGTCCCTCGACAGATGGAAGCCCTTTTTCTTCCACACAAAACTCTCCGTTGAAAATAGTGAGGACTCTCAATATCCTCGGAATGTCAACAGCTCCCAACGCGACACCCGTATAATGCGAGTCTCTGGCTAAATAGTCGATCTGATCGACATCGCCGTTGCCAGAGATGAGCCTACTGAGCACCCCCCTCTTTCCCCTCAGTATGTCTACCACGCCCTTCTTGTAACTTCCTAGAGTATCACTGAGTTGGTTATCAGGAGTTTTCCCTTCTATGATATCAACCGTTACATCAAGATGATCTTTACCGTACAACTTGATCATTCCATCTTCCAGAGCGTGAGAGAATGGGGAATGACCAATGTCGTGAAGGAGACCTGCGAGAGAAACTTCCATTATTTCCCTGTTTTCCAGATTTAACCTGCTGGAAGCTTCCCTGGCAAGATAGTGCGTACCCAAAGAGTGTTCAAATCTCGAATGAGTAGCACCTGGAAATACCAGGTAGGTGAAACCGAGTTGCTTGATTGTATTCAATCTCTGGAATTCGTTTGTTTCTATCAACTTTGAAGCTATATCCTCTAATTCTATCGATCCGTAAATCGAATCATGGATTGTCTTCTTATTGATCAATACGTCACAATTTTCAATGAATATATAACACTTGAGATACCAATTCTGAATGTTTCTGGAGAACAGAATTCAAGGGATATTCATTTGCGGAACATCGTGAGAAGCAGATCGTCCTAATCTTTTATCTTTGGCGACACCTTTGAATGTTGAAATGCCGGGCCACCGACATCAAAGGGCGATAGTAGGATATGGCTACCCCATCAATTCTCCGCTCCGTACCCCCACCGGCATCCGCGGTCCACGTAACCGTTGCTCCCTTCCGGTCCTGGCGGGATTCCCGTGATAACGCATACCGCTCTCCCCTACGGGTGAGATGTATACAACCTGGATCTGATGGGACAGAGTTTCGCCGAACATCAAGGGCTCACACCCTCAAGGTTGCCTTCTATATCGGCTGTCGCCCCCGCGTATAGACGGTTTCGAGTAACAGGAGACGCCTACCCTCCCGGCCAGCCCGGCGTACTGTCAATCAATCTTTCAATTAAAATGTTTGTCCAAATCAGAAAGAGGTAAATTATTCTCTCCATCTAATGAATTTTCTTCCTAGAAGCGTAAGAACTACCGTTTCTACAAACAGTATGATTACCATCCAATACTGCATCTTTTCTAGCCCAACAATCCCTTGCATTAGCACTGCTGCAGGGGTGACAGGCGAGATCGATAGTGCGTACAATATCCAGTTAGGGAGGTAGCTATAGGGATAAAATGTGGGCGGCAGTACCGTCATTATAATCGAGAGTATTGCAGTTATTCCCCACACATTCCTTATGTGTTTCAAAAGGCCAGCTATTATAAATGACAGGTTGGAGATCGTAAGAGTAAGTAGTACCAGCACTCCAATTATCCAAGGTGTCGAACCGAGGGAAAACACTCTGAGATATGCACCCAGAACTCCATACAGAACGATACCAGGAAGAGAAAAGACCAGATAGCTCAGCGAAAGAGCAAACATGTAGTCCTGAGAGGTGATACTGGTTGCTACGAACAAATCCTGGATTCTTATCTGTATTCTGAAGAATGCAGCATCTGCAGCCCCATTGATGCTGTTTGCTGCGACAATTGCTATTGGCCCCCCTGCAATTGCAAACGCTATAAGGGCGCCATGAGTGAAAATTGTGACCATGAAGAGCAGAGTTAGAGGAAGCGAAAGAGATGCCAGCAAATATGAAGGACCCCTGAGAACTACGTAAAATCCATAATACCAAGCAAAGTAAAGAATGAACTTAGGATTCAAGACTTACCCCCTTTGACAGGAATATGTCGTCAAGATTGATTCTCTTGATATCGTACCCCTTCTTTAAAAATTCATCGACCCTATCCTGGTCAATATACTTGATTGCAACATTTGCAATCTTTATATCGAACTCTTCCCCGTCTAACTTCTCAGCTCTCATTCTACCGTTGAACGACGAGAGGAGACTGCTAACAGATCCTTGAGTTATTACGCTCCCTTGGTCAATGACCATAACTTCGTTGGATAGTTCCTGCGCCTCCTCCATGTAGTGGGTTGTGAGTATTATCTTTGATGACAATCTCTTAATTGCAGACCAGACTTCAATTCTCGAAAGCGGATCTAACCCTGTTGTTGGCTCATCGAGGAAAATCACTGGAGCCTTTGCTGCTAGAGCCATTGCAACGAAGACCTTTCTCTTCATTCCTCCAGACAGGGTATCTGAAGGAGCATTCCTGAAATCATAGAGCTCTAGTTCATCTAGTGCATACTTGGATTCCTCCTTCGCTTGTGAAGAAGAGAATCCCCTAGCCATCAAGTACAGCTGCATCTGCTCCAGAGGGGATAGGATGCCTATCAGCTGCGCCTCCTGAGGTATACTGCTGATCAACTGTCTTACTTTCTTTGTGTCCTTAAGGATATCGTACCCCTCTATAAGTGCAGTCCCTGACGATGGGAACAGCTGGGTTGAAAGTATCCTGATTAGAGTGGTTTTGCCTGCACCATTCCTCCCAATTACTGTGGTCACCCTCTCCTTAAGAGAAGCATCTATTCCCTTTAGTGCATAGAAACGTCTATCGTATCTCTTCGTGACCCCTTCTATTTCGATCATTATGCTTTCAATTTGACAGAGAACTCTTCCTTGAAGATTCCCAGACTCAGGGTGGTGCCTACTGCTCTGATGCCTTTGATTGTCCCAACCTTCTCGACCTCGAAATCCTTTAGCTCGTTGCTGTCCCTCACCTTGATTTTGAGAAGGATATCGCTATCGCCCGATGTGTGGTGCACATCTAGAACTTCGTCGAACCTCGAAAGCTCCTTAGCTATCCTATCGAGCTCTTTAATGTCGCTGATAGAGACAGAAACAAATGCGGTGAGTTTGTAATCTAGCTTGTCGTGATCTATCAGTGGAACCATCTTCTTTATAATCTCCCGGTCCTTCATCCTCTTGACTCTCTGGAACACCGTCGTGGGAGGGGACTTGACCCTTTTGGATATCTCGTTATATCCAATAGTAGCGTCTTCTCGCAAAACGTTTAGAATTCTTATGTCCAGAGAATCGTATTCCCCTTTCATTGTAAGCAATTTTCAAAGGGTATTTAGAAATTTTGTGAGTACACCTATCGAACATTTATTAGGAAAGTATCAATCATCTTTGAGAATAATGGTTGAACTGTCTGCTTCGATACTTGCCGCCGATCTACTTAACCTAGAAAGGGACATTGGCAAGGCAATTCATTCTGGTATCAAATGGATTCACCTAGATGTTATGGACGGGCACTTCGTTCCTAATCTTACGATGGGAATACCATTTGGGGATGCAATAAAGAAAAAGTTCAATGTAAATGTGGAGAGCCACATGATGGTCGAAAACCCGGACATGTATCTTGACAAGTACTGTTCGTTCTCAAAGTTGGTCACAATACATTATGAGGCTCCTGTCCAGACCGTTAGAGTTCTGAAGGAGATCGAAAATAGAGGAGTTATGCCTGGAATTTCTATAAATCCCAAGACTCCTATTTCGAGCATTGAACCCCTACTGCCTTCAGTTCAGTATGTATTAGTAATGACCGTTGAACCAGGGTTCTCCGGTCAAGGAATGATTGAAGAAGCTGCACAGAAAATTCCCCAGTTATCAGAGTACAGAAAGAGAAACAATCTTGAATTCTTGATTGGAGTAGACGGGGGAATAAAAAAAGAAAACATCTCGCACATAGCAGCCCTCGGTCCAGACATAATAGTCAGTGCATCTGCTATCTTTTCTGGAAACGTTGAGGAAAATATTAATTCACTAAGAAGTTGTATAAAGGAGAGCTAAAATGGACAATGAAATAGTTGAGAAGGCAATGGAACTGGAAGACAATGGAGACTTGAAAGAGTGTATAAAGTACATAGACGAAAATATAGGCTCCATTCAGGATGAACTGACGAAGACGGATGCCCTGAGAATCAAATCAGAATGCTTTCTCTACCAAGAAGTCCCAGATTCGGAAATGGCAAGGAAGTACGCGGAAGAAGCCTTAAAAATTTCATCTGAAAAAGGCGATCAGAAGAGAATTGCTGAAACCAATCTCCTGCTCTCCCAGATACTGGTACTGGAGGATACGAAGAAGGCAATAGAATATGGAAGAAAAGCAATGGAACTCTACCAAAAAATCAATGATAAGAATGAGTACATCTATTCAATGATCTCCCTTGCGACGATTCTTGAAGATTTCAATGAAGCTTCATCTCTCTTCGAGAAAGCAATGCAGGAAGCAACAAATGCAAACAATCTTGACATGCTTGCTCAGGCTGCAGTTAATTATGCCTATCTCCTCGTAGAGCAAAAAGGGGGAGATGCACCGCTGAACACACTCGATAAAGTCATCAAGAAAATACTAGCAGAGGCTGCTAAACTTAAAAGGAAGGAAGAGAGAATTCGCGCAGTGACTAACTATTCTGAAATCTTCGATGCTGCTTCGGACATTGCAATGGAACTCGATGCCTATGATCAAGCCACAAAGTACGCTTCTTATCTAAACAAGGACCCGCAGGAGTTCGTCAAGTAATCAGAGAAGAAAGAAACCTCTCGACGTCGACTCCATTCAGTTTCGCAATGACCAGTGAGGCTACCTTGGTGCTCATGAACGGATTCTTCTCCCTCAGTTTGTTGATTTCGGAGATCACGTCTCTCTTGTTCATGCCTGTCTTCTCAGTGACCAGTGCTATGACTGCCTCGGTCATATCCTCTCCGTCCCGTTCGTTCACCAATGCGTCGAAGTTGGGTCTATAATCCAAACCTATTTCTATTCCGTTAATCGAGCAGGTTATGGCGTAACCACTCTCTGTCTGTTTCAGACATCTCTCTTCTAGACCTATACGCAAAAATTCTTTGACCTGATCAGGAGTTAGGTATCTCTTCTTTATGGCTAATATTGTGAGTATTTCGGCTTCTGTAAATTCGTACTTACCTGTAGTATTCTTAAGGTAGAGCAGGAGCTTCCTTATCTCTTCGACCATCGAAACCTCCTATCGGCACTATGATGTTGCACTTGTCACAGATGAGTCTGCTAGTAAATTTCATCACATTTCCTTCAAACAGCTGGGTGTCTGAGTAGATACGGCTCCCCCCATTCTCTACAAAGAAGTTTGCTATCTCTGAATTGTTCCTAAGATAGAGAATCAGAGAATCGGTGTAAAAAAGAGCCCTCTTCAGCTTCTCCTTTTCTATATTCTCCGATACTGTAACCATGGTCGCACCGCCGGTAATAGAATCAGCAATGTCGTCGACTTGAGCAATCTCCGCATCTAGATATAGCTCAAACAACCCAGAGAGGTCATCGTATCTCTTGAAGTTCAACTCTCTCCCACTCTTGTAGTCCTCGTCCACCAACCACAATGGACCTGACTCATACCTCTCTAGAGCTTCTGCTTCTACTATCTTCCTTTTCCGAAGTGTGACTGAAGGAATTATCATATTGACTCTTTGGATGTGTTAGCTACGATGAGATTAAAAATATTCGCCTGTGCAATCACTATAGTTCCAGACTGGCTGAAGGAGTGTATGTAATCAGCCTCGCTCTGGGATAGATTGATTCCAGACGGTGCTTCTATCTGAGTGTGATAAGAGACCATTGCGGACGAATTTCCGTTGTCGGTCCATTCGACCAGAGAGTAGGGGTACTTCACCAGGAAACCTCTTCCCAGATCCCTACCTCCGACCTCTACTGTAAGATCAATATTGACGTAGGCCCCATTGCCATTTGAAGATGGAATGTAAGTCTGAACCCACGCATGCTCCCCCAGACTCGCTTGGCCGTTAGACTCCTGGATCAGAAGACCATATTGTGTCCACGAAGGTATTCCAATGCTCCTGCTCATGGATTCGAAAAGATAGGAAAGTTCTTCGCAGTCTCCTTCACCTCGCTGGTAGACCTGCTGGGCAGAGAGCGGGACATTTCCTAGGTTATAGGATATATTGTACCTGTAATTCTGAACGATGTAGTTGTAGATTGCATCCAGCATTCCTGCTACAGTGGTCTCGTTTCTCGTCACATGCAGGGTAAGGTTCCTAAAGAATGACGGATTGATTACTTCAAGATGGGTACTTGAATAATTAAAGAATTCTGGATGGTCGTATTGAGTCTTCATATACAGCGGGATCTGAGACGGGACCCCGGTTGAATTACTCAAATATTGCCAAGTTTTACCGTACGAAGTAACGTTGTAGGTTATGTTGACATACGATTGTCCAGGATTGATATTCATCTGCCAATACGTCCTGTTCTGGGAATTCTGGAGTGATACATCTACATTGGAGGAATGTGAAACCGACAAGGAGCTATGTTGGAGTGAATTTGTGACTATAGGAGTCAAGTAAAATGCGAAGCCCTTGTCGGAGGTGAAGCTGAAATTTCTGGAAAACTGGGTGGAGATTTCGGACGGGATCTGATAAGAACTTGTTGATACATTTCTTACCCCATTTAACAGATTCGTATCCTCAACTACGTAGTATGCAACGGTCAGCGCAATTATAACGACGATAGTGACAGCTATCCCTTTTATTGCTGCTCCCATTTAATTAGACCCAATTCTGGCATGGAAAAATTTTGTATATAACAGTATCGCGACAACAATTTCTGGAATTATCACAAACAAACCATACGGTCCCTTAAGATATTCCAGGAATATGGAAGAAGAAAATAGCATCTGTACGAGGAAGGCAAAGTTGTAGTAAAGTAGTATCCTGTTCTTGGATGCACCTATGGAAAGAAGTACCGCGGACATGACGTTCGCCAGGAATGCAAACGCTGCAACTATAGCAACAAAGAAGTAATTTTGTAACGAGGTGCTAGTAACTACCGCAATGGCGAACGCTACGGGGAATGAAAATGCTCCTCCCATTGAAGAAGATAGTTGAACTATATCCTTTCTACCCCTGTACTTCCCAGTGATTATGAACAGTTGTTCTCCAGTGGACAGTATGGGAAGAAAAAGCATTATCGCAAACAGAGTCAGGTCTATATACTGCTTCAAGGTCGAAAAAGAATATACGAACATTACCGCATACAAAATTCCTAGGAGAAGGCCGAAAAAAAGAAAACGTGCAAACAGAGACTCGTCGACTATCTTGTCTATCCTATTCCAGTTCAGGTAAAATAGCGGAGTGAAGACCGCTAAAGGAATCAGGATTGCAGGATAGAAATTCATTTTCCAAGGTGATAAAATAAATAGTAATTATAATTTCTGACATAGTGAAGATGGCCATAGCCGTCAGAAAGGATCTCTCTATGGGCAAGGGAAAGATCGCTGCGCAGGTTGCTCACGCGGCAGTAGAATGTTCCATGGACACCTCCGAAAAGAGAAGAAAATGGATTTCGGAGGGTCAGAAGAAGATTGTTGTTTGGGTGAAAGATGAAAGGGAACTTCAAGAATTGATAGCCAAAGCTAGATCGATCGGTGTAAACTGCTGCCCCATAAGGGATGCTGGACTGACCCAGCTAGAACCCGACACACTTACTTGTTCTGGTTTCGGCCCTGACGAAGATTTCATCATAGATTCAATTACTGGAAAGTTCAAGCTCGTCTGATTCCATATAAGTCAGTTAACTTTATATCAACTTATATACTCGGCAAACGTGGCCAGCGAACCCGGCAATTTAGACCTTAATCAGCCTATTTTCGACCCTCCTGAAAAGACAACTATAAAGGATATGCTGACTATAGCCTGGATTCTATCACTCATAGTAGGCATAATTCTTCTCATCACAGGACTGATATCTTTGGGAATAACAGCCATAGTGGGAGTTGTAGATATCGTAGTCTTTTATGAGTGTAGAGAGATTATTAGACTTACTAACCAGAGACAACTTTCAGCGGCAAAGGAGAAGACGCTGATATGGATGATCGTGGGGCTAATCTTTGGATTCATCATCGTTGGATTTTTCATGGTGATTGCGTACATGAAGTTTGATGACTTGATGAGAGCTTATCAGAACGCAGCCAGACAGTAAAAACTGTGATCATTCCATCCAGTCGGTACCGACCGACCTGTAGCCGACCTTTGGTATATAGAAATTTACCCTTTTGTGTGCATTGCTCTGAACCATAGCATAGATCCTTTTGACTTCACGAATGGTGCATCCGTCAATCTCGCACTGATTGGGTTTCTTCAAATATTCTAGGCATTCAAGAATCTTGTCGAGCCTCTCATACGAAATAGCGAGTTCCTTCTCGTCCGTCTGACCTTCCCACAGATCGGCGCTAGGTGCTTTCTTGAGGATCCATTCTGGAAAGTTGTAACCTCTAGCCACCTGGTAAACTTGGGTCTTGTACAGATCCCCCAAGGGCTGAAAGTCAGAACCTCCATCACCGAATTTGGTAAAGTATCCTGTAAGCAACTCACTCTTGTTAGATGTCCCTGCGACAAGACCTCCGTACTCGTTTGCTTTCATGTACAAGAATACCATTCTAAGTCTGGCCTTGACGTTTCCTAGGATCCTTACGTCCTTTGATTCGTCGTCGAAGAAGCTCAGCGCACCGCTCATATCCACTTTCTTATAAGGGAGATCCAGAAATTCAGAGACTCTTCTTACGTCCCTGCTTTCCTGTCCAAATGGAAGAGAGTAAAGGTGTATCTTGTCCTTCTTGATGTTCCTCTTGAGGATGTATGCAACAAGAGTAGAATCTATACCTCCAGAAATGCCCAGCACTACGTCCCTCGAACCTACAAATTCCTTGACGAAAACGTCCAGAACTTCGGTGATTCCTTCGAGAAGCTCCATCAGTGGTGGAAACGTGGAAATAATAATAAACCTTGTGCATTTGTGGTAGAAGAAGGCCGGGGTGGCCCAGACCGGTAAGGCGCAAGCCTGGAACAGTTTTACAGAAAGCTTGTTCTCGCAAGAGATCGGGAGTTCAAATCTCCCCCCCGGCGTACCTTGCTCCGAGTTTTCTGTATTCAGCTCGCATGAAAAGTCCAGTAGTCTTATTGTCTGTCGAGAGACTTTTTCGACTGGATCGCCTCAATTAACTTCTCGAAAAAACGGTATCCTCTGAGAGAATCTACCGAAGCCAAATATTAATAGAAAATGCGGATTAAGAATTGTTTTCGGTGATCGCATGACAAATAAAATCGAAATGAATCGACCTATAGTTGAAATGGACGGAGACGAGATGACGAGAATTCTTTGGTCGTCCGTCAAAGAAAATTTGCTCTTACCGTATGTCAATTTGAAGACTGAATATTACGATCTGCACGTAAGCAATAGGGACAAGACCAATGATCAAGTGACGTTCGATGCTGCGAACGCGGTCAAGAAATGGGGGGTAGGCGTAAAATGTGCCACCATCACCCCAAACGCGGATAGAGTCAAGGAGTATAGCTTGAAAAAGGAGTGGCCGAGCCCAAACGGCACAATAAGGAAGATACTAGATGGAACCGTCTTCAGAGCTCCGATCATGGTGAACTCAGTTCAGCCGGCAGTTAGATACTGGAAGAAACCCATAATCGTTGCAAGACATGCGTTCGGAGATATATATGACGGAGTAGCAATTAGATTTAATGAGCCTGGATCTGCGGAGGTAACTTACACGGGAAAGTCGGGACATAGCGAAATGGTGAAATATCCGGAATTCAAGGGACCTGGTGTATTGTTAGGAATATACAATATCGACAAATCAATAGAAGGCTTCGCTGATGCATCATTCAAGTACGCAATCATGAAGAAAACGGACCTCTGGTTTGCTGCTAAGGACACGATATCTAAGGTGTATGATGCAAATTTCAAGGAAATATTTAGGAGAATCTACGAAACGAAGTACAAAGAGGAATTTGCAAAACTTGGAATAAATTATTACTACTACCTTATCGACGATGCAATATCCAGGGTCGTCAGATCAGAGGGAGGCTTCGTTTGGGCGTGCAAGAACTACGATGGGGATGTTTTTTCAGATATGGTTTCGACCGCATTTGGCTCTCTTGCGCTCATGACCTCCGAACTATTTTCGCCGGAGGGGTACTATTTGTCTGAGGCAGCCCATGGAACTGTACAGAGACACTATTACAAGTACCTCAAGGGAGAGAAGGTTTCTACAAATCCCACTGCCCTAATCTTTGCCTGGACAAGAGGACTAATGAGGAGGGGAGAGATTGATGGGCTAAAGGACCTTGTAAAATTCTCGGAGAAACTGGAAACAGCTGTCATCAAAACCATAGAGAAAGACAAGATAATGACTCAAGACATAGCTAAGCTGTCTGATCCGCCAGTCTCCAAATACGTAACATCCGATGAATTCATATCAGCAGTAAGGAAAAATTTGGAGATGGCTTTGAGTAACTAGGACAAATAGTTTCGTCCAGATCTTGGGGAAGCGAGCAGCAGGGTAAGGTCCTGGTGCGAAAGGTAGATTGACTGCTCTGAATGGATTGGCCACAATAAAATCTCTCAACAACAAGAAAATATTTGCATCAACTAACGTTCTATCAATAAGAAGGATGAAACATTGAGGAGATGCATCGTTGCCGGGGTTTTGATAATAAGTGCAGATGGAAGGAAGGTACTTCTCGTAAAGCATAAGAAATTAGGGGTGTGGATCTACCCTGGGGGACATTTGGAAGAAAACGAGACGCCGTTGGAATGTGCGGTAAGAGAATCCGAGGAAGAAACAGGATCATCGTTTGAAGTATTGAACACGAACGGTTTTGTGGTGTGCACCGAAGGAGCGAATAGTCTCCCAAACCCATTGGTTATAATGGACGAGATTGTCCCTTACTCAACGGGAGCACATAGGCACTTCGATATGATTTATCTGGGCATTGCAAGAAGTATGGAATTCCAATCCAACAATGAGTCAACTGACTGCAGGTGGTTCGAAAAGAAAGATATCGATGATCTTGAGACCTTTGATAATGTCAAGAACATAATCAAATTCAGCTTCGATACCTTTGTCGACCTGGCGAATAAAAGAAGTTGACACATTCCATTTTCTTAAAATCTAACTGTCCGTTTGTCTTGGATTCAACACACAAATCTTAATTAGGCCTTTGAATAGCACTTTATGGAAAATGGAGAGATGATAAGATATCCAACTTTCGATGGAACTGATGTAACTGCATTCATGGTGGGGGAGAAGAGTTCTAAGGGTGCTATCCTAGTGATTCAGGAGATTTGGGGGTTGACCAATTACATCAAGAATTATTCTCGGAGACTTGCATCACTTGGATTTCTAGTGATTGCGCCCCACCTGTATTCTAGGAGGGATGAGTTCGAAATTTTCAGTCAGGAGAACATAGCTATGTCAATGAGGCTTTTCTTCGAGATCCCGGCAGAGAAACGAAGTGACAAGGATTCTATAAGTGCGGTGATGGAAAGAGCGACGCCAGAACAGCGGGAGGTCATAACAAGATTGATGATGGGTAGAGGAACATTGGAGGAGAGGATGATAAAAGACCTTGCTATGGGCTACGATTATGTGAAGCGTGAATTTAAACAAACAGAGTTTGGAGTCGTCGGATTCTGTATGGGAGGGGGACTATCGTTCAGGATTTCAACCCGTCTCCCATTTGATGCAACAGTCGTGTACTACGGTGCCAACCCTCCAGAGTTAAGCGATATTATGAATATGAAGGGCCCGATGCTCGGACTGTACGCTGGTGAAGATCCAAACATCAACAAAGGAATTCCAGATGCCATCAACAGTTTTTTAAAGTACAAAAAACAGATCGAACTGAAGATATACCCGAATACCAGGCACGCGTTTGCTAACAATGACGGTGCAGCATACGATAAGGCAGCATCAGAAGATGCGTGGGATAAAGCATCGTCATTCTTCAGGAAGTACTTGAAATGAACAAAAAGGATGGACTTTTGAGTGATTGCTTCCTCACCTGGACCGCAGTTTTGGAAGAAAAGGAAACTGGGAAAAACAAAATTGAAATAGGTCAAAATTCAGAAGATAAGTAGATTGTGCTACTTTCTCATTGCGACTGAAATAGCACTTACCGGGCAGGCTGTAACGCAAGCATTGCAGAATATGCAGTCAGCTTCCCTAATCGGATCACACTTGTCTGTCCTGTACTTTTTCCACTCTTCTGTCCCCTCTGCAATTTTCTTGTCATTACCCGTGCCTTTCTGTCCAGGATTGAGGAACCACTCATAGACATTGACGGGGCATACGTCCATGCAAGAGCCATCAGCAATGCACGATTCCCAGTCTACGGCGACATTGGTACCGTGGATGCCGAGCTTAGTTGGATAGATCTTTCCGTCTTTATCCAACCTCTCTTTCCCCTCTGCCCTGACCTCGTGACCAGAATGGTTTCCAGTGATGGGGAATTCGTCCTGCTTATCGAAAAAGTTGTCGTCAATAGGTTTAGAATTGTAGTCAACTTTGGCCATATTTTGACAGGAAAAGATAATATTAATAATTTTTGACCTTTAGTTTGTAAATGGATGAATATTAGAGCCAAGAATGTGGATAAATTTCTAAATCTATTAAGGACCGATAAAATTGCGTCGTCACTTCGTTCCAAACCTCAAAAAGCATTAATATAGATATTAATATAGACATATGATGAAGTACTATGGTTAATATAGCCGAAGACGCAGTTATTGTACTGGTTGTCATAATTCTTCTGGCATTTCTCTTCTACGCCATTAGGATTGTGAGAGAATATCAAAGGATCGTTGTCTTCAGATTTGGAAGAGCACTTGCACAGAAAGGCCCCGGAATAGTGTTCATAATTCCACTAATCGATGTCCCAGTCCGTGTTGATTTAAGGGAAAGGTATCTGACAATACCACATCAGACGTGTATCACCAAGGATAACGCGCCTGTGGATGTTGATTTCATCATTTATTTCAAAGTTACCAACGCTTCTGACTCTGTTATACAAGTTCAGAACTTTGAAGGAGCTGCAATGGGAATTGCTACCACTACTTTAAGGGCGGTAGTGGGAGACATAATCCTGGATGAAGTTCTTTCTAAAAGAGAGAACATTAATGCGATACTGAGAACAAAGCTCGATGAAGTCACTACAAGATGGGGAGTCAAAGTAACCAATGTGGAAATCAGGGAGATACTTCCGCCGAAGAATGTTTCTGACGCCATGATAATGCAGATGAGTGCAGAGAGGTCGAGGAGAGCAGTAGTTACTGAAGCAGAAGGAAAGAAGCAGGCGACAATTACGGTTGCTGAAGGTGATAAGCAGTCGAACATATTGAGAGCGGAAGGGGACAGGCAGTCTGCCATACTAAGGGCAGAAGGTTATGCAATGGCTCTAACGACCATATTTAACGCGGCAAAAGCCATTGACCAAAAGACGATGGCGCTACAGTATCTGGATATGCTGAAAACTCTGGGATCTAGCAATTCCACAAAGTACGTTATCCCGATGGAGTTCACAGAAATGTTTAGGCCGTTCACAGAAACACTCAGAGCCGCATCTTCCGCATCAAGCAATACGAAATAGTGGGGAAAGCAATGCCAAAGGAACCAAGCGACTTCACTGTAAAGTATGGTATGAGAGTAATCGTGCCACTTGCTCTATTCCTCTTAGTGGCAGTCTTGTTTCTTGTTCTTTATTTTAATACAGGGAGGAACGACAACGTCCTCCTTGGTCTTTTTTTCCTCTTCCTAATCGTAACTGTCCTGCTGTTTTTTGGGTTTAGGATAACGATATCCAACAGGATAACTAAGAAGTATTTTCATACTGAGACGCTGATAGGACAAAAGGGTAGAGTAATAAAAGGGGTACCGGCGGAGACTCTAGGTACAGTCAACATATTAAACGAAGACTGGAGTTTTCTATGTGATTCAGACACCTCAGACAACCAGATTGTGACTGTGACGGAAGTGCTGGAAGATACTGCAACCCTGAGAGTCAAGATATCTTCTTGACTGTTGCTACGCCGTCTTTGTAGTCCAGCACTTCTATTTCGTCCCCTTCTTTAATCAACTCCGAAGATATAGCCGACCATTCTTCAGAACGGACATTCACGACCCCTTTCTTCTGCGGTCCAATTTCCGTCACTGCCTTGCCTTTCTTCCCGATTATCAGCTGGGGGCCCATCTTGACTGGCGCGGACATTACTTTTTTCCTCAAGGCGATCAGATAAACTGCTCCTATAGGAACTACTGTTGCTTCAAGCGCTATGAACGCATAATTGGTTCCATTCAAAACAGGATTTGTAGGAGACGAATAACCAACACCTATCATCATTATGAGGCCTCCCACGATGACGAGGACAACTCCTCCCACCACTGCGAGACCATGTCCAAGTTTAATTTCTAGGAATATCAAGGCAATTCCAAGTATCATAAAGAGGATTGCAATAGGTTGAAAACTTATCAGCGTAACCCCCCAAAAACCTAGCGCAAGTGCTACAACTCCTGCCACACTTAGCGCTATTGATCCGTGGTAAATATCGAGCAGTATAGCGACTGCTCCAATCAATATCAAGAAGTCGGCAACGGTAGAATTAGAGAGGAATGATTCTAATTGTTCTACGGTGTTCTCAGTGAACTGAACCTGGGGGAGCCCTTGATAGCCTAATTTCTGTACAACCGCAGAAAGGTTATCAGAAATTCCAGTAATCAGTCCTATTCTAGATGCGTTTTGAGCTGTATAAGCAACGTTGTGTTCGACCATCTCATAGACCGCGGACTGATTCCACCCATGAGACTCTGCAAGCGATTCCATAAAGGCGAGAGACGCGTTAGTGACGTGTTGCTGCTCGAGTGGAGTTCCACCGATTATGTAGGGTTCTGATGGACCTATGAAACTGGAGTTTCCCATGTAGACGTAGTTGGACGATAGGGCTATGTAGGAACCTGCAGATGCGGCCATATTCCCTGGAGGAACGTAGGTCGTAATTGTGATGCTCTTTTCTGCGGCAGTCGTGTAATTGACTATTGCAAAGCCATTCGTCAGATATCCTCCTGGAGTATTCATTACTATTATGACTGGATCGTTGTTGGAAACTGCATACG
Source organism: Thermoplasmatales archaeon (assembly GCA_027343225.1). Classification (GTDB taxonomy): domain Archaea; phylum Thermoplasmatota; class Thermoplasmata; order Thermoplasmatales. Next base: position 27,697 of record DAHWMK010000034.1, read on the forward strand.
ACAGGACTTGTTGAAAATAGTCTTGAGCTCCTCGATCGACCTGGTAGTTGAAATTTATGATCACCAAAGAGCGAGAATCCGCGTGACTCATTGGTATGGAGAATACGACCACCAGCACAAGGAATAGTAGAACCAACAGTGCGGACTTCATCATTTATAGATTTATAATAGAGAAATAAGGATTTCTCAATTGATTTTGCTTAATCAAACAAAGCTAATGTTAAGTATTTAGGTTCGATTATCAGATCGATCATTGTGAGTGATAAACCAACCATAAACTATGGATTAGAGGGGATTTACGTTGACGAGAGTTCCATTTCTAAGGTGGACGGGCAAAATGGTAGGTTATGGTACAGAGGGTACTCCATCGAAAACCTTGCAGAATATTCGAATTTTGAAGAGGTGTCTTACCTTCTCTTGAATGGCAAGCTACCATCAAGGAAAGAATATGATGAGTTTGCTGCAAAGCTGAAGACCAGAAGGGATCTCCCTGAAGATATCAAGAACATAATCAAGATTATGGCTCCTACTGCACATCCTATGGATGTTACGAGGACCGCAGCATCGATGCTAGTGATGTTTGATAAAGACCCAAACAATAGGGATGGTGACTCCACTGCGGACAAAGTGATCACACTATTAGCTAAGCTCCCAACCATCGCTGCAGCAACGGGAAGGTTCAGGGAAAAGAAGAGTTACATCTCGCCGGACAGCACGCTCGGCCACTCGGCAAATTTCCTTTATATGCTAACAGGCAAGAAACCAAACGACTTCGAGACTAAGCTGATGGACCTCATGTTCATCCTTCACGCGGAACACAGCACAAACGCTTCCACTTTTTCTGTGCTGGTGACTGCTTCTACCCTCGCAGATGTCTATGCGGCTACAACCACAGGCATTGGAACTTTAAAAGGACCGCTTCACGGAGGGGCTGATGAGGCTGCGCTAAACATGATGAACGCTATAGGCGACCCAAATAACACGGAGAAATACATCGAAGAAGCTCTGGAAGGCAAGCAGAGAATCATGGGATTCGGCCATAGGGTGTACAAGACGTACGACCCAAGAGCGAAACTTGTCAGGAGCTATCTAGAGGAGAGCCTTACAAAGGAACCTTCTGACGAGGTAAAGAGACTCCTTCAAATTGTCTTGAGAGCAGAGAAGATGATGACTGACAAATTAGGTAAAACTAAAGGAATTTGGCCAAATATTGACTTTTTTGCAGGACCACTGTACAGAGTCTTAGGCATCGACGCTCACTTGTTCACCCCCATATTCGTAGCCTCTAGAATGTCTGGCTGGGGAGCTCATATAATAGAATACTGGCACAACAACAAACTAGTGAGACCCGTTGAATGGTACACCGGCCAACTGGATCTCCCTTACGTGCCGATTGGCGAGAGGTAGAGCTAAGACTGCAATTCTAAGGTGTGTCATCAAGAACGTGTTGTCATCTCCACTCGACTTGGTGAAAGGTTTAACTACCTTCTTTTCATAGCCCTCCTACATGGCCATATATCACGGAAGAGCGAGTGTTAAGATAAGCGGAGGAAAACTCAGGTCAAACAGACACAAGAAGAGATTTGAACTTGGTAATGAACCCACACTGACCGTACTAGGAAGTACTAAAAGGAAACAGGTAAGAGGTATGGGCGGAAACAGTAAATCAGTGCTTCTCAGCGGGAACGAAGTCAATGTCACGAATCCAAAAGATGGAGTGACAAAAAGGGTAAAGGTCCTGAACGTCAAAGAAAACATTGCAGATCCACACTTTGCTCAGAGAAACATCATCACAAAGGGTGCCATAGTGGTGACAGAACTGGGAAATGCAAGGATAACGTCTAGGCCTGGGCAGAGCGGAAGAATTAACGCAGTCCTAATCAAGAAATGAAGCGAATCCTCTGGGAAACGTATTTTGATACCTCGGTCACAAGAAAAATGGGGAGAAGGGTAAAGAAGAACTTCCCCTCCCACAAGCTGTTCGACGTACTGAAATCAATGAATTTGGACTTCAGCGTCGTGGAGGCAAAATATCCAAAGTCCCCCTCAAAACCCGTTAAAAGAATAGAAGTGGAATGGGAAGGTAGCAAAGAAGGATTAATAAAAAAAATAGAATCCAGTGTCTCTAGTGAGTCTTGACAAACTTAGCGAGAATATCCGTTAGATCCGGTTTACCGATCTCCTGAAGCTCATATTTTACGTTTATCAGGGGCTTGTTTATCTTCACGACTTTCGTGAGGTCAATTGGAGTCCCTGATACAACAACATCTGCAGGAGTTGCATTTATTGTCGCCTCTAGGTCCTTGACCTGTTTTGGAGAGTATCCCATAGCAGGCAGATAGTTGTGTATCTGTTTGTACTTCTCATAAACTCCCTTTATAGTCCCCTTCGCGTATTCCTTGGCATCTACAAGCTCTGATGCACCATACTTTATTGAGAATAGCACCGCTGCGCCGTAGCTCATTTCTCCGTGAGTAAGCGTGGGACCGTCCTCAATTGCCAGTACCTTCTTCCCTCTCACCTTTTCGGAGTCTTCACTGAAGAACGGCGATGCTCCGTCCACCACTATAGCCTTCGGGTTAAATTTTCTAATGTTGTCCCTGACTATGTTAATGTTCTCCAGAGTCGCTGTTTCTTCCTTGTTGATGACAATCACATCTGCAGACCTCAGGTTGACCTCCCCTGGATGATATTTTATCTCGTGTCCTGCCCTGTGCGGATCCGCGACTACGATCTGTAGATCGCTCTTGTAGAAGGAAAAGTCATTATTTCCTCCGTCCCACAATACTATGTCTCCTTCTTTCTCTGCCTGCCTGAGAATAGCCTCGTAGTCAACCCCCGCATATATGATGACATTCCTTTTAATGTGAGGTTCATATTCTTCTCTTTCTTCGATCGTGCATTTCTGTTTAACCAAATCATCCATCGTTGCAAATCTTTGAACTTTCTGTTCAAGCAAATTTCCGTACGGCATCGGATGCCTTATTGCGACCACCTTCTTGCCCATACCTGTGAGTATATCTTCGACTCTCCTGGTAGTCTGTGACTTTCCAGATCCAGTCCTAACTGCACATATGGATATGAGTGGTTTCTTACTTTTGACTTGAGTATCTTTTGGTCCTAGAAGGAGGTAGTTCGCTCCCGCAGCAAGGACCTCTGATCCCTTGTGCATTACGTATTCATGCGGTACGTCAGAATAAGAGAATACCACCAAGTCAACTTTCTTATCCTTTATCAGTTTCGTTAGATCGGATTCAGGGTAAATCGGTATACCCTTCGGGTACAACTTTCCTGCTAGTTCCTTCGGATAAGTCCTTCCTTCTATGTTGGGTATCTGTGTTGCCGTGAATCCAACAACGTTGTATTCCTTCCTATCCCTGAAGTACGTGTTGAAATTGTGGAAGTCACGACCTGCTGCCCCCATAATTAAGACATTTTGGGTCATATAATCTCTCTCCCTTATCGGTTGAAAAGATTTATTTTTTCCTCAGGTCTTTTACTGTATAACGGGAAATCAGAAACAGTTAAGAATGATCTTGGAATGTATTTAAGTGGTAAGCAGCCCAGAAACTTTTTATCAGAATGAGCTGAACGACTCGAGTCTGTACCAAAAGATTTCAAGGAGAATAATGACTTCATTAAGGAAGAGCGCTAGAAACGAGAGTATTGCAAAAAAATTGGCCGAGCTGTCAGAGATTGAATCCAGACACGCAGCATTCTGGGCTGAAATGATAAGAAAGAGGGGAATGACGCCTCCTCCATACAGGAAGAGAAGCCCTGGGTATTATCATTATATAGGCTTCCTGCAAAGAATATTCGGTGTGTCTTTCTTGGTCCGTTACCTTGAGAGAGGGGAGGAGGATGCTATCAGAGAATACTCTGAGTATATCGAGAAAGAATCGAGGGACGAGTGGGAAAAGGAACAGCTGAACAAGATTCTCAAAGACGAAAGGGAGCACGAGGATGCTTTCATTCAAATGAGCACAGAGTTGAAGGGAAATTCAGAATCAGTACGGGACGCAATTTACGGCATGTCGGATGGACTAATCGAGGTCCTTGCAAGTGTTGCTGGCCTCACTGGAGTTTTCATCAACAATATATTTGTAGCTGTAGGAGGCATCGTGTTCGGTGCCTCGGGGCTCGTTTCCATGACAATAGGAGCATATCTCTCAGAGCGAGCGAAAAGCCAGATAGATGCATCGAAAACCCATAGAGCAGCAACTGCAGCCGGAAATACTGCTCTATACTACTTCATAGGAGCAGTTGTCCCCATAGCACCGTTCTTTTTCTTCCAGAGATATACGGCCCTTGCAACTTCATTCGTCCTTGTTATGATAGTAGATGGAATAGTAACATCAGTTATTTCGATTCAGTCCAACGGAAGACTCGGCAAAGACCTCCTGAGATCTCTTGGACTAGTGACCCTGGGATTTGTGGCAACGTTCGCCATCGGTCTAGTCGCTCACCACTTCATCGGGTATCTTGGATGATTAACGCTTGTACTTTCCCATACTTTCTGCCTGAGCAAGTATCTTGCCTTCCATGGCTCTTAAAAGTTTATCTCTAGTAACAACCCCTTCTACATTGAGCGAACTGCTCAGTGCAAACAGTTTGAAGAAATAACGATGAAACCCATGTCCCCTTGGGGGGCAAGGTCCATCGTACCCTACATTACCAAAATCGTTTTTTCCCTGCAGATAGCCTTCAGAAGTTCTAGTTGCCTTTTCGATATTGCTCCTTAACATTGAAACATTAGGATTAATATTGAAAATTACCCAGTGAACGAATAGACCTATTGGTGCATCTGGATCCTCAACTATCAATGCTAGAGACTTTGCATCTTTTGGAGCTTCCTTAATAAATATCTGAGGCGAGTAATTCCTGCCATCACACGTGAGGTCTACAGGTATATCACCCCCATTCTTGATACCGTTTACTTCTATGTTGAGCGCCATAATAATGCATGCAAGTATCGATAGAAGTATTTTCCTTAACAGTTAGGATATATTCCGTTCTTCTATGGATTTCATTCAATAATGGTTTTATGAGGCGTCACTATTACTCAAGGTGCCAGAAGATAACTTTATAGTCACTCCCTGGGAAGTCACAGGTAAGGTCGACTACGAAAAATTGATACAACAATTCGGAACACAGAAGATATCAGAGAGCATAGTGAAGGAGATTTCTAAAATTTCTATGGGAAGGATGCACGTAATGCTTCGCAGAAACATATTTTTCTCCCACAGAGATCTCGATCTGATCTTAAGGGATTATCGGGAAGGAAAGGGTTTTTTCCTTTACACGGGCAGAGCTCCTTCACTTGGAATGCACATCGGTCATCTGGTCCCTTTCTTGTTCACCAAGTGGCTGCAAGACGTCTTCGGTGTCAACGTCTACATTGAGATAACTGACGATGAGAAATTCATGCGGAATCAAGAATACACGCTGAAACAAACTTCCGAATGGGCCTATCAGAACATTCTGGACATAATCGCTGTCGGGTTCAATCCGGACAAAACTTTCATCTTTAAGGACACAGAATACATAAGAAACATGTACCCCCTGGTAACTGCAATTGCAAAGAAATTGAATTTTTCTCAGGTAAAGGCCACTTTCGGGTTGGATGCTTCGTCCAACATAGGCATCCTGTTTTATCCCGCTATACAGATCGTACCTACAATGTTCGAAAAGAAAAGATGTTTGATTCCTGCTGCTATAGATCAAGACCCATACTGGAGATTACAGAGAGATCTAGCGGAATCCCTCGGATTTCACAAAGCAGCTGAGATACACAGCAAATTCCTTCCTCCACTCGCAAGCTCGGATGGTAAGATGAGTTCATCAATACCGGAATCGGCAGTCTATCTATCAGATTCCCCAAAGACTGTCGAGAAAAAAATTATGAAGTATGCCTTTTCAGGGGGTCAGGCCACGACTGAGCTTCAGAGGAAACTTGGGGCTAACTTGAGCGTGGACGTACCGTACCAGTGGCTCTATTACCTCTTTGAGGAAGATGATGACAAAATGCAAAAGATCTCCAACGAATATTCAAGCGGAAAGATGCTAACTGGAGAAATCAAGAAGATTCTTGCACAAAAAGTCAACGAGTTACTGGATGAACACAGGAAGAGGAGAGAGACAAGCGAAAAGGAGTACTCTAAATTCCTCTATGAAGGCAAACTGGCAAAACAAATGTGGGAGAAGATTCACTTCTAGGCGTTTTTGGATGATAGCAATTGATTATGACTAGACTTCCTTTCTCTTCATCGTCCTAGCAAACTCCAGGTACTCTTTCAGAGATTCTGGGTTTGCCATTGAACCTATATTCATTGCCTTTTCAGGAGGAAATCCCATTAGTAGTTTTTTCAAAGGCACCTCCATCTTCTTCCCATTAATTGTCCTAGGTACTTGCGATACTCTGATGATCTCGTCAGGTACATGCCTCGGTGAAAGACCTACCTTCAGTCTCTCTACTATTTTCCTCCTGATCTGATCAAAATCTTTTGACCGGTCAGTAACTACAAAGAGCGGCATGTAGTACTCTCCTCCTTCCATTTCTATCCCTACAATTATGCTGTCCTTAATCTCGTCAATTCCGTCTAGGACCCCGTAAATTTCCGCTGTCCCAATCCTTATTCCCTTCCTCTTTAGAGTAGAATCTGAACGACCGTATATAATGGCAGATCCCTCTGTGGTAAGGTACAGCCAGTCCCCATGTCTCCAAATTCCTGGGTACTTAGAAAAATATGTCTCCTTCAATTTTTCACCATCATCGTTCCAAAGAAAGATGGGCATTGAAGGCATAGGTTTCCCTATAACTAGCTCCCCCACCTGTTCTATTACGGAATTTCCATCATCATCGAATGAATGAACATCTGCTCCAAGGTCTATGCACTGTAATTCTCCTTCGACAACAGGAAGACAGGGGCACCCTCCAAGAAAAGCGGTGCAAAGATCCGTCCCCCCACTGATTGAAGCAAGCCACACATCCTTCTTTATGCCCTCATATACATATCGAAACGCTTCTTTCGAAAGAGGGGAACCAGTCGAAGCTATCGCAAAGAGATTTCTTAGAGGATATCTGTCAATTACCCTTACTTTCTCTTTCATCATGTAGGAGAGATATGCGGCGCTCGTGCCAAAGAAAGAGATTTTATTTTGATCCGCGATCTTCCAGAGAGAATAGTCATCTGGATGAGTCGTGCTTCCATCGTAAAGAACGGCTGTCGCTCCCGTCGCGATCGAGCTTACGAGAACATTCCACATCATCCATCCTGTGGTAGTATACCAGAAGAATCTTTCCCCTTTGTTCATGTTGTAGTGCAGTCCTAGAAGTTTCAGATGCTCCAGCAGAATGCCTCCCTGGCTGTGGACTATTGCCTTGGGAGGCCCCGTGGTCCCTGAGGAATAGAGTATCCACAACGGATGATCAAATGGGACCCTGTCAAAAATAGGATCCTTCCTATCATTGACTATTGAGGCAATTGGTATAGAGTCACGTATCCTTTTCCGATCGGCATCCCCGAGTATGATCACCTTCTTGATACTTGGGATATTTTCAACGACCTTTTTTGTGACCTCGGTTTTGTCGAACCTTTTTCCATTGTAAGTATAGCTATCGGGTGCAAACAGTACCTTCGGAGTTATTTGCTTAAATCTGTCTAGAATTGCCTCTGGACCGAAGTCTGGTGACGAGCTAGACCAGATTGCTCCTAATGCGGCGGTCGCGTAGAGCGCTTCCATTGCCTCAGGGACATTTGGCAGAAATGAAGCTACTCTGTCCCCTCTTTCTACCCCCAAATCCGCCAGAAAACTTTGAATTGCCCCAGCTTCGTGCATGAATTCCGTTCTCGAAACCGTTCTCTTTTCTCCAGATTCGTTAAGAAAAATAACGAGCTCTTCCTGATCCGCAAGGGTCAAATTGTTTTCTGCATAGTTTAGCTTCAGCCCCTCGAACCAGCGAGTTCCTGGCATCCTGTCTGAGCTCATCACTCTTGTATATTCTCCCTCACTCTTTATCTTAAAATAATGAAGAATAGATTCCCAGAAGTCGGATGTGTTTTGAGTCGACCATCTTCTGAGTTCCTCGTAACCCTTGAACTCTTTCCCGTAAGTAGCATTAACCCAGTCTCTGTACTTCTGTAAGTTTGATCTTTCACAGAATTTTTCAGATTCCCAGAGGATGTTTCTATCTGTCACAGACGTTCAAAGAATATTCGACAATGAATTATATTCCTTTCTGAATACTGCCAATCTGTTCAGTGATAGATTCCCTTCCCTTGTTCTTTAAGGTATGGAGCTCTGAGCTCTTGAAGACTCCGTATTCTGTAATGTATCCAGTTACGTACTTGTTAGGTGTTACATCAAAAGCGGGGTTGTAAGCCATGGACTCCTTTGGGGGAATGAGCACTCCCTTTACCTCCTTAACCTCTTCTTCAGGTCTAACTTCTATCGGAATACCTCTTCCATTTTCTATACTGAAATCAAAAGTGCTCAGGGGAGCAGCAACATAGAAGCTTATTCCATTTTCCTTCGCAAGAACCGCTTTTTCATAAGTACCAATCTTGTTTGCAAAGTCCCCATTTCTGGTAATCCTGTCTGCCCCGACTATCGCAAGATCAACCTGCCCCCTTTCCATCAGGAATCCTGCAGCGTTATCAGCAATCACTTTGTGGTCTATTCCCTCCTGCACCAGCTCCCACGCGGTGAGCCTTGCCCCCTGCAGTCTTGGACGGGTTTCATCAACCCATACGAAAGGTTCTTTCCCACTCTCTTTCGCCATTCTTATTGGAGACAGGGCAGTACCATAATCTACTGATGCCAGGGCTCCTGCATTGCAGTGAGTCAGTATCTTCTTATTTTTGCCAATGAGTCCGTTACCATTGACCCCAATGAGGCGAGACCTCTCGACTATTGAGTTTGCGTACATTTCGGCATACTTCTTTGTTTCTTCTTCGTGTTCAAGCACGAAGTCAACCGCGAAGAAAAGGTCGTTGGCTGTTGGCCTCGCAGATTTTATCACTTTTCCGGCCTCTCTAACGTCCATACCAAGTGCCTTTGCCTGGGCAACGCCGTAAGCAGCTGCAGCTCCGATCGATGGCGCTCCCCTTACGGTCATATTCTTGATCCCCTCAAATAGCTCCTTCGTGTTTCTGACATCGACAATCCTAAAGGTCTCTGGCAAGACCCTTTGATCTATCATCTTGATAACAGGTTCCTCATACCACACTGCCTTGATGCTGCTCACCTTACCGTTCAGATTTATCTTCATAACTCCGCAACTGCAAAGGATTAATTTAATCTTTGTTTCATTTGAAGACAAAGGTTTTAACTACAAAACCATCTGTAATTGTGGAAATCCCTTGGACCGAGAAATACAGACCCGCTCTTTTGAGCCAGCTTAGGAGAGAGAAAGCTGTGGAGACTATGATTTCTTGGGCCAAGAAGTGGGAAGAAGGGATTCCCTTAAAGAAGGGGCTCATTATTTATGGAGCACCAGGAACTGGGAAAACTTCTTCTGCAATTGCACTGGCAAAGGAAATGGACTGGGAGTACGTAGAGTTTAACGCGTCTGATATTAGATCAAAAGATGCGATAGAGCAGAACGCAATCAAGGGGTCTTTTTATTCTTCAATATCGGACGAAAGGAACAGAAAGAAACTCATTGTGATGGACGAAGTTGATTCCCTTTATGAGAAGAACGTAGAGGGATCAGATGTAGGAGGGAAGTCAGCAATTGCGAGTCTTCTGGAAAAGACTCTCAATCCAGTCATACTCATTGCGAATGATTTCTATGCACTCCGCTCAACGGGTGCAGGGAAGACGATAGTTGATAGGTGCGAACAAGTTGAATTCAGAAGGTACATGAAGTCTCAGATCGTCAGCGTGCTAAAGGAGATACTCCAGAATGAGGGTATCTATGCGTCATCTGACAAACTGAATGAGATAGCTGATAATGCAAATGGAGACATGAGGGCTGCAGTTAATGACCTGCAGGGAATTGGGGAAGTTTATGAGGCTGAAGAGAGAGATCTTACGCTAAGTGCTTACACGGTTATCAACGACATACTGCACGGGCATCAGAGAGACATACGACGTACGAGAGCAGAAATAATGAACATAGGAATGGACCCTAATGATTTCATACTTTATCTACTGGAGAATGTGTACCCTCTCCATTCTAGGGTAGACGATTTCGTATTGGCTCTCAAGAACATAAGCAGGGCTGACCTCTTCCTTGGAAGAGTAGGGAAAAGAATGGATTATTCCCTGTGGTCTTACGCTAACGATTTCATGTCCTACGTCTCAATATTGAATCTGAAGAGTGATAAATATGAGAAATTCGCTTTCCCCTCGCTGATAAGAAATATGGCGTCCTTGAAGAAGTACAGAGCAATAAGGAAGAACTTTTCAATGGCGATGGGAAGGTACGTCCACAAGTCTTCATCCTTCATGAATAGGGATTCTATCCTTTACATATATTACCTTCTTCAAAAAGACGAAGAATTTAGAAAAATGATAGAAGAAAAAACAGATCTGGATGTGGAAGAAGTGCTTTCACTGGATCTATGATACCTTTCTCCTCAGTGCCTTCAGTGTTCCAGAGACTAAGTCTATGTTCACGTTCAATCTTGAGGCAATATCCCTGAGGTAGCCCAATTGGTGGTGTCTTATTCTTAATGCAGTCATCCCGTTGTAGTTTACAACCCTTGAATCCTCCAGGAGCTGCACGATCTTCTTCAACTTCTCTGGGGACGGGTTGCTGAAGTGAACGTATCTCCTTCTGCCCGTCTTTTGCCTGACGGTCATTTGACTGCTGTTATCTTCTCCAGGTCCTTCTTGAGAATCTTGACGGCTTGTGAAATCTCTCCCTTCTCTTTTGCTCCTGTACAAACTACCTTTCCGGAGCCGAATAAAAGGAGAACGACCTTGGGTTCCTCTATCCTGTAAACTAGCCCAGGAAACTGTTCCGGCTCGTACTCCACATTTTCCAGTCCCAGAGACATTGCGATGTTCGTGAGGTTGAGTTGCATGTTTAAGTCATAGACTGCAACTATGTTTTGCACGACTATATCGGGGTTACTGTTGACGGCTATGCCCGTTTTCTTCAATTTGTCCACTATAGTACTTATTGTCTTGTTAACTGAGTCAATAGTTTTGGCTCCGGTGCAGTTTACCTTACCTGACCTGAATATCAGAACCGCAGTTTTAGGCTCTGAGAGCCTGTAAATCAATCCTGGGAACTGTTCCGGCTCGTACTCCGATCCCTCCAGCGCAAGTGCTATCTTGCTGAGGTCCAGTTTATCAGCTAGTGAAGTTGATGCAACTATGTTTTCGATTGCTATGTTTTCTTCGTCTGCCATAATTTTCGCAGTTTATATATAGTGTATATAAATAGTTAATTGTAGTAAAAGGTCAAATTGTTAGTATCCTGCTCATATGCCGGACGGTACTTTGAGCGAGATCTAACTCCAATAGCATCCACCCCATTTCTTTTGCTGGGCTTTGATAACTTTGACAGATATCTTCTATAATCAAGCATTCCGAACTACCTCTTACTCAACTGGAGCATCCCGATTAATTGGAACCATCATTGGACTCGTATAACCATTACATTTTTAATCTACCATAGAAAGGAGCGATTCACTACGTTCATTAGCAAATTTTAACATAGTTTGGGCTTATGTAGAAATAGAGAGTGCAGTGGTAATGGTTGAAAGACTCAGAGGCTTTAGAGACTTCTATCCGGAGGAGCAGGAGGTAAGGAGCGAAATATTCAGGATCATGAAAGAATCGTGCATGCAGTTCGGATTCAGAGAGATAGGAGCACCTTCTGTTGAAAGCGTAGACCTATTCGCAAACAAATCGGGCATGGAAATAATGAATCAAATGTTTTCATTCAAAGACAAGGGAGGGAGAGATATTACCCTTATCCCTGAGTTCACGCCTACTCTTTCCAGAATGGTAGCTGCAAGGAAAGACTTGGTGAAACCACTGAAATGGTTCAGCATCGAAAAATTTTGGAGATACGAGGAACCCCAGTCCGGAAGACTCAGGGAGTTCTATCAATTGAACGCGGATATACTTGGGAGCGAGAGCTATCTGGCTGACGCTGAGGTCCTATCCCTGGGTGGCTACATTTTGAAAAAATTAGGAATTGGGGAAATCACCAAATTAAGAGTTAGTTCGAGAATACTAATAGACAGACTAATCGAAAAATTCCTTCCCGGCAAAAAGGAAGAAGTTTACTATATTCTGGACAGGTGGTCAAAGTTCACAATCGAGGAAAGAGAGTCCTACGCGAGGGAAAAGTCACTCGATATGGCCATCCTGTTGTTATTTTCCAATGGGAAAATTCTGGATGAAGTAAGTGACCCCGAGCTAGAAAGCTTGTTCAAAGTACGTGACTATGTGAGGTCTTCGGTGGGTTTGGAAGTGGACATTGACCTAAAGATAGTTAGAGGAATAGCCTACTATACGGGATGCGTCTTCGAGGCATCGGACAAAGAAGAAAAGCTGAGGTCCATCCTTGGCGGGGGTAGATATGATAACGTCATAGCACAGTTAGGCGGGGATTCAACTCCAGCTACTGGATTTGCAATGGGCGATGCAGTACTCGAAAATATTCTGAAGGCAAGTGGACGGTGGATTCAAAAGAAGGAACTGAGGGTTTTTATGGCACCAGTAGATCGGCAAGGTAGAGATTTTGCAGTGACAGCATCGTCAGTACTGCGAGACCTAGGTCTGAACGTAGATCTTAACGTTACTGAGAGGGGAATAAGTAAACAACTAGATTATGCAGCTAAGATGGGATACGAGTACGTCATAGTGGTTGGCGATAACGAGGTAAGGAAGCGGTCTATATCTATCAAGAACATGACCACTGGCCAACAGAGGGAAATCGAACTCAAAAATGCAGGTGAAATCCTGTCCGTGATCAAATAATTCTTCCATGAAAGAGACAAAATCAAGAAACTTTTATAGTTACTAACTGATAACCAAATACAGATGGACTCCCTTGAGGACAAAATCGTTCACAGGAAAATAGGGAGAAATACAAATCTCACCGTAAAGGAAATCTTAGACATGGTGGAGGAAGTCAGGAAAGAATACCCTGAGAGAGAGGTTTTCTTTGATGGCGATGAATTCGCAATCTGCTCTAGGAAGAAGAAGAGACAGACCTTTCCAGTCTGATCGGAATCTCGTCTAGCATCTTACTGGAGTCCATAAGTCTGGTGATCTTCTCTATCATAGCAGTAGTTTCTTTGTCCCCTTTGAATTCACCTATAGTCTCGTTCAGAATCGAGTAAGCGGTGTTTAGGTACTTACCAGAAGATCCGTACATCCTCATTCCCCTGTATGAAGTCAACAACTCGATTGCAACTATTCCCTTTACGTTTCTGACTATCTGTCTAAGTTTTCTGGTAGAAGTTCCTCCCATGGAGTTGTGGTCCTCTTGATTTGCAGATGTTGGGATATTGTCAGCAGATGATGGGTATACCAACACCTTGTTTTCATTGCATAATGACGCAGCAACATACTGGGGAATCATAAGTCCAGATTCAACTCCAGGCTTGTCCGCCAGGAAGGGTGCCAGTCCAGAGAGTGACTTGTCGAGCATTCTGAACGTTCTTCTTTCAGAAATATTTCCCAGTTCAGTAAGGGCGATAGAAAGGTAATCGGCAGCAAAAGCCAGTGGTTCACCGTGGAAGTTGCATCCCGATGTCATCTCCTCAAGAACCAAGGGATTGTCTGTTGCTGAATTCAACTCCGTTTTGACAATCCCTTTTACGTAGTTCATAGTCTGAAGAACGGATCCAAGGACAGTAGGAATGCACCTGAGAGAATAGGCATCCTGTACCTTTGACTCCGTCCCGTTCCTTATTCTTTCACTTCCTTGGATAAATGTCTTGAGAGCTTGAGCCACTATTCCATGCTCTGCGTGCGGTCTCGCTTCAAATAGACCACAATCGAGGGCTCTCTCAGTCGCACTCAGAACGTGCATTGACATGCCTGCCGCAATGATCGCGTGCTTTAGCAGGCTCTGGGAATCGGCATATCCTAAGGAGAGGTTGGCAAGCATATACGATGTTCCGTTGATGAGAGAGATTCCTTCCTTTGCTTCCAGGCTAATAGGCTTCAGTCCTCTTTTTGAGAGTGCCTTTATAGAGTCCTCCACTCCACCATCTTCAATCACTCTACCTTCTCCGATGAGGGTGAGCACTAGATGAGCTAACGGAGAAAGATCACCAGATGAGCCTACGCTTCCCTTTTCCGGGACAAATGGTACGACATTTGCATTTATCATGTCAACCAACGCTTGGATCAGCTCGGGTCTAACTCCAGAATATCCTTTGCTCAGCGAGTTTGCCCTAACAATCATCATCGCCCTTACTGTCCTGACATCCAATGGTTCTCCAAATCCAGCTGAATGAGACCTTATAAGATTGGACTGAAGTTCCCTAATCTTGTCCAAACCTATTCTTTCGCTGATTAGATCGCCAAAACCTGTCGTTACCCCATATATAGGTTTGCCGGAATCTATAAGACTTTCAACCTTTTCACGGCTCGACTTGACGCGCTTCAAAGCACCTTTCGAGATAGCAACACTTTCCATCCTATCGGATGCTCTTACAACTTGATCCAAAGTCAGGTCATTGCCTGTGAGTATAATCATAACTTGAGATACTTGTCGGGAATAAATAATGATACATTTCTGAGTCTAATGTTTGATTTTAGTTGTATTTAAATTGACAATCTAATTTGTGATCACATTCCCACACTCTTCGAGATAAGAATCAGAAGAACTAAGTATGATTCCACCTATCAGTTAGGTTGTTGCGTAATGACTGGAACTAAAAAAGGTCGCCCACAGAAAGACTCCCCAGCGTCTCGGCAAATAGATAGAATAATAAAGAACGCAGCAGACTGGAGAGGTGACGTAATGGCCGATATACGAGAAAGGATCAGGAAAGTGGATCCATGCATAGTAGAAGAGGTTAAATGGAAGAAACCAAGTAATTTGTTGGGGATTCCAGTGTGGTCGTACAATGGAATAATTTGTTTTGGGAACATCCTAAAAAATTCGGTGAGGTTGACCTTTCCAAAAGGTGCTTCTATAGAAGACTCTGAAAATTTTTTCAATACTCGTCTGGACAGCAAATCTGTACGTGCCATTGACCTTAGCGAGGGAGATGATATAAAAGAGAAGGCACTTAGATCGGTCATTCTTCAGGCAATAATGTTAAACATAGAAAAGCACGAACACAAGTGATTTAGATGACCCGATAAACGGACCAAATGGCGATTATCAATCCTCTTCTGTTAGAACAGTAATCCTATAAGTTGAGTCTGTCAAAAATAATAAAATATGGTAGTAGGCGGTAATCGAAACCTCGCAAGAATTTGTAGGTTAAAATGTATTTGAAGTTTAAGTTGAATCCGATTCATAATTCCTTTGCGTGGAATGTGCAAGTATTAAACATGGTTCTTTGTAATGTCAGAAGTCATATTCTTCCTCTAATACCAATTGGTGTTCCAAACCCGAGAACTTATTTTAACTTATTTTGCAGGGTGAAGGGTTTTACAAGAGGCATTCCTGCTATTCTACGCAACATGCCATTTTGGATATGTCTCTGATGAATGACTGGGCCGCCAGCTTTATCCCCTCAGATATGGAAGGGAAAATGTGACTTGTTGCAATTATGTCATCAATTGTGTAACCGTTCTTGACGGCATATGCACCTTCTGTTATTATGTCTGTGGCATTTGGCGCAATGATATGCATTCCGACTACCCTGTTGTCCTTCGGGTCTACAGTGATCTTTATGATGCCTTCGGTTTCTCCCATGATGCTTGCCTTTGTAAGGTTCTCCAGGGAGAACACTCTACTGGAACATGATCCGTTCTTCTTCGAGAACTCGCTCTCTGTCATTCCTACACCCGCAACCTGGGGATTCGCGAATACTGCCCATGCCGTCGAGTCGTAATCGATCTTTAGGTCTTCGCCGAACATGTTGCTCACGGCTATGACGCCTTCTCTTGCCGCAAGAGTTTCAAGAAACATTTTTTTGGAAACACAGTCTCCTGCGGCGTAAATTCCAGGAGCGGATGTCTTCATTTTATCAGAAGTTATTATTTGTCCTCTTGAATCAGTGTCAACACCTGCAACTTCCAAGTTCAGATATTCTGTGTTGGGTTGCCTTCCCGTTGCAACAATGATTTCCTGGACCTCTATTTTCTCCTTTCCTTTGTGTGTTATGACTTCGATTGATTTCCCTCTTCCTGATGAACTTACTGCGCTAACTCTTGCCCTCAGGAAGAATTTCATACCTTCCTCCTCCAGGTGCTTTTTCATGACAGAACCAATTTCAGGTTCAGTTTGTGGAAGAAGGGTATCTAAGGCCTCTATTACTGTAACCCTCGATCCAAAATGGAGGAGTGCCTGTCCAATTTCAAGACCTATGGCCCCTCCACCTATTATTGCAACTGATTCAGGAAGATCGTTGAGTTCCCATATGGTGTCGCTTGTGAGAAATCCCGTTTCCTTCAAGCCTTCAATGTTTGGGATTGCAGGATGTGATCCGGTTGCAATCAGAATGTTCGATCCCGAGACCATTGCAATTTCATTTCCTTCAGGGTCATACAACTTTATGGTCTTTTTATCCACAAATTTTCCGAAGCCGGTGAAGAGTTTAACGTTACTGTAGTTTTCAATCACCTTTACATATTTCGAGTCCCTGGCTTGCGCAACATAGGATCTCAGACCATTCATGACTTCTGAAAAGTCATATTTCACTTGTGTAGTGTGTATTCCTGCCATCGTGGGATGTTCTGGCTTGAAAACAGAATGTGATGCCTCAAGCAAATACTTGGATGGCACGCATCCAACGTTCACGCATGTTCCACCGAGAGGTCCAACACCAATCATGGCGATGGACATCTGGCCATTGCTCATTTCGGAGGCCTTGATTGTGGCTGAAAAAGCTGCTGCACCCCTTCCGAGAATCAAAAGATCAAATTTCTGAGTATTGCCGTCCAAGTTCATTCACCAGTTCACTGATCTTCAATAGTGGCCCTGTAATGGGAAGGTTTTGTAAAAACCCCGTTCTTCAATAGCATCTCAGGGTTTACCTTTTCAGGATCTATGACCACATCTCCAACACCGTCCTTCAGTGATACTCTTACATCAAGAACGCCATCCTGGTTCTTGAGACCCTTTGTAACAGTGGCAACACAATCATCGCACGTCATTCCATATATCCTCAGTTTCACTCTCTCTGATTCCATATATATGGATCGCAAGAGCGTATTTATACGAGAAAGTAAACTTTTTTTTACTTATATCGGCTCAAGACTTGACAAGGTGCGGTCGATGGGATTTAAGGAGGATAGAAGATTACAAAACAAGAACAAGGCCTGCATGATCGAATATATGGGAAAGACTGTATGCATTGACCCCTCTTTGCCATTTTTAGACCTTATAGGTAAGAAATACACGATGATGATTCTAGGTGTGATAGGCAATAGGGGGAACAGAAAGAATTTCAATGAAATAATCAGAGATATTCCATTCTCAAGCACTACAATAATTTCCAGAAGACTAAAAGAACTTCAGAGCTTTGGGTTAATCCAGAGAAATAAAGGAAGCCATGGTGTATACTACTCACTAACTGATTTCGGAAAAAACGTGAGGAAGAGTTTGCTGCCTTTACTGAAGATGGTTGAAAGCACTTTACAGGAATGAGCGACTGGTCTTTGGATCGTGGAGAGGCACAGATCTGAACAAAATTTTAGGTGCATATATGTAAGGATTAAATTTTTCTGTTTTAATCCAGCCATCATTATGCGTCAGATATTATTGCAATTCTTACTACTCTAATAGTTTCCTCTTGCAGGTAACTAATGACCCGATAATCTCCAACCCTTAGCCTAAAGTATGCGTATTTGGTTTTAGAGAGTTTCTTGGTATCGTGCCTGTTAAAGCTGTTTTGGCGGTCTTCAGAAATGTCATTCAACTTATTCCTTCTTCTATCTTGCTATTTCTCATCTAAGGCTTAAACTCCTTGGAGGCTATTGCTGAGATAAGGATATAATGTATTGTCAAGAGGTATAAACTCCCGTGACAGCTGTCTGTCAAGTTCGATGAAAAGCACTGCCTTCTTGTCAATTTCTACAAGGTTTTCTATGACTTCATCACAAGTCTGGCCTTCCTTTCCAAGTTTTGAGCCTGTATCTTGTCTCTTTGGAAACTCGAATAGCAATTCGAACCTTATTACATTAATGCTACAACTGTTTACGAGAATTATTCATGATTATGCATAACGCATAATAGCATCCTAGCTCGTTTCGAAATATCAAAAACTAGAGGAGAATGGACCGGTCGGGATTTGATTAATGTATTAAACGAATACCTCTAGTGGTCGGTGAATCCTCTGAAGTAAGTAAATGCAGAGAGATTCCTTCTCTTGTCGCAGGTCTATCCGTATCCGAATTTACCGGAGCCTACATGTACCTGCCATCGGTCATGAGGCACTAAAGGCACCTTAGATGGGTCGTAAGATCCAACTATGTACACAAATTTAAGTTTCATAGGATCACAAATCGAGTTACGTTTTTCGCACTCAACATCTTCTAGTGGCAATGGCAATAATTCGTTCTATAGTGCTTTTCTCTATGATCGGGACTCCTGGGAACTTAAGTTGTATTGCTCTTGCCTTAGCTGGATCTTCGGAGCTGTCCATTATGGTAAAGGCTAGTGATTCATCTATTACTACGGCACATCCCTTATCAGTAATCTGTTCGAATCCGTCGATAATTTTGGCGTCGTGTTCATCTAATTTTCCACTCTTAACGGAGCTCAATTTGATCGCTCTGTACTCAATTAATTTGATACGATTCTTGGAATCTGGTGGATCGTAAGTAGGTTTTAAAATGCAAACTAACCTAACGCTTACACCACTTTTGGTGATATTCTTTGCCATCGATGCTATATGCTCAATATATGAATTCGGGTAGCTTCCGATCATAAAAAAACTATTGGATGCAGAATTTGCTAAATTCGAGAGTTGTATCCTTATAGCGCCTCTCCCACGAACAATCCAGGCCAACGGATTGTCTTTTTCCGTGTTTTCAAGAAACCCTGATTTGTAAAACTGAACTATTTTTTCAACAGATTTCCTTTTTTCCTCGACAATCAATGAGAGGATCTTTTCTATGTCGTTTAGCTTAAACAAAACTGGACGTCCTGGCTGAATTTCGACAAATCCTGAATTAGCAAGTCTTTCTACAGTTTCGTATATTTTATTTCTTGGAACATGCGTTTCGTGGTGAATATCTGATGCACTCGCAACACCAATAGTGATCAGGCATTCTATGATCCTAGCCTCGTTTTCAGACAAGCCTATTTTTGCAAGATTTTCTTGCACTTCTGTCATTGTTACCCCCTAGGTAACGAATTTATAATAAGGTATCTAAACATATCTGTAAGAAACGGTCGGGTAATAAAATGGATAATAACGAAGGAAAATCTACAAAACCCCTTGAACATAGAAAAACAAACACTATCGCGAATATACGAAATGTAATCTTTTTCCTTCTTGCATTGTTGACAGTACAGTTCGAACTTGGGATGACAGTAAATCTCGATGTGAGTTTACCGGTGAAAAATCTTGGAGCCTTGCAGTCATTAATATATTTTGGAGATCACTTTGGTTTAGTACTGGCGCATATCATCAACGGAACCGCCATTCTAATTACTTCGCTGGTTTTTCTTGTTTTTTCTTTTAAAACTCACTTTCTGTCATTTAGAATATTAGCGATTCTAATTCTTGGCTTTGTATTGGATGCAATAATAAATGGAATTCTGTTCCTTATGTCTGGGCAATACTTTGGTTGGTCTATAGGGATGGCAATGGATGCGGTCTTCGTGCTCATAGTCTCTTCAGTAGCTATGTATTTCGTAGGAAATACTATTCAAAGCGAAAGGACAGGAGAATGAAACCCAACAAATCGTATTGCGTGTTGCCCCGTCCAGAAATGGACCGGTCGGGATTTGATTAATGTTTTAAGGGAATATTCTCGACGTCATCTGAAAAGTCAATAACCCTTAATTTTTTTGACCGCTTCTACTATATTTTTCATCCACTCCTCGGTTCTACTATTCTTGAATTCAATATGCAATATTTTTTTATTTGTCAATAATCGAGCTGCTTCTTGTTTGTAAGACTCGCCAATAACACACTTTTTTATTTCCCACCCATTTACATTGCGAATTACGTTTAAGCATTCTTCAATTTGTTTGATAGCTTTACTTGCAGCATTGCTGTCCACTTTTCCTTTACACTCTATTATCCAGAGATGTTTGCTCTTGGAGGACTCTATTAGTATTACATCGCATCTGTGTTCACCACTTCCTTTCGGTTTACATTCGGGTCTATCGTAAAGAAATGAGACAATCCCGTTATTTGCATAGACATGACATTCATTCGACAATGAAATCACCATGTTATGTTTCTAAAAGGAGTTTGTTCATTACCCTCCCAATTGTTTCTATTTCTTCGATTTCCCCCTTTTTATTAATGTTAAGGGGGCTAGTAAGGCCCTCGTTCAACAAATAAACTCTCAATATCTTGCTTTTATTATCTTTAGATAAATGTGCTAATCTCATCACAAAATAATCGCTGTGTGTACTAACCAATATAGTTTTATTTCTTTCTTCGACAAGGTTCCAAAGGTATTCGGCAACCTCAACCTGTTTGTTGGCGTGTAGATTTATTTCAGGCTCTTCGATTAGAAGAGCGTTGTTAAGATCAGATTCCGCTAGAACAACCAGTGGGATCAGTTGCAAAGTTCCGGAAGATATCAGATGTAAGGGTAAACTGTTTTCACCCAAACTAAAGTTAATGAAAAATGGTAAATTAAAATCCAGAGTTAAATTACCCATAATTAAATTAGAAGCGTCTTTAGAGATCTCTTTCTTACTTGTCGTTATGAACTGGATAGCACCGAGGTAATTTGACATAAATTCTATGAGTGATAGCTTACTGGCTTGACTTGGTTGCACTTGAGGCGGAATAGGAAATAAGTTTTGTAAACCCCTAGATTTCGCAAGGTCTTCTATAATGTTTGGCATGGTCACAAGAACCGATAACCTTTCAGTGGGTATGAGAACGCTTCGTAATTGCTGCGATTGGGATGAACTGCCGTATGAACCACCACCACTTCCCATGAAATTAACTGTAAATCCTTTAACATAGTTTATTAGAAAGTCACGATAAGGTATGAATTCAACTGAAGGATCCTTGTCGTGTGAAATGGTAATGTTTATTTTCATTTGTTCAAAGTAGGCTGTTATTCTTGCTCGGTCTCCTCCGAATCGAATAAGATTTTTAGGGGCTGTCTGAAAATATCGGAAGAGTTGATCATAAACATTTCCTAAACCAAAGTTCTGTTGATTTCCTATTCTGCTAATATTCTCAATAACATAATCAACAACTTGTTTGATGTTGTCTTCCGGATATTCTGACATGTTTATGCTTATTGGATATCCTTTATTTTCCTTTTTAACCAATATCTCTTGCACGGCCCTGAAAACACCGTGTGAAATTGTAAATATGTATGTAGTGGAGACAAAAACCATCAGTCTGTCAACAAGATTTATTATGAATGTTTTTCCGGAGGAATTAGGACCTATTATAGCTGTGAAGTCCCCCAATTCTATGTCTGCTTTTTCTATTGGGCCGAAGTTCTCGATAAGTAATCTGACTAGTTTTCTCTTTGTAGGTTTCACACTATTTCCTCCCTGACTTTTCATTATTGCCAAGTAAGCTATAGCTAATAACTATTACTTTTTTGTTGCCCCTATTTATACTATGATAAGTGTTTGGTTTCTTGTCAACATTGCACAAAAGTTAATTTTCGCCTACCTTTTTCCAAAAGGTATGGTCGCAGTGCTGTGTGATTATTTAAGATGGAGGGAAAAACAGTGCAAACATATTTATATATTCCATTCCTTTACTTTTTGTGATAGCAATGATCGGTGGAACAGGCGCGCAAACAGATCCATAAATCCCTATAATAGTAAGGTGGCATTTGGCTTATGGGTTGCTATAGGCCAAGGAGCCTTAATGCCTCGATAGTTATGAGGGTTACCGTTAATACTAACAGGAGTCTTGTGAGGTTTTTGACCTTTGCATTGAGGTTCGTTTGAGTCTCAGTGTGAACAATTACCCTTATGGAAGATGTTTTTTCCTTAAGACTTTCAAAGTTCTTGTCGATGCCTAAAATCCTTTTGGAATTTTCGAATTGCATCCTATAGGAATAAGCCCAGGTCCTTATCTCTAGGTCGTAAAAATCATCTAAGTCCCTCAACAATTCATCCTCGTTTTTTGAAAGGACTTCTGGATTAGGCTCACTGTGCTCGAGTGTAAAATAGTAGGAATTTTTTAACGTGGTCAGAGCAGAAAGAGATTGAATTATACATAGCGTCTTAAATAATTGCGCATAACTGTTTTAGCTCACTGTTCGGTCTGAAATGCCTGTCGAACTCACTTTGAAGGGCACTTTTCAAATCATTGAGCATCTGGAAATACCTGTTGTGTGTTGCATGTCTCTTTATGGTTTTCCAGACTCTCTCTATTGGATTCAGTTCAGGTGAATATGGAGGAAGAAACAGCAGATCCGTTCCTGTAAGAAATGCATAATCGGTGATTATGCCGGCATGATGATAAAGTGCATTGTCCAGTGCAAAGACACTGTGTGGAAATATTCTGCGGGCAAGGGATAGAAATTCGAGAAAGGTGAAGGCGTTGTATCTCTCAGTGATCTGTGTAATGAGCCTTCCGTCGGAAATCCTTACAGCTCCGAATACGCTTATGCCCTTTCTGTTGGGTTCCTGAAGCACAACAGGATCGGATTCTTCTGGAGGATACCACGCCCTTATTCTGGTGCCAT
>DAHWMK010000001.1:0-2779 GCA_027343225.1 Thermoplasmatales archaeon
ACTTCAGCATCCTCATCAAATCTCTCCTTCTCTCCAGTAATATCCTTGCAGGTAATATTTGTAGCTATGTTTGTGGCGATAATAGTAAGCTTAATAGCCGGAGCATATCCTGCTTGGAAAGCGTCAAGGCTCGAGCCGGTAGATGCGCTCAGGGAACTCTACTGACATCCTCTCCTATCTGAAGGATAGGAGGTTCCTCTTGGTTCGGTGTCTCTACCGTTCATAGAGTTGCACCTCTGGGCGTATCAGTGCTGCCCTTCAACGCATCCCTGTCTGCGTTGAATTGACCAATGCCATTTCTTCTTGCGATATTGAACGATGCATTTACATCGGCATTGTCAAAGTGCCCACATGACTGGCACACAAATTCTTTTCCCTTTCTTGTTCCTATGTTTCCACACCTTGAACACTCTTGCGACGTGTATTCAGGCTCCACATAGGCAATTGGTATTCCATTCAGTCTCGCCTTGTATTGGATGAACTGCTGAAGTTGGTAGAATGACCAGCTGTTCAGCGCAAAATTAAAATTACTTCTATGCTTCTTGCTCTTCCTGATTCCTTCAAGTCTTTCAAGCTTGATTCCGTACTGACTCCCCTTTGCGGCCTCGACGATCTTCTTAGAGATTTTGTGATTTAAGTCTTTCATCTTCCTCTGTTCCCTATCCCTGACCCTTTTCAGTATGCCGAATTTCCCATTTTTCTGTGACTCCTTCCTGATGGACCTATATTTATTATGGATGAACAAGGCCTCCTTTCCGAGTTTCAAGACCTTGCCTGAATCAGGATTTCCTACGACTGCAATGTGTCCAGTAGTGTTCAGGTCCACTCCTATGAACCCTTTCGGGTTAATCGTTTCTGGCTCCTCAACTGAAACAGAGATATAGGCATAAACGGAATCAACCTCGATCTGATTTATCTTCTTGAATTTGTCTGGAAATTGGTACAGGAGATTGAGTTTGAGGGAAGGAATCCATATCCTGTGCTCCACCTTTGTCTCCCGGATGCCTTGATTTGGAATGATAAGATTGACATTCCCAATTCTCCTTAATTTTTTGTTCCTCGAATATTCCCTAAGAATCTGGTTCGAGATCATTGACTTGAGACCGAAGTGAGCAACGTCCTTTGAGGATTGTGTTCTGGTCTTCAGGGCGAATTCAGCTATTTGCTTTGCCTTCCCTAACTCCAACGAGAAATCCCTGCCGTGTTTGATTTTATAGGTTAGAATCATAAGCTATCCCACTGCCTCTCAATGTATTTTTTTATTGTGGACGATGACACGTTCCCGGCAGTAGAAAGGAAATATGAACGTGTCCACAGTGTTGGCATCTTCAAGAGTTCAGGGAACTCTTTTCGGAGAAGATTAGAACTTCTGCCCTTAAATCTCTTTACGACTATTTCTGGTTTTGTGTGGGCATCTGCGGAAACAAAGAGATGGACGTGGTCCGGCATAACCTCTTTGGCAATCACGTTCCAGTTGTTATAGGCCGCAACATCAGCTATTATTTCTTCTAGCCTGTCTTTGATACTTTCCACAAGAATGTGCCTTCTGTATCTTGGACAGAAAACGATGTGATAGTTGACAATTGAAACGGACCTGTTCTTATGCTTGTACTCCATCTTGTTTAGATATAGCATAACCCATCTAAAAATTTTTCGTTCCAAATCCATCCCACCAATGAATTGATGGGCTTTCTTTGGAAGATTTTTGTAAATATCCCTTACGAATCTTCTGTCAGCGTATGCCGCAATCTTCTACAGTATAATCTGGCTGGGTGAAAGGGAGAGCACTTCTGTGTACGACCCGTCTGACAGTTCGTATTTTGCTGGAATTCCTTCCACTTCGCGTTTGTGATTAATCTCTAATCTAACCTCGACCCTTCCGTCGCTGATCTGAGAAGAGATGACGTTCCCAGTGTCATTCATTTTCGTTATTGACAGACCGGCAGCTGAAATCTCTCTTCTAAAGTTATCAACTAGATCTGGAAACGACATTGAATTAAAATCGAGATCTTCAGAAAATCTCTTACCAGAATAACATCTCCAGACGGATTTCCTACCGTGCAGTACAGAATCGTCTGATATGTTGTAGACAATTCTAATCATTTCATCTTGAAGAATTTAAATATCGACCTACTGCCTCTCTTTGAGCTGATTGACCAAAGGGATTTTTATTTATTCTTAATTAACAATAGATATATAAAACTATATCTACAGTTAATTCTGAAATGAGGGAAAATAGTTCCAAATGAATACCATATTTTTAACCGGTCTAATAGGTTTAGAGAAAGATTTCTAAACTCATTCAGGTAATCATATGTCTTCTACTGGTGGAAAAACGATGACACAAAGAGCAGGGCACTTCCAAATGCGTTGGATAGTCTGTTCTCACCTTAGTCACATGACCGTGCAACGGTTATTTTGTAGCAACTCATATGTGACCATAATTTTGCAACGAGAAATTGATTTGAATCCTCTATCTGCAGATTATGAATCTATCGGGATTCCCAGGCTACCGTTCTTGAGATCTTATACTTTCTTGTACAAGGATATTCGAAGCATTAGCCATCTCAGTCCCCCCTGCTTCAGCCACTTCAGGTATGTGGTTGATGTACAGGTATTCATTCCTCACTGATGGTAAAGAGGCTATCGCACTCACGGGGAACGGGTCTCCGCAAAGATAGAGACCACGAAGGGTTATTGCTAGTGAAGCAAGCCTGTCCCTGTCGTAGTCCCTACCACAGTTTTTGCATCTAGACATCTTCCAGACAGGGTGCTCAAG
>DAHWMK010000006.1:0-5324 GCA_027343225.1 Thermoplasmatales archaeon
GAACTCATAAAGTTTTATATCGATGGAATTTAAAATTGTTGCACCCAATTATTTGAAAAAATGAACTACATCCACCCAAATTATTGAAATTGGGCAAGATTTAGGCAAGATTCCTTAGAATGAGATAGGATAGTGAAATTAATTAGGATAGGTTTTAGTCATAGGTACCTGTGAACGGTATAAAGTGACACGTTTTCTCTCAGGTAGTGCCGAAGTTACTCGACACTCTTTCAGTTTGAATTTGAACCATTGCCACTAACCTGGCTCTGCATATCTTTAGTACTAACATCTAGAAAACGCAAGTATTTATACTGACGTTAGCGCTCCCCCAATTAAGATGCATTCCCCGAAGCAAATCCGCAATTGTAATTCTGGTTACGGATAACAAATGTTAGATCAAGATTCTTGAGACGACATCAGAAAGCGTATTACCCTCTATATTTAGTATTTTAATCCCGGCCTTGGTGAAATCTTCCACTGCCCTCGGCCCAATTCGCATTGCTACAATAGCATCTGGATTTAGATCTAGGATTGTTTTGTGAATAGATGAGGCCTTCATTTTCTCATCTTCATTTCTGTTTTCATCGTGAGGGCCTTCTCCATTAACAAATTTCAAGGACTTGATTTTACCTTCTAAAACTTCGACCACAGCCAAGTACGGAGCTCGACCGAAGTGCTGCGAAATCCTAGAATTTTCATCATTTCTTTCCAGAACTGGCACAATAACTCTCATAATGGACAATCTGACCGCGATATTTAAGGACAATTTCCTTCCAAGGTTAGACAGATCATTTAGCTAGGCCCAATCACACGTTGAGAAATGAATGGATGACCCTCTTAATTCGCACCTTTCCCAGATATGGGTGCTAGACCGAATTTTTTAAATGTCAGGTATTTTGGAATATCAAAGGCAATGGTAACTAGAGCGGAGTATGCCAGGACAAGCAGAACAATTTCCGGATCAAGCGGGATCATAAGGCCGATGCCAAATATTCCGATGAGAACAAATCCAACAACCGTTCCTAAAACCGATAATTGTAGAGCTTTTCCGGGTCGAGAGGACAAGAAACGTCTTCTCTCCCTGACTATCAGTATCCTAAACTGACTCCCAAAAATTACGTTTAAAGCAACCACAGTTTGTACCTGAAGGATTGATAGCCCCAGATATTTCAGGGAAACGAATACGAGTACCAGCGTCTGAGCAATGAACATAGCTCCTATGACGGCAGAAGATAGGGTTATGTTTTTCATTCCCCATTCTCTTGGACTTAGGGCACTTTCCACATTGTCTGATGATATTGACATAGTGGCAAAGTCGTTGGAGAAGAGGATCAAGACCATTCCCATTAGAGTAATTGCAAGTGCATGGAGCCAGAAGAATCCCACGGTGAGAACAACGACGACCTGTATTACCTTTGTCATTTTGTTGATGACCCACGTAAGCATACGCTCGAAGGTCTTCCTGCTGACATTTATGGTATCCACTATCACCTTCAGCCCTTCTTCCGTCAGGACAACTGCGGCAGAGGCTTTAGCAACATCTGTTGCGTTGCTTACGGCAATGCCCATTTCAGCCTGTTTTAGGGCGGGTGCGTCGTTCACTCCATCTCCTGTCATTCCTACCTGATGACCCTTTGACTGAGAGAGCTTGACTATCCTGTACTTGTCCTCCGGATATATTTCTGCAATTCCGTTGATCTTCTCAATGTTCCTCACTTGTTCTTCATCACTGAACCCCTGGATGTCAGATAGCTTCAATATCTCGGGTCCAAACCCCGTCCGCTGAGCTATCTCTCTAGCTATTGCAGCGTTATCCCCAGTCAGCATGATGGGTCTTATACCAAGTCTCTTCACCTCAGTTATTGCCTCTTTTGAGTCTGGCCTCGCCGGGTCGGCCAGCGCTAAAAGACCGACGAAACTAAAATTTTCCGTCCTATCGTCAATTGACTTTGCGACACCGAGAGTCCTGTACCCTTTAATGGATAAATCTTCTACCGTTTTGTTGATCGAATTCTTAGCACCATCGTCTAATCCCTTGCAGAGTCCTACTATCACCTGTGGAGCTCCTTTAATTGACTTGAACTGGTTCCCCTGTGAATCTACAATGGTACCTTCTGATCGTTTGGTAGATGGATCAAAGGGCACAAACGAAACCTGCTTATACGAACCAGTATAGTCCCTCAGAGTTTTTGCGTGTTTAATGACTGCTAGGTCTATCAGATCCTTTCCTTCGTCCTTGGAAGCGAGCGCTCCGTAAAGCGTTACTTCGTTCTGACTGAACGTGGAGAACGGTATTACGTCTGCGACCTCTAGGCTATTCTGCGTCACCGTACCTGTCTTGTCCAGGAAGAGTGTGTCTATTGATGCAGCGTCTTCCACGGAGTCAAGCTTGGTAACCAAAGCTCCCCTCTTTGCCAGTTCAAGAGCACTATAGGCCTGAGCTATGGAAAGTACCGCCGGTAACGCAACAGGAATCGCTGCCATCAGGAAAATCACGGCGAATGTTACAATTGCAACTAGCCCATCATCAACGTGGAATACCACTGCGTAAATAGTTGTTATTGAGACTGCAGTCACTCCCAGATACAGCATGTACCGAACTATTGACATCATAATCTCTTCTTGGTGAGATTTCGGTTTAGCCATTTTGACAAGCTCTGCGGTTCTACCGAAGTAGGTATTGACACCAGTATTTACAGCGACAGCAGTGGCCTCTCCTCTCTTGACTATGGATCCGGAGTAAACGAGATTTGGCCTTTCTGCTTTCGCTGGTAGTGACTCCCCTGTAAGGGCAGATTGATCAACGGAGACATCTCCGCTAAGTATCTTGGCGTCTGCAGGTATTATATCTCCTAGACCAAGTACAAAAACGTCCCCTGGCACAATTTCTCTGGCATCTATTATTACCCACTTTCCATCCCTGAGGAGCTTCACCTTTATAGCGAGCCTCTTCTTGAGGAGCTCTAGAGCCTTACCGGCACCCTGAGAGTGCCGAAATCCGATCACTGCGTTGATAGTGAGCAATACAACGATAACTATTGCTTCAACAAGATGACCTATAAGATATGATAGAGTAGCCGCGAACTCCAGCAACCATGGCATTGGACCCCAATAACGCTTGAGGAACGACAGGAGCGGGTTAACCTTCTTCTCTGATACTTCATTATACCCATATTTTTTAATCCTATTCTGGGCTTCAGATTCCGAGAGCCCTTCTTCCGAGACCTCAAGTTGCTTCAAAGTTTCCTCTATTGTTTTCTCCTTGTAGTCTGAATCTTTCCTCGATAACCCCTGTTGTTCATTAGACATCTTTATCGCCATACGAAGGTTGGACTTGAAATGGAATCGCTGGGTTATTTAGGTTTTTGACATGACTCTATGGGAGTGTCTCGGTGCGTTTCCAATACTATCTCCATCTCTTTTAAGTCCATCCATCTTCAATCCGTCTATTGAATGAAATATGAGCACTTATGGATCATTACCTCGTAGAAGAATACTTGGTTTCATCTGTTGACCTACATCTGATATCGTCCCTTCCTGAGGTTCCTTTGATAAAAATTCACCCTGCCTGAATGCGACCATCGCCTTGGAGTAATAAGGAATTATTCTCTTGAAGATGAACCCGTGATCTCTCAGCAGGTCATTAAGAAGATAAGTTGGTCTAAGATAGAAATAAGCATATGCCTTCCCCAACCATCCAAGAATCTTCCTGTCGCTGAAATTCTTCAGTTTCATTACAGGATTCAGAGTTGTATATTTTCTCCAATCCATAGTCCTTATGAGGCTGTTGGACTTTGCCAGGTCCCATAAACGGGTCCCAGGATAAGGAGTGGCTATGGTAAATTGTGCAATCTTTACTTTTACCTTTTTTGAGAATCTAATAGTATTTTTCATATCCTCTACAGTATCATCTGGGAACCCTATGATGAACGACCCAAGAGTGTGTAGCCCAGCTGCATTGCCTTTCTTAACAGAATCTATAGCCTGTTGCAACTTGATACCTTTTCCTATGAAGTCAAGCGTTTTCTGGTTCCCGGATTCTATTCCAAAGTAAATCGTGTGCGCACCTGAATCTTTCATTGCTTTGGCTATCTCGTCGTTGAACAGGTTGACTCTGGCTGATCCGGACCACTTTATGTCTAGTTTCTCGGCCTTTATCTTGTTTGCTATCTCCACTGCCCTCTTCATGTTCAAGGTGAATGTGTCGTCCAGGAATTCAACCTCGTGAATGTTGTAATCATAGACGAGCCTCCTCAGTTCTGTCAGGACCCTGTCAGTACTGTGCCCTCTCCATATCTTTCCGAATTGAAGTGAGGAAGAACAAAATATGCAGTTGTAGGGGCATCCCCTAGATGTCATAAGAGTTCCAAACCTCTTTGTTCCTGCCACATACTTATCCATGGGGAGAAGGTCTATCGCAGGAAGAGGTATGGTATCCACATCTTTTATCAGATTTTCAGGTGGTGTTACCACAATTTTATCTGAAGTACGATAAGATAACCCTTTGATATCTTTAATATCCTTTTTCCCCTTTAAGTACAAAAGAAGGTTTGAGAATATAGTCTCTCCCTCTCCTGCAATCGTGAAGTCAATGTTTGGGGATTCTCTAAGAGTTGTCTCTTGGGTAAACGTGACGTGAGGTCCACCGATCGCTATCTTGACATCCTCATTATAATTCTTTGCTATTTCTGCAACTTTGTATGCGTCAGGAATCATGGAGGTTGTAGAAGTTAACCCAACTAGATCTGGATCGAATTTTTGAATCTGTTCCCTCACATTTTCAAACGTATAGTCCGAAGCTATGGAATCTACTATTCGGACCTCTTCCCCTTGATCTCTCGCTATTGATGCGAGATATGCAAGACCTAGTGGCGGTCCTGTAACGCCTATTACTGACTTTATTACCGAATCAGTTGGTGGGGACAGTAGCAATATTTTCATTCTTGATACTCACCTGTTCTTCACCAGTCAGTTTGATTACTACTTCTTCGTATGCCTTTTCATTGAGTACACAACCAGGATCAGATTGCATATAGTCTCCAAAATAGCCGTAGGCCCTTGCCCTACATCCTCCGCACGAATACTTGAAAGGACACGTTCCGCAAACTCCCTCTAGTTCGTCTCTGTTTCTCAGATCCTGCAGTACCTTGGAGTCCCTCCAGATTTCATTGAAATCTGTCTTTAGTACGTTTCCAACCCTTATTGGTAAGAATACACAAGGTTCGAGGTCCCCGTTGTCTTCCAAGGCAGCATAGATTCTTCCAGCACCGCAGCCACCTAGAAATTCTGCCATTGCGATTCCGTTTGACCCTGCGTCCATTGGA
>DAHWMK010000007.1:0-33111 GCA_027343225.1 Thermoplasmatales archaeon
TATCGATTTATGGTCAACAATCAATTGATCTATTGTCAGTTTAAGTGCACTATCAACCTGATCGCCTACCTCCAACAAAATTGGAAACACAATCTTTTCCTCAATTTCTATGTGAACATTTTTGAGATACTCGTGAAAGCCCATTAGATCTTCATCGCTGTTGCGTCTTATATACCTAGACAGATGCCTTATGGCTTGATGCTCCACCATTAGGAGTTCAACAATATCTCCCATATTCCCACAGTGCTGGAGGTGGGTTTTCTACTTAGGGTTCATCCCTAAATATTTACCTTCTTCTCTAGCTATTTTTTGTATTTTAGCGCCAATTCCACTTCTATTTCTTCCTTTTCCGCAGTTTTCCCATTCGTATCTAGTTTTCTAATTGCTAAAGTGTTCAGAGCACGTTTATTATGCTTGTCTATGCTTTTGTTTCTCCGCTTTCCTCCCGTCAGTAATCGAGAATTTGAGTGGTAAGGTTTCGAAATCCAGATATCCACCCGCCAGACCGTTCCGGTCACCTTCCAATCCGCAGAGATCTCATATTTCCTTGGTATCTCGAGTACAAATCCTTTTATCGTTCGAAATTTCTCAACAACTCTCCATAATAATGACAGAGGTAATGTGAAATAGATGAACCACTAAAGCTTCCAACGATTCTGCTCTTAGAGGAGCAGTCTGATATGAAGTTTTCCAAAGAAATCTTCTCGAGTACGGAAGCTTAAATTTGCATTAAAACTTATATTTGAAATAGAAGAAATTTTAGTATTTGAACAATCTACTAACTTAAATTGCAAAATTCTTCAGCTACACGAATAGGTATCAGAGAAGGATATTTGAATTACCCTCTAGGTAAAAATGA
Source organism: Thermoplasmatales archaeon (assembly GCA_027343225.1). Classification (GTDB taxonomy): domain Archaea; phylum Thermoplasmatota; class Thermoplasmata; order Thermoplasmatales. The sequence continues at coordinate 860 of DAHWMK010000007.1, forward strand.
AGTTTAATCTACTAGCTTTTATCCCTTTGCTTCGTTAGGAGGTTATAAAGAACTACGGTATTGTTGTTTTCTTCATTTCGAGATGAAAAGAGAAGCGTAACATTACGTTGCTTAGAAACTATCAACTTCAGTTTGTCAAGAGTGATGTTGTTCTCAAGTTCGCGCAAGTACCTCCTCTGGAATTCATCCCATTTACTGCTCTCATGATTAAACCATTTTCTTAACTCATTAGAAGGTCCAATATCTTTAAGCCAGAGATCGACGTGTGCTTCCACTATAGATACGCCTGTCGGCCAAAGTCTTTCTACTAGTACCCGGAATCAGTCATCTTCTGAATATGGTCCGTATATCCTTTTCAATTTTAAGGACATAAGATTGAAAGATTAGTCCGTTAATAAATTGTTTTTATCTATTGTCTTAACATGTCTCATTCGACCGTCATATGCACATTGTCAATCTATATGTGAAAAAAGGAGTTAATAGTATAGATCGCTAGATTAGTATGGAGCAGAGGGTGAATTACAATAAGTACGGTAAGGAGATGCTCTCCTCTCTGAGACGTCTCGAAAAATCTATTTCTGCATCTGGGCTTGATTCCAGATTACTGCATCTAGTTAAAATGCGTGCTTCGCAGCTCAATGGATGTGGATGGTGCCTGGATATGCATTCAAAAGACGCCCTGTTAGACGGTGAATCTATGCAGAGAATTGTTTTATTAAGCGCGTGGTGGGAAAGTCCTCAGTTCACAGACAAAGAGAAAGCAGCACTTGCGTGGACAGAGAGGGTGACTCTAATTTCTGAGAACAGGGAAGATCGCGAGATTTACGAAAATCTTAAGAAGTATTTCCCTGCTCAACAGATCGTTTCACTCACTTGGGCAATTCTTGCAATAAATTCATGGAACCGCCTAAATGTTGCTTTCAAAACAGTTCCTGGAACATACAAACCAAAAAGGAGAAGGTAGTCATTGTCTTAAAAGGATTCTAACTTTAATATTTGCTTTTTGGACGGTTCAACAAACCGCTAACAAATGTCCAGGTAACAAGCAGACCAATTCTATGGAACTTGATAATAAGGTGTTCAGTCTCCTTGGCAGAGTGTCCTGAATTATTTGTGACGATCATGGTAACCCTTCCTCGTAGACGAAAAATGAATCTCACGTAACGAGAAGACGTACCTCTGTTGATCGGGCTTACGTTCGGATAACTATGTAAGAGATTCCTAATATAATAACGGGGTTAGTAGCTAGTGCGATAAAATAATATTTGGAGAACCTGATGTTCAGTTTTACTGCTACATTACTTAGCTTCTTTGTTCATATTTACTGTTTCAAGGTGAATAAAAGCACAAGATTTTTCACCTGGAGGAATTAGAGTCTTGTCTTGTTTGAGAGTGGCAAGAATTTGGCTTTTTGGGGTTTAAAATAAGATTTGTTTTTTGGGTTCGTTTCTAATAGAGACTTGTACCTGAATAGGTATAAACTCGGACAAGCCTATATATAGGAAGATTTGAAACCCCAAATCATATTTAAAAGCAAATCGAAGACACTGCCTCAAACAACCATTTAAAGAGGCGATAATGCCATCGTCAGAAATGAAATAAAGTACTGCTGTTCCATTCATTATGACCTGATGTCTTACACCAGATTTGAAATAACTACAGGGCAGAGTAGTTGATGATGTATTTGCATAATTGAATGTTTTACCTCCATCAACGGTTATCGTTGCGTTATTGGAAATGGTTAATTGAGAGCAAAAAGTTTGATTTCAAGGGCATATCTCTCAAAAACGATTAGAATGTTCGGATGCGGAATGAGAAGGGGGAATTATTACAGTTTTCTGATAAATTTCCTTATTAAATGTCCTGTCTAGGAGATTGATAAAGTCTACGATTGGCCTCATGGTAGAAGTCCTAACCCCGTTCAACGTATTCACATATTCCATTATCTCCTCGGCTATCGATAGGTTTGGGAGTATAAATGTATAGGCTGCATATGCATTTTCAGGGGGTAGAGCGACAAGAAAGTAATTTCGAAACTTTGTCAGTAAATTTTTCTCCGATTCCTTTTTGCCTACGTCGTCTGAGTAAAAAATTGCGTATGTAACTACTACCCTTCCCTCTATCTTCCTCACGTTGATATCCGGAAACATAAAAAATGCATGCTCTTCAATCATCGTTTTCAATTTTCTTCTAGCCATTCTAGAAGAAATTCCTAGCTCATTAGAGATATCAGAATATTTCTTACGAGGATCATTCATTAAGCTTCGGATTAGTTTCCAATCTGTGGTTGTCAAATACTTCTTGACCTCTGGGAACTGGTTGCCGACACGGACAAATGACTTAGAACTAATAATGCTAAATATTGGTAACATCTTTCTTTCAAGCATCTTCTCATCTCTGGAAGATATGAGTACTCCCACAAATGTTCCAAGGTAGTCAACAATCCAAAGGACTCCAGGTATAGACTTGAGCTTCTCTATAACCTTATCCTTTTCATTATGAGAAGACGTGCTGAAGTAAAAGAAATCTGTTCTATACTGAAATAATGTCGGGTTAACCCCTAGTTTCCATCCCCTAAGTATCCCATTCTTGTACATCCTATCCACTCTGTTCTTGACCGTATCCTCAGTAGTGCCCACATTTTTTGATATTGCTATGTATGATTTCGTAACTTCTGGTTGAAGACACCTATTAGGTACATCAGCAATGAATTCCCTGAGTATCTTAATGTCCAAGTCATCCATTCAAGTTTCACAAATAAATGTACATTAAGATTATAAATATGACTAAATTTGAAATGCGATAGTTCAACCAAGGAACTCAGTTTCATTCACCTCCCTCTTTTCTCTAATTGTCACTGTACGTGGCACTGTTGAGCAATGCAGTCATTCGCATTACAGCTAAGGATCTCTTTCGATGAATATAGAAATAAGCAGACGTTTCCCCGAACTTTTCTCGGCAAACAAATTTATTACGCAGGATTATAGACACAAGAAAGAACAATGGAATCCTCTGTTCAGAGCTTACAACGACAATACACTCAAGATGTAACCTGGTTGCATGCTACATTTTTTTTCCAGTTTTTCGTTGCCCTGATCCAGTTTCTCTTGGCTCCATGGTATTTGGTGGTGATGTTCTCACCAGGTTCTATTTCTGAGTACTTACCACACGAACAGACGCCGAGTCTTTTGTTAGTACTACGCTTCGTAATTGCAGCCGCAGTCTGGGTCCCGATAATGTACTTTACATGGAAGCGGAGTAGGTCAGGTTTAATCGCTTCCGCCTTCTATTCTGTTGCCCTCCTTATACTAGTACCGACTATAATCCTGACGGCCGGCGGACGGCCTGATTTCAGCGATTTCGCTATATTGCCGGTCGATGTGCTTCTGGCGATATTCAGTGTGAAGAGTTGGACGTCGTCATCCAAATCTGGTAATAGAAGACGGAGAGAGAGTGCCTCACTTGACCCTGTTAGGCAATAAGAGGGGCTTGACTAAAGGCTCACATAATTTTCCCGATAATGTAGAACTACTCTCATGAATATTTGGGTTCCTCATTATACTTGAGCTGGCCATGGGATACGGGAATTTAGAAATAGGTTTTTGGAAGTGTATTTCTTGTGAATGTATTGACTGTCTGATTTGAACATATGCAAGAGAGGACTTAAGCCAGTTGGAAAAAGGAAGGGGTATAAGATACGCTCTCACCGATTTCTCTAGGAATGCTCAAAAATTCGTTCCCAGAATCATGAGAGTAAAAGCCCCCATAAGCAACAATATCTGCACGATTAGCAGTATCATCATCGATGGCGATGGTCTGCTTGACCCTGAAAATGCTGTCTCTCCACCCTTCCCTGAAGTCAAGGCCACTATCCCTGGCCTGTCTATGAAAGTGAACTTGAGAAATGCTATGAGCCCGAGGGTCCCTCCTGAAATCAGATATATCCATGACCTTGAATTTACGAGGGCGCCGAGATTCAGTCCGAACATCTCAATGAGAAGGAGAAAACCGAATACAAGTGCGAGACCCATGACAGGCATAAACAATCTCTCTCCCCTGCCAACCACCTTCTGGAGTAATTCCGATCTACCCTGAGGAGACAAGGAAGCTAACGCTGGAAATATTACCATAACCTGAAACAGGAACCCTCCCAACCAAAGCACTATGAAGAACACGTGAAGCCAGATTAATGTAAGAGTTAGGTAGTTCATTCCTTATTATCCGCTCCCTTGGAAAAAGTGCTTCTACGGCCTTCCCTGGTAATAAACCGGGTTGCTAGGTGCTCGTATTCAGGGAATTCTATTTCCTCACCCCCAGAGTATTCTGGATATCTCCAGTCGATTATCCAACTTAAATTTTCTACGAATAAGTTGTCCTGAGAGCCCCCTATTCTCAATGATTCTATGATCGGGTCTAGCAGTTTGCTGGAGAGGGCGTTCAGTACTTCGCAGAATAATTTCTCTTCATCTCCTGAAATCCTCGCCTTTCTGTGGATGTAGCTGATTTCATCAGAAGTAACGAGTTCTGAGTATCGACTTATCTTCTCGATGAGCTCTCCATTTCCATTGTGGGAAGCTGATTCATCTAGCGACTGCATGCTCTCCTTGTTTTGGAAGCGAAATTCTCAATGTCATGAAAACGTTGTAGGCCATCACACCCTGAAGTCCTATTCCAACAAACATTATTATTAGCACAGTGAAGTATGTTGAGAGTAAGGATGAAGGCATGGAAGATACACTGAATGTTGGAGAGTTCAGTACGTTCTGGAAAGCGAACGCAATCAATGCGAAAAGCACAACTGCTATTGGGAACAAGATATTTGAACCCCAGAAGTGAATGGATGCAAGTCTCTTGCTGTACATATCCTTCCCTCCAAGTCTAGGTACTATATAATAGAGTGCGCCAATGATGAAGAAAGCAAGGAACCCGACGAAAACAACGTGCCAGTGTGCGGTGTCGTAAACGCTGCCCGCTACTCCGGATGGCCCAGGTACAATTGTTCCAATGGGCCCCATCCATGTGGTGCCTATTATGAAGTAGATGAGGGAGATTATTATGAACCTTTTTCCATACAATTGGCCAATTTGAAACGAACCTTTTTCCATTATTCTCCCCTCATTGTTCCTCATTTCCCCTGTTTCTCTCGAGGACAGATTTCAGTCTCTTGACGAATTCTTCCCATTGTTTGTCCAGCAGCTGAAACGCATCTTTGCTGGTAATTCCCTCCACGCTGCCGTTCATTTTGAAATCAACTGTTCCCTTAAACATAGTATTGCCGTTACCCTTTTCTTCTATTGAGTACTGAAATGTCGTCCCCTTGAGAGGCCCGTTCCTGACCTCTGTTGCAAACTTCCTTGGAGGATCCCATTCTATCATTTCCGAGTCCTGTTCAAGATTTTTAGACATCCCTGGAACTTTGTTGGAGAAGTGGAATACGGTTCCCTTTCCGGTCTTTCCCTTGGTAATCTTCTCCACCTTCATTTCTATCATGTTGAGCTTTGCATATTCCGTAGAATCAAGTTTGGAAACAAAATGGAACACCTTTTCCTGGGATGCCGCTATTTCAATACTCTTTGTGAATTTAGGCACTTATCAACACCTGCAGTATTACTGCTGGAATATCAATTCCATCTCGTTCATAAGGACGTATGTAACAACCGGTCAGTACGTTAGAATGACATACGTTAAGGTCGGCATCTTCTTTTGATTTTTAGCCAAAATGACATATCGTTGTCTCAACTCGTTCCTTAACTGCTTTTTCCCTTAACCCACTAGAAAGGTTCCCGAGTGAGCTTGGGGTGATCCTGGTATACTAATAGCACTTTTGTTTCCATCTATTAATACGATTATAAACCGCCATAACCATTCGGGGAAGACGCAATTTCCACTCTCATTCTAACCGACCGTTGAACGGAGCTATGACTTTAAGTTTGAAATTTTTCAAACCTTGATTTATGGCTCCGGTTCTGTCATTTGCCAAGGTGTGCCTCTATTAATTCTCTCCTCCTTTAGACTTCAAGGAGGGGACAGCTCTCATTTTAAAAAGGCCCATAACGCTCGTGTACATAGTAAGAAATCCTGATACAAGCAATATAGTGTCCCATGTAGGGATGTTACTGTTGAAGCCATCAACAAGGGGGGTAGTTATTATAGTGACAAGTCCAAGAATTATTGGGACTATGAATGCCCACGTTTTCAGCTTGTGACCAAAATATGCCGATACAAACAGCAACAATCCAAACAGTGCGCTGAATGGGATTCCAAACTGTGCCTCACCAGTGAATCCATAGAAATATGAGTACTGAGCCACAGAGACAAAACTGATTATACCATAGACTACCATAAAAAAGACTGCTCCCGATATCTCGAGATCATTGCCTCTAGTTAACTGCCGACTTTGTATCGGTCTTTCTCTGTCGCTTGTGTCCTTGGCCCTCTTGGGATCTTCTATATCCGTTCTATCCATTTCTTGTGTAATACTGTTGGCAATTATTAACCAAATAGGTAACGGCCATTCAGTACGTCAAACTTACATACCTATTTTAAAGATGAATGATTTTACAAGAAACCCAGTTTACTTTCTACCAAATTTATCCCTTTTGAATAATTTCAAAATGACCAGCCAACAAGTGGAATACTTGTGGCACAGAATCCTTTCGAACGGAGAGGAGGCGACCTCTTCTGCCAAGGACCAGCTAACAGCTTAAAATTTTGAAACGCTAATGATTGCCTGAATTAATATTCAAGTGTGAGCTTTTCCGTAGAACATTGTTGTTCCGTTTATGTCAGTTTCCTTTACTTCCATGAAGTGTTTTGGTAACATCGCTCTCATCTTCTCAATGCTGATCTTTCTATCCTGCTGAAAGAGTTCATAATACAACATTTCCACGTATTCGGAGAAAAATGGAAATTCCGGCACTTTCTCTTCCACCATCGTATTCTTAATCTGAGCAACGAAGTTCCCTCCTTTTCGTAAGACCCTACAGCACTCTCTTATCGTTTCCTCCTCTGAAACCTGAGAAGGTATCCCCTCTAAAATTACGAAATCTGCAAATCCATCCCTAAGGGGCATATCATATCTCCACCCATGAAGCACTGTCATGTTTGATCTCTGCTCAAAAATTTCCATTTTGGGCGGTGTCACGAGGTAAACAGAGCTATGGGGAAAGGAATCCGTCATAGAAAAAATAAGCTGATAACATGTGAGAGGATCGTGATAGGGAACAGCGAGTACTATCCGATCTCCTTCAGCTGGAACAGGGAGGCTTAGCTGGATCGATGCCTGAACTAAAACCTTGACAAATCCTGAAAAGTCCTTCACCTGACGCATATGATTCAGGTATCCCGTCATGAGCAGATTGAGGGAGTCCTTTAAACTGGAATTGATAGCTTCTCTCCCTTTACTTCCTATCGAATAAAGATGTCTCTTTGCAACGCCATGTTCGACTTCTCCCACCCATCTTCCTTTTAAAATACCTTTTTTTTCCATCTCATTCAGAACAACGTAGAGATGGTTTGTGTGACACTTTATACCTTTCAGTGAAAGTTTTTTCCAGAGGTCGTACCCATATATCTCCTCTTCTTCAGAGATCATCTTCAGTATGGTTTTTTCCATGTCACTGATCTGGTATGTCATTGATGTCATGGATACGTACATAATAATCATAATTTACTTATTTATAAATGATAGTTTTACGAGAAATCAGTAAAACTCACTATATGCAAGTTGCCCAAGACCGTCTCATTGCGTCTATAGTTTCATTTGGTTCTTCTGCCGCCAGGATTAAAAATAGAACTGTTCTACAAAATTCTAGAGCAAACCTTTCTTGGCTTAAAGAGTGATTTATGCATTTTGAAATTATCTGAGGTCCATGGTTTCAAACTGCTTTTTTGAGATGTCAGCTAGTTGTATTGAAATAGCAATTTTGTCTTGCCCTTAAAAAGGCACGGAAATTGTAGCTTTGTGATTTTATCACCTTTGGGTATAGGATAACGTTTGACAATGTTTGTTTTGCTAAAGAGCTGTGCCTGGAAGAGTACAAATCCGGAAGTCCATCCCATTTTTCAATGAAATTTATTTTAGAGCTACCCTGTACCGATATTCTTTTACCGTCTTATTTTGATTTCTCCCTGAAGAGCTAGAATTCTTCAAAACGCAGACTGAATAAAAAGAGGAACTAAGTATAGCGTTCCCTAATGCTTGAAGATATTAACGAGAGTGATTTTATATAACTTGAGTATTGATGACTCTTGAGATTAACTTGGTCCGAGTCCGCTACGTCCTTTATTTTTGACCCGGAGAAACGTGGAGAAGAAATATTCCTTTTGTATGGCTCCGATAAATGCCTCTTCATTCTTTATAGGTGTTGCAGACTATCGTTTCAAGGCTGATTCAGACCCGAATAACAGTTTAGCAACCTTCTAGGAGAGCAGAAAGTAGCAGTGGGATAGCCAAATTTTAGATTGTTGTAAAGCTTGCCTTTGGCTTGTGGCTTGTTATCAGGAAAAGAAGTGTAAAATACTCAGACTTAGATCAAACCTGATCAAAGTCTGGCCAGAAATTACTTGACAGAACTCAAAAAAGGTGAATTTTGTTTAGCCAAATGAGCAGGAATTTTTTTCTTTAATCTTTGTTTTTCACTAAGACGGGGTGCAGAATCGACCAATATTTTCCAAAATAATGATATATGCTTATTTTCATAATCATTACTGTATGACTGAAAAAAATGGTTTTAATCTTAATTTGAGAAATCTTTTCGTCAATACTGCAAAAAATTTTTCTGATACCGAGATTGTCTACAGAAACAAGAGGCGAATGACTTATGCCAAATTCTTCCAGAGGGTTAATGGTCTAGCTACCGGTCTTCAAGGTATCGGTGTGAAAGAAGGAGATACAGTAGCAGTAATAGACTGGGATACGGATAGATATCTCGAGGCATATTACGCGGTCCCTATGATGGGTGCGATCCTCCACACCGTAAATATAAGATATCCGCCGGAGCTGATTTATTACTCAATGAACCACGCGGAAGATAAATACGTCATCGTGCGAGATGAATTCGTACCGATTCTGGAGAAGAATAGACAGTTGTTTGACTTTATCAAAGGTTGGATAGTCTACAACGATGACAACGGAACCGTTTCTACGGCTCTATCGCCCAATTATCATTATGAAGACATCGTGAAGAATGAGAAATACGATTTCCCTGATCTTGAGGAAAATACGACCGCGACCATTTTTTACACATCCGGGACTACTGGCTTTCCGAAGGGCGTAACCTTCACTCACAGGAACCTGTTTATGCACACTCTTGCACTGGCTAACGGAGTTCAGTTTGCACCCATAAATGTTGGAAGATCTGATAATTTCATGATTCTTGTTCCAATGTTCCATGTCCATTCCTGGGGGATACCATACATGGGACTTTTGAACGGCAATAAATATATTCTCCCAGGGAAATATGAGGTTGGAGTAATACTAGATTTACTAAAAAAGGAAAAGGCAAAATTCTCGGCTATGGTCCCTTCAATCCTTTATATGGTATTATCGGCTCCAAACTTGGAAGAGTACAGAGAGTATCTAGAAGGGTGGAGAATAGTGATTGGTGGCGCAGCCCTACCAAAGGGACTTGCCCTTAAGGCGAAATCTCTTGGAATAACCACTATAGGCGCGTACGGCCTATCTGAAACAGCCCCACTGCTAACGATAGCCATGTACAACGACTCAGTGAGCAAAGCGGATGAGGATACCAAATTTAATTTCTCCATTTCAACTGGAATCCCGGTTCCGATGGTAACTTTAAGGGTGGTAGACCAGAATATGGATCAGGTACCAGCAGACTCAAAGACCATCGGAGAAATCGTCGTAAGGACTCCTTGGCTGACAAACGGATATTATAAAGACCCTCAGAAAACAGAAGAACTGTGGAAAGGCGGATGGCTTCATACTGGAGACCTTGCTGTAATGCATCCAAATGGATACATTTCCATAGTTGACAGAGAAAAGGACGCTGTAAAGAGTGGAGGAGAGTTCATCCCTTCCCTTCTGCTAGAAAATGCACTAAGCGAAATGAAGGGAGTAGGGGAAGTAGCAGTAGTCGGTAAACCACATGAAAAGTGGGGTGAGAGACCCGTGGCATTCATAGTCAAGAATGAAACGATAAGAGAAGAGGACGTCTACGGACATCTAAACAAATTCGTTGAAGTGGGGAGAATACAGAAGTGGTGGATTCCAGACGAGATAATATTCATCGAAACAATGCCGAAAACTAGTACTGGAAAATCTGACAAAAAGGAATTAAGAAAATTGCTGAAATGACTATTTCAGTTTTATCTGACGAACGTGGCTAATTGATACTCTGGGTTTGAATTAGATCTTTGAAGTTTCGGAGAACTATTCCTCGGTATTTACCATTCTCCTTTGACAACCACTTCCTCGTACAGTTGCTCAAGCTCATTTTCTCTATACATTTCGTGTTTTGATAGCTTGTCAAAGAAATTCTTGATTCCGGCATCATCATACTCCTTTGACATTATTGAAAACACGTTTCTAAGATTGTCGGAAACCTTAAGCGCCTCTATAATGACTTTTTCTTCATCAGATAATGAAGAGTCCTCTACTGACAATAGATGATCAAACATCCCATAGTGTCTGTCGGCCACTTCTACGTTAATAGCGACCCTTTCAGTATCTAAAGAGTTCAGTTCTCTGCAGTCCCTTTCTGCTTCCTTTGCAAAATCCTCTAGTATTGCCCTGACATTTTGTCGTTTGGCGCTCTTGGAAAGAATTTCGAAGTTGTCTTGCATCCCACAATAGAGGTGCTTAGTCTTTGCCAACAATTCCCGCCGTAGGCTATCTGAATTCTTGTTGGATATAGCTTCCCCTACCTTTTTCTTCTTCTCCATCGGTCAAACTATTGATAATTAAGTATTTTAATTTTAACCAAGTCTAAAAAGTAATGGTTTTCCCTATCACCACCTCCTTTCGTGGAGATAAGTTACAATAATAGCCGCCGTTGCGAGATAAATCTTATAAAGAGTCTTTAATTTTTAGTAAAGGTAGAAGTTGTCGAACTACGTTGACTATAAGAGGGTCCCGATAAAGCACTACAACGCTGAAGAGAGAGTGAGATCCCTCGACATGCAGACCCTGATGCCGTACACTCTTGATGAAGTAGTCGCAGAAAGTTCAAGGTGTCTTGGCTGCGGCTTGTGCATACAGGGTTGCCCTGCGAGGATCGACGTACCTGGGTACCAGATTGCAATGGCGAATGGAAACATAGAAGATGGACTTAGGATAAACTTTGAGAAACTTCCATTTGTCGAAGTTTGTGGAAATGTGTGTCCTCATCCTTGTGAAGATTCGTGCATCCTCGAGGACAACAAGGGATCTCTCGCCACCCGTCACATAAAGAGATTCATATCAGAGGAAATCCCGGATTACAAAGAGGTTTTGAAAGTCAAGATTCAGGATCTAGGGGGACATCCGAAGGTAGCTGTTGTTGGAGCAGGACCTGCAGGGCTCACCGCTGCGTTCTATCTATCAATAAATGGGATCAAAGTGGACATCTTTGAAGCGACAGACAAAGCCGGAGGCGTAATGGTTCACGGAATTCCTCCATTCAGGCTGCCTAGAGAATCTATCAAAAAGGAAGCGGAACACGTCCTCTCATACGGTTCTAGGATTTTTTATAATACCCGTATAGGAAAAGATGTCACGTTTGAAAGTCTCATGAAGGACTATTCTGCAGTGTACATAGCGATAGGAAACTGGAAGCCTACCAGGATCAAGATAAAAGGAGAAGAACTTCACGGAGTATATCATGCGCTCGAATTCCTGAACAAGATCAACAATGGCGAGAAGATAGATGTGGGCGAGAGGGTGGCCATTATCGGGGGAGGTTTTACTGCATATGATGCGGCTAGAATCTCTCTTAGACTGGGAGCGAAAAAGGTCACGATGCTCTACAGGAGATCTGCGATAGATCGACCGGGGTATCCTTCGAGCAATGCCGACGAGGAACTTGATGAGGCAGAGGAAGAGAGGGTAACGTTCGACTGGGAGACCAGCCCCTTCGAATATACGGGGAAGGACGGTAAGATCAACGGACTGAAATACTGGAGAAACCAGATGGTAGATACCGGTAAGGGGAGAAGACAGCCTGTTCCGATAAAAGACAAGGAATACTTCCTTGAAGCCGATACTATTATCGAGGCCACGGGTCAGAGAGAAGACTTATCGTTTATTCCTCCGGAGATTATGGAAAAGCTGACAACAACGCCATCTGGAGACTTGCTAGTAAACCAATACAATATGACCAGTTACCCTGGAATATTTGCTGGTGGAGACATTACCAACAAAAGAAAGGACATTATCAGCGGAGTCGCAGATTCTGGCAGAGCTAGCATGGGAATCCTCCTGTACCTGAAAGAACACGGAAAGATCCAGAGAGTGCCCCAAAGGCTGACCAATTACGAAGGAGGCCCATACTCAACAACGAGCTACGAGATAAATGATAAAGAGATACCAGATATGATTGCCAATCCCTCCGAAGTTAGGGAATGAACGGCGCAGAGGCGAAATTCTTCAAATGATCGATGGAATACCCATTTCGTGATCTTCACGCTCCCTATCATTTTCTTCAAACCCACCTAATAATTTTTATGCCTATGAATAGATGGAAATGAATATATATGATACATCTTATTGATTTGCCATGAGCTCGATAAGCGCATCAGGCAAAACAACATACAAGCGAGACTTGTCTCTTTTCAACCTTGTAATGTTGAATGCCATGGGAATGATTGGGTCAGGTTGGCTCTTTGCTTCTCTGTACGCCGTGTCGTACGCTGGATCAATGGGTGCAATTCTTTCCTGGGTCCTTGGAGGAATCTTCGTCATCTTCATCGCCGTAAACTTCATGGAAGTTTCTCCACTGTTTCCACTCGCAGGTGGGTCAACACCGCTGTCCGAAATGTCTTTCGGCAAAATGACCGCTTTCCTGGCTGGGTGGTCGGCATGGCTTTCGGATATCATGACCCCAACCATAGAGGCTATCGCATTGGTAACCTACGCATCCTTCTATTTGCCAAGCATGATAAATGCGAGCACTGGAGATCTGGAACCGATGGGCTACCTGGTCGCAGCCATCGCTATGATCGTGATGTTCGTCATCAATATGCAGAAGGTCAAGATATTTGGAAACGTGACCAGTGCGGTCATGATCTGGAAGTGGGCAGTTCCGATCCTTGCCGGCATTACAATTTTCACTCTGACTTACAAGCCAACAAACTTTGTGGCATTTGGCCTGTTCACAAGCTCTGGCCCAAGCGGGGTTTTTTATGCACTCGTCCTCGGAGGAATTATCTTCTCGTTCGAAGGCTTCAGAGCAGCGGTTAATATGGCGGGTGAGGCAAAGAAGAAGGACTACATATGGAAATCAGTAATTATTGCAATTATTGCAGTTATCGCACTTTACTTGCTCCTCCAAACTTCATTCATCAGCGGAATAAACTGGGCCTCACAGGGAGTCACTCCGGGAAACTGGGGAGCTCTAGGAGCCGGAGGTTATATTGCCGGTCCATTCGCACAAGAAGCAGCCGCTATCGGACTTGGCTGGTTGGTAGTGATATTACTAATTGATGCAATAGTATCTCCTTTTGGAGCAGGGGTTTCATATGCGGCATATCCTGCAAGGATATTCCAGTCAATGGCTGAGTTCGGATATGCTCCAAAAATTTTCGCGAAACTGAACCCAAAGACACATATCCCCCTAAATTCACTCATTCTCGGAACTGTCCTTGGTTTTGTATTTCTCTACCGTTTCCCCTCTTGGCATCTTCTCGTGGGTATCCTGACATCCACTCTGGTCGTTGCATACGTAATCGGCCCCGCTTCAATAAACGTGTTCAGGAAGACGGTTCCTGATCGAGAGAGATTATTCAGGTTGCCTGGGGCTAAGATATTTGCTCCTATCGGATTCATTGTCTCATTCTTCATAATCTACTGGTCAACTTTCCCGCTGAGTCTTGAGGTTTCTGTAGTCATATTAGTGGGACTGGTAATGTACTTCTACTTCCATGCGAAGAATCATTATAGCACGAAACACATAACATCTGGCCTGTGGCTTCTTGCTGGATTGATAATAATACCAATAGAATCGTATATCGGTCCTTCTCAATATGGAGGAATAAACCTGGTTCCTTTCGGATGGGATTTCCTGATGATCGGGGTTACGGGAGTACTACTGTACGTCTGGAGCCAATACAGTGGGTGGAAGACGGAATCCCTAGAGAAATACTTGAAGGATGATGCGTCTGGAGGAGAGTGATTAGTCTCTCCCCTTTTCTTTTTTTTATTTATTGTTATTTTGCGTTGGATTCTCCCTAATCCATAACTCTGACCTTTCCGTTTGATACTTCGGCTTCATCGGGGTTCTGAATTATGGCCTTGGTTGCATGTCCTTATATCTTGGAGGGAGATTTGGTGATAGGTATGGGAAAAAGAAGATAAGAATCGAGAGAAACCCTATGATTTCTCTGCTTTCCTTTTACCTATTTCTTTCTAGCTATATTGTTTCCGGACTACTGTACTCAAAAGACGATAGGTTGGAAATTGCTGGAAATATACTTCCAAAAAAGGCAGTTTCATCAAGTTCATAGTCCCTGTTTCTCCTCCCTCTACTACAATTCATTTCCATCTGCTCATTCTATTTGAAGTAGGAATAGAAGCAATAGAAGCTTTTGAAAAACCGTAGCTACAGAGGTAGCCGCAGACAAGATGACGGGATCAAGATTGGAACACTCAGTTCTTTAGGAGTGCTGGACCGTTCACAAGCAGCCCTTTGATTTGCTCATTGTACATGTTCTCCTCGGCTCTCTCTTATGTCTGCTCAACTACGGTTGAACTAATCGTGGGAACAACGGTACTGACCTAAGCATGCATTATTTCAGTGTGAATAAAAAAGAGTTGCAAAGACTGGAACTTTTACTCTAGGGATCTACCTGACTCAGACTCTAATATCTGAAATGCATTTGGATTTTGAAAATTATGAGGTTCTCCAGATTGCTAATTGATGGGAAAATTGTTCTGACTGTTGAAAGTGAGGGAAACTATATTTCAGTTGCAGAACTCCTGAAGGAAAAGAGCGACAACTTAGACCTTGATCGTGTTTTTGATAAGATACCGGAAATCAACAAGGAAATGAAGAAGGGAAATTATTCCTATATTTCAGCCAAGAGATTGAAATTCGCTCCAGCGGTCGGTAACCCTGAAAAGATCTTATGTATAGGACTGAACTATAAATCTCACGTGGAGGAAACTGAGAAGAAGGTTCCGGAGTTTCCAGTGTTGTTTAGCAAATATTCAAACTCTCTTGCTGGGCATCTGGACACAATAAAGATTCCAAAGGGCAATCTCAAAATCGATTATGAGGGCGAGCTCGGGGTGATCATGGGTAAAACTGCGAGTGAAGTTGGTGACGACTTTGAGAAATACATTTTCGGTTATTTCATTGGAAACGACATCTCCGCGAGGGAGCTGCAGTATAGAACCTCTCAGTATCTCCTTGGAAAGACCCTAGATGGTTTCTATCCTGATGGACCCGCAGTCGTAACAAAGGACGAGATTGACGATCCTCAGAATCTCTGGATCAAGACCAAGGTTAATGGAGAGACAAGACAGGATTCGAACACCAAGAATATGATATTCTCCATTGGCAAGTTGGTCTCCTACATATCCAGATACCTGACATTAAAACCAGGCGACATCATCTCCACAGGAACACCGGAAGGTGTGGTTATGGGCATGAAGGATAAGGAAACACACTGGCTTAAGCACGGAGACACTGTGGAAGTGAGCATCGAGGGATTGGGGACGCTGAAGAATAGCTTTGCGTGAGCTGTCCAACTGGTAAAGAAAGGCTAAAATAGTCCGTCTCTATTTCTTGTCGGTTGACGGCCATAGCGACGGGGAAACACCCGGTCTCATTCCGAACCCGAAGGTTAAGCCCGTCCGCGTTCCGCACGCGTACTGTGTTCCGCGAGGGCATGGGAAATGCGGTTCGCCGCCTCCATTACAATACATATTCTTATAGGAAGTAATTATGCCATTACAATGCGTCCCTCCCTTATTGCATTTGACGTAGATGGAGTACTTCTCAAGCCCAAGAGCAGCTGGAACACAATTCATACTCACTTTGGGGTGAAGAATGAGGAATCCCTTCGCGCATTCCTGAACGGGGAAATTGGTTATCAGGAGTTCATAGACCGTGACGTAAACTTGTGGCTAGGAAAGAAGCGAAATATAACAAGAAACGATTTTAGGGAGATTGCCAAGAGCATAGAACCGAATCCCAACTTTCAGTACCTCAGAGAGTTCCTTGAGAAGTTCGATGGGAAGAAGATTGCGATTTCCGGCGGGATAGATGTGATTGTCAGGAAGGTAGGCGAATATTTTGCCCTTGACGAGATATACTCTAATGCTCTAGTTTTCAAGAACGACGTGCTAGTAGGCGGAACTGCTGTAGTGAACCCTCACGAGAAAGGTCTCTTCTTGGAAAAATACAGGGGTCACAAAGTGTCTATTGGTGATTCTGAGTGGGACAAGGACATGTTCAAGAATTCTGACTATTCAATATTATTTAACTCTGAGAAAGACTTTGATTTCGTAGACTGTATAATACACGGCAATGACCTTAGAGAGTTGACCAACGTTCTTAAAGACCTGAAATGACAGACAGACTCTCTACTGGATTACAGAGACTTGATGCATGCATTGATGGTGGGTTTGAAAGAGGTATCATAACTGAGGTATATGGCGAGCCAGGATCCGGAAAGACGAACCTAGTCCTCTACACATCCCTAAAGTCTTCAGAGAAGGGGAAGGTTATTTTCATTGACACAGAAGGGGTTTCGACAGAGAGGATTTCTCAAATGACTAGCGATGAATCGATCCTTTCTAACCTCAAGTTCTTTCGAATAAGAAGCTACGAGGAACAGCTGGAATCTGTCCCGAAAATCCTGAATCTTGTGCAATCGATGAATGACGTAGTGCTACTGGTTTTCGATACTATTACCGTTCACTACCGTGCAGAGAGAGAGATAAGAGCTGAGCTGAGGAAGAAAACATCAAATACTCTCATCACGCAGATAGAGATGCTCAACAATATTGCCCTGTCCAAGAACATACCAGTCATACTCGTAAACCAGGTCTACATGGATAAGACTACCAGTGAGGTACAGCCGGTCGGAGGAAGTGCGCTGTCTCACATAGCAAAGGCAATATTCAGGATACAGAAACTCGGAAGTGGAAGGAGGGAGCTAGTGGTAGTAAAGCACAGGAGTCTTCCAGAGGACTTGAAGTGTTCCTTCGTTATCACCGAGAGAGGCATTGAATAGGTTTTTTAGCAAGATTTCCTTATATAAATAAGATGGGAGTAGACATTTCCTCTCTGCTGGAAAGCAATGAAGTTGACCTAAAGACTCTCAAGGGAAGAATGCTTGCCGTTGATGCCTTTAATGTCATATACCAATTCCTGAGTAACATCAGAGAGTATGATGGTAGCCCCCTCAAGGACAAACAAGGGAAGATAACTTCACACCTTTCTGGACTCTTTTACAGGAATGTCAGCCTTCTGGAGACCGGGATAGTACCGGTATATGTATTCGATGGAAAACCCCCCGCCCTGAAAGACAAGACAATCAAAGAGAGAATTGCGCTCAAGGAAAAGGCAGAGGAGGAATATCGTCTGTCCCTTGCCATGGGAGACTACGAGAAGGCGAAGAGTTTTGCCTCTAGGACGTCAAGGCTGACCTCGGAGATGATCTCGGAGTCGAAGGAACTCCTCAACTCCATAGGGATAGCGGTGATTGATGCACCATCGGAGGGAGAAGCGGAGGCTTCGTTCCTCTGCAGAATTGGGTCAGTATATTCGGCTGTCTCTCAGGACTATGATTCTCTTCTTTTTGGTTCTCCGAGACTGATCAGAAATCTCACCATCAGCGGAAAGAGAAGATATGGCAGGACAGGAAGGGTCGTAGACGTAAAACCGGAAATAATCGTTAATGACGATGTCCTGAGAAAGCTTGGAATTACAAGAGAACAGCTAATAGATATGGGTATCCTCATTGGTACGGACTTCAACGACGGGATAAAGGGAATAGGCCCAAAAAAGGCATACCGACTCATAAAAAAGAACGGTTCTCTTAAGAACATTTCAAACATTAAGATAGAAAACTACGAAGAGATTCGGAACATTTTCCTCAATCCGGACGTTGTTGACCCTGGACCGATTAGGGTACCTGAATTAAACGAGCAGAGGGTGGTTGACATCCTAGTGTCAGGCCACGATTTTTCAGCAGAAAGGGTATCTTCCGCCCTGAATAGAGTGAAAGAAGCCAGAAAACAGGGGGTGCAGCGTAGCATTGACTCATTCTTCTAGTGTATATCTGGCAATCGAGGGAATTGATGGAACCGGGAAGACTTTCGTCGCGAAACACATAGCGGAGAAATTTGGATTTTCAATCATTCAGGAACCATCTTCTGGACAGATAGGCAAGCTGATAAGTGAGAGCGTGTGGGATCCGACCACAGATTTCTTCCTCTTCATGGCTGATAGAACTGCCATTCTAAAGGATCAGAAAGATAAGGGAAATGTTGTTTCAGACCGTTCACTGTACTCCAGTTATGCATACCAGGGATACTACCTTAAAAATTCATTCGGAAGTTTGGATGCTTACTTCGATTTTTTCATGAATACGGCACGATTGCTTCCGATTCTTCCGACTCACGTTTTCTTACTCCACTGTGACGTGGATGTTGCGCTTGGGAGGATAAAGAAGAGGGGCCCAGCATCAAGATTTGAAAGGAGGGAATATCTGGAGGGGGTTCAGACGCTCTATTTTAGCTTAAAGGGAAAATTAGACAATATTGTGTTGATAGACAGCAACGGAACCCTTGAAGAGCTGTACAGGGAAGTCGACGGCCAGGTCACAAAGTTGTTATCACAGGTCCATCTTCCCTGAGGAAAACTGAATGTTCTGTCTGCGCAACCATCTCTCCCTTGTTCTCCTTTAACACCGGGTAGAAATATATGTACTTCTTTTTCTGGGCTTCCTTGATCACTATTTCGTAATTCTCTAGATTCCTTGCTGCGTCCCTCATAGAAAATGGCAGGCCTCGCGAGACCCTGCGGAGTTTCTTCAACGACTCATCTGTATCTTCCTTCAGGCAGATCATAATGTTTCCAAACTCTAGTCCCTTAACTCTTCCTTTACCGGTCGTGGCAAATGGCTCGATTGCAAATGTCATGTCGGGGTAAAGCTTGACCCTGGACCCATCGTCATAGTTCGGGAAGGAGGTACCTGCGTGAAGAACATAT
Source organism: Thermoplasmatales archaeon (assembly GCA_027343225.1). Taxonomy (GTDB): domain Archaea; phylum Thermoplasmatota; class Thermoplasmata; order Thermoplasmatales. Next base: position 20,239 of record DAHWMK010000007.1, read on the forward strand.
TTCTCAAGCGTATGACCGGTGAGATTGTAGATTGGATTGTATCCATATTTCTTGATCGTTGCCTCGATCTCCCTTCCTATTTCCGAAGTAAGAGCTCCAACTTTCACCTTTTTTATTGCATTTTCCGTAGCTTCTTGAGATGCCCTTATGAGATTCGTCCATTTGTCAGTACCAACTTCCTTGGTGACTGCGGTGTCTGCAAGGCATCCGTTTATCTCTGCGCCCAAGTCTAATTTGACAAGATCTCCTTGTTGAAACTTGATGTCAGTATCCGGTGCAGGGGTGAAATGCGCGGCCTCGTTGTTGATGGATAGATTGACTGGAAATCCGATGTTTGCACCTTCGTTCCTTATTAAGTCTTCTAGATAATCGGCAAGCTTTCTTAGTTCCAGCCCCTCCTCGATCATCCTGTATCCTTCCTGTCTTACCTTGGAAGCTATCTTACCGGATTGGACGTAGTCATCATATTCCATTTTCTGCCTCCTTTATTGATTTAAGGGTAACCGGGCCATCTCTTAACATTTTCTTTGAAGTATAATCGTAGATAGTGGACGGTACACCGTTAATCTCTCCTCCATCTATATACAGATCGATCCTGTCACCGAATTGACCCATTATCTCCCTTAGATTTGAGGAGGACCTGAACCCCCTAATGTTTGCCCCAACCATCGTGATTGGACCAACTTTCCTTATGACTTCCCTTACCAGCAGACTGGAAGAAATTCTGGCTGCTATCCTCTCATTCACTACCCAGTGAGCCTGAAACTTTGATTTCAAGATAAGAGTTAGCGGACCGGGCATAAGTTTTCGAACTATATTCTTAGCCCCTTCATCCATTATGCAAAATTTTTCCATATCACGGAGACCATAGAAGCCTATTGGACTGGCACTCTGCATCTTTACCCCCTTCAGTCTATAAACTGCATCATAGCCAGATTTGTTGTTTATTGGAACAGCAAGCGCATAGAGGGTCTCAGTTGGAAGCACAACAGGTCCCCTTTCCATAGCATCTACTATTCTCTGGACGTTGGTGAGGTCCCCTTTAATCACCGTCATTGAATAACCATAACAGGTCGTCGTAAATAAATTGATTACAGATTAGAGATGGAAAAACAGAATCACTCCTGTGAGTATGTACTGTACGGCAAATCCGGCAACGAGGATACCAAAAACCCTTGTCAGTGCCCTTGCTCCCTTCTCCTTTATGATGTCATAGATGTAGAAGCTTGCAAAGAAAAGAAGGAAGGTGATTACCGAGACAACAATGATTCCAAGCACTACTAGCACTGGATTGTAGTCGTGCATTAAAAGGATCACCAAGGAAATCGCACCCGGACCGGCAAGTAATGGAGTTCCTAGCGGCACGATTCCCACGTCTCTCTTCACAGGTACATCGACATTTCCGCCCCTCTTTCCAGAAGGCTTGTCTCCTTCTGTGACCATCTCTATGCTCGTGAGCAGAATCAAAATGCCTCCAGCTATCTCGAGTGCAGCAATAGAGATTCCGAAGTATAGGAGTATGTACTCTCCGACAAATGCGAAGAATAGAAGAATCAGGAAGCTTGCAATCGTGGCATCATTGGCCATCCTTCGCCTCGCTTTTTCTGTCTCCTCCTTTGCGAAAGTTATGAACATAATCATTGCGGCGAATGGGTCAACGACTACAAATAACTCTATGGAGATGTGAAGAAAGTCATAGACGGAACTCATTCTCCTTCTCATATACCACTTCAATATTAATTTTTATTTAGGGATACCAAATTTGGTCTCTATAGATTTATTTGCCTTGAGTTTCCTCATAAGAAGTGTAATTTACTGGTCCTTTCACTCCCTTTGACTAAGCCCCCGACTAAGAAAGATTGATAAAAGAGGATACTTTAGACCCTTGTGCTCACCCTCGTAAGATATTCGGAGATAGGTACTAAGGGGGACAATAGGAACTATTTCGAAGAGCTACTGTCAAGAAACATCATGGCAAAGTTAAACGAGAGCTCTATCAAGGGTAGTGTCAGAACTGAAGAATCAAGGCTGATAGTGGAGACTGATGTGAGGATTGACCACATACTTTCCAGGGTGTTCGGAATCTCATCTTTCTCTGTTGTCGAGAAGGTCAATTCTAGTGTGGAGGAGATAGAAAACAGAATATCCCAGATAGTCGTCAAGGGAAAATTCAGAATAACAGTCAACAGGCGAGACAAGAATTTCCCTATCACTTCCCAAGAATTTTCTGCCAGACTCGGAGAGCTTGTTCTGAATTCCAATCCTGAGGCTAAGGTCGACCTGTTCAACTATGAGAAGAATATAGGGGTTGATATAGGATCGAAATTTTCGTACATATACGATGAAACAACTCAGGGAGTGGGAGGGATGCCAGTAAGATCGCAAGGAAAAGGAGTGGCCCTCATATCTGCAGGAATCGATTCACCGGTTGCTGCATATATGATGCTAAAGAGAGGGATGGAACTGAACCTCATACATTACTTCCAGAGTTCCAGAACCCTTGAGAAGGTGTTCAGGAACAAGGAGCTGCTGGAGCAGTACTCTCCGTACCCGATAGAGATCAAGATAATGGATCACAGGAAAATGATAGGTAAAACCGTAATGGAGCTCAGGAAGAAAAACGAACAAAGATGGACTTGCATATTCTGCAAAAGGGAGATGTATAAAGAGGGAGAGAATTATGCAAGGGAAATAGGTGGAAAGGCAATCATAACGGGAGAGGATCTTGGTCAGGTTGCCAGCCAAACCCTCGATAACCTCAACACGATCGAGGAACAGGTGAACATACCGATATTCAGACCCCTAATTGGCTTTGATAAGATAGAGATAGAGAGAATGTCAGAGAAAATTGGAGCTTTTGATATATTCCTCTCTGACACATCATCGTGCGACTGCTATTTCCTCCCTCCTAGACCGCGGACTAAAAGCAGTCCAGAAGAGATGAAGGCCGTAGAACTCAAGATACTTGGTCGATCTGGATGATATCTTCCATTAGACTGTATTTCCTTGGAACTGGAGGCTCCTGGCCTACTCCGCAAAGAAACACCCTTAGCCTCGGTGTCAGGATCAACGATGAAGCATTACTGTTCGACTGTGGTGAGAGTGCACAGACATCGCTGATGAGGAGTTCTCTCTCCCTGATGAAGATAAAGAGGGTCTTCATAACACATTTCCACGGAGATCACTTCTTGGGACTCCCTGGATTGATACAGACTATGAGTTTTTACGGAAGAACTGATCCTCTGGAAATATACGGGCCGATTGGCGCATCGACCGTTCTCGGAAATCTCCTGTCGATAGGCTATTACTCTCTAAATTTCGAGATCAGAATAGAGGAACTCAAGGGATCTTCCTCAATAGACTTCGGTGACTATTCGGTTGCCTATTCAAAGGCGGATCATACTATACCTGCCCTTTCTTATGCAGTGATAGAAAAAGATTATGCAAGACTTGATGAAGAGAAGATAAAGGAACTGAAAGTGCCTAGAAATCTTCTGGAAAAGATCAGGAAAGGGGGATCAGCAAGGGTGAATGGCAGGAATGTCACCATCGAGGACATCTCAGGCGGGGTGAGAAGGGGAAGAAAGATATCATACTCTGGAGACACAAGGAGAAACTCCAGTCTTCTGGACCTCTTCAGGGATTCTACAATTCTGATACACGAATCTACCGGGGAAGGGAGCAATGAAAATAAAGTCATATCGTACGGTCATTCGACCGGAAAGGATGCGGGAATACAGGCAAGAGACTCAAACTCAAAGAGACTGATCCTCGTTCACTTCAGCCCCAGGTACAACGATATAAGACCTATAATCGAGGAGGCTAAGTCGGTTTTTCAAAATGTGACCGCAGCTGAAGAACTGATGGAATTAGAAGTAAGTATTGGCGATAATTCTGCCCAAAACTGACCGTCTATAAGCCCGCGCAACAGTTTTTGAAGACCACGACCACTATTCGCAAGAGGATTTCCAGAAAGCCTACTGCTGAAAACATTTATTCAGATAGTGAATCTAGCGACTGCTCATATGAGATACTGCCTGCTGAGAATTGCATACGATGATTCGTTCCATGGCTTCCAGAGTCAACCTAACGTGAGAACAGTCCAGGGAGAGATTCTGAAGGCACTTGCCCCGGTTGGAGTAAGGAAAGTGTACGGTTCATCGAGGACGGATTCCCATGTCAGATCTGCTTCATCTATTATAGAGGTCGAGTACCCCGATGTGGACAAGATTTGCAGGATTGTTGATTCGATAAAAGGAATAGCCGTTATGGGTTTTTATCAGACGGATGAGTTTGTCAATCTGAGAAGGGCCCTTGAAAAAGAGTATCTCTACGTCTCCTTTCTTAGTCTGGAGGCGAAGACGGTGCGAAAGGTGATAGCAGAGTTCCTCGAAGGAAATTTGGAATCGTTCTCAAAGGATCCTACAAAGAAAGTGGAAATTTCCAGAATCAGGTTTTTCTCTGGAAAATCACACACCATTTTTGTGTTCTACGGTAAGTCCTTCTCTTGGAATTTCGTCAGAATTGCAGCAGAGAGCATCATCAGGCGCTCCCAGGGGAAGATAGATGACGAAGAATGGCTTGATCTTCTCTATGGAAGGAAACGGGCCAGGTACAAGGGAAAGGCTGAGAACCTTATACTGTACAGGACAAGGATTCCATTTGAGTTGAAGAACTATGAATCCAGAAATCTGGTCGATTTGAAGACAAGAGCGTATCAGGACTTTTACTGGCTGTCGGGTCTAGTTGATGGAGTGTCGGACCTGACAAGCTCGTTGAAATTTCTGCGCGAGCCTTAGATAAAACCTTTTTTTCTTTTTATCTCGATAGCAATGCAAGATCGTCCGCCAAGTTTCTAAGTTTCAATTTCTTTTCCTCAGCAAAATCCGCTGCAGCGTTCGACCAGTCATAGTTGTCTATCAGAATCAACGGGTCGTTTCTGATCTTGGGCCAGACCGAATTCAATTCAAATTTCACATTCTCGTACGAATGATCAGAGTCGTGAAAAAATACATCTAGTCTCTGCAGTGAATTGAGTACATCCTTCAATTTGGATGATGTAAATCCTTTTACGTATTCTAGATTGGACTTCAGGTCTTGAGGTATGATAAATCCAATTTCCCTATCTCCCTTTCCGTAAGGGATTCCTGGATCTATGCTTATCAATCTCCCTTTCTTTTTCATTGCCCAGAGAATGGTAGTTGTTGAAACTCCTGGACCCATTCCAGTCTCTATAACGATGTCGGGTTTCCTTGCACGGATTATTGCGTAGATTGCTCTTACCTCGTCCTTAGATATTTGCCAATATTTGCCGGTCTTAATCTTCATCCTTTCATAGTCGACTACCTCTTTGCTCTCCTGAAGGTAACTCTTCACTTCTGATACTGAAATATTATTGTCTTCAAAGTAACTCCAGAAACCGTCGTTCAACATACTCTCTTCCTTAAAATTCATGTATTTATATTTTCCATAACTTTGAGAATAAAATTAGCGGAAGTAGTTTTGAGCAGTCTAGTTATGTCGCATTGATTCTCAATATTTGCACGATAATACCAAAGAGAGATTGACAGTAATGTATTACTTCTGGTTAGCTTACTGATTCATGAGTAAATTTTGGTCCATAGGGACATTCTGGCATCTTTTTAATGAGCATCTATATTCCTTCAACCTGCTTTTCAACGATATTCTTGGACAAACTTTTAATAAACTTTCCGATTGATAACAGATGAGAATTTGCATCGACAGCCAGACACCAGTGCTGAGATTTAAAATGAGTTACGAGGATCTCCTTGAAAAATATGGCAATTTCTCTGAACCACTAGACATTCAAATTCTTGAAGAAGGCGTTGACTATGAATTCAGTCCAGGAGGCGTCACCAATATGTTGTACCCATCTGTTAAGAGCATGCTCGAAGATGGTTTCCTGGAAAAAGTTGTATGGGTATCCCTAGGGATCAACTATCCACCAAGAATCTCCATCGGGAATCTAATGATCTCCCACGTAGAGATAGATGAGAGCGTGCTTAGAAATTACACGATGTTTAAGGAAGGACTTTGGTCCGAGATCCATGGAATAGGAAAGGCCAGATTTACCCAGGCGGAATTCAATGCCTACGCGACCTATAACTGGGAAAACGCCAAAAAGATGTTCGAATACATGAATGATGTTGACCTGTTCTACGTCCAAGACTTCCAGCTACTGATGACTGGAACTGCCATAGGTCCTGCCGCCCCTGCTGTGTTAAGATGGCACATACCATTTGTTCCTGAGAAGATGGGAACGTTTGCCAGAAGAATCGTGGTTAAAGGGATGGAGAGCTTCGATGCGGTGGTTGTAAGCACAAGGCGAGATTTGGAAGGATTAATCAAATCAGACTACAGAGGCAGAGCATACCAATTGTATCCCTATATCGACCCGCGGGAATGGGCCGATCCAATAAGTGCTAATGAAGTCGAAAAATTGAGGGAAAAGATAGGTCTGAAGGGAGACGAGAAACTTGTTATCATAGTTGCCAGAATGGATAAAATAAAATCCCAAGACGTTGGCATTAAGGCCTTTGCAATTGCAGCAAGAAGAGAAAAACTTAAATTGGCGCTAATTGGAAACGGGAGCTTTTCCTCTTCTTCAAAGGGTGGCCTTGGTTTTGGGAAAGCGGCTACATGGAAATCAGAGTTAAAGAATCTGATCAGGGAGCTTAGGCTTGAAGAACAGGTGGCATTTCTAGGGTACTCCACCAAGGAGGAACTGAAGGCGGCTTACAAACTGGCATCTGTCATTTTGTTGACTTCTGAACTTGAAGGGTTCGGAATTACGGTACTGGAGGGGTGGACCAACAAGAAGCCTGTAGTCGTGAGTAGCGGTTGTGGAGTGAGTGAACTTGTCGTAAATGACTCAAACGGTTATGTGTTTCAGTCTGGAGATTTCAAGACAGCTGCAGAGATGATTCTAAAGTCAATAGGTAGTTCTGCGGACAGACTTGGAGAATACGGTTACGAAAGTTCAAAACAGTGCTATCTTCCATTAGCCGTCCAACGGGAGAAGAAAATGCTTGAAGAAGTTGGTACCGAATTCAAGCTGGATAAGGAATGAACTCACGCCTTGATACTATGGACACACCTATAGGTAACTTCATTCAAGGGCTGATTTGAGATCTTCTATGAGGTCCTCCTTATCCTCAATTCCGACAGACATTCTCACCAACCCATCAGCGATCCCTGCTTCCTTTCTTTCAGCCGGAGTCAAGCTAAGATGTGAAGTTTCAACTGGAAGGGTTATCAACGACTCGACTCCTCCGAGGCTAGGAGCGTAGGAGAATAACTTAAGCCTGCTTGCCATGCGTTTTGCCGATTCCCGTCCGCCTGAAAGTTCGAAAGAAACCATTCCCCCAAATCCTGTAAGATTCCTTCTGGCAATAGCATTGTAGTCAGATCCTTTCAGACCCGGGTAAAGGACTCTTTCGACTTTCCTGTGTTCAGATAGGAATTTTGCAACTTCGGAAGCGTTCTCGTTGTGTACCTTCATTCTTATTCCTAGGGTCTTGAGTCCTCTAAGCCCAAGAAATGCCTGTATCGGGTCAGGGGATGCACCTAGCATCTTTCTCTTTGCCCACACTGAATCCATTTTGCTTCTTTCAAAACCAGCAAGTCCGAGCAGGATGTCACTGTGTCCCCCAATGTATTTGGTTCCACTGTGAAGGGTGAATGTAGCTCCAAGTTTTGATGGATTCTGGTTAAAGGGGGACGCAAAAGTTGCATCCACGAATAAAGGAATCTCGGCTTCTTTAGCCATTTGTCCTAACAGTTGAATATCACACACTCCGAGGGTGGGATTGACTATCGATTCAGTATAAATCCCTGCATAACCCTTTAGAGTAATAGCCCCCTTGTTAATTTCATCGAGTTTTACGAGATCGACCTCAATGCCAATTGACGGTAGGAATTTGGTAAAGAATGTGAAAGTTTCCCCATACAGTTCCTTGACTGAGATTAGTTTATCACCTTTCTTAAAGTGGGAAAGCACCGTTGAGGTGATTGCGCCCATACCAGTTGAGAAAGAAAGAGATTCTTCTACAGAATCGAGCGAGGCGTACTTCCTTTCCAGTGCCTCAAGAGTAGGATTCCCCCATCTCGTGTACATATACGCTTTGTTTCTGGTGTGGTCAAGATATGCAGCTGGATTTGGATTAGGGTTAAGAAATGTTGATGTCTCAAATATTGGGGTTGTGACGTTTCCAGTTCTTTCGTCTCTAAACTCCCCTGACTGTACGGCCCTCGTATTAAATCCTGTTACCATATTATATGAAACCCATGCCATCTATTTAACCATCCTCATCTTCAACTCGTAATAATGCCCTCTCCGCTTCTAGACCATCTAAACCCATATTTTGTTGGGTATTTTTATTCCTTTCGCCCCGAATGAATATTCAAGATAACTGGATTTCTCGGTGATTCAACCGAATTTTTAAATTGAGCAAAGACGTCTGAAATTTTGATTGGAAATGGGATCAGCTATTTCTTAACGGTTCCTAATAATTTGAACGTCTGAGAAATATTTTCTAGAAAAAAGATATTTGTTTAACTTTTTTTTCTCTGGCTAAAAATCAGAATAAATTAAATAATTAAATAGAACTTAAATTTGAACAACATTTATGAATTTGATACTCTTCCAGAGGCGATGATATCTGAAAAAACATTATACGCAATAATTGCGGTAATTGTACTGGTCGGAGGAATAGGAATTGGAGCTGCATATTATCACGAAGTTTCTGCGGTCTCTTCCCACAGTCCTCAGGAGCTTTCTTCATCGCTCACTATGATTATCACTCCAAACGTTTGGTTCAATAATTCTACAGGGACACAACCGGCATTTTTCGTAGTTGAACCAAATGGGCAGCTTGCATCTTCTGCGACGATAAAATTGCCCGCCCATACGCTAATCACATTGACGATTATTGACTACGATGGGGCACTAGCAACGAACCTTGGTTCGAACGGCACGTCCAACAATTCCACTTACGCGAAGGTAATTGGTACAGTCGGTGGTGTAGAATACGTGTATAACGGCTCCTCATCATATATCAATGCAACGCTCTCCGGTAATTCATCCAACAATATTACCATACAGAAGGGCATTGGATGGGCTGTCTCCTCTCTGCCCTGGGTAGGAGGAGCAAGTGGAGGGTGGGAAGTTTCGCACACTTTCACAATCACTTCACAAAGCGGCCAGATCCTTCTGAACGTTCCTTCTTTCGGTGGAACGAACCCATCTGGAGGCACAGTAACTGTAACTCAATTCTATCTTAACAGCACTGGATCATTCAACTGGCAGTGCTTTGTCCCTTGCGGTAGCGGAAGCAGTGGCTGGGACGGAGCTATGAGCACACCGGGTTGGATGATGGGAACAGTTCAGGTATCTTAAGGGGATAGATTTGCCTACGGAACAAACTCGAATGGATCAGCAGAAGAGAAATTTCCTCAAGGTGATGGGAGTACTAATTATCGGAGCAGGTTTGGGAGGGACTCTAAGAAGCATTGTCCAATATGCCATTCCCCAAACTTCAGCTGCGGAATCTTCATTTCCGACTTTACTGTTGGTTCTTCCCAATGGAAATCCGGTTCACACCTCAGACCTTGTTGTGAACAATCCGTCAATCGTAACTTTCAACTATCCTCTACAGAACGAGCCTAATTTTCTCCTGAGACTTGGAGATTCAGCCAATCGTGATGTCAAGGTAGATTCGTACACCGTAGATATCCCTGCTAGCGGGGAGAAATATCAAGCTCCTGCCGGCGTTGGACCATATGGATCCGTGGTTTCATCTTCCGCAATATGCCAGCACTTGGGTTGCATTCCACCCGAATTGCGATTCCATCCTCCTTCATCGTCGGCTTTTGCAGGCCAGATTCACTGCGACTGCCACGGTAGCACATACGACCCGTATAAAGGATTCAGTATTGTAACCGGCCCGACCAAATCGCCACTACCAAGTATAGTGCTTTCCTATGATTCTTCTAGTGATACCTATACTGCATCTCAGCTGGTAGGCGCAACGATATACGGCCATATATCAGACCTCTCTGGAGGGAATGCACTGACCACGAAGGGTGCTGTCGTCAACACCGTTGGGGTGTAAAGAAATGAGTGGACAAAATTTGTTGGAACAGATTATGAATGATCCTAAACCTCTTCCCAGAAAAGTCCCAGACTACATGAGGAAGAGAGGGGGCATCTGGTACTGGACTGGCGCAATGGTGATGATAGTATTCTTCTATGAGGTAATCACTGGAGTGATACTCTTCCTGTACTACCAACCTTCTAACGCCTATGCTAGCACTGAGTCTCTGCTCAGCGTCCCTTACGGATCTATCATTCTTACGACACACCTCTATGGAGCTTATTTGATGATCGCCCTAGTTTACCTTCACCTCCTCAGAAACCTGTTCGTTGGTGCATACAAGCAACCAAGGCAGATGCAATGGCTCACAGGAGTCGCACTGCTTGTCCTTACAATAGCAGTATCATATTTCGGCTATTCAATGACCGGAGACGTCCTATCCTCTGATGCGACTGACGTTGCAAGAGGTATAGCTGGCGGCTTCCCAGTAATAGGCAAGTACCTCTCGCTGATCTTCCTGGGTAACGGATCAGACATATCACTATTTACAAGATTTGAGGGCTGGCACATCATACTTGCGGGTTCGATCCTGGCGCTCTTCGCTGCCCACTTCTTCCTTGCGGAATACAACACCATCATGCCCGCACCAGAAAAAGTGGGGTATCGCGTTCCGGCTATAGACAAAGAGGACTCCACCTACAGTCCGTGGTATCCAAACAATCTTTTCTACATGACTCAAATAGCTCTGTTCACGTTGGCACTGATATTTCTTATCCCTTCAATAATAGCAATAATACCCGGTGTACCTGCCTTGTTCTCTCCATTTCCTCAGGTGGCGGCATCCAGTCCATTGGCTTCAGCCGTTCCCCCGTATCCTCCTTGGTTTCTCTTGTTCATATACAAGGAGTTAGACTTCGGAATCTCAGCAAGCGTTGGTCCCTTCTGGGCCACCGTAATCTTTACCGGCCTACCTCTCATCTATCTGCTCCTGGTTCCTTACATAGAGAAATCAGGAACTCTTAAGCCCTCAAGGAGACCAGTAATGGTTGCAACTGGCATAGTTGGAATAGTCTATCTAATTGGGCTGTCTGCCTGGGGTGCCTTGCTGCCAGGCGTTCCAGTAAGCAACGTCGTCGGGCTTCTATTCTTTGTAATTCCCCTAGCACTGATAATACCAACAGTCTACTACATCTCAAATGCGATAGAGTCTGGAAGGGTCAAAATGAGTAATGCATGGAAGATATATGTCCTCATCGCATTTGATGCGTTCATATCTATTCTCGACGGAATGTCTATATATTACTCACTCGGTAACGGATCATTCTTACACACAACGGCTACAATATTCCTGACGGTTGTTCTGACTATTTCCTTGCTGGTTACCTTTGCAGCCATCTACGGCATCAAAGCGGAGAAGGAAACAAAGGTTCATTCTGGGAGAGTCCACGTAGTTTTTGGAAGCATTTACGGAATACTTGCCATCGGTATCCTTGCCATTATATCAGTGATCTCTCCAGAGAATACGTTTAACCAATCACTTTACGGAATAGGTATGGGACTGATATTTCTACTGGGAGGAGCTTTTACAATGCTATACAGATCTCACGAGTTTAACGAGTGAACACCTAACTCAACACAACTGGTTATTCTTTATTTCTCTATTATCACTTTCTTTTTATCAAATTAGATCAGTATTGTGTATTATTGTCACATTTTTGTAAAAGGGTATGTGGGTACCCAGTTAAATAATTAATCAGGTATCCCAAGATCAGATTACAGGCTGATCCACTTAGAAATGTAAACAAATTTTGTGAATTAACAACCTCAGTCTTCTAAGAGGTCTAAATTTTACGTAAACAGCGTAAAACTAAGCTTAAAATAGCCTAGTCTCATCGTTAGTCATTGAAAAGAGTTGTAACAGTCCTCGGAATTGTTGCAGCTTTAATTGAAGTGTTCGTAGGCGTAGCTACAATGGCGGTTACGAGCAGTTTTTCTTTTGACGCCTTTCTAGCTGCTACCTTATACGATGCACTTCCTGAGTTCATTGCAGCGCTGGGTATAGTCATAGGACTGATGATTGCAAAAAGGGGAAGAGCCTCTGGAGGCTGGATCATTCTTGTATTTGGTTTGGTGCCATTAACAGTACTGTACGACATCATATATTCATTTTCAATAAACTTCATACCCTTTGTACTGTTCATCTTCTATCTTCCGCTCGTCGTAGTACCAATCATCCTTTCGTCTATTGGTGGACTAATTCAAATTAGGAACAAGAAACCAGAATGAATCTGTTCGTAAGGATTTAGGATAGTGGAGCTCTTCAATCACATCCATGACACCGAATTAATATCACTGATCCTGTTTCTTCGAAGGCTAATTTTTTAGAAAAGTAATTTCTGCAACTCCTGCCCTACGAGCTTCTCCGACTGTAATCGTGGTATCATTCTTCCCTATGCAGTAGATTGTTATTATTATCTAAATGTCTATAAAAAGGGTAGGTGTGCAAATGAACTCAGTTGAGTACAAAAATACTCAAATGACTATCTTCTCTGTTGTCTCTGATCAAGCGTAGATATTTCTTCTGTGTCCTATCTTGATGACAAGTACAATCAGTTCGCTATCCTTTATCTGATAGATTGCCCTGTAATCGCCAATTCTCAAACTTCTTAACCCACTCAAGATTGCGGTTAGAGGTTTACCAAGTTCTGGATCCTTCTCCAGCAATAGCAGCTTATTTTCAATTCGTCTTCGTATCGAA
>DAHWMK010000008.1:0-31243 GCA_027343225.1 Thermoplasmatales archaeon
ATGTCTTTTGCTTCGCCAACATTCAAAACCTTTGCCAAAACAGTCACTCTCTTGGATCCCTGGTTGAGATCCTTCACTTTTGTAAATTCGTCCATATACTACCAATCCTTTGTCTAGAGCTATTTGCTCAACATCTGCAGATTGACGTGCTTATTAACCTTTTCTACTATCGTATATAAAGAAGAATCGAGGAATGCCGATTCGTGAGAGTTCAAAAGGTTCTAAATTAGAACATTTGCATAGCCATATTAGTATCGAAATATAGAATAGAAAATAACGGGAACTGTTGCAGTAGTTTCAGTTCACTATCTTGAGTGTCAACTACCATTCCGCTCTTTGTTTACTGGTAACCGTTGTTCACGCTTCTTTTCCCTCGAATCAAAAATTAAGATGTCATTGAGTAAAGTCCTATTGCAATTAGATCATTACAAGAAGCATTCATTCTTGATTTGAAAATAGGTTATGAAAAATATTAAAAGGACTTTATTGGCGCGCTAGGGTTCATTGCACTCAGTGACCTCCGTCGAAAAAGTTTTACCAAATTATACATAGTTATTTTCCAACAAACAAAGTTATCTACATCTTAAAAAATCCATTAGAAGTACAAGCTGCAGAGATACCAACCAATGAGATATGGTGATTCTATAAACCTCACTAGCTTCCCATCTAAACAAACACTCTGGCGCCAGACCAATCTGACCAACAACCAGACAAATTGAACCTTTTAACTGCCAGCTTCAAATTAATTCTTATTTCAATAAGATTATCGAATTTAATTCGTATTCTAAAGTCGTATTCGAATTACATTATTCATACTAGCCAATTAACGGATGATATTCCTATAATTTACACCTATTCTCAATTCCAAAAAAGGTCGAAAAATTATTTTTCATTTCTTAATATAGTTCGAATTTGAATTGTACTCTATTAACAATATAATATTTGGTATTTTCTTTAGGAGTAAAAAATTAAACTTTAAATAGAGGTGTTTCCTCTGAGCTATCGGTGAACAACTGGTGTCGATAGGGATTCATCTTGTTGGGGACCTTAAGGGCGTAGAGCCCGAGAAGATATCCAACTCTGAAGTGATGCAGGAAGTAATGGAATCTGCTGTTAAGTACGGAAGGCTTACTAAAATCAGGTCGTATTACCATCAATTTTCTCCAGGAGGAGTAAGTGGAATTATTTTGCTTGCAGAATCGCACCTAAGTTTTCATACGTGGCCAGAATATGGACTTGTAGCACTGGACATTTTTACTTGCGGTCCTTCAGAAAACGCGGAATCCGCACTAGAGTACATACTCGGTAAACTCACACCTACCAGTATAGAATACAAGAGAATAGAAAGAGGAGTGGAATTTCCAAGGGGAAGTCAGAAAGAAAGATTGGCTGAAGCGATTGCTTAAATTAAAATAGATATTCTAACAGAGAAGTAAGTTGTAGACCTTTTTCCCATTTCATTGAAAAAGAGCCACCTTTGGTAACATCTAATTTTGGAACTATCTTTGCAAACATTCTGTACCTACCTTCGTAATCGGAATCAAAGGTAAAGATTCGCCAAGGATCCCCGTTGACATTCTTCAATCTGTAGGCGTACAGGGGCATGACCTTAGTCTTTGAAATCATCTCTACATACTCTTCGGCCTGTTCTTGTGACCTGTTTGAAGAGGATGAAAAGTTTAGAATTCTCTCCTTGGAACTCTTAATCTCTATTGGGATGCTTAGATCATGCCTGAGGATGATTATATCAAATCCATGACTTCCTGCGGCGCGAACTACCAGGAATGGTCTGGACTTAATTCTATCCTTAACATCCTCTCTGATCCACCTAATTTTTTCCAACTTTTCCGGGTTTCCGGCAAGAATGAGTTTTAGTTCCCTTTCATAAACAGATCCGTTCGGCGCGGTATCCACCCCTCATTTCGCACCCTTACTGAACAGATAGCCCAGAAAACTCTCCAGCTGTATTATCTCCCTCGCCCCTTCCGATATCCTAAAATCTATATCTCCCAGCGCAGATAGGATATCTGCTTTCAGAGCGTCCTCTACGGGTAAATCATAGACTACTCTGTGGAATTGTTCAACAACGTCTTGTCCGGATATTCCCTGTTTTATCACAGCATCTTCCAGCATAGACTTGGCCTTCGAGATATCGCCCTTGAGTGCAAGTGACAGTACCTGAACCGCCCATTCTTTGTGAACTAGGCCAGCTGCCTCATATATGGTGTTGACTGTGACCTTGGGAGAGTAGGTTGCCGCAACCTGTAGCGTGTTTATGGCCTTCCTCATGTCTCCATAGGACAACTCTGCAATTATATCTAGTGACTTTTTCTCGTAGTCAATGCCCTCTTTCTTAAGTATTTCCGCTAGGGCAGCGACTACTGATTCTGTAGGAATAGATTTGAACCTGAATATCGCAGTCCTTGATTGGATTGGTTCGATGATCTTGGACGAATAGTTGCAGGAAATGATGAACCTTGTTGTCCTAGTGAAGTTCTCCATAGTTCTTCTAAGAGCTGCTTGTGCTTCGTCTGTCATATAATCTGCTTCGTCCAAGAAGAGAATCTTAAACCCGAGAGGATTGCTCGGAAGAATCCTGGAGTAATCTTTTACGGTCTCCCTGACCATCTTTATCCCTCTGTCATCCGAAGCATTTAGCTCCAGGAAATTCTCCTTCCACGATTCTCCATACAGTTCCCTAGCAAGAACTATCGCGGCTGTAGTCTTTCCTGTACCGGGAGGTCCTGAAAAGAGGAGGTGCGGTATGTTCTTTTGCTGAATATAACTCTTTAGTCTTTCAACAACGACATTCTGTCCGACTACCTCACTGAGCCTCTTCGGCCTATACTTCTCTATCCAGATCTCGTCCATTTCCTCTGGTAATCATAGTAAACGAATAAATAACCTTTCGTGGATTTAACTGAGAAGGATTTTATATTCTGAATCATTTTCCTTGAAGGTAGTGTAAATGGTTAGGAAGCCGGGCAGGATGTATAGGAAGATCACCGGACCCGCCTATACGAAGAGGGAATACATGGGAGGAGTCCCAGCATCTAGGATACAGCAGTACGTAGCTGGAGATATTAACGGGAATTATGATATAGAACTGAGATTGGTGGCGGAAGAATCCTGCCAGATTAGGCATACCGCCCTAGAAGCTGCAAGAATTAAGTCGAATAGACTGCTAATAAGGGACTTTGGTGAGAAAGGATATTTCATGAGGGTTAGACCGTTTCCTCACCACATCATAAGGGAACACAAAATGGCAACTGGAGCAGGAGCGGACAGAATTTCCAGTGGAATGAGTCTGTCGTTTGGAAGGCCGGTTGGAACAGCAGCAAGGGTAAAGAGGGGTTCTACAATACTTATAGTGAGGATTCCAAAGACGGGAGAGAATAAGGCTAAGGAGGCATTGAGAATGGCGTCTCATAAGCTACCTACACCGTCTAGAGTCGATGTAATAAGTCTAGCTAATCAGTCTTAATCCTTATCGTATTTTTGAATTCTTTTTCTATCATTGAGAGCTCTGGCTTGCCGATGGCATCTTTGTTCAATGATAGTATGAATATCCCGTTCTTGTCTAGGACTTTATCTTTCAGAACTGTTAGGAATCTCAGTACGTTTTGAACTGAACTTGAAGTCGAAAATATATAATCCAAACAGTCGATGTACACAACCCCCTTTTCAGTTAGGTTGCTTATAACATATTCTTGTATTTGACTCAGCTGGGTTGGATTAAAACCACCAATTGACTCATCATATGTTATGGGAGCGAATTTGACATTCTTAAAAGAAGAAAGTGTACTCTTGGTATCCCTGCTCATCACTACAGCTGGGAACCCCTGATCCGCTACTCCCAAGATTATCTCCATACCTTTCTGGTTTCGCTTTTCATATATGAGATAAGTTTCTCCATAGACTAGTTTGACCGCAGTTTCTCCATCTTCTCCTGAATACTCCCTTTCAAGACGTTTGATAAATTCTTCGTTCCCCCCATATGCCCTTGCTGCCAGAATTGCAAATTTTATCCCGTCTTTATATCCTTCCTTGTAGACTTTGTTTTCACTCATCTTCTTGACATTTCTAAATAAGATACCACTTCTTGAATGATTCGCGCAGCTAGCATAGAAGTGTTACCGTTGTCGAACGTAGGCGTGATTTCGTTTACATCTAGCCCAACAAGATTCCTTCCAGTACTTTCCAGAATGTCCATCACAATCATTGGATTCAGGCCAAATGGTTCGGGGGTTCCCACTCCTGGAGCGTATGCCGGATCGAAGCCATCGAAATCGATTGAGAGGTAGACTCCAGTATTACAGAACTCCTTTAGGAACGACTTCAACTTTCTCTTGTCTTCATTCACCTCGTAACTCGTAAAATATTTCTGTGGGCCAGCCTCCATTTCTTCCTTCGAGATGGAGCGGGGACCTATTGAAACAACGTTCTCTTTGCCGACAACCTCTGCAGCCCTTCTAGCTACACAAGCGTGCGAGTTCTTGTCTCCCATATATGAATCCCTGTAATCCGTATGAGCATCTATGAAAATCACTTTGCTCTTGATTCTCTTGATAGCACCGTTGCTTATGGTGTGCTCGCCACCCATGATTATAGGAAACTTCCCATCTGATACTATTCGATCCACTACTGAATAGACTTCCTCTATCATCTCTTCCGGTCTGTGATATTCCTCTATATCACCCATATCAAATATTCCGGAGTTCTTGAGATCCACTCCCCTGTATACGGAGTAACTTTCCATGTTGTATGATGCCTTTCTGATCTCGTTGGGGGCAAATTTCTCGCCAGACCTGAAGGAGACTGTTGAGTCGAACGGCACTCCAAATAAAACGTATTTAGAGTCATCGTAACTATCTGAGGAATCACAGAATTTCAGGTGGGTAGGCATTTAGACTCGCATCAATTTCCTTTTCCCCATAGATTCCCAGTACTCCACTTCCACCCCGCTCGCAACTCTGTCCTTGAATTCGTCAGGGATCGGGATATTGAACTGCTCGAACGTTTCCATATCCATGAAGAGTCCCTCATTTTGTGAAATGCTCAGTATTTGGGCAGTCTTCTTTTCTATAATGGGTACCTTAACTTTGTGTTTGGTTGGGTAGACAACGCTCCTTTTTTGATTATCAAAAATCCCAATAGCTACGATCCTGGCTTTAGCCTCTCCGTGCTTTCCCGGTTTAGAAGTAGTTATTTCTACTATTTTGCACGGTTCCTCGTCAATTAGTATGTATTTGTTTTCTTTTAATTCTCTGACCTCTTGATCTTGCCAGCTCATTTATTATCTCAGGTTAAAGATAGTGCTTTATATAGACTTGTTGGAAGTCTAAGTCAAATGAATATTACTGTTTGCAGTCAGCCCGAAATCATCCTAATTTAGAAGACAACCTCCAGTATCTTGAGCGTTCTAGTAACTCCTAATTTCAATGGGAGGAAGTGTTGTTTTCCTTGGTAGGTTTTTGGTTTGCCTACCCCTCTAGCTAAGAATTTGGTCATTTGCTTGTGAGTTTTATTCCTTCCAATACACCTATAGCGACACCTTGAATTTTTAAAGTTCAACAGTTCAGGGAAGGGTTTATCGTCTAATTCAAAATCATCAAGAGAGGGACCATCGCCCTGCGGAATTTGAAAGGGTGCACTCTGGGAACTTTCACTGATAGGATCTTTTACTACCTTCGATAAGGTTTTTCTTTAATCTCATGCTGAAGTTTGGAGTTTCACTTGCTGCCGTTACTTGGTGAGATTCGTTCGTCAACTATTTTAGTGGAAAAGGTAACTCTAACCCCCGCTCTCTTCAGTGTGATGGATATATTGCAATACTTTTCCTGACTTAGAGATACGGCCCTGTCAAGACTTTCCTTATTAACGTTCCCATAAGCTATGTACTCTATATTTACGTCCGTAAATACCCTAGGGTGTTGCTCAGCCCTCGTACCTTCAGCGCTAACCTCAAGACCGGTCACTGGTTCCTTTTTTTTCTGAAGAATCGAAATTACGTCCATCGCAGTGCATCCACACATAGCCTGAAGCAACATATTGGTAGGAGAACTCCCCTTCTGCAACGCTTTATCCTCATTATGATCAAGTATGACATAGTGGCCAGAATCGTCAGAAGCAATGAACGTCAGATTATCTACCCATTCCACCTTTGCCCGCATGTTCTCTAAATGATGGATGGTATTTATCATTATAGATGCATTTTTCTGCAAGAAAGCTGGTACTACAAGTAGACAGTTCTTTGAAATAGAACCATTTTCGAACACTTCACTAAAGTGGTAGACCCCTGACCCAGCCACTGAGGTATATGAAAACAGAAAAAGTAGGCCTATATTCAGAACCTCTGTAAAGGATGTCGAGAATTAGCCCCATCAAATAATGGAGACCTTCTGAGGCTAGAACTGTAGTAAGTTTTGCCAAGTTTTCTATAAAACTGGAAAAGCATCTGACTTTTACAAACGATTACCAATAGGCCCTCTCTGAAGAACATAGCCGCAACTAATATCGTATAGCTCATTTATTTTCTTGTGACGCCGTATTCTAACAAATAAACATCAAATTGAAACTATCCAATCTTACAAAATTGATAAAAGAAATGATTAATAGACCATTTCTTATGGCGACCCGTGAATTGGCTCCTGATTTTGGCTATCTTGATTGTTGCTTGGATGGCAGTATTCTACATTGCCATCACGAAATTCAAGAGCCATTTTGCTCCTTATGGACCTGCCCTTCTGATTAAGACGCAGGTGGGTGTGAAGACTATTGAAAAAGTATCTAAGTTCAAGTTTTGGGATTATTTCGTTTCTTTCTATTACTACGCTATGCCATTCCTAGCTGCAGGTGGTGTTATTCTGTTGATCTGGGAGGCAATTCTGGTACTTTCAATTCCCAAGGGATCAGCCCCTTCGCTTTCATACTATCTCGCTCTTCCAGGCATCAACCCCGCTCTGCCCATAACTTGGGGAATAGTTGGTCTGATAGTTGCCGTGGCCCTACACGAAGCATCTCACGGCATAGCTGCAAGAAGGTTTGGAATCCCTGTTAGAAGCACTGGACTGCTTTGGTTGATCATTCCGATCGGTGCATTTGTCGAACCTGACGAAGAGGAGACAAAAAAGGCAGAACCGAAGATCAGAGCAAAGATATTTGCTGCTGGACCTGGGATGAATATCACCCTCACCGCGGTTTTCTTGGTACTTGCAATCCTAATGGCTTACTCTTTTGCTCCAGTACCAGGGGCACCGGTACAGTCATCGCTGACAACCAGTACTGCATTCCAGCCTGGAGATATATTACAGACGGTTGGAGGTATCTCAGTTGCAAATGATTCAGTAATGACGAACCTCTCCTTCACTCCTGGAACCCCAGTAGACGTGACTTTGTTGCGAAATAACCACCTTGTATCAGAAAGCGTTATTTATGGACTCTATGTCACGGCTGTTCTGAAGAATTATCCTGCATACAACGCTGGAATCACTCCAGGAAGCGTGATTATCTCTCTTGGCAATCACACCATCACGAATTATACTATTTTTAACAATACGGAGTCAAGTTATAAAGCAGGTCAGACCGTCATGCTAGAAACATTCAATGGAACCAGTTACAACTATTACAACGTGACTTTTGCATCTAGGTACTCCTATCTCGTAGCCTCCGGGGTTTCTAACCCCAGTATCTCCAGAGATTATCCATTCATGGGTGTAGACGTTTCTGTGTTTGGCTTGATTCTTTTCGATCAGTATTCTTACCTTAATATCCTTAGAAATCCCGCATCTGGCGGTCCCCTGGGTTTCTTTGAATACTTGGGACTGCCGTTCCACTCGGAGTTCCCCCTGCCTTCTGCACTGCAATTATCGATCACCTCCAACCCGGTGTCACTCAACCTTGAGTACCTATTTTACTGGCTCTTCTGGCTAAACTTTGCACTTGGCCTAATGAACCTTCTGCCAATCGTCCCACTCGATGGGGGATACGTATTCCTGAATATTCCGTTTCTACAGAAAAATAGAAAGGCAAGGGATGCAATGGTTGCTGCTGTGAGTTTGTTTGTGTTGTTCTTGATACTGTGGGAAGTTATCATTCCTCATATAATTTAGACCAAGCTCATCTGGAACTGGTCGCCTGATCCCCGGCTTATTGCAAGGTCAAAGTAAGTTACAGGAAGCTTAGAACTTTCTGAGAAAGGAATTGCCTCCTTCCTAAAGGACACGAAATTCGGGCACAGGTTGCACTCAGTTGGATCGTTCCTCAGGAAATTGCATACCCCGTTAGAATTGTAGAAACAATATCTTCCTATAGACTCCACGAGTAAGCAACCAGCATGGAAATAAAAACTTTAGTTAGCATCATTTACCAATTGTACCCAAAAAAACTTCCGTCTCGTATTCAATCGTTATGTATCCGTTAACTTCAAACCTCTTAAAGACGACTGAAAATTCACGTTTCATTTGTTCAAAATTTTTGTCTCTTTGATCAATTGCGTACGAAGCGGAAAGATACCTTCCCAACATCCCTTCCAGATCAAGTAGTTGATCGTTCTTGATAATGAATGATCTGAAATTGCCGTCGAAGAAAGCCTCAATCACATCCTTACTCACTGCCAGATGTCCGCTTGCGTGATAGCCCACACTATATTTCCTGACCAGTTTTTCATATTCAGAATTCATGCCTTCGCTGGATTCAAGCCGGGTATTCCAGACAAGAGCTACCAGACCGTCTCTTTTTAGAATCCGATTAAACTCCTTCTTGGACTTAGTTTCATCAAACCAATGGAATGCTTGTCCTGCTGTAATCAGATCAATTGAGTTGTCGGGAAGGGATGTGTTTTCTGCGGTTCCATCTAAGACGGTACATTTTGCAACCTTGGCAAACTTTTCACGTGCTATGTTTCTCATCTCTTCGTTAGGTTCGACGCAGAAAATACTACACCCCGATTTAAGAAGCAGTTCTGACAACAACCCCGTACCCGACCCCACATCTGCAACAATCGAGCTTTTATTAAGACCAACTTCTTTTTCTAGCAAGGTGAGTAACTGCTTGGGATATCTCGGTCTGTAGAGGTCGTAATTGCGCGATTTTCTGTCAAACCGTTCCCAGTTTCTCACACTTCAATAACGTATATTCATTCAAATATTTTTGATATTTACAATATTTCCAGAGTGAAGGAAATTACTGTTAGGTACTACTTGGCTCCATGACTTTTAGCAATTTTCTCATAATCTCTTAGAATATTCTCAGTAATCAGTACGGCATTGCCCGTGTAATCAAGAGGAGACAATTTCTTGATCTTCTTTCCAGTCCTCTTCTCTATATTTTCCCTCAACTCACCACCCTTCCTCCTCACTTCCATTGAAGCTTGCCTGACTATCTCGTGGGCTTCCTGTCTACCATACCCGTTGTTAACAAGTGCCATGAGATACGCTTCTCCGAGCGCTAGATCATTATTGAGAACGGTCTTTGTCATTACGTCACTATTTACCTTGAGACCCTTGAATACTTTGGTCATCTTGTTCAATATGTCGTCAACGAGTATTGAAACGTATGGAACAATGAACCTTTCAGATGCGCTATTCGTAAGATCTCTTTCGTGCCATAGAATTGCGGATTCGTGCATAGGTACAACAAATCCTCTTATGACCCTTGCCAATGATACTATGTTTTCAGAAGTTACAGGGTTGACCTTCTGTGCCATTGTACTTGACCCTACCTGCCTAGCCTCATCAAAAGGCTCCTGAACCTCTCCTATCTCTGGTCTTTGAAGGTTCCTAATTTCGGTGGCGAACTTCTCCAATGAGGTAGCGATATTCGCGATGATTGAAACGTATTCAACATACCTGTCCCTGTCGACTATCTGTGTCGGGCCATTTTCTTCTCCAATCCCTAGATTTTTCATGAGAATAGATTGAACTTTCAATGAGGCTTTCCCAAGTGCAGCACCGGTTCCAACTGCACCCATGAACTTTCCAACAACTACTCTCTTTCTTGACTCTTCCACTCTTTCTATGTGACGCATCATTTCTGCAAGGTATATGGAGGTTTTAAGACCGAAAGTAATCGGTAATGCATGCTGTCCGTGCGTCCTACCTATCATTACAGTGTTCTTGTTCTTTCTTGAGATTTTGTACAGAACGTCTGATAGCCTAAAGAGGTCATCTATCAGATAAGAATAGAATTTCTTTAACTGTAGAGCGTTAGCAGTATCTGTAATATCGTTCGAAGTTGCCCCCAGGTGAACGTACTTCCCGCTCTCACCAGATACAGAGCTCAGAACTTTCACCATTGCCATAACGTTGTGCCCTATCTCTCTCTCAATTTTCTTGACTTCCCCGATATTCACGTATTTCAGATTTGCGTGTTTCTTTATTTCCTCTGCATCTCGCCTGTTCACGATACCTGCCTCCGCTTCCGCAGTTGCTATTGCTGCTTCTACTTCGAGCATGAAACTGAGGTTAGAGTCTTCCGAAAAGATAGCTTTCACTTCTTCCCTTCCGTATCTGTAATCAAGGGGAGAAACAATCATGGAGAAATATTGAGATTTAGAATAACTACATTTCCTTTAAATGCCGTTATTGTCAAAGAACTGACGAAAGTACAGTGAAGAGGGATAAATTTCCAATTCATGCCGAATGAAGGAATTTATGGATGTGAGTCGTTGGCCCACCGAGGCATGTCAGACTTGACTAACTATCCGGACAGTTTGGCTTCCATCCATTGGTGATGGTCTTCAATGAAGAAAAGCAACGCCCTACTCTCATGCTTTCACAAAATTCTCCAATTCCCCTCACCTAAATGATTTGGAGAATAGAAAATATGCCCAGGCCGACAGCTGACACCATGAAGATGTAGAGGAATACTGTTCTGGGTCTTCCAATCCTGTGCTTTCCCATTATTTTCTCATTCGAACCTATTCTTATCACTACCAAGAGAGGCAGAGCTAGCGCAATCGAGCTCAAAACCATGACGTCAAGCGCGAGGTTGATGAGATTCGTGAAAACGAGTGTGAGTATTGCCGCTGGTATTATTTCAATTAAGTAGATGCCGTAGAATCCCTTCTGCTTCATTATCTTCTTGTTGAATGATCCGTTCATCCTGAGAACATCTGATACAGAATACGACATGCTCATCGAAATGACAAACATGGCTAGGAGGCCCGCCACTCCCAAAGCTATGGCAAAAATTATTGGGCCTATTGGACCTATTTCGTGATTCAGTGCAATTGCGACGGAGGATACAGAGTTACCGCCGATGAATCCATCCTCTGATAGCTTCCAAGAAAATATAACTATAGCAACCATCAGTACTTCTGAGGCAATTGCACCCTGAAGGGTTCCCCAGCTCTCCTTTTTCATACCGGAAATTTTGAGGCCGCTATCCACATCTGCCGCCTGATGATAGAACAGCATCCAAGGCATAATGACTGCCCCTACGTTTGCAGCTAGAAGAAAATAGAATGAATTTTTGGGTACGAATGGGGTAAAGTCTGAAAGACTGATGCTGCGTGGATGGACGAAGAAATCAAGGGCAACGAATAGGAACAGAAGAAATCCTATGGCTACGAGGAAAATCTCTATTTTCTTGTATTTGCCTGTAGTTACAATCAGGGTATGGACCACTACCACAAAAATAACCGTTACCAATACAGGAATTCCTAAAAGTGATGCTGCAACTGATATGCCGGCAAATTCCCCGACATATGCAGCAAAATCAATAACGGCGCTTCCACTGACGGCCAATATTGTCCAACCGTGGCCGAAGTACTGAGAAATGACCTGTCCTAGAGTTTTACCGGTGACGGCTCCAATTCGTGAGGAAGTATCCTGGACGAGGAATAGAGGTATTATCAAAACTATCAGAAAGACAATCAGATGCGCTCTAAACTCTATACCAGACTGTATTGCGGTAATGACACTCGGTGCATCCAGGTCGGCTAGCATCACCACCCAACCTGGGCCCAAGACAGGCAATAGCTTTCTAAGTGTGGGGTTCATTAAAACTCAGTGGAAACGGAAATTTTGCCAACTGAATAGAAGAAACACCGGAGATCTTGGAGGAATTTCTTTTGGACTCTGGTTTTGGTTTAAGTCTAATAGTCCTTTCCATACTGGAAGGGAGCTTGAATTCTCCGTTCTCTCCAATCAGGTACAGGTCGGTACCTCCCCTTTCTATGCCAACAGGCCTTCCCGGCATTGAGCCAGTATTCAGTAGCTTCTTCAGAAATGCATACTCCTCAAGCACTGGTCTGACAAAAGAGTACTTTCCTTCTGGAGCATCTGCAGCGCTGATTTCAGTCATCCTTTGGTCAGGTCTGACAGGATTACCGTGAGGACAGAACTCTGGAGAACCCATCTTTCTGTAGAGGTTTGAAAGCAACTCCTCTGTGAAATCGTGTTCAAGGTCCATTACAGAGTTGTGCACTTCATCCCAGGGCACTTCGAGGTAAGAATATACAAAGTTTTCTGTAATTCTGTGTGCTCTTACAATCTTCATTGCATTTGTGTACCCTTTGCGCGTGAAACTCAGTCCCTTCTTGTCCACTATCAGCTTGCCCTCCTTTTCAAGACGGTGAATTCCCTCCCACGCTGATGGTAGTGAGATCCCCAAACGTTCAGCAACCCCTTTCTCATTAGTTAGTTCATAGCTTTCACATAATTCCCAGATTGCCAGGAGATAATCCTGACTATTGTGTTTCACTCAACATGATTAGGTCACCCTAATTAAACATTGCTTTAATGTCTAGCTGCATTAGCCTGCGTTGCGGTCACTCGGAAAGGGCAATGATGAGCTTTATTACTCATTCCAACGCAATAGCACAAATTATAATATTTCTTACCGGTTCATTGGAAGGTGAAACCGAGAGTATTGATAAACTTCGCATGCTCTTTGGATGGAAAGATCGCCTTGAAGGGAGGAAAGGCGTACAGATTTTCTAATTTTGAGGATCTGACTAGAGTTCATAGGATGAGATCCGAATCAGATGTCATCCTCGTGGGTAAGAATACGATAAACTTGGATGATCCGAAGCTTGTCGTTAACGAAAAGTACTACAAATCGGATAGAATCCCTGACGTTGCAATTCTCGATTCTAATCTTACTGTAAACAGGAATGCAAGAGTCTTCTCATACCCCAGAAAAGTCATCATTTTCTGTAGAAAGGGAATTGAAGGGGATAGCTTTGATCGAAATGGCAAGTCAAACGTAGTAATAAAGAACAGTACAGACAAAATCATCGATTCCGATTTTGTAATTCAAGAACTGGGAAAAATGGGTTACAGGAGCATCATGGTAGAGGGAGGCAAGGCTGTAATCACTTCCTTCATAACGGAAGGGAATTGGGATGAGATTTCAATATTCTATTCTCCCATTCTTGCCGGTGAAGAAGGAATTCCAATGTTTGGAACACTTAGAGAACCTTTGAAATTTGACCATGTGGAGAGCGCAAAACTGGGGGACGGTCTCCTAGTGAAAATCAAAAAAACATTTTAATGAAATCGGCTTCATTGATTATGGATGGAAAGAGAAAGATTCAATGGGCAATGAATTGGATGCCCGTTCTTGAAAGTATTAGAAAGGATTTCGTTTCAAGGAAACCATTCAATGGTCTGAACGTGTCAATGGCTCTGCACTTAGAAGCTAAGACCGCTGTGCTTGCCTACACTCTGAAACAAGGGGGGGCCAAAGTTCGGATATCTGGATGCAATCCCCTCAGTACTGATGACGAAGTTGCTGCTTCGCTGAAGAATGACTTCGGCGTTAGCGTGTTTGCAAGGAGAGGACTTACGAGGGACGAGTACTACGAATATCTAGCAAAGACCATTGAAATTGAACCCGACATAATTATAGATGATGGAGGCGATTTGACCACTCTTGCTCTGAAGGACAAAGCAATCTATAAGAATATCAAGGGGGGTAACGAAGAGACAACCACTGGAGTGGTAAGACTCAGGAATATGGAAAAGGCTGGAGCACTCAAGTTCCCGATGTTCGATGTAAACGATGCTCTGATGAAACACCTTTTCGACAACCGCTATGGAACAGGTCAGAGCACAATAGATGGCATTCTAACGGCAACTAATCTAGTGGTTGCTGGCAAGAATGTCGTGGTAGGAGGGTATGGTTGGTGTGGAAGGGGCATAGCTAACAAGATGAGGGGCCTTGGTGCAAATGTGACCGTCACGGAGATAGACCCGTTCAAATCGATAGAAGCTCACATGGATGGGTTCCTAGTAAAGCCTATGAAGGACGCAATAAGATATGCAGATTTCGTGATCACTGCAACTGGAGTGAAGGACATAGTCACACCACAACTTCTTAAAGACGCTAGAGACGGTGTCATTTTGGCAAATTCTGGTCACTTCAACAATGAGGTTGCGGTGGAAGACATAGAGAAGAAGTTTGGAAAGGGGAAACCGGTTAGGAAAAACGTAACTCAATATACTATTGGAAAAAAGAAGGTATACATACTCTCTGACGGGAGACTGGTCAACCTTGCATCTGGACAAGGTCACCCTGCAGAGATAATGGATCTTTCTTTCTCCATACAAGCTCTTACTGCCCAGTTCATTGCAGAAAACCCGAGAAAAGAGCCAAAGGTCTATCCAGTTCCGAGTGAAATTGATCTCAAGGTTGCAAATACCTACCTCCAATCTTATGGAATAGAAATAGACAAACTCTCAAAGGAACAACTGCGATACATCAACTCTTGGCAAGAAGGAACCTGACTTCTTTGGGACCAGCCTAATTCAGGCAAACGATAAATATCCAATATTAGATATGGCGATGTGCCATTCGAGAAACTGGCCGAGATGATACTTCCTAGAGAGGTAATCGGAGGCCATGGTGCGATAGAAAAAATTGGCGAAGTATTTAACAAACTCACAAGCTCAAGAAAGGGACTGATAGTGACCGGTAAAACTACCGTGAAACTAGCGGGCGAAAGGGTAAAGGATCTTCTCACCACCTCAGGCGTCGAAACAGACATAATCCTAACGGACCTAGCCACGGAGGAGAACGTAGAGAGGGTAAAGGACAGGACAAAGAGCTTCGATGCAAAAGTCATAATCGGAATTGGTGGGGGAACAAAGATTGACATTGCGAAGAAGAGTGCATTTGATCTTGGTCTGGATTTCATTTCAATTCCAACTTCGGCCAGTCACGATGGAGTGGCGAGTCCAAGGGCCTCAATCATAAAGAACGGTTTGTCATCATCGGTTGAAGCTATGATGCCCGCAGCTATTATTGCTGATACAGAAATCATAGTAACGGCACCATTCAGGACTCTTGCTTCCGGAGCAGCAGATGTCCTCTCTAACCTGCCAGCGCTCATGGACTGGAATCTTGGACATAGGCTGAAGGGAGAAAAAGTGAGCAGCTCAGCTTATTCTATTTCCGAATTCGCAGCTAAAGAGATAATCAATAATGCTTCTCAGATAAAACCAAATGTAGAAGAGAGCGTGTGGCTGGTGATTAAACAGATCGTATTCTCTGGAATTGCGATGAGTATCGCGGGAAGCTCAAGACCTGCGTCAGGTTCTGAGCACATGTTTGCCCACGCAGTCGACACAATCAAAAAGGGGAACGCGCTGCATGGAGAGCTATGCGGCATCGGATCAATAATTGCGATGTATCTTCACGGTGCCGACTGGAAAATGATAAAGAACACGCTACAGACAATAGGTGCCCCTACTACGCTTGATCAAGTTTCACTAACGGAAGAGGACGCCATACAAGCACTAATGATGGCACACAAGACGAGACCTGACAGGTACACTATACTGGGAGAAAGCGGTCTAACAGAGAGAGCCGCAAAGGATGCCCTACACATAACGGGAGTTGCATAATGATCATAACTCTGGTTCCGAAGAATCTTACCAAGGAAAACTCTATTTTTCAGTATTTTTCCCCTGCCCAGGAGTGCAATGTTTGCAATTTGAAGAATGTGTGTCACAACCTCAAACCGGGAAGTTACTACAGAGTCGTAAAATTCAGAGAAAAAGAGCACAAGTGTTTCATTCACGAAGGGGACAAAGTCTACACCGTAGAGGTGAAGGAGGAGGAGAGAAGTCTTATGATCCCCAAGAAAATCGCAAAGGAGGGTGCAAAAGTCACCTACAAACGCCCCGACTGTGATGAATATTCCTGCAAGTATGCAAATATATGCATCCTGAGTTATATGAAAGATAAATCAAAGTTAAAAGTCAACAGCGTCCTTGATGCGAAGTGCCCCAGTGGATTCGATCTTGTAGAAGCTAAGATAGAATGAGCCTTCTGATTGGTATAATTGGGAAGCCAAATGTTGGCAAAAGCACCTTTTTCTCAGCCCTAACTGAGAATACGGTGGAGATAGCAGATTATCCGTTCACTACGATAGAATCTAACAGGGGAGTTGCCTATATAAGGGCAAAATGCCCAGATATCGAGCTCGGGAAGAAGTGCAAACCAAATTTTGGAAGATGTGTCAATGGAACTAGATTTGTTCCAGTGGAGTTGATTGATGTCGCAGGTCTCGTCCCGGGCGCTCATGAGGGCAAGGGCCTAGGAAACAAGTTCCTTGACGATTTAAGAAGAGCGGATGGATTCATTCAGGTGGTAGACTCAACTGGGTCTCTCGATCAGAATGGAAATTCCATAGGGAAGGGAAGATTTGATCCACTGGACGATGCAGAATTTGTCCACAGGGAGATAGTTCTTTGGCTGGCCAACATCATTTCTGACGGACTCATAAGGAACCTTCGAAAATTGGAGAGTGAAGGAGGGAAGATTGAGAATATTATCTACGAAAAAGTATCGGGATTGGGAATAGACCCCAAAGACGTATCTGTGGCAGTCAAAAACGCGGCCATTCCAAGCAATCTGAAAAATTGGGATGAGCAGGTTTCAATCAGGCTTGCAGAAGAAGTCATCAGAATATCCAAACCGGGAATAATCGTAGCTACCAAGGGGGATAAGATAGACCAAATGGAAGCTTCCAAACTCAGAGAGAGGGGGGCTCAGGTAGTTTCGGGAGACTTTGAGCTTGTCCTTAGGAAGGCCTCAAAGGCTGGGCTGATTTCATACTTTCCAGGAGATGAATCGTTTAGTATCGTTGATGCAGGAAAACTTAATCCGGCCCAGCAGGACGCACTGAACAGAGTCAAGGACTTCATGATTCACAATGGAGGCACAAGAACGCAGGAGGCAATAGAGTACCTTGTGTACGAGGTGCTAAAGATGATCGTTGTCTACCCAGTAGAGGATGAGAACCACTGGACGGATAAGAACGGGAATGTTCTCCCTGATGCTGTTCTCCTGAGGCAGGGTTCTACTTCTTTAGACTTGGCCTACAAAGTGCATTCTGACCTTGGTGATAGGTTCATTAGAGCTGTCAATGGCAGGACCAAACGTATACTTGGGAGAGACCACATACTGGAAAACGGTGACGTCATCAAAATTGTTGCCGCTCGTTGAAATTTTCGAAGATTTTCAGTAGTTCTGGTATCGACAACTCCTCCGGTCTCCTGTCTTCAAAAGCCCTGGCGTCCACTATATTCCTCAACTTTTTCCTTCTTTGGGAAAAAATTTTCTTAAGGAAATCATCAAAACCTGTAGGGATGTTCTCTCTAAGTGGCTCTAACCGGAGGACCGTGCTGTAAACCCTTGGGGATGGAGTAAATTTTGAGGGAGGCAGATCAAATTTTCTTTCGACCTTGAACTTCAGCTGCATCATTATTGATAATCTTGAATAATCCCTTGTCTTGGGTACTGCAGTGATTCTGTCAGCTACCTCCCTCTGAATAGTTACGACCCCTTCCTTGAACTCACAGTTCCAAAGTTTTTCAAGGAGGGGAGAGGAGATAGAATACGGCATATTTGATACAAAAACGCTGAATTTCGGCCAGTCCACCTTGAGCGCATCCGCATTGATTACCGTAGCTTCTGGAAAGGAGACTTTCAAGCGTTCCGCGAACTTCTTTTCTCTCTCTATGAGTGTTAGTGAGTTGTAGTTGGTTATGTGTGCTGTCAACTGCCCCAAACCTGCACCCACTTCAAGTACGTCCATATCAGAAAAATTCACAACTGAAACAATTTTTTTAGCTATGGCCACGTCATTGATGAAGTTGATTCCCGATTGTCTGGTTTGTTTCATCGTTTATCCAGAAACGAATAACCTATGTCTTTCGTCTTTGTTCTTCAGTTCTCTTATTATCCGTTCAGTGATCATCTTTTCTGGATCTCTCAACCCCTTTACCCTGGTCTTGAGGTCGACAAAACTCTTGAACGGACCCTTCTTTCTCTGATCCAGTATCTCCCACATCAGGTTCCTGCCGACTCCATATAAGAGATCTAGCTGATGCAGTCTTGCTGTCACTGGCTGAGCGGTATTGAAGAAATTGACAAACCTCTGTTCGTTATTCTCTATTATTTGTCTGAGGACGAACTCTATCTCGTTCTGCGCCCCCGCCGTTAGCTCTTCGAACGATATCCTTCGCCTTACGCTGCTTATCTTATCTCGTTTCTCTATGTCTTTACCTATGTAGACTCTGTCTCCGATCGTGATTACTACGCCCTGTTTAGGTATTAACTCGAACAGTTTCAGTTCCTCCTCGCCAATTGCAAGCGAAAGAGGAACCCGCTTGAATGCCTTCTCTTCCATTCTTCCTTGTGGTAGAATGTCAAGAACATACGCAAACTCTTCCAGAGAAATCACCTGCTTTTGTGAAGAGTTTCTATAATCTTGTTTCCTAGCTCTGGCTCCAAGTTCTGTACGTGAGGGTAAAGAATGGTTCTGAGTTCATCCAGATTCGAAGGCATGATGTCCGTGACCTTCACCGCAAGCATCTCTTCCAATCCTAGGGCAACAAGATCCTTCTGCAACTTGGCTGCCTTTTCCGCAGAGACCTTCGAGAATTTGCTAACGTGTTTCAGAGCGGACGCCTGAACCTCGTTCAGTTCTCTTTCCTTTGAAACGTCATTGAGCAGTTCCTTTGCCTTTGCGAGAGGGATGTAGGTTATTTTCATTACAGTAATTCACGCCCTTTTAAGATGTATCGGATAAGCCACGACCGTCTTGGATTTACCCTGATCGCTGATCTTGACCAGATATGCATCTCCTCTTTGCCCCTCTACTACTCCAGTCATGCCCTGAAATCTCTTGAAAGGCATACCATTGTGAAATGATGGTTCTATATCGATGGCCACACTGTCTCCTACCTCGAACGTCTTAACTATTCTATTAACGGTAACAGGTCCCCTCTCCTTTAGCTTCTTCCTGAGCTTGTACCTCGTCTTCGATCTGGGACCATGAGACATTTTCCCCATTTTTACATCCCCTGTTTGACCTCGAGCACATTAAGATATTCTATTTTAACGTTTACGTCTAAGTCATCGCTGAGATTGGGAACTGTCCTACCCTTGTCCCCGGTAACAAATTCCTTGATGTACGTTCCTGCCTCAGCCTTTATTATCAGTACAAGGTTCCTGCCATCTAATCTTTTGATTTCTATAGACCTGACTGTCCTCTCCCGGACAATGTCCTTGCGTATTCCCAAGACCCTATTTGGTGTTCTTTGACTGATCTTAATATTTGAATACTTCCCCAGTTTCTCGACCATCTTCTGTACGTCAGTCCCATCCACTGTTAGGCCAACTTCGTAGGTCTTATCCGGTCTCTGGTCTTTCATCGCCTCGATAACGGTTGGATCGGCAATGGACAGATCTATTATCTCAATTCCGTCCCTGGATTCATTGAGAATCCTGCTAGTCAGTGCTGAGAAGTCTGTGCTTCTCCTCTTCGGGAATTTCACTTCGACATAAAAGGGCCTACCCGTTCCAAGCATGAGTGCATCTACATCCTCTCTGCCAGACGCGAAGAAATTGTAGTTCCTTCCGTCCAGTGCATCGCAGACGGGTTGACCTATATATTCCGATACAGACTTCTCTTCCTCCTTCCCCTTTCCAGGCTTAATCCAGGGCGACTGAGGAATCCCTCTCCTCTTCTTTAGGTACCTTCCCTTGATGTAGATCGGCCTGATCCATACGGAATACCCCATGTTTTCTTGATCTACTGTAAACGTCATCTCGGGCCTCTTGAAATCGACTCTGTATGGAAGCTCCTTTTCTATCTTTGAACCTAATAGAAACTGAAATTCTTCCTTGTAGTTCCTGGAATTGACTCCGGACTTTTTTATAGCCTCAACATCTGTCTGCAGGCTGTCTTTAAGTACTCTCATTCCGATTAGGAATGTCGAAAAGTCGTACTCCCTTGATTCCTCTTTGAACATGCTGAAATAGTCATCGATGTGTTCCAGCAAGTCGCTGCAAATGTCACATTTGGAACTTCCGTTCGTTGGTGGATTACCGCTGTAGGATAGCCTATCCCTGCATTTATTGCAGAGGTACATCTACTTGACTTCTACTGTCTTTACAACGTTCCCGGGAATCCTGACGAATACCTTCGATCCACACTCGCACTCGAACTGTGTAGTGTCCCCCTCGTCTTTCAGCTCCCTTCCACACCTGATGCACTTAAACATTTTCCAAGTCCACCTTTTTGAATTCAGTATTCAGTTCCGGAGAGTAAGCATCTCCCACGAACTCTAGGCCACACTTCCTGCACTCCCATATACCCGCGTGTTTTCTCTTGACAGAGACGTGGTGACATCTGGGGCATACGTAGGTGGTTTTCCTGAGGTTTTCCATCTCAAGCCACCTCTTCTTGACGGTAGAACCGTACCTGGCGCCGAATCTGCCAGAGCTTCCTACCTTTCTAGTCTTCTTCGTCATGGACTCATTTCCCCAATACTCTCTTCCTAATATCCTTTCCTAATTTTATTGATGTATCGACAGCAGAAAATAGCTCTTCTTTGGTTATGCTACCTCCAAGTCCCTTTTGCATCGCCACCACGTCTCCGTTTTCATTGGTAGATACAGACAGTCTTGCAGATGCAACCTCTTCCTCCTCCAGGTTGGGGTCTGCCAGCATTGTGGAACCTATCTTTGCGAAAGTTATGGTAATTGGTACGTGATTGATCGGAAGCGGGAAATCCTCAGCGCCAATCTTCGAAGCTGGTACGGTTGCCTCCAGAAGAGCAGCCACTGCCCCAAGAGAGCACGCATCGATCAAGTTACCGTCGTAATCAAGAATGTGCATATCGATGAATACGACCCATACCTTCTCCCCTTCCTTTATGACGAGCTTATCTAGGTCTATCATCTTTGATTCTCTTATCCCCCTATCTACAACTCTGGCCAGCTCAATCGCGTCTTCGCCTGGAGGACCAGATTCAAACGTTGGTGATGCCATTGGAAGCAACTCGGCATTCGTAGTCAAGATACCGCTGTTTGGCGTGTCTGGGAACGGTTCTCCCTGCTCTATCTTAATTCCGACCAAAACCCTTGAGTCCCCCAGTCTTACTTCTGCTGAACCCTGGGCTCTGGGAACAAAATTCATGTTGACTACGACTGGTCTCACTTCGTCGAATTTTCTTCCGTCTATTCTGCTCCCTTCGTTGCATATCTTTTCTAGATATTCCCTCTTTAAACCATAAACAATCTCGTCAGCGCTCTTACTCACCGCGCTCACCTTCCTTATCTTGCTCCTGACTCTTGTACTTGGCCAATAGTGCTTCCTTCTGCAAACCGGAGATATACATAGCTGCCTTCTTTGACATTTCCACTGCCTGATCGAGTTCGTCCCTTGTCATGTTTCCATCCATCTGCAGGAGAACTATCTCCTGAGTTCTAGGTATTATTGCCATAGGGAGATCTGCCTGCCCGAAATTGTCTTCCTCCTTGTTCAGATCAAGAACGACCTTCCCGTCTATCTTCCCTGCAGCGCAACCAACGACCATGTCCTTCATGGGAATTCCGGCATCAACCAGCGCTACTGATGCAGCCGTTAAGCCAGCGATTCTCGTGCCTGCGTCCGCCTGAAGGACCTCTATGTAGACATCTATGCTGGTTCTTGGAAACTGTTCAGTGAAAACAGCACACTCCAGAGCCTCCCCTATTACCTTGCTTATCTCAACAGCCCTTCTGTCAGGTCCGGGTCTTTTCCTTTCGTCAACCGAGAATGCCGCCATGTTGTAGCGCGCATTGACTATTGCCCTCGATGGATTCTGAGTGTGCTTTGGAAAGGCTTCTCTCGGTCCGTATACTGCTACCAGAACCTTGTTGCCCCCCCATTCGATGTATGCGGAACCATCCGCTCTGTTCAGCACGCCAACTTCTATCCTGATCGGTCTCAGCTCATTGAATTTCCTTCCGTCAATCCTAAGACCCTCCTCATTGATCAATTTCATATCGCTTTGTGTTCCCAATTCTATCACCTGTTTTCTTCCAATATTTTCTTCACCCTATCGGTAAGTCCTGAAGTGTGTGCTTCCTTCTCAATGTACTTCAGTATCTTCCTTACCGCCATGACCTTCTCTGCAGGTCCATCAAGCCATACCACTCCGTTCTGTCCAAGCTGGATCTTCACTCCTGTGATTTCCTTGATTGTGTTCACCATCGATCCACCCTTTCCTATTATCCTTGATACCTTGGTCGGTTGGACCATCACAATGTGACCTCCCTCCAGTTTCCTTAGGCCCGCATCCTTGAGAGACAGCCATATCTGCCTCGATTCAGTAATCTCGTTAACCTTGGCAAATACGGTATCACCGACTGCCAGAATCTTGTTAAGATCCTGGTCTAGGTTCTTCCAGGGGGTGTCATTTATGTGCAAGAATCCCGGGTACGGTCCCCTTATATCCATTATCCAGAAAGAAGGTGCAATGTCTATGACCTTCCCGATTATCCTGTCGTTTCTGACAGGATAGTACTTTCCGGATAGCGGTATTACGTTCGCATAACTGTTGTAAGTCTGCAGCACCCCC
Organism: Thermoplasmatales archaeon; assembly: GCA_027343225.1. Lineage (GTDB taxonomy): Archaea > Thermoplasmatota > Thermoplasmata > Thermoplasmatales. The sequence goes on from DAHWMK010000008.1 coordinate 22,866, forward strand.
ATCTGGTAGGAGTAAAACTTTCCATTTTCGTGATATATCCCGTTACCCTGCTTCATTCCTTCGAGATTTATCTCTTCTCCTGGCAATACAATCTTCCTTTCAATATCCAAATACATCCACCTCTACTTTATCAGTTTAATGTCCACATTTCCTTTTGTTCTCTTGTTCAGGAAATCGTACAACTGATCCTGAACTCCTGCGGGAATTTCTAGTACTGCACTGTAATTCCCGTTGTTTTTCCATTCCTCCTTTACTATCTGTCCTAGGCGTGTCATTTCCGCATATATTTTTCCGTATTCCGTCCCTGGAACTTCTATCTCCATTTTCACGTGCTCAAACCTAATGGGAAGAATTACCCTTATCGCCTTGAGAACCTCATTTACCTGCTCCTCAGCACTCTTGAATGGATCCACCCTCACTTTTGCCTCTTCCATTGCCTTTTCTATTCTCTGTGGGGGGTGTGGAGACCCAGACTGGGGGTTCATAGATTCCCTTGAGATTATTTCGACAATCTGTCTTCTTTTCTCCTCTAGCATCTTTCTTCTCTGTTCCGTCGTCAACTGTACCTGTCCCTTTTTCACTATCTCAGCGACGACTGTGGGGAAATCTTCTGTTCCAAACACTTCCTTTATGACCTCTTCTGATGCTCTGTCTCCCTTGCTACTATCCTTGAAAATCATGTCTGCTGCCATATAGTCAGAGACGTTCACGTTCTTTCCTGACTTTATTAGATCGACTAATTTCTGGTCGATGAGCACTTCGAACCTGTGGCCCTTTGATTCGTACCTAGCAATAAGAGCGTCCTCAACTTTCACCATTGGTGTTTCACTTACTGCCGATCAACTTGTTAGTTTCCTCCAGAGATAGAATCTTGAATTTTTGACCCCTGGTAATGACTCCGACGCTGACTGTCCCGAGGCCCTGTCCCTGCTCCAGTCCTGCCTTGAGGGCCTTGATTCCTAGTTCCGCTGCGTCCTTGAGCTGCATTCCCGTCTTCCATTCCTTCTCAAGTATCTCGACAGCAGCATCCCTTCCATACCCGATTGCGTCGGCCTTGTATCCTGTAGAAAGACCGGATGGATCCGTCTCGTATAGTGTAATTCCAGTTTCGTCTATTCCCGTTATCAGGAGAGACGCCCCGAACGGCCTCACTCCGCCATATTGGGTGTACTGTTGCAACAGATCACAGACTTTCTTAACCAAAGACTCCACTATTATATCCTGTCCATAAGTGACCTTCTCCGATTGTGCCTGGAGTCTTGCGTGGTCTATCAATATCCTAGCATCCCCTATCAGACCTGATGAGGCAGCCCCAATGTGACCGTCAATGGCAAATATCTTTTCTATACTCTTCTCGTCTATGAGTCCGCTCTTCACTCTCTTGTCTGCCATGAGGATGGCTCCGTCCTCAAACACGATACCAATGGCAGTTGTACCTCTTTTGACGGCTTCCCTTGCATACTCTACCTGGAACAACCTTCCGTCCGGTGAGAACACTGTGATAGCCCTATCATATGCCATTTGCGCTGATTGCATCTTTTCACCTACTTTCTCCGTATATGGCATCGCAGTAATAAACCTTTATGAGATTACTTCAACGAGGTAAACTTCATTAGATCTTGAATAAATCAAGAGCCTCTTTTTCTTGGAAATGTAACTCTGCTGTTATGATTATGGTTAGGGGTGGTTTTCCCTCTTTCCATTCCTTCAAATCTGAAATTTTTGCATAAACCACCTTTTCACTTGGCGTCCCAAGACTGCTCACAACGCCTATCTCTCTGTTATAACCAAATAGTCCCCCCTTTAACTCCGACTCCATCCATAGTAGTTCATCCAAGGCATCCGATAATTCCAGCGGTGGTTCCGTATCGAGCAGCAGGATTGTGTGCAGTCCTTTCCTGAAATTTTCAAGCATCTTCTCGTACGGTGAGACGGGCTTGAATTTGTCCTTGAATCTCGGAAGTGAGACCGCAGGCCCTATCTTGTAAAGGTGAAGGCCCAGCGACAGTGCTGCGGTGGGAAATATAGAAGCATTGTGAAATATTTTCACTTCTAACCCTCTCAATAAGGCCTCCTTGTAGATATTGAAGTGCGTCGTTGCTGAAAATGAGTCCCCAGGAATAACGATTGCGACTTTCCTCTCTTCACTCAGAATCCATTCATAATTTTCCAGTTTATCACGGCCGACGAAAGTCAGTTCTCTTTCCCCTAGCTTCTTGAGGTAATCTGGCGAGGTGTATGTATCTACCAGTATCAGTTGTGAATTATCAAGAAAATCTAACTCTTCTTTGGTAAAACTCATTGGAGGATTGAATCCAGCAGATATGAATCCTATCACAACAATCCACCTACATTCCCCAAGTCTATGGTCCCGTAAGCATCCCAAAGACCGTAAACCCTCCCCTCATTCAACTCCACTTTTTTAAGAATGGGAGATGAAATTTCGTTTTTCAAAATGTCTGAACCGCCTGCATATATAGACATTGCAGGAAGGACTATCAGTCTCTCCTTCTTGAAATACAGGAAGCAGTGTAGTTTCAAAACGGAGTCTACTGAGTCTCTTAGTCCAACGGCTGGGTGCTCATTTCCTATTATTGCAATATCATCCCACTTGAAAAGTTTATGACCGTGATGGAACGTGTATCTCCCTTCCTTATATATGTCATAAACTTTTAGATTGAGTTTAGAGGCTATATTTGCAACGTAGTTATCGTGATTACCCTTGACAACCACCGGCTCTGCCTTCTTTTCAATTCTCTCCAGAAGGTCGTAAACGTCCCTCCACTCTTGTGGATTATTCTTGGAAAATTCGTGTTTTAGATCTCCATCTATTATGAATTTGTCTGGTTTGTACCTTTCAATTATGGTGTCAACGGTATCATAAATCATCTGGGACTGTACTCTAGGAATGAATATTCCGTTCATTGCAAGAACGTCTTCGTAACCAAGGTGAATGTCAGAGACGACAACAGCAGATATGTCTTCAAGAAACGCAGCCCCATATCTGGTGAAGAATATGCTGTTCTCGACTTCTATCTCATCCATCAGTTGATAATTTATTTAACTACATCTAATTATCTTCGTGATGGAGATAAGTAAGATTGGGGAAAGGAAGCTGATTGAATACATTTGGAATCTGATAGGGGAGAGGAACGAGGATGAGGACGTTCACTTTTTAGATGCTGGCAACAAATACATGCTGTTTGCTATGGACACCATCAACGAGGGTTTTCACTTCGAAAAGGAGTGGGACCCAGAACTCATTGGAAAGTTTTTGGTGGACATAAATCTCAGCGATATCGCTTCCAAGAACGGAAAACCACTGGAGATGATGGTATCATTTTCCTTCCCAAGAACACTGGAAGAAGAATGGGTCAGGTCTCTGGTGATTGGAATGAAGAATGAAGTGAATAGATATGGGATGAAGTTTTCTGGAGGTGACCTAAAAGAATCAAAGAAGATCTCCTTGACTGGTTTGGTTATAGGTGAGGTGAGAAAAGGAGAGGAGTTTAGAAGAAGCGGAGCCAAACCAGGAGATTTTGTATACATCTCATCATTAATAGGAAAGAATGAGCGAGCGATCTTGGAATATCACAGAGGTAATACAGAGAAATCAGGAGAAATCCTTGACATTAAGCCCAGGCTTGATTTGCTTCCATCACTTAAAAAAGCAAAGATAACTTCCTGCATCGACAATTCCGATGGGATATACAAGTCTCTCAGCCTTTTATCTGGATTGAGTGGGGTCAAAATAAAGATAGATCACGACGTTTCAAAAAAATCAAGAAGCGACAGAGAAAGAATCTCCATTTTCTCTTTGGGCGGAGACTATGAGCTGCTCTTTACCTCTCCGAAAAGATTGACAAAATTTCCATTGCTGGGAAGGGTATTTGCAGGAAAAGGAGTAGTGGACTTAAATGGCAGATCTGAAATTCCTAAAGGATACGATCATTTCGGGTTGAGCAATTAAAAATTCCTTAAAGCTACCCTGAAGGTTAAAGATTTACTTCCCTAATTTTACTCATAACCTAAATTCTTCGTGATAGAAACCAGGGAATCGTATTACCGTTCCGTTCTAATAAATAATTTAAGACCAAGTGAACAGATTTGTGCCTGCTTAATTTGATCTACGAGGTATACGGAAAATTATATTAAATTGATGGATTAGAGATTGGTTGAACTAATGATTTCGAAATTGATCTTGATGAGACATGGAGAGAGTTTTGCAAATGTCAATAATATTATCTCAGAAGATATGAATCAATACCCGCTAACAGAGAGAGGGGTCGAACAGATTCTGTTTTCAGCAGAGCAATTGAAGGGACTTAAGTTCGATGGAATCGTATGCAGCCCACTGTTAAGAACTAAACAAACAGCAAGAACGGTTGGAGAAGTCATTGGACTGAAGGTAACAGAAAACAATAAGATAAGAGAATCTGGACTTGGACCTTACAACGGGTACAGAGTAGACGAAGTCCCAAAGCTTAACAGGGAAGACTTGGGAATGGAAACGTGGAATTCCCAGCTCGAAAGGATGAAAAGTGCCCTAGAAGATTATGAGGGCCGTTATCTTTTTGTGAGCCACGCCCTCCCTATCCGGGTACTCACTGCCAGCTTCTTGGGTCTAAACGAGAGGGAAAGCTATGGAATAGATATCAAACTGGCGTCCATGACAGCTATAGATGTTGAAAATGAAAAGGTACTTTCAATCGGAACGCTACTCCTCACGGACAGGATAAAGAAGATGTTTTCCAGTAGCTGAAAGATTTCAAATTTATATTTCGTGGTAAAGAAATGCGTGTCCGTTTAAATCAAAAGCTATAGCACTTGATGAAACTGTACATCACTTCTTATCTGGAAACTATGTTATACTCTTCCGGATTGAAGAGCCACCGGAGGCTGGAAAAGATTATGCTTTTTTTCCTAACTCCAACGCAAATGTACCTCTATTCAATCATTAACTCTTTAAGACCAGAATTCTTGTTAAGTTCTCTCTTCAGGACGATTTCTTCTAGCCTAAGTATGTGAATTTCCAGAAGTGGATCGGCGGTACCTGAAAAGAAATGCCCTCCTTTTACTATATGATCCTTAAGTGCAACCGACACATGTATGTGGAGCCTGGGATCGTTTGACGAAACTGTACCGTGGAACGATACTACTTCCCCTGGTGTTGGCATTTTTGCCTTTTCATATTCCTTCCCATTCCAGTAACCTATCTCTAGGTCTCTTATCATTCCAATTCCGAACTCAATCAACCCCGAATAGATGCCGTAGTCTTCAAGAACTTCAATAATCGACTCTCCAACATCGTCTCCCTTTTCCAGCTTGACTACTATGTAGTTTTTCTCTATGTCAGAGATCATGATTCTTTAACCTGAACGCGTATATATATGGTTTCCCGTGATTGGTGGAGTTATATCCACACACCTCACACTTGTACCCAATGATCTTCCTTTTTCCTTCCAAAGTGAGCCCTCTTATCTTTGAGAGCTTGGAACTGCAGACAGGACATTTGTCAAGGTAGTCGAACTTCCTTTTCGAGTATTTCACTGAAACCTCAATCTCTGGAATATCGTATATAATCTTTCTGAACCTTTTAGGCGAAACACCAATTTTCCTGTTTTTCAGGAAATCCAGAAACTTAATTTCACCAACTATCTCTCCGTTTTTCCTAAGTATGTTCAGAATGTTGAATATGAGTTCAGCATCGCTGGGTTTTTTTACCACTGTATAGACACTCTTTTTTCAAATATATCATTTGTCATTTTGATATCGATACGCAGAACCTTTTTCCACAGTTGACTTTCCTTCCCTGGATCGAATATGATTTTGTCACCGTCACTTCATCAGTTCTTACTTTCTTTCCATCGAATTCCAGAATATCACTTTCAAGAAGTGTCGGATTTTCTTTAAGGTTATTCAGGAATAGTTCAGCCTTCTCCCTTAAAATTGAGTATAGTTCCGGACTAAGTTTAATGGACAAAATCCTTTCATCTATTTCCCCCTTTTCATATGACAGGTTCTTGGCCCTTATCGTGCCCTTTACGTCCTCCTCATCTAACTTGATATCTGAGGATGCAAGTATAGATGCAGACTCTATGTCGTCAGACAGGGAAATCTTCTCCTTTACCTTCAGGTCTCTCATCATAGAGATGGCTTCGGACGTTGTTTCACCTACAGTGGCCTCATTTTCATATAGCGATGCCCTTTTGGGAAACTGGAGATCAAAAACGCTTCTCTTTCCCTCAGTTGCCTTGAACACAGACTGATAAGAATTCTCCGCGACAAATGGGAATATTGGGGCGATCATTATAATGGAAGAAAGAAGGATGTGGTAAATCGTATCGAATGTCTTGAATCCATTGATCCTGTGCTTTATTATTTCAACATAATTATCTGCGACGTCGTGCCAGATGAAACTTTCTAGTACTCTTATGGCACGATCAAATTCGAAATTGTTCATGGCATCGCTTACCTGTTCTATCGTGATGTTCATCTGTCTCAATATCCAGTGGTCTACTGGCCTCAACTCATCCTTCTCAGTTTGTTTTCCTTTATAGAATTCAAGGAAACTCACAAGATTGAAAATCTTGTTCACAAACCTTTGACCCCTTACCAGATCACGTTCCCTGAAAGCTGTATCTTCGCCGAGTGAACACGAAGCTGTAAAATATCTGAATGCATCCGCCCCGTACTTATCAAGGAGAATATTAGGGTCCACAACGTTTCCCCATGAAGCGTGCATCGGCCTGCCATCTGGTGCCATAATGTTTCCATCTATCATTATTTCCTTCCACGGATTCGTACCAGTCATGAGATTTCCTCTTAGCAGACTGTAGTATGCCCACGTTCTGATTATGTCCTGTCCCTGGGGTCTGAGAGACATAGGATAGAGCTTTGAGAATAAATAATCGTCACGCGCATAGAGTGTGTTGAAGAGAGGAGAGATCGAGGAATCCATCCATGTATCAAACACTTCCTCTGATCCCTTCAGCGGAAGATGACATATTGGGCAATCCTTTAATGGCGGGGGGTCAATCAGAGGATCAACATAACACTGCTCCTCTTTCGCTACAACCTGATGACCATTCTCGCATTCCCATACGGGTATCGGAGTTGCAAAATATCTCTGTCTTGAAACGACCCAGTCCCATGAGAGAGAGTCGATCCAGTCATCAAGCCTCTTCTTCATGAACAATGGGTGCCAATCTAGCTTTTCTGACCATTTTTTCAAATCCTCCTTGAAATCGGTCGACTTGATGAACCATTGTTCTTTCTGCAGAAATTCAAGGGGGGCACCGCATCTCCAGCACGTTCCAACGTTCTGTTTGATTTTAATGTTCGAAACAAAATCCCCCGAGGCTTTCAAATCCTCTATGATCTTCGTCTTCGCTTCCTTAACTGAAAGACCTGCGTACTTACCCGCTAATTCTGTTAGCATTCCCTGCTCGTCTATGCTCTTGAGAAAGGGTAGTGAGTGTTTGTATATCATCTTCAGGTCTGCCTTGTCGCCCACGGAACATATCATTTCTGCACCTGTCCCAAAGTCCATAAGGACATCTTCATCGGTAATTATAGAAACAATATTGCCAAAGATAGGAAGCTTTACATTCTTTCCAACCAGGTGAGTGTATCGTTCATCCTTTGGATTGACTGCTATAGCAACACATGAAGGGATTAGCTCCGGTCTAGTAGTCGAAATGATCAAGTCGAATCCGTCTCCCTTGAACTTTATGTCGTTCAGGAAAACATCCCTCTCCTCGTAGACGATTTCAGATTCTGCTATAGCCGTTTCACAACGTGGACACCAGTTTACGGGATGCTTTCCTTTGTAGGCCAGTCCCTTATCATACATCCTAATGAACGAAATCTGTGTGTATTTTCTGTACATCTCAGAGTCCGTCTTGAAATAAAGAGACGGATCTGCTGTAATGCCAAGAGAATTGAATTGACCGATCATCGCCTGGATGTTTGCCTCCGCAAACTCCTCGCAGAGTTTTACGAAATTCTGCCTATCGTAATCCCTCATCTTGATGCCGTACTTCTTCTCCACGTTGACTTCTATCGGCATACCGTTGACGTCAAAACAGAGAGGGAAGAAGACTTCTTCTCCCTTTATCCTGTGGTACTTAGCTACCATGTCGATATGAGAATAGTGGAATGCGTGCCCTATGTGCATCTTACCAGATGCATACCTGGGAGGTGTATCTATGCTGTATGTTGGTTTACTGGAATTAAAGTTGTACTGGAATATCCGCTCTTCGTCCCAGAAGGCGCTCCACTTCTTTTCGCTCTCTTTGAAGTCGTATGGCATTTAGTTCAGATAGCCTTGAATTAAAAAAATGTTCTTATCCACTTCTGGTGCTTTTTGAACTTCT
>DAHWMK010000028.1:0-17148 GCA_027343225.1 Thermoplasmatales archaeon
AGGGAAGGGTCTTAAGAACAGCTCAAAGATAGCTAGAACATTGAATGAAATGTACAAATCTAAGAAACAAGAGCCCAGAATTTAATATTTGTAGTATCAGATAATAAAGCGGCACGTTTTTCGGTCTTGTCTATATCCCCCAAAACCAAGTGGGGCTGCCCGGATTTGGACCGGGGTCTCAGGCTCCCAAAGCCCGTAGGATACCAAGCTACCCCACAGCCCCTTGCGACCTCATTTTTACTCGGTTAATATCCCTTTTCCTCGAAATTGCTGCTTCACTTGCCATAATCATGGCATAGAAGGTTTGCGTCTTGGTTTCAACCCCCTTTTCGATCGCAGTTCTACTGTATCAAGTCTTTCAGCCATTAAAATTATCTACTAATTGTCTCTTCTACAACCATGAACTGTGAGTTGTGTGGAAGGGTCATAGACCGGTATCATGAAGTTATCATAGATGGAGTGACTATGAAGGTCTGTCATGACTGTGCAAAGTACGGGAAGGAGATCACAAGGAAGCCTGCCCCCGTACAAAGAGAACCCGCCCAACACATCGTTCAAAGCAGCAACTTCGTTCACGTATCCCCACCACCCCCCGCAAAGAGGAAAACTTCCGCAAGTGTGGAAGATTCTGATGAACCGATCCTAGACTTTGGGAAAACGATAAAGAAGAGGAGGGAAGAAATGGGTCTCTCGCAAGAGGAGCTTGCCAACAAGCTTCAAGAAAAGAAAAACCTGATAGCCAAGATCGAAAGGGAAGAGATAAAGCCTGACAAGCAGACGGCTAGAAAGATAGAGAAAATTATGGGTGTACGAATTCTAGAAAAGGTCCAGTGAATTCTGAAACAGTTTACATCTAACGCTTCCCTGAATCATCCTGCGGAAGCTTCTTCATTGGAGGGAAAAGAATGACCTCCTTTATTGATGTCTGGTTGGTGAATATCATCGCAGGTCTATCGATTGATATTCCAATCCCGGCAGTAGGTGGCATGCCATATTCTATTGCCTCAATGAATTCTTCGTCAAACGGTGGAGCTTCCTCGTCTCCCTTATTCCTTTCCTTTTCCTGTTCCTCAAACATCTTCCTTTGATAGATGGGATCTGTGAGTTCAGAATAAGAATTGGCTATCTCCATTCTCCCTGCATACAGTTCGAACCTCTCCGCAAGCTTCGGATTTCCTCTCTTGACCTTCGTAAGCGGACACATGTACGTTGGAAAGTCAAGAATAAAAGTTGGCTGAAAAGTCTTCTCCTTCAGGTATTTGTCGAAAAGCGAGTCCGCAACATGGTATCGATCCGGATGTTTCAGTGCTAGTTTTTCAGAGTCGTTTATTGTGAAAGCATCCTCATCTGACATAGATGAAACGTCAATGCCTGTCATCTTCTTCAACTCGTCTACCCAGAACATCCTTTTGAATGGCGGAGTGAAGTCTATCGTCTCACCCCTATATTCTATCTTAAGGCTCCCGAACGTCTTTAATGTAAACGAGCTCAGCATGTCTTCCATCATTTTCATGAAGACTTCATAGTCGCTGTATGCCTCGTAATATTCTATCTGAGTGAATTCTGGATTGTGAGTTGTGTCTGCATCCTCGTTCCTGAAGTCTTTAGATACTTCGTAGACTCTTTCTGCTCCCCCGATAATCAACCTTTTCAGGTAGAGTTCATCAGATATTCGCAGGAACATTAGTTTGTCATCCAGAGTGTGGTAAGTCGTTGTGAATGGCTTTGCGTTTGCTCCTCCATAAAGGTCCTGGAGTATGGGGGTTTCCACTTCAATTGCTCCCCTCATATCAAGAGTACTCCTGACGTGCGTCATGAATTTTGCCCTGATCTCGAACGTTCTCAGGACCTCCTGGTTCATCATTAAGTCCAGGTGTCTCGACCTGTATCTTGTTTCTGTGTCGGTCAGCCCCTGCCATTTGTTTGGCAGGGTTCTCAGCGTCTTGGATAGCATCGTAATCTCCCTCGCTCCCACGCTGATCTCACCTCTCTTGCTTTTCATGACCACCCCTCTTATTCCGAGGGTGTCTCCTATCGAGGAGTTCGTCAATACAAGCAGTGATTTCTGGTCGAGTTCATTGTTCCTGATCAGAGCCTGTATTCTTCCGGTCCTGTCCTGGATATCAATGAAGGTTATTCCACCCATCTGTCTCATCTGCATCGCCCTTCCGGCAATGCTGACATCCCTCCCCTCCAGGTCGGAAAACCCATCCTTTATCTCTTTAGCGTGGTGGGTTACGCTGTAGGTATATGGGTACGGTTCTATCCCTGCTCTTCTGAGGACGTTTATGCTCTCCAACTTTGCACTGTCGATTGAAGTTATGTTATCACAACTCCCCAAATCATATAAACAGACTCTTCTCCTCGTAGAATTTCTATGTTCGAGCCTTAATTAACAGGTAGTTCTCACTCATCACTTGAGGGACCTGGCCCTTATGAGAGCCCTCAAAGGGACCCCTTCGATTTCATCCTTCGTGGTTTTGTTTGTCAGAACCACAACCAGGATAGGATTTCCCTTTTCTTTCCTAACTGCATTTACGGCCCTTGAGATAGTATCTCCGGTACTCACCACGTCATCGACAATAACGACGTTCTTGCCAGAGATGTTTGCATAGTTGCTGGAAAATGTCCCCTCTCCCTTGGTTGTTATGGACCTGTATATCCCGAGCTCTGTCCCCAGAATGTCGGAAATAAAAGTGGCGTAAGGTATTCCGTTAATCGTTATACCCACTACCGTGTCTACGTCCTTTTCCAGTCTCTGCGTCTCTTCCTCGATTATGTCTGCCATGATCTCAGCGATGTTGTATATGCGATTTGAGTACACTCCAACACTTCTCCACCCTATCTTGACATCCTCTGGAGCCTTCTCTATTTTTGACTCACCGCTGAGTAACCATATTATTGTGTTAAGGGAAAGGTGCATCTCCGTTGCTATGTCCTTGTCGTTCATTCCCTTCTGTTTTAGCTGTTTTGCAATCTCTGCCAGTTCTTCTATACTCTTCATTTATTATCACCATTCAGCACTCATAGGGGTCATCACAGCCTTAGCTCAGCTGACCCTCTTATCATCACTATTTCTAATATGCAATGGCAATATAAACTCTTTTTCGAGACAAGAACGCAAGACTGTCTCCTATTTATTGGAAAATCTGGTTATATCCTAAGCTAAACTATAGACCTTGCTAGCCAATTGTCACAGTGGGCAAATTCTGAATACAGGTGAGTCTTGCCATTGTTGCAACGTAGATATGCAAATTAAGATCTAATGTAAAAAACTAAAAGCACGGAGGCTATGCTATGAACAATGGTCTCGTCAGCAAACCCAAGCGGAACGACTAGAAGGAGAACCCAATTCAATTCTATTGTGATTGTGTTGATAGTATGCCTAGTTTCGGCATCAGTCCTTTCTGCAGTTTTCTACCACGATTACGAAAGTGTGCTGGCATCAGAACCCCACTACGCATATCCGAAGTACTACGTACAAGCACTCAACACTTCTTTGTTAAGTGGACCACTCGAAAATGGAAGTATAATTGGAATTCCAGTAAATCTGTCATGGCCAGCGCATGTCTACGGTCCTCTGTCTTATGACGGCCCTATATACTTCTTTATACTTTGGACTACCCATAACTATCCTTCTCGATTTTCAAACGTAATTTCAGATGACCGTAATTGGAGCATCTACTTCGTAGGACCCGTGAACAACACAACTATATCGCTTTCTCTTCCGCCAGGTAGTTACCTCTTCTGCGTTGCGTTTCTATCATCCAGTCCTGTAAAAGGAGTGGCACACATCAACGTTGATTACAGCTATTTCTCGCCATGACTCTTTTATAGAGTATAACAAAGATGTTTCTTCATTTTTATGCGATGTAAAATATCAAAAAATACTACCAGTTGTTGAAAAGAACTGTCAACCTGGAGTTCTAATTATATCTTTAGAACGACATTAATGTGACCAACACTTACACAAGAGAAGGTTATATGAGCCACCTAGTCCAATATAACACAGCTCTAGTGGGAAAAAATGAGGGTAAAAGAGAAAACACACAGGTAAAATATGAGCGAATGATACTAAGTACGTGCACACCGTTCTGGACTCTAAGATATTGGATGTGAACGCAGAAGCATCGGGTGTGAGAATGGAGGAGTTGATGGACAATGCGGGAAGAGCAGTTGCCAAACTAGTAGAATCTCTCAAACCAAGAAATACGTTGGTAATCTGCGGAAGCGGGAACAACGGTGGCGACGGTTATACTGCTGCTTCCTTGCTTCTAAAGGAGGGATTTCAAGTCGAATGTTTTCCTGTCGTTAATCCAGAGAGCGATCTCTGCAGGAAGAAATATGAGGAATACAGGAGACATAGGGGGAGGGTTGTACGTTCTGTCAGAAAAGGGAGATATGATATGATCGTTGATGCACTTCTGGGCGTTGGGATTTCGGGACCTCCAAGGGAACCATACGATTCGGCCATAGATATGATCAATGAGTATGGTGCGACCATAGTTTCTGTAGACGTTCCATCAGGATTTCCATCTGATCACCACGTCAAGCCACAATTTACCGTAACTATGCAATTCAAAAAGGAGGGGATGAATAAGTCCAACAGTGGAAATATTGTGGTTGCAGATGTCGGTTTTCCGCATGATGTGATAGATATGATAGGACCGGGGGACCTGATGGCATTTCCAAGATCTTCGAAGGATTCTCATAAGGGAGACAATGGGATATGCGTACTGGTTGGCGGAAGCAAGAGTTATTTTGGCGCACCACTCTATATGGCGGAATCAGCTTTACGAATGGGACCGGATCTTGTCAACTTGTTCACTCCCTCCGTCATTCACGATTACGTTGCATCCAACTGTCAGGGCATAATACTCAAGAAATCAGGAATCACAGACATAGAGTTCAATTACGAGCTCATGAAGATGCTGAAGGAGAGAGCAGACTCCCTTGCAATAGGACCCGGTATATCCAAGAGCCAGTTCGCACTTGATGAGGCATTGAAGATTATCGACTTTACTATTTCTGTCAAGAAGAACATAGTGATAGACGCAGACGCCCTTGAAGCTTCCCGATCCATAGATGATTTCAAGGGACTTGCGGTGCTCACTCCTCACAGGGGTGAATTCAGGTCCACATTCGGACTAGATCCGACTGAGGAGAATGCGAAGAGAGTAGCAAGGAATATCAATGCCATTTTGTTTGTAAAAGGGGAGATAGACCTTGTCACTGATGGTGAAATTCTCAAGAAGAACAGGTCTTTCCATCACCAGAGCATGACCAGGGGAGGTACAGGAGATCTAGTTACTGGAGCGGTCGCTGGACTTCTCTCCAGAAAGGTGGATCCACTGCATTCTGCTTTTCTCGCCTCCTACGTAATTGGTCAGGCCGGTCTAAATGCATTCAAGAAAATGGGAGACGGTTACATGACTTCCGACATTGTTGATATTATCCCAGAAGTTCTGATTTCGAAAGGTAAACAAAATTCTTAACCAAGCTATCAATTTGTAATCATGGTGACCGTAGGAGAAATAATGACCACAAAAGTGATTACATTGACCGCTGACGATTTTATCTCTACGGCAATAGCGAAGATGAGTGACAATAAAGTGCACCACATCCCCATAGTGGACGAAAAGGGGGGATACATTGGAATGCTGGACTACAACCTTCTGTTCAAGAGGGAATCCATACCCGTAACGACAAAGGTTAAGACCATAATGGAACGGACCCCGTCAATAGGTTCTGACGCATCCATAGCAGATGCGGCAAGACTCATGGTCGACAGCGGCCTGAAAGCACTTCCTGTCCTGGAAAAGAACAAGGTCAAAGGAATCGTGACTTCTACTGACATCGTTCATTCCGTAAATTCCATTCCGGAAGTTGCGAACATGACCGCGGCTGAAATCATGTCGGGGGAACCCATAACGGTTACTGAGAATGATGATCTGATAGAAGCGCTGAGGAAGATGAGAAGCATAGACGAGACGAGTATACCTGTTGTAGATAAGGATGGAAAGATCTCGGGATTGGTTAATATCAACGACATAAGCAAGGAACTCTGGAGGGAGAGAGGAAAGATGAGGCAGGGAGAATATTACAGGAACAAGGTCAGACCTACAGTGAAGGATGTTATGGTCTCACCTCTAGTGATAAATGGTAATCAGAGCATATCCACCTGCATGAAGGAAATGATGGACTCCGATGCCAGAATCTGCACGGTTGTTGACGAGAATATGATCCCTGAAGGAGTGATAAGTCAGAGCGACATCCTCGGGGAAATCGTAAAGGGTTCAGCGGAAAAAACCGTCCTAGTAAATCTTTCCGGTGCAAAGTTCGAAGACCCGGAAGTCTATGATAAAGTGTATTCTATAATAGAAAAGTCAGCGGGGTCCATTGCTAAGTTCAAGCGCATGCGACCTATGTTGATCAATATCCACATCGAGGAGTACAATCAGACGGGTAAGGAGACAAAGTACTCAATAAGAGGAAAGATGGTCACGGAGTCCAAGACATTCTTTTCCAGAAGCTGGGACTGGAACTTATTCAGGGCGATCAAGGAGCTTATGGGACAATTCGAAATGATGGTGAAGAAGAACAAGACCTACAGGTAGGGGGAAGGATCTATGGAAGAGTTTGTCGATAAGGCGTTGGATTATGCGTCAAAGAAGGCAAGATTTGTCGAGGTAAGGTTTTTCTCATCGTCCAAGAACATAGTCCTTCTGAAGAACGGAACGATCTCTGCCAGCGGCTACTCCGTTGATTCTGGATTGGCGATCAGGTTGTTGAACAGATCGATAGCTTTCTCTTCAATTAACATTGCCAGCTGGGATAGGATCAGAGAAGAGATAGATAGGGCCCTGAGGATGTCAGAGAGATCTGGAAGAAATAAATTTTCAGCTGAACCTCCTATGCAGGATTCCTGGCAGGTAGATCAGAGCAAGAAAATTGAAGATGTGAGTTTCGAGGAAAGGATATCCAGGATGAGAGAACTTGACACTCTCCTCAATAATGAGAAGGTCTCTATGCGGATACTCTCACTGGGAGATACGATTGAGCAAGAGTACAACACCAACTCGGAAGGAATGGCACTGAGGTCAAAGCTTCCAAAGGTCTCGTTCTTCGCCATGCTGGGATTCATGGAGAATGGCAGCTTTGAACAGGGGACAGTGGAGGTTGGATCTTCTGGTGGATACGAATCTTTTGACAAGTGGAAACTGGATGAGAGACTTAAACACGAATCGGATGTGCTCAAGAGTGCAGCCCGTGCAAAGAAGCTGGAAGAAGGAACTTACGATCTTGTTGCAGGACCTGAGATTTCAGGCATAGTAGCCCACGAAAGTGCAGGTCATCCTACTGAATCAGATAGGATACTTGGAAGAGAAATGGCGCAGGCGGGGGAGTCGTTCATAAGGAAGGACGACAGGGGGAGAAGGGTAGGCTCAGACATAGTCAACCTCGTTGACGATCCAACCATGAACAACAGCTTCGGATTCTATAAGTACGACCGGGACGGAGTTAGGGCCCGAAAGAGGTACCTCTACAAGGACGGACTCATAAATGAGTTCCTCAGCAATAGAGAAAGTGCAGGCAGAATGGAGTCAGTGAGCAATGGAGCATCCCGATCTTCTGAGTGGGATAAGGAACCTTTAGTCAGAATGAGCACCACATATATCGAGCCGAGAGACTACGATTTTGAAGAGTTAATAGAGGATGTTAAGGAAGGGATATACATGAGGAGCTTCACAGAATGGAATATTGACGATATAAGGTTCAATGAGAAATATGTCGGCAGAGAAGCATACCACATTCAAAATGGCAAAATAAAGGAGGCTGTAAGGAGACCAGTTATCGAAACTACAACGATCAACTTTTATTCATCAATAGACGCGATCGGAAAGGATCTGGAGTTTTCGGCTGGTACCTGCGGCAAGGGTGATCCAATGCAGGGAGTGGATGTGTGGATGGGAGGACCTCACATCCGGCTTAGAAATCTCAATGTGAGGTGAACTGAATGGATATCGAAAAAATTTACGCAAAACTAGAAAAGAGGGTTGACCAAGCAGCTGTAAAGCTCACTAGGTCAAGGGTCACTCAAGTGAGATTTTCCAACAATTTGATAGACATCACCAACGAATGGAACGAAGAGCTTGCATCAGTGTTCCTCGCAAAGAATGGGAGAACGTTCGTGTTTGATCTAAAGAGCGAGGATGACCTCGATGGAATAGCCTCCCGGGCACTGTCTGCTCTGAAGAGCATAGAGAAGAATGAAGATTTTTTCAGTCTAAATGATAAAAAGAGCACTTACAGAAATAAGAAGATGAGAGATGAGAAGCTCAGGCAAATTGAGGGACAGGAATTTGTAAACGATTTCATTGATGAGGTCAAGCCCTTTGTGAAAAGAGTTGGTGGAGTCTTCTATAAGAAGGAGGTTGATGAGGAAGTTCTAACGCCCTTTAATAGGGGAACTGAAAGACAATTTGGAATAGAGTTTGTGTCAAGGGCATTCGACGACAACGATTATCCCGTTCAAACATCCATAGCAACTTCGACTGATGAAGACATTAAAAAACTGGCTACCCAGGTAGATGAAACATTAAAACTCACGAAAATGGTGAAAAACATAAAGGAAGGCAGGGAGGGGAAGTACAACGTCATATTCAGTCCACTCTGCTTTGCCTCTATTGTTTCATACACGATACCCATGGCCTCCGCATTTCAGATAGACTCTGGAATGTCCATGTTCGCAGATAGAATGGGAGAAAAGATCGGAAACTCCATCTTGACGGTCTACGATGATCCCTCGGATGATACGATGTTCAACTCAAGAAGTTTCGATGAAGAAGGGAGTCCGACTAGAAAGACTCCAGTCATTGAGAAAGGATTAGTTAAGAACTTCCTCCACAACTTCTCTACTGCAAAAAAATACGGAGTGGAAACTACCGGAAATGCAGGCATTGTGAGCCCAGGTCCCTGGCAGATCTCTGTGGAACCAGGAACGGAAGACATTGACGACATGATATCGTCCACCCGGAAGGGCCTCCTCATCAACAACACCTGGTACACCAGATTTCAGGATTATAGAGAAGGGATATTCTCCACGATACCGAGAGATGGTATCTTCTATATCGAAAATGGAGAGATTAAAGAGAGCTGGGGAGGGATAAGGATATCGGATTCGCTTCTCCACCTTTATAAGAACATCGAAGGCATCAGCAGAGAAACTGACAAGGTAAAATGGTGGGATGAAACTATGTTTACAAAATCACCGTTTGTCGCAGTAGCTGAGGTGAATATTTCTCGAAGCAGGTAGCCGCTGGCGGAGGTGTTTTGGTACCCCCGGTGAAGAGATATTGTAGAAATGTAGATATATTAAGTTAAATTAAGTAATAGCTCACTGCCCCTTGGCCCCTCCTATCGGGCAGTGAGTTTAATTTTAAGTTCGTACTTATATGAAGCTGTTCTCTCTATTCTGGTCATTTTTGAGTGTTAACGCAAAAAATTGCACATTACTTCTCAATGTGATTGAGTTGACCTTCCAGCGTATTCGATCCTGACCGGGTCCCACCACGCCTTTGCTACATTCCGTCCTAGGATTGACGGAACGTGACTAATGATAAGCGCTTCTGTTGTACCGAAAAATAATTCTATAATGTGAAAAAAGATTGTGGATGTCCGTGCTCCGACCGGTGGAAATGCATCAGTCATCCGCCAACCTTGAATGATCGTGCCTGGCGCCCAGTTTACAGCAATCTCCCAAGTTTCTTGTTTGCCTCATCCCAGTTAACTATGTGCCACCAGGCACCCACGTAATCTGCCCTCTTGTTCTTGTACTGTAGATAATAGGCGTGCTCGAACTCATCCAGAATTAAAACAATCGGCATCTCGGCGAGATGATTCATGAAATGATTTTCCACCGTCATGATGTTTAGATTGCTGTTTTCCTTGTCGTACGTTAGAACCGCCCATCCTGTACCTGGATTCGAGTTTGCGGCTTCCGTGAATATCTTCCTGAACTTTTCATAGCTACCGTATTGCTGCTCTATCAGGTCACCAAGTTTTCCACCTGGCTTGTCTCCGCCCTTTCCTTCTGGGGCCATATTGTTCCAGTAGAGCGTATGTAGCTTGTCCCCGTTAATGTTGAATGTGAGATTTCTCAATACACCGTGAATGTCGTAGCTTTTTACCTCCTCCTTAATAATTCCGTTTAGTCTATCTATAAGGTTATTTGCAGTATTTACGTAGGCTTTATGATGCCCGTTATAGTGGACATCCACTATATCCTTGTTAATGTGGGGCTCAAGTCCGTCAATTCGGTAAGGTAGCTGAGGTAGCTCATATTTATTCAATCCTTTATATTCCACCTTCAAATCACCGCATCACCATATGAAGGTTCGTTTTAATATTTTTGTCAAGATGTCGGGAAATGCCGTTAGAATTTCTTTGCCTTGCACGAAATATTACAGACACTAAGGTCGGGCTCATCTTGAATTTTGGCATCGGGGTTCGATGAATAGTAGCTAGATATCTGTCGGAGTACCACGTATCTTATCGTGATCACTAGTGACACTTCAGGATTGACCCTTTAACTCTTTAGAAGGGCCTTTGCGATCACTATTTTCCTAATTTCCGTGGTTCCTGCCCCGATTTCGTAGAGTATAGCATCCCTCAGATATCTACCCAAGGGATAGTCTTCCGTGTAGCCGTACCCGCCGAAAATCTGTATGGCTTCCTTAGTCACTTGTGTTGCCGTTTCCGAAGCCAGCATTATGGACGCTGCTGCAAATGATGGGTCCGACATCTTGCTTCCGACGAGGGTTGCGGCCTTGTATGAGAGAAGTCTTGCTGCTTCGAGTCTAGTGAACATGTACGCCAATTTTTCCTGAATAAGCTCAAACTCTCCTATCTTCTTTCCGAATTGTTCCCTCTGATTACTGTAGCTTATGGCTTCGTCCAGTGCACGCCTTGCAATCCCGAGTGGACCAAATGCTAGAACTGCCCTTTCTGCATTCAGACCCTGGTAGATAATGCTCTTCGCTTGACCCTCTCCCTTCACTATCCTGTCTCTGCTGACAATCACGTTCCTGAAAACAACTTCTCCAGTTGGAGAGCCCCTCATTCCAAGCTTCGTGATTTTCCTGGGAGTTTCTACTCCATCCCCTTTCTCCAGTATGAATGCAGAATACGATTTTCCATTTCTCGCATAGACAAGAAAAACATCTGCAACGGGTGCATTTGTTATGAATGTCTTGGACCCATTTATTTCATAGTCCGTCCCTTTCTGTTCATATACCGTTTTCATACCTCCCAATGCATCCGACCCAGCACCGGGTTCCGTAAGACAGAGCGATCCGATCTTCCTACCAGATACTAAGTCAGGAAGATATCTCTCTTTCTGTTCCTTGCTGGCGTTTCTGTGTATGTTATCGAGAACGAGATTGTTGTGGGCACCATACGAGAGACCAAACGATCCCGAGTAATATGAAATCTCCTCGAGGACGACCCCCTCTGTGAGATAGTCCATCCCAGCTCCTCCGTACTCCTGCGAAATAGTAAGTCCGAGCATGCCTAGCTTTCCCATTTCCCTAAAAAGCTCTATAGGAAAGTGATCTTCCTTGTCCATTTTGGTGGAAATGGGTTCAATCTTTTTCTGAGAAAATTCCCTGACCAAATCTCTTATGGCGAGAGTGTCGTCCGGAAGCTTGAAATCCATAATTGTTCTACTTCATTATATATAGCCCAATTATAAGATTTGCCAGTGCCTGCCAAAGGTTATTAGGTTCTGAAAACTATAGAAGTGGATAATGGAAATAGTGTTTCCGGACATACCAGAGTACCATTTCATCCTAAAGGGACTGTATTCAGATAAGTTTACCCTATATCCAAAGTTCCACTGCGAGGCCACAACAGATTTTGATCAGGAAATAACTGCCGATGTCGCGTTCTTACCAGCACCAATCGCAATGATGAACGCCCACAATTATGCTCTCCTCAAGACTGGGAATATTTTTTCCTATTTTTCGGGTCCTCAGCTGTTCTCTCCTCTGAAAGAATTCAACGAGGTCTTTATCGACAAGAGGGATTTTGTTTCAGAATATTATGCAAGAATACTGTTGAAGGGTGTGAATGTGAGGAAAGGAGATGGCTCTCCGGCACTTATGGAACCCAGGATTGCGATGATGAGCCCCCAAACAAATCAAGAGAAGATGGACCTGTACGAACACTGGAGAACTTTGGCAAATAGCCTCCCCTTTCCACTCTACTGCGGGATGATAAGGAAATCAGCAAGGGGGCTCAAAGGGATAGTAGAGGATGCTATAAACGCTTCCGTGAAATACGCACTCAACAATTCCTCTGATGTTATAAAAGAGATTGCAATGATGCACAGAATAGAAAACTTCGAGCTCTTAAAAAGAGTGATGTTCCAGTTCATTAACAAGAACACGCTGGCAATATCTGAGGAAGAGATGGAGTCCCTGAGGGTACTGAATCGAGAGATGGAAAACAGGGGTTTCCCAGTGTACAAGCTGAAAATATGAACCGTACAAGGACTGCAGAATACGCACTTATTAATATCATGAACTTTCATGATGAAATATGGAGTACATAGATGAAATTAGGTCTCTTGGGAATCAACTTTCATTTCATGGGGTCATGGACGTTCCAAGTGAAATTAATAAGATCGTGATAGCAGGAATGGGAGGCTCTGGGATAGCGGGCATGATCTTCCGGGATTGCTATACCAAGAAACCAGTTACGCTGGTCAATTCCTATAACATTCCAGATTTTGTCGATAAAAATACTCTTTTCGTTGCAATCAGTTATTCCGGTAATACATCGGAAACACTCGAAGCAACCAGAAGGGCGCTGAAAAGAGGTGCCCAGGCGAGAGCCATATCTACCGGAGGAAAACTTGCAGAAATGGTGGAAAAAACAGTTATCGTTCCAGGTGGTTTCCAGCCGCGTTCTGCCGTTGGGTTCCTCACCATCCCCCTTTTCAGAGGCTTCGGACTAGTCGATGATTCAGAGATAGATTTCACGAGGAAGTTACTTGCAAGCTTGGATGTGTTTGTGGACCCATTCAGGGAATTTGCGGACAAGATATTCTCCGGGAAGAAGATCCCCGTTATTTTTGGAACTCCTGGATTCGACAGCGTTGCTTATAGATGGAAGACACAGTTCAATGAGAATGCCAAGGTACTGGCTTATTCCACATCATTCCCTGAGCTGAACCACAACGACACCATGGCTCTTGAAAGTACGTACAGGAAAGAGGAATTCTATTTCTTCGTACTGACCCATCAATCCCTGGAAAAAGAGATCAGCGATAGGATCAAAATCACTTCCAAACTATGCAACATAGAGATGAACCGGGTTGACGGGGAGGGTGCATCACAGTTCTCGAATATATTCACGCTCATACACAAAGGAGACTTCATCTCCTACTATCTGGCGGAAAGGAGAGGGGTTGATCCAAGAAATGTTGAGATCATTGAAAAACTTAAGAGAGATCTTGAGAAGTCTGTCTAACCACCTTTTTGAGAGTGCGTCCCTTAATCACATACTAGTTATCACAATGCACTAAACATAATTATTAATATGAGGCGCCTTTAGACCATGAAATCTAGATGACGGTTATAAAAAGGGAGGAGCTTGTCACAGCCCTTAACGTTATATTCAAACCGTCCGGGATGAATCAAAAGGAAATAGAGGAGCTTGCAGATTACGTGCTCAGCTTTTTCGGATTTGAGGACACTCTTGTGGACAACATTCTGTCTCAACAGGACAGAGATGTTTTCTATACCCTGGAGGAGACTGGAATTCTTTCCACCAGCAGCGAAGACATAACCCTGATGAAGGGAAAGACTTGGAGGATCCATTACTGGCACATCAACGATTTGAAGATCAAGAACATCCTAAGCACTCGGAAGGAAGGAGAGGAAAACATTTACGACAAGATCTTCAGAGAAGAACTGAGATAAGCCTGCTGATGGCGTAGTATATAAAAAAAAGGGGCGGAGTTGATCTGTTGATACTGGAAGCTATTAAACTGGTCGATTCCATTAGAATGATTGCTTGTTGATATCCACTGCCTTCTTTCAACTTACTCCTAACATTATTATAATCACTAAAGATTACTCACTCAATGCAATCCGAGGTTCTGAACTTACTCAGGAAGGGCAGGACTATGGTCATTTCAACGACTGGAGAGACCCTGTGGTCGGCAAAGGTATATTATGCACTTGAAGGTGGGCTGGTTTTCTTAGTAGAAAAGGGAAGCCTGACACTAAAGAATCTCCAGAAGAACGACAGTGTGGTTTTCACGATAGATTTCGATACCCCTGACCTGTTCATACAGGGGGTCGGAAAGGTCTCGATACTCGGCGAACCTAAAGAATTTCACAAGGAGAGAGGGACTCTACTTTACAAAGTTCCGGAAGACACCCTCTTCGTTAAATCTGGACACGTGCTCATTGCTAAGCTGACTCCTGAAAATGTTCGATTCAGTGATTTCCGTGCTCAACCAAAGAAGACGGACAATAAGTTCAAGCCAGAGGAGCTCACTGAAAAGAAGACTTTCAGGTACTGGAGGGCCTTGCGTCCTTGGTCGTTCCAGCAGAGTGTTACGTCATTAGTCTTTGGTGCCCTGCTTGCTTTCCAGGTTAGTTTTTCTTATCGAATAAATCTCTTCCTCCTCCTGCTCTCAGCCATTTCCCTTATAATGGTTCATGGGGCATTCAATGCGTACAGTGATTATTTCGATTTCACCCTCAAGACGGATAAACCTGAGGGTATGGGCTCTGCTGGGGCAAGAGTTCTGATAGACCGGATCGTCCCTACAAGCAAATTCCTGGTATTTACCACGACCGTTTTTGTAATAGGACTGGCAATTGGCATCTATCTTATAACGCTGAGGCCTGTCATTATTCCTTACGTCCTTATTGGTTTGATTGCAGGCGTGGTATATGGTCTACCAAAATTTGGATGGAAGAGGATCGCACTAGGAGATCTTGCAGTCTTCCTTGCATTTGGCCCCGGCATATTTCTCGGATCGCTGGTACTTCAAGGCGGCCACGTTGGTATTCCACAGCTGCTAATAGCATTCTCCCTAGGAATGATCATAGTCGCAATACTCCACGGAAACAACTGGAGAGATATCAAGGACGATAAGGAGGCAGGAGTTAGGACGGTTGCCCTATATCTTGGAGACAGGGGGTCCCTAATCTACTACATAATGCTGATATGGCTTTCCTACCCGTTATTCATTATAGCGGTTCTCCTTGAACCCAGACTGTTTCCGATACTGGGAGCCCTACTGACAATACCGTGGGCAGTAAGGTTAACGAGAATAGCAAGCAACTCAAAGAACATGAAGAGAAACCTCCTGGATATGCTGACGGCGAACTTCACTTCTCTCCACATATACTTCTCAGTCGTTTTCCTGGTTATATTCCTGGCAGTGATCTACTACTTTCCCTCAATACACCTTCCCTGATACATTTAACTTCTTATTTGCCTTTGGTAACTGACTTCAGTAACCAGATTGTTTAGTAGATCTCGCATGAATTTCTCTGCATTTTCGTCCGCGAATTCTCCCTTTTCATTAATCTTCTTATCAACAAAATTTATGATTACCTCTGGCCTGTTTATTATCCTTGCATCCAGGAATACAAATGACTGCCTGAGGTGATACTGTGCTCTTGCCCCTCCCATCATACCTGTTGACGAGCTCATTATAGCTCCTGTTTTCTTCGCAAAGACATTCTTTGGTACTGAAGCCCAGTCTATAGCATTCTTTAAGAAACCAGGGACTGAATAGTTGTACTCTGGGGTCACTATCAAGAAACCATCAGTTTCATTTATGAAGTCTCTGAATTCTACAACGGATTGTTGCGGTTCCCCCAGTTCGTCTGCATTGAATAATGGAATTTTGGATATATCAAAAATCTTCAGCATTGATCCATCTGGCATAAAGCTCTTGGCTCTTTCGAGTACCTTTTTACTAAAAGATGCCTTCCTTAAGCTCCCTCCGAATCCTGCAATTACAATCCTGTCATTCCCGTTCATTTCCTATAATCTCTTCTGGATAGTTAAATTTCCTTGCATCTCTTGTAACTTCGTGTTGCAAACACATTTGTTGTCTTGTACCATACCAAATACATTAATCGGTGTTTGATTGCAGTTGTATGGCAGATGATTTTCCGGAAGTGACCTTTACGGAAATGGGAAAGACTGGAGAAAAGGTATCAGCAATCGGCCTTGGAACTTATGGAATTGCCGATTATAAAAAAGGAGAAGAAGCGTTTATTTATGCTATAGAGCGTGGAATAAACCTGATCGACACAGCTGAGATTTATAACACTGAAGATTTTGTAGGAAGAATCATTAAAAAAGTTGGAAGGGAAAGATTGTTCATAACTACCAAGGTGCATCCGAAGAATCTGGCTTCTAAGGAGAGCACAATCAAGGCAGCAAGAGGGTCCATGAGTAGGCTCGGAACGGATAGCGTTGACTTGATTCTCATACATTGGCCTCATAACACTATGAGCATAGGTGATCAAATAAAGAACATCGAGGCAGTCCAAAAGGAGGGCCTGGCTAGACACATTGGGGTCAGTAATTTTTCGGTTAAACAGATGCAAGAAGCAAGAGATTCCACCAGTTCCGCTGAAGTAGTGTGCAATCAGGTGAAGTACAATCTTGATGAGAGGGATATAGAAAAAGACATCATACCCTTCTGTGAAAGGAATGAAATGAGTGTTGTGGCCTATACCCCTATCGGCAGGGGTGGACTTTATAAGTCCAAGGAAATGAAGCAAGTCACCGAGACCAATGGAAAGACCCCCATTCAGGTAGCTCTTAATTTTCTGATGAGGAAGCCTAGAGTCATCCCGATCCCAAAAACTGAAAAAATAGAACATATGAAAGAGATACTTGGTGCAATGGGATGGAAAATGAGTGACCAGGAGGTCATGCTCTTTGAGAGAGGAGTAAAATAGGGACGACCAGTTAAAATAAGAGCCTGATTTAAAGAAAGACTCAACACGATACTTTCAATTCATGCCCCCCAAATATTTACTACGAAACCGATAATCATACAAATTTTGCTTGATATCATTAAGTATTATCTGCCTTTATTCGGCT
>DAHWMK010000010.1:0-24718 GCA_027343225.1 Thermoplasmatales archaeon
CTATCCTTTATCTGATAGATTGCCCTGTAATCGCCAATTCTCAAACTTCTTAACCCACTCAAGATTGCGGTTAGAGGTTTACCAAGTTCTGGATCCTTCTCCAGCAATAGCAGCTTATTTTCAATTCGTCTTCGTATCGAATTATCACACCCCTTTAGAAAGTCTTCTGCCTCTGAAGTGAGAATTATCTCATAGGACATATTCAGTCCAATTCCTTCTTAATCTCTCTGAGGCGTTTGGTTCGACCTTCGTTGAAATCTTTGACGCCCCTGGCAATTCCCTTCATCAGTTCTGGATCTGAAAGGATCTCCAGCGTCTCAATAAGCGAATCTCTGTCTGCGATTTCGGGAGATGATGAAGCGATGAGCCTTGAAATTAGTTCGTTGTACGATTCCCTATGATGAATTTTCAGCTCGTCCAATCTCGCCTTGACTTTCTCGTCAATCTGAATGGTGGTCACCATACATGTCTATAGGTAGCCATAGATATTAAAGGTTTTCAATCGTTCAATTGCACACTTCGGAGGACACTAATCTAGGAGATTTTTGACGGTTGATCATGAACCAAATTGAGTGGAAAAATATTCGAAACCACAGTCTCAACTTTCTCAGGCATTTCAGGATTTCTTCCTGTTCTATTCTATCAAACTCGGTTAATATTACGTATTATTATCGCTATATTTATATAAAAGGGTAGGTGGGGATTCGAACCCCAATAGTCGGGATCTGCAGTCCCGTGCATAGCCGCTCTGCCACCTACCCAACTTTGTCGTTATAAGCTTCTGAGTAATTGATTTTACTGAATTTCTTGGAGATTACTTTTGCCCTTTGTCTGTCGCTCCTGACCAACTCCATCAGTCGTTGCATAAAGTCTAGATTATGCACCGTAACAAGATACGGGAATGATGGATCCTCGTTCTTGTGCAATTCTCTTAACATGGACCGATTGTAGTTCACACATGTTTCACAGGAGCATCCATTTTCAATTGGTCCAAGGTCATCACTGTGTTTCGAATTTTTCAGATTGATAGTTCCTTCATTTGTAAGCGCGAATCCGTGCCTTGCATTTCTTGTCGGGTACGTAGAATCAAATACGCCTATTCCTGCATCTGAGTATTCCACGATAGATAATGGATCTCCCACTCCCATAAGATAGATAGGATATTCCTTGGGAATTAGCGGTATGGTTTTGCTGAGAACCAGATCGGTTAATTCTTTTGGCTCGCCAATCTTTAACCCCCCGATTGCAAATCCATCAAATTCCATGGAGGTCATTAGTTCCGCACTTTCTTTCCGTAATTCTGCGTTAAATCCTCCCTGAATGATACCGAAACGCTTTTGGTGCGGAACCTTCAGTGATGAAAATATCCTTCCCCATTCCTGCGTTCGCCTTACCGATTGAACATACCTTTTTGAGTCTGCTCCATATGGGGGACAGTCATCCAACATCATTGCAACATCTGATCCTATTTTCGCCTGAATCTGGGAACTGATCTCTGGGGTGACCTTGACAGTCTTTCCGGATTTCCTGTCTTTAAAGACGATCCCATCATTCTCGATCTTTACAAGTTCCTCCCTTAGGATTTGAAAACCTCCTGAATCAGTGAAGTAACTTCCATTAAAGCCCGTGTAAGCATTGATTCCTCCCGCTCTATCAAGTATTTCAAGGCCTGGAGAGATTGTGAGGTGCACCGAGTTGGATATTAAGGCTTTCACTCCCATCTCGTTAATCCTGTGCATCGGTACCGCCTTTACAAAGCCACGAGTCGCAACTGGAAGGAATATTGGAAGTTCTAACTTTCCCCTTGCAAGGCTTAGTTCAGCGCTAAACTGCACTTCTTCATTATCCTATCTAGATAAAATATCTTTACATTTTTGCCTTCTCTGAGTAGCACCTTTCGCAGTAGTAGTTGCCCGCCATGTATACCAAATTCTCGGAGAATTCATTACAGGAGTCACATATACCGTGAATACCCTTTATTATCCCCTGTTCCTTGTTTCCAAGAATTCCACGCGTTATCTCGATTAGCCCTGGGGATATTCTTACTATGTCATTCTCGGTTAATATTCCTACAAACTCTCCATTGATTACGACGGGGAGTCTTCTTATTTTCTTCTTCCACATCATTTCAGCAGCGGTCTCTAGAGGGCTCTCTCCTTCAACGTGTATGAGTGGCGAGCTCATTATCTCCTTCATTTTCACTTCACTCGCAGACAGTCCGTTGGCTGCAATCTTGGTCACAATATCTCTCTCCGTCACTATTCCCACGATATGCCCTCTGTCTTCGATTAATAGTGAGCTTATCCCCTTGTGTGCCATTATCTTGGCTCCTTCTTCGGCTGTGAGTGACCCATCTACCCTAATAGGGTTTCTGGACATCACCTCAGAGACACGGATGAAACTCACTCGCCCACCTCCAGGAGCGTTTCTTTCCCCTCGATGATCTTGAATGGCCTAGATACCTTGAGTAACTCTTCAATTATTCTGATTCTCTTGTCCATGTAATCCCTTAGCTTCTTTGGATCGCCTTTTCCGAATTGCATCATCTTCCCTGCGTCGATATAAAGGTAGGCCTCCATCTTGATCCTGAACGAAGTGTCGGTTTCCAAAGTCCCGAGGTCTATCCTCTTCATAGTCTTAATAACAAATGGTTGCAGTAATAGTTTTCCTACTCTGCATGGAAAGATTTTATTTTTAAGTTTGATTATTAAAATGAAATGATATACCTGGGCTGCTCTGGATTTCAGTATCCAGATTGGAAGGAGACCTTCTATCCAAAAGGGATGGAAGAGGGTAAGTACCTTCTATACTACTACAAATTCTTCAACTCAGTGGAGATCGACTCAACCTACTATTCTTTTCCAGGGGAGAAAACGGTTGATTCCTGGATATCCAAGCTCAAGGGAAAGGAAGATTTCTTATGCTCCTTGAAATTTCCTAGAGAGGTTACTCACGACCCCGATGGTATCACAGAAAAATCCATCGAGACTGCTAAGGAGTTCGTAGCGAAGGTACTACTGCCCATAAAGAATGCTGGGTTTTTGGGTTCTGCACTCCTGCAGTTATCTCCTTTTCTAGATCCTCTGAAGAACCAACATGTACTGGCGGACCTAGAAAATTTGTTTAATTCAATCAGCTCAAACTATAGACTGGCAGTTGAAGTGAGGAACAAGAATTATCTGGACAGCAGCATTTTACCAACCTTTTTGAACATACTGAAGAAATTCAGAGTCTCACTTGTAAGTGTTGATTCTCCTGGACTTCCATACTTCTATTATCCTACTACTACATTTTCGTATGTCAGATTTCACGGCAGAAACTATGACCTGTGGTATGGCAAGGGAGAACTCAAGGGGAGACTGAATAAGTATGACTACCTGTACTCAGAGGAAGAGCTCATTCCGTGGGTGGAAAGGGTGAGAGCGATGGAGGAAGAGGTATTCATTTATTTCAACAATCACGCACAGGCAAAGGCTGCAGTAAATGCTGTTGAATTCCAGAAGTACTTGGGAATCAAGATAGTAAGGAAGGAGACTCAGACAAATCTGAATGCATTTTAATATTATATGAATATAGCTCAGAAATGAAACCTTACCAGAAGTTCGATGCGATTGCAATAGAAAAAATGGATCGGCTCCTATCTTCTCACTCCATCCAAAAGAGTTACAGGGTCTATAGGTCCCAGAAAAGCTTTGGCGACCTTTCATTCGATTTCCAGAGAAGCGTGGTGATCCCCGATGCTGACGATGTTGCAACCTTGAGCGACCAATTCGCAACTTTTTCTTCTAAAGGTAAGTTTGTTAATGTAAGATTCAATGATCAGGAATTCTCGAAGGCCATCTTAGAAGATGGAATGAGAGGAAGTCTATTCGAATTTGATGGAAAAAAAGAAAAGATTCTAATCGAACACACCAGTGCCAATCCGACTGGGCCTTTACACATCGGAAGAGTGAGAAATTCGATCATAGGTGACACGCTCTCAAGAATTCTTGTTAAATATGGTTTTAATGTGACAACAGAGTATTATGTGAACGACATAGGGACACAAGTCGAAGCCCTTCTTCTGGGAACGGAACTTTTTGGAATGGAAAACTACACAGAATCGTATCGGAGGGTGTACGAAGACTTTGACAGGTACAAGGGAAAGATCGAGGAGTACATGGTAAGAGCGGAGTCGGGGGACTCTAAGTTTCTGAAGGAATCTAAGGAGAAACTTGAGATTTTTCTGGATGACGTACTATCTGACCTTGAGAAACTCGCTATAAGGTTCGATTTCTTCGTCTGGGAGAGTGAGTTCATACTTGATGGATCTGTAAGGGACATAATTCAGAAACTCTCTCCGCTGCTGAAAG
This sequence comes from Thermoplasmatales archaeon, assembly GCA_027343225.1. Classification (GTDB taxonomy): domain Archaea; phylum Thermoplasmatota; class Thermoplasmata; order Thermoplasmatales. Next base: position 4,353 of record DAHWMK010000010.1, read on the forward strand.
ACGACAATGGAGCGAAGTATCTTGAATCCGATCAGGGGAAAATGTACGTGCTCAGGTCAAATGGCACCTCTGTTTACTTCACAAGAGATATCGCACACCATCTTCTCAAATCTACCAGGTACGATAACTCAATTGTTGTACTTGGTGAGGATCACAAGTCATACTTCAAGAAGATAGAGTATGCGATGGACATTCTGGGAGTCCACAATGTGGATGCCCTCTTCTACTCGTACATTTCGACGAAAGAGGGCAAGATGAGCACGAGAAGGGGGAATGTGGTTTATGTCCGAGAATTCATTGAAGAGGCTATAGAAGGGGCGAGAGAAGAGATTCTCAAGAGAAGGTCAGACCTCTCAGACGAAGAAGTCGCGGAAATCTCAAGGAGAATAGGAATTGCAGCCGTGAGATACAACATCGTAAAGTATGCTCCAGATAAACCCGTAACATTTGACCTATCGGAGGCACTCAACTTTGACGGGGATGCTGCCCCGTTTGTAATGTACTCATATGCAAGGGCCAAATCCATTCTTACAAAGGTTGGAACTGAATCTGAAATTTCATGGACGTTTACGGAGCCAGAGAGCGCTATCTTGAGAGAAATGGCAGCGTTTCCTGAGGTAGTTGAAGACGCGGTCAGGCACTCCAGGCCCGATAAGATAGCAAGATATTCTTATGAGCTTGCGGGAGCCTTCAATCAGTTTTACCGGGACTGTCCGGTGCTTGGGAGCGGAGAGAATGCCCAGAAGAGGGTGGAAATAGTCAAAATGTTTTCAAGAACGATGGAAGAATTGTTTCAGATGCTTGGTATACAAGCATCTGATAAAATATAAAATAAAAAAATTAGACCTTTAGCTGTTTCTTGGGAGGCTTGATTTCCTTGGGTCTCTTTCTTCTGACCGTCACGTCGTAGTAGATGAAAGAAAGTACTCCTATCGCCACCACTATGCCTCCAACGAGCGCTGGAAGTTTCCAGGCCGCCTGTGAGACTGTTATTGCCTCAATCTTGGTAATACCAGTATTGAAGAATTTGGGTTGTCCAACTGCGTGAATAGTTATGTTCATGGAGTAGCTGCCAGAGGTCGGAGGAACGATCGACAACGTGAGATTCGTTGACTGATTTGATGAAAGATTTGAGAACGTCTCGTTCTTCACTAGCTTGCTTCCTATCTTCACAGTTACGTAGTATGTGGTTGCAGTTGTGAGACCAACATTCTTTAGATCGAGCTTCAGAACAGAAGGTGATCCTTCCTGGTAGCTCTTAGGATAAGTGACATTTATTATCTCCACTTCCGGTCCGACTGCTATCACGCTCAGGCTCTGTGAGTTAGTTCCGTGGTTGTTGGACTGGTCTGTAACGTTCAGTTTCACTTCAAATATTCCGCTCTGGATGAACGAAAGCGTAATGGTGGAATTGTTCGATGAACTGCTGTATATCTTGTAGTCCACATTCGGTTTTGCTACCGTCCCGTTCGAATATGTGAAGGTCCACGTATAGGACACTATGTGCCCTCCATTCGGTGCATAAGATTTGGATCCATCGACAGTAACGTTCTGTCCCTGTTTGATGGATGATATCACTGCGTGCGAAGTTGCATTCGTTATCTGTATCGTGGCAATTGGGGGAGTAGTATCGTTCACATGGATTGTAAGGTTGACGGTAAAGCTGTTACCTACTCCGTTCATGACAGTGGCGTACGCATAATCCAGAGTAGAACCAAGGGTCGGATGACTGAATGTAAAGGATACGTTGGTTCCGGTCTCACTGGTCCCGTTTATATTCCAGCTGACGGATATTGGAATACCAGTAGCTTGGCCAGATGGAAGGAGGTCCTTGGAACCTATAGAGTTGAAGTAGACAGTCTCAGTCTGGTTGACCCATAAAGTGTACGAGGCGGAGGATGATGTTGTGATGTTCATCCTAGCCCCTCCATTCTGTATCACTTTGAGATTGAACTGCGGGTTAAGGGCGTCACCTATTATGGTAAAGTTAGTTTCGTTGGCAACTCCGCTCGAACTTACTACCCTAAGCGAAACAGAGTGTGTACCAGAGGTAAAGGTGTCTGATATGTTGTAACCGTACATAAGAGTAGTTCCGATCGTCCAGCTGAAGTTCATCTCCTGGTAGTTGTCGGTTCCTAGCACGCTGTCATAAGGTACGTTGCTGGCATTTATGGTGACAGTCTTGCCAACCGGCACAACGAGAGTGAAATTTGAAGATGTGTTGGAAGAAATGGTAGACTCAAACGAACCGGTCCAAGTTGCAGATATCTGACCCATTCTTAGTAAAGGTTTAGCCTGTGGTGCGATATTTATTGTAAGGAATCCATTGAAACTGCTGTTAGTAATTTCTATCGTTCCGGAGTATCCGGTCACTGTAGCTGTACTTGAATCTATTATGTTGGACCTCTGATAGGGTGCGGGAATACTCAGCTTGGTTATATAAGTCGTGGCAGTTGTATTGTTACCATTCTCGTTTACATAAACTCTGATGCTGCTAACGCTTTTGGCAGTCACTTTGGACTGATAATAGGTTGAAGTGTAGCTGAAGGTGAATGTGTAACCCGGGCCTGTTGTGAACAGTGTCGTTGCTCCGGTCGAATTGTAGGAATAATTGTTGTAAAGTACGGTACTTGCTGTGGTGTAAGGAACGGTTACATTTAGTATTGCCCAAAGGTCTCCAGAATTTAGCCCATCCAATTGCAGCTGGTTGTACAGTGACCCAGCATTGGAGTTAGGAAGGAATGGGAGTACTGTTGCGTTCGTCAAAGTTATTCCACCATTTATGGTGACATTCTGGAAATTCGATCCAAACGTTATTGTCTGGGTCTCTATAACGTTTGAAGAAGTCAGCGCAACTGCCTGATAGGAAGGCGCGCTGCCAGTAGTGACAGATATCACATATGGAAGATATCCTGGTGAAGAGACTACAAGGCTGTAAGTGCCTGCTGCAAGTGATAGATAGTAGTACCCATTAGTAAATTCGTCCGATCCGAGCAGTGTTCCGCTCTGATATATCGAGACCTGCACTCTGTTTATGGAAGTGCCAGTCGTCGATGAAACTGTTCCTTGGACATTGTCCAAAGAAGATACATTTGCCACTACACTGTTGTTTGACTTGGTTGAAGAGACTGATATAAGTTCTGAGTAAAATGCCTTCGAAGTGCTATTGTACTCGACCGTCAGCGTCTGGGATCCAGAGACTGTCGTAACTGAATATCCAGAGTTCGCGTTCGAAGCATTGACTTTCGAAGCAGGCATTTCAAGTCCATTAGGCAACACAAGATAAACTGATGTCACTTGTGAATATGAAATTCCTTTCACAGTCACGTAAACATATGAAGATGCGTCCGTATAGATAACGGCCACACTCTTAAGTACGGAACTGCCAACATATGCGGTCCCGTTGTTTTTGACACTCACGCTGATGTGATTTGCACTATAGACTATGGAAGATGAGGAAACATACTGACTAGGTACGTAAATTACGTAACTTCCGGGATATACCGAAAATACGACGTTTGGATTCGATGTACTGCTAGCCAGAACAACCCCGTTCGCATTCTCAAGCTCAACTTTCACTCCACTAGCTGGAGATATTCCATTCCCCAGCACTGCAAAATTAAACGTTACCTTCTCTGCTCCCTGTACTTGACCGAGTGCCGCTCCCAAGAGTCCTCCCATCACCATTATAGTGATGACGAACAGAGCTGCTGTTTTCATTGGTTTCTTAAGCATCTTGGTATAACCCCCTAAAGATGTCTGGTAATTACAATTACTATTAAACAGTTGTTATGATTTTTCCGTGCTCTAAAATTTATATATATTGTAAATTATGTTTTAATTAAAAAGTATGTCGAAAACGATTAAATTTTAGATTTGCTTTCGGCATTCCGTGAGCAGACTTAGGTTAATAATTGCGTTCACCTTCCTCTTTCTAATATTCGCGTTAGTTGGAACCATCATCGGATATCTGGTCGGAAACATCGTGGATTTACTGATTTTCTTCGTTGCTTTTGCAACATTGATTAATCTGATTTCTTATCTGTTCTCATATAAGCTAGTCATGTGGAGTTACCACGCTAAAGTTATCGAAGAAGTGGAGAATCCAAGATTATTTGCAATGGTAAGGGATATCGCTCAAAATGCCGGAATCCCGGTTCCGAAGATTGCAATAGCGGACCTTCCAGTACCTAACGCTTTTACAACTGGCAGAAGCAAGAAAAGTGCCTACATAGTCTTTACGAGAACGATTTTGGATACAATGAACGAGAGAGAACTCAGAGGAGTTATAGGACACGAACTAGGACACATTAAACACAATGATGTCCTCGTTGTAACCGTCGCTGCCACGATTGCGTCCGCACTCATGATTGGTGCAAGGATATTCGGATTCAATGCCCTTTTCGGAGGAAGAAGGAGTGGACAGGACCTTATCGTGATGGCCATATTGCTAATTGCAGCTATCGGTGCATTGATGCTGCAACTTTCTATTTCTAGAGAAAGAGAACTTTACGCAGACGAACACGGCGCAAGAGTGAACAATTCGTCAGAAGGATTGATCAGTGCTCTTATGAAATTGGAAAGCTGGAATAGCAAAAGACCGATGCAAGGATCGAATCCTGCCACTTCCAGTCTGTTCATTGTCAATCCTCTTGGAGGATCTAGCGTAAGAAGGTTGTTTTCCACCCACCCTCCTACCGATGTCAGAATAAGGAAGCTGAGGGAGCTCGGGATCTGATCATTCAAACTGTTTGAAATCGGTTGGCCTCTCTTCTGCTTCTACATAAATTCTTTCAACCGAAGGAATGGACGACTTGATTGAATGCTCTATTTCATCGATAGCCCTTTCAATTTCTCCAGTACTAAGACCATCTTGGAAGTTCAGGTCCATTGCGAGCAGCACCTTCTCGGGACCCTGATAGATTGCCTTTATGTCTAGGATTTTGTTAACAGACTTGTTCTTACTGAGTATCGCCTCTATCTTCTTCTGGTCCGTAACTGAAATCCCTTCCCCGATCAGGAGGTCCTTGCTCTTTTTTGATAAATATATCCCTGATGCCATCATTATGATGCCGATCACGATCGAAGCCGATGCGTCGTATACGTTGTTTCTCGTGATAAGGGAAAGACTGATTCCTAAGAGAGCCGTGATAACGCCCGCTAGGGCCGCGGTATCTTCTATGAGTGCTGTGAGCAATACCGGGTCTCTAAAATCCTTCATGAATGCAAATGCATCGTGATATCCCTGCTTACGGTATCTGGAAATAAAGATTTTGGTTGATATCAGGAGGACGTATCCGTCCACCGCAAATGAAAATGCGAGCACAACGTATGCATAGGTGGGATCTGTTATCCTATAGGGGGTCGTCAGCTTCATGATTCCCTCAAAGAATGTGATTACGCCCGAAATTCCGAAAACGAGGATTGCCACTACGAAAGACCAGAAAAACTGTTCTCTCCCTCTTCCAAACGGAAACTTTGAGGCATCCTTCTTAGTGCTTAGGTTGTATCCCAGCAGTAGGAGGAACTGGTTCACTGTATCGGAGGTGGAGTGAATGGCCTCTGCAAGAATAGCCGCACTTCCGCTAAATATGGCTGCACTATACTTTGAAACAGCTATTAACAAATCTCCGAATAGCGCCCTAACGACTACGCTTTTAGTTGTGGTTTTCTCTAAAGCCATCTTTGGTTTCTTCTATTGAACATTACAGATTCCAATATTTAAAATAAAGGTCTTAAACTAGGATATAAGTGAGACTTCTTCTACTTCTACTTCTCCTATGTCTTGAAAAGAACGGATTCTTTGCTCGACTGCATCTACGAGCCCGCCCTCATCACTCATTATGACGATCAGCTTCAGGACCTTGATCCCGAATGCCAATTCCTCAATACTGCTCTTGCCTAGAGTAAAGCTGTTGGAGAGATCGGTCTTCAGAGCATTTTCAATTTTCGACAGATCTTTTGTCTCATCAGAAGGCATTATCTTGAACGAAACTGCTACCTTGCCCAACTCTACGGCCCCCTAAAACCGCATTTGGGACAGGTATATTGGACAGATAGCTCCCTACAGTTGTTGCATCTGCTGATCGTTTCCTGACCACAAGAAGGACACTTAAATGTAGTTGCTCCTCTTTCTTGTAACCCAGTACCACACGATGTACAGAACTCAAGCGCATTGACTTCCATGAGGCATGCGTATGCTTTCAGGCATAAAAAGGATGTTGGTTTTGGTCCCTCTCAACTCCCCCAGAATGGACTTTCCTTTCTTTTTAGGTTTCTGATGTCATCCATGATCATTTTCTCATCGATGCTCAGTTCTTCTTCCTTAAGGATTCTAAAGTCCCGTTCATTGATGTCAGAATAAAGAATGTCCCCTTCCTTGAGTTGCCTGCCTATCGTTATGCCGTCCATTGCTATCGCAACCTCGTCCCCTTGCTTCGCTTCCTCGAGTGACTGCTCTCCAGTACGTATGCTCTTGACTAGCCCTACATTTGAACCGTCGACCTTCATCATCTGCGTCTTCACTCTAAGTTTACCTCCTATGACCCTGACACCGAATATTGCTGGTTTAGATATTCTGAAGACATTCCCCTCCATTATCAGAAGTTTGCATGGGAACGTCATTGCCTTCCTCTTTTCTTCTAGTTCCTTTTGCTTTATTTCCTCTCTTGCCTTGATCAGGTCGTCTTTTATGGAGTAGATGATCTTGTTCTCTATGACCTTCACGTCGGAGGTATCCTTGACCTCAACGGGAACGTTGAATGCTATTATGATCCTGTTCTCTGGCACAGAACTGGTACTCGCCTCTGTGAAATCCCTCTTAGAAACGGGTCCGACCTCTGCCTTCTTTATCGGTACGTTGATTCTTCCGAGCTCGTAGACCAGTGCTTCTAGACCTCCCACCGTATCCGCTTTTGCCACAATGCCTTCAGGAGATGGCTTAAACGAGCCCTTGATTGCATCCTCTATTGATTTTTTCAGCGTTATGAGATCTCCAGATGCTTCCTTGAAGGGGCTTCCCGGAATGACACCTCCTTCTCCCTGAAATAGGATTCTTATGCCGGATGCAGCCTTAACCTCTGCGACAGGCACAAATCTATCTCTCGGGTCCCTTATCTCGTCCAGAGGTTTAGGTTTGAATATCCCTTTAACCTTAAGCGCCCTTATACCGTCGACGGTTCCAGTAAGTACGGTTTCACCCCTCTTTATTATTCCGCTATAGAGTATTGCATCGGATACCTCACCCATCCCCTTTTCCTCCCTGACCTCTAGGATCGTTCCCTCCGCCGTTTCGTCTTCATTCCTGAGCTGAGATTCGAGAAATGTCTGAGCCAGCCCGGAGAGCACCATGAGCAGGTCGGGTACACCGTATCCTGATTTTGCAGATAGAGGTACGATTGCGATGTTTCTGGTGAAATCAGAAATCCTGTCATACCTGTCAGCGCTGAATCCTTCCCTGTACAGTTGAGAGGATAGTTGAAAAAGCTTATTGTCAAGTTCTTCCAGCTTTGATTGATCGAGGTTCTTGACTGAAGGAATGAATGCTCCCTTTGTGCCAGAGAACCCCTCAATAAGATCCACTTTATTTGCTGCAACTACGAAGGGGGTCTTGAACTTCTTGAGGACTTCCAGAGACTCTCTCGTCTGTGGCATGATTCCCTCCCTGACGTCTATGACTAGGACTGCAATATCAGCAATTGAACCCCCCCTTATCCTTAAACTAGAAAATGATTCGTGCCCCGGAGTATCGATGAATAGTAGTCCCGGGATCTTGAAAATTCTGTCCCCTATGATATCTTTGCAGATACGCACAATTTCCTGTATAGGTACTTCGGTGGCCCCGATGTGCTGGGTGATTCCGCCGGCCTCCCTGGCCGCAACTACTCCTCCTCTTATATTATCTAAAAGCGAAGTCTTGCCATGATCCACATGACCAAGGACTCCCACAATCGGTTGCCTCACCCACATTACTGATCACAGCCAATCTTTATCTGCCCTCTCATAACTAAGAATCTCTTTCTCCTCAAAGAATATTGGGATTTCATAGTTTGCTGATTCTTCTGAGTCACTAGCGTGAATAAGGTTGAAGTCAATTCCTGTGGAGAAGTCTCCCCTAATTGTGCCAGGTTCCGCCTTTGCACCATTTGTAGCCCCTACGAGTTTTCTGACTATTTCTACGCTATTGTTACCCTCCACGACCATTGCTACAAGAGGACTGGAAGTAATGTAGTTTAGAAGAGAATCATAAAAAGGTTTCCCTTTGTGTACTGCGTAGTGTCTCTCTGCCCTGGGTCTGTCCAATTTCATAAGCTTCATAGCGACGACCTTGAGCCCCTTGTCTTCAAATCTCGAAATTATCAGTCCGATCTTGGATCTCACGACTCCATCGGGCTTTATTAGAACTAGAGTTCTCAAGGTATCACCCCTTAAATCTCTTTTGGAGCTTCACCGGCTCCTATGTCTTCTTCTTTCTTTTCCGTCACTGCTCCAGCAGCTGGTTTCTGACCTATCTCCTTTGAGAACTTTATTCTCTGTGCCTTTTCTTCCCTTCCCTCTTCTGTCCATCTCACTCTTCTCGGTTCCCTGTGTAGTTTAAGGAAATTCTTTTCGCACTTTGAATTATCAAAAAACAATACGGAGCCGTCACGTCTGATGTACATCTTGCCTGTTCCGTATTCTATCTTAGATCCGCAGAATGAACAGTACCTGGTTTCCATGGTATCACCTCACCGACAGTTTCCTTGCTTCTCTGGCCGTTTCTTTAAGCATGAGGATATCTCCGACCCGGACCGGGCCCATAACATTTCTTGTGAGAACCCTTCCCTGATCTCCTCCTGCCAGTACTTTTATCTTGACCTGCGTGGCTTCTCCTGCCATTCCAGTCCTGCCGACAAGCTCCACGACCTCGCAAGGAATGGCGTCATTCTCTGCCATTTTGTATCACTCTTTATTTCTTGATTTCCTTGAACTTGTCGGTAAGCTCAGTAAGGAGCTGCTTTCCATTGCCTGGTTCCACTATGGCAACTGTAGCAGAGCTCTTGAGCTTTACCTTCTGTCCAAGGTCTTCTTTCTTTTGAACGTAGAAATAGGGTATTCCTTTTTCTTCGCAGAGCAGTGGGATGTGGAGCACAACTTCAGGCGGCTGTATATCTTCTGCGATCACCACGATCTTGGCCTCTCCCCTCTCGACAACCTTGGTAACTTCATTCGTTCCTTTCCTTATCTTCCCCGTTTCTGAGGAAACCTCTACAAGTTGCAGTGCTTTTGTCCTCACGTCATCCGGGGTCTGGAATCTTACATAACTGGTTTCTGCCATTATCTTACCTCCTTCACTCTTTCAGTCATTGGTCTTTGGGTAGTTTGAGAGAATATAAAAAGTTTGGGCGATGTCTCCAAAAGGAGACCATAGAAATTATCCCCTCAATGTTTCTTTCAAAAGAGTTCTAAATCGCGTATGAATCCTGAACTGCCTGTCTGTCATCCCTGATTTTCCGCGATAGAAAAAAGGCTGGATGGCATTGATGCAAATTAGAGAATCGTATCCAGAGTCGATATACGGAGTGTCGTCAGATTAGGCTGACACGGAAATCAGTGTGTTATCGATTCTCAAATCTACCTTGTAGGACTTGTACTGATTTGAATTGACGATATAGAGGGTGTAGTTGCCCTTCAGCAGATTGACGGAGTATTGCCCATTCCCTGGTATTGTGATGTTCAGGTCTGAAATAATTAAGTTCGCACTAGACGAGAGATTCTGGACGTTTATCTTCAGGGTCAGAGGCGGTGCGTTGTATATGTTCACGGCGCCGGACTTAATGTACACATATGAGGTATAGTTCGAGACGTTATGTGAGAATAGATACCAGTTCGTTATGTAGCCATTAGAATTCATTGAACGATACTGCAGATCAGAAAAGTTGTAGGCGATACCTGGAAATGTGTTAGTAAAATTATAAATTTCTTCGTAGACCGTTAGGCCGGCATAGGAATGATTTCCTATAGCTTCGTTCGGAGCCATTGAAAAATAATTTCCACCCGTGTCTGCAATGTAAGATTTGTTGTCAAAGGTAAAGGTGACTGATCCGTTGCTTGCATACATTGAGAGCTGATAGTCACCAGGACTTATGGGGAACCATCCTCTCTTGGAATAATGGTATTGGATGGACCCGTTCTCTAGTGAGGTGTAGGAATATGTGGAGTAGAAAGATCCGTAAAGCGATGCTACCCCCAGCTGATCATAGCTCTTATTACTGTCCCACACCGATAGTATCACATAATAAACGTTGTCTCTCAGGTTCGCACCACTCTGAAACGATACCTTTGCAGACACGTAGTTAACGTTCCTTGCGGTCCCGCCGTAAAAAGCCCCCAGGTATATGTGCGTGCCGTTCTGGGATTTCTGACTCACCTGGTTCTCGTAGAATATGTACAACCCGGAAGCCGCAACAACTACTATTATTGCTACGAGAAGGACTATATAGTACTTCATTGGGTTGGGAACAGTAGGTCTTAAAAATAGTTTTGGTAATTGCAGCAGGTCTACAAATGATCGTCGAGGAATGTTGATTTAGATGTTCATGATACCTTTAGAGTGTCTGAATACGAAGACTTGCAGAATGGGATAAAGGATCTGGAAGTTGGACGAGTAGAATCTATACATTTCCCCTTCAACGAGAACGCAACTCACATCACCATAGAGACGGATGAATTCACTTCAATATGCCCAAGAACCGGGATGCCCGATTTTGGTAAGATAACAGTACAGTACCTCCCTGATGATAAGATAGTGGAGTTGAAATCTTTCAAACTCTACCTGCAGAGATACAGGAACATCGGAATTTTTCAGGAAAATGCAGTCAATAAGATACTGAACGATCTTGTGAAGAGCTGTTCCCCAAAATTCATGGTAGTCATTGGGGAATTCAATACAAGGGGGGGACTCAAGACAAGGGTCAGCGCGCGATTCGAAAGACTTAAGAGTTGAGCTTTTATCTTATTCAGTTCCCTATGGAATAGCGCTCGATTGGTGAGAGACGCTGGACGACGGGGAACTATAGGGATTTTTGGGCCCCTTGGTGAGTTATGGCGTGTCGCCTATCAGTGAACCCAAGGCCAGAAAAAGTCCTACATCCCCGGATAGGTCAGAGGGGATGATAATGACTCTCCTTGTTAATTCCGGGGAATACTCAGAATTTTGCCCCCCTTATGCTTACTATATTGAATCCCAGAGAGTCAAATGTCTTCCTGATTCTTGAAAGGTCTTCCTTCCCGTATATCTTCAGCTTAACTGTGATTTTCTGCATTCCTATTCCTATGTCATCTCCAAACAGCTCGGTGTGTAGCTCTTCGACATTTAGCCTCATCTCTGAAAAAAGTTCTATGGCCTTTTTCATCTCGGAGGGTATGTTTTTCACTATGAAACTCATGACAAATTCCCTGCCGCTTTCGATGAGATTTTTCTCTATAATCTGCGAGAGGAGAGGCATGTCCACGTTTCCTCCGGAGATCAGCGCAACTACCTTCTTTCCCTTTACCCTGACTTTTCCCCGTATGAGAGCTGCAACAGAGGCAGCTCCAGCTGGTTCTGAAACTATTTTCCCTCTCTCAAGCAGGGTGAACATGGCAGCAGATATGTCCTCATCGCTGACCGTCACCACTTTATCAACGTACTTCCTCGCAATACTCAGTGTGAGCTCAGAAGGAGACTTTACTGCAATGCCGTCTGCTATAGTCGCGACAGAATTCAGTTTTATTGGTCTACCAGATCTGAGCGACTCTTTCATTGCAGCCGCATTCTCCGCCTCAACTCCAATGACCTTCCCCTTGTACCCCCTTTCCTTCAGGTACGTTGCAATCCCACCTATCAACCCTCCCCCACCTACCGGGACAAGGATATAATCGAAATCTCCCATCTGTTGGAGTATCTCCAAACCAATGGTCCCCTGCCCAGCGATGACGTACTTATTGTCAAAAGCATGTGCAAAAGTCCTTTTTTCCTTCTTTGCGATCATTTTCGCCCTTTCTGTCGCTTCGTCAAAGCTGTTCCCGTAGAGCTGCACTTCCCCTCCATATCTCTGAGTTGCTATCATCTTAATGGGTGGTGCGAACTGAGGCATTACAACCAAAGATCTCAGCCCAAGCAGAGACGATGCGAGTGCGACCCCCTGGGCATGATTTCCCGCACTGGCAGCTATCACGTCCCTTTTTGTCCTGCTCAGAAGGTTGTATGCTCCCCTAATCTTGAACGATCCCCCCTTCTGAAGATTTTCTAGTTTGAGAAAGACGTCTGCTCCGCTCAAATCGCTTACTGAGGTGGAACGCTCAATAGGGGTGTTCTTTATGATTCCCTTTACCCTCTCATAAGCGTCCTCAATATCCTTCCACGTGACTGATTCAGAGTAGTCCTGTAATGTTCCCCCTTTCATCTATATTAACTTCCTCAGAGATGGGATGCTTTGGAAGGCCTGGCATTGTCATTATTTCTCCCAGAAGTGGCACGGCAAATCCTACCCCTGTTGAGAGCATAATGTCCTGGATCGATATTGTGAAGTCCTTTGGCCAGCCAAGCTTGTTCTGGTCGTCTGTAATGGAATACTGTGTTTTGGCCATGCAGACATCCAAGAAATCCAGATTTTCATCCTTCACTCTCTTCAAGACCCTCAACGCTTTCTTAGAATATTCAATTTTTGAAGCTCCGTAAACTTTTGATGCTATCTTGTCTATTTTTGTCTTGACCGGTTCGTCCCTCTGATAAGTGAAGTTGATTCTTGGAACAGATTTAGCACTATTGAGCATTTCGACTACTTCCTGAGCAAGTTCAACCGCGCCGTCCCCTCCCTTCATGTAACCCTCATTGAGCGCCATCTTGTAGCCCTTCTTCTCCGTCTCTTTCCTCACATACTCGATTTCTTCATCTGTGTCATCCTTGAATCTGTTCAGAGAGACAATGAGTGGAAGCCCGTATCTCTCCATGTTTGCGATGTGATAAAACATGTTTTCGATTCCCTTGTGGAGAAATTCTATTCCACCATTGTCCGTTGGTTTCATGCCTCCGTTGTGCTTAAGTGCCTTTATTGAAACAACTAGGACAACCAGGTCTAGATCATAACCTGCTCTTCTCAGCACTATATCGACGAACTTCTGGGCTCCGAGATCAGAGCCGAAACCAGCTTCTGTGATCACGTAATCCGCCAGTTTGAGGGCGATCTTGTCGGCAAGGACACTGTTGTGTCCGTGAGCTATGTTCCCAAACGGCCCTATGTGAACAAACCCTGGTACTCCTTCAGTCGTCTGTACCAGGTTAGGTTTTATCGTGTTCTTTAGCAGAGCTGCCATTGCACCCTGGGCCTTCAGGTCCCCTGCGGTCAGTCTTTTCCCTTCTTTTGTGTATCCGACCGTTATCTTTGAAAGCATGTCCTTGAGCATCTCGTAATTCTCCGCAAATCCCATTATTGCCATTATTTCAGATGCCGGAGTTATTAGGAATGTATCCTCTACCAGGGCTCCTCCCTGGTCTCCAATTCCTACCAGAATCTGCCTCAGAGAGCGGTCGTTCATATCTATCGTTCTCTTCCACGATATCTTCTTGAGATCAAATCCAAGCTCGTTTCCCTGGAAGATGTGATTGTTCACGATCGCAGAAAGAAGATTGTGTGCAGCAGAAATTGCGGGAAAATCTCCTGTAAAGTTGAGGTTGATTTCGTCCGCTGGCAGAAGCTGGCACCTTCCTCCTCCAGTACCTCCGCCTTTTATTCCGAAATTGGGGCCGAGAGATGGCTCCCTTATTGTGACCATTGCTTTCTTGCCAATTTTTTTCAATCCCTGGGAAAGTCCTATGGTTGTTGTTGTCTTGCCCTCCCCGGCAGATGTTGGATTGATGGCTGTCACGAGGATCATCTTGCCATTCTTCTTTCCAGCCATCCTATCAAGAATACTCGGGTTTACCTTTGCCATGTATTTTCCATATGGTTCCAGCTCGTCTTCTGTTATTCCTAACTCATTTGCTATTTCACTCACAGGTTTCATTAGATCACCTCTCGAAATTATTTCCACATATTTCCAAGTATTTGTTCTGTCTTAATCCTAGTCTCTTCTGTAAGTTCCATCATTTTTTTCCGATACTCGTCCACGAATTCTGTGTCTTTAATCAATCCAAGGTTGATCTTCACGTTCTGCATGGATCCATAAACTGCTGATGATACAAAGAGCGCAGCGCAGTAGACATCAGAAACCGCATTCTTGTTTCCCCTTTCTACGAGCATTGGAAGATGGTGAAGCATAGATGATGCGAGTTTACCAGTTGCATAAGGAACTAGGGTAGCCTCTTTTAATCTCTCCTGGATGGTTCTGGTTCTTATCTCTTTCTCTTCCGGCGTCCCCTTTGGCATTGATAAAGACTTCGAGAGATTGTCGTATGCTTGTGTGTCCTTTGCGGCCTGGTTATATAACTGCCACACGACCTTCTCTGCATCCTCCTTTATCTCCTTCATATTCTCCTGAACGTCCTCGTAACCTTTCTTTCCAATAGTGAGTCCGGCTACCATAGCGACCAGAGCAGCTCCCATAGAACCTACCATTGCGCTCGCCGAGCCTCCCCCTGGCGCAGGTTTATCGCTTGCTAATTCGCTTATATACCCCCTGATGCTGTCCTTGGAGAATGTCTCCAGGAGCTTCTTCTCAAGGATCTGGTTCTCAGAAAAATTATGGTTCCTAAGGTAGAATCTATATATCTCTTCCATAGCCTGGAGTGGAATCATTCCTACGAGCTCTGATCTACTTACAGATAGTCCTCTCGACTCCGCTTCCCGTTTAACGAATTCGAAAACCTGAGGCACTGGAGTCTCTTTGTAATTCACAAGGTTCATCGAGACCTGGGTTTCTTTTGTTTCATCTAGATTGAACCCTAGTGCCCTTACATTCTTAAGCCCGCCAGATCTTTCCCTAGTTCTCTTTGCGATATCCTTTGCGGACTTTAAGTCATCACTTCTCATGTCTACATTGAATGCAATAAGGAATTCCCTTGCTCCTATGATCGTTGCACCTGCCTTCCCAACTGTCTTAGGTCCAAAATCCGGCGAATATTTTTCGTCCGTTGATATTGCAGTTTTGAGTTGTTCGTATTGGAATTTCTCGCTCCTTATATCGGGTAGTTCCCTCCTTGCTGGAATGTTTGCTGCGTCTCCGTATAGGAACACAGGTATGCCTAGTTCTTTCCCTACTCTTTCAGCAAGGCGTCTAGCGAGTCCGACGCAGTATTCCTTAGTCGTCCCTAGCATGGGAACGAAAGGCACCACATCTGTTGCACCAAATCTGGGGTGTTCCCCCTTGTGGGCATCGAGGTCGATCAGTTCGCTAGCTCTCTTGATCGACTCAAACATTGCATTCACCATTTGCTCGCCTTCACCAACAACGGTAACAACTGACCTGTTGTGGTCGCCATTCATTTCGACGTCTATCACATCGACAGGATATTTCTTGATCGAGTCTATGATCGAGTCTATTTTACTCCTGTCCTTTCCCTCACTGTAGTTAGGTACGCATTCCACGTAGTTCATACATTCGCCCTCTAGATTAAATCAATTTCATTTTCTTTCCAACTTCTTCAAATTTATCGCCCGCAAATTTCAGGTCTTCCCTTGAATGAACCGCAGAAGGCATTAATCTGATTCTTGCGGTCCCTTTCGCAACCGTAGGATACACTATTGGAGACGCAAACACTCCCCCATCATAGAGTGCCTTGCTCAGGTCGATTGTTTCTTTCTCTCCTCCGATTATCACGGGTGTTATCGGTGTTTTACTCTTCCCGGTGTTGTAACCAAGGTTTCTGAGCTTTTCTTTGAGGAAATCAGAGTTGTTCCATAGCTTCTTTAGGAGGGAGTCGTCTCTGTCCATAATCTCGATGCTCTTCATAATTGCGGCCACTTCTCCCGGATTCAGCGCCGAGCTGAACAAGAATGGTCTTGCTTTTTGCTTTAGATAGTCTATCAATTCTTTTTTTCCAGCAACGAAGCCACCCATCACTCCCACCGCCTTTGAAAAAGTACCCATCTCTATGTCCACCTTTCCTCCAATCTTGAAATGATCGACGATCCCTCTTCCATGGTCACCTAGAACTCCCTCTCCGTGTGCATCGTCCACGTAGACCATGGAGTCGTATTTCTCTCCTAGCTCAGCCTCTTCATTGAGCGGTGCTATATCGCCGTCCATGCTGAACACGCCATCGGTAACTATCAATGCTTTCTTGCCCTTTGGTCTTTCTGTCTTCAGTTTTTCTTCAAGGCTTGCAGAGGAAACGTGAGAGAATACTACCCTCTGCGCAGAACTTAGTCGCACTCCGTCTATTATGCTTGCGTGATTGAGTTCTTCGCTGAAAACGAGGTCGTCTTTTCCCACGAGTGCCGGAATTGTCCCCAAGTTCGCAAGTAGGCCACCTTGATAAACCAGAGAGGATTCCATGTGTTTGAACTGAGCGATTTTCTCTTCGAGCTTTATGTGAATTTCCATCGTCCCTGCGATGCTTCTTACCGCTCCAGCTCCTACTCCATAGGTCTCTATTGCCTCTTGCATCGCTTTCTTGACTTCTGGATTAATTGCAAGTCCAAGATAGTTGTTGGAGCACAGATTAAGAAGCTTCCTTCCGTCTATCCTTACCCACGCTCCCTGAGCAGTTTGCAGAGTCCTAATGGGAACGTAACGGCCGGTATCCTTCAAAACTCTAATTTCTTCATCCACCCAGTCCATTTTTCCCATGCCCTCAGATGGTTTCGCCAATCATATAGTTTGCTCAGAATCCGACATCTTACGAACTTTTAAGTATTGTGATTTCGCTGTGGAATACGGGGAGTTTCCCTTGAAGTACTCAAAGAGATGGGTATCATCGATAATGATTATTTTCGTGACACTTTTAGCACTGTCTCCGCTTTCCGGAGCGAGCTCAGCCCACTCAACTTATCAGAGCTGGATGTTTGTCGGTTCGGAATTAAATTACTCTCAGAAAACAGTTATAAAGGAACCTGCATACAATAACGTCACGGTCCTTTCAGATTATTTTGAAATAACGTCGGTCAGCAATCAACAATTCAATTTTACAGTGAGAGAGAAAAACCACAGCGGTTTCGGTCCTCCACAGAACAGAACACTTCCTATCAATGCATCGATCGTAGTCTCTAAAATGGTGGAAATAGGTTCATTCCCGGGATACTCATTTTTCGTCGTTAATGACTCCATCCTCAGATCAATCTCTGAAGGTTCGACACTTTACTTCAATTCCAAAAATGCGAGCGCTCCTCTCAACATTTCCAGAGGCAGCTATAGCTATGGATCTACAGAGATACCCTCCTATGTGTTGACTGCATCGGAGCCCAGATACAGTTATGCTTCGCCTGACCAGAGTCAAAGCTACGTCTACATCAACATAACCATAACTATAGATGCATCCAACGGAATTGTCTTGTACGAAAATGAGAACCAGTCATATGCTGAAATGACATCTTACAACACAATCTACACCATTGAAGGAACCAACTTTCCGATGGTGTATTCATATCAGACTTCACAGTTTGATTGGACTTCGACAATTATCGGGGTTTCAATTCTGGCGGTCGTATTTGCCTTAGGCTATGTGGTCAGATCAAGGAGAAGGTAGAACAGGAGAGTTCGGAGAAAAATTCATCGGTCCGCCTCAGTCCTTTTTAGACTATGCCCTTTAGGACTAGGAATTTAAGCGACAAAGATTTCAGTTCGTCAGTAAGTTACGAAATATTTTTTATATCATCTTGACTCATTAGGAGAATGACATTTGAAAAGATCCTGATAACAGGCGCAGGCGGGCAAATAGGGAGCGAACTTGTGCCTTATCTCTCTGAAGTTTTTGGAAACAGTAGGGTTATTCCTTCTGATGTCCGATCCAACGATACGGATAATAGATTCATTAACCTAGATGTCACAGACAGGTCAGCGGTCGATTTAGCCATAGACAAGTACAAGGTAGACACCGTATTCCACCTTGCTGCAATTCTTTCGGCCAACGGAGAGAAGAATCCAGAACTGGCATACAGAGTCAACATTTCGGGACTATACAACGTCTTTGAGTCGTCACTGAAATACAAGGTGAAACTTGTCATGACTCCGAGTTCGATCGGAGTCTTTGGGCCAGACACCCCTAAAGAGAATGTTCCGATAGAAACTATAACCAGACCAGTGACAATGTATGGCATAACAAAACTTATGGCAGAGTATCTAGGCAATTACTATCACTCCAGATTCGGACTTAACTCAAGAGGGCTAAGATTTCCTGGGTTGATCTCTTACAAAACTCCGCCAGGAGGCGGCACAACAGACTATTCCATAGAGATGATTAGAGAGGCGGTAAAAGGGAAAAATTATGAATGTTTCCTCAGAGAGGACTCAAAGCTCCCAATGATGTATATGCCTGATGCTCTGCATGCTCTTCTTAAACTTGCTGAGGCCGATGATTCGAGACTGAAGCACAGAACGGACTTTAATATCACATCCTTTTCCATTACGCCCAAGCAGCTAGAAAATGAGCTGAGAATTCATTACCCATCATTCCGAGTCACCTATAAACCCGATTTCAGGCAGAGAATTGCAGATTCTTGGCCTGGTTCTCTTGACGCTTCAGCAGCCACTCTTGAGTGGGATTTCCATCCAGATTACGATCTTCGGGCAACAACCGAAGATATGATCGTCAACCTCGGTGGCAGAATTAGGAATAAGGAAAGTGGCGTCATCGAAACGGCATATAAGTGAAATGGCCGACCGGGACTCAAAGATTTAAGTATTCATTTACTGTTTAAAGGAAGG
The DNA here is from genome assembly GCA_027343225.1 of Thermoplasmatales archaeon. Lineage (GTDB taxonomy): Archaea > Thermoplasmatota > Thermoplasmata > Thermoplasmatales. Next base: position 23,175 of record DAHWMK010000010.1, read on the forward strand.
AGATGCAAGAGGAAATCACCGAAGTCGATGATTTGGCCAAACTTCAAACTCGAGTTCCTTTCCTTATACACCTTCCGAATAAATTCGACCCGACGAAGGTTACTTACAGGAATGCAGGAAGAAAATGGCCAACCCTCCGATTTGAGTGTGAAATAGACAACGAGAATCTTAGGGTCAAGCAATTCTTTCTCGACTGGTTCTATCCAGGATTCCCCAAGAGTCTGATGAGTTCATTTGTCTCAACCTATTCAAGAGTGAACACCGTGACGGTTGATGAGAGAGTAATATTCTATGGAAGGAACTACAAGGGCAAAGCAGCATCCTCTTCCTATTCCCTTGGCACACAGATCGAAGTTGAAGGGGAAACAGAGACGAATGTAAAGAAGCTCAGTGAGAGCATGGAGGCTCCTTTCATGCCCGAAAGATTCAAGCGTTTCCCGTTCTACAAGCGGTCGTTCTTTGCCAACGGTGGAAGACCAGAATGGTTTGAAGAAGAACGCATCGCAAATCTATCCTGGAAGATGCCATCAAAGAGGCTATGTGTGGGTAGCCTATGTCTGGATTCAGTTGGGTACTTGAAGCAAGAACGTACTGCGATTAAAACGATTCTGGTATTTTCAGAAGAATACTATCGTAGAGCTGCTTGGGTCGAGATTGCCCCGGCTGTAGACAAGACTGACCACTTCGTCTATGATCTTAGGAATAGTGGAAACTTCTTCAATTACTTTCTTGAAGATAACCCAGTAGTCGCCTTCAAAGGCGATAGTGGTCCTGCAATAGCTAGGTTCAAAGATGGAGATTCTCTGGTAACTATCTCACTTTCTCCGATGTTTCAATTTTCAAATGCCATGACTGCAATAGAGGAACTTAGGGATGCAACGAAGGAGCAAGAAAGATTTATCTAAAATTTTCCACTATGTGTTTTGATGATTCTAGATAAACCAGCCATGATAAATGATCTACTCAACAAGAGCCACAACATTGCTGTGGTGGGTATGTCACCCAACCCTGAAAGGGATTCGAACAAGGTTGGGAAATATCTTATGGATAAGGGATACAACGTCATTCCCGTAAATCCTGCAGTCACGGAAATATATGGGAAGAAAGCCTATCCTTCTATTCTTGACATTCCTAAAGACTTGAAGATAGACATTATTGACATTTTCAGAAATCCCGAAGCATCCAAGGAGATAGTCTTGCAGGCCCCCATTCTCAACCCTAGAGCCGTCTGGCTCCAATTAGGAGCAGAGAGCCCAGAAGTCATCAAGGCTGCATTGTCCAAAAATCTCGACGTAGTCTACGGAATCTGTATAATGGTAACTCATCAAAAATTATCAAATAAAGTTGACTTCAGTATTTAAACATCAGTAATTTTTATTTGATGTTTTCTATAGCGTATATGCTATAATAAGCATATTCCTCACGCCAGCCGTAATTTTAAAAATAGCACTAACTTTATATATTAAATGTAGATAATCTCAATATGGTCGGAATAAACGAGATTGCCAGAGACATCGCCAAGAGTTCCGGCGTATCTGTCAGAA
>DAHWMK010000033.1:0-7891 GCA_027343225.1 Thermoplasmatales archaeon
CTTCAAGAGTAATGTCCAATTTCTTGATAACGTAGTCTAATCTTTCCTGTTTGGAACTGTTTATGAAGTAGACCTTTCTATTTTTTCTCACGACTGTAGCCAATCCGGATTCAACAAGTTTCAGTAGATCCCTCCTAACTCGCTTGTAATTCGTTGTCGCCCGGCGTCTCTCAAATTCTGCTACGATATCATTTGTAGTGAAGATCGCTCTCCTGAAATTGACCGAATTTAGAAGGTCAGTTAGCTTCTTTTCCGAATTATCTTTCTCAACGATTTTGGAAATACTAGCACCCACTCTAACCCTATGGACTGACCTCTTGTGACGGAATACCCTATAGTTGCACCTTTTCCCTGATTTCTTTCCCACCCACTCCCTCTCCATAGTACCAGCTTTGTTGCAAACAGGACAGATCCGAACAGGCAAGACCATTGCAGTTAACCATTTGCTTCCATTATTTAAGTTTATGAAACAGTTGAGGGGTGCCTACCCATTTCCAAAAGAGCCGCTACCGTCAAGAAGGTTGTTGAACTTTATGATGCTCAGTATGATTATGAGGGCTGTGGTAAGTGCTATTATTAAGGACATAGAATCACCTCCAAAAAATGATACTCAGGTACCATTTTCAAACAATTACCAAGTTTGAGCCTAGAGAGGCTAAGGACTTAGGCGGGTTAAATGATCCCTTAGACGTAGGAAAACTCGACTCGGTTGGTTCAGGTTAATGTTGCTGAATCCTGATATGATTAATGATCGTCATTTTTACCTCTGTAATTCGAGGTGTAGATTTGAACACCAATTGATTAGAAACATTTTTCTACGTGTCCTGTTTTATATGGAAAAAGATGAGTCTAAAATGAGCAATATCCTATCCCAGGAATTTATCAGCATTTCTTTCTACTCTTTCAATTATCTATTTTTCTCTAACTAGGATAGATGGACTCTTATTACCTACTTTTCTGGGTCATTCTCACATAATGTGCTCTTTGAACTCACTGATTATTCTTACACGGGCATGGCTCTTATATATCTACATTAAGTAATTAATTGATTGCAATGGAGTCCAAAGTAATCTCTCTGAAAGATAAGAAAGTTCTCTTTGGCAAGCTGAAAGATGAGGGCGGGCCGGATACAATTTCCAAGTGCTGTCTTGGAGTTTAACTGGCATATTGCCAACTGAGACCATTTTTTTACATTTTTATTGAATTTGCCCGTTCCCAATAAAAAGGAGATGATGGTTTGTCCAAGTACAAATATGAATCAGAATGGCCAGATGTCCCACTGAAACAGTCACGATATGTAAAAGTTATAGAAGAAAGAGCAAACAGTGAAAATTACAAAATGCTGTACGACCGTCTTTCTACTAACATACTGATTTTGGATGAAGCAGGGACTAATATCTATAATAGTTTTGTCCATCCATCAAAAATCGGAAGACTTTTCCAAGAGGAGAGATCAGAAGAATCAAAGACACTACTAAAGGACCTGTTACAGCAGAATTTTCTTGTACCGGTTTATGACGATGAACACTGGAAAATCGATAAAATAAAATCAAATATACGTGAAATCCCAGAAATTAGCACGTCTTACCTTATAGTGACAAGACAGTGCAACCTAAGGTGTAAGTATTGCTTCCTCGGAAATTCTAAAGAGAATACAACTACGATGACAATTGAAACTGCGAGGATGGCGATCGATAAAATCATGGATGCGATCACGCACTCGAGTGTAAAAGAACAAAAAATTATCCTTTATGGAGGAGAACCTTTCATAGCCAAGAAGACGGCGTTTTTTATTGGTGACTATGTTAAGCAAAAGGAGAAAGATCTCAAAGCTTCAGGGAAAATGAAAGAGGATGTTGGAGTTTACTTTTTCATCATTTCAAATGGAACGCTTATTGACGAAGAAATTGCCAAATTCTGTAGAACACATGACATGTATATCTCAATATCTATTGATGGGCCCGAAGAGATCCACAATAAAACTCGTATCTACAAGGGCGGTCAAGGCACCTATAAAGAGGTTATAAGAGGTCTCAAATTACTCCAAAAGGAAGGCATAAGTGTGACTGCCTCCACGACGATAACTAATGAAAATATAGAGCATCTGGATGAAGTGACGGAACATATTCGGTCCCTTGGCTTTGACCGCATTAGCTTTAACATATTGATGGGCGAAAATTTCGAAACTGAAGAAATGAAGGAGCTAGCTAAAAAAACCGCGGAAAGAATTGTGAACCTATATGCAAAATACAGAGAAACTGACTTTCTGGTTTATCCTGTGATAAAACAGGTAAGACCTTTGGCTAGAGGCAATTTCCATTTGGCTGATTGCTCAGCGTGTACTGGAGGCCAGGTTACCATATCTCCTGAAGGAAAGATAGGAATATGTCAAGCCTTCATAAACAATCAGGAGCAATTTGAGTATTCGCTAAAAGAAACAGACTCGATCGTGTCTCTCATGGAGACAGCACCGATGTTTAACGAATGGAAAAATCGGTCTCCCATCAATATGGATGATTGTCAAAATTGTGACGCCATAGCCATCTGTGGAGGAGGTTGCGCATTCAATCCCTTTTATTCTAAAGGCACCATATGGGAACCAGACGAGATGTTTTGTCCGTATGCCAAAACAGTCCTGGATAGAATGTTGGAGGATATATTCCACAAGACCGTTGAATCAGACAAAGCGACCTTTTTAAGCAAATGAAGACAGATAATGCCGAAGATGTTTCGTTGGGCAGTCCAATTATATCAGTGAGGGGCCTGTCAAAAATTTATAGAGGGAAAGTGGTAACAAGGGCTCTCGATGATATTTCTTTCGATGTCCGAAGACACGAAACGTTCACTCTTCTAGGAAGAAACGGAGCAGGGAAAACTACAACTGTAAAGATTCTTGCAACTCTTATGAAACGTGACTCTGGCGATGTTTCAATTTTTGGGTCAGACCCCCAACAATCAAGCAGTGCCATTCGCGAGAAAATCGCTATAGTACCGCAAGAAGGGAAACCTATTGATTATCTTTCACCAAAAGAGAACATAGTTCTCTACCTTCGGATGAGGGGGGTCCAACGGTCAGAAGCACAAACTCGTGCAGAAAACATAATTGATGATTTCGGGATGTCCGAATTTGCACATAAGAAGAGTTCGATTCTATCAACTGGACAGAGACAAATTACCTTGGTGGCAATGGCTATTTCGTCAAATCCCGAACTAATTTTTCTCGATGAGCCTACACTTGGACTGGATCCAGTGACGAGGCAAAGGGTATGGCAGAAGATTAATGAATTAAAGAAAGTTTGTACGATCTTCCTAACCACACACTATATGGATGAAGCAGAGAAATTATCCGACACTGTTGCCTTAATCAAGAAAGGGGTAATTGTGAAGAAAGGGGCTCCTCAGGAATTAATAAACGATTTGGGTTATGACCATAAAATTATAGTAAAGGGATTAGTAAATAACACGACATTCTCAGAGTTCAAATCTCAATTAGTTGTAAACGATACTCTGATGATATTTATTGAAAAGAATAGAATAGAGGAAGCTGCAGGAAAGGCTGTAAGAGCGGGATTGGAGTTTTCTACAGCCAGAGTCTCGCTCGAAGACGTTTTCATCATTACACTGGAAGACGATGAAGAAAAATAGGCTTATTGCCATAGGAGTCATGATTTACATAAACGGGCTACTTTTCTTATCCAGGAAGAGATTTACCCTCCCTGCAGTTATGCTTTCTCCGCTCTCGTTCCTTCTCTTTATTTATATTTTCGGTGGAACTAACGCGCTATCTTACGCCGCCACAGGCGGACTAATCTATACTGTAGTAAATTCTGCTTTTTATAGCCTCGCGGATATATCATCGTATAGGATCGACAATCTTTTTCAAGACATGATTGTAGCTTCACCTATATCTTTATGGGCATATTTGTTAGGCGTAGGGATCGGAGACTTATTTTATGTGATTCCAAGCATTGCTTTATTCTTAATTTTATTGAATCTATCAGTGGGAATTTCTGTCATACAGGAACTTGCGGTACTAACGATCATCCTTATGATTTGGTTGTTCTTGCTTTCCATAATCTATCCCATATCTCAACGAATTGAAAAAAATAGAGATTTATGGCCTGTAGTGACTTTTCTTTCATTCTTTCTAGTCATTCTCCCTCCAGTTTTTTATCCTTACTCTTACCTACCTACTGCTGTAAGATTCCTAGCACTAATTTCACCTACCAGTTCAGCCTCTTATGCTATCAGTGGGTTGATTCACGGATTCAGCCTTTTATCAGTGACTGGATTGTTAATCACCATTCTACTGCTAATTTCAGCATTTATTCTACTCATTCTTATGAGTAGGAGAGTTGATCCCTATTCACATTAAATTAAGAGTTAGATTATTCGCCAGTGGAATGGCCCACGCAACCTCTCGACATTCTTTTCCAATTCTTAGAATAATCTCTCGTTGCTCTGGCGGGCTCCGCAAACCCCATCTTTTCGTAGAATCTCACCGCGATCAAGTTTGCAGAAACTGTATCGACAATAATCTTTCCAGGAGTAGTACATTGAATAGTCTCTAAGAGTTTTTTACCAATTCCTCTTCTCCTGTGCTTGTCTGAGACAACTATTTCTTCTATATAAAAATCCCATATTCCACAGTTATGACTTTTAAGAATTTCCCAATTACTGCTACCTGCCATCCACCCTACGATGGTCCCATCAATTTCAACAATCTCTGTAAAAAATCTCTTGTCTTCAATGTATCCCTTAACATACTTCTTATCTATGATCAACTGGTTTTCTTTGGATGAATTTTCATTGACGTAAAGAAACGGTGCTATCGATGCCTCGAGAATCGCGTACATCGAGTCTAGATCTCTTGAAATTGGTTTTCTTAATTTAAGAGCTATCATCATACTTATCAATGTACCGAAGAATAATAATCTTTAGAAATGGTAAATCATAATGGAGGATTTCCTAAAACCCCCTCATTTTATCAAACGTGGTATCAATAACCCTTATTCATGTGCACACAGTGGTTCATCATGGACCTGGTGAATTATGGCCTGAGGGAGAGATACGAGCAGCTGAAGAAGCGTGGAGATAAGCTTGCGGAAATCAAGAACGTCGTGGACTGGGAGAGTCTGAGACCTCTGCTCAAAGACCTATTCACCAACGACACAGATCAGGGTTGTAGACCCAATTACGACGAGATAATGATGGTCAAGATACCGTTCCTTCAATCAATATACAACATAGTTGATGAGTCGATGGAGACGGAGATGTACGACAGTGTGAGGTTCATCAACTTCCTCGATTACCCCGAAAGTGTGCCGGACCGGAACACCATATGGCTCTTCAGGGAGAGGCTGTCAAAGACGGGCAAGGACAAGGCACTCTGGAAGGAGATATGGAAGCAGTTTAAAGAGAGGGGGATAACAGTCAGGAACGGAACGATCCAAGATGCGGCATTCATAGAGTCGGATCCAGGACACAAGAAGAGGGACAGAACGGACATAGTTGATCCGCAGATGCCTCCTGTGGAAACGGAGAATAAGGACGACTCCACAGAACGGGCACCTAGAGCAGAGAAGAAGATTGCAGAACGACGGGCGGAGGAGAGGAGGAATTCAAGGACGAGGAGATCAAAGGACGGAAGCTGGACGAAGAAGAATTCCAGATATTACTTCGGCTTCAAGCTGCACACAATCCAGGGTGCTGATAACGACATGATTGCCAATTATTCTGTGACAACTGCATCCTTGCACGATTCACAGAGGGACCTCTCTATTCCGGGAGTGGTCAGCTACAAGGACAAGGGATATTTCTCAGTTCAGGGAAGAGGCATAGATGCAACTATGGACAGAGCCGTTAGAGGACACAATCTGCCTATAGAATCGATAAGGAGGAATCTCAGGATAGCCAGGAAGAGGTCCAGAGGCGAGAGACCATATTCCGTTATGAAGAGAATATTCCGTGGAGGGCACACATTCGTCACCACCGTACCTAGAGTGAGGGTAAAGGCGATGTTCATGTGCCTTGGTCACAATCTCTTCAACTTATTGTCCCTTGAAAGGAGGGGGAAGATAGCTTCAGCTATCGCAATCAGCTGAAAATTAGAGAAGAATATGCAAGAAATTGAGGTAAATAGAGTGCAATAGCAGTATTTCTCATAACACCAATCATGCATAGATTCATCTTGTAGAAAACTTATTGGGTTATTGGTAATCCTCAATGGAATTTTTAAGGAGTTCCTTCATCTCCCTTTCCTCCTGTTCCTTCTGGATATCTAACATAAACTTCTCGAGATCTTTCTTGCTCTGCTCGTCTTGTAACCTTTGATATTCCGAGTTGACGATATTTGTGCTACTCATGCCGGAAATCTCTCCGTCGTTCAGGACCAGATATATCCCTTTTTGCTGTTCCTGCATTCAGGGCAGCCGTTTTCAAGTGCATCATAAATGTGTCCCTCTCCGCACATTCTCAGTGAACCTGATAGCGAGTCGAGGTATAACTGGAACTCTTTCTTTTCTCTTGACCCTCTTCCGACATACTTGATCCAGGGTGAGATCTCAAAGAATCTGTCTATGAGTTCCCTGACGAACTTCTCGTACCGCATCATGTCGTCTGGATCGTTGTAGTCGTGTTCATGCGGAGCGTATTTCTTTCCCAGAAGAATGGACCACGTTCCAAGCTTCCCCATGGTTTCAACTCCGAATGCTCTCTTTACAGCCTCCGTCTTCCCAAGCATGTCGCCTTTTAGTAGCTGTCTAAAAACGACCCATCTTGCATACTTGTCCTTTAGGTCCACTTCTTTCTTGATCTGCACCAGCCTTTCTTCTTCCCGCTCCGTGTCCTCTAATTTTCTCTTGAGGTCTATTAGCTGGCCCTGAATCTTTGAGAGTTCCCCCTCCTTCCTGAAGATCTCTTGTTTGATTTCCTCCTTCTGTTTCAGCGGAGATCCCCAGGTTGCAATGAATACGCTTTCCATGAATGACGTTACGTCCACACCCTCCGGGACCAGGTTCTTGATCCATTCTTTAGGAGTAAGATGCATTGATCCCCGTGCATCTTTCCATTCTTTCCTCCTCTTGATCTTCTCTGACATCTCTCTACCCTTCCCTGACTGTCTCGTTGTCAACGTACGTACCGTACGTACGTAGAATTATTAGAAGAGAGAAATAGAGGTCATTTCTCGAGCTCCGGAAAATATTACGAACGTGCATATCGAAAGAAGTCACGACCGTAAAAATTCCAAATTGGTCATGAAGTTCTTGAAACCTCAACCTCAGCACGCTATTCATCTCAGTGTCTCCACGAGTGAAAGTGTCTTAGGTACGGTATCAAGAAATTCATGGGGCTCAAGATAATCCGGTAACGAGAGTATGTAAACTTCCAGGGATGTCTTTTCCCAACCATGCTCAACGATCCCTTTCTTGAATTGCACTAGGCAGACAAGTTTGGTTCTCTTGGCAGGATGATTGCTCAAGTAATCTCTGATTTGGTTGTAGCTAGGGTTGTTGATACTGACTGAACCTCGTCTTTCAATTCTTCCAATCTGCACATTGTACTTCTTGCAGATCAATCCTCTTAGTTCCCCGGATTCTGTGTCGTAGTCTGGAATGAGTAGAGCCACTGTCTTGCTTTTTCTGAAATAGAGCCTCCCTCAATGTCCATCCTTTTGGGGATTGTCTCATTCAAGTACCTCCAATAGCTCTCCCAGACTTTCCGGGACCTCCCGCAAGGGAAATCTCTCTTCCCATTCCTGAATGAGCTCTTTCAGGGCTTCCTGCGGCACCAGTCCAGCCTGAATTATTCTTCTTCCCCTGGCTTTCTTGCGGGATTCGAACCCAACAGTCCGTATCCCCCTCCCCGCGTAAGAAAGTTTTCGCAACAAGCG
>DAHWMK010000036.1:0-6278 GCA_027343225.1 Thermoplasmatales archaeon
CTAATGATAAAATCTACAAAGCCTCAGGAGGTTCTTTCTCCGTAAGCGGCTCCCCAGTTTATCAGGCTGTGACTTTCACTGAAGTGGAGTACATAGTGACATTCTCGGAGTCCGGACTTCCGACAGGAACTACATGGGGTGTCGTGTTCAACGGAAGCGCAGTCACATCGACAAATAGCACGATTGCCATCAAAGAACCGAACGGAAGCTACGAATACCACGTCCAGACAGTGAACGGGTACAACTCCTCACCAAATTCAGGAGTGGTGACAGTCAGCGGCAGTCCCGCGAGTGATTCCATTTTCTGGAGCGTGGCCATCTATTCTCTCGCAGTCGAGCAGAGTGGAATACCTAACGGGACGAAATGGTCCGTGACACTTACAGGGACTGCATTCAACGGCCAGAACATCAACATAACACTCAACTCTACGACCAGTGGAGTGAGATTTGAGGTACCAAACGGCACTTATTCCTACAGCATCCACCTTCCATCAGGATATAGCGCTAAATCCAGTTCCCAACTGACAGGCAGTGCAACTGTCTCCGGCTCTTTGTCCAAACTTTCCATTCAGGCACAGCAGAATACCAATGTGCTCCTCTACGTTGCCATAGTCGTAGTGGTTCTTGTAGTAGTTGGACTTGTATTTGTAATGATTAGAAGGAAGAAGTAGATACTTCTTCCTCCTTTTATTTTTATAGTTTCTGGATAATAGCAAGAGAATAACCAAGATAGACCATTGGAAGTTGCTTCTCAGGGGAATACCAAATATGTGTCTGTAAAATGTGACGAAAATAAAGAAGAATGTAATTTAATTCCTCATAATTTCTTCCCCGCATTCATTATTGCCACTGCAGGGGGTGCAACCGCAGTTACTGCAAATACTAGAATCGCTATCTTAGGCGTGAAAACTACTCCACTCGTGTATGTTACTTGGATGTAGATCCCGGCATAGGTATGACAGAAGTTGTCTGAATATGGTAACTGGGCATAACGTCCTTGATGAATTTGGAAATCCTTATCCTAATGAATCTGTTTCAGAGTGATGATAGGGGCGTTACTTGCTGGGGGATACGGCAAAAGGCTTCAGTCCGTTGCTGCGGATGTTCCAAAAGTCTTGCTTCCTTTGAAGGGAGATTATTTGATCTTGGACAGGCAACTTTCAGACTTCAAGAAGGCCGAGGTGAACGAGGTCTACCTTCTTACCGGATACAAAGGGGACGTGATTGAAAAACGATATGGTGAGAAATGGAATGGGATCACCATCAAGTACCTAAGGGAGGGACAGCCCATGGGAACGCTCTGGTCCGTAAAGAACCTCTACGCAAACGTGGATTCAGAAATATTGCTAAGAAATGGTGACACGGTGTGTGATGTCGACCTGAGGGAATTCATTAGATTCTCAAAGAAAAAAGATACCCTTGCAAGTATGGTAGTGACGAAAATGCGGAGTCCGTATGGGATAGTCTACATGAGGGGAAGCAAGGTTTCAAGATTTGTCGAAAGGCCTCTGCTGAATCACTATGTCAATGCAGGGACGTACTTTCTGAGGAAGGAGCTTGGACAGGTACTGAAGAGGAATTTTAACTCCAAGAATTTCGAAGTGTCTGTACTGAAGTCTCTTGCATCCAAGGGAGAGCTATCAGCCTATAGGTTTAACGGATTTTGGAAACCCATTGACAATGCGAAAGATTATGAAGAGGCCAGGGAAATATTCTCCAACAGGAACGTCTCGCAGGATTGAGCTTATAGGCGATAAGGCATCGTTCCTCGTGTTCAGAATCATTCAGGCTTACCAAATTACGATTGCAGGGATAGAAGGTATATCGGAAATAGTTTGTAGAGATTTGTAAAATAATATAGCGTTCTGGTGACAGTGAGTACGCCATTCGATGAAAGCGAAGAGGATTCAAGATTCATAACGTTGTAACGGACAAGAACTATTCTCTTGACGAGGCAATGAAAAAACATTGCAAGATAATTAGAAGAAGCATTTATTTGGAGTAAATCGACATGCAAGTAAAGAACTGCGTAACGACCGCTTTTGCTGGTCCTTTAGAGACGAAAAGGGAGACAGAATTAGAGGCAAAGTGAACATCGATAATGAAATGAGCTTGCTCTACTCCAGCATCTCGTCAAAATAATAGCAGATCATGTGAATTATAGCGATATGGACCTCCTGTATTATGGGTGTTATTCCAGATTCGACCCTGATACAATGATCCACGATCTTTTTCACTTCTCCCCCGTTCTTGCCAGTCAGTCCGAGAGTAAATGCTCCGATCTCTCTTGCTTTCTTCAGTCCCTCGACGACATTCTTGGAGTTCCCTGACGTGCTTATGCCTACTACGAAGTCTTTCTCCGAGCACAGACCTTCTATTTGCCTGGAGAATATTTCGGAATAGTCGTAGTCGTTTCCTATTGCCGTTATGGACGAGGTGTTCGTGGAGAGCGCTATAGCTGGAAAAGATTTCCTCTCCTTCATGAACCTACCAGATAATTCAGCCGCGAAGTGCTGTGCGTCTGCAGCAGATCCACCATTACCAAACGTAATGAGTTTACCCCGCTTCTTCAACCTTTTATAGAGTATCTCCGATACATCAGCTATTTCCTTCACATTCACGTGTTTCCTTGCTTTCATTCCGTCAGCTATGTACTTCTCCAGAGATGACAAATCACTCACCAACAAAGATCACCCTGCTTCCCGAATGGCTGAATTTGAAATCTATCTTCCTCAGTCCCAGCCCGTTTGCTATTTTATTGTGCAACTCTGGTTCAGCAACAAGCAACAGAAATCCCCCGCCGCCTGCCCCGACCACTTTCCCTCCCTTTGCGCCAAGTTTCAATGCATTAGAGTACTTTCTATCGATCCAGTCATCGCTGATCTTCCTAGAAAGATTCTTCTTTAGTATCCAGTTCCTGTGCATCAATTCCCCGAGCAGATCGCTGTTACCTTCGCAAATTGCATTAAATGTTTCTTCTGTAAGGTCCCTCATCCTGTCATACACATCCATCTTTCCGTCAGAATTTTTAATCTGATCTCTATGTATATCAGAAGAACTTCTTTCCTTGTCAAGGTAGAGGAGCAATAACGACTCTTCTATACTATTAATGCTACTGTCATGTGATATTAAGGGCCTCACATCCACCGTACCATCCATCAGAAATTTGATGAAGTTGATGTCTCCGTACGCGGCCATGTACTGGTCCTGCTTACCTCCTGGTTCCTTAAGTATCTCCCTCTCTATTTTCACGGCCTCCCTAGCTAGTTCCTCAGGGTTGACGAATTCACCCTTGTAGCTGTGAAGTGCGTGTAGCAGCCCGACAATGAAAGAGCTGCTGGACCCGAGTCCCGTGCCCCTGGAAGGTATGTCAGATATGCTGACTATTTCTATTCCTTTGGTTATTTCGAGTAATCTTAGAGCTTCCCTGACAGACGGGTGTTCTATCTTTTCAACACTGTCGACTATCTCAGTCTTGGAGTAGCTGACCCTGATGTTATCATCGAACTTCCTGTTGACTGTGACGTAAATGTACTTGTTGATCGCACCTGATACTACGGCACCGTAACCTCTCTTCTCATAATAGAATGGTAAGTCCGTCCCTCCTCCCACAAATGTGATTCTCAATGGCGCTTTGGTCATTACCATCCTGTTGAGCATGACGCCATTAAGAATACTGATGGGTTAATAATTATTTCCACTTTATGGTTATTTTCCTTCTGAAATCAGCAGAAAACAGGTAGACATCCATCGAACTTAACAAACTAGGCGGGATAAAGGCTCTTGTAACAGGATGCCCAAGATTCATTGGTGGTAACATCAACATAACATCTAACTCGAAAAATAAAGGATTAAGATTTGAGTTAACAGTTGGGACGTGTTACTGCACTATTTACCTTCCTTCAAGATAAGGCGCTAAATCCAGTTCACAAATGATGGACAGCGCAACGCCCTCCTGATTTCTGTCCAACTCTCCATTCAGGCAAAACAGAATAGCGATATTCCCCTCTACGTTGCAATAGTAGTAATAATTCTAGTTGTAACTTACCTGTATTTGTTATGATTAGAAGGAAGAGGTAGGTACCTCTTCCATTTTCGGTTTCATAAACTGTAATATTTGTGTCCTTTGACTCTTAACCATCATTGGCCATATGAAAAGTGTTACTATTTGCAATCCTAAATGTTTTCCATTAATAGATTGGTTGCTAGCAAGTATACTGGAATGGATGGCGCGACTGGAATATGAAAGAGGAAAAGAATAGAGATAATCTGGACTCATTTACGCAAACGTATCAACTTGAATACCACTACGGCTTCCAGAGAGACAAGTGAGACCAGTAGTAAAAATGTCAATACCGTCAGATAGAAAGGTATGGAGGGAATTGGGTTAGAAGATGTTTGAAGTGTTCCTATATCGAGAGCAGTTGATTCTGAAGGATGGATTGTGACATTACTGTAGTATTCAGATTTACCTGAGTACTTTACATTAATCGTGTAGTTCCCTGGCTTGAGAGTTATGTTGAATTGTCCATGTAAAGTGCTGTATTGAACTCCGTTTATGAATAAACTAAATGTGGATGGTATAGAACCGGTGAGGTAACCATTCAGTGCGTTAGGCGAGAATACTATCTCGACCTCAAATGGCGCATAGTCAACGTTAATGATGCCATAGGAAGGCGATGGAGAATATCCAGCTACCCCTCCGACCTCATAGCTATTTTGGCCTGATGGAAGAGTAAGCGATATGGACTGAGTGTTGCTGCTGTAAGTCTGACCGTCGATCGTTATGTACCATGTCGTTCCGGCAGGCAGTCCGGTCTCTCCGAAATTAACAAGATACTTCACCTGATATTGGTGATGTATCTGGCTCACTATCACTTCCACCACTCCAGATGGTGATGAATATCCGGAGATTCCACTGTCGCTGACGATAGCATAGTAGTATAGGGTTCCTGTAGCTGAAGTAGAAGGTGTGTAATATGTCCCAGAAATACCAGTATCAGTTCCTCCAGAGTTTGAATTTACGGTATTGCTGTACCACTCTACCGATGCCGTGTTTGGACCTGAATAGGTGACGGATGCAGTTAGTTGTGAGGCAGTCTGACCGACATTGTAGGTAATTAGACCGGATGGTGAGATTGAGACAGTTGGATCGGAATATATTGTCAAACCTGATTCTAAAGAAAGCAGGGAGGTCACACCATTGCTGTCAGTTACGGTAGCCTCAAAGTAGTACGTACCTGGAGTAGATCCACCAGATGTTGCATACGATAGGGTCTGGGTAGTAACTCCAGGTACTATCGAGAATGAGGAATATCCAGGCGGTTTGACGTACCACGAATACGATGTATAACTCCCGGATCCTGAAGTCGGATTAGCGGTTAGAGTGGCTGTCTGACCTGCGTCTATTGGAGAAGGAGATGAAGAAACAGAGACAGAAGGAGATGATATAACCGAGACCGTATCTGATCCAGAGTTAGTCACATATACATCCTCATTAGCGGGGTCGTACGCTGCGAACACAGGATTGTTACCGACAGTTATCGTTCCAACAACAGAGTCTGTAGTGGTATTTATGACGGATACAGTATTACCTGCACTGAGGGTGTTCATGTTGTAGTAGTCCGTAGAGTATAACAAGTTGTTGATAGGGTCATATGTTACGCCCTCTACTTTCTGACCAGGTACGGATATTGTGCTAGTGATCCCTGAAATAGTATTAATGCCTGTTATGTTTTCTGAGCCATAGTTTGCAGTATAGACATCTTTATTCACGGGATCGTAAGCAATACCTATAGGATTGCTCCCCACTGTTTTCCCACCTGCGTCCTGGTTTAAGGAAGAATTTATTGCTGTTACTGAGTTACTTCCCCTGTCGGTCACCCACATATAATTATCTGTCGGGACGTACACAAGATACTCAGGTTCCGAAATACCCAAGGATATTGTTGCTTCGAGCGCTCCCGTTCCCGTATCCAGTGCGACTACCTCATTCAGGCTAGGAATGGCAACATATATCAAATTATTTCCAGGATCATATGCAACACCATATCCAGTAGCTGGCAGTGTAATATAGCTGATCACTTGATAAGTCGAAGAATCCGGTGAAGTAGGTGTAAGTACCCATAGCACGCTTGATGTAGTATCCGTTGCATATAGATATGAGTTCGAAGGATCGTAAGCAATATCAAAAGGAGATGGTGGAAGATTGATAGTTGAGACCGTGTTTGTAGACGATTGTATAACTGAAAAATCACTGCTTAAAGAATTCGCAACAA
>DAHWMK010000012.1:0-5291 GCA_027343225.1 Thermoplasmatales archaeon
AGTTTCGGCCCTCTACTTGGAAATTCAAGTTTTGACCTCATTCTTGAATGGAATGACTTAATAAATGACAAGGGAATGGACACAATAAGTACTGGCGTGATAATTTCGGCGCTGAATAATTTCGTCAAGGAAGGAAAAATCACTGACCCCTCAATAACGAAATATTTTAAGGATGGATTCAAAGGAGTTAGCGAGCTGATTGGAGACATAGCAGAATCAAGAGGAGCAGGGAATGAACTGAAGAATGGGCTGGAACGTTTTGCAACTTCTCGGGGAATCCCAAGGGACGAAATTGCAACTGTGAAAAAGTTGGAGATTCCCATGCACGATCCGCGAGCGTTCAAACTTCAGGGATTAGGATATGCAACATCCTCAAGGGGAGCTGACCATCTCCAGGCTGAAATGTATGAGGTGGATATGGGAGTTGATAACAGTCAGATCGGTATCTTGAGCGGTGACAGATGGACAGTAGACACAGAAGAAAGAGTCAGAACAGTTGTTAATACGCAAAATTATCGACAGATATACAACTCCGCCATAATCTGTTCTTATGCCAAGGTAAATCCTGAGGACGTAGTGAGTGCACTGAATCTTGCGACTGGATTCGACTACACCCTTGAAGAAGTGATGAAAATAGGAGAAAATATAATCCAAGAAAAGAAGAAACTGAACGATGGATTTGGCCTAAAGAATGAAGATGATTATTTGCCAGCGATTGTAAGAAGGAGAATTGGTGAAGAGCCTGAGGAGAGCGCAACCAGCGACAACGAAATAAATTCCTTGCTAACCAAATACAGAAAGATTAGAAACTGGTCCCCATAGGAACTGTTTTGGAACGGCTCTATCTACATCCACATCAAGTAATTTCGAACTACTTCCATCTTTCAGCCATTTAAGTTCTATCAGCTCCTTACCCGCAACAATGAACTCGATGCCCAAAGATTCAGCAAATTTCTCAGTAGGCAAGTCGAAACTCAGATAGTCCTTCTTTTCAAACCCTTGAGAATAGCTCATTGAATAACTCTTTATGATTGAACCCCCCCATTCCTCAGAATTAGATATTTGACTGGCAGATCATACTTCTTTACAGTCCACAGTATTTGAAGGGAATACATAGACGTCCCCTCCCCGACTATCTCAAGTACCCTTTTCTCCTTCATAGAAATACCTGCTGCAGCAGGTGAACCCTATCCAAGTTGACCACTCTTTGAGAAGAAGTATTTTCTAGGAGAATACCCCGAACATCCATCAAAATTGTCTATGATGAAATTGCTTCATCTGTCTTAAGATACCTTAGACAAAGTGATCTTCCAAATTAGCAACAATCTGAACGATAAGGGTGAAATGTGTTCTTGCTATTTTAAAATTATTCGCTATCAGAATTTCACTTGGCAAGTGAGAGCACTAGGTATCTTCAACGCGTGGGAAGGGACAAATCTACGTCAAATCTTTAAAGTTGATAGTATTGGTGAATAAGCTTTCATCCAATTATATTCCTGCGTTTTCCATAGTTACTATTTCCTTATGCACATCCTTTGCTTCCTTAAGAAAAACAAAGAAGTTCCTCCTCTCAAGGTCAGAGATAAGGTCAAGAATGAGCTTTTCTGCATCCTTCTTCTTCCCACTAATTGAGAGAAGTTTTGCCATTTGCAATCTCACACCCCATAACATTATTGGGTCGCCACTTTCATATTTCATCGCCTTATTGAGCATCGTTTCCGCCAACTCGAACTTCTCCTTTTTCAATAAGAAACTTCCTTCGACATAAGAAAGCATACCCCTCAGAAGTTCGTCTTCAGTCTGGAAGATTGTGTTCTTCGATTTAGTCAGGTCTTTCCTTGCCTCCTCAATTCTCCCTATATGTATGTTAGCGAGTGTCTTCTTCATTAGGGTGAAAGCCAAGTCTGACTGGCTGAATCCCAGGTTTTCCAGAATATCAATTGCTTCATCGTACTTTTCTATCGCACTTTCAAATCTTCCAGTAGATTCCATGATGAATGCCTTGGTTTGTTGTGTTGCTGCGTATCCATAAAGGTAATTCATGTTTAGGAAACCGGATGCCGCCCTTTCATTTACAGCCCAAGCCTCCTTGAGATTGCCTTTAACATAGTCCATGAATGCAATGTGGAACAGGCAGACCCAGTACCCCCTCGACTCCTTAAAGTTAGAGAATATCTTTAGACTTCTTTTCAGAACGCTTTCAGCCTCCTTCAATTCGCCGAGGTAAGTTAGTGTCCTTCCAAGGGTATTAAGGATATCCCCCTCTACTATTCCCCCCCTTTCCTTCAGGGTCTTCAGGTGGCTCTGGAGTACGTCCCTTGCCGCTTCAATTCTCCCCATATACTGTAGAACTACTGCCTCACTCGGGGCAATATGCATCTCAAGGTCTGGTGAATGAGGGCATAGCCTGGCCTTTGTGAAGTATTCCAGTGCTTTCTTGTACGTCCTGGAATTCCTGTAAGACCTACCTATCCAGTACAATATGGCAGCCTTTGCCTCGCATACGGCCATCGAATCCGACGCCTCTATAAGTTCCTTCTGAAAGTTATTCATGTGACCAGAGTCAATGAGCTGCATTGAGTATTGATCCAGAAACTTCAGGATGTCTTCGTTCCTTCTTGATTTCCATAGGTGGTGGAAACCTTCTATCTTGGATTCAGAACTGTTCTTGGAGATGTAGAATGTTGCCAGTTTCCAGTGAACGTCCTCCTTATTGTCAGCGCTTAAGTATGCTGCCTCCCTGACCAGATCGTTCATACTGACAATTCCATTTTTGATTCTCAGGAGACCTATATTTTCAGCATTATGAAACTCTTCACTGTTAAATTTCCCAAATATGAACTCAGCATCCTCTCTCTTTACCGCACCCCTAAAGAACGACAATTCCTGTATTATTGTCACAATCGCTTTCGGAAGGGACGGCAATATCACGTTCATCACATATTCATCTGGAGAAACAGTTCTGGCCCCGTTCCCCAGGCTGACGGGCAGGTTGCTAATGATCTTGAGAAGTAGAGGATGCCCCCCAAACCGCTTCACCACGCTTCTGGATTCTCCTCCAACAAGTTTCTTGGCCTCGGCTGGTGGAAGTTCTCCCAGTACGAGCGTTTTTAGAGATGTAGCCACCAAGGGTATCCTAGACCTGGCAGCTAGTATGACCTTCACTTCCGGCACGCTTTTCAGAAAGTCATTTACGAGTCCAAATATTTCTGCGTCCTTGCATTTGTGGACGTCATCCAGCACCAGAATCGAGCCAGTCTTTCTCATTCCTGTAATAGCTAGATTGACATGCACTCTCCTGTCCCTTTCGGCCTGCAGCGAGTTGATCAGTGATTCATCACCATGTTTCTGCAGGAAAATTGCAATCTTCATAAGTAAATGTTTGAGGTTATCCGTTTCCCTGATATCGTGCCAGAACGTATTCATCTTCTGAGTATTCACAAAGTGTGCAGCCATTGCAGACTTTCCTATTCCAGGTATGCCAGTTATCAGAATGTGATAGTTGTCCTTCAGGAATTTGTACTCCTCCTTTCTCCCAACAAAGTTCCTGACAGACGGTGGATTGTACTCTGAGTGCTCGTAATCTACTATTTCCTTCGGCCTGTCAGAAATGGTTTCAACACTCAGCCCCCCATCAAGTGAGATATTGATCTTTCTCATCGAAGGTTTCAGATACTTCACAAGCTTGTTTCCTTCCCTCTTCCATTCCTCTGTTATCAGTCCTGCACTCTTAAGTATCTTTATTTTCTCAGAAATTCTTGATTCCTTGATCTTCAAATGTGAAGCGAGTTCCCCCGTGTAAGATGGTTCGGTAGATATAATATTCAGTATGTCCAGGCACCTCTTATCAGAGAGGGCTCTCAACAGCTGATGAATGGGCTGACTTTCCACGCATTTATAACAATCACCATCTATAAAAATTCTTTCGAGGGCGCGAAACATTCCTCTAACCCAAATGAAGGCCTAAAATAGAAATTTCGAGCAGCAATTCCTATCAAGAAATGGCCAGAACGTTTTGATTGAGAGCTGGATTCTCCTCCTGTGAAATCAGAACGATTTAAGGTTGAATGCATGGCAATAATGTGACATTTAGAACATTCAACCGGCTTTAGGTCCCCTTTGTGTTTCAGTTTTTCATGATTTGACACTTATTTCGATAAATTGACCATATTTCTAATGTGGCTTTACGACATAAGCGTAAAACTAACGTATTTAACCAGAGGTAGCTTAAATAAAAGTGCCCATTCACAGCACTAAAAGTCTTTACTATAAACTTTCTTGTTTTGGTTCAAGAATTAATACTACGGCATCTGAATCTATATCATCGTCAGCAAAAACCGGCAATTTAGCTGAGGGGTACAGATGGTGGTGAATTAGAAGTGTTTTCTATCGCTATAGTATTCGCATGGTTTCACATATTCTTCGCATTAGGCTGGATAGGAGGAGCTTTAATGATTGAGATGGTGCTGGAACCATCTCTTAAGAGTATGTCAAGGGGAGCATCATATGAGTTCATTGGCAAATTCATTCCCAGGCTAGGTATGTTCATGGGCATATTCAGCACCCTGACGATAGCAATGGGCCCGTTCCTCCTACTTAGTATCACGGGCGGAGGGCTTCCGAATACAGATAGCATGTGGGGGTTGCTGATATTTACGGGGATAATAATTGCAGTGATTGTTTACGCATTCGGGCTAATTGTTCTGCTCCCGTTGAGCAGGAAGATAGAAAACGCATACAAAAAATCGTCATTTGACCAGATGGAGAAGCTGATGGCTACCATGAGGCCGCTCATGGCTATCGATCTTGTTGGATTGGTGATAGTTTTCACCGTGATGGTCACAGCCGCCTTTATGTAAGATGAAGGGAATGATGGACGATTCAAGTTTGCTCTATTCTTCATACACATTCATTTCCTGAATTGAAGAGCTTGATTGCCTGTAGAGGGGATTATCATCGCAATTCATTCCTAAATGCATCTGCTCGAATCAAATGTTCATAATTAAATATACGTCTCAAGTACCATGAAACATGAAGGAAGGTTTCAATACTAGGGCGGTTCAGTCTGGTGAGTTCAGGGATGAAAAAGTTGGTAACGTCACTACCCCAATTTTTGAGACGTCAACATTTTATAATCCTAACCCCACTCCGAATGCATATTCAGATCACACAAGAAATAAGCCATTCATGTATACAAGATGGGGAAACCCAACGCTAGAGGCTCTCGAGAAAAAATATGCATCTCTTGATGAGGTTGAAGAAGCTCTCTCTTTCTCCACTGGAATGGGTGC
>DAHWMK010000015.1:0-61763 GCA_027343225.1 Thermoplasmatales archaeon
TTCCCATCTCAGATTCGATAAACATGTTCGAATCCTCATTCATTTTGCCGCTCAGGAACCAGACTATCATGCTGTCCAAAAGGACTATCTAGCCTGTCGCATGTAACGGCAAAAGAAAGTAAAGGCAACACTGTATATTAGTTTATTGGTAAGCTTGGCAAAGCACTATTTTTCACTGAAACTTAAACGATAAAGTTGTGCGAAATAAGGACGTTATCCAGCTTTGAATGAGACTTGGATTACCCTTTTGTTTTTAGTCAATTCAAAGTGGATTATTTCCAATTCATGCTGTGGTAAATTGACTAATTATATGTCGTTAATCTAGACGACTTTCAACTGAATCTTAATACCTACTTTCCATTCCATGAGATTAATTGACCATTACATTAATATATGGGACTTAAATGCGAATGCAGATGTTAGGAAGTCCAACTGACTGGATTATACTCATCGTCGTAGTGCTGCTAGTTCTTGGCGGATCTAAGAAGATACCAGAGATAGCCAGAGCAATGGGCCGGTCGATGGGAGAATTCAAGAAAGGGAGAATGGAAGTCGAGAGAGAAATCAATGAAGCAGTAAAGACTGAACCTGCTTCTACCACCACGCAGAAGTGAGTTTGTAAGTATTGCGTGCAGGCGGTTTATAGACTGACCAATAGAAGCAGATTTATCCTCTGTCTTTTAAGGGCGCTGTTGCTGAGCACATCCCTCGCACCAGAGATAGAAGTCCAGGAAATCAATTTCCTCCTGTAAAAGCACCCTTTCCAAATCCGGGAATTTCTTTTTCCTAGCCCTGTGGTAACTTATGTTCTGAAGCTGTTTTGTCCACGCAAATGCCTCCTCCATCATTGACTCTTTCCCAGTTTCTACACCTTTAATTTTTAGTGTTCCATTGCGCACCGTTACTCTTTCTGGAATGGACGTCGTCCCAAGCAGCAGAGTGGGTTCTTCTTTGTCAATTATGAACTTGCTGTTATCTGAATAAAATACCTCATCGCCTAGTAACGCAAGAGATAAACCATTGTTCGTTGCCGTTCCGTTGATTGCGGAGAAAATTGGTTTCTCAAGAGCCATATAGAACAGAACGAAACTCTGTATGCGCTTGTAGTAATCTCTGAAATCCGCGTACATTTTGTTATCTGGTACCTTAAGCCCTCGCGAGAAAATGTAATTGGATCCAGTCACAAAGACGGAGGAAACCTTGTCATCGATCGCAGCTATTGAAAGGACACGGATCATCTCATCGAGCATTACACTGTCTATGTGCCCAGGAGCAAGAAGAGTGATGACACCTACCGATTCCTCTCTCCAGAATGATATCTTGCTAAAGCCTTCAACGTTCGGCGCAGATGGTTTATGAGTCATTTGTTAGACCTCCAGAGTTGCTTTTGAACACATATTTTTAACAACTAATACTTTGTGTACATTCCTATCACGTCGCAGTGGGTTTCTGTTCGACGTTGATTTTCTTGCTCAGTACCCACCTTGCAAGAAGAGCCCCCGAAAAGTAGAGACATATTATGATCATCGCAATGGTTGTTTCCATTATCCCTCCCGTTGCCCCAGGTGAAATCAGCAGCGCTATGAAGAAGGCTCCTATGATTGCATATCTCCAGTTCTTGAACCAGGCCGACGGCGGAACCAATCCTATGTAGGAGAGTGAAAATACGATCACTGGAGTTTCAAACACAGCACCCATCCCTGCTGTTATCAATACGACGATCGAGACAAATTGCGCAACTCCAAGAAATGGGGCTACCCCAACGACGGTTGTGAAGATGTATATGAAATGGAAGAGAAGCGGCAGGATCATCTTGAGTGCGAACAGGACTCCAATCACGAACAGAACTAGAATTGGAAATATCGAGAGCCTTACAATTCTTCTTTCCCTTGGATAGAGGGCAGTTTTTGAGAAATTAATCAGTTGAAATGCCAGGATTGGAATTATGGATGAAATGGAAATTGCAAGCGAAACGTACACCACGCTCACCACTATGTCAAAGGGTGCTACCTGGATTAATGTCATCTTGTTAGGAACAAGATAAATCCGCATGAGTTCAAGAATATGGACTGAGAAACTACCATAGAAAGAGGGAAAAGGATAGTAAAGCGTGAACCCGTCCAACTTAAATGGGATCGGTCCCAATAGGAAAAAACCGAAGAAGATCACTATGAATGCTATTATGGTTGACCGCAGTCTACCAAGAAGCTCGTCCATGTACTCAAAGAGCTTTCCTCCCAGCATTCCAGTATCCTGATTCATTCTTTATTTCCCAGAAGGACATTTAAAGCTACTAAAATAGTTATCGCCTTTTTAATATCCAATGCAGCATCAATAATTCACAGAGAGAGGACAATATTTTATTTTGAGTCAGGATAACGGCCAGATGGAGAGCAACATAATACTTGCACTGGACATCGAGGAGAGAGAGAAGGCTCTCCGAGTCGCGGAAAACGTTTCAAACTATGTCGTTGCGTTTAAAGTGGGGTATCCACTGATACTAAACAACGGAGTGAGCGTGATCGACGAAGTATCGAGATTTGGAGAAGTGATAGTCGACATCAAGATTGCAGACATTCCGGATGTCTCCAGAAACATAGCTAGAATACTGAGCAAAAAAGGTGCCACTGGCGTCATAGTACAAGGTTTTGTGGGAAGGGATGTCGTAAGAGAGGTCAGGAAGGAGGTAAAGAACCTCTACGTAGTGGCTGAGATGTCTCACCCTGGAAACGCGGACTACATTTCGGGACTGTCTGAAAGGATAGCCTTAATGGCAAGGGAGGAGGGGGCAGATGGAATAGTCGCGCCTGCGACGCACCCAGAAAGAATAAGTGTTCTAAAGAAGATATCCGGCCTCAAGGTACTATCCCCAGGTGTGGGGACTCAAGGCGGAAGCTACAGGCAGGCAATAGAAAGTGGGGCAGATTATCTGATTATCGGGAGAACCATTACTATGTCTCCTGATCCAAAACAAAAGATTAAAGAATTACTATCTCAAAGGTGATTCAGTTGCTGCTCACCAAAGAGGAAGAAAGGATATTTGATGGAGAGAAGGGAGAGGGACCGAAGATAGCGATACGATTACTCTACTCCCTCGGAGAATTGGGAGAAGCGGAAAGGTTGATACCTGTTAAGTCTGCCCATATCTCTGGTGTCTCCTACAAGAATGTGGGAGAGGGAGGTATTCAATTTCTACAAAAGATATCACACCCTGTATCGGTACCGACCTCTCTGAATCCACTCGGATTTGACATTGAAAATGGTGGGCCTGTCGATATTGACGATACTTTTAGAAAGAAGCAGTTAGAAATTGTAGAGATATACCGGAAAATGGGGGTAATGGAAAGTTTCACATGTACTCCTTACTACTATTACAACGAACCGAGTTTTGGAGATCACATTTCGTGGGCAGAAAGTTCTGCGATAATCTACGTCAACTCCATCATCGGAGCTAGGACGAATCGTGAGAGTGGTCCATCTGCACTAGCCGCTGCTATTATAGGCAAAACCCCAGATCACGGCCTCCACAGGGAGGAAGGCAGGAAAGCCTCTGTTGTCGTCAATGTTGAGGCACCTCTCGATTACACAAAGTTTGCAGCCCTCGGACTTTTTCTTGGTCCCAAGCTTAATAGGAACATACCTGTGGTCAGAGGACAAAGAAAAGCGAAAGGAATAGAGCTCAAGGCTTTTTCAGCGGCCCTCTCGGCTACATCTTCCATTCCGATGTTTCACGTTGAAGGAGTGACTAGGGAGTCAAGTCTGGTCTCAGATTCCCCCGAAGTAATAGAAGTTGCAAGGGAAGAGATAGAAGAGACTATTGCCAAAAACTCTACACAGCAAGAACCTGAACTGATCGCTATTGGCTGTCCACACTTATCATCTGAGGAACTGGATTATATAGCTAGTCTTGTGAAGGGAAAAAAGAAGGTAGGCCCAGACTTTTTCCTATTCACCTCGCGCGAAGTAAAAGCGAGGTCTAGGGATGCAGTGAGGACTATAGAGAACTTCGGAGGGAAGGTATTTTCTGATACCTGTATGGTAGTTTCTCCCTTAAGTAATAGGTACAAGAGCACGGGCACCAATTCAGGTAAAGCCACCTTTTATCTTCCGTTGAAGGGATATGGGAACCAAAAGGTCGCGTTTATGGGAATCATTGACCTTATGAAGTGGGTGCTAGCATGATAAAGGGACGCGGACTATCTCCTGGAAGGGCCACCTCTGAAGTGATAGTCTGCAATCAGCTGATCTCACCTCTGGGTGAGATTAGCAGGGATGGCCTTGTAACCAGCGGGCCATGTGAAAACACAAGAATAACCGGGAAAATTTTAGCGTTCCTGGGAGGGAGAGGGTCGACGGTGGGCTCATATACCTTCCTTGAACTTAAGAGCAGAAACATTGGACCTGCGGGCCTGATAAACGAATCTGCAGAGCAGATGGTTGTGACAGGGGCAATAATATCTGACATCCCCATGGTCGATCGCATACCACTTGACATATTTTCCAAGGGAGATAAGGTAACAATCAACGGTTCGAATGGAGATGTCTTTATTGAGGACGTCGAAGAAAAGAAGGTTGCAACTGTCTACCTTATCCACAGCGGAAAACTGCTTCTCCTGATGAGATCTGAAACTGCAACCTCTTATCCTGGACAGATGAGCGGTATCTCTGGTTACGTCGAGAAGGGAGAGACTCCAGAACAGACAGGAAAGAGGGAAATGGAAGAAGAGTGTGGAATAAAAGAATCATTGATAAAAAAGGTCGGGAAAGAACTGTATGTCCGAAACAACAAAATACTCTACGAAATCACGCCAATACTCATGGAATCAAAGTCAGGCAAAGTCAGGCTAAACGATGAAAATTCTAGCTACCAGTGGATAGAACCAGAGCGATTGGGCAGATATAACACGGTTCCTAAATTCAAGGAAACTTTCTATTCTCTTTTATCGTCCTAGGTGGAGACGGGTTAGAAAAGGGATGGCCCATAGCGCTGGTGAGGAGAAAGATGTAGAAATACAGTATTTATATGGCGATAAATTGAGGTCAATATGCATATCAGCGAAATTCTGAACGATAGTCACGTGGATACAACAGTGACCATAAGAGGATGGGTTTACAGGTCTAGGGAGTCTGGAAGACTGGTATTCCTCGTGATTAGAGATTCTACGGGCATCGTTCAGGTCGTTGTTGAGAAAGGTGCTGTCACTCCTGAAGAGTTCGAAGCTGCGAAGAGGTCAACAATTGAAACATCTATCGAAATAGAGGGAAAGTGTTCCAAGGAGCAGAAGGCCATAACAGGATATGAACTACATGCATCAAGGATAAAAGTCTACCAATTTGCGGAGAATTTCCCCATCACCAAGGACAAGAGTGACGAGTTTTTGCTCGACATACGACACCTTTGGTTAAGAAGCAGAGAAATGACTGCAATAATGAAGATGAGGGAGTCAATTCTCTACTCCATCAGAAACTACATGAAGGAGAGGGGTTACCACGAGGTTCAACCACCCATGTTCGTAGGGGGAATGGTCGAGGGCGGCTCTACTCTATTCGAAGTACCGTATTTCGGTGAAAAGGCCTATCTAACTCAATCTTCTCAGTTCTATCTTGAGGCATTCATGTTTTCTCTAGAAAATGTGTACACTATTTCCCCTTCATTCAGAGCTGAAAAATCTAGAACACGAAGGCATCTGACTGAATATTCGCACTACGAGGCAGAGGCGGCTTGGGTTAGCAACACGCAGATGATGGACATCGAAGAAGATATGATTGTTTATATTGCTCAGCATCTCCTTGATTCGAACAGGGAAGAGCTGGAAATTGTGAAGAGGGATGTAAACAAGATAAGGGTGATTGAAAAACCTTTTTACAGGTACCGCTATGAAAAGGTCATAGAGATAGGAAGGCAGAAGGGACTCCAACTAGATGATGTGGCTGACTTGGGTGAGAGGGAAGAGAGGACGATCACTGAGGATTTCGATAAACCGATATTTGTTTACAACTTCCCTACTCAGCTTAAGCCGTTCTATCACAGGCCGGATCCACAAGATCCATCCCACGTTCTGAACCATGATGTCTTGGCGCCGGAGGGATACGGTGAGATAATTGGTGGAGGAGAAAGAATCTGGAATAGGGATGAGCTGATTGCCAGAATGAGGGACGAAAACCTCGAGCCTGAAGACTACAAGTGGTACGTAGACCTGAGGAGTTATGGAAGCGTCCCACACTCAGGATTTGGACTTGGAGTAGATCGAGTTCTCACCTGGCTTGCAGGATTGGATCACATCAACAAGGCAGTCCCGTTCCCCAGGACCATGCGCAGACTCAGACCATAGACTAAAATTCAGAAGCTTCAACAGTAAAAAGAATCCCATTAACGCAGTATGATTTCAACCAATGGTGAAACAAATTAGTTGAAATCTTCCAACATACTTTTTATTCAACCGACTTATCAACTCACGTGAGATGCGTCTTCTCCGACCTGAAAGATGTGTGCCATTTTAAGTATCCGGGTTACAAGTGCATTCAGGAAGAGTGCGATGTATGGGGGCACTTCAAGGCACTTGAAAACGAGTGCGTATACCTCGATTCTCACGGATGTTCCAAACTGAATCTCCTAGCGTGCAAGGGAAAGGATAACTGCGTTTTCTTCAGGGAATACTTCGAATCACCTATAGAAGTTCCGAAGGCAGTTGAAAAGACAAAATAATTTTAGTCAAATAAACATAGACCAATACGAAGTGCATAGTCTGCGGGAAGGAAGTCGAACGGTCGACGATCATTTGTGATGAGTGCATGAATGAAAGCGGTAAAAAGGACGATGTCAAATCAGTCAAAATTAAGAAGTGCCCCCACTGCCATTCCATATTGCTTGGACAGTGGTCAGACGGGGCAATGAAGGAGAGGGACATCGTCACCACCATAATAGAAAGTGTGTTTGGAGTGCGAGAGCCTTCGTTCGATGTGAGCGGGGACGAATACAATAGAAAGGTTTCATTCAAAGGAATTTCTATCAAAAATGGTGAAAAAAGGGAGGGTCAATTTTTCATTCATACTTCCCTTTCGACGTGTCCAGTATGTACAAGAAAACTGGGGAACTATTATGAAGCAATCCTTCAGCTCAGAGGGGAGAGGGGGGAACGTCTGGAGCATATCCTAAAGACTCTACTGGAAGCAATTGAAGAAGCACCATCCAAAGATGTGTTCCTTACAAAGATGGAGAGAATAAAGGAAGGATATGATCTATTTCTGTCCGATAAACAATATGCAAGAGCAATAGCAAGGAAGATCATAGAACGCTTTGGAGGAACATTCAAAGAAACTTCACATCTCGTGGGGATGAAGAAAGGAACCGAACTTTACAGGATTACGGTGTCGATTCGGATCCCAAATTTCCAGAAATCAGATGTGATCCGTACCGGGAACGATCTGTATCTAGTTGTCTCGATCAAGTCTGATTTAGCCACGCTCATCAACATCAGGACGAAATCCAGAGAAAAAAAGAAACTACAGGACTTGGATGATCATTTAGTCTACAAGACTGGTGAGAGCGTAAAAGAAACGGATGTACTCTACAGGCAGGGAGATACTGCGTATATACTCGACCCGTTTGATTTCAAAGAGAAGGCAGTGATCGACCCGGGAGATAAGGATAAGATAAGAGTGTTAAAGGTAGATGATGAGATCTTCGTCGTTCCACAACTGTGAACGGATCAGCTAGAAGCCGCTTCCTATTTTGTAATTCCGGTTTCCTCCGATTCCAACGAATAAGTATAAGCCTGAATTAAGTTTCTACCGTTGATGGCGTTCGGATCATTAGGGAACGTCCCCGAAGTTCTGGCAGCAATAATTGCAATGATCGTCCTGTGGGTCGTAGCCTCTTTTCCCCTCTACTTCTCATCCAAATTCTTGGTTCATGATAGATCGGAGTTTGGAAGGGCGCTTCTTGCTACTTTTGTGACGGCCTCAATTTTTGTTCTTTTCCTTGTGTTGTTTGCGATACTGATTCCTCTCTTCTCCGCAATAATAGGATTCATACTGATCCTCCTTGTGCTTATGGCCATTTATAGTATTGGAGTAGTTAGGGCTTTCCTGCTGGCAGTGTTGACATTTATAGTTTTTCTGGTGTTATCGCTTCTTTTAACAATCCTAGGTATTGCGATACACATCATCCTCTTTTGACTGAAATAGAGCCGAAGATACGGATGCAAGGGTCCTAGGAGATTATTTTCGCTATGCTCACCTTCAGTTCAAGACCTGAGATATCCCAGACCTTGTCTGAACCCGTTACAACGGCCTTTTCCTCTGCCTGTGTACTAGAAAGAATGTAATTTCTGAAGGATGAAAAAGCTTCTATCAAAGATTCGTCGCCTTCAATGTGCAGATATATTCTGTCCGTGTACTCTAGATTAGCATCTTTTCTCATGCTCTGTATTCTCCTGATCATTTCCCTGGCAAGTCCCTCCATGTACAGTGCCTTGTCAAATTCTTTATTGATGAGTATCACATTGTTTGAGATATCGTCCGATACGAATCTCTCATCCAGGTGGTCCCTGATGTTTACGTTCTCTTCTGAGATGACCTTACCCAATATAGTGACTTTCCCCGATTTTCGGAACAGTTCCTGGTTCTCGTTTCTCTCAAATTCCGTTTCAGCTTTGCTGAGGTCTTTGCCGAATATCTTGCCGGTTGACTTCCGATCAAGGGTAAAATATTGAGTCATATACTTACTCAAATTGCCCATAGAGACCGTCTTGGAGTTAAGTTCTTTCTTTATCAAATCTCCATACTTCTCAACAACGGTCTTGTACTTTCCATCTGTAACTACAATCTCCTTTACAGGATGCCTTAGAATCAATCCGTACTTTTGCCTTATTCTCCTTCCAGCCTCAACTATTTCCTTTACATGGCTCATCTCGTCTATTAACGAACTGTCAAACTCTTTTGCCTCTGGAAATTCTGATAGGTGAACAGATTTTTCGTTTGTGAGTTTTCTGAATAGATAGTCTGAGAAGTATGGAGTGAACGGGCCGAGAGCCTTTGTTATATTGACTAGTACGCTGTAAGTCACATAGTACAAAGACCTCTTCTCTGTTGTCATCTCGCTACTCCAGAACGTATCCCTCGAAAGCCTCAGATACCATTGGCTGAGATCCAAGACAAGATTCTTTAAGTCGTCGAGCGCAAGGTGAGGATCGTAATCGTCCATATGTCTAGTGACAGAGGTCATGCATTCATTCGTTCGGTTGAACATCCACTTGTCAAGGTCAGATGCTATTGTCTCCTCACGGGGTTTCCATCCGTCGAGTCTTGCATTTGTCGAAAAGAGAAGGTAGGAATTGTATAGAGTTCCAAGAAGTTTCCTCGAGAAATCTAGGGCCACGTCCTCGGAAAACCTCTTTGGTTTCCACGGAGGACCCTGGAAAAAGAACAACCTGAGAGAATCTGTCCCTATCTTGTCCAGAATCTCGAGCGGATCTACTTTATCCCCTCTCGACTTGCTCATCTTCTCCCCCTTGGAGTTCAGCACGAACTCCATTACTACGACGTTGTTGTACGCATTCCTGTCGAAGAGGAGGGATGAGATCACATGAAGGGAATAGAACCATCCCCTTGTCTGATCTATTGCTTCGCTGATGAAATCGACAGGGTTGTTCTCTTTGAAGAGTGCCTGATTCTCGAAGGGGTAGTGGAATTGTGCAAAAAAAGCCGAACCAGAATCGAACCAGGTGTCTATGGGATACGGTTCCCTCGCCATTTCTAGTCCGCACACTTTGCATCTGACTTTTACTTCGTCAACCATCGGTCGATGAAGTTCAAAGTTCTCTGGAACATAGGTGGCATTCTCAAACAATTCTTTCTTGCTCCCTGGGACGAAGACGTGATTGTTCTTGCATATCCATACCGGAAGAGGAGTACCCCAGAATCTGTTCCTCGAAAGTGCCCAGTCCTTCCCCTCCTCCAAGAAGTTCCCAAATCTCCCGTCTCTTATATGCTCTGGTTTCCAATTGACCTTCTGATTGTAGCCAACTACCTTGTCCTTCACTTTTGAGACACCGATGTACCAGGATTCCACAGGGTAGAAAATCAGTCTCGTATCACATCTCCAGCAGAATGGATATGAGTGTTCCGACTTATCGGTCTTTAGCAGTTGACCGGAGTTCTTGAGGTATTCGATTATTTCGTCACTTGCTATTTGAACGTCATGGCCCTTCCAGGGTGATTCAAGAGTTACTTTTCCTCCATCGTCAACTGTCACATAGAGCTCTCCCCCCTCTTTCTTCAAGACAGAATAATCGTCAGCACCAAAGGCTGGTGCAACATGCACAATACCTGAGCCATCTTCCTTGGTCACAAAGTCTCCTGCAACTACGTAGAGGCCCGTCTTGAGCTTGAGGAACGGAATTAACTGTTCGTATCTTGTATCTACAAAGGAAGATCCCTTCCGAGTATCAAGAACTTCATACTTCTTCAGTATGATCTTCGCTCGATCTTCGACCATCCATATTTTTTCCCCCCGGTAACTGATTAACACATAAATGAAGTCCGGATTGATTGCTAGGTATTCGTTGGCAGGCAATGTCCAAGGAGTAGTGGTCCAGACTAGGAAGTATTCGTCCTTTCCCGTTATCTTGAATTTCACATATATCGAGAAGTCTTCCACTACTTTGTATCCTTGTGAAACTTCGTGAGCGCTCAGAGTGGTACCGCACCTCGGACAATAAGGAGAAATTCTAAAATCTTTAAAGAGAAGACCCTTGTTGTAGAGCTCTTTTAGGGCCCACCATTCGCTTTCTATATACTCATCCTTCATGGTGACGTACGCTTTGTCGTAATCTACCCAGAACCCAAGTCTCTTGGAGACATCCTCCCATACCCTAACGTACTCAAACACGCTCTCCTTGCATAGCTGATTGAATTTTGCAAGACCCAATTTCTCTATCTCAGTTTTGTTCTTTATTCCAAGTTTCTTCTCGACCTCAATTTCAACCGGAAGACCGTGACAGTCCCATCCTGCGATTCTGGGATAAATGTCGAACCCCTTCATTGTTTTGTACCGTAGGAATAGATCCTTCATCGCTCTGGTCTCTGCGTGACCTATATGGGGTGGTCCGTTTGCTGTGGGAGGTCCTTCGACGAATGAAAACCTTCGCTTTCCCCTGTTTACGGCGAATGATTGCTGCATAATGCTCTCTCTTTCCCAGTATTCCGAAACTTCTCTCTCAATTTGCAGCGAGTCAAAGGATTGGGGAACTTCGTCCAGCATAAGCAACTTTATGTGCATCAGATTGATAATTTTTGTCTAGGATTTACGGACCAATGGGACGCTCTGTGGACAGATGTCTATATTTGTAAGCTATTTACGTGCAATTATGGAATGTCAAAAGATCGAACATCCATCTCGTAGTTCGAGACCGGACCGGATCAGCGAGGTATTTGCGAAATTGCAGGTAAAAGGGCTCTTGATGATGCCCATATCTATCGACGTATCCTAAGGGGAAGATACCTGATCAGTACTTAGCCTACTGGTTAAGCTCTTCATCAAAGTCAGCATACTAAGTCTCTGAGGCCGCTCCCGACTGCATGATACTGTGTTTTTTGGCATCTCCGAATAAACGCTTAAATATGCAGTTCAAATTCAGTTTGCAACACCGGTGATATGATTGAAGTTACCTAGAAAGGTTATGAGATACTGTCCTCACTGTAAGAAGCATACCTTGCAGGAAATCGAGAGAGTGAAGAAGAAGAAGGCCAGCGAACTGAGGAAGGGACAGAGACGATTCAGGAGAGTCACTTCTGGTTATGGAGGATTTCCTAGACCAGTTTACGAGGGCAGGGAGAAACCGACCAAGAGAATCAACATAAGGTATAGGTGCTTAGAATGCAAGAAATCCTATCATTCTCCTACGTGGAGAGCCAAGAAGTTCGAGCTCGCAGAGGTGGAGGCATAAATGCCCGAAAAGATCAAGGGAATGGACAAGTCTTTTATCAAGATTAAGTGCCCCGACTGCGGGACCGAAACTGTAACATATGCCAGAGGTTCCACTGAGGTAAAGTGTTCCGTGTGCAACACGGTCCTGGCTAAACCCACTGGTGGCAAGTTCGAGATAAATGGACAAATCACTGGAGAATTCAAATGAAGAAGAGAGACCCAGATATCGGAGATCTCGTCGTATGCACAGTTAAAGATGTCCGTGATTTTGGGGTAGTTTGCAGTCTGGATGAATATGTCGGTAAAGAAGGATTTATTCACATCACCGAAGTGTCGTCTGGCTGGATAAAGTACATAAGGGACTATGTCAGGGAAGGCAAGAGAATAGTCTGCAAGGTTCTGGATGCTAACCCTTCCAGAGGAAGATTTGACCTCTCTCTGAGAAGGGTCAATGACCATCAGAAGAGAGAGAAACTCAAGGAATGGAAGAACTAGCAAAGGGCAGAGAAGATCATAGCAAACCTGCTAACGCCGTTTTCAGGGAAACTTGACAAAGTGACGGTGACAGAAGAGCTGGAAGAGAAGTTCGGATCTCTAGCATACGCTTTGGAAGTTGCTGCAGTAGAACCAGATCAGTTTTCATCAGATCTGAAGAACAAAGAGTGGGCTGGGGCAATCGTGGCTTACGCGAAAGAGAACCTAAAACCACCGGTAGCTGAGGTCAGAGGCATCATCAGATTAAAGGATAATTCCGGCGATGGAATAGAAATCATAAAGAAAGCACTTCAAGCCGGCGAGAGGGACGGAATCGAAATAACGTACTTAGGAGCTCCGCAATACAGGATAGTTTCTCGGGCAGAAGATGCGAAGATCGCTGAAGAAAACATGAAGAAAAGCGGAGAGGACATTATAAGCTATCTGGAAAAGCACGGCGGAATAGGCGAAGGACCGGTGAAAGAGTGAAGAGCCTCATATTCAGGTGCACCGAATGCGGTAACTACACTATGGAAAACGTGTGCCCAAAGTGTGGTTCACGAACCATCTCGACGATCCCTCCGAGATTTTCGCCGCAAGATAAATATGGAAAATACAGGATGAAGATGCTGTACGGGAAGGAGTGATAAAGTGGAAAGTGTAATAGTTAGAATGGTAGACAACGTAAAGTTGAAAAATTCGGTACTGATAGTTGGATTACCCGGGATTGGCAATGTAGGAAAGATAACGGCAGATTTCCTAATCGAGACTCTCAAGGCAAAGAAGCTGGCCGACGTGTTTTCGCACCATCTTCCTCCGCAGGTCCTGATGAACGAGGATGCCTTTGCAAGACTCGTCAGAAACGAACTGTACTACAAGAAGAGGAAGGAAGGTGACATGATATTCTTCACCGGGGATTTCCAAGGACTCACATCACAGGGACAGTATGAGATATGTTACAAAGTTCTGGAGCTCGGAACGAAGTTTGATGTGAAGAGGATAATCACACTTGGGGGATATCAGATAGGCAAATTGATGGAGGTTCCAAGGGTTTTGGGCGCATACACGTCGAAAGAGGTCAGGGACGAAGTTGAGAAACTTGGTGTAATCTTTTCAAAGAACGAACCCGGAGGGGGGATAGTTGGAGGAGCAGGACTCTTCCTCGGAATGGGTATGGAACTTTTTGAGCTCCCCGGCGTGTGCCTGATGGGAGAGACCTCTGGCTACTTCACGGACCCGAAATCAGCAAAGCAGGTCGCAAAGGTGCTTGTCGACTACCTGAAACTCGGTGCAGACACATCTGGCCTGGACGAGAGAATCAAGGAAATTGAGGACATAACCAACAGAATGATTGAGAACCCTCCGCAAGAGGAAAGAAAAGAAGACCTAGGATATTTCGGTTGACCTTTTCCTGGCTTTTCTAAGAGACTTGAACTGTCCGTCTTTGTAGCTAAAGTTCGCTAGGACCGTCTTGGAAAGTAAATCAAATCCTAGATTCGTATAGTTAGGCCCATTTCAGTTCTCATTATTTTTCTCATAGTCCAATTTCTATACACTCTGTGTTGGAATGTTGTCACACTCCCCTATACTGTCTTGATTCTTGCTCCATTTACTGGTGCTAAGATAGACACCAATAAGCCACCATTTTTCAGCTTCCAAAAGGCGTTAAAAATTTATACATCGTGCCTATTAGCACCTATGGAAGAGCTTCTTGTTCACTTCGACATCTTTACGGAAGATTCAAAATTCATTGCCAAGGTCAAGAGCGAAATGGGCGGTCTGAGAGAGTTCTCCGCCAGAAACATCGACAAACTGATGGAACAAGTCATAATAGATGTGAGCGAGGAATTCGAAAACATTTGAAAGTTTAGGGGTCTCCTCGTCAGAATACAGAATTTCTATCAAAGAGCTTTCTCTACACCTCTTCCTTGTGGAGCGCCCTGTAAATCCACCCCATTAGCAGAGGCTGGATTGTGAGCGAAGTGAATATTATAACTAATACAATCGCTTCTATCGCCTGCCCCCAGTATTGCAGCAGTACGTTATCAGTGGCCGTTCCAATTATCAGAACAGTAGGGGCAAGTATAGCAGGGAAAACACCTCTAGTTCCCTCCAGACCTACGAAAAGCAGATCGCCATATTTCATGTTCAAGTCTACCGATCCGGCCAAAACAACTGCAAAGGGTCTAACAACAAATATCAGAACTAGAGCGATCAGAACCCCAGGAATCAGAAAAGCAATGAGAATAGAAAGATTGATGGATGCTCCCAAGAACACGAATATCAGTATTACCGCAAACATAGAGATGTTGTCCATGAATGTTTTGTAACCTTCAAATTCAGTATCTCTCGGCATGAAGTTTCCAGAAAGTACACCGAATATTGCGGCCGCCATGTATCCCGACCCTCCAACGACAACTGTGATAGAGTACGCTGACAGACCGAACAATAGGAACATTGCCGTATAGTATTCCTTGAAGTCCTTTGGAAGCTTTATTCTCAGAAGGTAGAGTAATCCAAACAACCCCCCCGAGATCAAGACGGGAAACAGACCCTGTGTGAACAGAACGTATAGGAATATGCTATTGAAGGAGAACGTAGACGACTGTATGTACGATATATTCCCTGGCAGGAAGATCAATATCACCACCACAAGGAACAGGTACGAGAATGGATCGTTGAACACGGATTCAGTGGTGAGCAATGTGGAAGGGACTTCAGAAACTTTGCTCTTTCTAAGCGATGTGATGACTGATGCAGGATCAGTGGATGAGATGATTGCGCCGACAATGAATCCCACCCAAATTGGTGCCCTTAGAAGGAAAACCACTATCACCCCCGTCGTGACTCCAGTGACGAACAACACGAATGTCAACATCATTGAGAGAGGTTTGACAATTCGCCGGAGCAAGTACCTTGGAATTTTTGCAGATTCTGCGAGTATTACAAATGCCGCACCTATTGGGCCCACATAGTTGTAGAAGAGGAGGTAAGCCTCACTTGGCTTTATCAAGGCCAGAACTGGTCCAACTATAATTCCAAGTACAAGCAGATAAGGAATGTACACAGTTCCGGTCACTCTCGCTATCAGCGTGGCCAGGTAACCAAGCGTCAGCGCTATCAGGATAGGAGCGAGGAAACTGCTGTACACTTATGTATATAAGCTGATGATTAAAATATTTTATATTGAGGTCCCCGGGCTTTTCCAGCCTTTCGGATACACTCCCCGATCGACAAGGACGACTTCAGGTTTTATATTCTCTCCGACCCTTACACCCATCGCCAAAAGCTCCCCCTTTGGACTCATAATCCTGACGGTCTTGCCCTCACCATAATCTTCTATGATCCCCTTCCTGAAAACACTTGCACCGTGGGCTATGGCATCAATTGCGCTCTCTTTCACCATCACCCTAGGATAGTCTTTTGTAACTTGCTCTGGATCCAATATCATGCTGGAGAGCAACTTATCGTCGCCTTCCCTGTATAGAGTGAAAGCATCCTTGAGTTTTTGGAGCGTAGAGAGGTTAGATTCATCAAGAGGACCACTTCTTGTTCTCCTGAGTTCTACCATGTTAGCGCCGACCAGCATCGCGTCTCCCATGTCCCTGCAGAGCGTTCTGATGTATACCCCAGATTCAACGTCCGCCCTGAAGAGTACATATCTTTCCTTCATTTCTATTATCTTGAGCGAGTATATCTCCCTCTTCCTGAGGTTCCTTGCAACGGCCGATCTCAAGGGAGGAAACTGGAATATCTGTCCGGTAAATTCCTTCATTACTTCTTCCACTCTTACCCTGTCGACCTGTTTATGAAGGAGCATCAGTGCGACGTACTCCTTCCCCTGTTCGTGAAGGAAATCTGCGAGCCTGGTTGCTTTTTCCAGTCCTACAGGCAACACTCCGGTGACGTTGGGATCAAGCGTTCCAACGTGTCCTGCCTTTGATATTCCAAGTATCTCTTTTACCCAAGCCGAGACCTGATGCGAAGTTGGACCACGGGGCTTATCAATGGCCACAAAACCGAAGTTTATCCTTTCCTCGATTGTTCTCTCAGCTGGTTCCTTTCCGAATATTGAGCCCATTGATTATCACCTCCGCAACTGCATCCGCACTGTCATAGCTGGCATCAACTACTAGATCGTATATCGATGTGTCTCTGTAGTCTATTCCATAGTATTTCTTGTAACGCTCCCACTCGCTCTCCTCTCTTTCTCTAACCTGGAACAGAATGTTGTCTCCCTCTTCCCCAATTCTGTTTTGAATTGAATTCTTGATTCTCTCTAACCTGATATCTTCTTTTGCGTCCACGAAGACCTTGAATGCGTCAATACCGTTGAGATGGCAGAGCCACCCCGAGAGCCTGGATTCGACAATAACGTTGCTTCTGTTCCTCAAGATCTCAAGAAGGTAGTCATCAAGCATCCTATCGTACTTTCCGTCCTTCTCGGCTTCGGTCCCAAGCTGGGCAAGGGAGATTTTCATCTCGCTGGCCCGTTCACGAAATATCTTTCCTCCTGTAACCAGTTCGTAAGACAATCTGCTGCTGACTATCTCCGCAACCGTTGTCTTACCGCTGCCCGGCGGGCCTGATATAGTTATCCTCATTCTTTACCTTCCTCGTCATGTACCACAGCTTCAGTCCATACTGCAACGGATAGAGGAAAGTCACTGAAAACGTCAGATAAAACAGCATCCATACGGGGAATCCTCCATAGATTGGATGCATCAAACTCCCCTGTGTAACCCCGAATGGGTATGATATCAACAGATAGCTACTCAGCTTGGCGCTGGATTCGATGTAATACATGAACTTGATCAGCCAAGCATATATTAGCACCGAAAGAAGCATAGTGACGATGGTGGGTTTCATCTGCTGCTGAGTCAATTTCATGGAATCCTGCATCGATTTTGATTGCTCACCCCTAACGGCATCCATTTCAGCTTTGTCCCTTGTCCTTATTGCTTCCCTGTACCTTTGCTGAAGCTTCCTGTTCTTGTGTTGCATCTCGGCCATTCCAAAATAATCAGTAAAGAAGTGTCTTGCGATAGTGTTGATGAAACCGGTGACAAGAGCTGCCGCAAGTATCGTGAACAGGGGGTACTTGAAATTGAATCCGATGACCGGTTGAAGTATGTAGGTCATTGGAATTGCAAACGCATTCCTTATCGCCGGGATGCTATACACAAATATCACAAGGAACATGAGCAACATGTAGAGCATCTGTGTCCTCATGCCTGACGACATTGCCTGTTGCTGCTCTCGAGTCTGCGGCGTCGCTCTTGGTCTCTGGCTCATTTCAGTCCTCCGTCGTGCGGCTTTATGGCCAGGATTATCTTTTCGGATGCCTCCTTGACCCTACCATTCTCGTTCATAACGACCAAGAGTGGAGAGCCTGTCATAGCTGAATAAGTTATCCCATAGCTCCTGTTTGCCTCCATGTGTGCCCTTATCCTCTCTAGTGAGTCTCTGTCTCTGTTTCTTCTCGGATCGTTCTTTCTTCTCTCGAACACCTCGAGCGGATCCGCTTCCACTGATATGAATAAGTCAGGTTTGAGGGCGTCCAATACAGCCACTGGAAGGCCTGGCAAGTAGCCGCCATTGGTGTTGATCGAGAAGTGGGTATCTATGATCACGTCCTTGAAGCGTGACAGCTTCTCTGCTGCAAGTTTTTGAATCTCCTTTTGCTTCTCAATCGGGAGTTTTCTCAGTTCGTCCCGATTCTTCGCATAGTCCATGGAGATTGCCTCCTTCAGCATTGCATCCCCATAATTCTCCACTCTGAATCCTTCCTTTACAAGTTCATCCAGAACCGTGGTTTTCCCGACCCCCGGAATTCCACCAATTATGACCCTCATTTACAACCCCCCAAAGAAGTCCCTCATAAAGGGATACATCTCTGTCAACTGTTCCTTCCCCATCGCCTGATAGAGCTGTATGACTATACCGACTGTCAGAAGCACACCCGTTCCTGAGGCGTTTCCGACCGTGCCTATTAGATCGGCCCCAGCGGCTAGTGCTCCTACGGCAGCACCACTGAATACGGTTATTGCAGGAATGTATTTATCCAGAACGCGTTTAAGCACCCTGGGATCTCTCCTGAATCCTGGGATCTGCATCCCTGAGCTCTGTATTTGTCTGGCGACACCCTCTGAATTCATGTTAGTCGTCTCAATCCAGAATTTTGCAAACATTATCGATGCCCCGACCATGAATGTCACGTAGGCCAAGACGTGGATGCCCATCTCCCACGGAGGGTGGCCTATCAGCTGTGTCTGGTAGACGGATGGTTGCAGCATCGGGAATAGCCAGTTTGCCAGCCCGTTCGGGTTTGCGAGGTACCACGCAAGCCCCCCTATGGGAGTGGTTTGCTGAATGTTCAGCTGAGACGCAAGAGATGATGATGGATACGCCCCCAGGAAGAAATCGTGCCCTAGAATTGGTACATGAGCCAGGGACGGATTGGTCCAGAATACCAGTGACCACATGGACAGGTTGGCGAGAACCGCAGCTGCCAGTATGACAGGTATGTTGGATGCGTACATCAGCTGTATGGGGTATCTTCCCCTTGCGCCTCTTGCCCTCTCGTGGGCCAGAGGAAGTTCAACCTTGACAGTCTGTGCCCAGACCACGAGGAAGAAGATAAAAATTGTCCCAGCCAGGGCTATCAGCGGATTAGGAGGAGCAAACACTATCCTTTCCAGTCCCCCCGAGAAGAGCTGAGCAGAGCTGAAGTGGCCCAAAAGGTAGAAGGTCTTGGGTAGGGCACCGCTCGGAGGGTTGAGTATCGAGAGTGCACTTGTTGTGCTTGTAGGAACCCAGTTGAGCGTACCGAGAATCAGTGCTTGGGAAACGCCCGCTGCAATGAACAGCGAAACTCCCGAGCCGATTCCCCACTTTGATACCAGTTCATCCATGAAGAACAGCAGATATGAACCCATGAATATTTGAAGTACTATTGCCGTCCTCGCAAGCAACAATCCATAACCTGGGACCGTTCCATTAAGCGCGCTTATGAACGCCGAGTCCGGAGGTAGATAACCGAAGACTTGTGGAATAGCCTCCACAAATATCATGATGATTACGAGAAGTTTTTGAGCTCCCTGATAGAGAGCCTTGTCCTCCCCCTTTGTCAAATCTATATTTATTATCTTTGCTCCTGCGAACAACTGCATTATGATGCTCGCTGTGACAATCGGACCTATCCCCAGATCCATTATCGAGCCAGCCTGGCCGGCGAATATGGTACGGAACTGCGCAAAGACATCGATGATCTGACTCTTTTCCAGTCCGAAAACGAATATGTTAGAGAGGGCGAAGTAAATTATGAGGACAAGTGCGGTCCAGAGGAATTTCTCTTTGAAACGTACGTGCCTTCCTGGTTTCTTTACGGCAGGGAGCCTCTCTACTAGGTTCTTCCAGCCATAGAGTTTTGATCCCTCCCCAGTGTATGATAGCAACAGATAGGCCAGGTAGTAGAGCGGCGAAAAGAACAGCGACAGAATCGCCGTATAGACGATGCTGTAGTGCGTGTACCTGTAGACTATGTACACGTTAAGAGCGAATACGAGAATCAGAGGTATGGAAACTAGTCTATTCCTCTTTATCTCCGCCATTAGTTTCTACCTCTCCCCCCGCGCTCTTCACCTTTTCTACTGCCTTTTCTGTTGCCCTTCCAACCTTTATGATGAATGGTCTCCCGACCTGTCCTCCTCCGAGGAGGACGTCATAGCCCATCTTCTCAAGGTCAACCCTCACCTTGTCTTCGTCCACTTTTGCCACTCCGGTCTCTATGAGCCTGTCGGAAGTCCTATCAATGTCCCCTATGTTTATAGCCTTCACATCTAC
Organism: Thermoplasmatales archaeon; assembly: GCA_027343225.1. Taxonomy (GTDB): domain Archaea; phylum Thermoplasmatota; class Thermoplasmata; order Thermoplasmatales. Next base: position 20,249 of record DAHWMK010000015.1, read on the forward strand.
TTTTTGAGCGTGCCTGACGAATCCGTGGACTCCGTAGTGATCTGGCATGTTGACCTGCATCCAGATCCACCTGTGCTTTCCGAGACCGGCCATTCCCTTGCCTCCCCTCTTTCCCTTGCCTCTTCCAGCCTTGTGCCCTCTGCCGTAAGATCCGCCCCTGAGCTTCTTAGTTTTCTCCTTGACCATTTTTACCACCTTCCAGCATTGCGTCTATCAGCTTGTTGATCTCTTTTCCTCTGTATCCAAGTGCACCCTTAAGGTTAAAAGTCCTCTTGGTGGAGTGATACCCCCTTCTAGGAGGGTTCATCCTGAAAACTGGCTTCATGCTCTCGATGTCCTTCACCTTCAGGCTGCCATCAAGCAGCTTGGACGCAAGATCATTTATAGTGCCAAGACCAAGTTCCTTTAAAAACGTGTCGTCCAGCGGTCTGTTGCCCGTTACTCTGCCTCTCTCCTGGAGGAGCTTGACGAGGTGTTCTTCGTCTATTTCTCCCCACGTCACGTAGTCCTTCGCCTTCCTCACCTGTCCCAGCTGCGATTCGTCAACCAGTACGAGATGGTTGTTCTTGTTGAGCCTGAGTTCCTGAAAGGCCCTCTTTATTCCGGGTTCGGTTTTATTGCTTCCCCTGATTTTTATCACTGCTAACATTCATCACACCTCCCTTGTATATCGGAGTGCTTAGGGTCAGTTTATCGTTTATTTTGAACTTAGCCGTCTCCTTGAGTGCGTTGAACGTAGCGTAGGCAAAATTTACGGTGCTCTTGGTGTGCCCCTCTGAAAATCCCCAAGTATCCTGTATGCCGGCCATGGCAAGAACCTTCTTTGGTATGTCTCCTATCGCAAGTCCGACTCCCTGAGGAGCAGGTTTTAGGTAGACCCTTACAGATCCTGATTTTCCCATGACCTGGAACGGGACTGTGTGACTCCTGCCACACCCGCACTCCCAGGATCCGCATCCCCTCTTGATTTCAATCAGGTTTATCTTAGCATTCTCTATGGCTTTCTCAATTGCATCCCCTTTTTCCTTTGCTTTACCGTGTCCCATTCCAACGTACCCGTCCCTATTTCCGATAACTACCGTTGCAGCAAACTTGACTTTTCTCCCGGAATCGGACATCTTCTGGACCATCTTCACCTCTATGACCTCATCCTCGATATTCGATATGAGGGTGTCAACTATCCCTGGTTCTCTTATTGGCATGTGAGTTCCAAGCACATCCGAAATTGATTTTATCTTCCCTTCCTTGACCATCTTTCCCAGCCTTGTCCTGGGAATCCATTCTATAGCTTCTTTTGTCACAGTGATTCCTCCATCGCTTTCTTGGCCTCCTCTATCGCATTCTCCTTGATCGTCTTCAGGTGCTTCCCAGCCAGTCTGTCCTTGTGGGGAAGGTACTTCTTGTCGACAGGCACCTTGATACCGGAATCGACCAGGCCCTGGACGCTGGCCATCAGCTTTCCACCCTTTATGACCTTCTGTCTACCGAGGTCAACTATTACCTTCTTTATCCCCTTCTTCTTCGCCCTAAGGCCAACCAGGTACCCTGCCAGGTACGAGGATGGAGTGTTTCCTGTAGGACTGCCCCATCCGAACTTCTTCAGTTCTATAGTGGAGCTGTGTGCAACGATCCTGTCCCCGTTCACAGCGTACTCCGCTATGTCCACCTTAATGTTCTTGAGTGATTTCCGTATGACTGCCCTGGGTAGTCCACTCTTTATGAGAGCCAGCCTCTTCCTGTAGTCCGTCTTCATTAGCCTTCTCCTTTTCAGGGGCATGATGTATCTAGACTTCATCTCACTCACCCTTGAGGACCCCTTCTTCCCTCATGTGGAGGAGCAGTGCGTTCTTGCTTCTGAACGCCCCTCCCTTGATCTTTTTGTAGAAGACCCTGTAGTCCGATCTCGTTATCTTGCCAGAATCCCTCATTTCTTTCAGTGCATTCCTCATCGCCCTGATACCCCTGATCCATTTTCTCTTCCTGGGATCCCTTGCGTTCTTGGTTCCCTTCCTGGACCCCGGTCCCTTCCTCCTTCCCTTGTTTCTCTGTGCCTTGACTACTTTGAATCTCCCTCTCGAATTTCCCTTCTTTGCTCTTTTCTGGATGACGTTCCTCTTGATCAGCTTCCTGATGTCGTCCCTAGTGACAGCTTCTGCAATGTCGTCTATGCTCTTAGTATCCATCCACACCCTCGACGTTCCGGATTTTAGTATGGATGCGGCCATTCTCTTCTGCGGGCTGAGCGTCGCCATCATTTCACCTCGTTCAGAATCCTTATGCCAGAGGATTTTGCCTTTTCCTGGATTATCTTTCTCTTCTTCATTCCGATTGTGGAGCTTATTCTAGCAGCTTGGGTCTTGGGGTTGATCCTCTCAAGATCTGCGATGCTTGAAACGTAGACCTCCTGATATCCAGATGGGTGAAGATTTCTGACTCTAGACGGTCCTCTGTAGCCCGACTCTACCCACGCGTGCCTGTACCCCTTCTTTTCTCTAAGCTTCGAGTGTTTCCCCCTAGGTTTTCTCCACGCCGTTCCCAGTCTCACGTACCTGAACCATTCCTGTCTGTGGAACTCTGGTCTCCTTCTATTCATCCGGTTCCTTATTGCCAGGAGCCTCTTTTCCTCGTGACCGAGTTCAGGTTTCAATGACATCACCCTTCCTCACGATGTATATACCGTCCTGGAACACCCTTGGGTCAAACCCCTTTATCCTGCTCATCCTTTCTATCCTTGCTGCAGCATTTCCAGTTGCTTCCAGATCGGTTCCTTCGACAGTGACAAGGTCACCCTTCACGGTTACCTTCGTCTCCGGTCCAAGCGTTATCTTTCTCGGGCTCTTCTCTCCAAGAAAATTGTCAAGGTGCACCTCGTTACCCTTCACCGTGACCTTTACCGGAAAGTGAGCGTATACGATCTTCATTGTGTATATGAACCCCTTTGTGACTCCTATGAATGAGCTGTTGACTATACTCTCCCACGTCCCTACAACAGCCAAGTCTGTCTTTTTCTCCCTCTTTGTGAATATCCTGATCTTCCTGTCCTTCATCTCCATGGACACATATTCATTTCTGAAAATTTTATTCACCTTCCCCTTGGGTCCCTGTGCCTCGAAATCGAAGCCATTCATTTTCACCGTGACACCCTTGGGTATCTCAATAATTCTCTCCACTCATATCACCTCAGTAGATGAAGGCAAGTGCCTTTCCTCCCGTGCCCTTCTTCTTCGCTTCAGCGTTGCTCATCACTCCGGACGTGGTAGAAATGACCAGTATTCCGATATCCTGAGCAGGCAGGTATCTGGACTCCCATCTCTCGAGTTCGTCCCTCTTTATTGAAAATCTCGGCTTGATGACTCCACAGTTGTTTATTGTTTTAGCAACCCTGACTTTGAACAGCCCTCCCTTTCCGTTCTCCAAGTATTCGTATTCTTCTATGTAACCATACTTCTGGAATACCCTGAGCACCCTTCCTACGAGGTTGGAGGCCCTCACGTCAAGGTCCTGCATTCCAAGTCTGGACGCGTTCTTTATGGAAATCAATGCATCGTTTAACGTATCTCCCATTCTTCTTTCACCTCACGAATACTTCTCGAATCCCAGTTCGGGAGCGATCTCTCTGAAGCACTGCCTGCAGAGATGCAGGTTGTATCTCCTGACTAGCCCTCTCTTTCTGCCGCACCGTTCGCATCCCTCCTTCCTCCCGTACTTCTTCTTTGGTGCGAGTTTGGTCTGTGCCATTCACCCCACCTCCAGTATATCAACATTGTAGTTTTCCTTCATGAATTTCATCATTTCTTCCCGTTTTACCCTGATCTTCTTCGGAACTGGCCTCGGAGATATCCATCTCCTGGCGACCCTGTATCCCCCCCTCCTCTTGAAAGTGACCACTACATCCATTCCGAAAATTCCTAACTCCGGGTTGTACTTCATTCCCTTGAAATCCGTATAGTCCGCTATGCCGAAACTGTAGCTCCCCTGATCCGAAAATGAATAGCTGAGGCACTTGTTGTTCTTCACCCATAGGGCTGCTTTCAGGAACCTGTCCATTTCTGCTCCTTTCAGTGTGACCTTCACTCCTATTGGCTGGTCTTCTCTTATGCCGAACTCCCTGCTAGTCCTCTTCGCCTTGGTGATGGTAGGCTTTCCACTGGTCAGCAGTTTGATGACGCTCTTCGCCTTTTCGATCTTTTCCCCTGCTTCGCCAACCCCGATGTTTATCGTTACTTTGTCGATCACAACGTCAGTCATTTTTTCCATTTTAAGCCCCTCCAGGTATGGATATCTCACCCTTCGACTTTCCAAGGACGAAGATGTTTGACATCGTCGTTGTAAAGTTGTCGTTGCTCTCCACGGTGTTTTCTTGGTAGCTCCTAGAGACGTTGATTTCCTTAATCGTAGTTATCGTGCCCCTGTGTGCCCCGCCCGTTACGTAAACGGACGTTTCCTTTGCCATAGGGTATACCTCCTGAATCTTCTGGTCCGGTATCCCTATTTTCAGCGTGTCCCCTCTCTTTATACCCTTGTCCGTCGTGAGAATCACCCGTCCATCATGTGTCGATATCTGTACCTTGCCACCCTTCGCTACGGACTTTCCAGTGACTTTTACGAGCTTCCATCCGGCCTCTTGCGGTCCCAGATCCGATAGGACGAGTATCCCCTTCCTGTCCATGAGTACCCTTTTTGAAATCCCAGCGTCCTTCACTGATAGGACGTCCATGAAACCAACCGGCCTCTGGTAGTCCTTAACTATTTTTCCATCCACCTCCACTTTCCCCCTGGAGATGATGTTCCTGGCCTCCTTCGACGTGTCTGCGAACTTGAGAACGTCCCTCACCACAACCATCAGGGGCACACTTGTCCTCAGGGAATGTGGTCCGGCCCTGGATCGTACGGACCAAGTGAACTGCTTTCTGGGCTGCTTCCACGTGACCGGAGAAGCCAATCTCTTGATGTGCTTACTCATCCTTCTCATCCTCCTCTTCTTCCACTTCCTCGCCACCCTCTACATTTTCTGCCGGAGCAGCTTGCGCTTCCAATTCCTTCTCTTCTGACTTCGCTGGTTCTACAGGCTGTGGTACTGGTTCGGGTTCCTCCTCTATTACCTTGTTCCTCAGTGACGCAAGTTTGGTCAGCCTCTCTTTCCTCTTCTTGTCCTCCAGAATTAACTTTGTTAGCATTATGGCATTTGGAGCCATTTTCCTCGGCTTCATCTTTCCGTCAGATTTGGCTATGTTAATGTTCTCCACGACAACCTTGCCTTCGTCTGTGAAAATCTTGATGACCTTGCCTTCCTTCCCTACTATGTTCAGTTTTTCGTCCTTCTCGGCATCTCCCCTGACTATCCTCACCATGTCCCCTTTCCTTATGGGGAAGCTCTTTATCCCGTATTTCGAAATCAGATCCTTTGACAGATGGACATTAATGTTCTTCACCATATCACCTCACACGATCGAGCTGGCCAGGGCGGCTACCCTCGGCCATCTCTCGGCAGCCTCCTTGGCTACCGGGCCTTTTATCTCAGTACCTCGCGTCTCCCCGTTGTCCTGTACCAGAACTGCCGCATTGTCCTCGAATTCTACCATCAACCCGTCCTGCCTTCTGAAAGTTTTCCTCTGCCTGATGACCACCGCATAGACTACCTTTCTTCTCATCTCGGGAGATCCCCTCTTGACAGACGCTATTATCATATCGCCGACCGAGGCCGCAGGCACTCTGCTCTTTGTGTTGTGATATGCCTTTACGTTTATTAGCGAGATGATCTTGGCCCCGGAATTGTCAGCGCACTCCAGGTTTGCCCCCAATGGCAGTCCTCTTATCTGCGTACCAGCGAGTCCCTTCATTCCTGTCCCTCCCTCTCGATAACGACGAAAGATACGGACTTCGCCAGGGGTCTCGCGTAAGCTATCTTTACCGTATCCCCAAGTTTCACGTGAATGCACCCCGGGAGGTGCGCATGGTACCTCTTCCTCCTCTTCTCATATCTTTCGTACTTCTCATTCTTCTTCAGATATTCTCTTACAACCGTCACGGTGCCCCTCATGGCTACTGAGGTGACCTTGCCCTGAATTATGGGCGACTTCACTCCCAGTTCCCCATGGAATGGACACTTTGAATCGGTGCACTCTTCCTTTGGCTCATTGACTTCTATGCCTATGTTTCTCATTGCCTTCCTTTCCTCCTTATTTTCTTCATCTTGTCCTCTGGCCTGAATCTCATCTTTGCAATATCGGCCCTTTGATCGTCAACCAATAAAATTCCACTCGTCTTTGGCAGCATTTTGATCCCCCTGCCAGTCTCTATGGTTAGTACGTTCTTCCTCTCGTCTACCACTTTCCCCACCACTCCTACCAGTGACGGGTCCGAGTGTTTAACAACCACGACCTTCGAACCGATTACATCAGTCAGAGTTGGATTCATTCTGTTACCTCTACTTTGAATCCCATTTCTTCGAGGACCTTCTTTGCTCTGTCTCTTTGGTCCCCCTGAAGTTCAATCTTCTCTCCCTTCACGGTCCCTCCGGTAGCGGTCTTCTTCTTGAGTGTCTTCGCCAGTTCCTTGATGTCTTCTGCATGCGAATCGAATCCTGAAACTATTGTTACCCATTTGCCATACCTTCTCTTGTCCGTCTCTATAGTAATGACCTGAGATTCCCTCGCTATCTCGTCCAGAGGCGTAAGTTCCCTGAAAATCTTGTCGTCTTTCATTTCTCCGACTCCTTCATAACGGTTTCAATTCTCGCGAGCTGTCTTCTAAGCGACTCAATCTTGCCTGGGCTTGGAGGAGCTCCACCCATTGCGGATATCCCTCTCTCCCTCATCAGTTCCTCCCGCAGATCGGCGTACTTCTTGTTGATCTCTTCTTTACTCATTTTGCGTATCGATTTTGCCTTCATTTCCTCCAACGTTAGTCACCTCCTCTAACTTGACCTTCCCTACTCGAATGTCGTCAGGCAGCTTCACGTCATTTCTCAGTATCTTGACATAGACTCCAATGATCCCTGGTTTGGTCAGTGCGACTGCAAACCCTTTTTCTATTGATTCTGACGGAAATCCGGAGGATATGACCTTTCCTGAGGTATATTTGACGCTCCTTGATCTTTCTCCAGTCAGCTTGCCTCCCATTCTTACCTGTCCCCCCCTTGCACCAGAGTCCATTATCCTTTTCAGAATACTGTGCCCGGCTCTCCTGAAGTGCCATCCTTTCTCTATAGATCTGGCTAGCTTCTGGGCCATAATCTGTGCGTTCAGTCCGGGTTCTTCCGTCCCCTCAACCTTTATGAGAGGACTGGTCAGGTTGAATTTCTTTTCCAGAGTCATTTCCATGTTCTTAATCTTCGAGCCCCTTCTCCCTATAACGAGACCGGGACGTTCTACCTTAAGCATCACTATCGTGTTCTGCGGTGTCCTCTGAATCTCGACACCACCGAACCCCGCATCCCCTATTTCACTTATCAGATATTCCTTGATCAGTTGTCTCCTGATGTTCTCCTTGAGAAACTTCAGTTCCTTCATTGTGATTCCTCCGCTTCTAGTTCTTCCAGAATTATCTGGATGTGGACCCTCTCCCTGTAGAATTTTCCGCTCGATCCGAAGGCCTTGTAGGTGTAGTACTTTATGGGAGGAGCGGGTTGAGCGACTGCGCTCCTGATCATGAGCCTGTCAGAATCCAGTTGTTTGAAATCAGCATTGTTCTCTGCATTCGTCAGGGCTTCCAGGATGTATTTTGCCGCCCTCACGGGATATCTTCCTGGTCCAGTTCCCCTCTTGTGAGACACGGAGTCCAGAAATTTCCTATACGGAACGGCATTCTTCTTGTTTATGACGTTCTCCAAATAGTCCTTCGCGTGATCCAACTTCATTCCCTTTATGGTCCTCACTATCTCGAGCGCGTCCCTAGGGGAGACTGGAGTGTTCACTGATGTTGCCCTCGCGGTTTTTTTCTTGTCGGTTTCCATTACATACTTCATATCAAGACCTCACTTCAGCGGAAGGAACTTCGATCCTCTCGTTGCCCCTACTCCTGGTCCGGAGTGCTTCACTTCCTTCCTTGTCTGGGAGTATTCGCCTAGGTAGTGCCCGATCATCTCTTCCTTGATCGTGAATGTCTGGTACAGATGTCCGTTGTACACAGAAACGGTCTTCCCCACGTACTGCGGAATTATGATTAGGTCCCTTACTCTTGTCTTTACTGAATCATCCTCGAGCAGCCTTTCATGAAGTCTCTGCTGCTCTATATTGTAACCCCTCTTTAGAGATCTTCTTGCCCTGGCTGGTATAAGCTTCATCAGTCCTTGAAGGTCTAGCGAAAGCAGCTGTTCCATCGTCTTGCCTCTGTAGAGTATTTCCTTCCCTCTCTCTGCTATTGCCTTTGTCGCCTTCCTCTTGGACCTCTTTATTGCCTTCTGCGATCTCATTCTCCTATCTTCAGGCATTTATCTTCACCTTCTTTCTTGGGGAGAGCCTCCCAACCTTCCTTCCAGGAGGAGTGTTTCTGCCTACCGTAGATGGTCTTCCCACGTGCTGGTGATTTCCACCTCCGTGTGGATGATTAACAGCATTCATCGCTATGCCCCTGACAGTGTATGGTCTCTTTGCTCTGCTTTGGTAGGCGTGAATTTTCTTTCCTGCCTTTAGGAACGGTTTGGTATTTCTTCCTCCTCCACCTGTCACTCCGATTGTGGCTAGACAGGACGGCTTTATGTCCCTCATCTTTCCAGACGGAAGCTTGAGTGTGACATTTTCTCCGTGGGCAACTACAGTGCAGAATGATCCAGGGGTTCTGGCTATGTTTCCTCCAGAACCTGGCCTCAGTTCCACGTTGTAGACCACTGACCCATCCGGGATGAAGCCGAGCGGCAGCGTATTTCCAACCATGGATGGTACATCTGTACCTCCCCTGACCTTTTGGCCCTCGAACATACCGCTGTGCGCGATGAAATTCCTGCTGCTCTGGTCACCCATCCTTACCACTGCAACCGGAGCATAGTGACCAGGGTCTCTTACTAGCTTCTCTACTCTCCCTTCCCAGTTCTTTTCTGATGGATATCTTATCTGACCGTAATGTCTGTGGCTCGGGCTCTTGTACATAAGCCCGCCCTTTCCTCTCCTTTGAACAACTATTCTCTTTCCCATGATTTCACCTCAGAATATTCCTAGCTTGGTAGCCAGCTCCTCCGCAGAAAAATCCTTCGATATCTTTACAATTGCTTTCTTCCCTTCTTTGTCCCTCAATATATTGACGTTGCTGACTTTCATTTCAGATATCTCCTCAACAGCCCTCTTCACTTGGTCTCTTGTTGCCTTCTCGTTGACTATGAACCATATCTTGTTGTCTCTCTCGATCTGCAGCATTGACTTTTCTGTGACGAATGGTTTCAGTAAAATGTCATATGGACTCTTCATATCTTCCACCCTCTGACATCGTCAAGTGCCCCCTCTGTCATGACGAGGAGCCTCCCTGGATGCCCACCTGGGGCCAGTACATATGCATTCAATTCTTCCGGTTTAACTATGTCCACGCCAGGCAGATTTTTCAAGGCCTTAGAGATGCGCGACTTGTCCCTGACAACGAACAGAATACTCTTGGGGGTGACGTACTTTCTTCCCCTGCTTTTTCCCCTCCCTGCCCGAATCTTTGTACCTTCTTTTGACCTGATTATATCGCTAAAAACCCCAACTTTCTCGAGGACTTCAGTTGCCTCACTAGTTCTCTCTATCTGCTCAAAACGATCCTCAAGGATAACGGGTAGAGATTCAACCGTGAACCGATGCCCCCTTTTCTTTACTAGTTCAGGAGAAACGGTGGATGAGAGCGCGGACAGCTTCGCATATGTTCTCTCCTTCCTGTTGACCTTTAGGTTCCAGTTCTTTTCCGTTACCGGATGATGAGCAGACCTACCACCTCTCGCATTGCTAAGCATTACTCCTCTGGAGCTCCCTGCTACCCTTGGATACCTGGATATGCCGTGATTTGGACCCATGTTGTGACCCACTCTCCTGTTTCCTGCAAACCAGTAGCTTCCGTAGGGTGTTCTCCCATTTGATTGATAGGCATTGGTGAACCTGACTATCAGATCATTCCTGATTGGGAACTTGAAAGCGTCCGGTAAGTCCACCCTTCTGACGACTTTTCCATCGAGTGAAAATAAATTTGTCATCTTACGCACCCTGCTTGCTTTCTACCGACACATACGTCATCCCTACCTTCTCAACGTCTGGGACAAACTGTCTAGCCGGATCTCTCAGCTTTATTACCCTCTTAGTAGACCCAGGAACAGAACCGTGCACGAGGATGTAGCTGTTCACCACCTCGCCATAATTCAGGAATCCTCCCTTTGGAGTGATTGCCTTCTCCTCGGGTCTTCCGTAGAACAAGACCCTCTTGTTGAACTCGGTCCTTTGGTGGAAACCCATCTGACCGGCTTGAGGAACTGTGTTCCTTACCCAGTCGGGGTGCCACGGGCCGAGGGTACCTATCATTCTCCTGTGTTTTCTGTTCTTGTAGGGCAGAAGTTTCACACCCCACCTCTTCACGTGTCCCTGGAACCCCTTCCCTTTGGTTATTGCGATAATGTCCACGAACTTTCCAGATTTCGAGAATGAATCGAAACTGACCTCCTTCCCAAGTATGGACTTAGCATATTCTATTCTCTCCTTTATCGATCCTCCTCCAATCCTTATCTCAGTAATGTCTGGAATTTTTTTAGAAATTGCCTTCACCTTTTCGTTCTGTATCAAAACCATAACGTTCACATCAGCGGCATCCTTGCCGTCGAGATCCTTTGGCTTGTACTCCTTTGAAATTGGCAGTACCTTCTTAAGTTCGTTTATTGAACCGCTATCATAAACCTCTCCGATGGTGTGCTCTCCGTAGGTATCCCTTCCGTAGAGTCTAATACCCACTACCTTGAGTGGTGGAACTTCAATGACTGTCACTGACGAAGCTACCTCGGAACCAGCGGTAGTGCTGCTCTTCCTATAATCAACGAACAGCGCGTGAGTCATCCCTGCCTTGAACCCTACGAAACCCTGAAGCTTTGGACCTTCTTTTATTTCTGGCCAGGACCTGATGTGCGGTATAATTGACCTTGCCCTTTTCCTGGGATAGTACCCCATAGACCCATGTCTTGAATGATTCGGTGTTGCCATTCTTATCACTGCTGCACAGCCGTTGCGTCTTGGTGCATTCTCAATCTCAGAAGCACCATCGGCACTATGGCCAGAGACGTGTGGCTAATGCTCTTTCGACAGAACTTGTTTGTATTTAAATCGATCGCAATCGGTATTTACCAATATTGCTTCTGTCGGGACCATCACCATGGAGTTGACCAGCGCTATCAGGAACAACTGCCGATACGGACAAACGAGAGCTCCCTGCATGGCAGCCTCGCTTTCGATCGTGACTCTTATTCCTCCTAGGATACCGTTGCCAAAGAGAAAAAAATGGAAGGGGAGAGAACAACCTCTCACTTTTTGGTTATCTCTTCCCTGATCCTGTTGTATTCTTCCTGCGTTATCGAGCCGTTGGCGTATCGTCTGTTGAGAACCTCCAACGCGTCATCGTCATGCCAGCCAAAGTGCTCGTGACCGTTGTGATTTTGTGCGACTCCCACTATCCACAGCACGAACAGCACCAGGAGGGCCAGCGGTATTAGCATCATCAGCGCACCGAACCCCCAGAAAGGGCCATAACCTCCCCAGAATCCCATCATTCCATAGTAGGGGTAACTTCCAGCAGGGTAGTAGTTGTGAACGAATATTGCATTGAACACTACCGATGTCACTACTACTGACACTATTATTCCAATAAAGATCCAAAAGAATCTCATTATGTGATTTCTCACTCTTTCACCCTACAATCTTCAAGACTGAAAAAGTTCTTAAATGTATGCTGAAACATGTTTTATTTTTGTGAAATCTATTTTGAAACTCTTTTCAGCACGATCTGATTGGTGGTTCCATGCCTCATTCTCTCTATGATCCCCTTTGCCTCCAGCCTGTTGAGTATTCTGGTTATGGTTGCCTTGGAATATCCTTTGATGCTCGTTATATCCCTCTGCAGAACAGTTCCTCCCGCATCAACTAGTAAGGAGTATATTTCCCTTTCACCGCTGTCGAGATACTTCATCGTTTCCTCATCTAAGGACCCCGCCTCTGGTAGATCTTGCACTCTCTGTATTGTGTATCTCTCGTTCGCCTGTAGGGAAATAGATTCAACGTTTCTGAAAAGGAAAATAAGGGAAATTACTAGCAACGCTGCGGATGCAGCAATTGCTCCAATGAGGTAGTAGGAGTATGGCTTGACTGGGAGTCCCTTGAAGAAGGAAGTGTCCATCAGAAGGAAGAGGGTGAAAGAGAGGAGTATCAGAAGTATAACCGATGCTACAGCCATTACGGACGAAATTATGGCGTTTAGCAGTGTCCTGTTTAGAGGACGTGATGCTTCCCCTTTCGTCATCGCGTTCCGAATTCCAGACAATCTATTAGTTTTTGGGTCTTTCACTTCGCGTTGGACTCTGTCCTGACCACAAGACCTTCTTTCCCTTAGCGATTCGCTCTCCCAACTCCAGAACTTTGATGAAGTATTCCATTGTCCCGGGGACGAAGGAATCTCTGCTGATCACCCTTAGAGTTTCACGTCTCTTCACTGAATCCACGAGGAGTGCCCTCACCTCCAGGTCGTTGATTTTTCCTCCGACTACCTCTCTTCCCCTCCTGAAAGGTACTGCTGCCATTCCGTCGAGTTCCGTGGGATTGGGAAAGAAAGTGCTTAATCCCCCTTCAGTCCGTGCGAAGTACACATCGGAAAATTCGCGGATAAAAAGCATGTCATCTCTGTAAGAGAACCTGTTCTGGCCCACGTACACCAGATCAGAAAAGGGTCTCTGAACCCCAATTTCTTCAATAATCTCTCTCATCAGAGCAGTCTCAGAACCCTCCCCGCTTGAAGCATGACCCCCAACTGTAACGTCGAGGAGTCCCGGAAAGTTGACCCTTTCCCCTCTGATCTGGAAGTATACAAAATTGGAGTCAACGAACCAGCAATGGACGGTCTTGTGCAGTATGCCTTTCCTGTGTGCAATTTCGCGCTCTACCACTCCTACCACACGAAGAGACTCGTCGTATGAATCCACTATTTCCGGAGGCATTTCCGTGCATTAGACTAACGAAGGAAGTGACAAGACCTTAAGATACTGTAATGCTATTCACACTTTGAATAGCCGCACGTTTTGCAGGTGAGACATCCATTCTCCATTGCAAGTGTATCGTTACCGCACTTCGGACAGGTGGAAAAAGTCCTTTCTTTCTTTTCCTTTTTTTCATCTGTTTTAATTGCCGTAACCAGGAAATCCCCCTGCCCCACCAAGGTTGATTGCGGAGGCTCACCCTTCATTGCTATGTCAATTGCCTTCGCGACGCCATCCGGAACAGAGGTAATTTTTGTTCCACCGACAAAAGTCGTCGTCTTGCCCTTTATGCCGGTGAGGGCCCTGACGACCTTTGAAATGTCTCCTCCCTGTTGCAGATAAAGAGAAAGCAGCCTGCCTATTGCTTCTGAATAGGCCTTCTCTTCCGAACCTGATTTACCGACGTTTACGAAAATTTCTACTGGATTCCCGGATTCATCGAAGTTTATTGTCGTGTAGAGTTTACCTGTCTCCAGAAGAGGAAATACTATAGTCCTTCCGGTGAGTATGGTGGATCTTTCGAATTCCCTGTGTTCTTTTTTCTTTGCTGCTTCATTGGTTAGGAGAATCCCTTCTCTGGAACCCTCTCTGTAGACTGTAACACCCTTGCATCCGGCCTTCCAAGCCTCGAAATAGATCTTTCCGACTTCATCGGTCGTAACTGAGGAAGCCAGGTTGACAGTCGAGGAAATGGAGTGGTCTACGTATTTCTGAATAGTGGCCTGCAGCTTGATTCTGAACATGGGATCTATCTTGTGTGCCTCTATGAAGTACTCGGGAAGGTCTTTTTCATCCTTTACCCCATAGAGTTCCATGTATTCTCTCACGAGAGGATGATAGACTTTGAATGTTTGTTTTGACAATGATTCGCTCCTCCTAGTGTATGAGAAGGCAAACACTGGTTCAATGCCACTTGATGTACCAGCCAAGGCTGATCCGCTCCCGACAGGGGGTACTGTTATTAACGCAACGTTCCTCAGGCCATTTTTCTTTATTTTCTCCAGAAGTTCTGGGTTGAGCCTGCCTATGAACGGAGACTTGAGGTGTTTGTCCAAATCGAACGCGGGGAAAGCTCCCTTCTCTGCTGCAATTTTCGTGCTCTCATCATATATCGCTTCCATTATCCTCTTGAAGAGTGAGTCTACGAATTTTATGGAGTCGGGAGTATCGTACTTTATTTTCAGTTTTATGAGCATGTCCCCTAGACCGGTGAAGCCTACTCCAATTCTCCTGCTCTTTCCGGCTTCCTCAGTCTGCCCTTTCAGTGGATGCTTGTACATGTTGTAGTCAACAACATCGTCCAAGAAGCGTACTGTGTACCTAACGGCCCTGTCCAAATCCTCCCAGTCCACTTCTGCATTTTCAAACGGGTTCTTTACAAATACTGATAGGTTGACATTTCCAAGATTGCATGCACCATAAGGCTCTAACGGGATTTCTGAGCACGGGTTTGTGGTCAATATTTCCATTCCATTATATTCCGAGGTGCTTTCTTTCTTCATGGTGTCCCAGAAGATCAAGCCAGGTTCAGCCCAGTTTCTTGCGGAATCTATGAGTTCGTTCCAGAGCTCTCTGGCCCTTACCACCTTTTCTACCTTCTTCACCTTACTGCTTTCATATCGAAGCGTGAAATCCTCGTCATCCTCGACTCTTTTCATGAATTCATCAGTGATTTTTACGGAAATGTTTGCGTGTCTAACGTGATTCAAGTCTCTTTTTACTTTTATAAAATCCATGATATCCGGGTGATCCACTCTGATGGTTATCATCAACGCTCCACGCCTTCCTGACTGTCCAATCGTACCTGTAGTCTCAGACATGATGTTCATGAAAGAGACACTTCCTGTTGATTTCAGTGCAGCATTATTTACGGGAGCTCCCTTTGGCCTAAGAATGCTTATGTCAGTACCGACTCCACCGCCAAGAGAATAAGTTCTTGCGGCCTCCTTTGTCCATTCAAATATCGATTCGAGAGAATCGTCCTTGATAGGGATAACATAACAATTATTCAGGGTGACTCTCCTTTTGAACTTCTCCTGACCTGCACCAAATAGAATTCTTCCCCCGGGAACCATTCTGAAATTCTCAAGTAACCAATAGAACTTATTCTCCCATTCAGCCCGGAGTGGTTCGCTTTCAACAGAAGATATTTCCCTTGCAACTCTTTTCCACATTTCTTCTGGTACTTTCTCAAGTAGGACTCCATCGTTGTCTCTGATTGCGTACTTGTCGATGAATACCCTAGCTCTGAGTTCGTCGTTATTAAACCTGACAAGTGTTTCGGCAGGAACTTCGACAGGAATTTCATTTAAAATTTCGTCACTCTCAACCGTCATTCAAATCACTGTATTTCGTAGCTAACGTCGGATATACTAAAAGGTTTTTGTGAATACGTCTTTATCAAATCCTCTAACTTGATTACCAAATAGAATTAATACATTACTCCCTAAATGACCTAAGTAATCTTAAAATAATAGTTTTCAGTTGATAAAATTTCCGGGTTGTTGACACAGAATGACATAAATCAAATTGAAGAGAGTCATAAAAATAAGCTAAATAAATTTGATAAAATATAAATATAGAATTTTTATGATGAATCGTATGATGAATGGATTTACCGCTGAGGATGAGAAACTTGCTGGATTATTAATCCAGATGGGCGTTCCCCGAAATGTTTCGAAGGCACTAGTATATATGAAGGGACGACAGGAAACAACCTCAGTCGAGATCGAGAAAAATGCCAACCTTAGACAGCCGGAAGTTTCTATCGCAATGAGGATACTAAAAGAACACGGTTGGATCATGAAGAGAGACATAAAAAAAGAGGGCAAGGGAAGACCAGTACACGGATACAGATTAGCAAAACCATTCAACGAGATTGTAAAGGAATTAGAAGAAGAGCAGAGGAGAAAGATTTCCGATATGCAAAATGTGCTAGGACAAATTCAGAACTTGGTACTCTAGCTCTGCTAGGTCATTTCATTATTCTTACTTCTACTCCGTCTGAGACTAAGACAGTCTTGTTCCCCCCAAGGAAAAGACCTGTTTCAATGACTCCCGTGATTAATTTAACCTGTTGGTCAAGTTTCTGAAGATCGCACCTTTCGACCAGCCTACAGTCGTAGATGAGATTTCCGTTATCAGTCAAAAAATCTTCCCTGAGCACACACTTCATTCCCAGGGATTCCAGTTCTTTCATCGTGGTCCTATGGCCAAATGGCATCACCTCCACTGGGATTGAAAATTTCTCTGGTATTGTGGAAACAAGTTTTTCATTGGAGATTATTACAACATAGTTTTTCGATTTGTTTCTGACCTTCTTCTCTCTTGTGAGCTGACCTCCACCCCCTTTCAGAACGTTAAGATTGCTATCAACTTCGTCCGCCCCATCTATCGTCACATCGATCCAGTCAACGGAATCGATGTCAACAGTTTTTATCCCTACCTCTCTTGCAAGTTTATCGGACGAAAGCGAAGTTGCAACTCCAACGATTTTATTCTTGATTTTGTCAGCTCCAAGTATCTTTATGAATTGAGAAGCTGTAGTTCCTGAGCCGAGCCCTACAACATTCCCTTCAGATATAAATCTCAGTGCTTCTCTTGCGACATGCTCCTTCTTGTCCATATTGAAATCCTCTGGTTTGGATGTTGTAAAGGTATTATTATGTTTTTATTATCTCTTTATGGAATCCCATATTTTTCTAAATGCACACGATTGCTGGATAGTATTGCTACAAAGGCCGTTTGAGGTCCAAGCTCAACTCATGGACCAATAAATGCGGAAATCATTGATGTAGCATATCAGAAAACCTCAGTCATTTTAGAGCCTGTTCTTATTGCTCCGAGGGCACTTTAATATTTGATACCTTACTTCATTTACTGGGTATATCTGGCAAATAAAATTAGGCCTGACAGAACAGTCCGTTGTATTCAAATTATAACAGCTCTTTATATAACTGGCTGGGACTGTGAAGTGTCAGTAGCTTGGAATGAACTTTTCATAACCCATTTTGAGTGCTCTGTCATCCACGTGAGTGTAAATCTGAGTAGTGCTGATACTGGAGTGACCTAGCAGAAGCTGAATGATCCTCAGATCTGCTCCATTCCTGAGTAGTGAAGTAGCAAAAGTGTGTCTAAAAGTGTGCGGAGTGACCTTCTTTGGTATCCCTGATCTCTTAACGATATTCCTAACGACCCGTTCTATTGTCACTGGAGAGACTCTCTTACTCTTGGATGTCGGGAAAAGAAAGTCCGTTC
The DNA here is from genome assembly GCA_027343225.1 of Thermoplasmatales archaeon. Taxonomy (GTDB): domain Archaea; phylum Thermoplasmatota; class Thermoplasmata; order Thermoplasmatales. The sequence continues at coordinate 37,692 of DAHWMK010000015.1, forward strand.
TTCCCTTGTTATCTTTTATCTCCATAAGATAAAGTCTCAAGTCCGAGACTACCTTGTCACTAAAAACTACAAGTCTGTCCTTGTCCCCTTTCCCGTTTCTTATCTTGAGTGTTTTATTGTTTATGTCTATATCCTGTACTCTGATAGAACAGAGTTCAGAGACCCTGATTCCAGTATACACTAGAAGCTTTATTATAAGGCGTTCCTTCAAACTTCTGCAATTAGTTATTATCGCAGTGACTTCATCGTTCATCAAATAATTTGGAACCTTTTGTGGCCTCTTGGGTGCCTTTAGATGGCCCAGGTTCTCTAACCCTAAGTACAAAAGAAATGATTGTAGCGCTCTAATGTAGAGATAGATGGTAGATTTGGAATATCCCTTCTCTATAGAGAGGTATTCCTTGAACGCTTCGATCTTGTCTGCGGTTATGGCGTTCTTATTGAATTCGACAAATTCCAGGAACTGGTCGACTATGTACCCGTACATTTTGACGGTATTCCTGCTCTTCCCATTAGCAAGTAACCTATTTCTAAAGTTGTCTGTCACCCCGCTGTCCAATTGTTCAGACATCATTTCGCTCATTTTTGAATATATACATAAGACAAATATAAGACTTTTGTCAGATATGACACAGTAGTGAAATTTAATTTTCATAGCCCAATACGGAAATGAATGAATTTGGGAATTTCTGAGCAAGAAAAACTAAAACAGGTGGAAAGTTTCGCTGTTTCAAAGGTCAGAAAGAGAGCTTCTGAGATTGATGAAGGTTCCACATTTCCTGTAGATCTAATAAAGGAGATGGGGGAGATTGGAGTTTTCTCAACTTACATCCCCAAGGAGTATGGCGGACTTGGCCTGTCTCTTTCTACCCTGATGGAAAGCATCAGAATTATCTCCAGAGAGTGCGCATCTACGTCGCTAATTCCAGACGTAACAGTCTCGCTGTTCGGTGAGCCGATATTAAAGTACGGTTCTGAAATGCTCAAGAAGAAATATCTTTCGAGGATAGCTAAAGGCACAATTGGGGCGCTCGCGATAACCGAACCCGGAACTGGATCAGATGCTGCGGGAATAAAAACTAGGGCCATCAAAAAGGGAGATAAGTACATCATAAACGGGGAAAAGACATTTATCACCAACGGAGGAGAGGCCCAATATTTCCTCGCCTCTGCAGTGACGTTCCCTGAGAAGAAGCATCACGGCATAACGCTCTTTGCACTCGACAAAGATATGAGTGGACTCTCCATTGGTAAAGAATTCAAGAAAATGGGAATAAGAGGGACAAGCACGACAGAAGTTCTGATGGATAACGTGGAAGTTGAAGAAGAACAGATGGTAGGCAGATTGAACGAAGGATTCAAAATTGAGATGGACACCCTCAATGTTGGGAGGATAGGTATAGCCTCTCAGGCAATTGGTATTTCAGAAGGAGCAATCAGAGATATCGTGAACTTTGGCAATGAATTCAAGGAAATAAATAGAGAAGGAGTACTATTCAAGCTTGCTGATATGACCAACATGCTTCATTCATCCGTATCAAAATACTACGAGTCGATAAGACAAGTCGAAAACGGAAAGGACACCACGCTTCTGAGTTCCCTATCTAAGCTTCAGGCAGGAGATTCAGCCGTGAAAATTACTTCTGATGCTGTTGAAATCCTTGGTCATAAGGCTATGTCGCAGGAGTATCCCACGGAGAGGAGATTCCGGGAAGCTAAGATAACTCAAATTTACGAGGGAACCAACGAAATACAGAGATTGATTATTGCTCGCGAAATTCTGAAGACTGGGGGCCCTAAGTTCTAAACAGATACTTTCTGAAGCCGGTAGTTTTCAACGTCCATTAGCTTAGCGGTGGGATTATTTGGATCGTGTTCAAAGAACATTGTCCACCGCCCTTCATACGCTCTTTCGAGAAGTTCCTTCTTCTTGGTGAATGTGTCCATGGGATAAAGGTCGTAAGCCATCACATACGCAGGTTTAATGTGAGCCGAAGTAGGTATCAGGTCTCCAAAATATATGAAAGTCTCGTTTCCTACCCTAAGCAACACTATCTGATGCCCCTTGGTGTGACCGCCTGATTTTACCAGTTCTACCCCTGGAAAAATCTCCTCGTCTCCGTTCAGAAGCTCCAACCGATCCTCGAGATTTTCAAAATTCATATAATTGTAGTTCGGCCTCGTTTTCTGGTTTGGTTCCTTGATTTCCTTCCATGTATCGCTTTGCATGTAATATCTGGCATTTGGAAAGGCTGGTTCGATCTCATCGTGGTTGTACATCGTCGCCCACCCAGTGTGATCTAGATGACCGTGTGTGATTAAAACGTGGGTTACGTCACTTCGTTCAACGCCTTTTTCACTCAAATCCTGCAGTAGAGTCTTAGATCTTCCTATTTCATAGATCTCCTCGAGCCGTTTATCGAACTTATTACCTATTCCGATATCCACGAGCGCAACCTTTTTCCCCTCTTTTATGACCAGAACGTTCGTTCCCAACGTAATTTTATTCTTTTCGTCTGATTTGAAGTACTTCTCCCATACCGGTTTTGGAACAATGCCAAACATTGCACCACCATCAAGCTTGAACGTTCCATCACTTGCCAGGAATATTTCAAATCCGTTTATCTTCACAGCCCAGTTAATTGAACGTACGTATAAATCAGTTGGTGTTTATAGCTCACGCATCCCATAGTTCTTCATTCGAAAAAAGGAGGCGATCACAACAAGAAATCCAAAACACTATCCGCTGCTTCGTATCTCTTCCCGTCTAGGGTGACACCACCGGCTGTCTTTCCTATTTCGAAAACATACCATGAGTTGTCCTTTGCTACTTTTTCAAACTCTTTCTTTCTTTTGGAGTCTACTGAAACCACGAGAGAACCTGACGAGCTGGAAGAAAATATTCTCGAACCGTAATCCCTTACACCTTCCGCTGTGACTGGTTTCAGGTCTCCAGACTCAACATTGAAGCCAAAATGTAGCAGGTATGAAAGTTCTCCGAGAGCTCTCATCAATCCTCCTTCAGATATATCGTGGACGAAGTGTACCGCTTTCCTGATTTTGAGAAATTCTGAAATGTAAGTTTCTATCGAAAGGTCTAGGGGATCCTTTGCAACATTGCCTCCTTTCCTCTCCCGAAAGAACGACAGCTCATTCCCCAGCAAACCGACTGAATAAAATGAGTCCTCCCTGCTTACTCTCCTGAAACTGAAAATGGGTTCATTGAAACCTACTAGAGCCATGGTCCCTGCGACGCCGTACCCAAGGTTTCCATAACTACCAGTGTGTCCAGAAGCTACCTTTATCCCTCTCTCTCCCAGGAGATGCAGAATCCTATCCACATATTCATAAAATTCCTTTCCCGCCCCAGTCGGTCCCTCAAAGTCTATCATTGCAATAGACGGCCACGTACCGGATGTGACGAAATCGTTCAATGGAAAAATTACTGATAAAAGAGCATTTTCGTTAATAGACAGAGACCTGTAAAAAACCATCGGCTCGATTTTGAAAACCAAGTATTCTTCCTTGCGCTTCAAAAAAGAAAAATCTGAACCAATGATATTGCTCTTCAACATCACGCCTCTGTTCCTTTTCAGGATATTCCTAATATCCTTCAGTCCTGCCTTTCCTGTTTCCACTAATTGCAGATGCACTTTATCGATATAAGCATCATTAAGCTTTAGATTACAGATTCTATAAGCAATTGTGCTTCTAGACCCGGATCTATATATTCCTCCCTATCTCAGAGTCTCTTCCGTTCGGGCAGGAATAAATTCCGGTGAAACATTTTTCAAATGGATTTCAGCAGGATACCACGCCTCGATGTCATACCTATCGAGAGAAGAAAGACTGCAGAAGAGCAACGATACCTCTCTCCTGGGACCGGAATCGAGAACAATGATAGTTTTCCTCCTAAACTACAAGAGAAGGAATGAGTCAAGACCTGGATTCGGCAGGATAGCAACTTATGCAAGTTTCTCTGACTATCACAATTTTTTCCCGAAAATTATCGATAAGTTCATGCTTGACAACGGTCTGTTTATGAGAAGCTATAGAAGCTACGTCGATACTGGACCCATTCTTGAACGGAACCTTGCATTAAATTCTAATCTGGGATGGATAGGCAAGAATTCAATGCTCATTAGTCCTGCAGTTGGTTCGTTCACCTTCATTGGGTCTGCCGTTACTGATTTACCGTTAGACACCTCTTTTCTTCCTTCTCCAGATTCTTGCGGCAGGTGCACAAGATGCATCGATAGCTGTCCAACGGGAGCTATCAACAAGAACAGAACGGTCGATTCAAACCTCTGCATCTCCTACCATACGATTGAAAATCGTGGGATTATTCCGAGAAATATATCAGTCAAGATGGGGGACATGATCTTTGGATGCGATATCTGCAACGAGGTCTGTCCCTGGAATAGAGAAAAGAAAGAGTCAACGCTCGGCGAAGTAAGAGAGACTTCGTTTTTCAACTTGATGAAGCTAGAAGATATCGCTTTTATCGACAGGGAGACTTTTGACAATACCTATAGGAGGAGTGCGATCAAGAGAGCTACGTATAGTGGTTTCGCGAGAAATGCAATTATAGCCCTATATAACGAGGGGAAAGTCAGTCTGGTGAAAGAGGTCTCCAGGCAATTCACCGACATTAGAAGGGACCAGGCGATATTACTGCTTAACGGGCACTCCTGAAATCAGTTCATCTTGTAACCCAGACCAATGAATTATTGACTCGATCAGAGACTGCATTATTGAATCACCTACAAATAGATATATCAATTTACGTTGCAGAAATATGCTAAGCAAGAGAGTCATGGTCATTAACATATCATCGTTTTACGATCAGGACACTAGGACAAGAGGAAGAGAGATAGACCTGGATGAATACTTCACAGAGAAGGATCGGCCGGTGCAGAATTTCACTTTTGGACCCGATTTTGTGAATGACCTGATGAAGGGGATATCTCAAACCGTTGGAATTCAGTCAAGACCGAACCAGAAGTTGATACTGAGGCTTACAGATGAAGAGTACGAGTCTCTGGGGATCAAGTTCGAGGTAAACGACATCTATTCCCTGATTTTTGAAGAGGGGAAAATAGAATTCAGAAGAGATAGCATCTGATTTCAAATAGGAGTCCTTTCATACGTTGCTGTTCGGTTTATTAGAGGCATCATTTTAGGCGTATAGATAGAAGTAAAAGTGAATTAAATCAATTTAACCGTGTACGAAATCTTTTAATATTCTAATTCCAATAATTCCCCAATGAAAGATGGCGAGCACCAAATCCTAGCTACTGCTTTGAACCCGGAGAGAATGGAGAGAGTTCTAGAAAGGGACAAACAAGAGATTGAAGTAGAAAAACAGATTGAGAGTGTTAGAACTCGTCTTAATGCCCAGGAAGACAGAAGAAAAAGGTCCGAGGTGATTAGGAAGATTTCCAGAAAGTATTATGAACTGGCCAACGCGATGGTCGAGGACGCTTTCTATTCTGAGGCAGTTGACCTTTATTCAAAATCCATAGCCATAATGAAGAAGGAGAGCAACAGAAAGGCTGTGGACTCGTACTTCAACAGGGCAATTACTCTTGCAATGTTAGGGTACCCAAAAATGGCACTGGACGATCTGCGGACAATTTCGAACGCAAAACCAGAAAAAGCAGATGTATACTTTGTGAAGGGACAGATATTCGAGAGTCTTGGAAGAGAGAAGCTGGCGGAGAAGATGTACAACAAGAGTTTAAGCATCGATCCCTCGTTTTACCGAGCAGCCCATAGCCTTGAGAACATACGACTACGATAAAATACTATTTGAAGGGATGATTTCGAAAAGAGCTATTTGCCCCCTTTAATAGGGAACTGCTGTACTTTCTGATTATCAGTTCATTGCAGTCCCTAACAATAGGTCTAATTTTCTTGATATTTGAAATGAAGTATAGAAATTCCTTTGATTGTTGGTTTGTGTCAATGGACTATTGTCTAGATATGACCGTGGAAGGCCATTAGTTGTAGACTATTGATTTTTTTCAACCCACAGTCAGTTATTAATTTCGATTATCGGGGATGAACATTAAGACTCAAGCACCTAGGGGACCGATGTCTTTTAATTGTATCTTTTATTGAAACTTGGCTTGCAATAGTCTCCAACGCTTCAGATTGATACGTGGTAATTCTAAATAGTTTTCCGCGTACCAATAGCAATTTTAATCTACCTGCATTCCTCCTTCTGCTCTGTCGAAACCTACGTAGATAATCATTTTATTATCGTAAGAACTCTCCTAAATGGTGGACCTATTTGAACTATGTGAATTACTCGAGAGTACCTATAAGACATTATGAACCAGAGAGTAGAGTAAAGAGCTTAGACATTCAAACACTGGTACCCTATACACTCGAGGAGGTTACTGCAGAAGCTTCTAGATGTCTTGGTTGTGGCCTCTGTATCGAGGGTTGCCCTGCAAGAATTGATGTACCTGGTTTTCAGATTGCAGTGAAGAATGGTAATCTTGCGGAAGGACTGAAGATCAATTTCGAGAAACTACCATTTGTTGGAGTGTGCGGAAGCGTCTGTCCTCATCCATGTGAAGACAGATGTGTTCTTGATGACAACAAAGGACCAGTAGCGACCAGACACATTAAGAAGTTCATTGCAGACAACGTGGAGGATTATAAAAGGTCGCTTGATGTCGTTGTCAACGACCTAGGTGGCCATCCAAAAGTTGCAATAATCGGTGGCGGACCCTCTGGACTCTCAGCTGCATTCTATCTTTCCATCAACGGAGTTCGTGTGGACGTCTTCGAACAAACGGACAGACCTGGAGGAATGATGGTGCATGGAATACCGGACTTCAGACTTTCGAGAAATACAGTGCAGATGGAAACAGAGCACATCCTATCCTACGGTGCCAATATCTATTACAATACGAAGATCGGGAGGGACATAAAATTCGAAGAGCTCGTACAGAAGTATGATGCAGTTTACATAGCTATAGGGAACTGGAAACCTTCTAAGACAAGAACACCAGGGGCAGACCTCAAGGGTGTATACCATGCTCTTGATTTCCTAGGGCAAATCAACAACGGAAAGAAAGTCGAGGTTGGAGATACTGTTGCGATAATTGGAGGAGGTTTCACTGCTTTCGATGCTGCTAGGATATCTCTCAGGAGTGGAGCAAAGAAAGTGATCGTGATGTACAGGAGAGCTGTAACAGACAGACCTGGTTACCCTTCTAGCAATGCAGAAGAAGAGCTGGAAGAGGCAGAAGAGGAGAAAGTCCAGTTCATCTGGGAAGTTACCCCAGTCCAATACTATGGGGAAAATGGAAAAGTAAAGGGAATAAAGTACTGGAAAAATGAAATGGTTGATACAGGGAAGGGTAGAAGAGAGCCAGTACCCATCAAGGATAAGGAATATTCCGTGGAAGTCGACACAATTGTCGAAGCAACAGGACAAAAGGGAGACCTGTCGTTTATTCCTGAAGAAATAATGAAGAAAATCAACCTAACTCCATCAGGGGATGTGATTGTCAACCAGTACAACATGACTAGTTATCCAGGTATTTTCGCGGGCGGTGACGTGACGAACTCAAGAAAGGACATAATAAGTGGAGTTGCGGACTCAGGGAGAGCCAGCATGGGCATTCTGTTCTATTTCAAGGACACGGGTAAGATTCAAAACGTTCCAGCGAAACTTATAAACTTTGAGAAAGGACCGTACGCAGAAACTTACTACTCTTAAATCTTATGGAGAACAAGCGACTTCATGCAGGGGAAAATATTTAATCTGATTAACAATTTTTGGCAAGGAGATGGAATCCTCCCGAGCCACCATGGCCGAACCTTCTTACGAATGATGATCCCTACCTGAAATGGATATTCATGGATGAAACTTTGAAGGAACTGGAAGAAAAGAAAGAGGAGTTAAAGCTTCTTAAATATAGAGTTGAAATTGCAAAGCTTGATCGGAAACTCTTTACAGAGAAATTGGAGGAGGTGGAAGAATGAACGAAGAGATTCTAAAAAAGGAGCTCTGGAATCTGGACAGGGAGTTGGCTTCCCTCAGATTCGAATACTATGAACTCCTTACTGGCAATAGGACTTTAGCGATGAAATTGTTTGGGTACAGATCAACTTACCCGGAAAAATTTCCAATAGAGCTGACTGCAAGAATGGATTTTTACCTGAATGCGGGAAGGGAGTGATTGTGCAATTCTCATTATGATTGAGTTATTTTATTTTCAAACCACCTGCTGATTTCCTCTAGCCTCTTCACCCTGTTCTTCGGTTTGCCTCCTCTTGAAAGGTCGTGGTTTTCTCCTTTGAAAGAAACCATCCTCACCTCGGACCCCTGTCTCTTCAACTGAGTGAACAATTCATATGCCTGCCATACGGGACACCTGTAGTCTTCCTCTGAATGTACTATTAGCAGAGGAGTCTTGACATTCTTCGCAAATTTTAATGGAGATTTGTTCCAGAAGTGCTCAAGATTTTCGTGTGGAGTGCCTCCGATCTGGTCAGAGTTAAACCTAGGACCAATATCACTAGAGAAGTAGAAAGAAACCTGATCGCTTATTGATCTGTCCGTAACTGCTGCCCTAAATCTATCGGTGTGCCCTATAATCCAATTAACCATGAATCCTCCGTACGATCCCCCTATCACACCCATTTCTTCCCTGCTTACTCCAAAATTGTTCACGGAATATTCGACTATATCGATGATGTCCTGGTAATCCCTTTCCCCGTACTTCCCCTTTATCTCGAGGGCGAAATCGTCTCCATAGCTGTCACTTCCCCGCGGATTCGAGTAAATGACTCCGAACCCCAAAGAGTTCAATAGGTGAAATTCGAACATGAATGCTTCCCCATAGGATGTCCTCGGGCCTCCGTGTATCTCCACGATGCATGCCTTCTTCCTCCCTTTCAGGAACCATCCTTCTACCTCCCTTCCATCGCTCGCAGTCACCTTGAAATTCTTCGCCTTTTTGAGGTACCTCCTTTCTATCTTGGAATTTATGGTTGTTAACCTTTTGCTTCTTCCATTGAACTCGTAGATTTCCTGTGGCAGAGTCGATGATTGAGCAATATAATAAATAGAGTCACCTTTGAAATCAAATGTATCGACAGAAAAGTCCCCTCCAACAACAAGTTCAAGCTCATCATCAACTCCCACTTTATAGATACCCGCCCTGCCTCCGACAGTTGCAATGAAGTATATATGACCGTCGTGGGGAACTATCGTCCTCGTGTTCCCCATTCTTGAATCAGAATTGACAGAGTTTTCAGGGGAGATGTCATATCTTTCCATCAAATTCTTGAGCTTACCGTCCTTGTAACAATAGATCTTTGGACTCTCAAAGATACTGCGTTTCTGTTTGTTGAAAAGAAAGTACAGCGCCCCATCCTCGTCGTAAACAGGATTCCGTATTCCTCCCCTTACCTTTTCGATGAGTTTTATCTCTCTATCTCCAGGAGAAAGAATTCCCAGCCTGTGATCATAGACGTCCCAGTTTTCTGGTCTTTGCACGATTGCTAAGTTCCGAGTGGATGGGTCAACCGCAAAATCAACGATTTCGTCATCTCCTTCCAGAATGTTTTGAACTTTCCCATTAAGCCTTAGGTGTACGAGTTTGGTACCAACGTTTGGGAAAAATCCCTCGCCGTTGAAGTATATAGGGTACTTTTCGATTATCTTAAAATCCTCGAACTTCGGTTTGTCTTGGACTATGAGGTACAGGCCCTTTGATGAGCTGTCCCAGTGCATCTTCTTGACAGTCATTTCTGTCTCCCAGAGGTTTCTTTCCTGACCTGTTTCGATATCCTTTACCAGAACTGTAGTCTTTTTCTCATCCTTTACGATGTACGCCATCCTGAATCCTGTCCGGTCTATTACCGAGTCTCTGTCTTCTCTTCCTCTAGTATATTTTACTGTGTTGGTTCCCTTCAACTCCAGAATCTCAGATTCGTACTTGTTCGTCTTTTCTACGGGCCTAAATTCTTCGAAGAATATCCTTCCGTTTGCTACGTTCAGATTTGCAAGAAATTTCAGGTCGTAGAAATCGTCAATTTTCAATGAAGACATCATTTCTTCAACTGTTCTCCTTATAAAAGATATGTCTTTCGAATGCATGAACAGAATGGAAAAACCGATTATAATTGTAAAAAGACAGAAATGTTATTAGCCTAAGATACCATTCGTGGGTGCTATAGAAGGGGAAAAATATGGATTGGGGAATGAGTAATAGACTCTCTAGAATGATCAAACCGTCAACAGGGAGATCTGTAATGTTAGCCGCCGATCATGGATATTTCATGGGACCGACTCATAAGCTAGAAAATCCAAGGAAGATGCTCGAACCATTGTTGCCCTATGCAGATACTGTGGCAGTGACAAGAGGCGTGTTGAGAACGTCCATAGACCCAAAATGGGACACTCCAATTCTTCTAAGAGTATCTGGCGGGGCCAGCGTCCTGAAGGAAGACCTAAGCGATGAAGAGATTACAACTTCGATGCAGGATGCAGTTCGACTGAACGTCTCGGCAGTAGCAATTTCAATATTTGTAGGAACTGCTCACGAGAAGCAGTCCCTCATAAATCTATCAAAGCTGGTAAATGACGGAGAAGAGTTTGGAATGCCTGTGATGGCGATCACCGCAGTGGGGAAGGAGCTGGAAAAGAGAGACGCTAAATATTTGGCACTAGCTTGCAGGCTGGGAGCAGAGATAGGGGCGCACATCGTGAAGACTTACTACTGTGAGAATTTCAGGAAGGTCGCAGAAGGGACACCAGTTCCACTTGTGGTTGCAGGGGGACCAAAGCTGAATACGGAACTTGACGTTTTCAACTTAGTATATAACGCGCTTCAGGAAGGAGCGGTTGGAGTCGATATGGGAAGAAACATCTGGCAGAATGATCACCCAGTTGCGATGATCAAATCTATAAGAGCAATAGTCCACGAGAAGGCAACAGTGAAAGAGGCGCTTGACATCTTCCAGGAGAACAAAGGGAGATCTAAGTAGAAAGGCGAGTGACGGTAATAGTATCAGTGACCCCTAAAAGATACTGCGGATTGTGAACTCTGACAGTTCAGGTACTTTTCAGTTTTATCTCTTTCCTCAGTTCTGCACTTAGCCTGCCAAGTTCCTCTTCGTTGGTGTTGAGGAACCTGAAGACGCTCTCAACAGAGGGATTGACTTCTTTCGCTCGTCTGACCATCTCCCTGCTTATGTATCTCAAGTCAAAATGAGCCTGTGGAGTCGATCTAAGTTCGGTGAGGTACACAAGTTCCCTCAGGTTGATAGTTACTATTGTGGGATGCTTGTGCGCAAACAAGAGGACATACTGCGCAGCCTTATTATCCGCCGAATAAATGTCATTATAGAGATCGCCCGATTCTTTTACAGCATTGGAGAACTCCTTTGACAGTTCATCTATCTTTGATATTATCGGCGGGATATCGTATCCGTGTTGAGCGCTCAGCACCTTCCTCTGGATAGTAAGGGAACGGTGGCGCTGAAGGTCCCTGAAGGCACCGAAATTGGTATTTATTTCATAGGTATAATGAACGTGCTCAAAAGATCTGTCCAGTTTGTTCCTTCTGTTCTTCCTCAGAGATGAAATTTTGTTCAGAATGTCTCTCTTTTTAGCTACTTCAAGTGATGAGAAGTGGTTGTATATAGATCCGTAATCCGCACCAGTTCTTTCAAAGTAATAAGCTGCGAGAATCTTGTTGAGGACCGTTTCATCGTTCTCCCAACCTAGAAGCCTAACGGTTGTATTTGTTGGAACAGTGGAGGTGCTGAAATTGTATGGAACAAAATTTTTCATTGTTCTGAGGTAGTCTATGTTTTCTAATCCGTGTCTATTCTCGACATTCTCGATAAGTCTCGGAAACGACAACTTTAATTCCGCAATAAGTTCAGAGTATAGCAGATCTGCTTCCTTCAATCCGGTGACTTTGAGTCTCTCCAGGAGGTGAGAAAACGCTCTCGCGTTTCCGCTTATTCCAACATTGGTGAGAGTTGAGGCGGGCAGAATGAATCTAACCTCATCCAGAGCCCTGCTTCTTACAGAATTATCGTACGCCTTTCTAAATACGTCTTCAGTGAGACCTTCCTCTCCAATTCTGACTTCCTTTCCGCCAGGAAGATAGAATTTGGTGGCTTCGTAAGGATTAATTTCTTTTATGTACTTAGTGACTCCAGCGAACAGTTTTTCATATAGTTCGAAGAGTGAAGTATTGAATTCCTCATAACGAGAGTAGTATTTCTGGGGGATACCAGCTCGTTCATAGTCCAAGAAAAGGTATCTTCCATTCCTCTTTTCTCTGTATGAGACGTATCGTGAACTCTTTTCCAAATATGATAGTCCGATCCTGCTTTCTTCGATAATCTTTGAAATAACATTACTCACGTTTTGAATTCCCACTTGAGCTGTAGCCAGCTCGGCAACTGATTCGTCACCGTATTCGAGAAAAACTCTCTCATAGAATCTCTCTGCCCTGTCCTCGACACCGGCGAATTCTTTATCCCAAAGTGTCCTGAGGTCTAACTCCTTGGTTCTGCTGTACCGCGACATCAGGGCTCCCCTGTCTATCATTTTTTCACAATTGATCAGGAATACGTCTTTGTCCCTATTGGAAAACGGGTCCATGTGAGTGTAAGTTCAATTCCAATTTATTCTTTCTCTTTCAAAACGACCTCCTGTTAAGTCTTCTTTTTATTCAAAGTAGATAAATCTATTTTATCAGGTCGTTATTTGCAGATTATGATGTTCGCCATTCCTGATGACGAAAAGAAACTGCTGGACGAGAGAGTCAAAACGTCTAGATCTCTCGGTGCAGATGACAACCTAGTTCTTCACGGAGGTGGAAACACTAGCGTGAAACTCAAGGTCCGCTCTATGACGGGAAAAGATATTCCAGCTCTTTTCGTCAAGAGTTCAGGGTCGAATCTTGCAACGATCAATTCCGAGGAGTTTACTGCGATGAAAATGAGTGAGCTCTTAGATGCCAAGCTGCTTCAGAGCATGGACGATGAAGAGATGTCTTCATTCATAAAGAGCTGTATGCTGGATCAGGATCAAGCCTTTCCATCTGTTGAGATATTCATTCACGCATTTATAAGTTCGAAGTTTGTCGACCATTCTCACGCAGATTTCATTGTTGCTCTGACAAATACAGAACTGGACGATCGAGCGATTTCCGAGGTGTTCAAAGAAAAAGTTCTTGTTATACCCTATGTAAAGCCTGGATTTCAACTGGCCAAATATTTTCTTGACACCATAGAAGAAAGAGACCTATCCAATTTCGCAGGGGTAATTTTGAGGAATCATGGCCTCGTAACCTGGGGAAATACGGCAAAAGAAAGTTATGAGATGCACGTCCGACTGGTAAAGGAGGCACAAGCGTTCATACAGAACAGATGGAAGGGGATCCCTCACGTGGTTATGGAGAAAGACAGAGAAGAAGGGATGATAGAATTCCTTCCGAAGATACGCGGATCCCTCAGCAAGGAAATGAAGAAGATACTTACCTGGGATAACTCCCCCGAAGTGGTCGGATTTTCCATAAGCAGTGAAGCCAGGAAATTTTCGACACTAGGACCCGCAACTCCAGACATGCTGGTCAGGACAAAGAAGAGCTATCTCTTCGTTGAAGACCTTTCGGAGTTAGAAAGTAAGATAGCTGACTTTGTCAATACTTACGAAGATGAATTCAAGAAATTTGTTCACGGGGGAAGGACCATGCACGATCCATATCCCTCCATTGTCGTGATAAAGGGATATGGATTGATAACTGCCGCAACAACAAAAAGAGAAGCGGACATACTGAGAGACGAGGCAATACATTCGTTCAGAGTAGCATCTGCTGCAAATGCAATCTCAAAAAATAAATTCATATCAGACCAGCAGTGTTACGACATGGAGTACTGGCCGTTCCAGGAGGCCAAACTTTCAAAGAGAAAAAGACTGGAACTCGAAGGGTTTATAGGACTGGTCACAGGTGCGGCTAGCGGCATCGGAAAGGTGACTTTTTCTAGGTTCGCAAATGAGGGCATGCAGGCAATCGGAAGCGATATAGATCCAAGGATTTCCGATGTTTGTGAGGAAATTGGTAATAACTCATACGGCCTCAAGTTTGATATCTCCAACGAGGAGTCTGTAACTCAAGCATTCAGGGAGATTGTGAGAAATTTTGGAGGAATAGATGCGGTCTTCAACAATGCAGGATACCTCAAGCCTTCTCCTTTAGAAGAGACATCAATCAGCGATCTTCGAAAGCACCTGGAAATTAACTCGGTCGGTACATTCCTAGTGACCAGAGAAGCTTTCAGGATCATGAAACGACAGGGTATTGGAGGAACTTTTGTGTTTAACGTCACAAAGAATGTGACCAATCCGGGTGAAGGAATGATGTCATACGGTACCTCAAAGGCATTTGCGGCTCAGCTATCAAGATATGTAGCTTTGGAAGGAGGCAAGTACGGAATAAGAAGTAACGTCGTGAATCCAGACAAGATATTCAGGGAATCCAAGATATGGGAAGGTGGAGTTCTTGAGAACAGGGCGAAGGCGAAAGGGATTACGCCTGAGGAATACAAGAAAGGAAATCTGCTGCGTGTGGAAGTCCTTCCTGAACACGTTGCCAACATAGTCATTGAGTTGATCAAGGATAACGTATTTGGGGCAACCACCGGGACTATGATCCCAGTCGACGGCGGAATAAAGTGATCTCATCTAATTGAATGGTAAATCTGACTCAAAACTCGAAATTGACGCTGTGACAATCAGAAAAAATATATAAACTCCCTTAGGTTGGAAAAGCATGGCAAGCGATTTGAAGGTTGGAGATCGGGCACCAGATTTTGAGTTGCCGTTTGAAAGTGGAAGAGGCAGGCTGTCCGATTTCAATGGGAAGGTGGTTGTGGTTTACTTCTATCCAAAGGATGATACCCCCGGTTGCACCACAGAAGCCTGTAATTTCAGAGATAATTACGAACAGTTCAAATCGAAGGGAATTGAGGTGATTGGAGTTAGTGTGGACTCGGAGAAATCTCATGAGAAGTTTGTCGAAAAGTACAATCTACCATTCATGCTTGCTGCCGATGTTTCGAAGGACATTTCCAAGAAGTACAACGTGCTTGGTATTCGATCCGCAAATAGAGTCACTTTTATCATTGATAGGAAAGGCAATATCGCCCACATTTTCCCGAAGGTAAGTCCGAAAGAGCACGCGGTAGAGGTCTTGGGAAAGATCAAGGAACTTGGATTAGTCTCCTAATACTTACGTCGCCCGAACCATCCTGTATTTTGCTGGTTGCTGTCAACATTCTGCTGATCTGATGGAGTAGGTGGCGGAGGGTTCTGCCCTGCATTCTTGTCCTTTCTCTTTCTGGACATTGATAGTGCCCTTGCAAAGAACGCAAACGCTAGGTAGAACAGGAAAGTTATGAGAAGATAGCTCAGAATCAAACTCTCCGAGAGATAAAGGACGACATTCACAGACGAAATAAGAACTGGCCCAAGGAACTCGACGTAGTAGGGTTTCGTCGAGTTGTTTTTCAGGAATACGGTCATGTTGACGACGTAGGCGTGTTGGGATAGATGACCAGTATTCCAGACATAGGTGTAATTAAGACCAGAATTGCCGAATGTTACATTCTTTGACAAAAGCGTAGATCCAGTAAAAAGATCGACGAGTTTGAGCTTACTGTCAGCTGAGATGTTAGTCGATGGGAGACTGAAATTGAAAACGTAATTCCCGCTGTCGTTGTAATAACCAAAATGAATATCATATGTTGCAGAGGATATGGTCAGTGCAGCCGTGGTCTGATGTGGGGCACCTGTAAATGAGTCGGATATCCCTACCATCGCAATGAAAAACGCTACCACAATTGCGATGAGTCCGTAGAAGGCCCTATCAGAAAACCGCCACGCCTTGGTGTAATGGAATATTACCAATAGCAGCACTGGAATCAGGAGGTACAGAAAAGTGATGTAGAACGACAGATATAAGAGAATGGCAGATACAACTATTCCTATCGCCATTCCATATAGCCCGTTCTTTCTCCTCTTGCCTGTCAGACCCTCCCACATGCAAGGCTGACAGACTAAAGGGGCTAATTAATATTATTGAAGCTACTTGTAGGTAGTGGATTTCTCTAATATCGGAGTGAGCGGCTTTTATTATGACCTAACTCCCGCCAAAGGGAAGCTCAGGAAGGATTCAGAAGATTTCTACGTGGAAGAGCTGTTCGATAACCTTGAAAAGAAGGATAAAGGAAGGGTATTGGTTCTCAAGCTCAAGGCAAAGAATTGGGAACACAATAGACTCATAAGATTTGTAGCCAGGAGTCTCCATGTCTCTCCAAAGCGAATCTACTTTGCTGGCACTAAGGACAGAAGAAGCGTCAAAGTCCAATACTTCAGCATCCCAGGCACTGAGTACAAAGATTTTTCATTACAAGACATAGAAATCTTAGAGCATTTCTACATAGATAGACCTCTTTCGGTAGGTTCTCACAAAGGAAACTGGTTTGACATAAGGGTATCTGATTCCGACCCCGGAATCTTCCTACTTAACTGCAATACAGTAAAGACGGGGGGAGTCGTTCCAAATTTTTATGGACCCCAGAGATTTGGTCCCATAAGACCGGTGACTCACTTGGTTGGAAGAGAACTTCTGAAAGGGAATTTTAGGGAAGCAGTAAGGGTCTTCATAGGGTATCCCGGAGAGGATCGATTTGCGGAAATAAGGAAAGATTATTTTGATGATCCTGACCCGGTAAGGGGACTACGCAATTTCCCTGAGTCCCTCGATATTGAAAGAAAGGTAATGGAACACCTTGTCAACCACGCTGATGATTTTTCAGGGGCAATCAAACAGCTTCCAGAAAACCTAGTTTCCATGTTCATCCATGCTTACCAGGGATACATCTTCAATAAGATACTCAGCAGGCGGGTGGAGGTGAGTAATTCCGTCATGGTGGGTGATATTTACAACCTAAAAGATAGTGTGGTAAGAGTCAACAACCTCAATCACGAAAAACTAAAGTCTGCATTCGAAAAGGGAGAGGGCTCTCCTACGGGACTGGTTGTTGGATACGGTACGGAATTTGCAGGCGGATTGCCCGGAGAGATAGAGAGAGAAGTAATCTCTGAAGAGGGAGTGAAACCCACGGATTTCAAGCTGCCGTTCGGACTTGGCTCGAGGGGAGAAAGAAGGGACCTTTTCCTTAGGATTCAAGATTTTGAATGCTTGGAATCTGAGGTAAGATTCGTGCTACCACCAGGAGGATATGCGACATCGGTGCTAAGGGAGATATTGAGGGTAAACGAGATGGCTAATTACTAGCCTCTCTTGTAGACAGTCCCGCACGAATTGCATCTATAAATGTCGTCATATAGCAGATTAGAGTCCAAAGAGCCGCATCTGGGACAGGACGATGAACCTTTTAAATTGCCTTGACTCTGTTGTGTGTCGGAAGGTGAAGCTATGGCCGGAATAGCGGATACAGTGTTCCCTTTCCTCTTTTGCAGCATCCTGACCAGCTTGACTGTGTATGCCAATGCAACTACAGCCCCTGCTGCAAGAAAGACGAACAAGAACACATAATACAGATCATTTGACCCGGACGTTGCCAGCGGACTACCATATATCCCTGTCATGACCACTCCAGGGGAATCGACAGAGAAGTGGAATAAAACGTCCGCGTACAAACCGAATCTCAAGTAAAGGACACCGAGGAAAACTCCACCAAGCGCAGCTTGTGGAATTTTGGAAACGTCCCACGACCCGACATGCGCAATTCCGAAAATGAGTGAGGAAACAACCAGAACCACAATCTCCGGTTTCCCGAATCTATACCCTCCACCCCATATAATTCTCCACCACGGAAGTTTGGTCGGTCTTGAGGGTGACCTCTTTCCGTGGGTGCTCCATGCATAATATATGAATAGGGGCAGTCCAATATAAACCACCCTCGAAATCAGTTCTTCGTAAAGACCAGCATTCGTGACGGAGAAGAAGTAAGAGAGGAAATGGCTGGTTCCTTCTGTGAATGGTGAGGTGATAGGATGGCCTATGGATGCCACCAGTACTATATAAATATAGGAAAGGAACAGATTAAGAGCGAAGAATTCCGAAATACTGTACAGAGACGAATTTGCAAATTTTGTAATGGAACCATAAACAGAAATCAACAAGAACACGACTACCGAGGCGCCGACGATTCCAATCCACACTGCCCAGAATAGGTAGGGGGGATAGAACAGTCCGATAGCTTCTGGCAGCCCTATTATGACATATATTGGAAAGGCAGGATTAGCGTTTGGGCCTTCGGTTAGGCTGGCTATTGCTGAGAACCTTGAAGGATAGAGAGCCAGAGTCATAACTATATCAACTACCATGGTAATGATCCATAGTGCTGCAAGGACCCCTATAAACGCCACATATCCCTTGTTCATTACGCTGCCTTTGCTGACCTCGACAGTAATATATCATTTAATACAGTTGCGGCTGATTCCATTGGTCCGTCGTGGTCAGTAAAAAGAGTCAAATGGTTCATTACATCTGTATTGAAGCGTATAACCATTGCGGGCCCGACTGCATTAGAGTAGATGCTGCTTCCATCAACCTTTCTATATTCGACTTTAACTCCCTCTGAGCTGACCTCTGTTACCTGCCTTAATCCAGCAGCTACTTCGCTCTCTTTTGCATTAATGGTCGCATCTCTAAGATTAAATGTTGATCCGAATATCCTCCTGTGAAGGATCGTCCCCTTTCTTGCCGAGTCTATTCCCGCAAGATCATCCCTCTGGTCCTTTTCGGCAATTCCTAGCCTGGAGGCTTCAGTTCTCGCAAACGACTGGCTCTTGCCCAATTCAATCTGTGATATTACAAATGTGCTCGTGGCATTGAAAATTCCATCTACTGAGATGATTTTGGCCGGTTTCATACAATAATCCATTAAATTGAAAACTGGGAGCCCTCCGCAGACAGTAGCCTCATACCTCAAGGACATTTTCATCTCCCGTGCCGCACGGAACAGGTCCACATCAGATACCAGGACGCTCTTGTTTGCAGTCACGACACCTTTCTCACTCTCGAACGCTTTCATGACGTGCGAGATTCCTGGTTTTCCATCCTTTGTGCTCTGTGTGATCTCTACAACAATATCAGATTCCAGGTCAGAAATTGCGTTCAAGGCACTTATTTTTTCGAATGACTCCAGAGTCCTGAGACCTCCACCTTCCTTAGCCTGAATTATCATTGTGAGGGGCATTCCATCTGTAATAACCGTCCCGGTGGTATCACTCACAGACACCACCTCTATTTTTTCTCCAATTGCCTGTTTAATGAAGGTTCCCTTTTCATTTATAAGTTTCAGCAAGTTCTTTCCAATTGAGCCCAAACCAATCAACTGGACTCGCATGCTTGTTGTATTGCAATGGGCATAATTACTTTTGTTAGCTACAAACAGAAATGTTAAATCGTCGTAATTTAATGGTCCATTATGAGCGAAGACAGGGTGCTCCCCTCTCTAGCAAAGAGCACCGACGAGTACATGGCGGCATTTGAGCTCTCCGAGGATGGATATCTTGAAGAGGCAGAGAAACACGCACGGAAATCAATTGAAATCAAGAAAAACATTGAGGCCATTATACTGCTAATAGATATCTTGGAAAGACAGAATAAAGATTCTTCACCCTATCAAAAAATGCTAGTAGAAGATTATCCCACTAATCCGGATACATACAGAAGACTCTTCCTTTCTAATTTCAATTCCAACAAAGAGGAGTCGTTGTCTAACATCAACAGAGCAATAAATCTCCTCAAGAAACCAATCTACTATTACGACAAGGCAAGACTTCTCTACTCAATGGGAAGATACCTAGAGGCGCTAGCTTCAGTAGACATTGCCATAAAGATGGAAAACAGGAATACGTCTTACTGGAACCTAAGGGCCGAAACCCTGGTCAAACTGCAGAGGATAAATGACGCCAAAGAGTCATGTGAGGTCTCGCTAAAGATAGATCAGAGAGACAGAAATGCGATTGTGACTCTTTCGCGTATTTACATCAACTCTGGTGAGAAGGAAAAAGCTAGGGAATTGCTGCTTAAGGTGGAGAACAGGGACGAAGAAATAAAGAAACTACTAGAGGAAAGTATATCCTAAGCTCCGTACTTCTCAGCCCGGTTTGCTGAACTCAGGAGAACGTTCATCAGGTCGTTTCCTTTGAGTCTCAGGTATCCGTCTTTAGCATTGATTTCGTCAAACTCACCCACTCCATCTCTCCTGCATCCGGGATAACTGAGAAGTATTGGCACTGGGTCAGATGTGTGTTCCTTTACGCTTGCCGGGGTCGAATGATCACCTGTGAAACATATCACGAGGCCATCCCTGGCCTTCATCACTGTCTCTCCTAGTGCGTTGTCTATTCTTTCAATAAAGTCCCTCTTCTCGATCCCGTTTCCATCGTGGCCAGCTATATCCGTGCCCTTGACGTTCACAAGTACGAAATCTACTTCCTTAAGCGCTTCAACAGCTGAATTAAATTTTGCCTTGACATCTGTGTCTGTGGACCCTGTGACTCCGTTTGGAGTGAAGTCCTTCAATCCGACGAGTCTACAAATCCCTGACACCAGAGCTACTGCTGCAACGTATCCCCCCTTAAGAGAATACTTTTCATTGAAATTCGGCAGTTTTGGGACGGACCCTCCTCCCCGGTACAAAATGGCGTTAGCCTCTTTCATGCCTTCCGATCTTCTCTTGGAGTTCAGCGGCTGAGACTTGAGTATATCCAACGAACGCCTGTAGAATTCATTTAGTATTCTTGCTGTTTTCTTCCCATCTTCGGTTGTTGCCACTATCTCATTCGGTTTCTTATTTTCAGCATGTGGGTCATTATCAGATACATCTGTCGTAATTCCCTCCCCCCTAAGGACCAGCGCTGCCCTGTGTTCTGTTCCTTCCTTAAAAAATATCTCTACATCGTCAATCTTCATATTCAACGGCCTAGCAAGTTCTGAAGTCCCCTCCCTTATCCTGCCGGCCCTTCTATCGATCACCACTCCATTTTCATCAACCGTTGCAAAATTGGCTCTGAAGGCTACGTCTCCGCCCCTAAGTTTTAGACCCGTTCCCATAGCTTCGAATGGCCCCCTCCCCGTGTAGTACTTGAATGGATCGTATCCTAAGTAGTTCAAGTGAGAAGTGTCAGAGCCTGGAATAATACCTGACATTATCGGGTCTATTAATCCAATCATCCCTTCTTTTGCCAGCTTGTTTAGATTGGGTTTGCTAGCAGCCTCCAGTGGTGTCTTCCCATCCAATAGCCCAAAAGGTCTATCCCCAAGACCGTCTGCAATTATCAAGAGGATTTTCATCGAATGGGATTAGAATATAATAAAATAAACTTACTGAAGAAACACAACAACGGCAACAACGGTTGCAAATACGGCTGACCAAAAATTCACTGAATATTTTGTCAGATATCCTCTGTTTTCAAGGGTCTCACCCAATACGGAATCGAAGAGACATCCAGCGAATGCTAGAAGGCCTGAAATCACTATAACATCCAAAAGCGAACCGAGGGGTACAGAGTACAGAACACCGTATATGACGAATCCCATCAGAGAGTAGAATATTGGAAAAACTAGGGATACGGCCGTTCCAAGAACTGAAATTCCTCCATTTACTCCTGTTTCTGCCGGTTTCAGTGTCAGAATCATATAAGTGTTTTCGTCCAGCGATCCTATTTCCGATGCCGCAGTATCCGAAAGAATTGTTCCCAGTGCAACGATGTAGAGGAAAAACACTAGGCTCGGATTGATGTTCCAAAAACTCATCAGAGATATCGCAGCAGGAAGCGCTCCTGCAGCTAAAACGTTCTTCGCTCCCCTTTCGCCCTTTATCCCCTCCTGAAGAATCCAAGACTTCTTCTTCTCGAATCCAGATAGAGTTGAAATGTATGATAGTCCAAGAAACAGAAAGAGCATTACGAAGTAAAGCCAACCTCCTCCTATGATAATAAGCGAACCTACTACTCCCGCAGCTATTGCTCCTTCCCTGCTGAATGCCTTGATCCTGAGGCCTAAGACGAATAAGAGTGGAATCAGTACTAGGAGGACAAAGTTATATTCATCCATATGAGACTTATAAATTCTGGCATTTTATTTAGCGTTTCTGATTTTTGAGAATTTTAAAGGTTGACAACAGTTCTTCTGCAAAAATGTTATAACACCAGTCACGATTTCTGCTGGTGCCCACCAACGAGATTCGCAAGTGTATGGTCCATGGTTACTACAGGGGGCATGACTGCCCATCCTGTGGAGAAGAGGGGAAATTTATCCTCTCCGATGAAGAAGTGGATATGCTTGGAAGAGTCATCACTGGAATTCTGCGGCACAAACCGGAAAAGTACCACCTAGAGATTTCTGACAGAGGATATGTCAACCTGGACGAGATTGTCCAAGAAATTCGTTTCTACTACAGGAGGTTCCACTTCGTTGGCCCGTCTCACATTTTCGCCATCGTTCTGACTGATCAGAAGGGGAGGTATCAGCTGAGCGAGAACAAGAGATATCTTAGAGCAACATATGGGCATTCAATAGATGTGGATCTCACCGATCTGCCAACAGACGGAGTGCCGGAGATTCTTTACTATCCGACCAACAAAGAAGAGTTTGAAATACTTAGGGAGAACGGGATACTTCCATCGGACAGAAGATGGATCCATCTATCAAGCTCAAAGGAAAAGGCGTACATTGCTGGGCTGTATCATTTCGATGCCCCATTGGTTATACCGATAAAGAGTGAAGCGATCAAAGACGGCGGAGAGAACATCTACCATGCAGGACAGGAAGTCTTCATATGCAAGTTTGTACCGCCTGAAAGCATGCAAGAACCGGAAGAATATGATGGACAGATCGATGAAGAAACACTGAAAGAGATTAAAGCATCCAAAGAAAGGAAGATGAGAGTGAAGCAAGAGGGCTGGTAGATCAGCGGAAGATCGCCTGCTTTGCAAGCAGGAGGTCCGGGGTTCAAATCCCCGCCAGTCCACTTAGAAATGTTAACAGACTTCAAAGAAGTTTTTATGATTTTTATACTCTGACTCGGCTGGCATCCCGTATTCTGCTTTATCCAGGAAGTGCATTAAATTCTAGGTTTACTGTTCCATTTTGTTTTTTAATTTTTCTATCTCCTGCAATTTGTATCTCGAAAGGGCTCTTACTCTGTGGCGGTTTTAAGTTATTTCATCAAGAAATAATTATAGACCCTCTGGAGATGGAATTTGTGTCTTTGATAGAAACCATTAGTAGCCTCATTCATTGTCATATAATCCGCTATCGCCTTCTTCACGTTTCTTTGATATAGTGAGTTCAGTCCACTTAGGAGTAGTGCTGAACCTATTCCCTTCCTCAAATGTTCGGAAGCCACGGCAATGTCAAAATCACCAAATTCGTCATGCCGCCTCTCAGCTATAATATGTCCTGCGAAGCCGTTGGGAGTTTCTGCAATCAGAGTCTCGCATTCAGGCTTGTTTACCCATTCTCTATAAAACTCAGTGCCATGGTGGGTGTTGTAATAGAGCTCGTGAAGACGCTGTATGTCTTGCTCATCCCCCTTTTGATAAGGTCGGATATTGAAACCATCGGGAATTTTTACCTTTAGCGGTCTTGTAAGATTTCGCACAGCAAGTACCATTCCGTTTTGCCATTTGAGGCCGAGTTTCATCGCAAGGGCATTGGCAAAGCAATTATCTATAGGTGCGCGGATTCTTAGAGGTCTTTCAATATGTTCAAGTACCTTTTCAAATTCCGAAATCCTCCTAATGTCGTGATTTGAAAGGGCGCCTTCTGGACCATACCACCCTTGAATTGGGCACCATAGCTCTTCTATTGTAATTGTTCCATAGACCCTTCGTGCAAGGGCGAATCCTCTTTTCATTCCATCTTCGCTGAATATCCAAGCTATCGCGCCTTGTCTTTTCATTTCTGTCGGAGATAATGAAGAATATTGCCAGAATATCTCATGAAGTCTTCCACTATTCCAACTCTCACACATGTC
>DAHWMK010000017.1:0-1805 GCA_027343225.1 Thermoplasmatales archaeon
TATTCCGAATTCAATGGGAGAATAAACTGTCCGTTCGACACAGCATACGGGAAGGCAACATTTGTAATTGCAGATTACAACAATCCAGTTGTTCCGTACCCCCCGACGGCCACCAAACACTTTATGAAAATGAGCATGGCCAGAATCTATTGGATGACCCTGATGGGCACTGCGGATCCTATCTTTGAGCGGTTCTTCAAATTCACGACCCCAGAGAAACTCAACAAGAAGTACGCATCTGTGGAGTAATTTTCCCACTTTTATTTTTTATTTTTCTAAACTCTGTTTTTCTAACTGCTCACCGAGTATCAGCAAATGTGGCTCCTCAGCACATCAAAAGATTGTTCAGGGACCTAGTATCTTCATTGCAGCAGAAATTGGGATAATGCAAATCAGTTTCAGATCTTCTAGAGCTACCATTGTGTGCATCACTCCTCCAGGAATGAACAGGAAACTGTCTCGGCTGAAGAGAGTAGTCCTACCATCTAGGGTCGCCTTTCCCTTTCCCTCAAGTACGTATATCTCATGTTCATAATCGTGACTATGGTCAGGAGTTGATTGGCCCTTCGGGACCGTTATCAGCCTCATCGAGAAATTTCTCGCTCCGTCCTTGTGGGTGATAAGCCATCTGATTTTTCCCCCACCCTCTAGGTCCAGCTGTTCTATTTCAGAGGCTCCCTTAACAACAGAATGAGCCATGCAGCGGTATCGCGAGTTTCTATTTGAATGTCATCACTTGCTCTGTGTGTCTGGGTTGGGCCATGGGAACAATACCTCAGTGAATTTCCTTCGTTTGTTGGCTGTGAGTGCCATCATGAAGATCAGGGAAGAGAGCCTGTTCATGTACTGCAGCGAAAGCGGATTGACCTTCTCCATGATGTTGAGTTCCACGAGCCTTCTCTCTGCCCTCCGTGTCACGGCACGCGATAGCTGCAGGACAGCAGCTTCTCGAGACCCACCGGGGATGACGAACAGTTTGACTTCTCCTATCTCCTTGAGGTAGGTAGCTATCCTGCCCTCCATCCAAGATACTCCTTCGTCTCTTAGCTTACGTCCCTTGCCTGATGTTAGTATCTCTTCCCCCAGGTGGAACAGATCGGTCTGCACCTGAGAAAGATCGCTTTTCATGTCGTCCCACGATAGCTGTACTTTCGAATAACCTATATGCGATATCAGTTCGTCCAGAGTTCCCTCCCATTCAATGACTGGGGTGTCCTTCGTCACTCTCTTTCCAGAAGGGGTGTCCGTCTCTCCCGTATCTCCACGTCTTGAATACACTAGTAACAATCCTAATCCCATATTTCTCGTTTTGGTGAACTATAAGACTTACTATTTCACGTGTTAATTTCCATTCTTATACTCCTTTTGCAAGGATTCTGAATGGTGCAATGGTACATTCTCTAAATTATGAAATGAGAGTAATCATGTCCAGTTATTTCGATGATCTTGTCTACCTGCAGTTTGAACAGGTGGGTGAGGTCACCCAGTCCTAGATTATAGACAATGACGACTATGATGTAATTGGCTTCTGTCGCTACAATTGCACCAATGCTCTTTGTGGAATTATAGAAACCGAAATAATCTCCAGAATAGTTGGCAATGCTGATGTTCGTCAACTTCCCCAGAGCCACTCCGCTCGAAATTACTGAAAGCAGATGCGATTCCAGGTAGAGGTATCCGGAGAGGGCCGACCTGTTTGATGAGTTCTCGATGATTGCCAGTATTATGTTCGGAGAGGTTACGTTCCCTCCAAAGGTAGGGACTGGGGATGTATTGGTATAGTCGGCACTCGCAATGTTGTTGCC
>DAHWMK010000019.1:0-4941 GCA_027343225.1 Thermoplasmatales archaeon
CTGGAAACAGCATTTTCGTTCGAGGGATTAGATCTTGAAGATGCACTTCCAAGGGACACCTTGAACGGGAACGCAAATCTTTCAAGGTTCGTAGAAGAGTCGCTTAATCTTGAACGGACCGCGTCGGAGTTATACGCTGATATAGCTAAACGTTCATTAGGTCATCTTTCCACAATCCAAAATGTATTACTCAGTATTGGAAACAAAAGGAAATCCAGAATCCCGAAATTGGAGGAGCTGAAAACTCAAATCTGATCTGCCGTTTTCAGTCTTGATGTTACTGCACTGTTAGAATGACTTATGCCCCGATAACCGACACTAGCAGATAGTCTATTGACGAGTGGATGGAAATGTTTCAATCAGGAAAATCATTTCTGAAGCTTTTATGGCACAGGATACGGTCGAAGGTCTTATTGTACGAGATAAATGACAAAAGAAGCCTACAAGAAGAGAAACGAGAAGTGCTAATCATTAGTTAAGCATAGTGCCCTCTTCCGCTTGTTTGGAGAGTAATAAGAGGCTGGCCAGTGAAGGATAATAGAGAATTCTATGGAACTTAGAATCACTTGTTTTCCTTTACTGTGACCCTTGAAACCATGGAAAGTATTATATTTGACCTGCAGGTAGTAGTATTGAAGGTTCAAAGGAAGTTAGATCAAGGGTGAGTGTGGCGGTCTATGACAGCCACTCACTTGTGTGGACTGGCACTGCCGGGTAAGAGTCGGTTTTTAGGGAGGGGTGAGGGCAGCCAAGAGGTGCTGTAACTGGAAGTGATGGCTGTGAATATAAAAGAATTGGTTGATAAGATAAATGATTCAACAACCATGTTGGTGAAGGTTAAGATAGGAGGCAGGGACGCACATGATACGGTGATAGCGAAGCCTGCCTATTATGAGGATGAGAGGGATGCTGCCAGGGTATACTACTATTACGGTCCGCTGGACCCGGATAACTGGGTCAATATCAGGTACGCAAACAGTAACGAGGAGAAAGTAGTTGAAGGCACAATACTGAAGCAATCTGTCATAAGCGCCTTCAGCACATACGAGACGGAGCTGGATGCCCTGCCTTTGAGGGATCTCCCCCTATGGGCAAAGGAGCTGTGGGTTAAGGACAGGGAGAGGTACAGACCGGGTCATGCGAAAGATGCCGTGACTGATTACATGAAGGTTGAGGCCATGAAGATGCTCATAGACGAGGAGAGGGAGCAGGGTGGACTTAACCCCAATGACATGAGTGCAGAGATGCAGGGCAGGTACCTCAAACTGCAGTATTCCACAGAAGTCATAGAGAGGATGAGGGGGAGGGGAGTGAAGGAGGATGACCTGAAAACACTATTTGAGAACATCAGGGTGCTGGAGGAAGTGGTGCCAAACATAAGGGAACTCCCATGGAGGACACAGAAGGGACTGGACCCAGAATCCATGTTCAACAGGGAGGACGTATATGAGCTGCTTCTATACGTACTCCATGACGCCATGTATTCCTTCGAGATGCTAGTTAAGCACCTGATTCTAGTCATAGAGGCAAATGAGAAGGAGAAACAAGATGGCTGAGCAGACGGAATGTGGAAGGATGAGGGACCATGAGACAGCGGGGAGATATCCCTCCCCGCACTCCCCTAAAGGTATCAGTTGACATTCTCCAAAATCGCCAGTTAGAGAATGACCGTCCATTTCGTCATCTAATCAAGCATCCACGACTCATCTGTCTCTTCTATCATTGTAAATTCTCTACATTTCTCATAGCCGCCAAAAGTTATATATTCAACCGTCAGGTTGTAATATGCATGGAGAATCCAAGGAGATTTTCTGGTCTAGAAGTTAAGCTTCCACTCGATGAATGGAGGGAAGTTGTTATCAGGGGAGCTGCAGGTAGCACTCCCGTAGATGTGTATCTTATGCTATACTATAAGTTGAATATTGTTATTCTAAGTAATGAGAACGGAAAGATAGTGAGGAGGGAGGAGCCTACAAGGGAATACGGTGATCCAAGATATGACGATGACATGGACCCCTCAAAGCTCGTCTACTGAGGTCCTGCGGATAGGGTGCCTCCAGAGGCTCGTTGGATGGTGGGTTTTCTTTCGAGGATATTCAGCGGGAGGGAGATTACGACAAATGCATGCGAGGGCACATTCTGGAACATGGGTACCCTGATAAGATCGGGAAGGAGCATAGTGCTGGAGAGGGCTCTCACGAAGAACATGCTCGCTTCGGGGGGGCATAGAAGATACGGCGAGATGGTTCAACAATAGCTATCCCATGAACGACATGGGTAGAAGGGCAAAGCGTGGAAACAGGGTATGGGTCATAGTGTGGAAGGAGCTACAGGGTCACCTATCTTGATCACGATACGGTTAAGACAGAAAGAACGATCGATGTCGTTGAAAGAAAGAGGAAGTACATCACCGCCTACTGCCATCTCTGAACGCAGTCAGAACATTCAAGAGGAGCAGGATAAAGGAAATTGTTCCTGCTAAGTCATCAGTCGGTATCCAAGAATCTCTCCCAGTACCACTAAAATCGGAAGGAGGACATAATGGATTTCCTCTCTCTAATCAGGAAGAGGAATCCGGATGGGAGAATTGTGGCAATAATAGACAACTTCAGGCCACACCATTCTCCAGAAACTCTGATGAAGGCAGCGGAGTTGAATATATACCTCGTATATCTGCCATCCTATTCACCAGACCTGATCCTATCGAGTTCATATGGAAGTCATTGAAGAGACAGATATCAAATACATCCATCGCTTCAGAAATGCATCTAAAACACATCGTCCAAGTCCTGTTCTACAGATTTTCGTCATCACTTACATTTGCAAAATCATGGATTGAAGAATTCTTAAGCAAAGAATTCATAAAGTGTAGAGGATTACCAATAACCCTATGAATTTTCTACAAAATGCGTCTTGGTCAAGGTGAGGTAACGGAAGATACCGTTATTGCACTATTTTACCTGAATTTCTTGCACATTTCCCTCTATTTTTCAGCTAACTCCTATAGCTTTCGCTACCCTACCCCTCCTTGTCAGGGACAATAAGTTGAAAAGATTGTGTCCAAGGCACATGAACATCGCCTTGACCCTCACCCTCGGAACAGTTGTGACGAAAGTGTGCCGTCCACGGAAAGTTCTCTTCATCACCGAATATGGTCTCTCTCCCCTCGACCTCTTCCTCGTTATCCTCAGATTCCTCTTTATGGATTCTATGGGCAGCTTGTGCCCTCTTACAGCTCTGTCCATAGTGGCATCTATGCCTCTTCCCTCTACTGAAAAATATCCCTTGTCTTTGTAGTTGACCACTCCCGGAATCGAGAGGTCCCTCTGGGAGTCGTGGACCGATGCAGTTGTCACAGAACAATTGGCAATCATGTCGTTCTCCACTCCCTGAACTGTGTGAAGCTTGTAACCGAAGTATGATCTGTTGTTCTTCTTTGTCCACGTTCCGTCCTTGGACCTTCTTGTCAATGAATGCCTCCTTTCGTCTATCAAGGTAGACTTCACTTCATCCTTTGTCTTCTTTTCAGGGCCAGGATAGCCCTTCCCACTGCTGACAGGAGGCATCTGCGGATCGACCATATCCGGCTTCTCCTTTATCTTGTGGCCGGGATCAGATTCTATGAAGGTTGCATCATGGATCGTTCCATTCCTGACAGATATCCCCCTTTCTTTGAACTGTCTCCACACCTCCTTCCAGAGTTCTTTGTCCTTGCCAGTCTTGGACAGCCTCTCCCTGAACAGCCATATCGTGTTCTGGTCCGGCACCCTCTCAGGGTAGTCAAGGAAGTTGACGAACCTGATATTAGCGTATATCTCCGTCTCCATTGATTCGTCAGCTATGTTGTATATTGACTGAAGGAATAGTATTTTCACCATCAGTATCTCGTCGTAGTTGGGTCTCCCTCCCTGATCTGTGTCGTTGGTGAACAGGTCTTTCAACAGTGGTCTCAGGCTCTCCCAGTCTATGACGTTCTTGATTTCCGCAAGTTTATCCCCACGCTTCTTGAGCTGCTCGTACCTCTCCCTCAGGCCATAATTCACAAGGTCCATGGACAATAATGTTGGACACATGAAAAAGGATTATTGTGACCAGATATGGTAACATATGGGGTTTTTGGAAATACTCCAGATAAAGTTTTATAAGATATTATTTAAGGTATATCACATGAAAAGTTCTGCAATCTCAAATAGGAATCTATTCTCACCTTCAGAAGCAAAAAAGATTGAACTACTTGACAACAGGGAACTGCTGGAATTCATATCCCATTACACAGACCTCATGGAACCTTCGTCGGTATTCATTGTCACCGATTCGGAAGATGATTACGAGTTCATTAGAAAGAAAACGCTGGAATATGGGGAAGAAAGGCCTCTGTCAGCACCCAATCACACGTACCAGTTTGACAACTACTACGACCAGGCAAGGGATAAGGAGAACACGAAGGTATTGACGCTCAATGGTGAGAAACTTCCATTTATCAACACGATGGAACGCAATGCTGGCATAAGGGATATTGAAGGTCTGATGAAAGGTATAATGCGTGGCAGGACCATGATTATAGGTTTCTTTTCCCTTGGGCCGAGAGATTCAAAGTTATCGCTAAAGGCAGTTCAGATAACGGATTCGTATTACGTGATGCATAGTGAAATGATGCTCTATAGGACTGATTACCAGTTCTTTGTTGATCACAAGGATGCTGAATTCCTTAAGTTTGTCCACAGCCAGGGGGAAGTGGATGATAGGAAGGTAAGCAAGAACCTGAAAGATAGAAGGATATATTTCGATCTCCAAGGTAACAGGGCTCTTTCAGTGAACACGCAGTACGCAGGCAATACTGTAGGGCTAAAGAAAATGGCTTTCAGAATCACCATAGGAAGGGCACTGAACGAGGGATGGTTATCAGAGCACATGTTCCTGATGGGCGTGAATGGAAAGGAC
>DAHWMK010000020.1:0-4662 GCA_027343225.1 Thermoplasmatales archaeon
GAAGAAGATGGAGGATGCCAAAAGAGACAGGATTTTAGCTATGATGCGAGTTGTCTATGATAGAAAACATGCTTCATCATCCGGCTCTACCTGATTTTAATTTTAAATGAAGGGTGAATTTAAAGAATGGCTAAATCCATTTGAAGGTGAAGATCCTGTCGAAGATCTTATGATCTCTTTACAAAATGCACGAATTGACAAGTTTAAGAAGGATATCTGGCAAGATCATCATAAGGGAGTCAGAATACGTCCTTTCTAAGGTTGACAACATTTAAGTTTTGACAAGTATTAACCAGGCATGGGCAATTCTCTTATACCTTCCAGGGAGATGAAAGTCAGGGCATCGGCCCCGGACATAAAAGTGGAATTCTTCTCAGAGGAAGAAATAGAACGGATGAGGAAATGGATCGAGTTCAACTTTAACCCTGAGAGAACAGTCAAGAGATTCAGGCACGACCAGAGGAGCAGGTATGAGATATTATTTGAATTCCTGTTGAGAACAGGGGGGAGGATCTCGGAGATATTAGATATGACCTATAAGGACGTGGATACTTTTACGGAGACTGTGAGGATAAGGACCCTGAAAAGGAAAAGGGAAGTCTACAGGACAATCCCTCTCCACCCTGACCTGAAGAAGGTATTCAGCATATACTCGAGTGGTAGGAGGAAATCCGGAAAGGATGAGAAGGTCTTTCCTATGAGCAGACAGGCGGTGGATGAGTTCCTGAAGAGGATGCAGAAGGATCTCGGGTTCAGGATACATGCCCACAAGTTCAGGCACACATTTGCCGTGAAGGCGCTTATGGACGGCGTCCCGCTAAACATAGTCCAGAAGTGGCTGGGGCATTCCTCTGTCTTCACTACTTCAGTTTATACGGACGTAACGGGAATGGATACTAGGGAATGGATGGGCAGGATTAAGTGACCAGATTAGCATCATACACTAATTGCCTTTCATTTTGCGAAGTCATAACTTCATTTCATCAAACAATCAACTGGATTCATACACTATTCGGCCACAGCAAGAAGCCGGTAAAAATTTAATACTCTTGCCATATGCAATAGTTGGTTTAATTATGAAGCGCAACAATAGGAAATCAACAGTCTTGTTTGTTGCCATTATTGTCTCTGTCTTTCTTATGTCTTCTATTTTCTCTACAATAGCAAGCCCTCTGGCTAACAGAGAGATTGCAATATCGAGTTTAAGTCCTTCAGAAACAACCGGTGGCTCAGAACAATTTCCACTCCCAACGGGGGAAACCATAAACGTCAATGCAATAGAGAAGCAAGAGCCAGCGCCGATGGGGGTAACAGATTACGGCATAGGGCCCAATGGCCATCCTTACGTCTATACTACTAGTTCTTTTTTAGGAACAATAGACATTAGTTCGTTAGAGACTTACAACTCATCACAATCACCTGATCCATACTGGATGAGCTTCCAGCTCAATGTGAACTTATGGATAGAGGATAACGGTGTTCTATATGACTACTGGATCCAAGATGTGGCTCAAATAAATACAACTACCAATTACGTTGATTTCCTGTCCAACATTTGGAATTACTCTTCTACTCTTGGTCACATATATAACTCGTCCGTGCAAGGGAATGGAATTGTTACAGGCAACGATACTTGGTATTATGACTTTGCCTCTTCTAACCTGCCTGGGAATGAAATATATCTCCCTGCGTCACCTACAATCGAATTAGAAGTCAATGCCTCAGAAGGACTAAATGATACTCCCGTGGTGGATTTTCTTTACAACGATGGCTATGGATGGGTAACTTATGACACTGCCTTTTTCATCTTCGCCAACCATCTGAATCATCAACCAGTTTTCCTCGTGGATGGGTATACCTACAATCCGTGGGGAGATTTTTATGATGCAGAGCTGGTAGCTTGCGGAGTTGGTTCAGGTTATCAGACCTATGATGTGAATTCAGGCGTCGAGCTGACACTTGAGTACTATAACGGGAACAATTACCAGGAAATTTCAAACGCTTACAATTTCGGAAGTGATACGGCTGAAGGTATATCCAACGTAATCGCCGGAGGGTACTATTATAATCACGACGGACAGCTCTTTTCGTATGTTACCAACGGAACTGGCTCATTAGGCCCTATCTGGGACAGTGCTGAAGTATCGTCAGTAAAGATTATAACTAACATAGCGCACGGGGCCGTCATCATTGGAGGTTCGAATGTGACTTACTTCACGGGTGGAACGGTAAACGTGACTCTCTGGTACGGAAGCTACGATATTACAGTTCTTAACCTTGAAACTGGAAACACAATCACGTTAGGCAACGTCTCTCTATCTCAAGGAATTAATTATGTATTCAACCTGATGCCCGCCTCAGTGAAATTCGTGGAGACTGGTTTGCCCGCGGGTACGTTATGGTTCGTCAACCTTACTAATGGTCAATCATATTCTTCATCCAATAGTACGATATTATTTACTGAGCCAAATGGAACCTACTCGTATACAATCTCTTCCACGGACAAAGAATATCGCCCTTCTCCTTATTCGGGCTCGTTCACTGCTGCTATTAATGGGACATATACGATGACAATCACTTTCTCACTTGTCACGTATTCCTTGACTTTTATAGAGACAGGTCTCCCAGCTGGTACTGACTGGAGCGTTACAATTGGGTCTAAGATTGAAACATCTTTAACATCTACCGTTTCATTCTACTTGCCTAATGGGTCATATTCTTATACAGTCGGAACGGTCAATGGATATTCTTCCAACCCTCACTTAGGAACTGTTGTTGTCAATGGGACCAGTGTTAACACCGAAATACAGTTTTCGAACGTAAAGTACGCAGTGACCTTTACCGAGTCGGGTCTGCCTGGAGGGTCAGTTTGGTACGTCAATGTTTCGGGACAGCTTTCTCTTTCATC
Source organism: Thermoplasmatales archaeon (assembly GCA_027343225.1). Lineage (GTDB taxonomy): Archaea > Thermoplasmatota > Thermoplasmata > Thermoplasmatales. The sequence continues at coordinate 2,909 of DAHWMK010000020.1, forward strand.
TACCGGGACAACAATTTCGATATCCTTAGTGAATTCAAGCTATACATACTCCGTATCCTCTGGAAACAAAATATGGAAACCTTCTGAGTATTCTGGCTCATTCGTTGTCAATGGAGCATCTGTCTCGGAACCTGTAACATTTACTGAAGTTACTTATTCTATCAACTTCACTGAATCAGGATTGCCGGCTGGAAAGGAATGGTATGTTAATCTGACAAATTCGTCTAGCGTATCGGCTCAAGGGGGGATAATACCCACCCTGACCTTCCCGGAACCAAACGGAACATATTCCTTCACAGTAGCAACTTTAGACAAGGAGTATGCACCATCAATCTATACCGGGTCACTAACAATTAATGGTGCATCAAAGACAGTAACTATAATTTTCTCACAAGTAACATATCCGATAACGTTCACGGAGGTTGGTCTACCGGCTGGAACTTCATGGACTGTTGTCCTTAATGGATCTAATCAGTCGTCGACTTTATCGTCGATAACCTTTGAAGAGCCAAATGGTTCGTACTCATATAAGATATCCCCTGTAAGGGAATTCCTCGTGAAACCCTCGAATGGTCTAATACAAGTAGCTGGAGCTGGCACTACTCAATCCGTAACATATTCCAAAGAGTATTCCGTCGCGTTTAAAGAAACTGGACTGCCCTCTGGAACAACGTGGTGGGTGACTCTCAACGGGACAACAAAGTCATCTGTCAATAATACCATAATTTTCATCATCCCAAACGGAACATATAGCTTCAACGGAACTTCAGAACCCGGATTTACAAGTAATCTTTCGGGTAGCATAGTAGTGTCTGGAAATTCCTTTAATGAGTCAATCGTTTTTGCTGAAATAAAATATTCTTTGACATTAACTCAAACAGGAATCCCCTCTGGCACCCCTTGGTCTGCAACGCTAACAGGGACGACATTTACGGGACAAGAAGTCAACGTTACCTTATCGTCAACCAACAATTCACTGATATTCAATGAGCCTAATGGAACTTATTCATATGCAGTGCATCTACCATCTGGCTACACTGGAACTAATCTGAGCGGTTCAATTACTGCTTCAGGGCACCTCGTCACGGCAAATATTACAGTCAAATCGCCATCAAATTACACGTTGATAATAATAGTGGCTTTGATTGTTATAGTTGCAGTCCTAACAACAATTGTAGTGATGATGAGGATTAGACCGAAAAAGTAATCTTTTTTCCTATCCTTTTTATTATCTCTTTCTACATATTAATTGAAAGACGTTTCTCTTCTGTAAGACAAAACAGGGTTAGTGCATTGGCCAGTTTGTTCATAATCAAATCGACCTAATACTTGTAGATCTAAATATTCTTACTCTATGCTTTGGGAATATAACGTTTGTCTGGGAAATGTCAGGTCATCATTTCGGTTCTTTACCGGAACCTTATATTTTGAATTGCGACACTCGTATTATCCAAGGGAAAAACGATTGGTCTTTTGCAACGGTTCCGGTGTTTAGACGACCGTCTAGACACACATTAGTTTCAATATTTCTTCTGTAATTCACGCACTCCAGGGAAGGGAAATAGAATTATTGATAAATATAAAAGTCAGGCGATGAAGGAAAACTCCCTTCAAAACAGTTCATGTAATAATATATATTATAATACTAGAGGAACGGGTGGTTGAAATGAAGGAATTCGTAATGGGGTAGACGTGACCTGTAGTAAGACTTCTATCAATTCCCTCTTCCAAAACCGAACGGTTTCCACATACCC
>DAHWMK010000023.1:0-61457 GCA_027343225.1 Thermoplasmatales archaeon
AACGGCATCCCTATTGGTTTCTTTTCCTCCCGGTACTAAGATGTTTCAATTCCCGGGGTTCCCCTTCTCTTTCGAGAATGTCTCTAATGAGACAGGAATTCCCATTCGACAGTCTTCGGATCTAAGGCTCCTTGCGCCTCCTCGAAGCATATCGCAGCTTGGCACGGTCTTCATCGGTGCCCGAGCCGAGCCATCCATCAAGTGGCCTGCGTACTGTAACAATCCATCTCTTTCTAACCCTTTGCTGACCTTCATTAATCCTAAAAAAGGATTTCAGTCCTTCCCCTGTGACTATATTTCACAGGGTGCATAATGAGCAAAAGAACCATAACAACACTCCGTATATATAGATTTCTTAACTCATATTTTTCTGCCATTTTCCTATGTCTCCAGAATCAGTGCATTTTTCTTCTTTAGGTTTGGAGAAAAGAAATAATTCCGTTAATTTGTGATATTGCAAGTCATTTTGCGTGGTGTTCTGTTGATAAATGAACCTTAATTCTCCCTTCCTTCCAATATCTTACCAAGTCCCTGTTTGGCTATGATGTTTGCATACTTCAAAGGCAGGGTCACGATATCCTCTTTCTGTAGATTGATCGGTTTGCCCATTACGGAAATTCCCTTTATCTCCTCTAGGATGTATACGACAACGTTCTTGTTCTCATCCTCGAGCTGTCCAGCAGTATCGACCTTTACTTCCTCTGTCTCCTCCGCACCACCCTTTGAAGGAATAATGACCTCTCCCTGTTCAAGTTGAGCTGAGAACTCCTGGACAGATTTTACTATGTTTTCAAAAAAGATCTGTTCCTCCGTCGTCATTTTTCCTTCAAGTTCTTCCCTTTCGTCATTTGCCTTAGCCTTGAGGATTTTTGAGACTCTAAGCTCTATGATCTTCTTGAGATATTTCTCGGAAGCTTCCAATTCATTCATAAGTTTGCCGATCTGTCTTGAATTCTTTTTGACAGTTTCCGTCTCTATTCTCTCTTTGAGACCATCCAGATAATTCCTTGCCTCTTTATAGAACTGATTTGAAATTGGTTCAAGCGAATAGTCGTTCTTTACCTCCAAGCGAAGAAGCGCATTGAGGTAATTCTCGTTGACCTCTCCTTTCATTCACTGTCAAATCACTTTATGGATAAATATCATTTCTTTTCCAGGATGTTGTAAATCAGATCGCTAGTGATCTTGAATTCTTCAGGGAGAGTTGGATTTGGCTCGCTTTTTCCTCTGACTTGAAAACACTCGTGTCTTCCCTTGAAACTTCCAGAGTTAAGCGTTATTCTCCCTACGAAATGTATGCTTTGATCTCTTGCAATCTTCTCCTTAAGCAGAGAGATAATATCACTCTTATCGTATCCCCTCAAGACCTGACTGAATTCTTCAAATATGAAATAAACAGAATCGAAATCCTTCATTCCTGAAATTATCTCGTCGATTTGTGACGAGAGGTCCCTGTTCTTTCTTTCAGTCATATATATGTGATGTCTCATTTTGAACTCTCTAGGTTCGTTAGAGAAATGGATGGGCTCGATTGTCCCTCTCTCCCTACCAGATGGATTCGTCATTAGAAAATCAAACGAGTCGTTGGGTAGGTCGGTAATAGGCCCTATCAGTTCCCTTACGGCTATTTTATCTGGATCTGTCAGTTTCATGAAGATGTAGTTTGATATATTTGAAATGAGCATTGAGTCTAGATTTTTTGAAATGGACTTGAAGGATGTCGTGATGAAGAATATCCTTAATCCGAATTTCCGACCTGAGCTGAGCATATCTGCAACAAGGGTGCTTTGATAGTCTTGCCCTTCCTCAAGAAATAGAAAATAATCTCCAATTCTTACCTCGGTTATTGCAAACCAGACATAGAGGGCAAAGATGTTAGAGAGCAATCTAGAATCCTCATATCCAAAGGTGCTTCTGTCTAAATCAAATACTATCAGATCATTTTCATCAATCGCTTTCATAAGCAGACCGTCGTCTTCCGGATTGCATATCAAAGAACTTATCATCGGGTCATTAGCAAGTCTGCCGATGGCTCTTTCGGTACTTGCTTTCTCCTCCCTCGACATACCCGCCAGTTCCTCCAGAAACTTCCTCAGTTCGAGACTCTCACAGGTCCTTGCAATTTCCTCCCTTGCCTTAGCATCCCTCAATACGTTGTTGAAATCTACCAGCGTCATTCCCTTCAGGTTTGCAAGTAGGGATATTCCTCTCGAGATCAGGTCTTCTATCCTTGGTCCTACTAACGGGTCGGCATATTGGACTTCCCTGTACGATCTGAGTATTGACAGGAAATCCTCTGCCACCTTATAGGAGATGCCACCTTGCTTACCAGGACCAATTACGTTGATGGAGTTGGTAGATTCAGAAGAAATGACAAACTTCTTGAACTCTGTCCCTTCCATCTTCCTTGCGGTATCTCCGTGGGGATCAATCAGTATCACCTTTCCCACTTTGTTGGTCAGGATGCTATTCATCATCCCGACAATCATCGAACTCTTCCCTGCTCCAGAGGATCCGGTAATAAGTGTGTGGGGATTCTTCTTTGAATTTATGAAAATATCCCCCCTGTTCGGTGTGGAGCCAACCTTCACGTCCCCTTTATCCAGCGAACGTGTGCTAGTTGGTAAAAACTGATGGATCTCCCACCATGCTATCACTGGATTCCAAAGTCCGAATGTACCTCTCCTCGCATGGGCCACAGAAGAAGAAAAAATATGGCTCAGATAGTTCCCCAGGTTCTCGTTATCGTACGATAGTTTAATTTTCCACCCATTTCTTTCCTTTGACTTTCTTTCCAAGCCACGCTCGATTGAGCTGAGACTTTGTTTGGGAGTTGTCCGAAAATAGTGCGATCTGATGGAGATAGTCAGGAATCCTGACTCTTCCTCGTTGAGCAATTCCACGATCTTGTCCGCGTGGTTTTCATTCCCAAAATTAAGGGAACGTGAATCTCCCTTTATGAAAATTCTCCTGCCTCTCTTGTCAAACGTCTTGTGTTCCGAAAATTTCCATCCCGTCTTTAGTAGAAGGTCCCTGTTATTTATCCCGAAGTATATTCCAGTCCGTTCTCCCCTATTTTTTAGATACAGAATTTCGATCTTTTCTCCGCTTCTCAGCCATGAAACCAGAAATGGGTTCGTTTCATCTATCCTGGTGATCGATTCAACCTTTAGGTATTCCATCTATTATCTCCATCTCCTCTTTGTTTGACTGGAACCTCAAAATTGTCCTAAACCCAGGACTGACGAAGAAGGCGGTGGAAAACTTTCCGTTGAACCCTGCACCAGCTTTAAGAAAATCTGATAGCTCACCATCCAACGAATAGAATTTGATCATCTCATCTGTTATTACCTGATGTCGGAACAGGATGTGGATGGAGCAGTTCTCCATTATGGTTATAGATGGACCGTTCTTTAGGAAGTCGTTGGCCGACTGTGAGATAAATACCATTGAGACATTGCTGTGTCTTGCATGCCTTATGTACCGCTCCACAGAAGTGACCACATTTTCCTGTAAGAGGTAATGAGCCTCATCAATCACAAGGTTTACTGGGATCTGCTCCTCACTTCGCATCAAAAGGTCCAGGGAGAGGAGCATGTAGAAGGAAAGCAGTTTCTTCGGAACGTTTTTCAGACTTATTCGTAAATCCCCCGCCAAGTCTGGGTTCCTGCCACTACAGAATTTCTTGAGTGAACCCTCGAAGATCGGAGATATCTTGTTGTACGTTTCCGGTGTTTTGTTCCTGATGAATTCCTTTAGGAACTCGAGGTTTTCATTACGTTCGTACATCTTTGTCAGTCCTGTGTCCAAAACTCCACTGTCTTCATTGTTCAAGTCGAACAGTGTGAGTAGAAGTGCAAGCGTTCTGTCGACATTCTCCTTGATGCTAAGGAATTCCACCCTCTCGAACATGTTCATTTCTTGATTGAGTAGATCTATTGACTGAATACCAAGTGACCTCGCCATACCCCCATACTCTCCGAGAGGGTCAATTATTTTCAAATTTATCTTCCTGGTCACCTTTTCTCTCATCATAGTTGCTTTCACGAAGAACGACTTTCCAAACCCCGTCATGCCTAGTACCAACTGATGGGACGATGGAAAGACTGATCTGTCAAGAAACACAGGTGCATTGGATATCTCACACACCCCATAGAAAGTTCCGCCTTCATGAAACAGGTATCCGTGATTTATGGGAATTAGGTGAGACGCAGAACTTGGGTCAAGATATACCCCTTCTAGTTGACCGTCGATTATCTTGTTTCTCACCTTCGCGTCAGTATAGCGCTTGTTCTCAGTCTTCACTCCTATTTTCTTCAGCAAGAGAAGAAGTTCTTTTTTCGCCGGAAGAACTTCTCTAGATTCTCCCTGAATAAAATAGGCAGATGAATATTTTAGCAGCCTAGACCTCCCTGACGCAACTTCCTCCTTTAGGTTTTGTATATTTCTGATCGTTAGCTTGTTTGATTCAACGTTCCTGTCGTTGATTTTGTCGTAACCCAGCAGTCTGAGGCTTCTCTTTCCAAACTCTCTCGTTATAATGTCCCACGCTGTGTTTTCTTCGACCGGATGAATCCTCACGATCTGCCCGACCTTATCACTGTCACCCGAGACCCGCAACTTAAATTTGGGGTCTATCTCGAAGGGGAAATCTCTAGCACGGAGAAACGAGAGTGCTTTCCCATTCTTCACAAAGTACCATTCTTTCTGAATTACCGATTTCGGTTTTTCTTCAGATGAGTTCATTCAGAACCCTGACCTCGTCTTTCCCCAACTTGGTAAAAGTTATGCCATAATTCGTTAGTGTCTTCTCAAAGTCGTCCCTCTTGGTTTTTTTGATCGTAATGAAATACGCGTCAGCATGACATACCAGTTTTGAAAATAGTGAATCGTACTCTGCCACCCCTCTTTGGAATGCTTGGACTGGAACCAAGTATGGATGCCTTATTATCGTCATGTCCTCTGAGAACGACCCTATGATTGAGGACCAGATGTAAATGATGTTCCTGTCTTGCTGTACGGAAAGACCATAGTTTGTTCCAAAAATTTCGTATGCCTCCTTTTCATCCGATATCAACGGAGACAGACTAGCAGCAGTAATCCCCCTTACCTTCTTCAGGATGAATTCGTCTATGAAGTCGTGTTGGATTCTAAGAAGGAATACAGGGAATATGATCAGGAAGGCTAGACCGTATACTCCCAAGAAGAATATCGCTAACAGTACGGCGAAGGCAGCGAGCATAAGACGATATAATACAGGACCTTCCAAATATCCCAATCTGAAGGAAGAGGTCTGGAACTTGACCATCTTAACCATTTGTCACTTCACCTTGAAGAATAAGGAGGAGCTTGAATTCCCCCCTGAGCTTACTGGACTGAATTGTCTTACTGGGCCAATTTCTGGAGAACCTTTCATTGAACCGGCCCCACCATCAGAAGGAGCTGCAAATGTCTTGATGATCGTTTCTGCACCTTTCACATTCTTGCTAGTATAACTGATCGAAGAGTTGACTCCCTTCCCCACAGATCTTCCTAGGAAGTTCATGGCCGATCTGGATGATTGGCTGATCGCAAGCATGGTAGGAGCTGCATCGGCCAGTGCCAAAAATCCGAGGACTAGTACGCTATTATCCCTCACATACGTGGATAATATAAGAGGAATTGACATCAGTATGGGGGCCACAAGAGAATCTATGAATAGGAACCAAACTCTTTCCCCTACTTCCTTGGTCTGTGGAATGAGCATTAGGATGGTGAAAACTGGTACTAGAATTGGGAATGTGTATATTATTGCAGCCCTCAGTGACAGGAAGAGCAACAGATATAGCATGAGAAAGATGAAGATTACAAGAATCAGTAGACTCACTATAGAGCCACCTCCACCTCCGATCTGAAGACCAACAAGAACGTTGGACCCTGAGGAAAAGTTGTGGACTGGAATTCCATATGCCCATAGTTGAGCATACAAAATTGAGGCTATGTAAAGGAAGTCCTGGAACAAAAAGAAGGAGATATTTGACAGAACAAGGAGCAACAGTATCTTGATCCAAATGTTTTTAAAATCAAACCCTAACTGAATACTGCTATTCAACAGGATCATTATCCCGAGTGCTACCAGTATTAACGAAAGCGTTGGGTCGTAGATATTGAACATTACGAAATAATAGAGGGATTTGACCCCAGCTCCGATGCTTCCGTTGACGATGTTTGGAAAAGCGTAAGTCGGAGCCAGGAGATATCTCGAGATAAAATCGTTGTATATCGATACTAGGACGGGTTTCCCCACTAATACTATGACCGACACGATGTAACTCAGTGCCTTGATGATTGCATCTACTATTATTGAAACAAAGTTCATGTAATCATTTCTAACTAGCCTGCGACTATGTAATGAATTACTGCGTACAGCACTCCGCTAACGGCCATCACGAATATGACCGTTCCAATCAGGGCATCCTTCGTTCTCTCTTTCGAATCTGCCTTTCTGTCCATGTCTTTTGAAAAGTAACCCATGGCTATCGGAACCCAAAGTATTGCTATTATCAATCCAGAAATACCGGCGATTATACCAAATGCCCTCTGGACCATACCGCTTATTTCAGTGGAGTTGCTTACCGTAGCAAGCGTTGGCAATTGATTTGCCGTCGTACCATGGACAAATGTTACAGGAACCACGGAGATTATCACAATAGTCAGTGCCAAAACAGATAGTCTCATCTTACCCCTCCCATTCTTACAATGATCACTTTTATATAGACTTGTTGGAAGTTCGTGAAAAACTATGTACGTCGGATCAGCACCTAAGAATGTCCATGTTCCAGCTATCGCAATGACCAACTGATTCCTGTAATCGGTGGGATCTTTGGCAAAAATTCAAGAGAGACTATACCATCAATGAATGATAACCATGACGGGGTCTGAGACCGAAATAAGATCAAGATTGAAAAAGTTTCAGCAGTTGATTTCTGAGGAAGAGGGAAAGGCCATTTTTCTTACTCCTGGAGACAACTTCTTTTACCTATCTGGGTTTGACACAGATTCGATGGAGCGCTTGCTTGTTGCCGTTGTAACTCCAGAGGAAGCAGTGATGATATCTCCATTGATGCTAGAAGATCAGATCAAGGAATCACCATGGCCGGGAGAAATCATAACGTGGCGAGATGGAGAAGACCCTTTCAGGTACGTACAAAACGTGATCAGGGAGTATAAGATCACGAATCTTGAAATCGAGAGAAATCTGAGTTATTATACCTATTCAGAAATGAAACGCCTGGGAATCAAGAAGTTCCACCTTGCCGATGACAGGTTTAGTCTTGAGAGACTCGTAAAGAGCAAATCTGAAATTGAATCTATACAGACTGCCATCAGGCGATCTGAGGCTTCTTACACAGATGCGTTGAAGGAGATCCGCAAAGGAATGACTGAGATTGAGCTGGCAGGCATCCTTGATTATCAATTCACCAGACACTCTCTCCAAAAGGTAGCATTCGGAAGCATCGTCGCTTTTGGAGAGAACTCAGCGAGTCCCCACCACGTTCCATCTAAGAGAAGACTCAAACCAGGAGACATAGTACTGATGGACTTTGGAGGGAAGTATAATGGTTACTCGTCCGATACTACCAGGACGTGTGCTTTCGATAGCTTGACGCCCGAAATGAGAAAGGTGTATGCAATTGTAAGAGAGGCTCAGGAAAAATCGCTAGAAGGCATCACTCGAGAATCCAGATATAGCTCTGTTGACAGAACCGCAAGATCGATCATTTCCAAGGCAGGGTACGGTGAATTCTTTACACATAGGTTGGGACACGGACTTGGAATTGCTGTACACGAAGAACCGTACCTGACTTCTGCAAACAAGAAGACCGTTCAGAACAGGACGGTTTTCACAATCGAGCCTGGAATATACCTGAAGGGAAAGGGAGGAGTTAGAATAGAAGATACTGTTATGTTTGATGGAAAAGTCGCAAGACCGTTCAACAGGCTCACAAAGGAATTGATAATAATTTAGAGAGCTAACGGAGATTATCGGACAACAGCTTTGATATTGAAGTACTGGAGGTAATGGTGCATAAATTACACTGACTATAGTCTTTCTGAACTGATGACGAGCCTCATTCAACGTGACAAGAAAGAGAAGAGAGCCAAGTCCATTAGTATTTACTGATTTGCTCAGCCTAAACGACTTGGCCAGTTTCAATCCCGATAGGTAAGAGATCTGCTAAGCGCAATGAATTTAATTTTCATTCAATATCCTGACTGAAGGAAACCTATAAGAGGTCGGGTGGAATTTTTAAAATCGACTATGCCTACTTCAAGGGTTTACCTTCTTGGAGGGGAAGACATCCTGAAGAGGACTATGAAGGATACCGACAAACAGGCAATATCGGAAGCTGGTGAGAATCCTGTAGTGCTGGTTTTCCCATGGACCTCCGAATCAGAAAAGAAAAAATACAGAAAAGTAGAAGTTGATTACTTCAAAGATTTAGGAGCCAGGAAGGTGATTTTTGGTGAACTGACAGACTCCTTACAAAGACTCAGAGAGAAAATCAACACATCTAATATGGTATACCTTCCCGGCGGAGATACCGATCTCTTATTCAATCGGCTTAGAAATTCTGGCGTGTCTCTATTGCTGAAGAAGTACATGGGGGTCTTGGTAGGGAACAGTGCTGGCTCTCTCGTCCTATGCAAAAGGTACGTGATAATCAAAGGTCAGGACGCCAGTCCAGTCACAAAGGTGTTCGAGGGAATAGGTGTTGTAGATTTTGCAGTGGCTGTGCATTATAAAAGCGGAAACAGCGGAGACTCTGGCGAAGAACCAGACAAAAGTCTCCGGGCTTTGTCAAGAAAATTCAAAACAATCATTTATGCGATTCCGGAAAATGGAGCTCTTATTTTTGATAAGGAAACGTTAAGATTTGTTGGAGAAATTTTCTCGTTCAAAAATGGAAAAAAGAGAAAGTGCCAAAATCACCTAAACTCACAGTGGATCTGATACTGTAGGCGTACCATTGTGCGATATGAGACTTTCTAATAGCATCAACACAAGCTAAGATAGCCTCCTAATGCATCAATAAGGTAATCCTGGAACTTTGTAAGCGTAATTGACAACCAACCTTAGCAACAAGAATAATAATTTGTGTATTATTCTATAGTCATGGAAGAGCAGTGTGACGTGGCAGGTTGCTCGAACCCAAAAGCTAGAACAATAGGGAGAAAGTCCGTAGAAAAGATCTTCACTTTAAACACCAAGGGAACTAAGGCCCACCTGTGTAAAGAGCACTACAAACAGTACAAGAAGGCAACTAAGAAGGACAGGGAGTTAGACAGACTCAACTGGGTGTGATTTTGGCACGAGGAGAAACAGTATGAGAGATTTATACGAGTTCAGGGAGAAGGGAAATCTGACTTTTGCAATGATCATCATAGAGCTCTTGAAGGGCAAGGGAAAACTGAGGGAAATTTCCAAGGACTTGAAGATGACTCCACAGGGCGTTTCTGTGTACCTGAAGAACCTCCAGAAACTAAGATACATAGATTCTAACAACGTACCTACTCAGAAAGGAGTGGGATTCCTCCAGCAAATTCTTGCTACGCTATCATTGTTCGTCGAAGACGCATATGAGGATACTGGTATTATTTCATCGTGTGAGGCTATTGCAGGAGAGAAGCTAAGGAAAGGAGACAGAGTGAATCTATTGATGAGAAGAGGCTTGCTCTTTGCGTACAAGAAAACGAAGTCCGGTTCGATCGGAACCGTCGACTTCAACGTCGACGAGGGCGAGCCTGTGAGAATATCAAGTATTGAAGGCATAATAGATCATAAGGTTGGAAATTTCTTCGTGCTCCCTATCGATTTTAAGGACTCAACAGATTCCAAAATGGAAAGACTAAACAGATTGATTAAGGAAAGGGAGATTGAATTCGTCGGAGCTTATGGAATACTCTCGACTGAAGTGTGCAAGCGTGCCGGCATCAAAGCAAGCGTGTTTGCTCCCGTGGAAGGGTGCATAGAGGCAGGAGCCAAGGGGTTAAACAGTCTATTGATTTATTCGCCGGAAATGGCCCGCTTCTTCTTCCAGAAAATTTCAGCAAACATACATAAGTACAAAATCAATCCCAAATTTGTAGAGATATGACGGAGTTCGAAGCAGAAAGAAAGGAAGTCAGCATTTCTGAGTTCTTCGACAAGAACAAACAGATGCTTGGATTTGATTCCCCTCAGAAAGCCCTGTTCATGACAGTAAAGGAAGCTGTAGATAACTCGCTCGATGCCTGTGCCGATGCAGGAATCCTACCAGAAATTACCGTAAAGATAGAAGAAGTTGGCAAGGAAAGATTTAGGGTGGAGATCACCGATAATGGCCCTGGAATAGTAAGATCTGAAGTAGCAAACTCGTTTGGAAAGATGCTTTATGGTTCGAGATTCTTCAAAGAAAGGCAAACGAGAGGGCAACAGGGTTTGGGAATCTCAGCTGCCATACTATACGCTCAGAAGACAACGGGTTTCCCTACAGAGATCGTTACAAAGGTTGACGGAGATCTGACAGCATTTCACTTTGTGCTGGACATTGACATTAAGAAGAATTCACCCCATGTGATCTCAACGACCCCGGAGATATGGGACGTGAAGAGTGGCCTCAAGATAATTCTGGTACTACGGGGAAAGTATGTAAGCGGAAAACAGTCCGTTGAGGAGTACATAAGGGAAAGCGCCGTTGCAAATCCTCATTCTACTTTCCACCTGGTGCTGCCCGACAAGAGTATTGACATAGGCAGAAGCGTGAGTGAACCTCCCCAAATTCCGATTGCTGTAAAACCGCATCCTCATGGGGTGGAACTCGGGGAACTAATATCGATATTAAGGGAATATGAAGATGAAACAATTGAGGAAGTGCTGGAAGACAAATTCTCGCGCGTCACCAAACAGACTGCAAAATCTCTTGTTGAGAAGAGCAAGCTCAAGGGCAAGAAGATTGCAAAATTGACGAGAGATGATTTCGAAGAGCTCCTCAAGACAATAAGAGAGACGGAATTCATGGAACCGAAGAAGGATTGCCTCTCTCCCATTGGAGATGAGCCTCTCTTTAAGAGTGCAATGAACTCCTTCAAGGAATATCATCCTGCATATTTCTCCCAGGCAGTGGTGCGCGGACCTTTCGTCTTTTCGGGACATCCATTCCTCGTTGAAGCAATTGCAATTTACGGAGGAGATCTGCCAAAGGAGGAACCCATAAAGATACTGAGATTCGCAAACAGAGTTCCTCTACTTTACCAGTCTGGAAGCTGTGCTATTACTCGAGCTATATCGTCACTGAACTGGAATCAATATGGGTTCTCACAACCAGTTAAGGACCAAGTACCAGTGGGACCTCTTATCATTGCAGTCCATGTTGCGAGCACCAAAATTCCGTTTACTTCAGAAGCGAAGGAAGCGATCGCAACGGTACCAGAAATTATGGAAGCCTTGGACATACTGCTGAAAGGCGTTGCTAGACAGATAAAGACAATGAGGAAGAAGGAAGCCCACAAGGGGCAGGTCGAAGAAAAATTCGCTCTGATAGAACAGATACTTCCCCAAATAGCTGCGAAGAGCTCAAAAATACTAGGACTTGAGCCTCCAGACATCACACCCATTATTTCCAAGGTCATGGGCGTCGTAGCTTTTAGGGAGGTGGAAGGAGAGCTTTATGCAGAAAACTATACGGAGAAGCAGCAGAGTTTCAAGGTAGTCTTGAAAGGGGAGGGAACCTTTACAGAGAGCGTCAAGAATCTCAAACCCTTCCAGAAGGTGAAACTAAATTTTTCCAAGGAGGTTGTTAGTTCCACTGAAATTTACGTAGACCTACCTGAACCAATCCTCCTTGGAGCGTATACCCTACCGAAGGTGTTCAGTGATGAATGAAAAATTAGAGGCGATTGCAAGAGAGATTTACCTGGAGATGAAACAGGGGAAGATACCGAAAGTCGAATTGAAATCTAGAAACAAGGAGAACATTCTATTCGACCCGAAGACCTCTGTCTGGAAGTATGGGAACAATACCGTGAAGCGCTATGCATCCAAAGCCAGTTCCGCAAAGGGCATTCTGAAGATGCTTTACATCATAGATTTCGTAGATGAGATGGGACTCGACCTCAAGACATCCACTCTGAGAGAGATGTACTACATATCAGAGGGATGGAACCTAGGGAAATTCGAAAGCCAAGATGAATCGAATCTCATGGTCGAAGACCTAGAGGTAATGACTAATTATCTGAGGGAAGAGATGAGACTCCGACCCGAGGAGAGCGGCGCTTCTGTAATCGGGAATCTTACCATCTCTGAACTCAACAGGAAGGGAGAGAAGAAGAAATTGAACTGCAGGGATGATGTTGGAGACGCAGGCTATACTATCCCATACAATGTCGAAAAGGAGAAGGTCGAACTCATTTCAAGTGATGTGGATTTTGTCCTTGCCATAGAGACAGGAGGTATGTTCGACAGACTAGTTGAAAATAGATTCGACGAAGACATGAGATCACTCCTGGTTCATATGAAGGGACAGCCTTCGCGGTCTACCCGTAGACTGCTGAACAGACTGAACAAGGAGATGGGTCTGCCTATAGTCGTCTTTACTGATGGAGACCCGTGGAGTTTCAGGATATTTGCTTCGGTGGCCTACGGAGCCATAAAGACGGCTCACATCTCTGATACGCTTGCCACTCCGACGTCTGAATTCATCGGCATAACTGCAAGCGATATACTGAGATACGAACTGCCGACGGATAAACTCACCGAAAAGGACGTTGAAGCACTTCATGCTGAGCTCGAAGATCCGAGATTCAACATTCCGTTCTGGAAGGGAGAGATCGAGACAATGCTCAAGCTTGGAAAGAAAGCCGAACAGCAAGCTCTCGCAAAGTATGGATTGAATTTCGTTACCGATAGATACCTGCCGGAGAAGCTCAAAGAAAACGGAATTATATGAACGGAAAAGTCAGCATCCTCGTATTTGCTTCTCTGGCAAGTTTCCTTGCTCTAGGCGACAGGTACGTCATTTCGACCCTTTACAATCAGTTGATGGCAAATTATTTCCTGACTTCCACAGTGGTCTTTTCTGTTCTCTTTTCTTCATTCTATATCGGTTACACGATCTTCCAGATACCCGGAGGAAGGATCGCCCAGAAGTACGGTCCATCGAAAATAATAGGCATCTCTCTCATTAGTTGGTCCCTGCTGTTCTTCCTGCTACCCCTTACCAGATCGTTCATCGCTGCAGTTGTTCTGGCCTTTGTAATGGGACTTTGCCAAGGCCCAGTGTTTCCATCTGTCATATTTTTCCTGAGACTCTTTTACAAGGATAGCCAGTATGCGAGGGCATCCGGAATCGTGAGTGCCATCGGCGATCTGTCTCCTGCCATCATTCCGTTCGCGACCCTTGGACTTTATTACGGCCGACTAGACCTTGCATTGCCGTTCGCTTTCTTTGGAGCCGTTGGACTTGCTTCTGGAATCGCACTTCTGATGATGAAGATAAAATACACAGGTTTCTACGAGAAAGTCAACTGGGCTTCCCTTCTTGGTAAGAGGTACCTGATGTTCGGCCTCTCCTTCCTGATCTACGATTATTACTTTTATGTGATATTCACCTGGTACCCATACTTTCTTAAGGAGAGGTTTGCAATACAGACTAACAACCTGATTTATGGCCCCCTTCCTTGGATATTTATGGCTGCTGGTTCGATCCTGTTCGGCCTGTTCATGGACAGGATAAACAAGGACGAGCTCATATCGGAGGTCTCGTATGTCATAGTTGCGGCAACACTGGTAGGCATGGCCCTTTCCAGTAGTGCAGAAGTGTTCCTGATTTTTGTGATATTTTCCCTATTCTTCTTGAACCCGATACTCCTGTCCTCCTGGCGCCTGTCTACCAGACTGGGAGGGGAAAAGAGTTCCTCCTTTGTAGGAGGATGGATGAACTTTTGGGGAAACATGGGAGGGATTGCCGCTCCGTTTGTCTTCGCCTTCCTTAATGATCGCCTTGGCCTCTCAAAATCGTTCCTTCTCTCTGCAACTGTGCCCATTTTCGGCCTAATCACTTGGTTGTTTATTTCTAGGTGGGACATCCGTGAGAAATGACGCCATAAGCCTCATATCTAGAAAACTCGGAATATCCAAAGAAGAATTCCATCAGAATTATGAAACAATTGGCAGGGCAATGATCATAAGGGAAGAGGACGAATTCGACAAGGACGAGACACACTTCTGGCGTCTTATTCTCTCTTCGTTCAGGTTATGGGCCGTTTACAAATATACAGGTATATATGGCACTAGAAGGGTTCCTTCAGTCAAGATGGTCTCTGGGATCCATACTCTAGTAACACAGAGGGAGGACGGAATACTTTACATTATGGATCCACAAAAGATAATGTTCTCGAAGGGGAACAAGAACGAGAGGCATCGACTAGCAGGGGAAGTAAGCAGTGGAGAAACGGTACTGGATATGTTTGGTGGAATAGGATACTTTTCGATACCATTATCGTTCAAGGTCAAGAAAATATACTCCTGCGACATAAACCCAGATTCCTTCCACTACCTGGTCTTGAATAAGAGGCTGAATGGAGCAACAAACCTCATTCCAATCTTGGGAGATTCCGCAAAACTTCCAATGAAAAACTTTGCAGATAGAGTCATCATGGGGCACTTCGATTCTCACCGTTATCTGAGTGAGGCAATGAGATATTTGAAAAGGGAAGGAAAAATCCATCTGCATCAGCTAGTTAAGAGAGACCAATACGCGACTGTTTTATTGAAGTATAGGAAACACAAGTTTGTGAATAGTGCAATGATCAGGAAGGTCAAGAGTTACTCTCCGTCTCACGACCACGTCGCGTTAGATCTGGAAGTGATAAAGAACTAATATCCGTAAGCATTACAAAATATGGCCGGTGTTTCCAAGATCATTAGGGATCAGGAGAGTTTCAGGCGCAATGTTCTTGCACTTCAGCCATCCGAAAATACGATACCCAGGGAGGCTCTCAAGGCACTTTCTTCAGATTTCGAACAGAGGTATTCTCTTGTAATTGACTCCAGCTACAGGAATCAAAACATCCACAATGCCTATGCAGGAACCAGATACTCAGAAGCTCTTGTTGAAGAAGTGGAGAGAATGGCGAAGAAAGCATTCAAATCAGATTTCGCCGACATTAGGCCAATAGCAGGTCACCTTGCGGCTATGCAGGTGCTTGGAAGTCTTCTCAGGAGGGGGGATAAGTTCCTCTATATCCCTCTTTCAAAAGGTGGTTACGATGGTTACACTCCGCCGTTCCTTCCGAGTCTTATGGGATTGGAAGGAAAAGAAATTCCAATGAAAGGATGGAAGATTGACTATGAAAAGCTATCGAGAGTCAAAGGCAGTTACAGGGCTGTCATACTCGGTGCCAGCCTTTTCCTCCATTCGTACGACATGAAAATAATTAAGGAACTATTCCCAGACTCTTTGATTTTGTATGATGCCTCTCATGTGTTGGGTCTGCTTGCGACTGGAACATTCCAAGAGAATTTCAATGAAGCCGACGTTGTCTACGGGAGTACTCACAAGAATTTCCCCGGACCTCAGGGTGGATTGATTGTTGGAAGGAAAAGAGTGGAACAGGAAGTGAAGAGCAACCCAATCTGGAACTATTATGACAATTTCCATCTTTCTAGGATAGCGGCCCTTGGGATTTCATTCGAGCATCTCGCGAAGAGCGACTATGGTAAAAAGTGCCTCGAGAACAGAAAGAGCCTGGTCAAGTCCCTGATTGATAGAAAGGTTAAGCTCGCGAACAGACCCGAGGTATCAGAGAGTGCAATGTTTCTGCTGGGGTACAAGAACATGCCAACGATTTCGAGAAGACTTGAGGCCTCCAACATACTTGTGGACAGTGTAGGAAGAGTTGGCGTAAACGAAATAACAATGAGGGGTCTGTTGCCGAAGCACATGGACTTAGTGGGAGAGGCTCTAGATGCCGGCCTTAAGGCCAATGCGTCTGCGGCAAAGCAAGCTGTCAAGGAGCTGCTCAGCATAATGACATGGCCTTGAAAAGGAGGGCCGAATCAGAGCATGCACTCCGACCAATCTGAAACTGGAGAACGCTTAACCACCGGCAGGGATTTTGATTAAAATGAAGAAATATGACATCATCATAATAGGGGCTGGAATCACTGGCCTGGCCAGCGCATACCACATAAAGAAAATGGATGAAAATCTTAAGATTGCTGTGCTAGAAAAGAAACTTGCGTTCTGCCAGGGGAATACTTCTAAGAGTGCTGCTGCTTTCAGAAATCTCTTTTCATCCGACGTCAATAGGAAGATCACACAATCCACCATAGAATTCTATAAACACGTTCAGATGGACGAAGGCATAGACCTGGGAATGCACTTCAACGGTTACCTTTTCCTGGGAAACAAAGACTTCATTTACAACCCAACTTTCAATAATTTCGTAGAAGAGGGAATAGCTAGATATGTGAGTGAAACTGAATTAAAGAATATCGGGATTAGAACACAGCTGACTGCCGAAGAAAAGAAGATCATGAGCCTTCCAGACATTGAAGGAGGGTTGCTGGGATTGAATTGTGGAATTCTTGCGCCAGAAAAAATATGCGAATTCTACGGAAAAGAACTGAGACGGATGGGAGTCGAATTCTTTTTTGGAACTGAGGTCAGACCACCAAGCTTGCAACCAGAGGAGCCCCTCAACTATCCTGGCGAACCATTTGTCTGGCAGAAATCCTCGCTGAAGGCCATCATTACGAACAGGGGGGAGTTTGAGGCCACGGATTTCATTTTTTGCACTGATATTTGGACGGATTTACTTCTAGATGGCACTGGAATCGATGGCCACACCAGAGGAAAGAAGAGACAGGTCTTTCAGATCTCCGGACCTGAGGTGGAGAAGCTACTGAGGAAGGGGCTCACAGGTGGTGAGAACTTAATGCCGCTGACTGTACTTCCGGCATATGAAATTGTACTGCGACCTGATCCGGAGGGTCGTTCATTGTGGATCACTATTGCAGACGAATACAATAGGAATTTTTCGATTTCTGAGGAACCCGAAGCGGAGCCAGATTTCTACGAAAAGAACCTCTTTCCTCTCATAACGTCATATCTTCCTCAACTTAAGGGTTCTAAAATAACCTCTATGTGGGCTGGATATTACGCCTACAACACGATAGATAAAACTCACTATGTCTTCAGGGAAAAGAATATTATTGTCGCTACTGGGTCCAGTGGCAGTGGAATCATGAAAGCAGATGCAATAGGAAGGATCGTTGCGTCTCTTCGGTCCGGAAAAGACAGAACGGAACTCTTCAACAATTCTTCTATAAACACTTCCGATCTCAGCGTTCACAAGCGTAAGGTCAAAGAAGAGGAGATAGTGATCTAGTTAAGAAACATTAAAAATGATTTTTTGGCTTAATCTCTTGGATAAAATTAGAGGTCTGGATTTAAAAACATTTTTACATTCAAAATCACTTTCTGAATATGTCGATGAATGCACCGGCCAAGAGACAATTTTCTGCAATTGCCAACGAAATGAAACCTTCGGCAATAAGATTGCTCCTTAAAGTTGCGAATCAACCAGACATCATATCCTTCGGGGGAGGATTGCCCAATCCAGAATCATTCCCACTGGACGACATCCGGAGGATATTTGACGAGCAGCTAGCAAAGAATGGAAAGAAGATGTTGCAGTACGGTGCAACGGAAGGTCTAGATTCTTTGAACGTTGCGCTCTCAAAGAGACTGAAAGAAAAGGAAGGAATCAGGACAGAACCATCAGACATCATTCAGACCGCCGGTTCTCAGGAAGCTCTCTATATGCTTGGAAAGATTTTTGCAAATCCTGGAGAATACGTGATAACAGAGGCCCCAACCTACGTCGGAACCATATCTGCGCTTAAGGCAAACGGCATAAAGATGCTAGGCATAGAAATGGACCATTACGGGATGAAGATGGATGTCCTCAGGGAAACACTCAAGAGATATCCAAATCCCAAGTTCATATACGTAATACCAAATTACCAGAACCCGAGTGGGATCACCATGAGCCTAGAGAGGAGGAAGGAACTCATTGAAATTGCAAATGAACGGGGGATTACTATACTGGAGGATGATCCTTATGGAGCCCTAAGATTCGCGGGCGCCCATGTTCCTTCCCTAAAGTCAATGGATAGCGATGTAGTCTATCTTGGTACATTCTCAAAAGTTCTCTCCCCTGGCATCAGACTAGGTTATGTTGTGGCCCCACACGATGTGATAGAGAAATTGAACATTGCAAAGCAGGCTGTTGACTTGGCAACCAGTTCTGTATCGGAGTACATCGCTGAAGCTTATGTTTCTGGAGGCTTCATGGATAAACAGATACCCAAGATCATCGACCTCTACAGACAGAAAAGGGATTTAATGATAGATTCCTTTGAAAACTACTTCCCAGAAGACGTGGAGTTCACGAGACCTAACGGCGGGATGTTTATATGGGTGACAAGAAGGGGTGCAGACACAGACAAAATGTTCGAGGAGGCCGTGAGGCAAAAAGTTTTGTATGTGGTAGGGTCTGCGTTCTACCCTGACGGAGATAACCACGAATCCATGAGACTCAACTTCACATTCAGTTCCAACGAGAACATAGTGGAAGGGGTAAAGAGATTAGGAAGACTGTTCGAAGTAACTTCGAAATAATTCCACCGTTGTGGAATTTAGGCTAAGCTCTGACAGTGCTTTTGCGAGAGACTATCCGTAGAGCTATGACTCAATGTATTCTCTCAGACTTGAAGCCGCTATTTCGGACACTGTCATATTGGAAAACGGGCCCTCCACTGTGTCTGTCGCTGAAATGCTGTCGACAAATCCTGCATATCTTGATGTCCCGGACACGAAAAGTCCATGGACACAATACACGTTTACAGCTTTAGCCCCGTTCTGCTTCAGCACCTTGGAGGACTCTAGAATCGTTCCACCGGTGGAAATCATGTCATCAGTAAGTGCTATCGTCTTGCCCTCTACGCTCATCCCAGGAGGTATTGTTATCTCCACCTTGAAGTCGGAGACTCTCTTCTTGGTCAGATACATCGAATCCAAGCCCGCTACTTTTGAGATGTTCTCCCCTTCCTCTCTGAATCCGTCGTCTGGAGACACCACTAAATCGTTTCCGTCTTCCTTCACCTTCTTTCCAAGGACCGGTTCGGCCCTTATTTCTTCCCCCTTCTCCCCCAAGAATCCCATCCCTTCAGGAGAGTGCATGTTGACAACGAATATTCTTTCAAATTTCTGCACGAACAGATCCGATAAAACCTTTGCACTCACTGCCTCATACTGCTGGAACATTGCGTCCTGTCTGGCATAACCAAAATATGGGACCAAAAGAATGGTTCTCTTTGCACCAGCATTTAGAGCTGCGTCTGCAGTCAGAAGTATGTCGATTATCCCAGAATCAGGGTAGGTGCTTCCGACCACTATGGCTTCATCTAGCTGTTCCTCGATCCTGACATAGAGCTCCCCGTCCGCAAACCTCCTCCTGTTGACCCTGGCCAGGGGAACTCCTAGAATATTAGATATCTTAGAAGAGAGCCCCTCTGAATTGCTTGTGGAAACAATCTTCACTATACTAAATTTCCTCGTACTAAAAAAGTTGTTCGTTGTTGAGTGCCAATAGTTCTTCTATATCGAAACCGCACTTCTTTTCCAGGAAAGAATATAGCCTCGTCAGCCTAGGAATTTCTGATATGAGCCCCTTATTCCGGTAATCTTCTGCAGTCTCCTCTATCCTAACGACTTCGTCCCCCTTCAACAGGTTGTCGGAATTGCACACTATCTTTTCCTCTATCGATCTGGGAATGTAATCCTGGTCTGGAAGTTTCAGTTTTTTAGCAGTGCTCTTCAGCAATCCCGCTCCGACATGGGTACTGCAAAATCTTGCGATTATCTCATCCATCCCTTCTCTTTTCAGGATCTTATATCCTTCCACGCCGTGGAAGATACTGTGGGTGACCGTTCTTCCTATATCGTGTAGAAGGGCTCCGGCTTCAATCAGTCTTTCATCAGAGTTGCATCCGTGTCCAATATTCAGCGCAACCTTGCTGACCATGATAGAGTGTCTCTTCAGTCTCTCGTCTGCCCCGTATTTATCTAGGAGGCCAAGACATTCTTCCCTTCCAGGTATCCTCAAAACCTTTTTCCCCCTTTCCTCAGGAATTATCTTCAGTTCGCCCCTCAGCTCCCTCCCCCTTCCGAGTCTATCAAGGAATATAGACAGGGCTGAGACTTCCGAATGAGGTTGATTCTTGACAGCTACGTTAAAATCTGCAAGCTCATAAATGAAGCGTGGTACTTTCTCTGAACCTACTATTACCATTATGTCGTCGAACTTTCTGATCTCACCTATCCTATCTTCTAGCGGTATTCCGTACATTGTAAGATGGACTTTTGCACCCTTGAATTTCTTTATTTGTTCCATGTAGTTTCCAAATTCTATCTCAAAATTTCCTCCAAACTTCTTCGTAACATTGTTGATAGTTCTTCTCAGTTTCTCATCAATCCTGTCGACAACTATCTTGTCTGCCCCGAAAGCCCTCGATACCAGTGCGACGTGAGTCGTTATTCTCTTGTCCCTCTCTGGTCTGTGCCCTATCCTCAGGACCGTGATCAAGCTACTTTCTCCACCTTCATTCCCTTGATAGTGAGATGCTTGCTTCTCTTGATGATTGCTCTAACGTAGGTCGGTGATTGTTTTAGCTTCTCTTGAATCTCCGCTATGTACTGAATGCCGTCGTCGATCATCTTGGTTATCTTGTTGCAGTATGCCTCCACTTCGCTATCCTCCAATGAGGCGACGTAGATTATGTCTCCTGCCTCCTCCGTAGGCAAGAGAATGTTAATTTGAATGCTTGTATAGTAATTGTGAAAAACCTTCTTTGGTCCATTTGGAGTATTGGACCATTGAGATTCTACGAATTTTATTTTTTCCATGTACTTCAGGTTTTCTACAGCCTTGGCTCCCAGTTTCTGTTTCACTTCATCCTCTGTCATCCAATTCTGATTCAGTAATTTCAGGAGTTCACTCTTTGTCTTGTCGTTGGAAATAGTAAAAATAGTTACCAAATCTCCTACATCATTAACAACCTTGATTTTATTCATAGACTTCCCCCTTATATCCTCGTCACTTAAATACCTTCATTAATCGTGTGACTTGTTCCACCGTGTACCGTCAGTATTTCAATCCCGATTTACCGCTAAAAATTGCGCAATTGAAAATGGGACTCCGACCCAGAGTATCCCAGCTATCAGCAGCAGAAGGGGGGTGACTCCGTAATATGCAGGATTTATGCTCTGTGATGAGCCGAAGCCACCTAGTCCGCCCCCCAAAGCGTGGGTCAGGTACAGCTCAAACAGGGATGCGTATCCGGCTGGGTTTGCGTAGTTGAACAAAACTTGGAACGTTATGTAACCTGATGTTCCCGAGCTTATTGAAAACGCAGCAACAATTACGTCGAAGATTACTGTCCAGAATAGTCCGAAGATAAAGAATACCGCAAT
Source organism: Thermoplasmatales archaeon (assembly GCA_027343225.1). Taxonomy (GTDB): domain Archaea; phylum Thermoplasmatota; class Thermoplasmata; order Thermoplasmatales. The sequence goes on from DAHWMK010000023.1 coordinate 21,561, forward strand.
AAGAGCTCCCAGAAGGGCTCCGGGGGATTTCAATATGTGTGAAAAAATGTATGATATGGCCAGGAAGGATACTCCTATGATAGAATAGGCCCACCACATATCTAAAATAAACGATAATGGCATGAAAATGTGAAAGTATCTATAGGAAATAAGGTCGCTAATGACAATAGCCACCAAGATAGAGGAGGAGACTACTACTGAATTTGCGAGAAATCTGGACCGTATGGCTCCGCCCTTGTTAATTGGCCTTTTTATGACAGTCTCCAAAATTCCAGACACTCTGTCTTTCCCGTAAGTGAAGTATGCCATGAAAACTGAAAGCAGAGGAATGAAGATTACAAGCAGGGAATTCTCAATGGAAAAGAAGGATGATTCGATAGAAGTCACCGTGAAAGGTTTATAGAGGGACAACGGACCGATAGGAGCCTTGAAAAAGACCAGTGAGGAAACACCACTTTTGATGTAAAGTCCATATGTTTTGTTGATCGCTTTGGCACCGAGAGAAGGAAACGCACTAACGTGAGTGAAATAGGAGTACTGATGCTCCCATAGGTAAGTGGTACTCAATACCCCTGAGGTAACCGATGCGAGGTTCACGTCGATAGGGGGTGCAGTGTGATTGCCGGTCGCCCCAACATAAAACAGAAGAAATCCGAGGTTTGAGGAGTTTCCCGGGGAAGAGATGCCGGTTACCACATCAAGGCCAGAATAGCTTTCCCCCCTTGTATTGATGACCATAGAATTGGTGGAATTTGTCCTCAGGCGGAATGAAGAGCTATAGCTGTAGTTCAGGTGGAGATAGACCGACGAGGCACCAGAGGGATAGATGACGTGAAATTCCAGTACGCCTGGAGAAGTTTCAGTTCCTGTATAACTGGTACCGTTCAAAGAAACATTTGCCTTGACGCTACTGGCAGGATTTCCATTCTGGTCATAAAAGTAAGAGACAACAGAGATCGTATTTCCTGTTATATAATATCCTGATACCTCGCTTACGGTGTTGCCTGAGCCAGTGTGGGAAGTGGACAACACACCCCCCTCATAGGATATCAGTGCCGTGAGACCTATGATGGCCAAGATAAGCACTATAGAAAATCTGTTTGTAAGAGACCTTCTTATTTCGTATACTACAGGCCTCATCGATCCTCACCGGGAGGAAAAGGGAAGAAATTTTCTCCGCTTAACTCTGAACTATAGAATGGTTTCATGTTCCCGTCCAACCATGAGTGCTTTTGTCATGTTGATCTGACCCGCTCCTTACCTATTTCCCTCTTTGCCTTCTCCTATTCCTGACAACTAGAGCAAGACCAGCTACAATGGCTATTATAATTATAGTTATGACCAGTATCCCTACTCCTCTGTAAGGACTGTACTGTTTGGGTTGAACTTTCAGATTTGTTTGACTGGAGTAGTTTTTGTAGATGATTGAATGGGAGACTATTGTTGAGTTGATAGTTGCCCCATAATAGTTCTGGTAACTTACCTGAATGGAAATAGTAGACGTTCCGTTATGTACTCCTTGTGGAAGGTTGAAGGTAAGACTGAAAGGAGTGGGCGTGTTAGAGTCGATGTCTCCCAGATAAATTGTCCCGTTCGAGATGGCATTCTGTTGTTGGAAAATGGCTACCAGGGTAAGATAGTATGCAGAACCAGCTCCCTCGTTTAGCAGCGTTCCATTAATTGTGATAGTATTTCCAGAATTATTTTCTGAAAATGCCTGAAGGACAAGCGCCACTTTTGCTATTGCAAGGAAGCCCACGCTAAAGGTTCGTGAGATCACATTCCCCGAGCTGTTGTAATAATCAACTGTAGCCGTCATCGAGTACGATCCCTGCGAGGTTGAAGGAGAGCCACTGATGGTAATTGGAATGGTCATACTCTCTCCCGAGAGAAGGGTGACCTTGGGATAGTAGAAAGTCGAGTTACCTGCGATGGTGAAACCTAGAGGAGCAGATACGCTGATCACTGGAGAGCTTATAGTTGAGTTACCTATGTTTGTGACTTCGAGGATTGCAGATGAGTTTAGTCCCAGAACAACATACTGAGAGACAAATTTGAGTTGCAAAGATACATTCTCTTGATTAGTTGTTTGTTGGGTATAGAATCCCAAATTCTTATTCTCTGATGATTGCCCCCCAGATGGAGTGAAGAAGGTTAGTGAGATGGATATCGTTGTCGCTCCAGACACCGTGCTGGAGACATACATAGGTTCGATCCATCCATAACTCTGTCCCACAGATAATGAACCAATTTTGGGAGGTTGCTTTAGGAAACTCAGTTGCGACTGTGACGACAATGCGGTTACAATATTTGACAGGTTAACATCGCCGTCGTTCTGAAGGGAAAAGGCAACATAGTTGATTTTTGACGGATCCAGGGAATTAGTCGATGTAGATACTGAAACAGAGGCTACTGTCTGATGAACATAAAATCCCAGTTGCTCCTGAATAGACGTTTCCACACCGTAAGGATTGTACAGGGTAATTGTAAAATCTATTGTCAATACTCCTAAGGAGGTGCTAGAAACGTATACTGGATCCGTAAAATCATAACTTTTCCCAGGACCCAGACTGTTTACAACAGGAAAAGATTGCAGAAAATCTAGCTGGGACTGGGCTGTTGGGACAGTTGAAATTTCAGTTATTCTACCTGTTCCAGAATTCGATAAAGAGAATGTTACGTTATTTATCTCCCCCGCCATCAAAGTGTCACCAGACGAAGATATTGAGACCAAAGTGCTACCGAGATAAGATACTGGTGCAGATACGTTTTCGTGATAGGTAACATTGTAGTATCCAGTAGTGCTTATCCAATAGTCGATCCGCAGAGTGAGTGAGTAATTGCCTGGAGGTGTATTATTCCTAGCATAGATTGGGTAAGAAAGTTCAAGGAAGGTGTTTGTCTGAACGTTGGTCTTATACACTTCTTCTGTAGTTGTGTTATTAAGTCCGCTGAACGGATACGTCAGATTAATCATAAACTGGGCAAGACTAATGGCTGGGCCATCGTTCTCTACCCCAAGATACAACTGGGATGGATTTAGATTTGCGCTAGATGACCATGTCGAGTTTATGACCCTGAACGGGTACGCATATTGGTTTGTTGACTGGGATGTTGTCTGCCCACTCGCTACTGTTTGCAAAGAAACTGTCAATACCATCAGAGTTAGAATTGATACTACCGCAATTTTTCCTATTTTACCTAAAAAATCAGAACTTTTTCTTTCACTTTTCATTGATTTTCACCATCTTAGTTTGACGCCATCGCACATCTTAGGAAACCTTTCCTTCTACAAAGAGAATTATACTGTTGGTCGTACTTTGCAACGAGAATGAAGGCGATGCCAACAGCGCCCTACTACAGAATCCTAGGGATTGAAGGCTCCGAATGCATAAATCGAACATTTTCACGCCACTTCACTTATCGTGTTAAAGAAGTACTCCTCCAGAGATTCTCCTGACGGTTCGAAACTCCTCACCCGATATCCACTCTTGACGAGATCGCTGAGTATATTGGGATAACTATTCTTGTCCACTCTTAGAGAAGTAAGCACTACTTCACCGCTAGACTGTTTCACGTCCCCGTATTTGGAAAGCGCCTTCTGGACTCCGTCGTCTAAATTGTCAATTTCAATTGAAATCTTTTCTCGTCCTAATTCGTTGAGCTGCCCCCGGTCCAGAATCTTTAGAAGCTTTCCGTGATGTATTATACCGATTCTGTCAGATAATGCCTCTATTTCGGTTAGTATGTGTGATGATAGAAGTATCGCTTTCCCCTTCTTTTTCTGGTCCAAGATCAAGTTCCTTACGAATTGAACTCCTTCAGGATCCAATCCATTGAGGGTTTCGTCAAACATCAGATTGTTCGGGTCCCCCAATAGAGATTCTGCGAGCGAGAATCTCTTCTTCATCCCCTGCGAGTACCCCCTAAGTTTTTTGTTTCTGTGCTCCCATAGTCCAACCTCCTTAAGGAGCTGACTGATGTGCTCTTCTTCCTGGGCTCCCTTCAAACCATAGTATCCTGCAAAATATTTCATAAGTGGGATTGGTTTGACATTCATTTCAAAATTTGGAAGTTCGGGGACCCATCCCATTTCCCTGGAGGCTTCGACTTTTTCTTTTGTTATACTCTTGCCATCTATCCTGACATCTCCTCTGGATGGCAAGGTCACCCCAGCCGAAATTCTGATGGTTGTAGACTTACCTGCTCCATTAAGGCCCACAAACCCGAAAATTTCGCCGTCCTTAACCTCGAAAGAAAGCGAGTCAACCACCGCCCCTTCCTTCGCAGAGTATATTTTCGTTAGGTTGTCAATGGTTATCATTATAGGTCGCCTTTGCTCTTTTTGTATCTCCCTTATAAAAACAGACTATTAAACTCCTTTTAGCTAACCGAACATTTAAAAGAGTAAGTCTTCCCAAGAACTTTCTTATAAATCAAGAACATATTGAATCATGGACTTTGTCTCAAAGTACAAAGCACAGGTAGATGCAGCTCTCGATGATTTCTTTGTAAAGAAGATTACTGGAAAGTCTGGGATTGAGAAAGAGGCCATATCAAAGCTTAGGGAATTCACCATGAGAGGTGGAAAAAGGATAAGGCCACTCTTCATGATACTTGGATATTGGCTAAATTCGGACAGCGATGATGAGATTGTAAAGGCATCCATTTCCTTGGAGCTCATGCAATCCTACCTCCTGATCCACGACGATATAATAGATCAGAGCGAAGTTAGGAGGGGTGGGCCGACCTTCCACAGGATGTTTGGGTACGAAGAAAGAATAAACGAGGGAGTATCTATTGTCTGTGCAGACCTATCGGATGCATATTCTCATGAGGCGCTGCTAGCAACCAGCTTCGCCTCGGATCGTCTTAACTCTGCTATGAGACTCATGTCCGAAATAGTCGAATTCACGGGAATCGGGCAACTCATGGATATCACTCTATCCCTTGGTAACAAAATGACACTGGATGACGTTACTGCAATCCACAAATACAAAACCGCGCAGTACACGGTCAATGGACCCATGAAGATGGGGGCTCTACTATCAGGCTACAAATCTCCAGAAAAAATAGATGGTTACGGATTACCCTTGGGAATTGCTTTCCAGATTCAGGACGACATACTTGGAATGTTTGGGAATGAGAAGGAACTTGGGAAGTCTGTGGTGAGCGACTTTGAAGAGGGGAAAAAGACCCATCTTATCCTTTACACCTATGAGTTAGCAAAAAAGAGTGAAATAGAGTTCATTAAGGAGAGGCTTGGTAAGAAGGGGATATCGAACGCTGATTTCGAGAAAGTAAAGGGAATCATAGAGGGCTGTGGAGCCCTGGAGAAGACAAGAGAACTTTCAAGGAAATACTACGAAAGTGCAGTCTCATCAATCAACGGGCTCACTAGCTCTGCTCAATTAAGAGAACAGCTTAAGGCGATGGCCGATCTGATGGTCAGAAGATCTACCTAGTCTCCCTTACGAATTTTCTTCCTCCACCGATGGGCATTGTTGCGTCCATTCCCATTTTAGAGGTCATGAAACCATCGTAACTGCTCGGATCCAGTGACGACCCCTTTTCTTTCCTGATTAAGATCCCTCTATCAGCCTGGAACCTAGTAGCCAGAGCCCATTCTACGTCCCTGTCATCATAAATGTCTATGTCCTCATCCACGACAATTACCCTTTTCAAACTTCTGTGCCCCCTAAATGAAGCTTCGACAACTTTCCTGAAATCGTCCTCGGTTGTCTTTCTTATCTTAACGATTCCATGAAGCCAACTGGCTCCTCCTTCACTCAGCCTTACGTCCTTAACATCCACCCCATCCTTCCTGATTTCCCTGTAGATCGTTGGTTCGCGTGGCAATCCCATGAGATTGAAATGCTCGGAGGTTGCGGGAACGAGAACGTGATAAATCGGATTCCTGACAGTTTCTACAGAATCAAAAACGATTCTTGGTTGATTTTCCTGGATGTCATACGTTCCGGTAACGTCCTTGAATGGCCCCTCTTCTTTCTTTTGCTCGGTTAACACGGCATTAATAACATAGTCTGAATCCGACGGTACCCTCAATCCAAATTTTGATCGTGAGAATAACATGTCCCTTCCCTTGGATTTATTATACAGGGAAGCAGCAACGATAGATTCATCGCGCTCGAAGGGAACAGATGTCGCCGCTGCCAGAAGGTATTCCAGCGGGGAGCCTATGACGATACTCACTTTTAGTTCATCTCCGTGAGAGATAGCATCATTGTACATGCTGAGGAGGTCTCTCGGAACCAATCTTACATATCCACCCTCTTCGTTCTCTACAAAAACTCTGTGGATCGAAAGATTCCTTTTACCATTTCTTTCTGCGACAAAGATGCCCGAAGTTATGTAGTATCCAGCATCTCCTGGATAATGCCAGCAAACTGGCACATCCCCGATCTCTGCTCTTACGTTGAATAGCTTATCTCCCTCCTTCAGCGGTACGTTCTCGGAGAGAGAAGACTCATAGTTCTCAAGGAATTTTTCCCTTGACATCTTCAGCTCCCGGTATATCCTTTCTCTATCAGCCCAGAGATTCAAAACACCTCTCCTTCCATCCAAATTCTCAAGTAGCACGGGTCTGTTCCCGTACTTCTTTGCAATTTCTGTAATCTCTAATTTTCTTGAGACTCTCTCACCGACTTTCTTAAATTCTTCATTCAGGTAGCTCTCTATCAGATGCCCTCCCCCCTCAGTTTCAACTGGAACTTCATGGTGTTACCCTGGTCCTGTCTCGGGGAAAGAGAGTTGTCTCTCTTATGTTGGAGATGTTGAGCAGGACCATAGTCAGTCTTTCCAGTCCTATTGCCCACCCCGCATGAGGGGGCATACCATATTTAAATGCATTTACATAAAACCCGAAGGAGTCTGGATTCAACCCCTTTGCCTTCAGATTCCTGATTAGGATTTCAGGAGAGTGAACCCTTTGAGCTCCGCTCGTTATCTCAAGTTCTCCGAATTGCAAATCGAATCCCCTGGAATATTTCTCGTCGTAGGGTTGAACGTAGAATGGCTTAAGCTCCCTCGGCCACCTCGTTATGAAATAAAACTCATTGAGCTCTCCGCCAACTGTTTTTAAAACGAGAGTGGAAAGATCTTCGCCATCCTTGATCTCTATTCCTTTCTCGTTTGCCATCTCAACGTATTTGCTGTAGGTTATCCTCTTGAATTTATAATCCAGGCTCGGTTTTTTTACATTCAATATTTCCAGTTCTCTCTCATTAATTTCAGAAACTGATTTATAGGCAACTTTCACGACATTCTCAAGTACGTCCATAACATCTTCATCGTCGACAAAGCTCATTTCCATATCGATTGAAGTGAATTCGTTGATGTGCCTTGGAGTGTTGTGCTCCTCTGCCCTAAATGCTGGAGCTACCTCGAATACCTTGTCAAAACCAGCGGACATCATAATTTCTTTGTAGAGTTGAGGGCTCTGGCTCAGATATGCATTTTTTTCAAAATATTTCACTGGAAACAGCTCCGTCCCCCCTTCTGTTGCCGCCGCTACAATTTTCGGTGAGTGTATCTCTATGAATCCTTTCTGCACGAAATAATTCCTTATCGAATTTGAGATTGTACTCTGAATCTTGAATATCGATAGAATTTCTGGTCTTCTCAAATCGATAAATCTATTTTCGAGTCTAGTTTCAATGTCGGATTCTATTTTGTCTACGACTCCAAGTGGAAGTGGTGCCTCAGACTTGTTGAGTATTTTCAGTTGCCTTATCTGTACTTCATACCCTATCTTTGCTTGGCTCTTTACCGCCAGACCTGTCATCGACATTATTGTTTCACGAGGGATTGTCTTCAGCTCGTTGAAGAGATCCTCATTGCCCTTCTTCAGGAGAACCCCCTGAACAGTTCCAGAAACATCCCTCATCTCAATGAACAGAACTGAACTCATGACTCTTATATTCTGAGCCCAGCCAGAGATTTCTACTTCAGTATCCAGATGATCCTTCACTTCGCCTATAAGTATCCTCATGTAGGAAGTTGATTATCTTTTGACATATAATCATGACCAGATGGTAAGGGATAGATATTTGGTGTCTATATCTCAGGGATGGAGATAGGTGTTCTGGACATTCAGGGAGACGTTTCCGAACATATAAAAATCCTGGAAGATATCGGAGTAAGGGTCAAGAGGGTCAGAAGAACTTCCGACCTCGAAACCATCTCAGGAATAGTCATTCCAGGGGGAGAGAGCACTGTCATTGGAAGCATCATGCTCAATAGAGGAATCTCAAAGAGCATTCTGGAGAAGAAGATTCCCGTGATGGGTACCTGTGCTGGACTCATACTCATATCTAAGAACGTTGATGGAAGACAGAGCGTGCTCCCTCTACTGGATGTCTCCATAAAGAGAAATGGATATGGGAGTCAGAGGGAGAGTTTCGAAACTGACCTTACTATAGAGGGGCTTGGAAAGTTTAGGGGAGTCTTTATCAGGGCTCCAAAAATTACTAGGGTGGGAAGAGGAAAAGTACTATCCAGTTATGATGGAGAAGCCGTGATGGTTTCCGATGGAAAGCATCTTGGCCTTACCTTTCACCCTGAAATATACGGTGATTCAAGGATCCATAAACTGTTCGTTGATGGATTGTAATGGATATTTAAGGTTGAGTTTCTTCTCCCTGTTGGTTACACAATTCGTGGTTTTTTTAGTATTCCCTTTCCTTCTATGTTTCTGGTCTGAATAGTTAATTCGGATTCATATTCAACAGTGGAATTGACATATCCCAGTCCAATTCCTTTTGAGAGAGAGGGAGAGAAGGTACCTGATGTAAGCTTCCCAACCACTTCGCTACCTATCTTAAGAATAGAGCCAGTACGAGGTATTATTTTGTCTGATGCCACTACCCCTCTGAATCTTTCCTTGACGTTTCCCTTCTTTTCCAGCAGTTTTTTCTTACCTATGAAATCGTGATCCCATCCGATTATCCATGAAACTCCTGCTTCGATTGGATTCCTGTCCTCGCTGAAGTCTTGGCCGGAGAGTAGAAATCCCTTTTCCATTCTTAGAGTATCCCTGGCTCCTAGTCCTATTGGTTTAACGAGTGGATTCTTTAGAATCTCTCTCCAAAGACCTACCGAATACTTGTTAGGTACTACAAACTCAAATCCATCCTCTCCAGTATAGCCTGTTCTACCGACAACGGTAGCAGTTTCCAGTCCCTTTTCAGGGTACTTCTCAGATGCTCCCATGAAGGTAAAATGACCAAGCTTGTTAGCTTCTGGAAATAGGTCTTTCATTACTTCTGGGGCCTTTGGTCCCTGAAGTGCAAGACATGCCATCCTGTCCGAGAGATTAGAAATCCTTACATCGTAAGACTTCCTATTCGTAATGATCCAGTTGTAGACCTTCTCGGTTGTTGCTGCATTTGGTACGACGAGATACTTGTTTTCTTCTTCCTTGTAAATGATTGTATCATCTATCATGTTCGCATCTTGATTTAGGTATGCAGAATATATTGCTTTGCCTACAGGTTCCTTTGATATGTCTGTGGGGAACAGATAAGTCATGAACTCTTGTGAATCCCTGCCTTCTATCGTTATGTCCCCCATATGGGAAACGTCAAAAAGTCCGGCACCAGATCTGACCTGTCTGTGCTCTTCGATAATTCCAGTGAACTGAATCGGCATGTCCCAGCCATGGAAATCAACCATTTTTGCGTTTAGATTAACTATTTCATTATATAGAGGAGTTCTCATCTTTTCGTTATTCCCACAGGCGTATTAACGTTGGCGTTCCAATGGAAATTTGGGGGAGGGGGCAGAGTTAAAGTATTTCTAAGAGGTGCTAATCCTCTGCAGTAATTAAGCCGCGATAACTCAGCTGGGAGAGTGCAAGCCTGAAGAGCTTGAAGTCGCCGGTTCGATCCCGGCTCGCGGCATTCTTTTCAATGTTGTACTAAAGCTCTAGCAGGAGTAACTCAAATGTGAACTTGGATATGAACAAACTCGCACAAACTAGTGTTTGGGGGATTGATACGAGGGCTTACTCGATCTCCCTGTAGACCTCAGGTGGAATATCGTCCGATAACACCTCGTTTACTTTGTCCAGTTTTGGCAAGATGTCGTCCAAATTCCCCTCTTCAAAATGAGCATACTTTATCCTGCCTACAGACATTCTATATGAGCCCGGACACATCATGCCCTCTTTGACTACCACAGCATCTGGCTGAAGTTTCAGAATGGCGGCCATCGTTATCTCCTTGCCTCCAGGCATCCGCTCAAATCCAGGATTCTGATACTGGCTAATTTTCTTTTCTTCGGTATCGACTATACTAATGACTTCCGCCAAATCAAGAGGCACCAGATCGTTTTCCTTACTATGCGCTACTGCTATTTTCATTACCCCGATTTTATAATCGTGAATTTAAGTTTAATGTTGGAGGCCATGCTAATTGGCTCTTTCAATTCACAGTCCCAAGGGCGAATAATAAAAACAGTGGATATAGAACAATGAGACTGGTCATCCATTTAAAGCACAGGAGTCTCTACAATCTCCCCGGGAAAATGGGTTGTTTGCGAGCCTCTGTTAATGTTAAGCCTTCACAATGAGTGGTATCTCTTCCGAGCAGGAGCGAATAATACGCTTCCTACATAGTTATCCGAAGCAATTGCGTTATTTAGGAGGAAACCAACTTAACTATGGTAAGGCGGTTCAATCTCATGAGGTAAGACCGGATCGTTAGCTGAGCGCGCATTTCTGCGTTGCACTAAACAAGAAAAGAAAATTGACTGATAAAAGACCAGGTAGAATCTCGTCTGAAACGTATAAATATAATAGCGAAAAGGCATCAAGCAGAGTGAAAGTTCTCCTAGGCGGGACATTTAGTATACTTCACAAGGCACATAAGGAAATGATAGCAAGAGGATTGAAAATGGGGGAACTTATAATAGGTCTCACATCTGATCAATTCAATTTTAAAAAGAGATACGCCGTTCCTCCTTTCGATAACAGGAGAAGGGAGTTGGAGGTTTATCTAAAAAATATTGGGGCATCTGCGAGAATCAAAGAGCTCAAGGATCCATACGGTTCAACTCTTTCTCCAGAATACGATGCAATCGTGGCATCAAATGAGACACTCGATTTCATAGACAATATAAATTTCATAAGGAAATCTCGTGGAATAAAGCCACTCATTGTCGAGAACGTTGGGGAAATTCTGGCAGACGACTTTATGCCAATCAAGTCTGAAAGAATAATTAACGGGCAAATCGATGAAAATGGAGTGCGGAAATATCCAGTAAAGATCGTCATCGTGACCAAGAACCCAGAAAAGATAGAGGGTGCAAAGATGGTCCTGTCCAGATTAATAAAGAGTTATGATATAGAAACGTCAGAGCCAATGCACAAATTTCATCCACAACCCATGGACCACGAAACATTCTCCGGTGCTCTGAAGAGAGTGGAAGGGGTAAAACTGGGATACGATTATGCGATAGGAGTGGAGGCAGGGATCATATCGTTCCAAGGGCTGAGTTATGATGTCCATGTTGCAGCGGTCAAGGACTCTCTAGGCTTTACAAACTATGGACTGTCGTCGGGATTGCCAATGAACGACTCCATGATGAATGCCATGAAGGCTGGTAAGGAATTGGAAGAGGTGACGGACGAACTTATTGGAGTAGAAAATACTGGAGATGCGAAGGGGGCAATATATTATTTCTCCAAGGGACTAAAAGAGAGAAAACATCTTGTCGAAGAGTCCATACTTTCTGCGTTCACTCAGAGAATAGCAAACTCCATTCCCAGAAAGGTCAGATGACTCCCGGCACCACATCGTCGGCTTTGTACTCCTTAACTCTTCCATTTCTGTACACGACTAAAGTTTTATCTTCGATCTCGAACCATTTTCCTCCCATCGCTTCTGTGGATACGGTAAATCTCTCATCCTCAAGCTTGTAGAACAGGGAGTAATAACCAGGTTCTTTTCTAACTTCCCTGTATGCCGCACCGTATTTTCCATCAGTAATGATGAAGTTCATGCTTGTGAAGCTCATTTCCCTGATCTTTGTGATGGCTGAGGGAAGTCCTTTGAGTACAAGCTTAAAATAATAATAACTATCACTCCTCCCTTTCTTCCCCAATCCCTTAATGGTGCCATTGTGAACAAAGGACACGTTGTCCGATAGGAAAGGCTGAGTGTTGATTATCGATTTATCTGACGAGCTCTTCTTTCTGGCGTGCGCCATAAGGGTAGTTCCGTAAATTCCGCTAACCCTCTTGATCGGTTCGATACTCTTGTAGGCAGCGATCTCATTTTGTGAGTACAGGACGTAGCCGAAACCATCGTGATGTGGAGCGTGTTTCCCCTCGTTTGCCATGTCATAGAGAAAATCCATGTACTGGGTCAAATCTGAGTTATTTCCTATAGAAAGGAGCATCCTGCACATAGTTTTGCATCAATATCGGATTAAAAACCATTCTGTTAATCCCTCCAGTCCATTTCGTTTATAGCCAATAGCCCAGAGGTTGGAGTTCATTGGGTAATCAAATCACGTCTAGTCCACTTCGTTACCTAATCTGGCGGCAATAAACATCGGACGACACTCAACAACAGTTTTATAAGTCGCATTCATAAAGAGTCAATGAACAAAGTCGATCCCCGGTTCGCAAGAGAGATAGCGGGGATTAGGAACTCGATTTCAAGAAGCGAAAGAACAGACTACGTCACGACCTATACAGAAAAGGAGTTCTTTAATGGAAGGACCGCGACAGAAAGGGTCTTGATACTCAGGACCAGAGGATGCAGCTGGAGCTACCATTCGGGCTGTTCAATGTGCGGATATTGGGGCGATACGAATCCAGAGATTGGAAAGGAAGAGCTAGAGAAGCAGATCAACTCCTTTCTTGAGGAGTATCCAGATGGGGAAGTTTTGAAGATATTCACTTCTGGCTCATTTTTCGATCCAATAGAAATAGACCCGGACCTGCAACTTTCAATTATAGAAAAAGTGCTTCATGGTTACGACCATCTAATAGTTGAGAGCAGGCCGGAATACATCAAAAAGGTGGTTGGCGATCTAAAGAAGTATGCTGGGAGAGTCCAGGTCGCAATAGGACTTGAAAGTACAGACCCTTCAGTACTAAAAAATTCTGTGAACAAGAACTACGATTTCGGCGATTTTAAAGAGGCCGCTGTGCTGCTGAGGGAAAACGGTATATCGGTCAGAACTTATCTTCTCCTAAAGCCGCCATTCATGACAGAGAGTGAAGCGATAGGGGACTCTATAAAATCAGCAAGGGAACTGGCCCAGTACAGCGACTTCATCTCAATCAATCCAATGAACATCCAGACGGGTACATTGGTTGAAAGGATGTACAAGGAAGGGAACTACAGGCCTCCTTGGTTGTGGAGCGTTGTGCATGTTCTCCAATCCCTGAGAGACGTCGGAATTCCAGTCGTTTCACTTATTACCGCTTCTGGCAAGAGGAGAGGGGCGCATAACGGTCACGTCTGTGACAGAAAATTCTCGGAAGGAATTAGGAAGTACAGCGAAACTCTTGATTTCCGCTTTCTGGACGAATTGAAATGCGAATGCCATGAATCTTGGAAGAACTTTGTTGAAGTTGAGGAAGAGACTGGTATGCCGGTAAACGAGGTAATCCTAAATGATTAGCGAAGCAGCAGAATTGATTACAAACGCCAGGAAGCTGAGAATTTACTCCCACCACGATGCCGACGGAATCGCATCAGCTGCGATCGCGGTTTTTGTCGCAAGAAGACTTGGAGTGAATTATGATGTCACGATACGGAATCAGCTAACCCCTCAGGATGTTGTGGGAGGTTCAGAGGTCTACTGGTTCAACGATATGGGATCCTCAAGGCTGAAAGAAATGAAGAACATAACTGGCGTAGTTACAGACCATCACAACCCGGTAGTTCTTGAAACACACTACTCCGAGAATGGGAACAACATCTATCAGTTCAACCCTCACTTAGAAGGAATGGATGGGAGCATTTCCCAATCAGGTTCCACAACCACATTCCTCTTCGGGACGAACTTGCTTTCTGAGGTTTCAGCCGTTTCACATCTTCCGGTGGTGGGATCCGTAGGAGATCTACACGACAAGAAATTCGGCAGACTTGTAGATGTTGATAGGGAGATAATGCTGCTTGCAAAGAACATGGGAATAATAGAGGTGAAAGAGGACATCAGGTACTTTGGTAGGAGCTCGAAGTCCGTTTCCTACATGCTGAGATTCGGGAACGAGCCGAAGATAAGATCACTCTACGATAATCCAGGCGCAGTCGCAGATTTTCTTGTCGGTCACGGCTTCGATAAGGGAAACCTGAAGACAATAAGGTGGATAGACCTGGAACAAGAAAAGAGGGAGGAGATAATTTCAGATCTGAAGAGCATTCTGGAAAGAGAAGGGCAAGACTCATCTCGTTTGACCGGCGAGGTATACGAACTTAAGAGCGAACCGAAGTCATCCATGGTAAGAGATGTCAGGGACTTCTCATCGCTCATAAATGCTACATCTAGGAAAGGGAAACCGGATGTCGGTATCAGACTATGCTTGTTCGAAAGAGGTAATGCCATGTCGGAGGCTATGCAGCTATATTCCGATCATCTCGACTCACTAAGAAGGGCTTCAAGAATTCTAGATGGAGCAGAGGGAAAATCTGTTGGAAGCGTACTCTACTACGATTTCGGCGATGCCCTTGAAAACAATATCACCGGAACCATCGCGACCAGAATCATAACTCACAAAAAGGTGCCGTCGACTTCGGTTATCGTCGTCATGGCCAATCTAGGCTCCATGAAGAAAATTTCAGCAAGAATATCGTTGGAACTATCGGAGAGAATAGACCTCTCTCTCCTCTTCAGGCAGGCAGCAAATGGGCTAGGAGGAACTGGGGGAGGCCACAGAAATGCGGCAGGTGCCATTGTTCCGATTGGTAAAGAAAGGGAGTTCGTCGATAAGGTCAACGAACTCATGCAGGGCGTTTACACTACCTGACTATAGTTTGGGCCTGCTCCCTGAGAAACTGCTGAAGGTAATAGAAGGAACCAGTTCCCTTTCCTGAAGTTCCGCTCATCTTCCATCCGACGAAAGGCTGGGATCCGACCATGGCCCCGGTGGAACCTCCTCTTCTCCTGTTTGCATAGATGACTCCGACGTCTACGTTGTTGAAATAGTACTCTATCTCTTTCCGGTCTTCGGAGAATATCCCTCCCGTAAGCCCATATTCCATGCTGTTCACAAATTCAACGGCATCCTTCAGGGATTTTGTAGGTTTAAGTGCGAGTATGGGAAGGAACAGTTCCACCCTTTCGATATTGGGATCTCCTACGTTGTCAAGGATCGTGTTTTCTACATAGAACCCATCCCTCTGAATCTTCTTTCCACCGAGCAATATTCTGTCCTTTGGCACGGTCTCCATGATCCTCTGGAACTTCTCATACGCCTCCTTGTTTATAATGGGGCCAGTAAATGTACCCTTCTTTCTCGGATCGTCAATTATGAGTTTTGAACTGAAGTCTACCAGCTTCCTCTTGAACGAATCATACAGTTTTTCATCGATCAAAGCTAGACTGCAAGCAGAACACTTCTGTCCGTTGTAACCGAATGCCGATCTTGCAACTCCTTCTACCGCTTTGTCAATGTCGCACTTGTCGGTAACAATGATAGTGTCTTTTCCACCCATCTCTGTCACAGCGACCTTGGGTCTCCTCTCCTGGGATTCCTTGTAAATTTTTGTTCCGATATCCCTGCTTCCAGTGAATACGATTCCATCCACTCCATCGTCTGTGTACAGAGTTCTGCCAACTCGTCCGCCTGATCCGGAAAGATAGATCAGATTTGCCTTTGGAACACCGGCCCTGTGCATGAGCTCAACGAATTTGTAAGAAGAGAGGGGAATGTCCGAGGAAGGTTTGAGAATCACGCTGTTACCTACTAATAGCGGACCGCTCACCATGCCAACCGTGATCGAAAAGAAGTTGAATGGTGCTATGACTAGAAACACCCCGTATGGTTTCATGACACTTTTGGAGTCTTCTCCATAGTATGCGGTTCCAGTAAATCTAGCAAATCCCTGATTCTCCAAGAGATTCAGGGCATAATACCTCATGAAATCTATGGCCTCGTCAACATCGCCCATGGCCTCATATCTATTCTTCCCGTTTTCGTAGCTTAATAGAGCTGAAAATTCAAACTTCTCTTGCGAGAGCAGTTCAGCCGCTTTAAGGAATATTTCGGCTCTTGACAGATAGCCTGCGGCATACCACTGCTTGTAGTTTTCTCTAGCAATCTTTACTGCCCTCTGAGATGTCTCCTTCGTGGACATCTGGAACGTTCCAACGTGCGTCTTTCCGTCCAAGGGAGAAACGTGGGTAAGTTTCTCCTGTTCAAGAACCTCACCATTTACCAAATTCGGGTACTCTTTGTCAAAAAATTTTGTCACCCTTTCAAGACTGTCCTCAAACTTCTTGTGAAATAGATCTTCCTCATTTCTTTCAACCATTTTGATATAGGTATTTTCGTTGTCAAATGGCATATTCCTAGATGAAATTCAAACTATTAATCTTGTTCTGAAGGAACCCTTCAATATCACTTTAATTATCTGGAAGTGTCAGGGCATAGTTTTCTTCAAGAGTCTGTAGAGTCCTATCCATTCATAGCCTCTGTTGGTTAGCTTGTAAATCTTCTCTCCATCCTCTTCTATCTGAATCAATATCCCAAATTTTTCCAAGTTCTTGATCAGTAACTTCCCCCTGTCAACTGGTACGTTTCCGATTGAGCAAATTTCCGTAATTTTCCTGTGTTCTGTAACAAGTGAGTTTAGCATGTCGAAGGTCATTTCGTGCTTACATCTATTCATTAACTCACAAGTTGTGAGTTATACTTAATAATATCGCTAATATCAATAATCATGCAGGAAATCGAAGATCTCTCAATAGGAGGGTCACTAAGACTGACGGGACCGGTGAAATTCAAGAAGATAGAACTGGCGGGTTCACTGAACATTGATGGAAGTGCGGAGGGGAAGGATCTAGAAATAAGCGGATCTGGAAAGATATCAGGCCAGCTGAAGGTGGATTCGCTGGAGGTGAGAGGGAGTCTCAAGATTGGAGAGTCGTGCGATTGTCAAGATATGGAGATAAGCGGCTCGGCTGAAGTAGGCAGAATGCTAAGAGCATCAAAGCTTGAAATAGCGGGAAAGCTCGAAGCTGAAAACATTGAAGCAAGCAAGATCGATCTAGCTGGCAAGATGTCCGCTAAAGAAATCAAGGCTTCGAACATCAACGTTGAGAAGGATTCGAGAATCAGGGGCACGATCGTTTGCGGAACCATCAACATCGAGAAGGGAGGTGAAGTCGAAGACGTGTTTGCAAATGTAGTCAACATTGAGAAAAATGCTGACTGCGGAATTATCGAGTGCAATGAGATCAGCGTAGAAAGGAATTCAGACGTCAAGGAAGCAAGGTACGTAAGAACGGCTAACATCTCTCCCAATGCGAACGTCGGGAAGGTCACAAAGATTGAAAAATTGTCAAGAGAGATACCAAATTGAATCAGTGATATTGAAACATCAAGGATCCGACAGGGAAATGAATGACTAAGCAAGACGTTCCTTCGATGGATAAGACAAATGCGAAGCCAGAAGGAAACATCTTCGCAGGAATGTTCAGGAATCTCTTCGTATCCACCACGGTCGCAGCATTTGGGGGGTCAGTTTCAGCGGTCGCAGTATCTATTATAGTGTATAAAGCAACTCATAGCGCCTACTTTCTAGGTTATCTTGGAATAGCAGGGGTTGTACCTGGAATAGCTCTGGGGCTGCTGGCAGGAGTGATAGCGGACAGGTATGATAGAAGAAAACTGATGGTAACTTCAGATGTAGTGAGGATGGTTTCAATGGCATTTCTTGCTTTGTTTCTTCACTTCGTTGGGTTCTCTTTCCCACTGATAATTGCTGTAATGGTCGTTGTATATTCGTTTTCAACCTTTTTCCAACCCGCAAGTCAAGCGATCCTCCCCATGCTAGTCAACAAACAAGATCTTGAGAACGCAAACGGGATGCTTCAGAGCTCTTTCAGCGTTTTTCAATCAATTGGGTCAGGTGTGGGAGGTATTATCGTTGTCTATCTTGGTGGGGTCTGGGGACTGGGCATAAACTCGATGACTTACGCTCTCTCAGCCATTTTTCTATTCCAGATCGTGGGTGATTTCAGGAGCAGAGCAAAAAGAGAGAACCCTAAACATAGTTCGTTCTTGATGGAGTTAAGGGAAGGAATGAGGTACATGAAGGAGCACCTTCCGATACTTGAAGGGACGCTTGGATTCCTTCCGGCCAATTTCTTTGGAAGCTTCATAATTCAATATCTCCTCGTGTACTCCTCGGTGAAGTTCAGTTCTGCATCCACCTCGTACGGATACCTTCTGGCAGCTATATCCGCTGGAATGGCTCTGGGGGCTGTGCTTGTTGGTAGGATCAAAGGGAGTAGGTACGCAGGGATTTTGATGGGAACGTCGCTTCTTGCTGCCAGTGGTTTGCTTTTGTTGTTTACGTGGTCAGACATTCTTTACTTTTCGCTGGCTCTTGCAGCGATGTTCGGTATTTTGCTAGGGTTGCTCAACACAACTTACTTTTCGACGGTGCAAGCGATCGTCCCCACAGAAATATTGGCGAGGGTATTGAGCATCGATTCCGTTGGATCTTTCGCAGCTATACCTGCAGGAATTGCAGTGGGAGCTGTGCTCGTAACGACCTATGGAGTAGTTTTTGCTTATTTTGTGGCAGGGATAGGGCTTCTAGTAAACAGCGTGGTTGTACTGTCTCTTCGAGAGTTCAGGTCATTCAAGTACGTACCCTAACTACGCTACTTCACATATCTCTTCAACAAAAATCTTGCTCGACCTCTAAGCTTTTATTCAGATTAGACATACGGCAAAGGTCAGAGTGAGGTTGGGAAGACTATATGTTGATGGGTTGGGCGTATTTGAGGGAGAATCCATCGGCAGGGAAGTCGTTTCTCAAGGAGAGCTAGTTTTTACAACTTCCCCCTCGGGGTATCTGAAGTCAATCACTGACCCAAGCTATGCAGGTCAGATTCTTGTATTCTCTTTCCCATTCATAGGATCTTACGGGATTGGAGAGAAGGGAGAGAGCGGACGGCCCATGGTACGGGGAGTGGTTGTGAACCACGTCCCGGAACTCTTGAAGTCCGAATTTTCTGAATATCTGGAAGAGTGGGGTATACCCGGGATAATAACCAAGGACACGAGGACAATAGTGGACTACATTAGGGTTAACGGAAACAGGCTTGGCTCATTCGGCGTCAACAAATTTGTAGACCCATACAAATCAAACCTTATAGATGGGGTATTGGAAAGTGAGGCCAGTAGAGAAGGAAACATCCTTCTTATTGATCTTGGATTGAAAAGAAACATACTGAAATTTTTAGAAAATTATTCCGTTTCCGTAGTTCCCTACAACAGGATTAATCTGGAGTCGATAGAAGCGGTAGATGCTGTTATAGTGTCAAACGGACCAGGGGATCCCACATACCCAGATCTAGTTCAACTCGTGAACAAACTGAAGCCGATAATAGAAATAAAACCAACTCTTGGAATATGTCTCGGTCACCAGCTGATCTCCCTGTCACTTGGGATGAGGACGGAGAAAATGAAGTTTGGGCACAGGTCAATCAATCACCCTGTCGAGGATCTTTCGACAGGGAGAATAGGGATAACGACGCACAACCACGGTTTTGCAGTTGTGTTTGATCGCTCAAAGGGTGCAGAGGAGAGATATCGTTCCTTGAATGATGGAACTAATGAGGGACTAGAGGGGAAGAATTTCTTGACGACACAGTTTCATCCCGAAGGAGGTCCTGGACCCCTGGACGAGCTCGGGATCTTTGAGGAATTCAGGAGGATGGTAAGTGAGCGTTAGTTCATTGCCCAGAAAGGTGCTGGTGATCGGTTCGGGGCCAATCGTTATAGGGCAATCGGCAGAGTTCGATTATTCTGGAAATCAGGCGATAAAATCAATCGTGCGGGAAGGGATAGAGGTTATCGTAGCTAATTCAAATCCCGCGACCATTCAAACAGACAAGAGAAACGGAATCAGGCCCATGATGATCCCACTCGACGAGGGGAGCATCACCAGATTGATAGATGAGGAGAAACCCGATGCAATTCTTGGCACTTTCGGAGGACAAACGGGACTGAACCTGCTTGTCAGTCTCTGGAAATCCGGCGTTCTTTCGTCAAGAAGCGTTAAGATATTGGGAACGCAACCCGAAGCCGTTGAAATAGCAGAAGACCGATTGAAATTTAAGGAAAAGATGATAGAAATCGGTGAACCAGTTCTTGAATCATATTACTGTTCCACACTCCAAGACTCGATAAAATACTCAAAACAGATAGGCTTTCCGGTAGTTGTAAGACCATCTTTCACACTCGGAGGTTCTGGTGGCGGAATAGCCAGAAACGTTGAGGAGTTGAGATCAATAGTTGAGCAGGGGCTGTATCTTTCTGAAGTCGGGTCTATCCTCATAGAGAAGTCAGTCATCGGGTGGAATGAGCTTGAGGTCGAGGTGGTGCGGGACTCTGCTGGAAACAAGATTGCCGTTTGCACCATGGAAAATGTGGATCCCATGGGGGTGCACACGGGTGACAGCATTGTTGTCACGCCTTTCTTGACCCTCAACGATCTTCACTATCAAAGAATAAGAAACTCTGCTCTCAAGATAGCTGAGAGCCTCAACATAGTTGGTGCATGCAACGTTCAGTTCGCATTCAACGACGAGAGTGGAGACTACTATGTCATAGAGGTAAACCCCAGGCTGTCAAGGTCTTCTGCCTTGGCGTCTAAGGCTACTGGCTATCCGATAGCAAGGGTAGCGGCCCTCATTTCACTGGGAAAGAAGCTCGATGAAATAGAAAATACGGTCACGGGAGAAAGGAATGCTGCGAGGGAGCCTGCTATAGACTATGTCGTCGTGAAGTGCCCTGTTTGGCCAATCGAGAAGTTCCCAGAAGAGGACTTTAAACTGGGCACCCAGATGAAGAGCACGGGTGAGGCCATGAGCATAGGGAAGAACCTCACGGAGGCGTTCAGGAAGTCCCTAAGATCAACCGGAATGCTCTATAGAAAAGTCATTTTCGATGAGTCTCTTCTGTCCATTCCGAATCCCGAAAGGGAACTGCAGATATTTGAGGCTTTCAAGAAGGGATATTCCATCGACAAAATATCTTCCCTGACGGGGTGGAAGAAGCTATTTGTTAGCGAGCTCATTTCGGCATTCACTGAGGAATACAGCCCGTCTGGATTTTCGATCGTTGATACCTGTGCAGGTGAATTCGATGTCAAGACTCCTTACTATTACTCGTCCAATCCTGGAAACAGGATAGAAGGGGATGCAATAGTTCTAGGAGGCGGGCCCATCACTATCGGACAGGGAATAGAGTTCGACTACAGTTGTGTCCACGTCTCACAAACTCTCAGGAAAAAGGGAATCAGAGTAATAATGGTGAACGATAACCCTGAAACGGTTTCGACCGATTTCGACGAAAGCGATTACCTTGTCTTTGATCCGGTGGATTTCGAGACCGTAAAGAATGTTGTGAACAATTCCACAGCAAAATTCCTTATTCCATGGTTCGGAGGGCAGAGGCCCATCAACATTCTCAGAAGAATTCAGCAGGAGTTTGGGGATAGAATAAAGATCCTAGGGACGAAGGTAGAATCCATAGAAACTCTGGAAGTTAGGGAGAAGTTTGCAGAGCTGATGAGGGAAATGAACATCCCTTACCCAGAATATCTTTTTGCATCAACAGCATCTTTCTTAGAAGTGGTGAAGAAGCTATCCTTCCCAGTGATTGTGAGACCGTCTTACACAATATCCGGCGCGCACATGGCAGTTTTGAAATCGTTACCGGAAGCCGAAGAATACCTGAAATTCCACGGAAGATTCGTAAAGGAGTTTCTTGTAGAGAAATACCTTGAGAATTCAATAGAGGCAGAGATAGATGGTGTGTCGGACGGAGAAAACGTGCTGATACCGGGGATAATAGAGCACATAGAGGAGGCAGGGATCCATTCAGGAGACTCTACAAGCATTTTCCCTTCCAGGAACATAGCAAACCACATCCAGGAGACTATGAAGGAATACACAAAAGTCATATGCAGGAGGCTTGGTATAATAGGTCCTATCAACATTCAGTTCGCGATCAAGGACAACGTTGTTCACATAATAGAAATCAATCCTAGGTCTTCCAGAACGTTTCCTTTCGTGTCAAAGATTTCGGGGATCAACCTCTCTGAGATGGCGGTTGACGTACTCCTTGGGATCAAGCTAAAAGATTCAGAGAGTCAGAGTAGTTTGGTTGGAGTAAAGGTTCCAATCTTCCCCTTTGACAAACTGAAAGGATCGGATGTGGTTCTTGGCCCAGAAATGAAAAGTACAGGGGAGGTAATAGGTATAGGAAAAAACCTGAGGACCGCACTGTTGAACGGATACAGAGCTGCGGGTTACGATGTATCGAAGGAGGGTGTGATAGTATCCATTACTTCCGGAAAGATTAACGAATATTTAGGCATAGTTAAAATTATTAATGATTCTGGGAGGGTCATTTACAGCACCGAAGGAACGCACACCAGGCTAGCAAAATACGGAATAAATACGGTCAAGATCAAGAAAATTTTTGAAGGCAATCAAAACGCCCTCGACTTACTAAAGTTAGGAAATATTTCTGGCGTGATCAATATTCTCTCAGAAAATTACAAGTCTGAGGCAGATGGGAAACTGATGAGGAGAGCGTGTTACGAAAGAAAGGTTCTCTATATGAGCACCAGAACACAGGCTGCGGCATTTGCAGAAATTATTTCGAGTAGGGAAGATTCTCTGCTCTAACCTATGGATAAAAAACTGATCATACCTGAGAGCAATTTACCATTATTTGGTAACCAAAAGCGTTCTTTTAGTCGAGTATAATTCTCCATATTTTAACTAGGGAATCTGGTTTTTTCAACATCCGTAAAATTCATGTTTCTATAAATGTTTAAGCTATCTAATTTTATTTAAGCATTGAGTTAAATTATCGAAATGCATCAAGTAATGGGTGTTGACCTATGGGAAGTAAATTGTCTATAATATTGTTCAGCGGGACCACCGACAAAATTCTTTCTGCGGGTGTTTTGTCGCAGGCCGGCGCAGCAATGGGATCCGAAGTTAATATTTTTGTGACATTCTGGGGTCTGCTAAGCTTTACTAAAGGAGAGAAGAAAATGATGCTGCCCAAGGAATTTGAGCATCTGGGCCCAGCATTCATGAAGGGAATGGAGAAGGAGCACGTGAAGTCTTGGTATGAGATGATAAAGGAAGCCAAGGAGCTTGGGGCAAAGGTTTATGCTTGCTCTATGGCTTGCGGAGTCATGAACATCAAGAAAGAAGACTTAGACCCAATTGTTGACGACATGGTTGGAGCAGCGGCATTCCTTCAGATGGCTGAGGGCGGCCAGACTCTATTCATATAGGGTGGAATAAATGGAAGCGACGAAGATAATTGATTCGAGAGGGGCTGCCTGCCCCGGCCCGATTACTGACCTTGCAAAGGCTTACAGGAACTCCAAAGTGGGGGATATTCTAGAATTATGGGCAACGGACAAAGGAGTAAGAGCTGATACGCAAGCATGGGCGACAAAAACTGGAAACGAGATATTGGAAGTGAAAGAAGACCCGGAGAAGATAGTCGTCAAAATAAAAATAAACAAGAGATAAAGCGGAAGATGGATATGAAGAAGGTTCTGATAATTGGTGGCGGAGGCGGCGGTCTCATCCTCGCCAACCATCTCGATACGAACGAATACGATGTGACGGTTGTAGATAAAAGTGACTTGCACTTCTATCAACCTTGGTTTCTATACGTTGCGTTTAAGGGCTCGAAAAGAAAGATTTCAAAACCGATCGGAGAATTGCTCAGGCCTGGGGTAAACTTTGTAAAGGACGAAATCAACACCATAAACCTAGACGAAAGAAAGGCATATGGCTCAAGAAAAGGGATTTACAATTATGACTACCTAGCCATCGCTACCGGAACCGTTCCAGATCCAGACATAATTCCAGGTTTAAGACAGGTCTACGAAGAGTATGGAGATTATCACACCAGCGTCTGGAACTCGGAAAAACTATGGTCGCATGTAAGCAAATTCAAGGGCGGCACCGTTGCGATTGGTCAGGCATCACCTACGTGCAAATGCCCTCCATCCTTATTGGAAGGGGCGTTCCTGCTGGAAGAGCACCTAAGAAAAGTGGGACTGAGGGATAAGACAAGGATAGTATTCTTCACTCCATTCCCAAGAGCTTACCCTGCAGAACCGATGAACAAAGTGGTCGAGCCAATGGTTCACGAAAGAGGAATTGAGGTTATGCCGTTCTTTGACGTTGACAAAATCGATGAACAAAACAAGACGATAACATCACTGGAAGGGGACTCGCTGAAATACGATCTTCCGATAGTGGTACCTCCGTGCAGGGGAACAAAAATAAAAATCATCCCAGAAACGGTACAGGATGAGGACAGATTCATTAAGGCAGACAAGAAACTGATGAAGATTACTGGTTATGATGATGCATTTGCAATTGGTGACTGCAACACACTGCCCACCTCCAAGACCGGGGTCACCGCACACCTGGAGGCGATGGCCGTCTCAGAAATTATACAGGGTAGATATGCAGAATTCAACGGAAGGATAAATTGCCCGTTTGACACTGCGTACGGGAAAGCGACTTTTGTAATAGCGGACTATAACAATCCTGTGGCGCCATACCCTCCTACCAGGATAAAGCACATGATGAAAATGACTATGGCCAGAATCTACTGGATGACTCTTATGGGGACCGCAGATCCCATTTTTGAGCAGTTCTTCAAATTCACCAGACCCGAGAAACTGAACAAGAAGTACGCATCTTCAGAGTGATTTTTCTTTTTTTATTTTTTCCACAGTTTTTGACGGAATACTGTCGGTCCGTGTTTTGCGTTTTTACCTCTAAATTCAAGGAAGAGCTGCTCAGGGACCCAGTATCTGTATTGCAGCAGAAATAGGGACAACGCAGATGACCTTCATATCTTCAGTGGCTGCCATCGTATGCTTGACCCCTCCTGGAATAAATAGGAAATCGTCTCGTTTGAAGGAGTAAGTCTTGCCGTCGAGTGTCGCTTCTCCTTTTCCCTCCAAAACAAAGATTTCGTGCTCATAATCATGGATGTGATTGGGGGTTGCCTTACCCTTCTTGACCGTTATCAGTCTCATCGAGAAATTCTTTGCTCCGTCCTTATGGGTGATTAGCCATTTGATTTTTCCGCCGCCATCCAAGTCTTGCTGTTCTATCTCAGAAGCTCCCCTTACGACAGATTGAGCCATGCAGAGTTATCACAAGTTTCTATTTGAATGTGGTCATTTGCTTGGCCTGTCCGGATTAGGCCAGGGAAACAATGTTTCGTTAAATTTCCTTCTCTTGTTAGCTGCAAGTGCCATCATGAAGATCAGTGAAGAGAGCCTATTCATGTACTGGAGTGAGAGAGGGCTGACCTTCTCTTTGACATTGAGCTCTACCAATCGTCTTTCCGCTCTGCGAGTCACAGCCCTAGATAATTGTAAGGCTGCGGCCTCTTGAGATCCGCCTGGAATCACGAACAACTTCACTTCTCCAATCTCCTTGAGGTATGTGGCAATCCTACCTTCCATCCAGGATACCCCTTCTTCTCTGAGTTTGCGTCCCTTTCCAGAAGTCAGTATCTCTTCTCCCAGGTGGAACAAGTCCATCTGCACCTGGGATAGATCTCTCACCATGTCATCCCACGATAATTGGACTTTGGAATAACCGATCTGTGCTATTAGCTCATCAAGAGTACCTTCCCATTCAATGACTGGATTGTCTTTTGTAACTCTCTGTCCTGAGGAAGTATCCGTTTCTCCAGTGTCTCCGCGTCTTGAATACACAAGTTACAATCATAATCCCATATTTCTTATTTTAGTGACTTCATGAGTCAGTATCGCAACCTTACGACCTCACTCTTTCAGGAAATGAAATTATGGTAGTGTGATGATAGTCAAAAACCATCTCTGGATTAAGGAATAAGTTTGACAAATTGGATAAGTTCTCATCGCTCCTGCCCCTGAAACTAAGGAGAAGGAATAGAATCATTCTTTCACTGATTTCGTGCTGTCGGAGAATTGATCAATCCTACAGAGCGACTGAAAAAGCAATGAAATGAAAAGAACTATGCAAAAGGACGTAATCATATCTCAAGTCTGCAGGAGCAGTGTGATGAATTTAGCCTTAACTGAGTATGATGAGTGACAGGCGATCTGATCTGCTCCTTTGGTTTTTCTTTATAATGTGTGTTTGTTCATCGCATCGAAGAATAGATCAAAATTACCGTTCTCCAGTGCCTCCCTTATCATCCTGTATAACAAAGAAGTATCAGTATCCGGGAGTAGCCCGTTAATTGCCAGCAGCACCCTTTGTTTGGCGGAGATAAGCTCCTTTAGGTTGCCCTCAAGAATCCTAATTTTGTTGTCTATATCCTTTAGCTGTCCGATGAGTTCCTGTAAGTTTCCCTCAAGGTTCTCTGTCTCTTCTTCTTCATCGTCGAATACGGAAATGTTTTCGATAAATTGTAAAAGGGAAAGGAGAGGGTGATTGGCCTTGTAGAGGATCCTAGGGGGGCCCTCATCAGACTCAATCTTCCCGACCTTAAACACGAGTCCGCTGTCTTCTAGCAGTTTGATGTGCTTTGCAATCAGCTGCTGAGAACTTCCTAGTGACCTTGCGAGTTCGAACGTGTAGGAGGGCCTTATTGACAGAATGCTCAGTATCCTTCTCCTGATGTCATTGTCTATAAGATCCAGCAAATCCGTTGACATGTTTACTCTATTGGAATTCTCCTTCCCTCTTTCTTTTTGGTAGGGGGCTTCTTCACGATTATATCGAGGACTCCATTGGAATATGAAGCCTTTACGTTTTCTGGGAGAATATCCGAATCGAGTTCCACTTCCTTATAGTATTTTCTTCCCTCCTTGTCCACCTTGACAATGAGCACATTATCATTAGTCTCAATTGAGATTTCATCCTTCGAAACACCTGGAATTTCCATGGTTATATCGGTCTCCTCCTCCCTCCTCTGGATGTCTGTAATTGGTTCTCTGTACTCCAAACTCGGCAATTCTGCGTGTTCTGAGTCTTCTCTCGGAATGTTACCGAATTCCTTGAACTCGGGTTTTCCATCTGGTCCCAACCTGTAAGTGAACCCGTAAACGTAAGTTCCTGGCTGATCCTGTTCCTTTATGTTTTCTATCTCGTCGAAAGCATCAAACCATCTCTCAACAAATTTCCTGTATTCCCTGTCACTGTTCTCCAGAAACTCCTGGATATCGTTCCAGAAGTCATCGTCTCTCCTCCGAATCTTCCTATTGACCATGTTTACCACCTTCGGTTAACAACCTCTTGTTGAGTAGTAATTAATAACTCGTTATTAAACATTGCTATTTTGACGCTCTGGTTGTCCTTTGAATATTATAATTTATGAATCGAATATATTTCCTTCATTCCTTCCAAAGATACATTCATTTCTGTCTTTTGAGAGCCATATTGTATTCCATTATGGTTGTGATCAATGATAGGTGGCTGAATGCCTGGGGATAATTGCCCAGATACCTGTGCGTCCCAAACTCTATTTCCTCAGGAAGTAGACTTACATCGTTCAGCAGATCCAGGATCATCATCAACCCGTCGTGAGCTGTTTGAAGACGTCTATCCCTAATCAGGTTCCTTATGTACCAAAACGACACCATGAGAAAGGCGTTGTCTTCACCTTTAAGTCCATCCCGAAGAGTGTATCTTTTGAACAGGAATTTTTCGGGCATCAGTCTCTCCTCTATCTCATTGAAGGTGTTTCTGTACACATTATCAGCCATCGTACAAAATCCAAAGAGTGGAAGCCTCAGAAGGGCGGAATCTAAATCTTCTGTTTCGTAGCTTTGTTTGAAATAGCCCCTAGATGAAATTCCTTTTCCATAGATTTCCTCCCTAAGGGACCTAGCTTCGTTCATCACGCTGTTAGCATATTCTTCGTTCCCCATCTTTGAATACAGCCAAGACAAGTCTGTTAAAGCTTTCCAGGCAAGTGCCTTGGAGTAGACGTAATTCCTCTTGTCTCCCCTAATCTCCCAGATGGAGGAATCGGGCTCTCTCCATATGTTGATGAGCGAGTTTCCTATAACAAAGATTTTCTCTGTTGTGTGAACACTCAAAAATCCAGAATTTTCGAGGAGCATACGTAGCGAAATTATCAGAGATGCGTATTGGTCAATCTGAAGCTGGTTACTTGCTCCGTTCCCTATCCTGACCGGGTAGGAATTCATGTATCCACTTAGATCAAGAGATGCTTCCTCAATGATGGAATCTTCGCTCACTTTGTAGATGGAAGTCAGTCTCCCGTCCTTCTCAAATCTGTCTATGATTGATAGGTAGAATTTTGTGGCTTCTTCTATGTATCCAAGCTGGACAAGTCCTTCAATGACGTAAGCAGTATCTCTTACCCACATGAATCTGTAATCCCAGTTCCTCTCGCCTCCTATAGATTCTGGAAGAGAAGTCGTAGGAGATGCAACCATGAAGCTGTTTGGTTCAAAGAAGAGCCCCTTAAGCGTAAGGAGAGACCTATTTACGATGTCATAGAAGATTCCTTGATACTTAGATTTCATGAGCCACTCCTTCCAGAATCTCCGAGTTTGCCACAATCTGTCTTCGCTAAAGAAGAGTTCAGGGGGATAGGCTTTCTTCAAATTATGTGTAGTGACCAACCACTTCACTTCAGTGGCCGGCAAATTTACAGTTCCAGTCACGGAATTTCCCACTACACGAAGGTCCAGATCGGTAGAAAGAAACTGGCTGGAGTTGTTTGAATAGACCATGTATCCTTTGCTGTCAACCTTTTCTACAGACTTCCTATCTTTGAGGAAGAATGGATTATAGTCTATTTCTATCTTAACGTCTGCATATGTCTCGATTCTTCTATGAATCTCGGAGAAGTAGACGGCATGTTCGAAACTCATTGGCAGAAAATCCATAACAGACATGACCTTGTTTCTTTTATCGGAAAATAATGTGTGAAGTATGTTTGTATCGGGCTCGTAATACTGTCTTGCCTCGAGGTTCCTATTTACCGGGCGAATGCTAAAGTGCCCCCCTTTTTCCCTATCTAGGATCGAAGAAAACACCATCTCGGAGTCGAAGTTCGGGAAGCAGGCAAAGTCAACCTCTCCATACTTTGACACGAGTGCGGCAGTTCTGTTGTTCAGGAGTACACCATGGTCTTCAATTCTTGGAAATTCTGGGTTAATAGGCACCTTCCATTAACCAAATCCTCGTTTAAACTCTTTTCAATAAATTGGTCTAAATTTGTACTCTTTAGAAAATACGGTGTTTGAGGTGCCATAAAGCAGGTTCTCGAAAGTAAAAATCTATCACCCATTGCAAAACGGTTTTAAAAAGTTTAAGAGAACCATTGAGTGTATTCCAACATGATTCTTTGCAACGTAGCTAGTATGTGTTGGTGGACCTGATTAGTAATTTGAGTGCTTGCGGTTTTTAGTGGGGAGAGGGATCATCTGTTAAAACTGGAAGGGCAGATAGGAACACTTTGAAGGGTAGTATCGCGGTCGCAGAGAGGGATTTTTTTTGAATTATCGATGTCGATATCGTTATATATACTGTTGAACTTACGTTTATGGAACCTGGGGAAGGTAGGTGGAACAGAGGAATCATCTTCTTCATAATACTCACAATGGCAAAGGATGGACCGATTTATGGGAATCAGGTCTCCAATCTGATATCTGAAAGGACAGAGGGTGCATGGAAGCCAAGTGCAGGCTCCATTTATCCAGCGCTTGAGCGACTGAAACGCAGAGGTCTCATAGAGAGTTATAAAGAGGATGGCAAGGTCATGTATAGGATAACCGACAAGGGTTCTGCCTTTGTTTCCAAGATAAGGGAGAGACACTTTGAGCGGTCGCCCATTTCTAAATTTATGGGGAAGCTATGGATGGACGTAATGGGACCAGAAGAAAGGACCAGGTTTATACTCAACTCTGCTCAGCACACCGCTGACTCCCTTAAAGAGAATCTTGAAAACATACGAAACGGACTGGGAAATCCAAGGCAGTTCGAGGTGTTTCTGATGACTTACGAGCTCGAGCTCGAAAAGACACTGAAGATCCTCAGGGATGCTAGGAAGGAATTGACCGAAATCAAAGAGGTGAGATAATGGAAAAAACGATTATAGAAACAAAGAACCTAACAAAGATATACAACGGAAAAATCAGAGCAGTTTCGGACCTTAATCTTGAAATAAAGGAGGGGGAGATATATGGACTCGCAGGACCAAATGGGGCCGGAAAGACTACCACAATAAACATGCTAATAACTAGAATTTCTCCCACCAGTGGAACGGCAATAGTCGGTGGATACGACATTACAAAGAATTCTCTAGAGGTAAGGAGACTGATAGGCGTCGTTCCTCAGGATTTCACTGCGGACGAAGATCTCACCGGAAGAGAGAACATGATGATGGTATCTCAGTTCTACGATGTGCCGAAGGCAAAGGCACAGGAGAATGCCAAGACTCTCCTTAAACTTGTGGACTTGGAGGAAGCTGCAGATAGGTATGTCAGAACCTATTCGGGAGGAATGCGCAAGAGACTGGAACTGATAATTGGCCTCGTTCACGAACCAAAGATACTCTTCTTGGATGAACCAACGTTGGGGTTGGATGTCCAGACCAGAACCCAGATGTGGAATTACGTCAAGGAAATCCAGAGTAGGTTGAATGTGACTATAATACTCACATCCCACTACCTGGAAGAGATAGACGAGCTAGCAGCGAGGGTATCCATAATAGATCATGGAAAGGTACTGATAACGGGTAGCCCAGCAGAGCTCAAGGAGTCGGTGAAGGGTGACATTATCAATATTACTCTGACGGATCAGAAGAGCGTTGACATAATGAAAACTATTACTGGAGTTGTGGAAGTCACCGACATCGGATCAAACAGCGTACGGATTAAGGTGGTGAACACGGACGAATCTCTGCCCAAGGTTATAAATTTCATTTCTCAACACTCGCTTTCAACCACGAAGTTGACGGTGCAGAAACCAACCCTAGATGAGGTCTTCCTCGAATACACTGGAAGGACGATAAGAGAGGAGGAGGGAGGAGAAGACGCAAGGAAAATGGCAATGAATATGAGGAGGGCGAGACAATGAGCGGATTGTGGCCACTTACGGTACGAGAACTGAAGAAATGGATCAGAAACCCGACTTTCTTCTTCACAGGACTCATCCAGCCAATCTTCTGGATTGCCCTATTCGGAAGTGCATTCGATATCACTAAATTCTTCACTGGGCCTACGGGAAGTGCAGCTGCCAGTTTTATTCTAGATGGTGCCCCTAATTACATAACCTACATCGTAGGGGGAGTCCTTACCACGATGGGCCTATTCACAGCTATGTTTGCCGGTACGCAGATCATATTCGACAGAAGGCTCGGACCAATGGGAAGGTTCCTCTCCTCTCCAATTAGGAGAAGCTCAATAGTATTCTCTAAAATCATATCGTCGGTGATCAGGATCCTCCCTCAGGTCGTGATTCTTGTGGTAGCTGCGTATTTGATACCGAATGGGCTGAAGTTCCAGCATGGATTTACTCTCGTCGACGTTCTTGTGATGGCAACCGCAATAATTCTGATTGCGTTCATTTTCTCATCCATTTTCAGCGTAATTGCAACCAGAATGACCAACATGCAGTCAATATTCGGTATAGTGAATCTGGTCAATCTGCCACTCATGTTCGTGAGCTATGCAATGTTCTCCAGGCAGATGATGGCAAACTGGCTCGGTAACGTCGCTCAGTACAATCCGGTATCTTGGTCGGCAGAAGCAATCAGAACAGTAATAATCAACGGCAGCCTAACAGCATCTCAGTGGGCACAGGTTGGGCGTTGGTTGGGTGCTCTAGCTGCACTCGCAGCGGGACTTCTACTGCTTACAGCCTACCTGGTAGAAAAGGAGATAAGAGACTAGATGTCCAGAGGGCCAAGAGTTGACTTTCTTTTTATTTTCTCATTTCCCTAAGTTGTTAATCCAGTTCTGAATGGCAGTAACTTTATGGGATTAAGACCATCTTTTATCTATCTGCCAGATGGGTCATTTGAGAAGGTGAATTTCTTTTTAAAGAGTACTGAAATACGAAAGTGAAAGTGATGGCCATTATAACAGTTGCAAATATCGCGATAGAATAATCTATGTTGTTAGTAAACCCTCTTGAGAGGGCAATAGAAGCAATGATGATTCCAACTGCTCCTCTTCCACCAAATAACCCAAGCGATACTGTTGGTGAAATGTTCTTCATGAATCTCTTGGAAAATGTGTAAGCTGCAAACCCACCGATTGAAGTAGTGACCGCAATCAAAAACAGCATATAGGGGATGTATGAGACAGGTACAATGCTTATTTCAATGCCAGAGATGCTGAAGAACAGAGGGATGAAAAAACTTGAGTTTATGCGCTGAAACGTTCTTCTGAGAATACCAAAGGCGTGTTCGCCTATGGTGTTCTGGTGGATGATCAAACCAGAGAAGAAAGCGCCCAGAACGAATGTGATTCCAATATATTCGAAGAGAACGGATGCAGCAAGCCCCATGAGAATTACAACTGCAAATATGATTCCCTCCTTCTCCCTTCTCGTAAACACGTCGAGTCTTCTTATAAGAAGCTCTGATTTTGACTTGAGCAACATGTCCAGGAAGTACAGACAGACAACGAATGCAGCAAGAGAGGCGGTGTCAATAGCGATTGTCAGCATGGCCCTATGGAATGAAACTAGTACGATGAATGCTATTGTATCGCTCATGGCAACGCCTCCCAGGAGGCGAAGTCCATCATCGATTTTTATCAGGCCAGACCTTACGAGGAGTACAGATGCTATTGAGATAGATGGTACGCTGACCGAAAGGGAAGTACTGACAGCTTCAAGATATGGAAGTTTAAAAATTAAAACAGAACCTACAGACATAACTATGAGGGGTATAATGAAAGATGTCAGTGCAAAAATTGTGACATATCTTACGTTCTTGGTGAAGATGTCTGCTGAGGACTCAACACCTATTTGAAGTATGATGAAGAATAGTGCAAGTATGCTCAAGGTGGATAATTCAGACGAAGGCACTATGATGCCTGTCACCGCGGGACCAAGGAGAATTCCAGCAATTATTGCTCCCACGACCTCCGGAAGAGAAAACCTGTTGAATATCTCTCCCAAGCCGATTGCGACTATTAACAGGAGCAAAATGGCGGTTATGAGGTCAAGCATCAGATTCTCTAGATTAAGAAGGATATAAACTGTTCTCAGTGAAGAGCCTGAATATCACTATATCTCCTCTTGATTCTGGTACCGTTCATTATCTATTGATCAATCGCTCCGGGTAATCCTGGAAGCTCCCGTTTGGTTGACAATTTTCTCATTTTTGGAGCTCTCCTTCCTCTGAATGCAGACTGCTCGAAACGACACTTGCAGGGATATAATTACGAGAAAGAACTGAAAACAACAACGATCCTATGAGTATTGAAAAGATCACCACATAGAACAAGATGTTGCCAAACAGGCCGAAAACGGAAGGGTCAACTGAAAGGAGTATTCCGGCGAGAACTATAACGGTCGAACCTCTCTGAACGAGTGCAGATACCAGAATTGAATCTCTATCGAACCACTTGGTAACTGTCTGGACGGTGAATATCTGGAAGAACCTGATCGCGACCAAGATTGCAACCAGCAGAAGAGCAACCATAATCCCTCTATAGTCAAAAATGTTCACCAGGATTCCAATGTAAACGTAAAAGAGAGTCATTACAAAGAAAGTGATCTCCTGATTGAAATAGCTAAGAGACTGGTTATCGACGATTCCAGAAACTTTTAAAATCTTGGAAATAGGCAAGGAATTTGCTATGATTACAGAAAATACGAAAATCGTGAGAATTGCAGATGCCCCAATATAGTCTGAGAGGCCCCACAGTGCGAACAATACCGCAATTGTCGCAATGTAATAGTGTGGAGCCAGCGCTTGCCTCAGGACTATCAGCCAGACTATCCCAACTACTCCTCCCAGTATCAGTGCCTCAGAGATGCTACCAAAGAGGTATCCGGTAAGTCCAACGAGAGTCATTTGGTGATTCATCACGCTTAGAATCAGAAGAACAACAATTATGTTCATTACAGAGTTCATAATCGTTTCAACTTCGACGGTATGTTTAACTTTCTCAGCCAGGTTTATTCTCGATATAAGCGGCACGATGAATGTGACAGATGTTTCGCTCAGAACTGCGGAAAGTAATAGTGAGTCAAGAAGTGGGATCTTTAGAAAGTAATAGAATATCGGAGTCGATATTCCTATGACAAATACAAGATCAGTAACTGCCACTACAATGCCTCTTGAGACAGATTTTCCATATTTCTTTAGATCAAGTTTAAGAAGCCCCCCAAACACTATCAATATTAGGGCAACCGTTCCTACGAATCCCAGAAGTTCCTTCATTAGTGAGAGATAAACACCTGGAATTATGCCTGTGTAGTGAATAGCTACGCCTATAAACAACAGAAGCAGCATGTCAGGAATTTTCTTTCTTCTAAATGCAATTTCGCCAATGAACCCTAAAAACATAATGCCCGCTAACAGTAACAGAAGCTCATTGATAGTGATCAATAAAATTACATACCAACTGCTATTATAACTCTTTTCAGGCCAAAATATAGCATTCAGCAGAGAACCTTCCAAGTAGAGATAATTGTTTAGAAAAACTGAACATAAGTTCCCAAACTCCAAAATTAGACAAATAGTTGACCAATTAAGCCAAATACAGTCCACGGGCGCAGAGGAATTTGATTAAAGTTTTAAGCGAATACTTCAAAACCACAGATTTTTGGAATCTTGCTCGCTTAACTTATATATGGCTATCCAAATCATAATTCTGCAGGTCAACGGTGGTGCACTTCTAGGACGATAGGGGAAAGAGACTTGATCCATTCACATTGCAGGCGGTCCACGTCTGGCGAAACCTCTCAGAAGGGACTCATAAATCCAATAAGGGAAAATATCAGCATTTTCTCAACAAATGCCCTGTTATCGATATAGAGCTCAGCAGATAAGCCAAATCTTCGAGCCTCCTCGATGTTATGTAGCATGTCGTCCTAAAGGAGAATCGACGAAGGGCCACACCTGAGTGTATCAATAATGCTGTCTAAATAGTCCTTGCTTGGCTTGAGATGCCCAACTCTACTGGATGAAAAGACCTGATCAAATATATCCTTCAGCCTCATTTCCTCCAGCAAGAATTGGGTACGGTGAGTTTCCTGATTTGTTGCCAGATGCGTTCTTATGCCTACCTTTCTCAATTTCGATACAACTGACAGCACAAGATCATCAACGATGGACTCACTCTGGAACGATTCGCTGAGAAAACGATCAATGCACCTTGCCATTTCCATTTCTCGAGATATGAGGGCAGTAGGTCAGTAATATCCAATTTACAAACTAAGTACTCCATGAAAGGTCCATCAAAAAAGGAACTGGTCATCGATTCGGTAATACCGTAGACTTCTGACAGTCTATCTGAAAAAGATGTCCGTTGTCGGGTACTATGACTCCGTCAACATCCATAAGTACGTGAATTATGCCGTCATTCATTCCAGATAGACCCTAACTTTAGGAAGTTATTAATCTTGTTTGGAAAAGTCCCAGAAGTGGACTGGCGCGTTCCAACCCACTATGAACTATTGCCTCCAGCTCAATCAAAGCCTTTACATACTGATTTGAAATGTGGGAAATGAAGTGGGATGACTCAAGAAACTATAATTGATGAAAAAGGCAGAATTGTAATCTCGAAGGATGTGAGAAGTAACCTGGGACTCAAGAAAGGCATGAAAGTAAGAATGCATATTGAATCTGACAAGCTGATAATTGAAAAATCCGTTTCACCAGTTGAATTTCGCACTAGAATGAAAGGATTCATTAAGAAAGGGTCCAAAGTACCCGTGAGTGATCCTTTAGAACTCAAGCATATCTGGAAGTGATGCTTCTATTGACGCTGTCATACATTGATGCGAACTACTGGATATACTGGTTTGACGAAAGACTGCCAGAGCACGAGTTTGTTGACCAGGTCATGAGAAAATCTATTGAAGAAGGTGTCGTGATCAGCACAGTAACCTTAATGGAAGTGGCACACTATTTTCGAACCCTTCAACCTAAGATTTTGAGTGAGAGAATTAAAATGATAACCAACCTCTCAACACTCAGTGTTATTGACTTCACTTCTTCCATTATGCAATCCTCAATCAATCTCCTATCTACTTACGCACGTATAGGTCTGGGCTCACGTGACTGCGTTATTTTAGCCACTATGAAGACAGTTGGATCGGATATTCTTTTGACCCATGATAAGGCTTTCAAAAAGGCGAAGGACATAAAAATAATTGATGAAGTAAGATAATAATTGGAGGATTTGCTTACAAATTTAAGCGGGCGCAGAGGGATTTGAACCCTCGACCTACGGCTTAGGAGGCCGTTGCCCTATCCAAACTAGGCCATGCGCCCTTTGGAGAGGAGTATTTTCGATGTTTTAACACTTGCGAGAACTAAGACCGATTGGATGTGACTCTTCTGTTAAGAAGTGGAATGATCAATGAGATTTAATTTCATAAAAAACAAAAATTATTAAGAAAATAAAAGAAGTTAGAAAAAGTACCTATTTCAGGTATGATTCAGGGACCTGTTTAAGGTTGTTCTTTATAGCTTCTATGCTTTTCAAGAATTTGTCTTTCTGTTCAGAGTTAAGGTCGACCTCAATTACCTTCTCCACTCCGTTCTTTCCTAGTATCACTGGTACCTCGGCGAATGTTCCTCTGATTCCGTATTCGCCCTCAAGCAGTACGCTTGCTTCAAGCGCAGTCTTCCTGTCGTACTTTATGGCATTTACCATTACGGTTAAACCGCTCGCTGGTCCCCAGTTGCTGCTGAATTTCCTAAGGTTGGTTATATCTGCTCCCGCGTTTATCGTATCCTTCACTACCTTATTGTATTGCTCTTCCGAAAGGAATGATTTGAGACTCTTTCCGTATACAAAGGAAAGTTCAGGTACCGGGTACATATTTTCGCCGTGCTGACCGAGCACGAGGGGTGTAATTGCTGAAGGTGATATGTTAAGATACTGGGATGCGTAGAATGCCATCCTCCTTGAATCCAGGACGCCGCTGAAACCAATCACCCTGTTTCTGGGGAATTTGAGCTTGTTATAAAGGACTGCAACCATGACATCTAGAGGATTGGTCGTCAGTATCACAATTGAATTTGGTGCGTACTTTTTCACATTTTCAGCTGCTGCTGAAACGATTTCTGCATTCTTTGCTGCTAGCTCTTCACGAGTCATACCCGGCTTTCTTGGGAGGCCGGCAGTGATTACGACTATGTCACTCCCTTTGATATCTTCATAGTTGTTTGATCCTTTGATTTTCACATCCTTTCCAAGAATTGCTGCTGTATGATTTAGATCAAGTGCTTCTCCCTGCGGAAGACCCTCCACTATATCTATTAGATTTATGTTGGTGTCGACCTCGCTGATCATAAAAAGCGCTGCTGTGGTCGCACCGACTCTTCCCGAGCCTATTATAGAGATCATAAAACTATTATTTCTCCAAGCTTTATAAGCTTTCTTTTGGGTTTCTTTTCACGAAACAAAAGGCATTACTGATATTCAAAGGTCAAAAAGGAATAAAGAAGAAAGCCTAGCTAGGAAAGTAGAACTACTGTGAACTGAAATAAATGAATAACCATGGCTACTTGCATTTTTTCTGCTTGATCTGATTGCTTTTCTGGAACAGTTGATATCTGGTTATTAAAGTCTATACTATCGGCTCTTCATGAGCAAGTCACGAATCGTTATTCCCTGTTATTCTATTGAGGACTTACTTCTCTCTATCTCAGCTCGATGGGTTTGTATTGGAGATCTAACGGTCCTGTGTACCACTCGAGTGGTCTTACCAGTTTGTTATTCTTCCAGTATTCCACTATGTGTGATCCCCAGCCAGACATCCTCGAGGCCACGAATATGGGAGTGAACAGCTTGCTATCTATTCCCAGAACTCTGTAGAGCGGACCTGCAAAGAAATCAATGTTAGGCCATATTCCCTTTGTATTTCCTAGTTTGTCTATCATCAATTTTTCTGCCCTGAGAGCGATTTGGAGAAGTCTCTTCACCTCATCTGAGGGTTCCTTGGTCAGACTCTCCTCAAGGTAACTCCTCACCAGTTTTGCTCTGGGATCGTAAGCCTTGTATACTCTATGGCCGAAACCCATAATCCTCTGTTTCCCTTCTAGGGCCTCTTCTATGTACTTCTCTGTGTTGTCGGGATTTCCAATCGCATTTATCATATTAAGTGCAGACTCGTCAGCTCCTCCGTGGAGTGGTCCCTTCAAGGTTCCGATGCCGGTAGTCGTTGCTGCATATACATCCGCTAAGGTGGATGCAGTGACGAGGACAGAGAATGTTGAAGCATTGGTGCTGTGTTCAGCGTGCAGTATGAACATTAAGTCAATGAGTTTGCTTTCAAACTTGTTCGGTCTCTTACCAGTAAGCATGTAGAGGAAATTTTCAGAAAGTCCAAGTGTGCTGTCTGGAGGGATGTATCTCTTGTTTTCTCGGAACCTTCCTGTTGCTGCCGCGATAGTTGGAAGTTTTGCAATAAGTGTAATCACTTTGTCTATTGTTGCGTCAAGATCCTTGTTGCTCGGATCCTTATCGAACATAACAAGCATCGAAGTAGCGGTCCTCATCACGTCCATTGGATGAGCCACTGGTGCCATTGTCTTTATGACTTTCTTAACTTCCGTTGGAAGATCCATCCTGTCTTTGAGCTTGGTCACAAAGTCTTCGTATTCCGTCTTTGTAGGCAATTTTCCGTATATTAGAAGATATGACACTTCTTCGAAGTTCGATTTTTCGGCAAGATCTTCAATTGAGTACCCCCTGTACCAAAGTTTCCCGTTTTGTCCATCGACTTTAGAAATCGCGCTTTCATCGACATAGATCCCTTCTAACCCATAGTTGATAGTGGGTTTGGTATTCATCATTTAGGTCACCTATTAAACAGGTTGAACGATTATAAAAGAGTGTCCAAAAGTTTAGTAAATTTATGAATTTTAGTCTGTGTGAATATGAAATTACAGATTGATGCTACACTGT
This sequence comes from Thermoplasmatales archaeon, assembly GCA_027343225.1. Taxonomy (GTDB): domain Archaea; phylum Thermoplasmatota; class Thermoplasmata; order Thermoplasmatales. The sequence continues at coordinate 60,911 of DAHWMK010000023.1, forward strand.
ATTGAATTGATTTCATCTTGTCTATTCATGCATCAAATCAAGGGCATTCTTGCAGATAGATTAGTCGTTTTAAACCATTTCATCTATGCGACATAAAATACCCTCTATCATTACGGTTGAGTTGATCGACCTGGGTGCAGACTGCTTCTTACTAATCTAGGCTGGAAGTTTTATCTTACTTTCCTTGACCTTGTTTGTAAATGCCCTCATTTTCTCTGACAGGTCTTCGTCAATAAAGTGTTCGAAAAAGCAAGCTTTTTCTTTAGCAGTCTCCTCGTCGCATCCCATCAATTTCAACAGTTCATAAATGGAACTCTCTTTCTTGCTTAGATTGTCAAGGAGCTTCTTTCCCTTTTCTGAGAGTGTCATTCCTCTGTATTTCTGGTAGTTTATAAGTCCATCATCCGCCAGTTTACTGAGCATCTGCGATACGGAAGCAGGTGTCACTTTCAAGAACTCGGCAATCTCAAGAGGTCGTGCGTATCCTTGTTCCTTTATGAAATGATCGATGGATTCGAGATATTTTTCCCTATCCTCGTTCGTTTTC
>DAHWMK010000037.1:0-1935 GCA_027343225.1 Thermoplasmatales archaeon
CGGAAGAGATGAAGGTTGAAAAGAGGGTTTTTGACCCTGGTCTCGACAAAAACGAACAGAACTACCAAAACGAGTCCGACTATAAGCGAGGCGAGGACCCACGGGTTTCCCCATCCCATTGCGGACTTGCCGTATGGAGAGAGCGAATAGGTGAGGCCAAGGCTAATTAGGATTAGCCCACCAGCTAGAGTGACATTTCCAGATACATCGATGGGCACCTTCACCCTCTTCGATGTTTCCTTCAGCTTGAATATTGACCACAGAGAACCGGCGACAGCAAAAGGTACGCTAACTATGAAAACCATGTGCCAGTCATAAGATGCTAGGAATCCTCCTGCTATGAGTCCTATGAGGGACCCTGCGATAAACGATATCTGGTTGATTCCAAGGGCCCTGCCTCGTTCAGATGGACCGAAGGAATCTGTGATCAGGGCTGTGCTATTGACCATTAGCAGCCCGCCTCCTGCACCCTGAACCATTCTGAACGCTATCAGAAGCAGTGCGCCTGTGTTCTGAGTGCCGCTAGGGATGACCGATAGGAGAATGGAGGCAACAGCAAAGATGATGAAACCAAGTGTGTAAAACCTAGTTCTACCGTACATGTCAGATATTCTGCCGAAAGTGACAAGAAGTGTTGCCATCACTATGCTGTACCCCATCATGACCCAGAGCAGCATGGTAAATTCTCCGGCAGCAAGAGGGTTTATACCCAGACCTCTGAAAATTGCAGGGAGCGAAATCAGGACGATGGTCATATTGATTGAACCCATCAATCCGCCTAGTGTTGTATTTACAAGGACTGTCCATTTGTATTCCATTCCTGCGGATAGTTATTTCGAAATTAAAAGGTTTATCATTGAAATATCTTGAGTTACATGAATTAGTGTTTTGGATATCGTTTAAGTCTTAACCGTCAACGTGATATTGGGATACTGGATGACTGTTCAAGATGATGGACGTAGAAGAAAAAATAATGGAGATGAGGAAAGACCATGTTCACGGTTCATCCTGGTATTTCGGGACAATCTCCAGATTACTTGAAAACATAGACAATCAGGGACTTGCAATCATTGCTAGCTCCCTTCGTTCTATACGGCCTGGAATGGGTGGCATTTCAAACGTAGACGAACTACTCTCAAAGATCCCTGAGAATGATATAGTTGCTGCCAGGAAACTAGGAAAGAAGCTCATTATGTACTACGAAAGCAGCGAAGTTAAACTCAGGAAGAATGCTCCGAAAATGAATGGAAAGAGGGTGATGTCTATAAGCTACAGCAGTTCCGTAAAGTATTCTATTGAAAATCTCCCCCAGACATTCTCTACCTTCTGGAATCACGCCCGGGGAAGGAGGTCGGGGCAGCATATAGGGATTACAGCAAGTATTGCGAGGTAAAAGTAGTCCCAGATAGCACCATGCTATCATTTATGAATTCTACTGACATGGTGATCACGGGTTTTGATGGCATTTTTTCAGACGGGACCATGACAAACAAGATTGGTACCTATCCACTGTTTCTATGTGCAATGGAAGCTGGAGTAGAAGTTATTGCAGTTGGAGAATCATTCAAATCATCCTTGAGGCAATTTGAGAATTTTCCTGAAATAAGTGCTACTTTGTTGGGAAGGAGGTGCAAAGTACCTCTACTTGAACGCGTCCCTCTCACTTACGTAAAGATGCTTATAACGGATTCCGGTATCTTCAATGATCCAGATTCAAGCACAGTGATATCTCTTCATGAAAGTTTCGTAAAGATGTTGTCATAGCCTTAAGCTCCCTACGGAAATCAATAAGATAGAGTCCATATTACAAGAGACGTGAGAGCTTGCATCATAACAATCGGCAATGAAATACTTAAGGGAAAGACGGTGAACACAAACGCAGCAGAGATTGGGCGCATGCTATCCTTTTCCGGTTATGAAGTTTTCAGGGGGATG
>DAHWMK010000025.1:0-3168 GCA_027343225.1 Thermoplasmatales archaeon
CTTCCGCAGAGGAAGAAGACGGAGGAAACGCTGAAGATAAACATGCACAATCTCAGGCAGTACAACTACCTGGCACATACGAATCCGGAGATGGTAATGGATTACAGGGAAATCCATTCAGAATAATATTGTCCCGAAGCCATGTCAGGACATCCAAATATATATGAGACAGGCATGAATAAAGGTTTCTGAAGCGATTATTAAGTTTAACAGTGAGAGAAAATCACAGTTCAAACAGACGGGTTTCTAGAAATTGCCTATGTCTAGAATGAATGGCAAAAAATTTATCCAGCAAGAAAATTACTTATAGAGCTATGCCTATTGATAGAAAATTGGCAGATTTTAGAGATTATGGGAATGCTAGCGAGCATTATGTTTCCGTCGTTTGTCGGAAATGTTATGGAGAGTTCCGTTTCTCATACAACAAAAAATCATCTAATTCCCTAGACACGTCATTGGCATGTCCATATTGTAAAAGTAGCTGGGGAACCACAAGAGGCTACAAGGGAATGACGAAGATTGAAACCGTCCGCAAGGGATGGTTACCGTGGGAACTTGGTACTCCATATCCAAAGGATGGAAATTGAACCAATATCCAGATGTGTTTCATTCTGGCAATTCAACTATCGATTCCCTCGCATCGAGATCCTTGACGTATTCCCACCCGAGATCCCAAATGTAGTTTCTTATCTCTGATTGAAGTATGGCCTTCTCTTTATGTCCATTGTTCAGCGCCATGCTTCTCTTCTTCCCGAATGCCTTCTGAAAGTCATCCACATTCGGTCCTGGAGTATTCTGTGATGCACCACCTCCGACGGCGAAGAAGTGATTCTCAAAATATCCCCCTATAACCAATCAAATGGAAGGTCAGAAACAGATTTGAATATAATCCACAGCCTTTATTAGGAAAATATCATGGCAAGAAATGTAGTGCTACCAGACTGGATACCGCACCTAGAACGAGGATTCCAATAGCAATGAATATATCATACCCTTTTAGTTTATCGATAAGGCTTACGTTCCAGTACCCGTCAATCATACTTCGCCTTCTCATTTTGTCGGAATCCGATAAGCCTTCAAAAGTGGAATCAATAAGATTCAATATTTGATTCACGCTAGAGAATCTGTTCTTGCCGCTAGTCTCCAAGACCACGGTCTTCAGTGTGCGGAAGAATGTCTTAACATTGTGTCTTTCAGATTGGTTGTTAGTTCTGACAGAGATTAGAATGTCAACCAATATGCTGTCCGTGCCTCTAATTCTTATGCGAGGTAGTTCAGATTTTAGAACATCCCTCAACGCCGAATGAATCTCAACCATCAAGAAAGTGTACTCCCTAGAGGTAAGCGTAGGACAGTCTTCAAAATTCTCCAAGATGCCACAAGCAGCGCTCCCAACCACACAGGAGTAAAATTGGCCACTTCTCAGGCTCCTAACTCTCTTGCGCACCCCGGGTGAAAGAAAGAAAATCGGAATTCGGTAAATCCATATCAGAAGAACATTAGGAATTATGATGATAAATGAGCCGCCCAGTGCAAGAAACGCATAAGTGTTGGCAAGATACGGATACTGTAGGATAATTATCCCAGCAATTATCAGAAACAAGAGACCGAGTATTATCGTTACTATAAGGGGCTGGTGAATTCTAAAGGTAGCTCTCAAGGCGACAGACTTGACAAACTGGTCATCGCGGTATTTCCAAATCACCAGAACTGGAATTGCGACTAGAAGTGGCACAAATACGTATGAGTAATAAATTATAGTTAGCGGTAAGCTTGGAAAACGGAAATCTGCAATCGACTTACTCGAACTGATGGCAGAGTAAACTTGATTCAGTTCAACAAACGTCAGGAAAAATATGATAAGCATTGGAAGGAAATAAATCGATAGAGCAGATTCCCCTCTGGTGGGTAATGGCCCCACTAATCTTTTTATGGCTTCTGCTATAGTACTCTCCACAGAATATCAACGTAAGGAGTTATAAGGTATTATCCTAATTTTCTCATTTTCTAGAACAGGATGGACCCTTGATATTGGAGAAAGGAAAGTAATTTATTCAAAGAGACGATGAAATCACAATGGGTTTACTTGACCTAGTTTTTGTTAAGCTAGCCCCAGTCAGTTTCATGACGCTAGTTGCTGCGATCCTTTGGATAACTGGCACTATATTACACTCCAACTCCTTGATTTCTGATGGATATATCGTTTTCTTTGCAGGCATAATACTGCAAATTGTTTACCTATTACTTAGGTTCAGATTCTAGGATAAAGTTGAAAACAGCTAAGAAGAATTGGAATTTTCTTACGTAATCTGCTCATCGTCATTGAAGATACTAAATGCTTTAAGATTCAATCTGGTAGCTCTATCATAGCCTTGTCGCCTCTTGGGTTGTACTGAATCAGTTTCCATCCTTTGTCCAGATACGATACTAAGTCCTTCTCCGGCTGTGGGACAAAATTACTCGTGGCTCCTTCCTAGAATATTTCGTCCTCCGTGCGGAGTTCAACGGTTGCGATGTAATACTTGGCCCCGTATTGATCCAGGTACAACTTTACTGGGGTAACATCCTCTTCTCTCAGCAGTATCACCCCCTTGGTGAATTTTCTGTACGGCATCTTCTCGAGCAAACCCTGCCTGTGATATTCATACTTTCCATGCCATGATGTCGAATCCTGGCCGTAAAGACCGCGAACAAACTTCAGCATGATCCTGTTCTCTGTTCCGGGAGGAAGCCTGAAGGCTATGAGTGATCCACGCATTATGGACATCCAATGTCCATAACCTATTTAAACCTGTCCGCCATATGGATCTGTGGCCAGGAAGACCGCCGAGGATCTGAGGGATCTCGTCAGGTCGGTAAGGGATCGATCCTTTCCATACGACAGGAGGGAACCGGCAAGGAGGAACTGGTCGGATTACGAGAATGCGCAGATCAACGAGATCGCCGACATACTGGAGACCATAAGGGACGTCGTGGACATGGCGACATCGAGTCTTCCGGAACGGAGGAGGACTGCCGGAAGGCCTCCCGTTCCCGCGTCCGACATAGTGAAGGTCATGCTGATGCAGGCATACTTCGGGATGCCCAACCGCATAGCGGAGGGATTCTTGAGGCTGTTCGGCGAGAAGCTTGGCATATCCTCCATCTTTTCGTACAAGACCATAGAGC
>DAHWMK010000030.1:0-5540 GCA_027343225.1 Thermoplasmatales archaeon
GCAAACCCATCTGACGTCCCTTGTATCTAATACCTCTGAGATGATCGGTAGGCCTGTTATCTCTTTGGCCTTCTCAAGAATCTTCAAGCCCTTAAGTCCCAACCCCTGAAATGAATAGGGGGATGTTCTCGGCTTGAATACCCCTCCTCTAAGCATGTCGGCTCCTGCCTGCTTAACCTTTACGGCAGTCTCCAACAACTGTTCCTCACTTTCAACACTGCATGGTCCTCCTATGACCGTTAGCCCATTCCCAATTTCCACATCTCCTACTCTCACTATCGTTCTCTCTGATTCGCCAAGTGAGGCCAGTTTGGCGTTCTTATATATATTGTTCATTTATCATCCTTCTCTTGAAAAATGTCTTCTAGAAAGCACTGAAGCTTCCCTTCCCCGCTATGACCAAATGATCTTTGCAGGTCTTGAATTGATGTACGCAACACGATCGGCATTTGGTAAAATATACTTCTAGATAAAGCGCAACAACACACCGCAGAAATGCGAGACCTTAATAAGGTCATACCTATGAAATTGTCAAGTTTCATAAATTACACCAAAATATCAGATGGAGATATCAGTAACTATATGCTGAAAAGTGGCACGGAATGGTAAAAATCCACTTCCTGCTTTCTATCATAGTCACTAATATCAGATTTGCAAGGCGTACTTAAACATTGTGGACATCATTCACTGTTTAATTTCGCGAAGGTTATGATTGGCACTTCTATTCCCTGCGTTTTTGCAGATTTAATCTACCAATTATCGATAATGTCTTTATACCTTGCTTTGAAATCTAAATTTATATTGATCCTAGTGCATACAATAGACTGTTTCTTCCCTTTGGGAAAGAGGGATAATGCAACGAAGATGTTTCTTATCTTCCTTCAGACTTTCTAATCTCTTCTATAAAAGGAAGGGGTGTTTGACGAGATATCCATTAGACACTCGAAATATGGAATAATGTGTAATTTGAGCTGTGTGGGTATCAGCCATCATTTTCCAACCCGTCTGTTACTCAAATTCTTCATGAATCGTGATCACCTGAGAATTCACATCTGTTAGATGCCCGCCATCAATTAAAGACAACAGGAGGCTGCCTTTTGGTATCCTAATTCAAAACTGGTGTTCCAGAAATTTGATTAAGTGCGGTTTATACGGATCAGAATGATCTAATTCCTTCCCCCGTCAACCTAGTTTTACCAACCTATTGAAAGCTTGAACCTTAAAGTCTGACGGACAACAATTATTACCCATTTTGACATATTAATTGCGTGAATTACGAAGAGATTGTTGTGAAAGAAGGCGAGATTTCAGAGGTCATTCTGAACAGGCCTAAGAAGTTCAACGCGCTGAATAAGTCACTTAAAAGAGAATTGATCCAAGCTCTTGAGAATCTTAATCAAAATGATTCAGTAAATGTCATAATTTTAAGTGGAATGGGAGGAAATTTTTCAACTGGCCAAGACATAAACGATATCGCATCATTTTCCGGCAAAGATGTGAGTAGTTGGATGGAAGGACTGAAAAGAATGTTTGATGCTCTTAGAAATGTTGACAAACCGACTATAGCGTCAATAGATGGATACGCAACAGGAGCTGGATTCCAGCTTTCCCTCCTCTGCGACATAAGAGTTTCTTCTCCCACAGCTAGACTAGGTCTCCCCGAAATAAACATAGGAATACCGAGTATTACGGGAAGCCAGTTTTTGCGAATGGTTGGTGTGCCCATACCAAAAATAGCAGAACTCGTAATGACAGGAAATTTCATAAGCGGTGCTGAGGGTAAAGAAATTGGAATAATCAACTATGTCGTTCTGGAGGGAGACCCGTACTCAGTCGCACTGGACATTGCAAAACAACTTATCGGAAAACCCAGAATGGCTCAGAGAGTCCACAAGCGCTTGCTGAGAACGATGACTGAAGATCTTTACAATGAATCATTCAGATTCGCATCCGAGGCTGATGTGGAAGTATTTGATTCTGGTGAACCGTCAAGGATAATGAGATCATTCCTGAAAAGATGATCTTAAGGTTCCAAAAACTAACCGTCTACATTTTATTCAAATATTGTGATGAGTTAATACTTCCCCTACTATCGAGTGTGAAGGAATTATCCAAATTGTTTTTATCTAACCTCATTATGATGCATCTGATGAGATTCTGGAAACATCCCGAAAACGAACCTGTTGACTTGGAGGCTATCCATACCAGAACATATTCTACTAGACAGGAGTCTGAAGAAATCTATACTACTTCTGGAATATCTCATGGTACGGAAAAGGACACCAAATTCACATTGCGATCAGAGACAGGGGCAAGTATTAGGCTGTTTGATCATAAAGGCTCTGGACAGTCTAACACAACTACGTGGGATTTCCAGATTTACTGAGCGCCTAATGAGGAACTTCCAATAAGAAGTCTGTATGTTTTTCAGTCACATAATCTGTTGATTAATCCATGGTGCAGAAGGTGAAAGCATTTGTTTTATGAGATGCGCAAGAATCGATATTTAAAGGTCGGGTTGGGCGACTATATTTTCAGCTTGATGTGGTAGAATGAGGCGAATAATAGTTGAGGTTCCTGCATCTTCTGCAAACCTTGGTTCAGGTTTTGACGTTTTTGCCCTTGGCCTTAGTCATCCAAGAGATACTGTTGAACTAACTGCTTCCAAATCCAGCAAGATGTGTGTCAGAACTTCTTACACTAGAGGAGGTACCGTCTTAGTGTCTGAAGATAGGGCTGTACGCGCAGTAGCAGAGAATATTGCGACGAAATTTGATCTGCGTTACAATATTGGCGCACTAATAACGAGTAGGATACCTATTGGAGTAGGCTTGGGAAGCAGTGCAGCTTCTTCCATAGCTGCGGCGGTAGGTATGAACGGTCTTTTCGGATTAGAGCTTGACAACAAAGGACTTCTAGAATTTGCGGTAGAGGGCGAATTTGCCGCCTCTGGATCAAGGCATTATGACAATTTAGCGGGAGCCCTAAACGGAGGGTTTGTAATAGTGAGAAGCGATTCGCTAGAAATGATCAGGTTCACTCCTCCAAAAGGAATGGCAGTAGTGATTTTAACCCCACTCTTAAAATTGCCAGGGAAAAAGACTCAATATGCAAGGTCACTTATTCCCGGGCATGTAGAAATCGAGAAGTTGACAAGAAATGTCTCTCTTGCGTCTACCGTAGTAGCAGGATTTGCGAAGGGCGACATAGGTATGATAGGCAAGGGGTTGGAAGATTCTGTTATCGAACCGTCCCGGAAGGTGATGATACCATGGTTTGATGAGGTTAAAAATACGGCACTGCAAGCTGGTGCAGCAGGCGTATGTATAAGCGGAGCAGGACCAAGCGTGATGGCTATCGTAGATGGGGTTAAGACCGATCCAGAGAGGGTACAGACTTCAATGGTGGAACGCTTAGCCACCCATGGGATTATAGCCAACAGCTTTATAACAAATCCAGGGGAGGGAACAAGAATTGTTAAAGAACCATAAGGACTGGCTTCTGCACTGCTTCGAGTGCGGGAGGGAATATGAAGAAGAGCCCATATCGTCACGCTGTAAATGTGGGGGAGTTCTCGAGCTTGTCCTGATAAAGAACTTTCCTAAAATTACCGATTTCAATGGAGTAGGAGTCTGGAGGTATTCCAAGACCCTTCCTATCTCAGACGAGACACAGATAATTACGATTAACGAGGGCAACACTCCGTTGATAAGAACCTATAACCTTCCCGTCAATGAAGGGACGAAATTCTTTGTGAAAAATGAGGGGCAAAATCCAACTGGTTCGTTCAAGGACAGGGGAATGACAGTGGCAGTAACCAGGGCAAAGGAGATGGGAGCAGAGACGCTTGTGTGTGCGTCAACAGGGAATACTTCAGCATCGGCTGCTGCTTATGCTGCCAGAGGAGGTATGAAAGCGGTCGTACTTGTTCCTGCCGGAAAAGTAGCAGGCGGGAAACTTGTACAGGCTGTCATCCACGGTGCCAAGGTAATAAGAGTGTCCGGGGATTTTGACAGCGCATTGGAACTAATGGCTCTTGAAGCGAACAAGAGAAGGGACCTCTATATTGTAAATTCTCTGAATCCCTTTAGAATAGAGGGACAGAAAACCGGAGCTTACGAGATATTTGAGCAACTTGGCAGAAAAATACCAGACTACGTGATCCTCCCCGTTGGGAATGCTGGTAACATAAGCGCGTACTGGAAGGGCTTTTCGGAGCTCAAGAAGTGGGGGATCACAGACAAAACGCCTAAAATGATCGGAGTTCAGGCCACCGGTGCTTCACCCCTTACTCAGCTTTTCCGGAGAGGTGATGACAATCTCGTAAAGTGGGATAACCCTGAAACGGTGGCCTCTGCAATTCGAATCGGAAACCCTGTTTCCTGGAGGAAGGCACTGGCCGCAGTAAGGGAATCTAATGGGCAGTTCCTGGCCGTCACTGACCGAGAGATCCTGCAAGCACAGCGAGACCTTGCCTCAAATGAGGGCATATTCGTGGAGCCTGCCAGCGCAACTCCTTTGGCAGCGATAGAATATTTGAAGGATTCCTTCAAAAGAAATTCAGTAGTTGTTTCTATTGCTACAGGAAACGGCCTCAAGGATCAGGGAGTTGTGCCAGTGGACTCAGAGAAATTACCATTAGTCTCAGACTTGAAAGAACTGGAAAACTATCTCTAACCAATCTTCTCCACTCTACTGTAATAGCTAATTAGTCCCAGGCGCACCTAGCTATTTCTAGTATTTCCACATTTACTTTATGCATATTCAGCGCTATATCTTATACCTAAAGACAAATTCCTGAAGTATTCGCTTAATTATTTAATAGAACCTTTTTAGGGTTTATCACACCGTGCTTCACCATCTCGGAAAATACAGCTCCTAGAAATTACTATAACCCCGGGCAGATTCGCTTAAATATCTAAGCGAAGCCAAAAGTAAACTTCACAACTATTCTCATAACAGAGACAGCTAGCGTTCTAATATGCAAGGATTAAGATAGTTTAATTGTGTATTGGGGTCCTGTGTCCACCAAAACAACCACATTAAATGTCTTAACCGTGTACCCGATTTGTTCTATTGTTATGGATTTCTAATCTCTTAGACTGTCCGTTCATATTTTAAAAGTGACGGATATTTATATTGAATTTCTGGGATCGTTCTAGGAATATGATAAGTTGCGTAGTGTTAGTGGATACTGTATCTAGAAAGGCCTTGATATAGCTCTTTGACTACCTTAAAATGCGGCTTATAGTGATATCCACCACAGTTCCTGATACATCTATGGTTTCAAATAAGAATCATAACATTTGTATTATCGTAAGATGTTTTCCCTTAGACTGTCGAAGAACTTTCCAGCCTCCTCATAATCTCTGGCCAGAATTATGTGTTTCAGGAACTCCAATCTGGAGGTTATTCTTTCGAGTTGCTTTATTGACTCTGAGTTGAAGAGTATTTCAGAAAGGAGACTGTCGTCCTCTGACAATATACCCTTGGCGAGTTCCAAATGTTTCCTGAAGTTGGTTCCTGGGATGGCCTTTGTG
>DAHWMK010000002.1:0-3860 GCA_027343225.1 Thermoplasmatales archaeon
TTGTGTTAATTGAGTTAAACGAACTAATTGAGTTAATCAGACTAATCAAGTTAATTAAAGTCTCATCCTTGTCGTCTTCACTCGCATTTTTCAGGTTGAATCTGCTTCGTGCAAGGTTTATGAGTTCTTGATTGGATTCAAAGAAGGTGAAGTTGTGAGGTCCGGCGTGGAAATTTCTCCCTATGTCCAGGTAGATGAGTTTTTTCTTGATTTTGGAACTATATGTCCTGGGATTGAATTTCCTGGTCTGATTAACGTTCTCCTTGTCAGCTATTAGCTCTGCGATTTCCTTTAGGCTAATCTCATCAGTAGAGTCCAAACTTTCTATCTTCTTCTTTATGAGCTGCTCCAGGCTATCTATGACTACCTGGTCGAAGGAATCAAGAGAAACTTCGATGGTCTTGTCTTTCTGGTCCTGCAGGAATTCCCACACCTTCTTAGTGACATCATTGTTGCCGTTCTGTTTGTCAAAGAACCTTGCCAGGACCAGTATTGGGTATGCCTTCTCCCACTCACGGCCCCTGAGTTCAAAATCTTCACCGTTTACGTTGGCCTTGTTGGAAATGCCCTCCGAGATTATAGTTCGGATCTCCTTCCAGTACGTTAACGTAAGGACCATGAGACCGTCCCTCAGCTTTTGCCATTCAGGATTGAATGCCGAGACATTCTTATTTGCCTTCTTGCTGTCTGTGGTCCTGATCATGATAAAGACGTATGACCGATCCCTTATCGTCTCCGTCACACTGTTGATCGAGCAAAGGATCTTAGGAGAATAGGTAGGATATAGGACCCTTTTGTTCCTGTGCCCTACAAGCTCAAGTCTCTGGACCTTTCCACTAGCCTGATAGCCAGAATTTATGATGGCCTCTATGTCCACTTGACTCTCTGATTTCTCCTTGATGTTCATTCTTTCATTCTCGTCTTGTATCACAACTCCCTGAGTGTCCTTGATTGTCCGGTATAGGTTCGGTCCAGTCACGGCAACAGTCTTGAAAGCATTGAAATCCAACTGTTCGTGAATGTCTCCTACCTTGCTCTTTGCAGACTCCCTTTCTCCCTGCATGAGCAGATAAGGAACTGCCGTAAACAGTCTATAACAGTAGGTCAGGACAGTATATAGCGAATGAATCGTACTTGCATTGACGTTTCTTGCAAAGTCTATGTATTCTTCATACGTGCCTACAAGCGAGTTAAATAAAGAGACCGGATCTATTTTTTCTTCGTTTTTGAGGAATCTACGGATTGAATCGATGGCCCATCTGTCCTCAGGCACATCATCAGGTTCTTCCAGGATATAATTCTCCTTCAGCAAATCATGCGGATTGAGTAAGTGTATCTCTCTCTCAGAGGTCACTAGAAATAAACCGAGTGCCGTGGTCTCCCCTACCTTCTTCCCTTCCTTGTTGAATAAGGGCCTCAGATAGGGCAGTTTGGTCAGGAAGTATGCCTTGTCATCAAAATACTGTGACGGATTGAACTTCTTCATTTTCCTGAATATGATTTTTGAACCGTCATTGGCATTGAAAAGCTCGCCAGCGTTATCATATTCCTTTGTTGCTTTAAGGTCTGCTAGCGTGTCTTCCCTGAAAGCTGCTATCTGCTGTTCTTCTTCCTTTATGCTCTCAGCAGTTATTCTGCCTAACTTTCCTCTCAGCTCCTTTGGCAACTGTTTTTTATACTTGGCGCATATTTTCAAAGCTTCCTTGACCTGTTGGGTATTCCACTTATCCTTTTGTTCAATCATGTATTGTGCGTCTTCGCTATCCACAGTATCAATAGCCTGTTCTTTCTTTTCGGTTGTCTTGTCGGAATCGAGTTTTATTATGTATTCGAGTGCCTTTTTCAGGTCATCTACTTGCGCCATGTTTTACTCCTCCTTTGAGTATTTTTGCTGCCACTTCGCTTTTTAAGCCATATTTTCTACTTGCCACTTCGACAACTTCCCAGAATTTTTCTCCTCGTAGAGCACCAGGCACAGCATTCGCACAACTGATTATCCCCTCCGATACTGCGATCCATTCAAGAACGGACCCACCTGAATCGTGCCTGAAACAGTGCCACAAATTTTTGTCGATGTCCACTGAGAGGTTAATACCTGTTTCACTGCCATGAATGGGATGAGGGCCCTGGTACTGATTGCCGAAGTGTTTGAAGTGGCTCAGGTCAATAAGATCAGTGAGGGAAATCCAATTTACATTTGACGTGATCCTTGGTTTATCTGCTTGATGTGTGGGTTCAATCTTGCGAACAAGGAAAGGTTCGAGTACGTTAAGAAGTTCTTTTTTAGTGACTTCCCTGATTGGGAAATGGCTCTTTTCTAGTCCGTAGATTCTACCGTTGGGATGGATAGACCCAGGGCCCACGGCCAGCCCGTTTTTTCCTTTTATGTACGCACCATCTTTGAGTGGTATGTTTCCTATCGGAGGGTCACTTATCATGTAAACGTACTGCTTGTGACCTTCTCTGCCTGTGCTATACCAATACGTAGGTAGGGCAACATCCAGAACTTTTTGGATCTCCTCAATGTCAGCATCTACAAAGCAACAATCCCCACCAGGACAGAAAATTCCATAATTCCCTCCATTTTTTATCCATTTCTCAATCTCTGGATTGTTAAATGGATAGTTTCGGGCAGTTGTCCACTCTCTTTCGAGTGGGTTTTTGCGTCTAGGCGGTATCTTTAAGCATCGAAATCTAGGACTCCGAAAATCTAAACTAGTAGGATTGTATATAGAATTGCGTGAAAGCAAGGCCCCCTTTAAGGGGCTTTTTTCTTCAATGCTCATTACTGATTAACCTCCCTGCCACACTGTTTTTTGCGGTTATTTCGTTGGACCATCAGTGCTGAAATGATTGCAGCAGTGCCTACCAGACTAACGAAAATAAACAAAATAAAATTAAAAGCTGGTTTGCTAGCCGGACTTGAAGCAGTCTTTGTGGCTAACGGCGCTACCGTTGGGCCTTTCGCACTAATCGGAAGAATTTTATTTTGTATTACAAAATCTTTCATCGTAGAAAGCGCAATGATGATGCTTAATCGAGGAGTGTTAATTATAGAGGTTGCCGAGCTAGGTTGGGTATTTCCTATTGCTGCGAAACGAATGTGAACAATGATACTGCCGTTAGCTGCAACGCCTGGGAGAGTCAAGTTCCCTGTAGTTAGATTAGCCATATATGGGCCGTCTATTATTGTTAAGCTCCTGTTATGCCACCCGTAATTTACGAAGAATTCCCACGTGCCGTTCAGACCATTTAGGGCAAACGAGGTTCCTGGCGGGAATGCAGACATCAAACTAGGAGAGAAAATAGCCGCAGGGATCCCCTGACCATTTGAGGCATAGTTTACGACCATGTTGTCCTGAAAAAGCCAATCGGCATTTCCCTGATGGATTTGCACGTTCCACTTTGCTCCAACCGGTAATCCTGACTCAAAAAATTCGATAGAATAAGACGGAATTTTTTGAGTTACTTTCTCAGTTATGCGGCCAGTCAATATGACGGAGCCAGTATGGATCAATAGCGTATAAGTATAATCCCCTGGGAACTCTTCAGAAGTCGTATAAGTTGGGGAGGTAGCTCCTGGAATCCGAGTGCCGTTGAGGTACCATTGAAAGCTATCACCTGAAAAGTCGTTCAAATAACTGAGGAATAGCGTGAAATTCTGTCCTACATTTGCCAGAGGCGCACTACTTTCCCCAGGGGCGCCAGTTGTACTGCTAATTATTATTGCAGGATACTTGCCAGGTTTCGCATTCACTGGATCCCCACTACTGTCTGCAACTCTTAACCCTATTAAGTAGGACCCAGGAGACGAGAAAGCATAAGAGAAAGTGGAACCAGTTGCACCTGAGACTGCTGCG
>DAHWMK010000018.1:0-95844 GCA_027343225.1 Thermoplasmatales archaeon
TTTATTAATCCCAACGTGAGGGTTTCAAAAAATTACTTTCACAGTAAAATAGAGGTGATAAAAAGTGAATATAGATCCAAATATCACCAAGTATCTCATGAAGGTAAAGATAGTCACCGACGGGATAGTAGAAAAACCCGACGTGGTGGGAGCTATTTTTGGCCAGACGGAGGGCTTGCTGGGTGATGAACTAGATTTACGAGATTTGCAAAAATCGGGAAAAATAGGAAGAATAGAAGTAGACATAGAATCCAAGAACGGCAAATCGGAAGGGACCGTATACATTCCATCCGGGGTTGACCAGGTTGAGACGAGCATCGTAGCAGCCAGTCTTGAGACAATAGATAGGATCGGCCCCTGCAAGGCGAAGGTAGAAGTTCTAAGCGTAGAGGACGTAAGAGTTGCGAAGAGGGAAAAGGTCATAGAGAGAGCCAAGGAGATCCTCGAGAAGATGATGCTCAATAACAAGAATCTTGGAGAGGACCTGGTCCAGACCGTAAGGAGCAAAGTGGAGAATTCTGAGATTGCAGCCTACGGACCCGACAAGTTGCCGGGAGGACCGAACCTGAACTCGAGTGAGTCTATAATCATAGTAGAAGGCAGAAATGACGTTCTGAATCTGTTAAAGTTTGGGATAAAAAACACAATCGCAGTCGAAGGAACCAATATCAGTAAAACCATTTCCGACCTTACCAGACAAAAGACTTCTACTGCTTTCTTGGACGGCGACAGGGGAGGAGATCTCATTCTGAAAGAATTACTTCAAGTGGCCGATCTTGACTTCGTAGCAAGGGCTCCTAACGGATTCGAAGTGGAGGAGCTTACATATAAACAGGTGGTCAAAGCCCTAAGGGACAAAACACCACTAGACCAGTACCTTGCCTCCCACGGAATGCAAGAGGAACTCAAGACACTGAACACAAAGAATGAAACCTCTAGCAAAAAGAGGGAGGAGGAACCGGTTCAGGTCGTAGCCAACGGAGAATCCAAGAACAACGGATCCACAATGGTCGCAAGTAACGCACAGAAAACACAGGGACAGGGAGTAAAGGCTTACATGAAAATTCTTGATGAGGCCTCTCAGGGGAAGGAAGTTAGGTTCTACGATGATGCATGGGAACTGATCGGAAAATTACCGCTAAACGAGGTCATAGAGAAGTTTGATACAGTGGACAAGAAATACACTAGAATCGTAACAGGCGGGATAGTTTCTCAGAGGCTCCTAGATACCGCATACTCTTCCGGAATAAGAGAGATATACGGAATCAAGCTGGGGCACATTGCCAAGAGACCAGCCGACATAAAGGTAGTCACGAAAGAGTTCGGAAGGAATTAGTTAGTAGTATCATAATTAAGTCGCGGTGAATTTCCAACAACAGATCCAAGTTGTTGGGAATTCGTCTCTTTTTTCTGTTATCATTTTTCAAGGAACTGACTTAGAATTCAAAAACAATTATGCCTATGAGGTAAGCGGGCTCTTTATCCGTCGAACCCTTGAACACTTTTAGAAATGAATGATCAATCGTTTTAGTGAGAATGGAGAGTTATGTCTTGGTCACCATGATTACATGTTGAGCATTTTTCTGGCCTCGTCCGAGATCATATCGAGGTTCCACTGCGGCTCCCATACAAGCTCTATATCGCATTCCTTTACCCCTGGTAGCTCTTCCACTCTTTTTTGTGCCTCTACCAGAATCCAATCTGTTACTGGACAGCTTGGAGCTGTCATGGTCATTCTGATGCTAACTTTATCGTTATCGATGTCCAGGTTGTAAATCAGCCCCAGATTCACTATATCAACTCCTATCTCCGGATCGCTGACCGTCTTCAGCACTTCATACACCTCTTCCTTCGTTACCATCTATAAAAAATGTTAACAGGATATTCATATTTTTTGTCATTTCCCTATTATCAATAAGATGCTGATTCTTTAGGCCTTTTTGTTGCATCGGATGCTGAATTTCTCGGTTAAGTATCTTGATTTTCAAACGTGTGGAATGAAATGCTGGAAAAGATCGAAGGGAACGTTAATATAAATCTGTGAGTACAACAATGAATCAACGAACAAATGGTATTCCTGTGGAAAGTATAGATGTCGACTAAGAACGAACGACCGTTTTTAGCTCATCCACGAACGGGTTACATATATATTCCTACAATGTTTAACCTAATGAATAGAATGAGAAAGGTCTCAGTTGTGATGGGTAGTACAAGCGATTTGGATGTAATGAAGGATGCAATAACGTCTCTAAAAGAATTTGGGATATCCGTGGACTACGGAGTATACTCTGCACACAGGTCTCCAGAGAGACTTATAGAATACTGCTCAAACCTGAAGAAATCTGGGACAGACGTCGTGATAGCCGGTGCAGGAGGAGCAGCCGCACTGCCCGGAATGATAGCTGCTATGACCGAGTTGCCTGTGATAGGCGTGCCTATAATGGGCAGGAGCCTCAACGGCCTAGACTCTCTGCTAAGCATAGTTCAGATGCCTCCGGGGGTACCGGTTGCGACGGTGGGAATAAATGCTTCCAAGAATGCTGCCCTCCTTGCTGTAAGAATGATCGCGCTTTTTGACGACGATGTGAGAAAAAAGCTAGAAGAGTTCATCAAGAAACAGAAGAAGGAAGCAGCCGAGAAACAGCTGATTCTCTGATCATTTGTATTTCTTTGGAATCATCTGCTCGTACCATTTTTCAGTGACTTCATCGCTCTCTGGTCTCTCGAGCTTTATGTTTATTGCCTGCAGGTACTTCGATATTCTCTTCTTCGTCTCGTCTCTCAGTTCAGTGGTTATGGAAAGCTTGTTTCCTGACCTCTTTCCCTTGAAGAATATCGGGTCGTAGCCGTCCCTCAGAAGCACCATCTTTCCCTGCGGTTTCCATCCGAGTATAAGGGAGATGTGTTCCATTGCAAGCGTCCTGGGGAGAAGAACCACATCCTCGCTCTTGGACGGTGGAGAGAAGTTTTCGTACTTCCAACTGTACATCATTTCGTCTCTGGACTTCAGCGGGAATATCCTCTTGAATTTGCCATCCTTGATCCCTTCAGAAAGGTAGTTCGACACGAAGTTACCGTTCAGAGAATTACCGAGAATTGATGAGAGAATTCTGCCGTTAAATATTCCAAGTTCCTTTGTGATTCTGTCCATAGCCTCGGTGCTGTTATTCGCAATTGGAGTAAGTTGGTACCTCCCCTTGTTGTCCTTGTATATTATGCACTTCTTGAACATCTCGTTCAGGTAGTTGAGCGTCTGATTAATGGTGAAACAGGAGCGCTCCACTATGGATTCTCTGGACAAGGAAGGCATCTTCTTTATGATCTCGTAAAGCTTCTTTGCATTATCACTGAGGGAGTTGTATTTTACTGATGCCAGGAGTGCAACGCCCTCCTTGCTCAGGTACCCCTGAGAGCCGTCAACAAGATACCCCTGCACCGCAAGATTGCTCATTACAAGTTTGTCCAGATCTATACTTCTGTCGCTCTTCATCATGAGCTCAAAGTTACCCTTGTATCCAAGTATTGAGTCAAGAGCGACCACTGGATCTGGATACTTGTACCCATTGAAAAGATGATGCTTTCTGACAAGGTAGTGAATCATCTGATCCTCTTCCATGGACAGGTCCTCTACCGTTGTTCCGTTAACCATGAAATTCCTTATCATGGAATACCCGATGCTCTCCATCTTCTCCCTGTCTGGTACGGGGAAGGTTATCTTCCTTATGACTAGTGAATCGAACCTTTCCACCCTGGAAATCTCGTTTATCACCTCCATAACTTGATCGAAGTTACTCGAGTAGTCCCCCGTGATCTCGAAGATCTCCAGTATTCCGTTCTGCGTCGCAGTCTCTACCCCGAGCTTCACAGTTCCATCTTCCAGCAGGAAGTAAGTCATCCCTTCTCCTGTTTCACCTTCGATCCTGTCTCTGTTGACCAAAAAGAGTGGGTCTTTGGTGCTTATGACTGCTCTCTGTTTTGAGAATGTCAGGTCGGTATATAGATAAGTCGAATGACCACTGACCATCTTCTTGACATTGACCTTGCCGATTGACTTCCTGACCATCGGGCCAAATATCTGCACAATCTCTTCTATACTCAATGGCCCATAGGTGGCAACGAACCTTTCTAAAAGCCCGATCGGTTCTTCTGGATCCACGCTCACTCTCAAAAGCTTCCCATCTTTCAGTACGACGTAGTTGTTCTTGACCAGTTTCTCCAGCGTCTTCTCCTCAACGTCTTCCGCACCATATTTTCCCTTCTTTATCAGTTCAAGAACGTCCTTTTCCTCTTTACCCAGGCTCTCAGTCCTGTTCAAGTAAATCAGCTGAGGAAGATACTTTTCGTCGAAATACCCTTTGATGGATCCTGCGAAGTGGCCATACACGATTCCCTTTGCTTGCATCTGCTGAGCAGGGTAGCCTCTTATGACCAGCGAGTTCGGGTCATTCGCGACCAGATAGCTATCAAAATAGTTCTCTCCAATCTTTTCAAGAGTTCTGTTAAGTCTGATTTTTCCTATCTCTATCTCATCAGTGGTCCTTAATTTCTTGAGGTCTTCCGTGAGTATGTACTGCCTATCCTTCTTTGGGAAGAACCTGCCAGAAACGATGATCTTGTTGTTTGTAAGCTCCTCGATCACCTCTTCGAGTTCGTTCATCTGTCCTATCCTGTCCACGATCTCGTTGAAAGTGAGCGGACCGTTCTGCCATAGGAGCCACACGACCACCTTCTTGACAGATTCTACCTTGTCTGCTTTTGTAACCGACCTGTTGTACCACTTGACCCTGTTTCCGTGCTTGAGAAAATATGCACTGTAGGCCCTTTCCATCTTTCTCAGCGCTATCACCGTTGAGCCAGGATCGAGAGAGTTGTTCTTGGCTATCGTGTTTGTGCTCTCTCCATCATTGAAATTGATAGTGCGTTCGCTCTCCTGCATGAACACTGATGCAAGATACGGAACGTTTTCCTTGAGCGTATATGTGGTCTTCCCCGTGAATACTGGAACAATCTCTCCGTTCTGGAGATATCCAGACAGTTCCCCGAAATAAGCATCCTGATCATCCACCTTTTTAAGAGGAGAAAACGAAACCGATGAGTAGAGATCCGCAAACCCTGCCTTCGCAAGGAAATCTAGTAGCCCTCCGTTCTGGTCTATTAGCTGTTTCGATTCTTGGTAATTCATCAGGGACTCTATATCTACTTCGGAGCTTCCTTCTAAGCCCATCTTGGCCAGTAGCGCTTCCTGCAGTTCCCTTATGATAGCACTCTTGTCCTCCATGAGGACGACGTCCGTAATACCAGTTGATATGATCCCAAATCCAAACGGACTCGGATACCTCGTATAGTCTCGAGATTCTACCTTAATCTCTCCGTCCCGTATTGATTTCAGTATCTTCTCGGAGTTGTCCAGGTCCATCACGATCCCCTCTATCTCCCTGAACGTCTCCTCAATGATCGGGAAGTTCTCCATTGAGAAGAGTATGTTCAGGACTCTTTCACTCCTCAGTTGCTGTCTCGCGACTGATACCTCTCTTCCCCTATATCTCCTTAGTACCATGAACGAACGTGTTGCGCAGTGCCTGAATCGTTGCTTGAAGAGTTCCGTCGATTTGACCGCATTTCTCAGGGACCCGCCTATCCTGATTGTCTGGATAAGATCCTTGATCTTTGCGATTTCAATTCTCCTGTTGAATGTGAGCATGAAGCCATCGTCTGTGAGAGATATTCTGGAATTGACTGAGAAGTTCTTTGATATGTTGAAGGCTATTATCCTGCTGAGTGCATCGTTGACCCGTCTACCGAACGCGAAGTGGAAAATGACAGAAAACTGGCTCGCCTTGTCGATATAGCCTTCTATCAGGAGATTATCATTCGTCGGTATTCCGTATTCCATCTGATTTGAAATGTATGAGATAACGCTCCTCACGCTATTGTCATCGGCATAGTATTCATTCTTCAGGAATTCTTCCGCACTGCCCTGCTTCATCCTCTCAGCTAGCTCCTTCCTGAATTTGCCCACTTCTATAGATAAATCAAAGGTCCTCGGGAGCATTTCACCGACCCACGATGGAACCGTCGGTTTTCTTCCAGATGCATCCTTGATGAATACCTTGTTTCCACGCATCCTGAGGAATTCGTATGTCCTCGCTCCAAGGACGAAAATATCGCCTCTATGAAGCTTCTCGACAAATTTCTCCGAGAGGGATCCGAGGTGCCTGTTATCTACAGAAAACGCATCATAGTCGGCTTCCTCAGGTATGGTCCCTGCGTTCGTGAAATAGATCAGTCTTGTACTCTTTTTCCTCCCGAAGGTATGCTCTTTCTTGTCCCACCATATCTTGGAATAAACGTTTCCCTCCTCAAACCCTCCTGAGAGATAGTTCAGAACGTTCACAAAGTCGCTCTCGCTGAGGTCCCTGTAGCAGTAGGTCTTCCTTACTATTTCTAGAGCTTCGGATTCCAACCATTTCTTCTCGAGTGAGATACCTGCTATGAACTGGCTTAAAACATCCAGGGAGTTCCGCGGTATGCTGATACGGTCAAGCTTCTTTGCCCTTGCTTCCCTTACCAGTACCAGGGATTCGACCAGGTCGTCTATGTCCATCGGAATTATCCGTCCCTTGGCCGTTGCGAACACGGAATGCCCAGACCTGCCCACTCGCTGGAGCCCTTTTGCGATTCCCTTGGGTGATCCAACCTGGACGACAAGGTCGATGCTTCCGATGTCGATTCCAAGTTCTAAGGAGGTGGATGATACTGCACACTTCAGTTCCCCCCTCTTCAGCTTCTCTTCCACATTGAATCTTGATTCCTTTGAGAGACTGGAATGATGGGCTTCAAGGTCCAGAATTCCCCTCTCGATGAGTTTTGATGATACTCTCTCCGCACCGCTCCTGGTATTGGTGAAAACTAGTGTAGTGGTGTGCTCCTTGACCATGGATTCTATTATGTCGTATGTTCTCTCATTAATCTGCTCCTGAGGTGCAGAAAAAAGATCGGATACAGGACAGACCACTCGCATATCAAGATTCTTGTTAGATTCTGCCTCAACTATGTGCACGTCAGTCCGGTCAACATCTCCCACCAGGAACTTCGCGAGCTCATCTATGGGCTCTGTCGTTGCCGAGAGCCCTATTCTGGTTATGGAACCAGTGTTGTGATGAAGGAATTCCACTATGAGGCTAAGCAGTTCACCCCTCTTGTTGGAGGCCAAATCGTGAATCTCATCGATTATCAGGAATTCCACCCCCCTGAATCTCTCTTTGAACTTGGGGGAGAATAACGCAAGTGCAAGTGATTCGGGTGTCGTGATGAAGATGTGTGGCGGAGTCTTGTTCATTTTCTGCCTGACATACTGGCTTGTGTCTCCCTACCTTACTCCGACCCTTATCTTCGGTATATGAATACCCTTCGTCTCAGCCATGTTCCGTATCTCTTCTAGCGGAACCTCAAGATTCCTATGAATATCGTTTGCGAGGGCCTTGAGCGGAGATACGTAAACGCAGTATATCTTGTCCTCGAGTTTGTTCTCTTTGGCAAGAAGGAACAGTTCGTTTATCGTGACCAGGAATCCTGACAGGGTTTTACCCGTCCCTGTTGGAGAGGATATCAGGACGTTCTTCCTCTGGTGAATAAGAGGAATTCCAATCTTCTGGGCCGTGGTGGCGTTGTTGTACTTGGAGGTGAACCATTCCAACACCAGAGGATCGAGATATTGCTCCAAATCGTACTCATTATTACCTCTTATTATCATTTAGATTCCTGCGTAGTGCGAAAGGTATCTGGAGAAGCTATAAAAACATGTGGCAAGGTGTTCCTGACAAGAGTGGAGATGCCTCCGTAGGAGATCAAAGAAGGGGATAATATTTGGCAGAGAAAGAACAAAAAATCTTACCCACTTTGGTGTAGACTGTAAAATGCAGGGGCCAAGAAGGGATCTATGATCTTCAGAGAGTAGAACCAGCCCATTTAAGTTCCAATAAATATGTCAGTAATTGTCTACGTGAAATACAGCCATCTTTTCTAGAAGTTCCTCTGTCGATTTAACCCCCCAGAAGTTCTTTTTCTCTTGACTCTCTGATATTTCTGGAGTTCTTCTTTGTCCGTTGCCCCGTTCAACCTTCACCACAGTTCCTGAGTAATTCTTCACTCCTACCAGGTCAAAAGCTTTATGCACCTGTCTCTGTAGCGAGACGTAGAGCAATATCTCGTTCCAGAGAGACTTGCTTATCATTCGCCCGCTATCAGAATTTTCTTGAGCGTATTTTATTGCAACATTCAGGTGTCGGTTACCGAGGATTCTGTCTTCCCTGATTAGCGAGCAGTCAGTGAAACTATTGGATTTTCTTTCATCAAAGGAGTTTAAAAAATAGTAGATAAGGTCAACTGGGATTGGCCATCACCTGGCCGGTGGGCACTGAAAAGTCAAACTTTGAAAGCAGAGAAGTCTTTGATTTCGTCGACGCAAGAACTAGATTCAGAACATCGCTAATCGTCTTCACGACGTGAATCTGTATCTTGGCTTTCTGTGTTTCCTCAAGCACAATGTCTCCCTTGTTGCTTTCTGGGACAATTACGTTCTTGAAACCAGCCTCAATGGCGGCCTCAACCTTTGCAGTTACCCCTCCGACTGGCAGAACCTGACCCCTAATTGATAGAGAGCCTGTCATCGCATACGACTGGTCTACGGGAATCCCTTCCATAGCTGAAACCACTGCCGTTGCAATGGTGATGCTAGCGGAATCTCCCTCCACTCCTTCATAACTTCCGATGAACTGTATGTGGACGTCGTGGTTCGCTATGTCCTGTCCAGTGTATTTCTTTATTACCGCAGATACGTTTTGTACTGCTTCCTTCGCAATCTCTCCAAGCTTTCCCGTGGCTATGACCTTTCCGCTCTCCTTCTCTTGTGCGGGGGTGACTTCTGCTGCAACTGGCATGACTATACCAGAGTATTCAGCCATCCCTGATCCAGCACTGAAGACAGCAAGTCCATTGACTATTCCAATCGAGTATCCTTCGTTCGTGAATGTCCTGTAGTTCTTATTCGCCTCTATGTGTTTATCTGCGATCTGTTGCTCCAGCGGCCTGGCCTTCACTTTTGCTTTTATAACGTGTTCGCTGGTAACGACATTGGATGCTACCTGAACTGCAAGATCTCCTGCGATCCTAATCAGGCCACCCATTTCCCTCAGCCTTAGTGTTATCTTTCCTTTTCTCCCCGCCCTCTTTTGTGCTTCCCTTATCACTTCGGCAATTCCGGTATAGTCGAATGGCGGGATCTTCTTGTCCTTTGCGACTTCCTGGCCGACGAATCTCATCACCTTTTCCCTATTCTCCTCCGTATCGTCCATTAGGGTGTTCATGTAGACTTCGTAACCATAACCCCTGATCCTTGACCTTAGTGCCGGGTGCATGCCCTGGAGGGCATCCAAGTTCCCGGAAGCAACCAAGATAAAATCACACGGTACCATTTCGGTCTGTACCAGTGCACCTGCTGATCTCTCGCTCTGTCCGGAGATTGTGTATTTCTTCTCCTGCATCGCAGTCAGCAGACTCTGCTGACTCTCCATCCTGAGTGTATTTATTTCGTCTATGAAGAGCACACCCTTGTTTGCCTTGTGTATGTTACCAGCCTCCACTCTGAGATGTGCGGGCGTCTCAAGCCCACCAGATTGGAACGGGTCGTGCCTCACATCTCCCAGTAACGCACCTGCCTGCGCTCCAGTAGAGTCTATAAAAGGTGGTTTGTCTTCCTTGTCATGCCCCACGAGAAGCTTTGGGACTAGAGTCTTGTCTTCCCTAGCTATAGGTCCCATGTTCAGAGCAATGTACAGGAATGCCGCGGCCATTATAGCAAAGAATATCGGGTCAGGATTGATCGTTTTTGTGGTTGGATAATTTATGAATGAAAAGATCAACCCTATGATGACTATGAAGATGACCAATATCCTCACGCTTCGCTGCCTCTCTGTCTTCTCCTGATCTGCTCTCTTCTGGTAGTCCTTTGTTATCTCCTTACCCTTTCCAGCAGGGACTGTCACAATTTTAGGACGATTAGCGTCTTCTGGATTATGGAAGACCAGAATATCCTCTAGTTCTTCCTTTGGAATGAAATCTGTCATCGACTGTGCCAGCATTGACTTGCCGGTACCGGGTTCGCCTATCAGGATTACGTGTCTCTTCTGTTTCGCAGCCCTCTTTATTACCTCTACACCCTGGTCCTGGCCAATGACCTGGTCAACAAGCCTTTCAGGTATCTTGATGTCATTCGTAGTGTTTATCCCTTTAGACTTAATCCATTCAGCCAACTCATCCATTCGGTAGGCAAGTGAAAATCCCTAAATAAGTGTTTTGTTGAAGTTTTCCTGGCCAAACATAGTCTGGGTGAAGTTTAATCCTCGAAAATAATTATCTACCATGATCCTGGATGGAAGACCTATCGCAAAGGAAATGCTTGAGGAAGTTCGAAAAGGCGTTTCTGAACTGGGGAAGATTTCACTAGCTTCTGTTGCGTATCAGGAAGATCAGGAATCAATCGTCTATTTCAACAGCATCAAGAAAAATGCTGAGAAGATTGGAATAAACTTCGTCCCACTGGTCATCAAGGGAGAGGAGCTTATGGAGACCATAGATAAGATCAACAAAAACCCTGAGATTGACGCGGTTATAGTTGGCAGACCATTTCCGAAGGGTGTCACCAACCAGATGGTGTCGGAAGCACTCGACCCCGACAAGGATGCTGACTGTGTTACTTACGAGAACATGGGCCAGCTCTACTTTGGAGTGGAGAGAATAGCTCCTGCAACACCCAGAGCCGCGATCGACATACTCACTCACAACGGCTATGATTTGAAAGGGAAGAATGCATTGATCATTAACAGATCGGTGACTGTGGGGCGCCCATTGTCCCAGATGTTATTGAACAGAGATGCTACAGTCACTGTTGCCCATAGCAAGACTCAAAAAATGGAAGAACTGGTGGATGAAAACGATGTGATTTTCCTTGCAGTGGCAAAGCCGGGATATCTCAAGTCCTCGACCATCAAGAGCAGGAAGACAATAGTCGATATCGGAATAAACGTAGTTGACGGTAAAGTAAGAGGAGACTTCGATCCGGACGTGGCTAATGCGCTGGTCGATTATACCCCTGTACCTGGAGGAGTTGGAGCAGTCACCAGTGTGGAGATCCTAAAGAATGTACTGGAGCTTTTGAAGACCAGATAACATTTATAAATAGTAAATCCATACCTTCCGACCCAGGTGCTTGATAAATGGGCGTAAACGAAAAAGATGAAAGGGAGAGACTTGCGATAGAGATGAAGAAGACAGCCTTAGAGAACGATTCAAGATTCTGGGGCGACGTAGCGAAAAGAATAAGAAAGTCAAAGGACAACCTGGTAGAGGTGAACGTGGGAAAGATTTCGCGTTTCTCATCTATGGACGATACTGTGGTTGTTCCGGGCGTTGTACTTGGCTCAGGACGAATAGAGGAACCTGTAAAAGTTGCTGCGTTGTACTTTTCGAAATCGGCCAGATCCAAAATAGAGGGGGCCGGGGGAAAGGCAATTACACTAAGAGAACTCATGAGCGAGAACTCTAAGGGAACAAAGATCAAGATAATAGGGTGATGTGAAATTAGAATTATTGATGGTAGCAATCTGGTTCTTGGGAGGGCTTCTACTTACATTGCCAAGGAGCTCTTGACAAAGAACGATGAAATTGTTGTCGTGAATGCAGAGAAAGCCGTTGTTTCTGGAAGGAGAAGGTACACAATTGAGAGGTACAAGATGGAGAGAGACGTGGGATCCGTAAGAAAGGGACCGAGATTTCCAAAGGAAGCTGACAGGATCTTCCGGAGGACGGTAAGGGGAATGCTTCCGATGAAGAACTCTAGAGGAATTGAGGCTCTAAAGAGACTGAGGGTCTATATAGGAGTACCAAACGACTTCAAGGGAAAGGAATTCGAAAAACTTGAGGAATACCAGAACAAGCACGTTGCAAACGTGACAACGCTCTATGAAATTTGCAAAGAATTGGGATCGAAAGTGATTGTAGATGGTAATTGAGACTAGTGGAGCTAGGAAGACGGCAGTTGCTAGAGCAACTATAAAGGAAGGCAAGGGTAGAATCAGGATAAACGGGATTCCGATAGAGATCTATCAACCGGAACTGTCCAAGCTGAAGATGATGGAACCGATCACACTTGCAGGCGAAAGGATTGGAAAGGTGGATATTTCCGTCAACACGAGAGGGGGAGGGATAATGGGACAGGCTGAAGCGGCCAGAACTGCCATCTCAAGGGCAATCGTGGACTTCTTCAAAGATCAGGACCTGGAGAAGACTTTCAAGGATTACGACAGAGCCCTGCTCGTGAATGATGTGAGAAGGAAGCTCCCCAAGAAACCGGGAGGAACGGGAGCGAGAAAGAAGAAACAGAAATCGTACAGGTGAAATTATGATAATTCCTGTTAGGTGTTTCAGCTGCGGAAGGGTCATTGGATCTGATTACGTTAGGTTTACCAACAAGGTAGAAGAAATAAGGAAATCAAAGAACAGGGAGCCAAGTTCAGAAGAGATATCTGGAATTCTGGACGATCTGAACGTAACAAGGTATTGCTGCAGGAGAATGATCCTTTCTAACGCAGAACTCCTTGAAGAGATATTACCATTTGATTGAAGGGGCCATAGGGTAGATTGGACCATCCTACCAGCTTGGGGTGTTGGTGACCCGAGTTCAAATCTCGGTGGCCCCACTTACATTTGGGGGATATAGATAAGACCAAAAAAACTCACCCCCTATATAAACTAATATTCATAGTTCTATATATTAATTGTTTACTTTGGCGAGAATGAACGTCTGTACATTTGGGCCAGTATACTTAGAATCTTAGACTTGTTTTTCAATCCCTTTCCATTTCTTATTTTCTGATTAATCTTCTTTTGCTGATACCATACCGTTGATTTATTGATTTTTAAGTCTTTCCTTTGCGATTTCTGGCTAAAGCAATGCTTCGCAATACTATCCCTTGAGCTTTTCCTTGACTGGCACTTTTGTGAATATCACTGCCATTATCACCGTCGAAAGGGCAGCAATGAAGGCGATGTATCTCATCACGACTTGGGAGTTGGAAGGGAGATAGACTGCGCTATAGTACAAGCCAACAAATGCACCCGACAGGGCGTAGGGAACCCTTTCTATCAACCCCTGAATTCCGAAGTACATACCCTCTCTTCTGTAACCTGTTTTTAGTTCATCCTCGTCTATTATGTCAGAGAGTATAGCATAGGTGAGGATGATTGGTGCGGTCGCACCCAGCCCAACTATCGCGAGGATAGGGATCAGCACTACGAGAGGAGGATTTGAAGGCATGACCCCGAGCAGAACCATACCCAGTGCAAGAATGGACGAGAGTATGATCATAGCTTTTTTCTTTGTTAACCTCTTTGACAGCTTTATCGTGACGACCGAAAATATCGCCAAGAAGACGAATATTATTGCAAGAATGAAGGATGAATAGCTTGAATAAGTTGATTCAGTACTTCCGGGAAGTATCACTATTCCTGTGTAGTATGTTATTGCATTCACGAAAGAATACATCCCGAATATTATGAACACATATGCGGCTATGAAAATTAGAAAGGTCCTGTTTCTTAGGGTGCTGAAAAGTGCGGTCTGAAGATTGAACGATTGAGGGGAGAGGGACTGGAACCTTTCTTTCCTGATCGACACCAGAGGCACCAGGAACGATATTAAGATTATCACCGTCACCATTGCGCCTATATCGGCGAACGAATAACCCATATTGAGCAGAATCCCTGTGACGAACAGCAACAGTATAGTCGGTATGACATTGAAATATGAGCTGACGCTTAGAAGCTTCACTCTGTCGTTTGAATTCAAAGATATTTCAGGTATCATGGCAAGGTAAGGAAGCACAACGAATGCATAGAAGAAATTGAAGATCGCAAAGTCGACTGCAACGTATACGAAGTTCGCCATTTGATTGTGTGATATGGGTCTGAACAGCAGCATGAAGCTTACTGCCAAAGGAATGAACCCTGTCATTATGAACGGTCTCCTTCTTCCCATTTTCCATTTCAGTTTATCGCTCAGGTTTCCAATAAAAGGATTGGCCAGGGCTTGAATTATGACCCCAACACCGTATGCCAGTCCCAGCAGCGATGCAGACATGAGCTGAGTCCCTCCGTGAGGAGCATAGATGGCCCAGAGATATACGAAAAAGTATGTCGGCAGGTTGACTCCCATCTGTCCAAAGCTGTAGAGGACTTTCAACCTCATTGGCAGTATACCTGACGATGATGGACCTGAACTGCTGCCTTTTCCAACAACATCCGAGGTACTGGATGCTACCATGGGTTCATTCCCCCCAGAACATTGATGTGCAATTCGTGAGGCATGAGTACTCTGAAAGGCTCTGCATACTGAGTTCCTATCCGATTTGCATACAGCTTAGAAATACCCTTGATCATTTCCAGTGCAGAATCATCTGGAAACTGGGAACTATGAACTCTGATTGCTGAGATCTTTCTATCCATGCTGTCGGTGCAGTCAAGTATTACATTGGGAGTATAAGTGAATCCAAGTGCAACGTTTGGGCTCTTAACAGGCTTACCCTCCCCGATATTTGGGAATTCTTCGAAAAGGACTGCCTGAAGAACTGCCAATCCGGTATTCAAGTGGTCAGGATGTGCCTCGTAAGGAAGGAACGGGTCTACGGTTATAACAAGATCCGGAGAGAGTTCTCTAATGATCTTTATAAAATCGTTTCTGAGTACCGAGGGCTGCGGTACCTCAGAATCCCTGTAACCGAGGAATCTAACGCTATCTGATCCAAGAGTCTTTATGGCCTTCCGTTGTTCCATCTCTCTGATCTTCTTAAGTTCTTCTTCATCAATCGTCCTGCTTCCCTTTCTCCCGTCGCTGACGACCACCAGGTGGAACTCTGATTTCTCCATAATTTTCCTTGCAATGAATCCTCCTGCTATGAGCTCGTTATCGTCGGGATGTGGTGAGAAAGTCACGATTCTCTTTGACTGTAAGAGAATTTCTTTTCTTGATTCATCCAGTTCGATTTGTTTGAGGTGCTCAGAAAAGTCCATATGAATTAGAATTCTGCACTACATTTAAACCTTATTTGGATTTAGATGCGCTAAAGGTACTGAAAGTCTATAATTCTGAACAATTTCTTATTATGGAAGAGCATTAAGTGTCATGGAGATAAAGTTTCCAAAAGGATTTATCTGGGGAACTGCAATTTCCGCATTTCAGACCGAAATGGGAAGCTCAGTTGAGAGTGATTATTCTGGCACGGACTGGTATGAATGGGCGAACAGCGAGGAAATTATCAAGGAAAGGTTGGTATCTGGAGACAAGCCGCAGGATGGCGACGGGTTCTGGGATAATTATGAAGAGGATATGAAGAGGGCAAGGTCTCTGGGAAACAACTCAATTAGGATGAGCATTGAGTGGGCCAGAATTTTCAATGACCCCACTTTTGATGTCGATGGAGGATTTAGGAGGAATGCAAACGGAGAACCTCTGACATTTACCGAGGCAAAAAATACTCTTGAAAAATTGAAATCTATGGCCGATAATGAAGTGATGAGTCACTATTCAAAAATGGTGGACTTTGCACACTCTATAGGGCTCAAGGTGTTCATGACTTTGTACCACTGGCCACTTCCATCCTGGCTGCATCAGCCGGTCAAATGTCACAAAGATATAGACACTGCGACTTCCAAAGGGTGGCTAGACATAAGAACGATCGAAGAGTTCGCAAAGTACGCATTCTTCATCTCCAAAACCATCGGGCCAAAGGTGGATTGCTGGGAGACAATAAATGAGCCGGAAGTAATTGCAATGAACGGATACTTGTCCGGACGCAGTTCAGGTTTCCCACCAGGGTTGGAGAGCATTCCATTGACTTTCAAGGTCGAAAGAAATCTGGCTTTTGCCCACAATCTGGCTTACAAAATACTCAAGAAAAATACTAACAGGGAGACTGGCATCGGGACGGCCCCCCCATATTTCGAACCTGCAGGTGATGATAAGAAGGATGCAGAGATGGCAGAAACTGCAAGATATCTGAACAATGAATGGATCCTCAATGCAGCAATTAAAGGGGAATTCGACAATAACCTTAGTGGAGTGCCAGACGAGAAGATTCCTGACTTCGGTCAAGCCGATTATGTGGGAATTGACTACTACACAAGGGTGAGGGTGAAATACTCCGAGAATGAACAGTATGCAGGAGTTCTGCCAATGAAGGTCCTTCCGTGTGAAGATTGCTCTGATTTCCAGTGGGACATTTACCCTGAGGGAATTAGGCGCGTTTCAAGATGGATCTATGACAGGTACGGCAAACCGATATATATTCTGGAAAACGGAATAGCTGACGCAACGGACCAGAAGAGAGGGAGGTTCATTGCGGGACACTTAAACTCACTGTCCCAGGCAATTTCTAAAGACAGGATTCCAGTCAAGGGATACTTTCACTGGTCCTTGTTTGACAACTTCGAGTGGGCTAGTGGCTACTCTATGAGGTTTGGGCTCTATTCAGTGGATTACAAAACAAAGGAAAGGGTGAAGAGGAAGTCCGCAGACGTGTACGAGAGAATTTGCAAGGGCCTCCCCATAGACTGACTTAAGGACAAGTACAAAGAAATTTAAGAAGAACCAGATTAAGTTGTTATGCATTTGATGCTGGAAGAGATAGAGAGCGAGCCGGCAATCATAAGGGACTTCAAATCGAAAGAATTTGAAAACTTCGATCACATCACGAGCAATCTTGAACTATCCAGAATGGTTTACGTGGTAGGGAATGGAACCAGCTATCACGCAGCACAATATCTATCAATTCTCCTGAATAGAAATGGCAAGAACTCTATTCCCATCCTTTCTAGTGAGGTAGGGAACTGGCTACCAGGAATGATACCGAATACTACCTCCATCGTTTTCAGCCAGTCTGGAGACAGTATCGATGCCCTGAATTCCGCAGAGGAACTGAAACGGAAGGGTTCGATGGTTATTGGGATCACCAATAACAGGGACGCTAAACTTAGAAAAATCGCAAACCTGATGCTGTACACAGACGCAGGAAATGAACGGTCAGTCGCTGCAACAAAATCTCTGATAGCACAGCTCTTTGTTGCCTTAAAAATATCCTACCATTCCAAGAAAAGCGAGTTTCTGGAAATTCTAAACGAGGCTGAAAAAAATACAGAGACAATAGTTACTGGAAAGAAGGTAATTCGAGAACTTGTGGGCCAGGCAAAGGGCAGAACTGTATTCCTTGGATCAGGATTGGCATACCCGATCGCACTGGAAACGACTTTGAAGTTGATCGAAACGAGCAATGCGATTTCTTTTGCCTACGCTACGAGAGATTTCCTTCACGGCCCAAAACAGCTCTTGGACAGGAAATGGTCGGTATTCATGCTCTCTCCAGATCGGCTGGTCTTTCACGAGTTGGATTCCTATGCAAAAAGAGTTGTGGACGTTGATGAATTCCTGCAACAGAAATTCGGAGTGACTTCGGAGAATGAAGTTGTAAAGTCCATGCAATCCCTTCTTTTCGGTCAGTTACTGTCCTATTACACTTCTATCTCGTTAGGCCTCGATCCTGACAGGCCATCTAGGCTAACGAAGGTTGTAAAATAAGCATGAATGGAGCACTGCCTCAAGAAAGCTTTTAAGAGTCTATAGAATATAATATTTGTGCGATTTATTGCCGTCCAGTTCAAGATTGACAGGGACGATTTCAATGGAGGGTT
This sequence comes from Thermoplasmatales archaeon, assembly GCA_027343225.1. GTDB lineage: Archaea > Thermoplasmatota > Thermoplasmata > Thermoplasmatales. The sequence goes on from DAHWMK010000018.1 coordinate 17,797, forward strand.
TCCAATTCACGTGAGGAAGTTTTACGAAAACACCAGACCAGGAGACTTTATAATTTTTCCAGAGGACATCGGTCTCCTGACCGCTTTTTCTGGTTTGAATGCCCAGTCCACTACCGAAGCAATGCAGGTACTTTACTCAAAGAATCAGAATAAGATCGATTTTATCAACGGGGAAGGAAATATCCAGAATTTCGTTTCTTCAATCTTTCTTGCCCTCACAGATACTTTTGTTCGTGATTTTTATAATCTGTTCAGCTCATTGTCAAGAGAATACTCGGTCTACACTCTTGCGTGCAACAACATGTCAAGATTCTCAAAGCGAGGCGGAGAATGGGATTTTTTAGAAACGAAAGTATTCAATACTGCTTTCGTGTTTGATTCCAGTGGAGAGCTTAGGTTCAGCCAAGACAAGGTCTTTTTGACACCCATGGAGTTTGATCTTGGTATATCGGGTGGTGACATCTCCTCGGTATCTACTTTCGATGTAGGTGGCAAGAGAGTAGGTATTGCTATCAGTCTTGATGCCTTCGTGCCAAGATATATATCTAGATTGGAAGAAGCAGATATGATAATCCAACCAGACGCTAATCCGGTGAAATGGAATTCAACCTTAAGCAATGGAAGGTGGCAACCGGAAGAATGGATGGACTCTGCCTACTACATAGCCCAGAGAATGGATAGGGTCAGGAACGTAATCAATCCAATGATGGTTGGAGACCTGCTAGACATTAGATTTGAAGGACAGAGTAGTATAACTAAGAAGGCAGAGGAAGGAGACGAAAGGATGGGCTATGTTGGTAACATTCCCTCTTCTGGTTTTCATTCTGTCTTTGGCATTCAGGGATATGACACGCACGAATACGTGAATAGGGAAAGCGTTTCCGGCAAGTCCCTTGCATATGAGGAGGGGATTTTAGAAATTGAGTTATGACGATTCCAGAAAGATGGTGATAACGTCTCCTACCACTGTCGACCAACAGAATTACAGAGTGACTGCCAATTACTATCTCTCCATCATTCTCAAAGGGGAAGCTCTGGAGATTTGTTTTCCAGTTAATAGCGGGTCTACCTTGGTATGTTTCAAGGTTCGAGGATTGATTTCTGAAAATAATTTTCAGGGACATGGGTGGATTGAGAACTGTTCCAAAGAGAAAGACGTAAGCATAATCGTTCCACCTCACAGACCGGGTTTCTACCTCGGGACAACAATCAAGGGCAAACTCAGCGTGGAGGCGTACTCGAAGATATTCTGGGAAGTGCCAATTCCTGTGAGCAGCATCAACACCAATTGGTCAAATGCTCCAGTTTACTACTCTTCCGTCGGTAGCTGTAAACCGTCGATAGCCATTAAGGAAACAGAAGACGGTTGTTTCATAGGTCTGGGTGATACTCCTGACAGGGCAGTGCTGAATTCAATTCACCTATCTAGGGTTGGTGAAAAGAATCTAGAAAAAGAGTGCAATGACTTCATGCAAAGGTTCAACGGGATCGAAAGTAAGATGTTAAGAGACAACATATTCATGGCGATCTTCAATTCAAATTCGGCTTTCATTGACACTGAGGACAACTGCATTATGGCATCAAAGAGCCCAAAGTATTACGTGTCCGGAGGATTCTGGGCTAGAGACTTCATTTTCTGGACACTGCCTGTAATTGAGAGGTTCGATCAGGAAAGAGCAAAGGTTCTTTTGTCATTGTTGCTAACGAAATACTGGAAGCACAGGGGCATCCACTCCCTCTACTTGGACGGACGGGTATTGTATGATGGGTTCGAACTGGATCAGCTTTCTTATTACTTCCTTGCGCTTGAGAGAGCCATATCTCTAAAAATTCTTGATCCTGAGGAGTCCCTGACAATGGCGAGTCAGCTGATGGACCTGTTAATCCCCTGGAAGAACTATGGGTACTACCTATTCGGTACCGAACTGAATAGTTCGGACGATCCAGTGATTTATCCCTACGTAACCTTCGATAATGTGGCCCTGTGGTACTCCATGCGGACCTATGGCTATAAAGTGAAGGAACTCTTACTTGACAGAACCTACTTAGAGTTCTCCGATAAGATAAGGGAGGACGTAATGAATGAGTTTGTCAGTGAGGACATGTTCTGCTACTCATCAGACCTCAAGGGTCGTTACGAGTTCTATGACGACCCTACGGGTTCCCTATTGCTTCTTCCCTATCTTGGGTTTATCGAAAAAGAGTCGAAGGTGTTCAAGAACACTTTGAAGTGGATAAAATCGAGCAGCAATGAATTCGAGATTAGGGGCAATTTCAACGGTTTAGGGAACAGACACGTAAAGCATCCATGGATTCATTCCCATGCCAGTCAAATACTGTCTGGTATTGCCGACGAGTCGATTCTCAGGGACATTACGATGGACGATGGGCTCAGTTGCGAGACGATAGATCAGGAAAGTGGAAGATGTCTGACAGGGATTCACTTTCCAGGGTCCTCTGGATTTCTAGTTCAAGCGCTGCTCTTCAAGTCAGAAAAAGATCGGATTAGAAAAACTTAGAGGTTCTTCACCTTCCCAGAGCTCAACCCTCACAAAAATCTGTTGCTCTTTGTTCTTTAGTGTTCCGTGCTTTGCAGGATTATTTATGATTTCATTATGATCCCCTGAAATCACTTTCATTGTCAACGATTCTCTGAAATTCTCTATCCGATAAGTCGTTTTATCTGAAAGGAAGATGACGGGACACTTTGTATCCCTAGCTATTGAGAAATTTCCATTTTTGAGTTTAGCGAGGAGCGACTGTCTGGAATCTGTGTCAATGAATGCAAGGACTTGTGAGTCAATACTGAAGAGATGATTAACATGAAAATCACTACCCGCCAGACACCAAATTTTAAAACCTCGAGAGAGCAAATTCTGCCAAAGATCGAGTGCCTTCTGATTCTCCTCACACCATTTACCATTCCAGATTTCGATAGCATCAGCTAGTTCGTAACTTTCCTCTCCCCACGTCCACCGGTCTTTCTTAAAGGGATGGTTTATTGAAACAAAGGCCCCCTGCCCCTTTGCGACCGTCACTGCACTCTTAAAATCTCTTGGCTTGACTGGTTCTATTCCCTTAAAGTAACCGCATTCGGGATCCACGGATTCATCTATACCTATAAAATTAGAGTGACCTTTCTTTTGCCCCCACTCTTCTCCTGAGATAAGAAATTCTTCACTCCCTAAGATGTCTAAAGCACGATTGTGATCTGTAACAATGATATACTTAACACCCTTCTTTCGTGCCAGTTTCAGGAGTCCTTGTGGATTTTTCATGATGACTCTCATAAACTGACGCTCAACGGGCCATATTACTCTGTGAAAGACACCTTCTCCACTCAGTTTATTGATAGAAAAGCTAGAGTGACAATGTGCTTGTGCGTAAACGACGTTTACAGACATTGCAGAGAATAATCTCTTGCTTCGACTTAATCTCTCGTAATAATTGAGTACTGATTCTGCTGGATTTCTCCTGAATTCGCAAGTAGTGAGACAGCATCACGAAATACATTTTCCGGAATTGCCATCTGTCAGTTGGTAACTTCTTGAAGTTTCTAACAAAATTCGATCCATCCCTATTGAATTTTAGTCTGAGATCATTTAATGACCTTCGAAAGAGGAGAGGGTGCATCATTAAAGCTGTGGACCTTACTCAATAAGCAAAGCATTTATTATGACCAAGTGGTTCTTAATCTGAGCTGTTGGAATGTCACTGAAGATTGCAGTTCTAGGGGCCGGAAGCCTGTTCTGGAGCTCGACTATCATTCACGACCTTTGCTTGATTCCGGAGATGAAAGGGAGTACGATAGCTCTGATGGACATTGACAGGAACCGCCTCGATGCGATTTACAGATTTGCCAGAAGATATTCTTCCGAGGTAAAATTCGACATAAAATTTCTCAAAACTATGGACAGAAAAAATGCTATCAGGGATTCAGACTACGTGATCAATACTGCGATGGTTGGGGGACACAAGTACTATGAAAAGATGAGGGCCATATCAGAGAAGAACGGTTACTTTAGAGGCATCAACAGCGTAGAATGGAACATGGTCTCAGACTATCACACAATCTGGGGATATTACCAATTCCAACTTGCAATGGACATTGCGAGGGATGTGGAAGAGTTGAGCCCGCAATCGTGGCTTTTGCAGCTTTCCAATCCTGTCCTTGAGCTCACTACTCTACTTGGCAGAACGTTCGGGATAAAGTCTGTAGGTATATGTCACGGCCACCTGGACTACAGGGACATTGTTGGTTCTGTCGGACTCAATAGGGATGAGACAGAGGCCGAGTCAATAGGTCTCAATCACACAATATGGATGACAAAATTCAAGAACGGAAGTGAAGACGCCTATCCAACTCTTCGAGAGTGGATAGACAAAAGCTATTCTTCCTTTTACAGAGGATGGTTTATGGCCTCGAGGACAAATCCACTAAGCGTCCAGATGTCCCCCGCAATGGTGGATATGTACAACGAGTATGGGATTGTTCCGATTGGAGACACGGTCAGAAGTGGCACCTGGAAATATCATAGGAATCAGAGAACGAAAGTAAAGTGGTATGGTGCAATGGGCGGTTTTGATTCTGCAGCTGGGTGGAAATTCTACCTGGATATGGAGGAGAGGAACATGAATATGATAAACAACGCAATGGCAAATTCTGAACCTCTTTCTTACCTCTTTCCATCTGGCCTGAGTGATGAGCCTGTAGTCCCCATAATCAATGCACTGGCAAACGATGTTAAGGGCACCTATCAGGTTAACTTGCTCAATAATGGATCGATCGAAGGGATACACGACAACGTCGCTGTAGAGACTCCTTCCGTAATTGATGGAAGGGGTATTCACAGGGATGTTGGAAGAAAACTTCCGAGAAAGGTAATGAATTTTTCGATACTCCCGAGAATTCAGAGAATGGAATGGGCTCTTGAGGCGTTCACCGAAGGTGGAAAGGAAATACTTTTAGAATGGTTAATTGCAGATCCCCGCACCAGAACCAACAAGCAAGCAGAAAGGGTCATTGACAATCTTCTTGCAATTGACGAAAACAGGATTATGGCCAAACACTTCCGCTGATTCTTACGCAAGTACTTTAAATTCAGTTTCGAATGATGTCCAGAGAGGCCAGTTGACTTTTATGATTACTCTTATCTTATGATTTCCCTTACCAATAGGCTCTTTCAGCTTCGTCCTTATAGTTATCGACTCACCCATTAGAATGTCCAGGTCCATGTTCTGCTTAATGTCCTTGAACTCTCCTTCCTTGATACTTATAGCGCTTCCACTCGTGATTTCTTCACCGTCAAGAAACACAGAAGGCGATAAATTCACCCTCGCAGATCCTTCCATATTCTTGATCTTGAATTCTATAGTCTTACCATCGATCTTTCTAAAACTGTCTTTCAGATACTGTACCGGCATGTGACTCACCCATTGTAACTTCTTACCTTATATGAGCATTTTCAATTTGATTACGATTTAATGCTACTTCATCTGTTTAGAGTCCATTAATTTAAGATGAAATTTTATAAAAATATTAATAACATCCAAAAAATGTACAAGGGAATGGTTAAGAGCAAGTACAGGTGGGGTGTCGTTACCGTATTGTCACTTTTTCTCATGATTCAGGCCGCAGATACCTACATAATATCCGCAGTTGAACCACAGCTCATTCAGGAATACCACGTGACGGATGCAATATTAGGTCTGCTTGTAACATCCACCCTCATAGTTGGGACGATCCTTTATCCGTTCTGGGGTTATTTGTACGACAAATACTCCAGAAAAATTCTTACTGTCTTTATGGCAATCATTCTAGGGGCAACGACTTGGATCAACGGCCTATCAAGAGTCTTTTCTCAGTTGTTCGTTACCAGGATACTGACTGGCATAGGTTATCCCCTTCCATCTGGTGCTTTTACTCTGACCGCAGATTATTTTGAACCCAAGAGCAGAGGAAAAGCAATGGGTGTCATCAACGCAGCAAGCCCAATAGGGTACCTTCTGGGCATCGTCATTCCTCTGACCGTAATAGGCGCTGGACTAAGCTGGAGATACTCCTTCTACATTACTGCAGGCCTCAGCCTCGCTGTTGGAGCTTTGATATACTTTTTCGTCAAAGAGATACCGAGGGGATCATCCGAGCCAGAGTTAGCAGGTAAAGTAGCCTCAGATGTTTACAAAGTCAAGTTGGCGGATCTTAAGAAAATACTTAGTAACAGGTCGCTTCTTCTTCTGTTTACTCAGGGACTGTTCGGTACAATACCGTGGACTGCAATCAGCTTCTGGATTATCACTTATATGTCAATAGTCAGAAAGATACCGTCATTCACGATCACTCTGGTGTTGCTAATTTGGATTGTCGCAATGGTTGCAGGCAATATAGTTTCTGGGTACTTGAGCGACTTCCTGTTCAAGCGGATTCCCAGCGGAAGGGCGATTCTGGGGACGATAGTAGTTTTCCTGTCGGCAGTGCTGATATATCTCACAATCTATTCTCCAACTGACGAACGCTTCTATGTCCTTGGAATCCTTACTGCTTTCGTGCTACCCATGGCCGGACCCAGCGTCAACGCAGCAGTGATGGACATAATAGAACCCGAACTTAGGGGTAGCGCAACAGCCTATCTCAATTTCTTTGCAAGCGTTGGAAGTGCATTCGGTCCCGGAATAGTTGGAGTAATCGCAACTGCAATTTCTCTGCAGTTTGCAATAACAGTGGTCAGCTCGGTGACGTGGATATTCTGTGGAATCGTGTTTACATTACTGATATTCGTGATTCCAAAAGATATAGCCAAATTTAAGGAGATTATGAAGATAAGAGGAGAACAACTGAATAATTCTCTAGAAGGCAGGATATAACTATTTTTGACCTGTCATTTCCCTTGCAATCCAGAGCGATCAGTCTCCAAGCTCCCAACTTGAAAAAGAATTAATTATGCAAAGAGGATTATATTGCTTAGATGTGCGACACGATCTGCAGTCTCGCAAAAAACAATAAGGATTCAAGAGCCAGTCTTTTCGGAAAGAATAGCGACAGAGACCCAAACGAGATCCAGGTTGTAGAGTTCTATCCCAGAACTAACAGGGACGGTAAGGTCCACACGACTTACATTGACGTGGAATACACAGGAGAGACTAATGCAGTCATTCTGTCGAGACCTCTGTGGATGTGGGGCGCAGAGATCGGAGTTAATCAGAAGGGAGTCGCCGCGGGTAACGAAGCAATATTCTCAACCCCAAGGAACAAGACACGGAGTCTTCTCGGAATGGATCTTCTTCGCCTTGGCCTGGAGAGAGGAAACGACGCGAATTCCACCGTCAAAAGCATAATAGAATACCTTGAAAAATACGGACAAGGAGGGAGCAACGACCAGTACAAGAACGAATATTACAACAATTCCTTCCTAATAACTGACGGCAAGAGAATACTTGAGCTATATATCTCTGGCAAGGAGTACTTGCTGAGAGAGGCAAAGTCGTTCGATACGATTTCAAACAGTATTTCTAGGGAAAGGGAAAGTGAAAAGGAGGAAGCCCTTAGATCCCCTAATTTTATGTGCAGGGAAGATTTTCTGTACACAAGACTGGGTAGAGGTTTAGAAAGATCCACGTATACCACCACAAGTTTGCGTGATAAGTCGCAAGAAACAGAAATCAGAGACATGTTTAGGATACTCAGGCACCACAATGGAAATTGGGTTCATCCCAAATTCGGATCTAACGAGGATGTATGCATGCACGCTGGACCGCTGTCAAGGAAATACCAGACTGCGAATTCGATCGTGGTGGAAATCGGCGAGAGGAGATCTGTGGTATGGTCGACCTTTTCGTCTAACCCTTGCATTTCACTGTACAAACCAATCCTGTTTTCTGAAGAAAGAGCGGTAGGACTTCAGTATGACCGTGCTTACTGGCTTAAATCCGAAGAAACTCATAGGAGACTACAGGAATCAGAGAGTGTGTCGTTTTTGGAGGCCATTGACAGCACAGATCGTGACGAAGAGAGAATCATTCATGTCACGCAGGACATAAGGGAAAGATGGTTAAAGGGAGAAAACACGGAAACGGAGGAATTTGAAAACATCTTCGATGAAATCAGAGAAATAGACTCTCAGCATATCGCTGGGCTTCAGACATACTCAGGATCAGCCTCCGTTTCAGGCTCGGTCAATATATATCGAAACTGGTGGAAAGGGAAAGACAAGGCTCTGAACATCACTAAATGAAGCAGATCCAACTGTTCTCCGAAGACTTGAGTTCCTGGATCCATTCACTTTTGCATTTTCAGTCTCCCGGATCTATACAAGAAATAATATACGAGTGAAAAAACTAGAGTTCCCACTATCACTACCACTGCGACCCATTTAGAGGAGGTGTACAAAAGGAGCAAGCCAAGCAATGAGAATATTATGGTAGTAATTATGAATATGACAGTTCCCCCTCTGACATCAAATGGGATATCTTGCTTCTTCAACTTTCTCTTATGCCACAGCGCGCTGTAGCTCACGAACGCATACATAAATGAATCAAAAGCAGCTGCTATCAGTACGATTGCAGAGTAATTCCTCGTAAAGAAAATTAGTGCAGTTATGGCCAGAACAACAACATAAAGGAAAAGCAATGAAGCATAAGGTGTCAGAAACCTCCGATGTATACTTCCCAAGAACTTCGGAAATACCCCCTCTCTTCCCAGGGCGTAGACAAGCCTAGAAGTTCCCAGAATGCCTGCATTGAATGCACTGAAACTCATAACTATGCTGATTATGCCAATCAGGATTGGAAGCCTGGTACCGGCCAGTATATAATTGCCAAGGACGATCTGGGGAATGACCGTAGTTCCAAGGACAGAAAGGGGTACTCTTTCGAAAATAGCTACGGAAGCAAGAATGAAGGTTAATCCTATAAAACCAATGCCAATAGGCATTGCTCGAGGGATGCCCTTCTTGTAATCCACTGCCTCTTCTCCCAACGTAGTCACCCTGCCGAATCCGATGAAAAAGTATATGGATACAGCACTAGCGGAGAATACCGACAGCCAGTTAAGGCTTCCAAGTCCAACGGGGGAAGAGGTCCTCACAAAAAATATAGAATAAACAGAAACAAGAATAAGGGAGATAATCACAAAGAATGTTATCAGCATCTGAAAATTTCCAGAGATCTCTACTCCAAGGATATTTATCAAAACGACAACGCTAAGTATCAAGACAGACCAAAAGAAAGGGGGGAGAGATCCTATAACGTAGCTCAGTACGTTGCCCGCCATATAAGCTTCAACGCCTGCCGCACCAAGGATTATTACTACCCACATGACAGACAAAGAAAGGGCGAGAGTATTTCCCATCGGCTTCTTGAGAAATATCCTGTTACCGGCTGCCGACGGATAGATACTGACCAGCTCCCCGTATGCCAGGGAGACAAGTATCACGACAGCGGTAGAAATAACGACCGACAAGATTAGGTCAATCAATGAACCGACCATCAGAACCATGATCGTTATGCTCAGGAATACTGAAGATGCTAGAGGAGTTCCCATTGTTATGGCGACTAGTCTGGTGAATTTCAGTCTTCGATTTAGGATCAAGACCATAGTATTTTCGCCACCGCATCCAGGACTATTTGATCCTTTTCTGATCCATAGGTTTCAACAACACCATCCATGTACAGATGGGCTATATTTTCCTTCCCTCTCAGCATGTTGACTAAGGTGAGTGTGGAACCGACTACCTTGACATTTCCCTCGTTCTCGCTCATCGCCTTTCTCATTTCTGATACCCTCCCTGATGATACTTCCAAAACATATCCAAAGTGCTGATCCTTACTCCACATAAGGACTGACGTGCTCCATCTTCTGATGAGCTTCTGTACTCTCTCATTCCCATTGATTTTTTCGGAGAAATCTTTCAGGACGTCTCTGAGCTCTAATTCATAATCGCTCATCTTCCTTTCACCTATTGATCGATTCTCCATGCTGACTTTACTAACTCTTGGGCAGCATTGACATATTTCATCAGTTTTCGTATATCTCCTGTGACTGTAATTTCACCTTTCAGCATGGAAGTAACCACGTCTGCCTTTCCGGAAAGTATGTTCTCCCATGTTGTTGCCTTCCCTTCAAGCAGGTACGGTACCTCTTTTATACTGGCAGAAACTGGAAAACTTATGGAGTTGCACTTGCCGTGGTACAACTCAAGTCTTACGTTCTTGAGTTCCCCACTACGAAAGTATTGAGATTTTTCGTCACCTTTAATTGAAAGAATAATGTCACCCTCCCATTCTGCAGCGTATTTCTCGTAGTTTGTATTGGAATTTATGCACTCCTTGTACCTTTCGAACCACGCGTTTGAAAACATCACTTGTTTCATAGGTAACCTCTCTCGCTCAACCACTTCTGATATTGAATTTTGGTCGGGATGATTATCTTCTTGGTAGAATCCCGGAGAATAGTCTCCATCCTCTCGGAAGGTGCCTGAATGCTCATCACCTTCTTCATCGATCCTCTGAATACTATTTCATCACTTATTACGAGTTCCACGAAACTCTCCTGGCCAGTGCTTATTTTGACCATCGAATCGTACGATTCTATGAAGTAGACTAGTTCTGCTTTGGATTCGTAGTCCTTTACTTCGTTCTTCTTGATCAACTTGAATTCGACTATTTCTCCGTCCACCGTTTCTTGCCATATTCCTATGCCAAGGTCCTTCATCTCTATCAGTTCACGTGCATCGTAACTTCCCTTCCCAAGCTCCCTAAACCTGTGGTCTTGATTCAAGACCTGCTTCAGCGAGTCAAAAAATTCTTGCGTTCCAAAACTTAGCACAGTTTACTCACAACCCCAATCGACCACTAGTCCTCTTCCACCCTAACGATCTTCTTGACAGTCACATTCCTCTTCTTCAGTTCTCTGATGAACGACTCGGGATTGATTGCACCTTCAGGTGCATACAAACCTGGTTTTAGATTCTTGTTCTTTGATATCTCCTGTGCTCCTATACTGGCTGACCAGCCTGTCAGTTTTTGCATCCTGTCAGCTCCACTGTACTCAATGGTAGTTTTCCTTCCATCCTTTTTGCCTATGATTTCTACCCAGAAACCTGATACCTCAACTCCCCCGCTCTTGAATTGCTCCATGGTCTGGTGAACGAAAGAAGCTAGGAAGTCTCTCGATGTAACTTCTACATTCCCAACTTTGACTGTTTTGTCCTCAGTTAGACCAACATCAGCGAATTGACTTACCAGGTGATTCTGCCATTCTGGCACGAGGGCCCCCCTTAGAGTGACGTTGTTAACGCCTTTCAGAAACTTCGGGATTGTAATTGGCTCCGGATGACCTACAAAGTATGTCTCCAATCTAGAGATTGGTTCTGGAAAATCAATTTCCTTCTTGAATTGTCTAGCAGGTACGTATTCCAACTTTCCATCGAGAAACATAGGTACATCGCCAGTAACAGCGTGGAACACGTGTGAAATAACAGCTATCCCCGAAGCGTCCGCTGCACTCCCGCTCCAGCCAATGTTGATATCGGTTGTATTGTCTAAACTGTCGTAACCCGCTCTTGCAAGAACATTTGTTATGCCGGGTGTCCAGCCCATACCAATAAGAATTCTGGATCTACCCTTTGCAATTTCCCCTTCTTTCGCCACAACGTTTAGGGTGGCATCATAGTCGTCACAGATATCTACGTAATCTTTTCCAGCTTCCATTGCGGCTCCGACAACCATATTCTCGTACTTGTAAAATGGGCCAATCGTGTTTATGACTATATCTGAATGGGATATCAATTCCACAAGACTCTTCCTGTCGTTAGCGTCTACAAATACCCCTTCGACTTCGGTAGTTCCGCCCTTCAACTCTTCGACGATTTTCCTCGTGCCAACACGATTGAAATCCGCTATCGTGACTCGTTCAACATTACTAAAAACCAAATCTCTGACTGCCGCGGATCCCATATCTCCAGCTCCGCCTAGTACCAAAAAAACAGTCATGTTCATAAAAATTGTTTCACTCATATAAATACATTTTTGATTATTAAGCGCACCTAATCTGTCCAGATATTTCCTGAAAGGTAATTTTGTTGAAATAACGTCCATTCTGAACAATTTCAAAATGTCCGTCTTTGTTCTAGATAACTTTCCACAATGATGACACGTTTGCCAGAACGGTAAACCTTATCGGACGATAAGGTGGAGTGCCCATATCGCCTAAAGGATACTTCCTTTCAGATTTTCCCATCTGGCCTGTATATCTTCGGGAGGAGTATTCTTTCATTATTTTCGTTGTATACGTATGTGCTTGAGAGGTCCTCATCCTCTGTGTTTTCGTGACTGCCATCACAGAACGGTTTGTTGTGGGACAGACCACAAGCGCAGAACTCTGCTGTCAGATCCAGAAGCTTGGAGCTAGGATCTATGCTCTCTGCACCTTCAATATCTCTGATCTTTATCTTGTAAGGACCTGTTCTCTCATGAACTACAATTCTCATAATGATCAATTTGAGCAGCAATACAAAATATTTTGGTATTAATTCTTACTACATTATGAGAGAAGAGTGGTTGGGATAATTCAAGCACCTCTAATTAGTTTCTAACATAAGAACGATAGAGAATGGCTTTGAAGTCCATTTGTTAAACCCAAGTTTACAGACACAGACCCTGCTACCAAATCAATAAATAAGAATTCAGGTTTTTTGGACAATGAAAGTACTGACATTCATAAAACAAGTTCCGGATGTAAATAGCATAGGTTTTGACCCGAAGACAAACAGGATCGTCAGGGAAGGGGTGCCACTGATGATGAATTCTTTCGACAAGAAAGCTGTTGAGGAAGCATTGAGACTCAAAGAAAAATATGGGGTTGAAACTATAGTTGCCTCTATGGGGCCTCCATCGGCATCAGCGGTAGTGAATGAAGCAATGAAAATGGGAATAGACCAAGGTTACTTAATTACCGATAAGAGATTTGGTGGGTCCGATACTCTTGCTACATCAATAATCCTGTCAAAATTCGCATCTAGCATAAGACCTGACATCATTCTTACGGGCAAGTATTCTTTGGATGGGGAGACGTCTCAGGTTCCTCCGGAAATAGCAGTCAATCTTTCATACAACTTCAAATCTAGTATCTCCAAGATAGAGCTTGAAGGAAATGAGGCTAGAATAGAACACGAAAATGAACTTGGACTGTTCAATATGAGGGTGACTCTTCCTGCTTTATTCTCTGTCAGCGAAAAGATAAACAAAGCTAGGCCTATAAAAAGCGGAGTTCCAGATTTTTCTGATGCAATCATTAGAGTTGACTCTTCACAACTGAAAATAAAATTAACCGGGGAGGAGATGAGCCCAACAGTAGTCTTTGGGACTAGGAACTCGGATAGCCAAAGGCACTGTGAATTTTTGGAATCTGACCCAGAGATATTCAAGAAAGTTGCAACTCTCCTCGCTGAGAGTCGAGTTTCAACGGACGAGGCGTTGAAGATAAGAAAACTAGAATTTGTGCCGGAAAGGGAGACTATATTGGGGGTTGCTTTAGACGACCCGATCATTGCGATCGAGATAGCGTCCAAAATAGCGTTGTTGGCAGAATCCCACGATCTTAATCCGGTGATGATAGGAAATGTGAACCCTTCGAGCCTGAAGGGTATGCCAACTGCTTTTTATTATCACATTAACTCTTCTGACTTCTTTGCGAATCTTAAGGGCGTTGTGGACTTTATGGACAAAAACCATCCAAGATATGTCATATTCCCATCTACTACTAGGGGTAGAGAACTGGCAGGAATGATTGCTGGGAAAATGCATCTCGGACTAACCGCCGATTGCGTAGATCTGGAGATAAGAGATGGAAAACTTATACAATTCAAGCCGTCGTTTGGAGGATTGATCATAGCATCGATATACTCAAAGACGAAGCCAGAAATGTCAACCGTTAGACCAGGTATGTTTAAAGTAGCGCTTATGGACGAACCATTCCCGGTAAAAGAACTGCAAGTTGAGTCTGAAGTTCGAGAAGTAATAACGTCTTTTTCTAAGGTTCCAGAATCATTCCGTCCTCTTCGTTCTAGCAGGATCGTGCTTGGAGTTGGAAGAGGAGCATCTGAGAAGGGCGTGATTGATAAGGTATTGAGACTTGCCGATCTCACATCCTCCTCAGTAGGAGCATCGAGACCCGTAGTTGATATGGGACTTATCCCCAGGCAACAGCAGATAGGACTAACTGGCTATTCTATATCACCTGAAGTCTACATAGCGATAGGGGTATCCGGTACGACCAACCATGTCGTTGGCCTGAGGTACTGCAAGAAAATAATTGCAGTTAACATTGATCCTAAGGCTCCGATCTTCAATTTTTCTGACTACGGTATAATTATGGACGCGAATAAATTCCTTGACGGAATGATATCGCACCTTGAACGGACCGCTTCTTCCTAGAGGGATTCAATTCAAAATTGAGCATTCTTTTGCCATTTCTCCATGAGGGGAGTAATTTCTTGCAGTTTACGTTTCTAAATCGACACGATTGGATACGATACCCGTTTGGAAGATGTACCCCTGATCCGTCCCTTCTGCAGTAGTTAGATACTTCCTGCTAAAAAAAATACGTACCCATAGATCTGATTGGCGGGGTCTACTAAATAAGATCACTTGCACTCTCGAGCGCTGTTGTATGCTTTAAGTGGTGAACCTTTGTTCAGGAGAAAATAGAACAAATATTCCCTTAACAGGTAGCTTAAACTGATTTCAAATGTTTGAAATTAATTCACTTGCTTCTTAACAAAGTTTTGTTGATCAAAACGCTATATTTTAGCGATGGTATCCCCACAAATTTTTTATAGGGATTAAAGCAATGGATTTATGCAAAATGACCATTATTTCCGACCCGCTTCGGATAGAGACTCAAGGAGGTTGATCCAGTGATGAAAACGACAAAGGAAGACGCTGACCTGCTATTGAAACTGATGCAGTTCACAGACACCCCCCAAATGGTAGAAGCAATGAACTGGTTCTCAAAAGGGTTTTCAGCAAAGGACTATAAAGAATTTCAAAAGAAGTATCCGAATGGCAGTGCTGGTGAAAATCACTTCAGCAGAATAATTTCATCTTTTGAACTGGCAGGAGTCTTAGTTTCCCAGGGACTTCTTAGCGAAGACCTCTACTTTGATATGAGTGGTATCGGATTCATATGGCCAAGACTAGAAAAGATCGTTTCGGGAATGAGGAAGGAAATGGACGAGTCATTATGGGAAAACGCTGTCTGGCTCGCGAACAGACAAAAACAGTGGCGAAAGGAAGTGTGGCGACCTAACCTTGACTGGAAGTTTAAGCAGGAACATCAGAAGTCCACCACAAAGAAACATTAGAAACTTTAAAACTTCAGTTATTTTTTCCTCCTTAGCTAGTTTAGTCTATTTTTCTACCATTTGAGGACATAAAATAAAGAGACGATTAAGGTGACCGCTAGCAATAGTACCGTCTCAGTAATTCCTACTAATTTTAACCCTTTTGATTTTAAGGCCACTGGTATCCTTATGATCGAGAGCAAAAAAACCAGAAATACCGGACTCAAAACGAAGAGAAGCGGGGGCAACACATCGTAAACGAGCAACCACCCATTCTTTGTCAACTTCGATCTGACCGTGAATTCTGATCCAATCATATAGAAAAAGAGAGCTATGATTAGTAGTACTGAAGAATAACCATTCATACCAATAGTCACGACGAATAGGAGTATATAGGCTAGAATACCCAGGGCAGTACCCACAAAATTAACTCTTCTGAGTGAAAGATAGTTTCTCCCGGCATAAGTTGCAAGGAAGATTAGGTATGGTGCAATCAGGAAGTGGTTCAGATAAATTGCTGCAACAGAAATCAGAAGGATGAGGAGGAACAAGAAAATGTCTATAACGGATTTAAAAACCTTCCTAATCGGAATATCATAAAGAAATAGACCCATCCAAATTGGAATCCAGAATATGGCAGAAAGGACATCTCTTCTTGTAATAATGGCTAGTGTTATAGAGGAAATACCCAAAATCACTGATGTTGTTGTATTCCCGTGCTCTACTGGCTTCCTCACTCCTAGATATATCACTTGAATAATTAACAATTTAGTGAATTCTTCTAACAAATGAAGATGAAATTGCGGTTGTGATATAATTTTCTTATTCCTTTACTTCAGGATTCACACTTGGTTATGAGCGTCTTCTAACAAGAAATGCCAGGAAACCGCGATAAAGTTACAACTTGAAACACTAATCAAAATTCACAGTCTCAAGCAATTCCCTTGCTGTGGATTTGTCAAAATTCTTTCCAACTTCAAGTATCCTATTGACTCTTTCTTGGTCCTTTATTATCCTGAATCCTTTTGCCTTTAGATCGTCCCAGCTGTAAGGATTCCTGAAATGTCCCTTAGGAACTGTCACTTCCCTCACATACTCACCTGATTTAGTTCTAACTGTGATTTTTACGGGGAGGTAGTCAGGGTACATAGAGTCGTACTTGTCATTGACAACCAGTCTCATAGAATCTATGACTCTCAGGATTGACGGATCATTTAGGTATCCTGACTCGAAAGATTCAATTCCTGGTTCACCGTACAACAGAGTGTATGCTATGATGTAGGGAAGACTGTGGTCGGCTGTCTCCTTCGTTTTGGGTCTAAGCTTCTCTGGATCCTTCACTATTATCTTGTGCGCCACTGAAAACGTGTCAACCTCTACCTTCCTTATCTCTTCACCATTCAACTGGTTTCTAATCCAAAGGGCTGATTCCACTGCACTCATTGCGTGGTATTCGACAGGATAGTTCTTTATCATCGTCCTTAGAATTCTGTTATCTTCTAGATTGACCTTTATATTGCCTGTAACCTGTTTGAAGAATCCCATCTCTCCTTCGAATATTGGAGATGGCCCAGTCAATCCCTCACTTGCGAGGAGAGACGCAAACACGGAGTTGCGAGACGCATTTGCTGCTGTACAACCTTTCCACATGCTCAGTTCTCCAGCCCGTGTCTGTCTCATGGAGATGTTATTATTGATCGCAAGATTAAGTGTGTTTATGAATTTGTTCTTGTCAAATTTGTTCAGGACTCCCAATCCGGCTGCCGATGATATTGAAATATAGGTGACATGGTCCCATCCCCGGTCCCTTATTGAAAAAGCATCTGCAAATGCACCAACTACTTGGTAGGCTGTAGCAAGTGCTCTGAGTACCTGTAATCCCATCTCATCGATAGAGTAAGCGTAAGTCAGAAGTGGTGGAACATTATCAGAAGGGTGAAGTGCTTCCTTCGAGAGATAGGTATCATTGTAGTCTAGATATCTGGTCATTGAACCGTTCAGATATGTTGCAATATCTACCGCTGCCTTCCTCGAGTCGAAGTAAATTGGTGCATTAAACCTTCCAGATGATGGCAGTAATGCTTTCTTAGAAAATTTGACAGCATCGGAGTTTCTTGCACCATAAGAAACGAACAACGAATCAACTATCCTTTTCTTTAACTCATCTATTGTTTTTTTATCCATTAAAATTCTGTCAATTCCCTCACTGTACTCGAAAATCTGCTCGTCGAGGTTCAACGGATCACCTTCACTCGAAATGCTTTCTTCTACTAAACAACTATCTATTTTATATCTAAATTATTCTTCTTTAAATGACGCATTCTTCTAAAGGGTTTGATTGTCCATATTCATCGAAAATGAATATAACCATGATGATGATTCGTGATGGTGAGCCTGAAGACAAGGCTGATAAATACCTCTGCACTCTTCTATCTTCTTTATGTCTTAGCAGTTGCTGGAACTACGACGTTCTTGGCCACTAGGCCGTTTCATTTGACTCAAACAACCGAAATATTGCGGGGCTACTCAGGGGCCTTGTTCATCTTATTTATAATTTCACTTGTGGTGTTTAGGGGAATGATCGTTCGAGTTAGATATTCATTCTTCATTGGGGTCTTCACTCTTGTCACAACAGTAGTTCTGATCATTCCGGTCATCAGCCTATCCGTCACCACCATACCTCTCCTGGTGATATCATTGGTTTCACTCGTTGCACTTAT
Source organism: Thermoplasmatales archaeon (assembly GCA_027343225.1). GTDB lineage: Archaea > Thermoplasmatota > Thermoplasmata > Thermoplasmatales. The sequence continues at coordinate 35,855 of DAHWMK010000018.1, forward strand.
CAGGAGATATGAGTACTACAACTTTCCAACCAGGCTGTTCGATAGACCAGAGATTTCGATATCCATTGTCATCATAGTAATAGTACTGCTTATAGGAGTCATAGGAACTATGCTCCTGGGAAATCAATTTAGTCCCAAGATAACAGATTTCCCACGCGCTCTCTACTATACGGGAGAGGTCGTGACCACTCTTGGGTTTGGTGATATCCTCCCTATCACCAGAACATCCCAGATTTTCAGCATAGCCATGTCGATACTTGGGATAGGTTCTTTTTTTGGGGCAGTAACCGTTATAGTTGGCCCATTGATATATGAAAGAGGAAGAAGGGTGGTGAGAGTAATTCAGCGGATTGAAAGCAAAATGATGGATAATTACGTTCTGTTCATCGATTTTAGTCCACTACTAGTTCCACTTTTAGAAGAGCTTGTCAAAAAGGACGAATTGGTGATTGTCCTCATTGATGAAAAGTCGAAAGAAGGGATGATCGATGCTAAAAATGTGTTTGTAGAGATAGACCAAGACATCGATAAGCTCATTTTGCACTTTGATCTCGGGAAATCAAAGCGTATTGTTCTCGGAAGTTCAGAGGATAGCAGAAATATTATGAATGCCCTTTATCTCCTTTCCCTGTACCCAGGAGAAGACCTGAAGGCCAAAATCATATCGCTCGTAAACGTTTCAACTAACGTGTCTCGGTTAAAGTCACTCACAGGTGAACTCATAAGCCCTGCCGACCTTGTCGTAGAACATTCGATGTCTCTATTTCTATCAGGAAATCTCAAATGATGAAGCCTAAGATGTTTGGAATGTTCTTACAAAAGGATTGCCAAAGTGATTTCATTATTTTTCGACTCTGAGTCCATCTCTCAGGAGGAGAATTCCGGGGAGTTCCGATACCTCTCGCACCTGATCAAAAATACTTGACATTTCTTCAGATTACGGGAATAGATACTCCATCCCCTCTTGGATCGGCTCCTCCTACAACTGCCCCGTTATTCAGTCTAGCAGTAATCTGGGCGTGTCCAAGCAGAGACGAAAACCCAATATTACTCACTTTCCTATCAGGGAAAATTTTTCTAATTTCTTCAGCGTGTTTTTCAGATTCGACGATGAAATGATTTGGCTTTTCGTAGATGGTATATGGAAATGCCCATCTCGGCTCATCAATTACTCCCTGAGGGTTGTCTTTGTTCTTCATCAATCCAAGCATCAATTGAATGTGCAACTGAGGTTGTATATCCCCTCCCATGGACCCTAAGGATGCAACGTAACCGTTTTCATCCTCAATCATGCCCGCGCATAGGGTGTGAAAGGTCCTCTTTCCAGGCATTAATGAGTTGTGATGTTTCTTATCCAAACTGAAGTAACTTCCCCGATTCTGAATGACGATACCAGTACCCTTGGGTACGATTCCTGAGCCAAAGCCTATGTAATTGCTCTGTATGACCGACACGCTGTTGCCTTCTGAATCAGTTATGGAGAAATACGTGGTATCTCCCCTGTCTTCAGATTCTAAATGCGATAAGTCCAATTTCAAATTTCTTTTTGAGACTTCAGTTGCGAATTCCTTCGTGCTGAATGTCGCCGGCAAAGGAAGGTAATCTGGATCTGCTATCAATCTGTCACGCTGCGAATACGCAATATGACCTGAGATTAGGATATCCCGCAGCGTCAGATTTGGCGCCTTGGATTCCACGATATTGAGCCAGAGTATTGCTGTAGCAGCCTGACTGTTAGGAGCAGTCTCGTATATCCTGAATCCGTTGAAATTGGTGGAGACTGGATCCTGAAGAGTGGATCTGTGCATTCTCAAATCTTCATCGGATATCTCTACTCCAAGTTCGTTTAGCCCTCTGACAATCTTATCTCCGATATAACCATCATAAAAGGAAGAAAATCCATCCGATACGAGGCTCTCAAATGTATCGGCCAGATCATTCTGTTTGAATATTGTTCCTGGCGGTGGAATGATGTCATCCTTCATGAAAATTGACTTCCAGTTTTCAAATTCTTCCAGATACTTAGAGCTCATTTGGATAGATTCACTATAATTCTGAGTTATTGGAAAACCGTTCCTAGCGAGGTCATATGCGTATTTCAAAAGATCTCTCTCCTCCATAGTTCCATACTTCTTGTTAAGGTCCTCCCATGCCCTAACTAGTCCGGGGACGGTCAAGACTGCATCTTTTCCCCTTAGAGGTAACTGAGTTATCCCTTTGTCCAGGAAATGCTCAATCGTCATGCTTTTGAAGGCTCTCCCGCTTCCATTCAAGTCGATTACTGGTTTCCCTACTAATTTTAGGAGGACGAAAGTATCTCCACCAAGACCGCATAAATTGTTCTGAGTCACGCAAAGAGCTGCGCTGGTAGCTATCGCGGCGTCAACGATGTTTCCCCCCGACTCCAATATCTTAACCCCTGCAATAGAAGATTGGATGCTAGATGATGATACCACTCCCTTCCCAGAAAAAGCATTAGGCCTCGTTCGCATGCAACTCTACTCTTTTTTGATTTATAACCTTATTTTTACTATATTAGGGGTAAACTGAGCCATTAAGTCATCGTTAGCTTTCAATAAAAACACGTTTTGGGATATTTCCGTACACTGTTGTAAATGTCGTCTGCCATGTGGATTTTCTATATTCCCTGAAAATGTTGAGATTCACCTCCATTTTTAGCTCTACTGGATTATGCTTGTTACCAGTACAGACGACCTCTTCATATTGACAGTAATCACAGGACGCGACCGGTCAATTTTAGAACTCAAGTACTCTATCGTCAACCCGTCTATTCAATCTACGAGTCAACCTAGCCTATTTAAGAAAGTTCTGATAGAATTGACTTTAAGAATGCTAAATCGTTATCAGAATCAGATCAGAATCCAAGCTTCGTTCGTAGCAAGAAAAGTGTCGTTAGAATTTTCTATTAATTCCCATTAACTCTACAACCGCAAGATGAATCATGAAGTTCTACCTTGAGAACTATGGATGTACCTTGAATCAGGCCCAGGGAGAGATGATTGCCAACTCACTAGTATCTCAGGGAAATCAGCTAGTAGGAGATATTAAATCAGCAGACTCAGTTCTCGTATCCACCTGTGTTGTCATCAAACACACAGAAGACAAGATGATTAAGAGAATCGAGGAGATCAAGAATGAGGGAAAGGAAGTCATAGTCTCAGGATGCTTGACCAAAATTCCATTCGATGACGTTAAAAGGCTCGATTTTTCTGTAGCTTATGGAAAACTTCCAATACTTAAAGAAGGAAATTTGAGTGTTGGGGTGCAGATCGCAGAAGGATGCGATGGCGGTTGCACATTTTGCATTTCAAGAATTGCGAGAGGTAGACTCAAAAGTTTTCATGAAGACGAGATAATTCGATCCGTGAGCGATATTATAGGTAGAGGTGCAAGAGAGATCAGACTGACGGCACTTGACACCGGTTCGTATGGACAGGATAATTCTACAACACTTCCTGAACTGGTGCGTAAGATCACAGAAATCGAAGGGGATTTTAGGGTGAGGGTGGGAATGATGGAGCCAGAAAACGCAGGATCAATAATGGACGACCTTCTTGATGTTATGAAATCCGATAAGGTCTACAAATTCCTTCACATCCCATTCCAGAGTGGTGACCCTATTGTTCTCCGGAAAATGGGAAGGCAGTACAAGATAGAAAGGTTCCTTGAAGTTGTTCGGAAATTCAGGAACAAATTTATGGATGGAATGCTGAGCACTGATGTAATTGTCGGCTTTCCGTATGAGAGTATCGAGGGGCTCCGGGCTACGGCTCAGATTATCAGGGAGATTAAACCAGAAATACTCAACGTCACTAAATACTCCCCAAGACCAGGTACGGCTGCATTTTCTTGGAAGACCCCGCCGTCAAATCAGACTGCCCAGTGGAGCCAGATCTTCACAGAACTCCACAAGGACATATCAGAAAGTTCGCTCAAAAGATTTGTTGGGAGGAAGGAGAAAGTGATGTTAATGGAAAAGGGAAAGAACGGTACGCTTATCGGAAGGGACCAGAATTATCATCCAGTGATATTAAAGAGGGGAAATCTAGGAGATATAATGAAAGTTGAGTTGTTCGGCAGTTCTCAGTTCTACCTGCTTGGTAGATAATGCCTATAAAACGTTTATAACGCCGGGTTCTATTGAACAGCAATGAACCCTATTAAGTTCTGCAAAATTTTCCACAAAAATTCGGAGATGAAGGGTACACAGTCCATGAAGGAAATATCAGTAAAAAGCGGGGTTGAGGAGGGAGAACCATGATTGTCAAAGTGAATGTGAGGACAGGTAACAATCGGGTAGAGGAGAAGGGTGGAACGCTCATAGTCTATACGACAGAAAAGAGGAAGAACAACAGGGCCAATATGGATGTCATCAAACAACTGTCCAGATTGTATTCTGTCCCTCAGAGTAATGTACGCATAATTGCCGGGCAGACATCACAAAAGAAAGTGATAGAAATTTACGAAGCAAAAAAATAGTGGCGAGAGTCAATCGAATGTTATGAAACGGGGTTGTTCACTCAATATACAGACGAGCTATGGTAAAGTGTCTCTTCGCAAGTTGCATTGCCGTCTTCAGATTCTTCGCTTCCTTCCCAATCGCTGATGCCTTGTAGTTTGGATCGACCTTAACATTGACAACATACCCGCTTTCTCCTGCTGTGATGTTTAAAGATACCACCTTGTACCTATAAAAGAGATTTCTGAAGAATTGTTCCGGTTCTGCTGCAAAGTCAAGAACATTGACCCTCTTTTTCACGTTCTCCTTTATCTTTTCGAGAGCCTTTTTCTTCTCGTCGCTCGTGAATAGCTTGTATGTACCGCCTTTTTCGAGAACGTAGAAGATGACGTCCTCAGTCTCCATCACGTCCTTTACCGGGAGACCGATGGACTTTTCGAATAGCTGTATGAGGTCTAAGCTCCTGGTATCAAGAGTTATCTCGCCCAAATTTACTCATTCTCCCTGAACTGAGAGACTCCAGAGTCTATCACGCCCACTACCGATACTGCAAAGGGTTTTCCGAATGTGTTTCCCAGCTGGATAGAATTGAGTGGAACGACAAATTTCGGGACTTTTAGCTCTTCATATTTTGCTTTCAAGTGCGGCTCGTCTGCGATGACCACCGCCTTTATGCCGCCCTTTTTGCCGAGCTTTTCCGTGGCTCGCTCTCCCAGAACAAATTTTCCAGTTTCCTTCAGTCTACCTAGTTCCCAGTTGTAGTCCATTTACTCTTCTCTCCTGTACGAAAGCTTTACTGCACCTGTACCGAGGGTGATTGGTTGTCCCACTATAATATTTTCTGCGACACCGTTTAGTCTGTCCACTTCCCCAATCAATCCGGCATTCAGCAGGTGCTTGCTTGTGATTTCAAATGCTGCCCTGGCGAGAACCGATGCCTTCTTTCCAGATATGCCGTGCCTTCCAATTGCCTCGACAACTCCAGAAAAAGTCATCATGTCCGCTACCAGCATGAGGTGCCGGATGTCAGTGTTGAGTCCTGCATTGTGCAAGGTAGACGTACTTTCCTCTATTATCGCCTCCCTGGCAGCCTCAACTCCGAGGACCTGTGATATTTCTATAATATCGTTGGTCTTCGTTCTGGCAAAGTCGACGTCCTTAAGCTCGAGGACGCCAGCGAGATTAGAGCCTTGAGTGTAAATGATCCATTCCTTTGCCTTCTGGTCAAACTTGACTATTGCCCTCTTGATACCGTCAAGACCCTTTACCTGGAATGTCTTGAGGTTCTCATAGAGCTGGTATATCTTCTTGAATGACGGCTCATCTAGGGAGAGCTTGATCTGATCTTCATCCTCCGTTATCGTCGTCTTCTGCATCCTTATCTTCTTCAGCTTAGGAAGAATTTCTTCCCTCTTTAGTCCCCTTTCGATCATCTTTTGCTTATCCAGCATTATCAGGACGAAACTCTCAGTGGTGTTTACCTCTATGTCTGCAACATCCAGTAATGTTGTCGACTCTATAGATCGAGCCAGAGCTACTGCCCTGTCCTCATCTCCCCTGGTCTTTTCAGTCATATAGATTGTCATTGAGGGAGTACTGGGCGTCTTCCTAGCATCCACGATTTCGATCAGCCTAGGCAGACCAAGAGTAACGTCCATTTCCGCGACTCCTGCGAAGTGGAATGTCCTCATCGTCATCTGGGTACCCGGCTCGCCAATGCTCTGGGCACCTACTATGCCAACTGCTTCATATGGATCCACTCCAGTCTCCCTGTACTTTTCGATTGTTGCCTTAACGAGCTTGTCAAAATCCTTTCCATCTATCTTGTACTGCTTTTTAGCCTCGGTAAGCCGCTCGGCGATTTTTACCGGAAGATTTTCTCCATCTTTCTCGACCTGGCGCAGAAGACTCTTAACATCGCTGCTCAGCTTGTTCTCCATTGGTTCCCTCTGTTCTATCTTGGCCTCTTCCTTCTTTACAAGAATTGCGAACGAAAGTACTTTGTCTATCGAGCCTCCCGAGACCTCCTCGTAATTGACGATGTCGTCCTGAATCTCTTCTATCTTTTCTATGGTGACAAGAGTTTTCAGTTTGTCCTTCTTTTTCTTGAGAACATTTTTCTCATTCTCATAAGGAGCTATCTTGGAGATCTTTGCTCTTGCGACGAATGTCTTACCGGTTACCGTTATCAGTGCCTCTTTTATCGTTTTTTCAGGTTGGACTTCGTAATCTAGAACGTAGCCGATTGGCGCCTTGTCTATGAGTTCCTTGACCTTCTTCAACGTGTCCTTCCATGCCAATATCGTCATTTTTTCCCTCCGTACTTGTTTCCGAACATCTCTTTTACGAGATAGTCCACATCTACAGACTCACCCTCAAACGATCTTGAAGGGTCCGTGCCATCTTCTCCATATTCCAGCTGGATGACTGAGTCCTCCGTGTCAAGCACTCTTCCATCTTCTGACACCTTTAGGTCCTCCAGAGCGTTGATCAGCCTCCTCTGCATGTAACCAGATCTGGATGTCCTGACTGCTATATCCACCAGACCCTCTCTTCCACCTGTTGCATGGAAGAAGTATTCGGTTGGATTCAGTCCTTCCTTGTAAGAGGAACTGACGAAGCCTCTTGCATAGGCGCCTATGTCCCCCTTCTTGAAATGAGGCAATGTTCTGCTGGTATAACCCCTGTGCTGTCTTTGGCCCCTTATGCTCTGCTGGCCGATGATACCCGCCATCTGTGCTAGGTTCATCATGTTGGCCCTTGCGCCAGACCTAGCCATTATGACCGTGGAGTTGTCCATACCTAAGTAGTGCGAAGCTATCTCCGAACTTTTTTCTCTTGCCTGAGACAGCGTCTTCATCACCATCGATTCTAGCGTGTCCTCCAGGGTCTTTCCGGGCTCCATGCCGATCAGGCCGTTCTTGTAGTTCTCTATAAGCTTCTCCACCTTCTGGACGGCCTCATTCCCAACCTCCCTCAGCTGGGCCTTCGCCTCTCCAGGAACGTCCTCATCGTCGATGCCGGTCGAGAACCCATTGAAACTTATCACGCCTGCAGCCAGACGCGTCAGGTTGTCTAGGAATTTTGCTCCCTCAGCGTTACCGTACTTCCTGAGTACGTAGTCCAGCAGTGCGCCCTTCGACTGACCTATTGCATTCTCATCTATCGCCCCGTTAAGAAGCACACTGTCCTCGATTCTTATGGTCCCCTCCGTCCCATTCGGGTCTAGGCTCTTATCTCCTAGTTTACCCTTGAATTCGATGTTGACCCCCTTTGGGAGAATAAGTGAGAATATGTCCCTTCCCCTGAAGTACTTCTTTCCGTCTATCTCTACCGGTTCAGGAGTTCGATCAACATCGACGTAGCTCATAATGTGCAGTCCGGCCTCGAGTGGTATCAGAGGATTCCTGTAGGTGAGCATGAAGAGAGCCGTGATGTGATCGTGTATCGCTCCCATGATTGGCCCCCCGAACCTTGGAGACAGGAAATTTTCCTGTACCTTCATCAATATCTCCGCTTCCGCCCTCGCCTCCTGGCTCTGCAGGACGTGGAGATTCATTTCATCTCCATCGAAGTCTGCGTTGTATGGAGCGCAGACGGCCAGGTTAAATCTAAATGTTCTGTACGGAAGCACCTTAACTTCGTGCGCCATCATTGACATCCTGTGCAGGCTAGGTTGTCTGTTGAACAGCACTATGTCGCCATCCTCTATCTGCCGCTCTATCTGCCATCCGAGTTCCATCTTTTCCGCGACTTCGCTTGCGTTCTTTTCTGATATCTTTATTCTGCTTCCATCTGCCCTGTAGACATAGTTTACTCCTGGTTTGTACTCTTCCTCTTCCTTGCCCGGTCCATTCTTTATGAGTTCCTTGAGTCTCTCAAAATTATGCTCCGTGGCCGTTTCAGTGACGGTCAGTTCTCTAGCGGCCTTCGCAGGGACGCCAACCTGGTTGATTGATAGGAAGGGTTCTGGACTGATAACGGTCCTGGCCGAGAAGTTGACCCTCTTTCCTGAAAGATTGCTCCTGAATCTTCCCTCTTTCCCCTTAAGCCTCTGGACGAGGGTCTTGAGGGACCTTCCTGACCTGTGTCTTGCTGGTGGAGTGCCTGGTGTCTGGTTGTCAAAATAAGTGGTAACGTGGTACTGGAGCAGGTCCCACAGGTCTTCTATGATAAGCTGTGGACTCCCCTGATCCCTGTTCTCCCTCAGTCTCTGGTTGATCCTGATAACGTCCACCAATTTGTGAGTCAGGTCATCTTCGCTCCTTTCTCCGGTTTCGAGCGTGATAGTGGGCCTGACGTTAACGGGTGGTACTGGAAATACTGTGAGAATCATCCACTCCGGCCTAGCGACCTTCGGATCAAGACCTATTAGAGGCAGGTCATCATTTTGTATCTTCTCGAACCTTTCCCTGATTTCCTTGGGAGTGAGTTTCTTTCCCTCTTCTCTGAAAGTAGTTGGTTTGTCGAGTGCGACCTTCTGATTTTCAAAATGGCAGTGAGGGCATATAACGACCTCAGAAGCGTCCGACTCGACTTCCGAGACAATATCGTCATACTCAATGTCGCTAAGGCGGTTCTCAGTGTCCTTTATCCTCTGGAAGTATTCCTTTAGTTTGTCTTCTGGGAGCTTTATCCTCCCACAATTGGAACAGGTGCTGGAAAGAATTGAGTATATCTCCTTGATAAATCCGATATGAACGACTGGCATCGCAAGTTCAATGTGCCCGAAGTGACCAGGACATTGATCTACCTTGCCCCCACAAGTCTTGCACTTAAGACCCGGTTCGATGACTCCCATTGCCGGATCCATAAGACCCTTTTCGATTGGATAGCCGTCATCGTCGTACGTGTCAGGAGTTATGACTTTTACTGCAGACATCCTCCTGACTTCCTCAGGAGAGAGCAGCGCAAACTTGAGTTCCTCAATACCCTTAGAAATTTCCACCTTCACTTCAGATCACCCAACCTTAATCTCATAACAACGCCAAGGGACATCAGTTCATCCCTCATCAGCTTGAATGCGTAACTTGTCTCAACGGGCCTTATGTTGCTCGTATTCCCGCATACGGGACATCTCAGCTGGTGCGTCTTGTAGTCGTAAATTGCGACGTGTCCGCAGTCTGGGTCTCCGCATACGTAAACGGTGAATCCATCGCTCTGGTCTAGCAGCCTGTCCTTGATGGCCATGGCTGCTCCGTGACCGATGAGCGTATCCCTTTCCATTTCACCGAACCTGAGACCGCCCTGCCTAGACCTCCCTTCTGTAGGTTGTCTCGTAAGAATCTGTACTGGTCCTCTGGACCTTGCGTGGAATTTCCCCGCAACCATGTGGTGGAGCTTCTGGTAGTAGACAACTCCAATGAAAATATCAGCCTTGAATTTCCTTCCAGTTATTCCATCGTACATCGTCTCCCTTCCGGAATATTTGTATCCGTTTGCTTCCAGTGCCTCTCTAAGAGATTCCTCCGGTTCTCCCTCGAAAACCGTTCCATTGATAAACCTTCCTTCGAGTGCTCCCACCTTGCCTCCTATTGTCTCCAGGAGGTGACCAACAGTCATCCTGCTGGGTATCGAGTGTGGGTTGATGATGAGATCCGGTATGATACCATCTTCGGTGAAAGGCATGTCCTCCTGTGGGATGATTGCACCAATGACACCCTTCTGCCCGTGTCTGCTTGCGAACTTATCTCCAAGCTCTGGGATCCTATCATCCCTAACCTTGACCTTGAGTAGCCTGCTGTTATTCTCCGAGACAGTCAGGATTACCGAATCTATGTGACCCGTCTCCCCTGGCCTGTTGGTGATTGAACTTTCTCTCCTCTTCTGGATTGATATCTTCTGTTCTTCTTCCATGAATCTCGGGGGAGATGTCTTCCCAACTATGACGTCCCCTCCTGAAACGTATGTCTCTGGTGAGACCATTCCGTTTTCGTCGATGTTCCTGTAGGATTCCTCGCTCCTAACGCCCCTCACTTCTGGAGGAGGAATTTCGAACTTGTCTTCCTGTCCTCCAGGATACCTCTTCTCCTCCGCTTTGTAGGTCCTGAAGAAGGCAGATCGTCCAAAACCTCTCTCCACGGACGCCTTGTTGATTATGACCGCATCTTGGATGTTGTAGTTGTGATAGGAAATAAGAGCCACCACTGCGTTCTGGCCAGATGGTCTTCTATTGTACTTTATGTATTTTGCCGCACCGGTCGTAACCATCGGTTTCTGGGGATAGTGAAGAACGTGACCTCTGGTGTCCGGCCTGAGCCTGTAGTTCGATGAAGAAAGACCAAGAGATTGTTTTGTCATGGCTGCGCCCATTGTGACCCTTGGTGACTGGTTGTGCTCGGCGTAAGGAATTACCCCGACGACTACTCCCTGGATCATCATAGGGTCGATTTCCGTGTGAGTATGTTCCGGTCCATAGCTCTTCTTTCCCTCGAACGTCCCACCGCACTTAAGGCACTTCAGCTTGACGTTTTCCTCTCCCGGATTTGTCCATTCCGTGAGGTCGCTGTAAAGATACGTTCCGCAATGTGGACACTTCAGTGGCTTCTCGTAGGGATATATAGAGACCAGAGCATTCTCTTCCTCTTCAGCGTCTAGCCATTCTATGACACCGTTTGAAATCAAATCTTTGATCCCCATCTTTCCGGAAATGAGATTCTCTCTTATTCCAGAGTTGAACTTAATCTTGCCATTGTAAACAACGATTAGGGGCCTCCTTATCCTCCCCTTGTCAGTGTTTATTATCACTTCATTGGTTGTATCGTCGAACCTGATGTTTACCTGGTTTGATATCGCACCTGACCTCCTCTTCTTCCTGATTTCTGCGACGACACTCTGACCATCCTTGTGATAACCGATTAGATTTCCGTTGACATAAATCCTAGACAATCCGGGTTTCTCTCCCAGAATCTCTTCGAGACCCATCTTCTTCAGCATCTCGATAATGTTTTCTTCTGGGTAACCCTCAGTTATGTCAATAACCAGACTGGCGTTTTTCACAAGACCACAGTTCTGTCCTTCTGGCGTCTCGTTTGGGCACATCCTTCCCCACTGTGTGGGATGGAGGTCCCTCGCCTCAAAGTGCGGCTGTGATCTCGTAAGAGGAGAAGATATTCTCCTCAGGTGAGATAGAGTAGCGATGTACGATGTTCTCTCAAGAAGCTGTGAAACTCCTGTCCTTCCACCTATCCAGTTCCCGGTGGAGATTGCGTGTTTCAGTTTTTCGTTGAGGACGTCCTGCCTAACCGCAGCGTTTAATCTAATCCCCCTCTTCTTGTTGTAGGTCTTTTCCAGTTGTCCCTTCAGATCCTTGAGCAGCGCCTGAGCCGAACTTCTGAACAGCTCCTCAAGCAGGTCACCGGAAAGCTTGATCCTCTTGTTCGCCAGATGATCTTTATCGTCTTCTTTCCTAACTCCAAGGTACAGCTCCAGTAGGGCCCTCGCCATTCTTCCAAGGTAAATTCCCTTTTTAGTCCTGTCCTGAATAGAGTCACCGAGGTGGGGGAGGAGATTCTTGTCCAGTATCTGTGACATTTTCTTTTCCCTGAATTCCTTCGCCTGTCCAGCTGCGAATCTCTTTTCAAGATAGTTAATAGCATCTTTCTCGCTCATGATTCCGCCCGGCGGATACAGTTCTATGTTTTCCGAGTCTTCTATATTGGCAAGTACAATCGGAATCATTCTTTCGTCAGTTACGATTGAGTCGTAGATGTCTTTGTCCTTGTCGACTCCAAGTGCCTTCATTAGGACCACCAATGGAATCGTTCCGGCAATCGATGGAACGGAAACTGTGAGTATGCCATCAGCCTTTCTCTCGACTGCTATCAGGGCTCTGTATCCTTCCTTTTGGGAGAATATCTTGGCAACCTCAACTCTTGAGTCATATTTCTCTTCGTATTCTACTATAATTTTGTTCGGGGCCAGATCCTCCATGGAAATCAAGGTCCTTTCAGTACCCCCTATTATGAAGTATCCTCCTGGGTCCTGTGGATCCTCCCCCAGCAACTGAAGTTTCTTTTCGTAAGGTAATGAGAGAAGTTCTTCTTCAGTCATCCCCCTTATCCTTTCGTCCTTTCTGAGATTGATCCTTCGAATGAATTCATCGGTGTTGTTCTTGTGGAGTATGCATATCTTAGATCTTACCATCACGGGAAACTCCCCTATCTTGATCTTTTCGTTCCTTACCTCTGAGTCTTCCTCCAGAACAGTGAAATCCAAGAACAGGGGGGCCATGTAGTTCAGGTCTCTTAGTCTCGCCTCCAGTGGGGTTATGTAATTCTCCGATCCCGTTGGTTCTCTGATCTTGGGTAGCTCTATTGATACAGTCGGTTCGGGTTTCTCCACGTTTTTTGGCCTGCCAAATCTTATCCTTATGTCAACTCCGCCAGTTTTCGATCGATCTAATCTCATCTCGCCAGGGAGGTCATCCTCTGTCACTCTGAGCGTGTCGAAGACCTGCTGCATTCCGGATTCTGGGTTGTCTTCTGTTGGGATAAAATCGTTGTAGGAAACTAGTTGATGGTTGACTACCTCCATCTCCTTGAAAAACGTATTCAAAATACTATACATCTATTATTCACCTATCACAGTCCTATATATCTTGGCAATTCCTCTGGTCCTACTCTTCCTAACTATCTCTATGATTCTGCCTGGAACTATTTCCCCCTCAACTTTTTCCAGAGCCTTAATGACTGGATCTGACTTTCTTATTTTTGGAAGCTGCCCCTTGGTCACTCCCAGCGATTTTAAAATACTCTCTTCATCCTTGACCGCGACCAACCAGTGCTCGGGAACCATCTCGTGCATCAAAATATTATACTTAGCCGTAAAAATCTAGCCCTCCAGCAATCCAAAGCATTTAGTCCGTACAATATTTGAATTTTTACACAAACTCATTTTAAACCTCTGGAATTGCTCAACCTTATTTTTTTGTTATACATATTCTTTGTGTTTCACTTTGTTAGTTTCAATTAATATATTTTGTGATAAATGAATTTATCTCATCTTTTCCAAAACTTCTTCCACTTTTACCAGAAGGTTTATTTATTTTTCTAAAACAATCCCACTGAACCGAAAGATTTTCTGAGGCTGAAAAATACCTACGATGATTCCAATTTTTGTAGCCAGGGAAGTACTTCTCTAATAAGAGATGGACCGTGATGAGCAAAGAAGTCGTATCTTCCGGGAGTCAAAAATATTCTATGATTTCTATATGCGGAAATGTCCTTCCATCCTCTTGCTGAAACCAGCTTGTCTACGATCCCCATATCTCTTTTGGAGAACATTTTTGGTTCCAATATCACATATTCTGGATCTTGTTCTCTTACATAATTCAAGTCAGGATTTAGCCATTCAACGGGACTGTTTGAGTACACGGATTTGAAATTCATAAAACTTAAAACATCCGTGATGTACGACAGTGATCCGAAACTTATAGGTCCTCCTAGGTCGCATTCAAAATATACCGATTTTTCTCGACCAATCTTCAGTTTGCTTACTTCTCCCATAAGAGATCTTTCGAGTCTCCTTCCATTCTCTTCTTCTCTAGTCACGACTCCGACTTTTGTTACCAAGTCAATTACTCCCGCAAGCGAGGATGGCAAACGGAAGGAAAACGTTGGGAAATGAGATGCAAGCGAGTCTGCTACCGCGTTCTGGTACCCAGTCACTGTCAAGATTATGTCCGGTTTCAATTTCTCGAACTGTTCAATGCTTGCATATCCATAACTTGCGACCTTTTTCTTCTTTGCTGCCTCAGCGGGTCTCACACAAAAAGGTGTCACTCCCACCACTTTATCTCCAAGTCCCAGTTCGAATAGGATTTCCGTTATTGAAGGACTTAGACTGATTATCCTCTCCGCTTGCTCTGGTACCCTGACCTCCTTATTCCTATCATCTACGAGGTTTGGCAATGCAAATGAAATTCCTAACCCATATTTTAACTTCGGGTTTGCCCACCTTGGCATTGAAGGTCAGTCAAGGTTTTTATCGACCAAGCAATCGCCGACAAGTAAATACGATGACGAAAGTGAAGATACTCGGGGAAGAAAAAGAAGTCTATGTTCAAGGAAACTGTAAAGGGGAAGTCATCCTGAAACAACTTGGGTTAAACTCAAGTTCAACGATTATACTGAAGAACGGCAAGCCTGTCCCCGAGGATGCACCGATCGGCGATGGAGATGATATAACCATCATAAAATCATTCTCTGGCGGGTGAAAAGTCCATCCGATATCTCAGGACTGCTACGGCTCCTCCATAGGAATCCACTATTTTCCCGGTTTCCCAAGAACTATGGACGACGAATAGTTTGCACCCACCCTGATAGCATTTTTCCATGAAACTGGCCGCAGAAGACCCTCTGAAGAATTTGTCTGAAATCAAAAGAGTAGATACAGCACGCATTTCAAGTGATTTCTCTACATCTTTTCTCCCGTAACAGGATATTCCGCTTCCAACTCCTTTCAGAAAATCTGCCACAAGCTTGCTTTCGGCGCTTCTCCTGAGATTAACGACACCTTCCTGGAGTAGTTCCCGAATTCCATCCTCTTCTGAGCCACCTACCTGTGAGTTTATTGACTTGAAGCCATTCTGGGAGAGTAATTTAGAGGTCGAATCTCTGAATATTGAGGGCCCAATAACATAGATCTCTGATTGTTTGTACTTCTCCATCTTCTCAAGAAATTCGTCGCGGTAGCTGTTCTCCTTGCCATCGTACATTTTCCCGGAGCCCGTCTGTATTCTCCAGACAAGTTCATTCTTAGATTCCGTTATTCCATAGAGGGAAATGTTCTGGTCGTCGGTGGAGAGCACAAGAACAGTAGAATTTGTGAGGTTTGATGACTCTTCTAGGTTCCTGATAAATTTTTCTTTGTCCTGCGGGACAACTGACACCACACTGCCCGGCTCTACATTTATAGATTGATGTTCTCCTATATAATCCTCAGGTCCGCCTGTTATCTGACCTAGTATGTGCAGTCTTGAAGAAAGTTCCATGAACTCTATGCTTTCTATTCTAATAGAAACTTTAATCCTCTCACGCTCAGTCTTCTTGTTTCTCAGCACATCGTCCTTCCTTTCAACTCTTCTTAGTACCTCAGAAATTAGTACGTCTCCTTCTTTCATCAGGAGCGAGAGATACCATAGGTCTTCTCCTCCAGCTATCTCTATGTTAACAACATCCTCGTGTTCAGTGAATTTCATATCCGACTTTCTCCAGGGTCTTTCTGAAGTTATCCGTGTGACTACCATACCAGTAGTACTTGTCACAGTTTTTGCAGTAGAATATTTCTGAAGCCGTCCTATTAACGTAGTCTGGAAATTCATCACCTTTCTCTATCTTCTCAACGGCTCTCCCGCAAAGACTGCACAACTCCATAAATCCATGTTCGGCCGGCGGGAGCTTATCCTTAAGTTCTGCAAGCTGTTCTACGGGCTTATACGACTTGAGGAGTATGGAATTGCCAACTCGTTCGTGCAACTGTCTATCCCTCGTTAGTATCAATTTATCAGTGGATATGCCAATGATATAAGAATCGTCCTTATCGTTGCCTATGTATTCTACTTCGTAGCCAATCATCCTTAGATATCTCGATAATTTTCCTAGCATACTGTCTACGACTATCATTTTGTCAGATACTCTATCACCGGCCCCTTTTTGTTTTCTATTATCTCTTTACCGAACAACATTTTTTTGAGCTTTATATTGGCTGGTTCATCTACGGGCTTCGAATAATCAAATCCGTAAATGTATATCTTCTCTGCTCCCATCAGGATGCCCATTATCACGCTCCGATCTCCATCAGTAAATCCCCCTATGTTTTTCACTTTCTGAAGAGGGATGCTTTGTGTCGTGCCGAGAACAGTACCACTCATCTCTGGAACATATTTCCTCAGCTTTTCAATGTTGTCCCCATGCGCGTGAATCACTTTTATGCAATCCTTGCTATCAATTATCTTTTCAATAGGGCCGTCCAGATCTGAGACAATCATGTCGTATCTTCCAGAATAGTATCTGAGTGCAGAATCTGCCACTATCACGTAACCCTCAGGATCATTTGAGGGATTTGAAGGACCTATCACGCTGACTACACTCTCCCTCGGAAGTTTATCCCATAGGTCAGACTTGATCAGATCGTTCAGTTCGATACCTGCAAGAAAGTCGCGATAAGGATTATAATTAAACGTGGCGACTATTTTTCTGTGCAGTTTCACGTTCTGAATCGAGTACTTGATTTCCCTTCGCATATTTCCTTCTGAGGATCGATATAACTACGCCGAGGGCAACTCCGAGAACCGTCAGAACGATAGCGAGACCAAGCGTATCAGTCCTCGCAACTCCAGTCTGGAATCCATAAGTCACAAAAGATAGCAGGCCCAAGACAGCTGCAAAGAAGCTTATGTAGAATGATGCTGAAAGCAAGTATGACTTTATTGCTTCTGACCTCTTCCCCTTTTCAAAGATAAGGAAGCCTTCGACGATTCTACCTAAGTCAAATATCAGTATGGCAGCTATTGTGAATGGAACCAATCTGTAGATCAAATAGATAAGACCAGGTACAACTCCCCTCGTGTGAAATGCTACGTCTAGACCTATGTAAACGCCGTAGGCGAATGTTGCTATTGCAATCAATAACGAAAACACCGTGACTCTAGTGTTTACAAATTCCTCCACCAGCGTAGAGAATGTGTCTGTTATTTTCTTTCCTGTCGAGTAAGCCTTTCCGAGAAAATATATCCCGATGGCACTCATGACTGCCATAAATGCCGTTGTAGTAGGGTCAAGACTGCTTAGTCCGTACAGATATACTCTCAACCCGAGTACGAAAAGGATCGTCATCCCAAAAACCAGGAATGCCACTCCTATGGGAACCAGGACCTTCTTCAGAAATTTCTCTTCCTTTAGTGCTTTTACTACGATATAGTACATCGATTCTATCTGGGGGGCCTGTCTAACAGTCACCCTCTTTATAGCTCTAATCTTGACTCTGCTCTGGATGAGCGGAAGTATGAATTCATCCTCCGCACCGTCTGAGACAACAATCACATCTACTGGATTCACTGAAGAAACGACTTGGTCTATCTGCCTTCCCAGGATTTCATCTGAAACCACCCCAACGTTCTTGTCGCCGCATAATGTTGCAATCTCGACATCGTCTCCGGATTTGGATAGTGTGTCGTATGTAGATATGGCTGAAAAGAGGGCGTTTGAATCTGAATCTTCCGGGTCACTTAGCATCAGGGCATTGGCAGCAGCAATATTGTTCTCCCTACCGACAATAGGGGACTTTACTCCGGCCTTTTCTCCAAAATCATTGTCCCTGTCCACGCAGAGGACTAAAGTCTTGCTCATTTGACTACAAAATACCCCGCACTTTTCTGCCTGACCACTCTCTTCACGTAACCCTTGTTCAGTAGTTCTTGAAGTGCGTTGGTGACGAGACCTTTTCCCATAGAACTTGCTTTCATGATGTCGTCTGCCGTTTTCATTTTATCTTCGGAGGTAGAGCCCAGTCTTTTAAGGGAGTCGTAGACTTTTTGAGCAAATGGTGTAAGATCGCCCATTTATATTCACCGTAATATTGTATAGCTATTAAATATAAATATAATTTGTGTAGAGGGCCTTTTCCAACAGAGGTTAGCCTTTTATCTACCATTAATGACTAAAGCTTGGAAATTTGAAAGAATTCGAAAACGTAAAATTTAGAAGGTGAGAAGCATAGCACAACCAATGCTTCCATCCCTTGACAATAGGATTCTTTCGGTTATCAACGATAAGAGCACTTTTGGGATCATTCTCGAAAGAAAGGACGAGTTCTCAAGAAACAGAGTTGCAACTATAGACAAAAAATTTTCAGAATTGACGTTCTGCACTCTTACTGCAAATACTTCTGCAGAGATGGGTTTGAAGAACCAGAAACTGTTGGACGGACTTAAAAAATTTGATGAAAGGAGTCTAAGGAGGGTTCTCTTGGAGTCTCGTTACAGATTCCCAAACACAAGGGCTAGATTCATATCTCAGAACTTCAAGAAAAGGCACCTGCTTGAAAGGATACTTGAATCGTCGGAGAGAAGAGACCTGCTCGTCGAAACTTATATGGGAATTGGAATGAAAGAAGCATCGCATTTCTTGAGGAATGTTGGCTATTTCGATTACCCAATTCTCGATAAGCACATACAGAGGTTTCTTTCAAATTATTTTGGAAGAGAAATCGAGGTAAAGAGCAAGAAGGATTACGAAAGGGAAGAAAAACTCTTTTTAGAAATTTCATCAAAGTATAGTCTAGAGCCTGGAATAATGGATCTGGTCATCTGGTACCTAATGACCGGTAGAATCCTTAAGTGAACGTGGGTGGTTAGTGATCCGTAAGATCAATTGAGGCCAATCATCTTTATAAGTCTTAACTCGAGAGATCTATCAATGACCGTGCAGTATCCTCAGGCTTTGTCACCATTGGAAAGTGGGCTGATTCTATCGTCCTGTACTCACCTTCCAGGACCCCCCATTTCCCAGTGATGGGATCTTTTACATCGTAATCACTCTTAGTGCAGAATACATGCGCCGCTTCAATTGTATCGTAGTTCTCTGTCAGGGTTATAGGATCAGTGGCGTATCTTAAGGGCCATGGAGTAGCAAGGGATTTCATCCACTCCTTATCAGTACCTCTTACGTCCCGTCCTATCGTGTCTAACACCTTGTCGGTGAACGGGATTGCTAACTGTCCCGGCTTCAGTTCTCCGAACTCGTCTGGCTGGAAACTCTGCTGAGGAGTTCTTATCTTGTCCGGCCTGAAAGTATCAAGATAGATTATCTTCTTAACTATGGTTGGTAGTCTATCTCCCACGACTGATACGACCTTGGTCGCGAAACTGTGGCCGACAAGGACCACATTCTTCAGTTCGTTGTATCTAATGATGTTGATAACGTCGTTGACAGCAGTCTCAATACCTACGTCTGCGGAAAAAAGATGGACCCGTTCTCCCATACCAGTCAGCGTGACAGGATATACCCTGTTCCCTTCTTTCTGCAAGTGCGGCGTCACCCTCCCCCAGACCCATGATCCTAGCCAAGCTCCAGGAACCAGCACAAATGTTGTCATTTCAATTCTACCCAATCTTCTACTCTTTCGCATATATATCACTTCGTTGTTTCTTGAAGAGAAAATCACACCGATAGCAAAGCTGATTCACTCTCCACCTAATGACTTTCGAGTTCATTTCCTACGGTAATTTTCAATAATGCGAAAGAACTAAGGTCTCCTCTAGGAAGAAACTATGAGGGCAACGTTAGCAGTTGGCGGAAATGCACTATTAGAAAAATACGACAGAGGGACGGCCGAAGAGCAGATATACAGAGCGGAGCTGACTGCAAAGAAAACTCACGACTTTTTCAGGAACAATGAAGTTGTACTGACACACGGAAATGGACCTCAAGTCGGGGCGATATTGCTTCAGAATGAGTTTTCAAGCTCCATCAGTCCAGCAATGCCGTTGGATGTCTGTGGAGCGATGTCACAGGGAAACATTGGTTATTTCTTGCAAACTGCCTTCCAGAAGGTATTCAACGAAAATGGAGTGAACAAAAGGGTTGTGACGCTGATAACAAGAACGGTTGTAGAGAAGAACGACCCTGCTTTTAAGAACCCCACGAAGCCCGTTGGAAAGTACTACACAAGGGATGAGGCTAGGGTGCTGGAAGCAAACAACGGCTTCGTGATGAGAGAGGATGCAGGGAGGGGCTACAGAAGAGTTGTTCCGTCCCCAGTTCCTGTGGACATTGTGGAGATAGATCAGATAAGATATCTGATGAATGAAAGGTTCGTCCCTATAGCAGTTGGAGGTGGTGGAATACCTGTCGTCAGATCTGACGGAGGATATGTTGGAGTGGAGGCGGTGATTGATAAGGACCTTGCTTCATCACTCATAGCGGTGGAGCTTAACGTGGACATATTCATTATTCTGACAGCGGTGGATGCTGCCTACATAAATTTCAACAAACCCAACAGACAAAAGCTTGGAATCATTGATTTGGCGGAAATTAGGAAACTGAGATCTGAGGGTCATTTTGCCACTGGCAGCATGCTACCCAAAATAGACGCCGCTATAAGCTTCGTTGAAAAGACTGGAAGAAAGGCGATAATCACGAATGCTGAAAACATGTATGATGCCCTGAAGGGTTCAGCGGGAACGATAGTGACAGACTAAACTCTTGTAATTCTTCCCTCTCTGATCTTGATCTTGTTATTCTGTTCCAACCACGATAGGGTTTCTTGATATTCTCTTCTGGTGATGAACAGGTCATTCTTCTTTTCCAGACAAGTGATGACTTCATCATTATTTGATGGACCGCCTATACAGTTGAGTATCAAATTCCTGAAATCTTCCTTCTTGTTCCAAGGGAAAATGAACCATTTCCAGTTGTCCGCAGTTATCTCTTCTGCATAATAGTCGGGAGTGATCTCAGATTTGTTTATGTGAAGGAATGTCGCCGTCTTTACAACCTTAGGATTCTTCTGCATTGTAGCTTCAATGGCAAGTCTGATGGATTGACCCGTGTCTGTTATGTCGTCGACGATCAGGACAGATCTCCCAGTGAGATCTTTCACTATCGGGTAAGTGACAGCGGCTTTACCATCCGGAGTCGCTGTGATCCCCCAGTGTTCGGTCTTGAGGGTGAAAATGTCTTTTATGCTCAGATAGTCTGCCACGATCCTGGCTGGGACGAGCCCTCCCCTGATCACGGAGATTACGCAATCAAACTTGAATCCTCCAATCTTTTCGACAATTATCTCCGCCCATCTCTCAATTTCTTCCCAGCTGACGATCCTTGACGGGACTCTTTGGGAATCCATTTGCATCATTTCACAAAGTTTCTTTTCATTAAAGTTCTTTTGGATTTCCTTTAGAGAATTGATGTATTGGTCAGACCAGATTGCATAAAAGAATTTAAATAGATTTTCAATCAATGGTGATGAAAGTTGTATATGGAAGCGATGACGTCGCTGGTAGTAACATTAGTTATTTCCTTGAGAAAAATTTCTCAGTAGACGTAATCCCGTTGAAAGAACATCCAATCTATCACGACTATCCAGAAAAGGTAGCAAACGCACGGAGCGGTGAACTGATTATAATCCCGAGTCAGCATAAAAGTCTAAAGAACATAAGGAGTCTTACTGTCCACGCTGCAGGCAACTTCGACACGAACGAATATGGGGGTGAAAAGAACAAAATGACTCTCTACGATGCAAAATACGCAAGAGGGGTCCTGCTAAATATCAATAAGTATGCAAAGAACTTGGGATTCGAAATCACGTACGAAGCCACGCATCATGGGCCCTATTCAGAAAATCCGCTTCTCTTCGTAGAGATAGGTTCGAGTGAATCAGAGTACAAGGATAAGGAGATCGGATATCTGATGGCGAGGTCTATTTATGAATCGTTTGATGAAGATGCGAGTATCCATTGCGGAATCGGAGGGATGCACTACTCCAGTAAATTTACCAAGCTTGCTATGAACGAGGGTGTGGCTTTCGGTCACATAGCCTCAAAGTACCGATTTGCCTCTCTCACTCCGGATTCGCTATCAGAGATGTATCGAAAAACCATAGGTGCAGAGGGCTTCCTGATAGAAGGAAAATCGTTCGATTCATTACAGAAGAATGCGCTGAAGAAAATGTTGGATTCACGATCCTTCAGTTACAGATTTGTATAAGTCTCAGAGAGACGAAACTATGAGGGGAAGAATTACTGTTGCCTCCCCCTCGATCAGCACCTGCTTTGCTTTTGGTTTTATTTTCCCCCACGAAACCGCTTCTCTAGGCTGGGCACCCGAAAGGCTTCCATCAAATTCCTGAGCGGTCGTTATGTATACAGCATAATCAAGACCGCCACGGAACTGGTTCCACCAAATGACATGGTGTTTCGATATCCCTCCTCCAACAATTATTGCTCCCATCTTGCCTTTGGTAGAATTGAACATGATTTCACTGAGCCGGTGCTCATCCTCCAAGGAATCTATAGAAAAATCCCTATTCATTTCCCAGAACGACCAAAGTTGTGCACCGAATGAACCATCAGTATAGCCTGGAATGAATATGTCTACCCCTTTTTGATATGCAGAGTTCAGTATGGAACCCGCCTTCATCTCTTTTCCAAGGTCTCTGAGGAGATCACTGATTGCCCACTTTTTCTTCTTCTCATACTCTCTACCCAGGAAAGGCATCATCTTCTCCTCCATGACCTTCCCGTAATGGTCCTGCGGAATGACCACGTTCCCCAACCTGTATTTTTTCTCTTTCAGAAGCTGACCATCGTTGAGCATGAAATCCCCGCGGTAGTAGTTCTTGTAAGATCTCGCAAGATCGTGATCAACTGTCCCTGCGGTAGTAATTATGTGATTGATAATTCCAGAGTTTATGAGCTCTACAATCACTCCTCTCGTACCAGTCGAGACTATGTCTGCCGTAAAACTGAGGAAAGTTTCTACCTTGTTCTTCCTCATTTCTCTTATGATCTCTACGGCTGCTCCAAGTTTTGGGGCAGTAAATCCTCCGGAACTTGCGAACTGGTCCATTAGTTCCGACACCTTCATTCCTTTCTTAATTCGAATGTCTTCTACGGGCCTCATTTAAATTCCTCCATTAGCACTCTCCTCTTGTGATCACTCTCAAAATATTTCCTAGATGGTTCTAGGATGCTTATCAGTTTTTGAGAGAGGCTGTCCTTGAGATCTGCAGGGTGAATCTTGCCATCGACAAAATCTCTCTCCATATCCCCGTAAGATCCGTATTCTTCCCTTTCGCCTATGGCCACTCCGTCATTGTAGAAATTGAAAATGATATTCTTGTAAATTTGAAGAATTGGGTTACCTTCGACAGTCTTCTCAGGACAGAAAGCTGATCTGATCTTCCTTGAAATATCCTCTGGAGAATCGTGGATGAACACGGCGGAATCAGCCTTGCTCTTGCTCATCTTGTTCATAGGATCCATCCTGTTACCTCCCTTGAGAGAAGATATCAACGGGCTGTGTATAGCGACAAATCCCTTCTTGCCTACCTTCTTATGAATATCCCTTGCCAGCATGTGAACGTGTCGTTGATCCATTCCTCCGAATGCAACGTCCAGATCCATGTAAAAAATATCTGTCGCCTGCATCATTGGATATATGAGTTTCGACGAGTCCTTGTCAGCATCCTCCTCGCTCCTTCCTAGTATTGGTAGAGCGCGTTTTATCCTGGATATTGTGAGGGCTTTTGCCACTCTCAGCAGCAGGGCCCAATAATCAGAGCTGGCTACTAATTCTGAAGCATAGAGGAACTTTACTTTATGACTTAGGCCCAGAGAAAGAAATCCCTCCCTCATGTATTCGGCATTTCTTCTTATTTTTTCCAGGTCTCCTCCAAATTTATCATTGATTGCCGCGTGCCAGTCTGCGAGAAGTACCGTCATCTCAATTCCAGCATCCGCTGCAACGTTCATAATGTTCGTCCACAAGAGACCCGTCCCAAGATGGATGGGACCCGATGGTTCAAAACCGCAGTACCCTTTGGCTGTATCAAGTGCGCTCAATTCTTCGTGAGTAATCACTTCTTGAACAACTGATTCCAGCCTGGACAGGTCTTTTAGCATAATTCTGGAGAGAGTCGCTTTATTTCATTTTTGTTATAGCCAGATGGCGTGTCTCTTTCTCAGATCAGCTTCCTTTTCCCCCTTCTCGTTCATAAGTACGGCCACAATCGAATCTAACAACACGTGACAGGAAGCTTCAAAAAGAGTACCCAGAGGTGCAAGATCCGATGATTTGTTCGTCCTGAGAACTATCTTCAGATCGCTTGCTTTATAAATCGAGTTGTCCGTTGATGATGTTATCGATATTATCTTTGCATTCACCCGTCTGCAGATTTGAGCAACAAGCAGTGCCCCCTGCGTCTCTCCGGTTCCAGACAATAAAACGACGGAATCTTTATCGGTAACGACTGGAGCAATAGTTTCCCCCACAAAGTACGCCTGAAGTCCCATTTGTACGAGCCTCATGGCGAACATCCTTCCCACAATTCCGGACCTTCCGACTCCGTAGACAAATATGTTTCTTGATTCAAGGAGTACCTTGCTCACTTTGCTAACGATCTCCTCGTCCAGCTCTTTCAGGTTCTCGAAATTACGCATTATGTAATCAAAGGAATCACTCAGAGTGGTCATCAAGAGGCAAGTATCGGAGACTAATTTAATTTATCTTTGCATGGTCTACTAGTCCCTAATGATACAGTTCTACGAAATCGTATCCGTTCTCCTTTCCATAACAGTACTTGACTTCCTGAAACTCTCTCTTCAGCTCTAAGACTTCCTCTCTTACGTCTGCACCCTTCACCGCTCTATAAATCAGGTCTGCAATATGGGACATCTCACCCTTCCCCATTCCTATTCTGGTTGCCTCCTGTGTGCCGATTCTTATTCCTGATGGATTCTGGGCTTTAGTATTGTCATCTCCAGGGATCATATTCTTGTTTAGTATTATGAAGTTCCTTTCTAGCACTTCGGCAACTTGTCTCCCTCCCCCTTGCTTCTTTACATCTATAAGAAGCGTGTGGCTCTCAGTAAACCCACTCTTTTCAGCGAGGACATTGAACCCCCTGGAGTACAGTTCCTTCCCAAGCGTCTTGGCATTTTCTATTATAGCCGATGCGTAAGATTCTCCAAACTCCATCATCTCTGCAGCAGTGAGCCCAAGGCCAGCCATTGCTCCTATGTGATGGTTCGATATGACCCCTGGAAAGACCCCTCTCCTCACTTTTTTCCACTTTTCATCGGCTGTGTTTCCAACTATGACTCCATGTTGGGGCCCGGGGAAAGTCTTGTGCGTGCTACCAGAGATTACGTCTGCGCCTTCTCTAATAGGATCCTGAAACCTTTTGCCAGCTATCAGTCCGAGTACGTGGGCTCCGTCGTACCATACCGTGCTTCCAACTTCGTCGATCGTATCCTTGAGTTCTTTGATAGGAGCCGGAAATAGGAATACTGAAAAACCAAACAACACTACTTTAGGTTTTTCTGAAAGTATTGCCTTTCTAGTTCCATCTATGTCTACTCTCATAAGTTCCGTGTCGAATGCCATGTTCTTTATGTTGCATCCCCTCATTCCAACCGCTCCAAACTGGGCCGAAGAAATGTGTGCACCTGAATCAAGGCTGGGGGTCAGGATCGTTTCTCCGGGCTGCAGAAAAGCAAACACGAGCGCTTGGTTAGCATTGGTTCCAGATATGGGCCTAACGTCTGCTTGCTTTGACCTGAACAACGTCTTGACCAGTTCTTCAACTCTTGTTTCCATTTCGTCTACAATCTTGTTCCCCTGGTAATATCTATGACCCGGAAGACCCTCTGCATACCTGTTGTTAAAATCCGAGATTACCATCTCCTTCGTGAGAGGGCTCATCAGATTTTCGCTTGCAATTAGTGGTATCGAATTCTTGAACAATTCTGTATGTTCTACCGCTTTTTGTCTAATCCACAGAGCTTCATTCAGGAAGGAATTGGATGACATATACAAACAGTCAAAATGAATTAATAAACATTTACGAATATTGCATACTTGATATAACGGATTTTACTCTCGGTCTCCCATTAACTTCGCACAATGACTCTAAGCTAGACTTCCGATGCTAGTTTTATTGCAAGATCTACTGCTTCTCTGGGAGTCTTGACTCTTATATATCTTCCCTCGCTTTTCTTCTTTGGAGTAAGTTCCATGCCATCTATTGCGATTACGTTCTTACCCTCAGCAAGCGCAAATGAGGCCTCTGAAATTGTACCTGTCGATCCGTCGATAGCTATCACGACCTTGCCAGCCCTTACTACCAAGAAATTCCTGGCGTAACCCAGACCTGTGGGAATAGCGGCTGATAGATACTTGTTTCCGTCTTCAGACCTGTTACCAGGCAGTATCCCTATAACCAGTCCGTTCTCTTCCCTTACGCCCTTTGCAACGCATTCCATTACTCCGGTCAATCCACCACAGAAAACGGTCACACCGGATTTGGCAAGAAGTCTTCCAACTTCTTTTGCAATTTCACACGTTTCTTGGGGGATTTCGCTTCCTCCAATCACCGAGATGTTGAGCACCATGCCAGATCTTTCCAAAGGATTAAAGATGGATTGTCTATCACTGCACTAAACGTACATCGACTGCTCGGGCGATTTCTGTGCCTTGTCCTTCTGAATCTGATTGAACTTACCGATGATCTCGTTGGTCTGTTCTTGAAGCTTTTTCACTGATTCTTCAAGAATGTCAGTGCCAATCTTCAGTCCGAATCCCTTGTTCAGCACCTCGACAATCGATAAAACCGCGCCAGGATCTGGTATGTCTATGGATGTCTCTGTCATCAAAGACAACGAACTAATCTTCTTGCCGATGGACTCGTTGATAAGGGCTCCACCTATACCTGAAATGATTGCGGAACCTGCACTTTCTACTCCTATTCCAGAGAGTTTCTTTAACAGAGTCGATTCTGCTGCAGCATATACCGTCCTCTTGTCCAGAAGACCCTTTGCAGGGATCCCGTCAATGACAATGATCTGACTTGGGTTTATCCCTTCGAGCCACTTCACGAGGACTGATGATATTTCGTACAGTCCTTCATCGTCAACAGGAACTTCACAAGTAATTACCATTATAGTACCCTCTTTATTTCCGTATATCCTAAATGGGGTCCTCATCTTTCCGCCCACAAACACAGTCACAGGTGGTATATGGACGCTCTTGATCTGCGCAATTTGATGGAGTTCGATCTGTTCTATGATGTACGACGATGTTAGAAGTCCCAGAGTGGTCGATTCGACGAATCCGAGTATTACGAGAGGATTATTGGACACAAACTTGTCTATTTCTATGACTTGAGGATCCGAGTGGTACATAGAATCGTATCAGTAATGCAGATAAAAACTTTCATAACTCGCAATTGTAGTTGCGAAGCTAAGAGTCTAACTTCTTGTACTGCCCGTACAAGTTCTCATAAATTTTTTCCATTCTTCTTAGGCTTCTTTTCAGGGCCGCCTGGGGTTTGCCCTGTTTCACCTTGATATGAACTTTAGGATTAGAAAGATATGGATGTTCGAAATAATATCTGACATTCTCGACCATGCTGTCATTCTCAATTTCCTCAATCAGTGGCCGGAGGATAGTATTGTCATTATGGAGTACCTCATATACGATAAAATCCTTCCCTTTGTCTACAACCACAAATTCCATTTCTTTCATTTTAACCTGATTTTTATTCACCTATTAACTTCATCGGTCTTTGAGAGGTCCTGGAGTCGTTTCACTCCGTCTATTTCCAAAATTACTTTGTAAACTGCATCCGGTACCAGGTCGTCCCACCTTTCTCCTGCTATAATCTTTCTCCTAATCTCCCTACCTGAATACGATTCTCTTGACTTCATCTCTGGTTCGAGAACATTTTTCCCTGCTTCATGGAACAGTCTCTTGACGAGAGGGTTACCAGAAATTGCGATGTCAAAGGGTGGCGTAAGAGATAGTATATGGCTGACCCATAGGCTGTTCCTGTATAGGTCCTCGATGGGAACCAAGTAATAGTCGTGAATAGAATTTGATTCCATAGCTCTCTGTATCATGTACTGCCTTTCACCTGCGGTAAACGGATTTGCGAGCGTGTGAGACTCCTGAGCACTCCCAATACCAATGATAATGGAGCCATACTCATTGATAATCTTCCTTGCAAGCCACATATGGCCATTATGGAACGGCTGAAATCGTCCGATTAGTAAGGGACGCATAAAACTGAATTAACACTACGATTAAACCATTTCCAAAGATTATCCTTGTGTTCTATTCCAGTCTACAACTTTGGAAGGTGGTTATGATTCCGCAGAAAAGGCCCAATCCGCAATACCGTGTTCTCTGTTCCAAACTGCCTCTGAATCTGAGACTAGTGAATGCATTCTGGATAAGAAGAGGGTGAGACACCATCAGGTTTATGATTAATCTGTCTTACAGACCACTCCCTGAGTTATTTCCGACTGTACTATGCTGCATCCTCAATTTTAAATTCCAGCCATACTATTTTTCTAAGTTATGCATCTATCCGAAAGTGAAGCGGACCACAGCAAGTTTTTTTATGAATTAAACATCCCATATTGTGTCCGATGCTTTTGAATCGGGGGATAAAGTAGAAATTAATTGGAAAGGATCAACATTCTCAGGGACGTTCATTTCAAAGGACGAAAGGATAACAGTGATCAAGCTTCAAAATGGTTACAACCTTTCCCTTGAGAATTCCAGTATAGGTTCCATTCGCTTGTTATCGAAGCACGTGCCGAAAATACCCCTTGCAGAGAGTCCAGCAGGGAAGGGGAAACGTGTCTTTGTGCTTGGGACGGGTGGAACGATTGCAAGTTATGTCGACTATGAAACTGGGGCAGTTAAGCCCGCCAAGACGTCCCAGGAGATGCTTTATGCTCAGCCAGAACTGGCGAAGATTGCAACCATTGAAGCGGAAATCGTACTGAACATTCTCTCAGAAGATATGAAAAAGACTGATTGGCTCAGAATAGCGAAAAAAGTGTACGACAAGATCAGTCAGGGGGAAGGAGTGACAATAACTCACGGAACTGACACTCTGTCCTTTACCTCTTCAGCACTTTCATTCTTGATTGAAAATCCAAAGGCACCTGTGGTTTTTACTGCTTCCCAACGATCTCCAGACCGTCCTTCTTCCGATGCCTTTTTTAACCTGAAGGGTGCAGTCAAGGTCGCACAGTCCGATGTTGGACAAGTCTGTGTTGTGATGCACGCATCCACAAACGACGACAGTCTATCCATTCATTCTGGGGTCAGGTTGAGGAAGATGCATTCTTCCAGAAGAGATGCCTTTAAGAGCATCAATTCCGAGCCGATAGGCACCATAGACAAGGACCTCGAAATACATTGGAAAAGTTATGAGAAAATTAATGACAAACCGATGAAGATTTATGAAAAGATTAGCGAAAGGGTCGGTCTTCTTTATTTCTATCCTGGGCTGAGCGAAGAGCTGTTCCACAAGTTTGCAGAAACCAATGATGGACTTGTAATAGCTGGAACTGGCTTGGGTCATATTTCTAATAGATTCGTTCCCAGAGTGAAGGAGTACGTCTCCCAGGGGAAAATAATCGGGATGACCACGCAATGCCTTTATGGGAGTGTCAATCTCGATGTCTACTCGACTGGTAGGAACCTTCTTGAAGCTGGTGTGATCCCACTCCAAGATATGCTCCCAGAGGTTGCTTACACAAAGCTGTCATTCCTGCTGGGAAATTACGATATTCAAACTGCTCGTAATCTCATGGTAAAGAACCTCAGGGGTGAGATTGCTGAAAGACGAACAGAATGATGTGAAAATTGGTCTTGAGATACACTTTCAAGTAAGCGGAAGAAAACTATTTTGCGAATGCCAGGGGGAAGAAGGAAATGAAGAGCTTGGGACTTTTGTCAGAAGACTTACCGTCGTCTCTGGAGAAAGGTCTGAAAAGGATGTCGCGGCTCTTCAGGAATCCATGAAGGGGAAAGTTTTCGAGTACATCAGAACGGAAAACTCCTGCCTGGTGGAGATGGATGAAGAGCCTCCTCATCCTCCGGGGAAGGAAACACTGGAGACGGCTATAATAGTCTCCCTCATACTTGGCTGCAAGATAGTAGATAACGTTCATTTCATGAGGAAGATAGTCATAGATGGATCCAATACCTCAGGATTTCAGAGGACCGGAATAATTGGACTTCACGGTAGCTTCAGGACGGATTCTAAGAACATTGGAATAACATCCGTCACCCTGGAAGAAGAAGCTTGTAAGAAGGTAAGAGAGGATGGGAGCAAGGTAGTATATTCGCTGGACAGGCTTGGCATTCCCCTAATCGAAATTGCGACGGATCCAGATATTCGTTCGCCTAAAGAAGCGAGAGAAGTTGCGCAGAGTATTGGGCTGGCCGTCCGGCAGAGTGGAATGATCAGGAGAGAAGCTAGCAGCATAAGACAGGATCTGAATGTTTCAATCAGAGGCGGGAACAGGGTTGAGATAAAAGGTGTTCAATCCCTCTCTCAGATCGAGAAGGTATTGGCAAAGGAGATAGAGAGACAGGAGTCTCTGGTGGAGATTGCTGGTATACTCAAGAACAGAGCGGTCTCTGCCGATCTGCGATTAGAAGACTTGACATCATCAGACTTCTTCAAGAAATCTGAAATATTCACCAATGGCGTTAAGAGCGGTAAGAAAATTTATGGGTTCAGCCTCCCAGGACTTTCGGGTATCTTAAACAACGGAAAGTTCAGACTGGGGCGCGAAATAGCAGAAAGACTCAGGGCGGTAGGAATTGGGGGGTTCATCCATTCTGATGAGCTTCCAAACTATGGAATAGAGGAGAGAGAGAAGCTAGAGATATCTCGAAAACTCGGAGTTAAAAACGAAGATGCATTTGGATTGGTGGTTCTGGAAGCTGCCAGGATAGAAGAGTGCATTGAGATTGTACAAAGAAGAATTCTAGAATCATTGAACGGAGTGCCTGCCGAAACTAGAGGTGCCACTGAAACTGGGACAAAATTCTTGAGACCGCTCCCGGGAAGTTCAAGAATGTACCCCGAAACTGACATACCCCTAATCCCTCTGGATTCGAACTATCTGAAGGACGTAGAGAAGAAGATTCCTCCAACGGTAGAACAGAGAGTTGAATATCTCGAATCCCTCGGCATCCCGAGGCAGGAGGCCTTCAACTCCCTATGGAAAGAGTATGATGAAATACTTGAATCAGTCGTCAGGGATTACGGAAACCCAAAGGTCTGTGCAAAATTTCTTTCAGTCGTTTATTCAACAGAGTCTCCTGACATTGACGGGGCTAGAAACCTACTAGCAAGGTACGCAATGGGGAACATACCTTCGGAATCACTTGAATCACTTTATAGGGACGGAGAATTCGATCTTTCCAAAAACAGGAAAATAATTCTGGTCAAAGATCGACGTGTCGGTTCTGCACTTTGGATACAGGACGAAAATGGCAGAAGGGAGATCGGAATGGATTTCAAAATAAAGGGGGAGAGCAACGTTGAACTGGTAAGAGTTGTGGAGAAGGTGGTCAGTGACAATAAAGAGTTGATTAAAGAGAGAGGGGAAGACTCATTCAAACTTCTTATGGGAACGGTAATGAAACAGGTAAGGGGACGATTCGAAGGTAGGGAGATTTCAGAGCTGCTTTCCCAAAAGATAAAGGAAGCTCTGGCAAAACAGTAGCGTTCTCCTACCTAAAAGCGATTTCCCTCATATGATTTTGCAGATTCACTAATTGAAACACCACTTTACCACCCTCTCGACAGTTCGAATATGATGCTTACAGATTGAAACAAAGAGAATGTCAATTATAAGTTGAAAATATGAGGTAAAGTCAAGATCAAAACATTACTGGTTTTTCTATTTCTTTAAGTGAAATAGGATTTAAAGCAATTGAAAAATCTAACTTTCCTGCATTGAAGTATACTTTCTGTTCTTTCAATAGGTCCTTATCCAGGAATAATTTTAAGTTGAAAATGCTGCCAACTGGTGGCAGTTCACCGAAGTTGCAACCTGTTATATCCTTGAGCTGATTCCTATCTGCCAGTCTTATCTCGTCTGCATTCAGGAGCTCTTTTATGAGTTCTAAATTTGCCCGCTTCTGTGCCTGTATTGCCACTACCGCAAAACCCTTGAACCCCCGACCCTTGTATTGAACGAGCAGAGCTTTTACTTGCTGTTCGTATCTTGTGTGCAACGTATTATGATATTCCTCAGCACTTCCGCATGCGGGGTGCTCTATGCTTTCGAAAGCAACACCATTTTTTGAAAGGAGTTCTTTAATTTTTAGATCAACGCTTTCCATAAGAGCGCATTAGGGCACTCACAAGAACTTTTCGTAATCAATCACTTGGATATTTCACACCTTAAGGGTTAAAAATATACTATTAATCGGGTATATCAACGGAGAATTGACAATCTCGAAACAAAGAAAAGTTTAAGTATTGACCGATGGTTTTAGTCAGGTTAAAAATGAGTGAAAGTTCTGAATTTCCAAAGTTTAAGTGCCTTATCACAAACACCATGGAAGAGTATGATTCTGGAGTGTGGGAATTCTTTAGACACTATGATTGCATAATTTCAGATTTTGGTCAACTGATGATCATTGACAATGAATGGAGGGAAAACTACGTCAAACTGATGCGGTACTACTCTGACCTAGGGTCATCGATAATTCTCAAACGGGACGCTCCTGATCCAGGATTTCTAGCCGCCTTCTTGTCCAAAGAAATAGAGGACACTGACGAAGAAGATGTTCTCCTCCGTGCAAAGAGCAGCACAGTGGGTTATTTGCTCCGCATGGGATCCGATCTGGAAATGCTCATGGCGGAATTCATCAGACTCAGCAGAATACCAAGATTCTCCGGGAACTTCACAGTGGACAAGTTTGAAGGCATCAGACTTCTTGCCAAAGTTTTTTACAGCAGGGGCATAGAGAAGTCTAAGCAATGATCTCTTACCGAGCTATCCGTAAACAAACAAATTATATTAGAGCGAATACGTTGCCAATCTGTGATAGACGTTAATATTCTCAGAAAAAACCCTGAGATTCTTTTTGAAAGCCAGAAAAGGAGATTCCAGGACGATGGAATCATAAAGGAAGCCATAAAACTTGATTCCGAGTGGAGAGAACTTCTGAGAAAGAGTAATAATCTCAAGGCAGACAAGAACAAGCTTGTCAGGGAGATTGGCGATAGGGTCAGGGCAGGAGAAAATGCAGATAGCATAAAAGAAAAGGCAGCGGAGATTGACAGGGAAATAGAAAATTTGGACACCAAGCTTAGAGAGACAGAAACAAGAAGAGATGATGTTCTCAAGAAGATTCCTAACATCGTCGATAATTCTGCACCAGTAGCCAGAGATGAGACAGGAAACTTAGCAGTATATTTCGAAGGAACGGCCAAGGTCTTTAGAGACGATGTTGAAACCTTCGTTGAGCAGAGCAGCGGAAGGATGCGATATGAACTTTCTGACTTCAAGGCAAAGAGTCACGTGGATTTGCTGGTAAAGAGAGGCCTTGCAAATTTGGAAAGTGCAGCCGTAGTAGCCGGTTCAAGATTCTACTATCTGTTAGGCGACCTAGTCCTATTAGAATCAACTCTCGAGAATTATGCATTGAAATTCCTTCAAAAGAAAGGGTTCACACTGCTTGAACCTCCATTCATGATGAACAAAGAGGCGACGAACGGAGCGACAGATTTCACGGCTTTTGAGGACACCCTCTACAAAGTTGAGGGAGAGGATCTTTACCTAATCGCTACGTCAGAGCACCCAATAGCGGCTTTCCTCTCAAACACTATACTTGAGGAAGAAAACCTTCCGCTTTTGTACGCGGGGATATCGCCATGTTTTAGGAAGGAAGCTGGAGCGCATGGAAAGGACACCAAGGGCATTTTCAGAGTTCATCAGTTCAATAAGATTGAGCAATTTGCTTTCGTTAAGCCTGAGGATTCTAAGGGCTATCACGAAAGACTCTTGGAAAATGCAAAGGAATTCTACAGGGCTCTCGAGATACCGTACCGCATAGTTGATATTGCAACTGGAGACTTAGGAAATGTTGCATCGAGGAAGTTCGACATCGAGGCATGGTATCCTGCTCAGGGACAGTTTAGGGAAGTAGTCAGCGCATCGAACGTCCTTGATTATCAAGCGAGGAGACTCAAGGTCAGATACAGAGGAAAGGAAGGAAACATTTACGTGCACACTCTCAATTCAACGCTTATAGCAACCACCAGGACCCTGGTCGCAATAGTGGAGAACAACCAACGAGAGGATGGTTCAATAGTTATACCTAAGGTACTCAGAGATCCAATGGGAAAAGAGGTAATTTAAGAATTGGATCTAGGATTTCCTGCTCCAGAAGAATTCGTAAGATATCTCAATAAAGAAGGAATAAACAAACTATACCCTTTGCAGGTAGAAGGGATTAAGATTCTATCAAAAGGGGAATCACTTCTTCTAGCAACTCCTACGTCTTCGGGAAAGTCGGTCGTGGCCTATTTTGGAATCCTGAGGGCTTGGAAGAGGGGACTTCGTTCACTTTACGTTGTCCCTTTGAGAGCATTGGCTGAAGAGAAGTACGAAGATCTGAAATTTTTTGAAGAATTCGGATTGAATATAGGCATAAGTACGGGCGATTACGACAGGCCATCCAACTACCTGAAAAAGTATGATGTCATAATTTCCACGTCTGAAAAGGTCGACTCTCTCCTGAGGAACAACCCCGGAGTCTTTGATAACCTGGGGTTTGTGGTGTTTGATGAAATCCACAACATTTTGGATGAAACACGCGGGAGCACCCTTGAAATCGTCATTTCAAAAATAAGGTACCTGGTAGAAGGGGCACAGTTTATCGCGATGTCTGCGACCGTGAAAAATGTGGGTGATATAGCATTTTGGTTAAATGCACTTGAAGTGACAAGTGATTTCAGACCTGTACCTCTTAGGAGATATGTCTTAACTTCCGACTCAATCGTCGATGAGGACGGTTTGCTTGTTTCTGATATTTATTCCTTTGAGGAATTTGTGGTCGAGTCTCTGAGCGATTCCGGTCAGACATTGATCTTTGTTCGGTCCCGAAAATCCGCAGAAAGTACTGCCGAGAAAGTCAGTAGATTTGTAGAGTCAACTTTGAGTGCAGAGGAGAGAGAAACGCTGTCAAATTTGACTTATGACCCGGACACACCCGGGTACGAAAAACTAGTTCCTTTAATCAGAAAAGGAGTGGGGTACCATCACGCGGGGATGCTGTCAGAACAGAGAAGATTGGTGGAGCGGTTGTTCAAGGAAAGGAGAATAAAGGTTATAGTGGCGACGACCACTCTGGCTGCAGGACTTAATCTTCCGGCGAGATCTGTGGTTATAAAGGACGTCTATAGATACGATGGCTTTTCTTCCGTACCGATCCCGAACCTGGAAGTTCAACAGATGCTAGGAAGGGCCGGAAGAGTAAAGTATGATAGGATTGGGAATGGTTACATCTATTCTTCGAAGGTTCGCCTTCAAGAGGTATATTCAACGTACATCAACGGAGAACTTGAGAGTATCACATCTAGGATAAATGAGAGCAAGATTAGGATGCACGTACTCGGACTGATTTCCTCTGGCATGAGCAAGGACCTACAGTCTCTCAACAAATTCTTTTCGACGACCCTTGCTTTTCACGAGGGGATGCAACTTGAAGAATGGATCAAGAGAAGCATTGAATTCCTGAAGGACAATGACATGATCAAGGGAAGTGACTCGTATAGACCGACTCCATTCGGGAGAAAAGTATCGGAACTGTACATTGATCCCCTTACAGGAGTCATTCTCAGGGATACCGTCCCACTAAAGGAAGTAGATGATATACTTCTTGGAATATGTTCAACACCCGATATGCCATCGCTTTACGTTTCAGAGAGTGAAAATTTCCCTTACATACCTCCATCCAATCTTCCATTTCATCCAGAACCCGAGCAGATGAAGGTATCTCTAATACTGAGCGATTGGATAGACGAGCTGCCTGAGGACGCAATAGTCGAAAAATATCACATATGGCCTGCAGATCTGAGGAACAGAGTAGAGATAGCTGACTGGTTATCTCATTCTCTATATGAGATTTCCAGGGCACTTAATGTGGGAAGAACAGAGTTGAGAGCTCTCAACTACAGGATATCTAACGGAATACAACAAGACCTGATTCCACTGGTGTTTCTACCGAATGTGGGAAGAGTGAGGGCTAGGAGACTGATGATGAATGGTTTCAACCTCGAAAGGATAGCCGATTCAACTCCAAAGGAATTAGAGAGAATACAGGGATTCGGAGAACGTATCTCTGATAGCATCATCAGGGAGGCCAAAAAACTAGTGGAAAAGGGAGTCACCCACGGGTTGTAATGTAGTGATTATCTTCGTAGCAGTGCCCTTGACTCGCACGACTTTGGGTTTAACCAATCTTTCTTGATTTCAAGATGATTCTAGCATACCACTGGGCAGGATAATTATAATTGATGCAGAATTAGAGCTTTGGTAGGAGGTCTCATTGAAGAACTTAGGGAAAGGTGCCCCAACGTTGACCTTCCGTGCAAACAGTTTTCATATTTCTGGATTTTCAGAGTTTTTCACTTAACGGAGATTTAGGGTATACAGTAATAGGCAATGGGCTGATCAGCGCATCCGCATTTCCTGCAGGCTCACTTCCGAAAATGTTCGGGAGCTAACCCGAATTGTGTGGGGAAATTGGCAGGCGCAAATGTGAGATGGAGGGCTACAATGATCTCTGGTTTCAAAAGTACTATGGTACTCGAAGTAAGATTCAGTAGACAGAAAGTATCTAATAAAATCAGAACGCAGAATTGGAGATTGGGGAATTATCAAATCTTTATTCCTAGTGATTTTAGAAATTTTAGATCCTTAGGGTACCCTTCCTCTCCTTCTGGTGTCTCAAGAAAAGCAGGGACATTTGCAATCCTCCTTTCATTAAAGAGATTTATGTAGAATTCTTTGGATAATTTCCCTTTTCCGAGATTTTCATGACGATCAAGATGCCTGTTGAATTCATACTTGGAGTCATTCAGGTGAAACGCACTGATCTTTTCTATTCCTACCTTTTCATCGAACTCAGAAAGGAAAGAATCCAGATTGTTGCTTATGTCGTATCCCGCTTGATAGGCGTGACAGGTGTCTATGCAGAAACCAGTTCTCTCCGGGTTATTGGTGTTATTAGCTAAGTAAGCAAGGTGATCAATAGAACTTCCAACAACCGACCCTTGCCCGGCAGTATTCTCGACGGTCAATTTTACTCTCATCCCTTTCGTGTCTTCTATGGCAGAATTCATTGCTTTAGAGATCCTCTTAAGCGCATTTTCCTCTCCTGAACCCATGTGCGCACCGGGGTGAAATATGAGTAGAGGCACTCCTAGTTGGTCTGCCCTCTTGATTTCATCAACAAATGCATCGTATGACATCTTCCACTTTCCATCTTCCGGGCTTCCTAAGTTCAAGAGGTATGACGCGTGGATTGCTTCATCAGATATTCCTGCCTTTTTCGCTGCAGTTACGTGTGCCAACGCCTCATTCCCGTCAAGGGGACGAGCCTTCCATTGCATCTGGTTCTTTGAAAAAAACTGATAGGTTCTCAGCCCAAGTGCACGGGCGTTCTCTGGCAGCCTTGAGAACCCATCCTTTGTAGAGAGGTGACCCCCAATATTCATCTTCGGATTAACCTATCCGCGAATATCTTCTCCATTCTTGCTATTGGTTGTCCTTCAGAGTTTAGGATCGGGGACAGGGCCGGAGGAACCTCAAAATAGTTTGAAATGTGATCCGAAATTCTGTCGCCGAACGAAGGAACGAGGTCGTTCTGATAGAGTACTCCCAGAGGTATTTTTTCTCCCCACTCCAGCGATTTCTGGATTGCTTGCAGATATTTTTTCTCAGCCTCTTCTGATGTTGCAACTTTAACGACGGGATCCCACGTCGGGTCCTTGTCCAGGTAGTAGACCCTCTCTTCGTACCACTCTTTTGTATTTATGTCGTTGTATGTCGGGCATGGTTGAAGTAAATCTATTACAGACGTCCCTCTATGCTTCACTGCCTTTAAAATTATATCTTTTGTATTTTTTACGTCGAACGAAAAAGCCCGCGCCACGAACGTGTACCCGACTGATAGGGCAAGTGCAACGGGATTCAAGGAGTCGAATATGTTAGGTCTCTGAAGACCCTTCGTCTTCTCCCCCCTTGGGAGAGTAGGAGATGCCTGACCCTTTGTCAACCCATACACTCCGTTATTGTGAATGATTATAGTCATGTCGACGTTCCTTCTCCCAGCAGCAACGAAGTGACCTGCTCCTATACTGAGTAAGTCTCCGTCCCCTCCGTCCGCAATTACAGTAAGATTCGGATTTGCTAATTTAACACCGGTTGCAAACGGAATTACCCTGCCATGAAGTGTGTGCATCCCGGGAGCGTTTATATAGTGAGGAGTTTTAGCAGAGCAGCCTATGCCTGAAAATATTGCGAAGTCCTCAGGTTTCTTGTTGAGTTCTGTCATGGACTGCTGAAGTGCTGCAAGAATACCGAAATCACCGCATCCAGGGCACCAATCTACCCATAGATCCGTCCTGAAATTATGCGCCACGAATCATCACCACCCTATTTTCTTTCTTTTCAAGAATACGCTTGATCCCCTCATAAACCTCATCATCTGTCGTGTGCCTTCCATTGTATTTCAGTATGAAGTTTTCTATTTCTATTAGACAATTCTGCCTCACAAGTGTCGCTAGTTGTCCAGTATAGTTGTTTTCAAGATCTATTATGGTCTTAGCATTTGCGAGATACTTCTTAACCAGTTCTGCAGGGAATGGGTTCATCAACTTCACGTAGACCAGGTTTGCTTTCACTCCTTCTGCCCTGAGTCTTTCAAACACGCTCAGAATGACTCCTTTGTTACTTCCCCAGGAAAGAAGGGTAACGTCTGCGTCTTTATCACCGATGAATTCAACCTGCTCCTCATCCGGTATTTCTCGCAGGATTGTCTGCAGCTTTGTCATCCTCTTGACCATCATTGCATCTCTGGTCTCCGGATCCTCGGTTATGTGACCTAGTTCACTGTGTTCATCCCCGGTTAGCCAAATTATGTTCTTACCGAAGAGTCCCATAGGAGAGACCCCATCTGCAGTCAATTTGAACCGCTCAAAATTCTCTATATTTTTCCCAATTTTCCAGCGTTCTATATTTATTTTGCTGTAATCCAGGTCGTCTACGAGGAAGAAGGAGTTAGCCAGATTCTTGTCCAGGATGTGTATGATTGGTACCTGAAATTTCTCTGCGTAGTTGAATACCCTTATAGCGTCCTCGATTGCCTCCGGGACATCACCAGACGAGTAAACTATCTTTGGAAATTCACCATGACCTGCGTTTATCGCAAACAGAAGATCCGCTTGTGAATTCCTTGTTGGAAGTCCCGTGCTTGGCCCACCTCTCTGGTAAAGGGTCACGACGACCGGAACCTCGTTTATTCCAGCATAGCCCAGGGCCTCTGCCATAAGGGAGAACCCGGGTCCTGATGTACCAGTGGCAGTTCTTGTTCCAGTCATAGCCCCTGAGATTGCCATAGCAATTGCAGCGATTTCGTCCTCTGCTTGAACGATGACGACACCAGTATTCTTGAGAACTTCGTTTTCTACATCGATGTCTTCCCCCATAACTGGCTCAAAATAATCGTGTCCCTCGAGGAAGAAACTCTCGTCGGCCGCAGGAGTTATCGGATAGTAAGTTTGAAGTTTTAATCCGCCGATTACCTTTCCTATGCCTATTGCCTCATTCCCAGTCAGGATGTACTTGTCTTTGGCAGCCTTCACTGGAAGGTCCTTGACATTTACAGAGTTGTGAGTTTTAACGAAGTCGTAACCAGACTTGACTATTTTCTCGTTATCCTCCAGCACTTCCCTCTTCCTTCCGAACACACTTTCAATCCCCCTCGAAGTGAATTCGGGAGGAAGGCCCATAAGGGCCATGGCTAAAGACGCACCAAGCGTGTTTGCGTACCTTGCTGGAGGTTTATTTGGACCCAGAGCTGCCACGACGAGATTTCTGAAGGATACTGGATAGGGGGTAGCTCCCCTTTTTTTCATGTAGTTTACTGCACCCGCAAGTGTAGTTTCGAACCCGTTTTCCTTCAGCTTTTCTATAATGTGTTTTTTGGTCTCGGGCTCCATAGTGAGGACCTGTTCGATTTTCGTGTTCACAAGGTCCTCATCATAGAGAACCTTGCTCTTCTCAGACACATCCTCCATGTGGACAAACGGGCTCTCATAATCCAGACAAACAAGAAGATCCACCGGATATCTCAGGCTGCGGACCGGAGAATCTTTTACTCTAACGTGAAAGTAGCTATGTCTTCCCTTAATGTTAGAGTAATACTCTCTAATCCCATATGCCTCATATCCCGCGATAGAGAAAGCTCGGATGACAATTTGAGCTGCACTATCTATTCCCCCTCCCTGAGGTCCACCAATGATTAGGTCGATATCTACTAAAGGCATGACTTCGTCAGTAATTCTGAGTTAAAATATTTTGTTGGCACGCGTGAGCTAAATCGGGAACGCTATTACAGAAATCTCCAACATTCTGTCATTTTATCCCTTCTCCAGGCTCCTAAAGAAAATTGAATCACGGCCAATGGACCGTAAATCTCGAAAAGCCTTTTATAAGACCAGTCAATTAAACGTCGGTGGTTAATCTGGCTGTTGGTTTTGTTCTGATCAGCACAGTTCCAGGAAAGGAACATCAAGTGTACAATGAATTGTTGAAGATAAAGGAGATCGTGGAACTGCATCCGCTCTTCGGAGAATACGACCTTATTGCAAAACTGGAGACGAAGGATTTCACGGAGTTGGGTCAGATAGTGATGGAAAAGATAAGAGTGATCGAAGGTATTTTGGATACGAAGACGCTTACAGGAATAAAAATGTAGGTAATAATATGGTTTCGTCATTTGCTGAAATCTTTGTTGCAATGTTGCTCTTAATATTAGGGCTTTCATTGCTAGTTCTTGGCATTTTCGCCGCTTATTTTGGCTCAGGAAAGGTAAGAACGTTCGGAATTGTGCTTGGAGTAGTAGGAATAGTGATATGGTTGATTACCATTTTTGCAAGGTCTGCGTTGAATGTCAGCCTCACCTACGTCATTTATAACGGGGTGCTGTACCTCGTATCGGCAATCGTTGGTGCTGTCATCGCTCTCCTGATATTCCTCGCCGTACTGTTAAAGACCTAAACGGATCTGAATTGTTCTCACCTGAAGCGTTTATTTCGGCAGCCATTCAAAAGATCAGGAAAGAAGTGAGTGGAAAGGCCGTTATTGCCGTCTCAGGTGGAATTGACAGCACTGTCGCGGCTAAAATTGTATCCGAAGCTCTTGGTTCGGAGGTCTTGGCAATCTATGTTGATACGGGCCTGATGAGGCTCGGGGAAGAAAAGGATGTCAGAGACACTCTTTCAAGACTTGAAATAAATCACAAGATAGTACAGGAAGAAGATTTGTTCCTCGAAAGGCTAAAGGGGATAATTGATCCCGAGGCCAAGAGGAAGAGGATCGGCAAGACCTTCATAGATGTATTTGAGAGGGAAGCGCGTATTTTTGATGCAAAATACCTGGTTCAGGGAACTATTGCTCCTGACTGGATA
This sequence comes from Thermoplasmatales archaeon, assembly GCA_027343225.1. GTDB lineage: Archaea > Thermoplasmatota > Thermoplasmata > Thermoplasmatales. The sequence goes on from DAHWMK010000018.1 coordinate 77,580, forward strand.
GAATCAGGGGGCGGGCTAAGGGATACAATCAAGAGCCATCACAATGTTGGAGGGCTTCCTAATGTCGTCAACCTGAAGATCATAGAACCATTGAGAGACCTGTACAAAGACGAGGTTAGACAGATAGCAGAATATTATGGGATCCCGAGGATGAGACAACCGTTCCCAGGACCGGGTCTAGCCGTCAGGATCATAGGTGAGGTCACAAAGGAAAGAGTCGACCTCCTTAGGAGAGCAACATCCATCTTAGAGACTAACGTGTCAAAAATGAAAGAGGTGCCTTGGCAATACTTTGCTGTGCTATTGGCAGACAGGTCGACTGGAGTGCATGGCGACAGGAGAGTGTACGGCTCAACGATCGCGATAAGGTGCGTTGACTCTACTGATGGGATGACAGCAAATTTTAGTCCAATACCCCAGGACCTCCTTGCAAAGATTTCAAGGGACATTACAAACAGTATACCGGAGATTAGCAGGGTGGTATATGACATTACAGATAAGCCTCCTGGGACCATAGAGTGGGAGTAGCGTATAGGTATGGAAAAGGAAACACAAGAAACTTACATTCCTGACACCTCGGTAATAGTTGACGGAAGATTCTGTCAGTTTCTAAAGGAAAAAACGCCTGCTGATGTCGTAGTTCCTGAATCACTGATATCGGAAATTGAGCACCAAGCTAACGAAGGAAGAAGCGTAGGATTCACAGGACTAGAGGAACTCAAAAGACTGAGGAAAATGAGTGACGATGGAAAGATATCTCTCTCCTTCATTGGAAAAAGACCGACAGAGTGGCAAATAAAGAGGGCCAAGAGTGGAGAGATAGATGAAATGATCCGCCAGTCTGCACTTGAGACCAGATCGATTCTAGTTACTGGAGACTTCATTCAGAAGTCTATAGCTGAAATTAAGGGAATAAGGGTGCTTTATCTTGAGCCGATCCAGATATTCTCGAGGCAGATCGAGACGTTCTTTACTGAAGATACTATGTCTGTTCACCTCAAAGAAGGAACGAAGCCGAGAATGAAGGTCGGAAGACCCGGAACATGGAATCTTGAGTATGGAACCTCGGTTCTCGACAGAAACGAGCTTAATTCTATCGCAAACGACATCATCGAGAGGGCAAGAAATGACAGCAGGAGCCTCATAGATCTGGATGTCAGGGGGGCGACAGTGGTTCAGCTTAAGAACATCAGAATAATAATTACGAGGCCGCCAGTCAGCGATGGAGTTGAGATAACCGCAGTCAGACCGATAACGAAGCTCACACTTGAAGATTATAAGATCGGAGAATCTCTTATGAAGAGATTCAGAGACAGGGCTGAGGGCATACTCGTCTCTGGAAAACCCGGGGCTGGGAAAAGCACCTTTGTTCAGGCACTTGCCGAGTATTACAACTCTCTCGGTAAGGTTGTAAAAACTATTGAAAAACCGAGGGACCTGCAGGTCTCTCAGGAGATAACTCAACTCACTCCACTTGAAGGTTCAATTGAAAAAACAGGTGACATACTCCTACTGGAAAGGCCAGATTATACTGTCTTTGATGAGATCAGGGTAGCAGGAGACTTTTCCACTTACTCAGACCTGAGGTTGGCAGGCGTAGGGATGCTCGGCGTGATACACGCATCGAGAGCAATAGATGCAATGCAGAGGTTCGTTGGGAAAATTGAGCTCGGACTGATCCCTCAGATAATTGATACTATTATATACATCGAGAATGGCGGCATAAAAGAGGTGCTGGATCTATCCTATTCGGTAAAGATCCCGTCGGGAATGAGCGAGGAAGATCTTGCTAGACCGGTAATAGAGATCAAGGATTTCTTCACCAGTACCGTTCTCTATGAAATATACACCTTCGGTGAGCAGGTAGTTGTCGTTCCTGTGCGGAAGAGGCAGAAAAGGGATATGAAAGCAGTTGTGAGCCACATAGAAAATGAACTGTACAACATACCACACAAGATAGATATCGAGGATTCCGGAAGGCTCAAGCTTTACGTTCCCGAGCAATACATGGGAGAAGTGATTGGAAAAGGGGGAGCAAGGGTAAGGGGACTGGAACAAGACATAGGGATGCCAATCGACATAGAGGAAACGAACTTCAAGGCATCGGAGACCCTGGGGGCTGAAGTCACGGCCAACAAGATCAATCTTCACGTCGGAAGTGAATTTAAGGAAAAAGAAGTGGAAGTTTTGGTCGAAGACTCTCCCCTATTCATAGCCAAGGTATCAAAGAACGGAATCATACAGGTAAAAGCCAAATCGGTGCAGGGTAGAGCCCTCAGAAAAGCTATTTCTCAAGGTCAGAAGATACGGTACTCTATCTTATGACTGTTTGAATTTTGTACCAGATGTCTTTATAATAACCTTTCAATTTACAAACATTGAAACATCTGGTAGCCCTCACGGTGTTGATGGTTGCGGTTGCAGCAGTTGTCGTGATTGCACCAGCTAATGCTGTGACAACAGGGCAGGCCGCAGAAAAGGTACCGATAATTGGGGTTATGTCAGTAGAACTAGGAAACAGTGCGTTCAGTTCGACTGAATCATTCCATATACACCCGGGTACCCCTACAGTTCAGAGGACAAGTCACGTTTTGAACCTTTCTTTTTCTGGTAAAATCGTTTCTCCGATTAATGATTCTCTTATCTTTAACGATTCGATACATCTGACAACCAACTCTTTGACGGTGGACTACCCAGTACATAATGGGACCTATAGACTGTCCATACCTTCACAACGGGCTTATCTTAATTCGATCTCCATCCAGGGAAATACTTCCTACGCTTACCTTACAATCGAAGAGGACATTCCAACACAGGAAATATTTCTAAACGGGCTCCAGGCGAGTTCAACGCAACTTGTCCAGAATAATGATATTTATAATTTGACGCTCTTGTACGGTAACTCATCCTTTGTCCTTCATTCTCCTGGTCTTCTCAATGTCGGTGGAGTTCTGTCTCAGGTTTCGCTCTCAATCAATAGTGCAGTGAAAGGAGGTAGTTCATATCTTTCATTTTCCTTCCCTATCAAGGATGGCAGTTTTTCCTTTGTCTTTAACCAGGTGCTCTCGTCGGGTCAACCAATTGCCAACGACGTGATGAGCTACTTTCAAATTTCAGGGTTCTCTAGTCCTTTAGTGCAACACCTTACGTCGAATTCTGTTTCTGTTGGAATTGGAGCTGCCATATTTCTTGTCGTAGTGGTCGGCCTTTTTGTTTATTACAGGAAAAAATAGTCACCTGGACCAGATATCGACGAAATCCTGGATGAGTTTATCCGCAAACGATTCCTTGTATTCTACGATTAACCCTTTGAACAGGTTAAGATCCTTTAGTCTATATGCGGTTCCCTTTTCACTGAGCACTTTTTCAAGGACACCATCCTCGGTCATCAGACCAAGGTGGTAACTCAGAGTCGGAGAGCTTATGGATAATTCCTTTTTTAACTCGGCAGGGGGCCTAGGATTACCGTCGAGCAACATTCGCAATATCTTGTTTCTGACCCTGTTCCTCAGATGGCTGAACACCTTGAATTGGTCCTCACTAAAACCCTTGCTGGGGAAGTAACAACTCGTGCCGTTGATATCCCTGACGATTATGTCTTTGTCCTTGAGCAGGGTGCTGAGATGATATTGCAATACCCCCGTAGAAACATGGAGGGCTCTCTGTATACCCCTAAAGTGATGTCCTGGATTTTTCTTTACAAAGTCCAGGATTTGATCCTTCCGGGACAGCGCGGTCAAGACTTCACCTGGATATCATTAGCGCAAGCAGCGAGAATATCATGATGAAGTCAGAACCGATGAACAGCACAAGGTTGACCTGAGCTCCGATGAATTCGTAATAGATGAAGATCAGGTACTTCACAGACAGAATCAAGAAGAAAATAGAAGTGATTGTGCCTCGCAGAGTGTATTTTCTGAATATCATTGCTATTGAGAGACTTAGAAACAGCAGCGACAGTAGCAACACGATAACTGCGAGCAATATCAAGGTAGACATGTGTGTACAAGATGAAGTCGTTAAAATTAGTTACGTATTCTTCGACATATAGGGACCTAGTCTCTCATAACCATTCTTTCGGAAGTACTCCCTGACTCCAATTCCAGAGATAACTGCTATCCCCGGTAACCCCAATTCTCTAGTCATCTCCTCTGCTTCTTGCAATAGCCTCCTGCCATATCCCTTGTGCTGGTATTCTCCTTCCTCATCTATTCTTGCTTCTTTGCCGAACGTTTTAATCTCCCTGATTAGGGCCTTTCCAAGCAGTTCGTGTCTTTCACAGTCTGCTCCCGGAATCCGAAGCCTCAGGAACGCGATTATCCTGTTTTCCTCGTCGACAAATTCTAGAAACTTTTCCAACCCTCCAGAGGCAAAGTAGTTTGTTACCTTCATTTCTACTCTTCCAGTCACTTGGTGTGCGTGACCGATCTCCCTGTATCTTATCTCCTGGATGTCGTAACCTTTTTCCAGTGCCCTTCTCAGGGCAAGGTCGTGAAGATCACTCCGCTTGACACCCTGAACTATCTTGTAGACTGGAATGTCCCTCTGGATCCTGTGAATTCGGACGTAATTTGGTATGTGTCTGAAGTACTCGGATACTACCTCAACAGCTTCCTCGCTTTCGTAGGACCTGTATTCTCCCCTCTTGAAAGCTTCGTAATACTGTGTTCCCTCAACCACTAGAGAGGGGTATATCTTCAGCATGTCTGGTCTTAGACGTTCATCTTCGAACAATCTAGTTAATGATCTCACATCGGCCGCAGCATCTACCCCCCCGATCCCAGGCATCAGGTGATAAAGTACCTTAAAAGCTGAATCTCTTGCATATCTGGTTGACCTTACAACATCCGATATCCTGTGAGCCCGTTTGGTTTCGCGATGTATATCGTTGAATACTGTCTGTACCCCTAGCTCAACCTTCGTGGCTCCATAATCTAGAGCAAGGTCCATTTCTCTCTCAAAGAACCAATCTGGTCTCGTCTCTACTGTCAGGCCTATACATCTATTATTCGCCAGTTCATTTTCCAATATCGAAGTATGAAGATCATTGGAGACAAAACCATTCATCGCATCGAGGCTGCCTTTGACAAACTCCCTTTGATATTCCTCACTTCTGGCAGTAAATGTTCCTCCCATCACAATCAAATCGATTTTGTCCGTGGGATGACCTATGCGTCTGAGCTGTTCAAGCCGGTTCTTGGTCTGTAGATACGAGTCGTAATTGTTTTGCCTCCCTCTCATGGCTGCGGGTTCAAACCCGGTGTAAGATTGTGGTGAAGAAAAATCAACTCCACCAGGACAGTATGTGCATCTCCCATGAGGACAGGAAAAAGGGGAAGTCATGACAGCTATGACAGATACCCCAGAGAGCGTCCTCGTCGGCTTCCTCGTCAGGAGTTCAGAATATCTCTGCCTCTCATCCTTTCTCAGCATTAAAAGAATATCCGTATTGCTCACTACCCTTGAGAGCTTGAATTTCTTTGAAACCGTAAGTCTCATCTTTTCAAGCTCTTCTCTTGTGCTGATCGTTTCCATTGATCTCCGGACGTATTCCTCAAGGGATGTAGACATTCATCTCAGAGTAACGTTATTTCATATTTTAATGAGACGTCGCAGCTCCCTTAATTTACTCTAATTGAGCCTCCCTGCAGCCTTCAACACCCTTAGAGCATTTAGCGTAATCCACTCATTTGGACCACTCCATCCCCAGTCCACCAGCTCCCTACTTGGCAGACTTCTCCTTGAAGTAAGGTAATTCCCATCAATGGGAATCCAGTAATGTCCTTCCACCTCCCATTGACCTTTTTGATTGCACTTGGATTCCAGCAGGTCGAGAGCATCCTCCATTCTCTTGTCTCTTCCCCTGTGAGTACGACAGAGTACAAGCATAGATTCCAAAAAGTTGTAGTGCCAGTAGACAGGATATCTAAGTTTTAACCATTCTCCATCGATAATCTCTTGAGTACGATGTGATCGGAATATCCGATGAGAAAGAAATAGTTCGATTGCCTTATCAATCGACTCGTCTACAGCCGTTTCCAACGTTGCTTCCCGGAATGAAATGAGGCCATTTAGTGTAGACAAAGACTCATGAAATGAGGAGTGGTTTGCATCAGGGTTAGTGTCACAATTCCAACCGCCATCGTTCCACTGAGCTTTCAAGAGGAGTTTCACTATATCCCTGACTCGCTGGTCCCTGGCAAGGCCAAAATAGCTCCAGTATCCAACTGCATTACCGTATACGGAAGCATGGATTCTAATCCTGCCCTTGATCGGTTCATAGGCTTTCCGTCCTGCTGAATGGATTACATTCTGGGATTCCAGATTTAAACTTCCTGTACCTCCGTATACCCACCATTTTGTCCCAGACTGGTGTAGCCATTCCAGATTACTATATGCAGCCTTCAAAGCCACTGCATTGTCCTGACTAACTGCAAGATTTACAAGAGAAACCAGTCTCCAGTGAGAACCTGTCCACTTCCTATAAGGATGAACGGAAAATCCACCTTCGACTTCTAGACCGGAAAGTAATTTCCTAACCTTTTCCCCCCTTGATATACTGTTCCTTGCCTTTCTTAGATCTTCAGACAATTTTGGTTTTTCGACGACGTCTCTAAGCGTTAGATATCTTACTGAAGGGTCATTTGATCTTAGCAGCCATTCAATGGCCATTAAATAGTCTCTCATTTCCCTCCCTTTCTTTCATTCTCTTGAGCGGTCATTTTCACCTCGACGGGCATATGGTTCTACGATCCTTTGAACAAGCAAGTTATTGCTTCCAAATTTCGATACCACTTGAAAGCCCCTTTCAAGGAACATGCCGGCTGAGCCGAACCACACCTCTACTGTGTTCTTCCTGGTTACTGGGTATGCTTCTACTAATCCTCCTCCATTCCTTGCTATTCTATCTAGGGCTCCATCCAAGGCAAGCTTAGCTAGTCCCTTGTGCCTTTCGGGCGTATCAACAAAGAAGCAGGTTATTCTCCACTTCTTGCCATTTCCATGCTTCTGTCTCACGTTCAAGTATCTCTCTGCATTTTCTATTCTTGGAAGTTCATCAAATGTTCCGTACTGACAGGATGCTACCACTAGCTCCCCCTTGAACACAAGGACCGATCTGGACTTTCCTTCTTCCACTAACCTCTTCTTCAGGTCATGATTATTTTCGACGTTCCCCTTGATTCTTGGACGGAAATTAGTTATCCGTTTGTGATAGTAAACACACCAGCAAGAGTTCTGAACTCCGTTGTACTTGTTGAACAGTTCTTCAAATGCTGGCCACGTATTTTTGTCCAGGTCTCCAAGTTTGTAACCGTCTTTAATTTCCATATATATGAGGTCCCTTTTCCGTTTTTCCTTAAGCAGTTACTCTTACTCAGATTTTAAATTCTTTCATGATCCCCCTCCATAATCAGAAGCAACTCTTTACTTTAATTTAAATCAAGGCAGTATTACAGGAATGAAATTTATTTAAATCTAACTCTATTAGAGTGGTCATGGAATCTCTGTATCGTGGACGACTTAGGCCCGATACACTACGGTCAAAATCGTCACCACTCGATCGTATTATGCGACAAACCTTCATTGCCATTTCATTAGTCATTATAATTACATTATCATTTTACTCCAGCATCCCCAGGGCTTCCTCCTTTTCACCACCTCATTTCCCTTCAGGTCTGACCGAACTATCTAACCCTATAATGATTGAACAGGCTTCCAACCAGTCGGGATTTTATACAAGAGAAGGTCATACGTCATATTTTGCCTCAGCTTATGACTTCTCAAAGGCTTCCGATAGTTCACTGAATTTGATCGAGTTTGTTGAATACGGATTGCCAGGGAATGCCAGCTGGCAGCTGGGAATCTCTAATGATAACTTCACGCTTCTTCATTCTTATACGGTTCATGGGGATTTTCTTAATGTCTCTTTACCGGATGGGAAATATACGTATGCGGCTTCAGCCACAGTTTTGGGAGTTAACCTTGATCTGAGCGGAAGCAATTTTACTGTTACAGACACTCCCTTAATGTTGAATGTTACCTTTCCTCACCCATTCTTCAACGTAACTTTTATTGAAAGTGGCTTGCCTATCGGTTCGTACTGGTATCTTGACTTTAAAAATGCGAATGGTAGCGTAAGCGGTACATTTTCCACAAATGAAACCACATTTGTAAGATCGGTCCCAAACGGGACTTATGGAATCCAAGTCAGAACGAACCTAGGCAATGACAACATTTCTGCAAACTTCGGATTCTACAATCTCAGTGTGTTAGGACACACAGAGAATTATTCCTTGGTATTCCCACCATTGTACAAAACCACATTCATAGAAACAAATCTCGAACCCGAGCAGAGTTGGAATTTATACCTTTTCTGTTCTAGCTCAACCGCCCCATACTACTATGTTTATTATTTCGGATATTCAAACAACTCGACGGTCAATGTTTACCTACCCAATGGTACATGCTACTACTCTGCAACGAATGACTCCGTGAGTATCGATTACCATTTCAATATTAGCGGAACTAACTCAATTGTGACAATAAACTTCCCAAAACTTTACCCGGTGAATTTCGTACTCACAGGTTCGCTTCCCGGAATTGACTGGAGCGTATATGTTTCTAACAGCTGGAATTCCGTAGTGACATACTCAAACTTGACTGTTCAGGTAAGTGCCTCCAACAGTACCTCGGGTACAGAGATGACTATTCCACTCCCTAACGGTACCTATCAGTATCTGCTTTCGGGATATTATGAAAAGAATGGAACTCAAATCTCAGTACAGGCCAGTAAGATTGACCTGACTATTGCGGCGAGCCAACAAACGGTATCAGTACATCTTCCTGCTTTAAAGCTCTACACAGTAACATTTTGGACATCAAACTTGGGTATCCAGGAATTCTACGTGCAATCGAACAATGTTGGTCAAAAGACTCCACAGAATTGGACATTGTCTGCAACCTCCAATTACACGATTGAATCTTATAACTTCAGTGTTTTTTATTCCAATATTTCCTCAACAAATTTTATTAATGCGTCTCTCCCTAATGGAACTTACCAAGTCCACGAAAAATTTGAGATGATTTATAACGCCTCTCCTACCAGATTCACTGTCAACGGAAACAATGAAGTCATTACTCTAAAATTCCCTTTTTATCCAGTAAAATTTAAGGTTCCGATCCTCCCACCTAACACCGTCTGGAGCTTGACCGTCGGTGGGCAAAATCTGGAATACTTAGTTAGTTCTGAGAACTCGACAATTACTCTTTATGCACCGAATGGCACTTATTATTGTCAGGCTTACCTGAACTACTCTGGTATAATTGATCGTAACTTTACAGTCTATGGCGCGCCTACGTTCGTAACTCTCTATTTCCCTTTTTACAATATTATATTCTATGAGTCTGGGTTAATAAAAAACTCAACATGGACCATATACTTTAATGGTTCTTTTTATTCGTCCGTTTCAAACAACTTGACGTTTCCTGTTGGAAATGGTTCCTACTCCTTTCAGACATCTAACACGTCAGAGTACACCGTTTCTCCGAATTTCGGATACGTTGTAGTGATTGGTGGAAATGTCTCCGTAAATCTAACCTTCAAAATGATAAAGAGTCACTCTCTTGGAACGGATCTTGTGGCATTCTTCCATTCTTGGTACGGAATATTATCCCTTTCCCTGATTGTGATTGCTGTGTCAAGTGCAATATTGCTTTACCGTCAATCCAAACTGAGAAGGTGAATTCGCTATGCGGATCATATAAAATACTTATTTTTTACTTTCTTTTACTTTTCAGAGAACAATTTATTCAGATACCAAAATATACTACATAGGCAAGAGATAATAATTTCAAAAGATTTTTATAAATTCGACTGATTATGTAAGAAGTGGCCGACACAGATAAAGACTACACAGAAGAAATCTCGAGAGTTATACTCCCCAACCCTAACAAGGGGGAGATGTTTGGGATAGTCGAGAAACTCCTTGGAAGCTCGAGACTCACTGTGATGTGTGCGGACGGTAAAACGAGGACTGGAAGAATACCGGGAAAGATCAGAAAGAGAATGTGGATGAGGGAAGGGGACCTAGTCATAGTAAAACCATGGAGCTTTCAGGATGAGCGAGCTGACGTGAATTTCAGGTATACGAAAACGCAGGCAACATACCTTTCTAGGAACCAGATTCTACCGGAGATCTTGGATGTTTTCAAGTGATTCAGAAGGAAAAGAGAAGATAGAAGAGCGTCTGAAAGAAACACAGAAGGTCTTCGGATACGTCTTCGATAGATTCACTATTCTCAATATCTACAAGCTTTTTACGGACAATACCATTGGAAGGTTTGAGTTTCCAATTGCGTCTGGGAAGGAAAGCCTGGTATTTGCAGCATCGAAGAACAACAAATTCTTCGCAGTCAAGATATATAAAACGGTCGCTTCGACATTCAAAAACATTGAAAGATACGCGGGTCAGCGCTGGGGAATTGACAACACCAAGAACAAAAGAAAGTTCATCATCCAATGGGCCCACAGGGAATTCAGGAACCTGAGTGAAGCAGCAGATGCTGGAGTCATAGCGCCGAGACCTGTGAAAGTGGTAGGTAACGTTCTTGTGATGCAGTACATTGGAACCAAGAGAATTCCTGCCCCTCTAATGAAAGATTGTGAAATATCAGGAGAAATAGTCAAACAGACTCTAAAATCTATAAGGATGCTTTATACAAAGGCTGGGTTGGTACACGGTGATTTGAGCGAGTACAACTTCCTCATATACAGGAAGAAGCCATATATGATAGACATCGCTCAGGCCATTCAAACGGATGACACCATGGCAAGAGTGCTCATAGAGAGGGATGTCAGCATAATGATAAGATTTTTTAACAAATTTGAATATAAACTAGACAAGGATAAGGTCCTGAATTATATAAGGGGTGAGACAAACGTATTCCGTTAGAATTCCGCAGGAAAGAATTGGAGTTTTGGTGGGCAAAAACGGAGAGACAAGAGCTGAAATTGAAAAGAGGTCTCTCCTGTCTCTCACGATAGACTCATCCACGGGCGACGTCACCATAGATGATAGCAAATCGACTGATCCCGAAATGGCGCTCAGGACTAGAGACGTAATAAGGGCCATTGGGCGTGGTTTTTCTCCTCAGAGAGCATTCAGATTGTTCGATCCGGGAACCTATCTGGAAGTTATTGATCTGAAGGACTTTACGGGGAAGAACTCGAAACGTGCAAAGACAGTGAGAGCAAGACTGATTGGTACAGGTGGCAAGACTAGGCGTCTTATTGAGGAACTGTCGGAATCATATGTCTCTATTTATGGCAACACGGCATCTCTTATCGGGGACTACGTGCAGAACCAGATCTCAAGAGAAAGCGTCCTCATGATATTGAGAGGAAACCAGCACAGCACGGTCTACAAATATCTAGAAAGAAGGAGAAAAGACATACGACTGGCAAAGTTGGACTCGGTCTGACCTATATTATACTTGCTATCAGATCAGCTATTCGCAGTGGTTCAGGGATTTTACCGTTCACTGTCAGTTGATTTATGAATTTTTCAGCAATCTTCATTTCGATCCCCGTTGACTGGATGTACAGTGATCCAGACTTGTGGAAATTTTCTGAGAGTGCGGAATATCGCTTCCTCCAGTTCTTGAAATATTTTCTAAGTGCCTCCTTTATGGCCTTCATATCAGGTTCGTGGTCAACCACATTTATAATTGGAATTCCAGTCTCCTGATAAAGTTTCTCGACGTTTAGGATATTGAACCCGCCCAGCGTTATTCCCTGTGTCATTATGACCTTCACACCAGAGCCCTTCTCCTTTACGGCTTCAAATACTCTTTCGGTGGCGTCGAGCCCATCGACCCTGATTTTCTTCTTTACCAGAGATTCTATGTACAGATCCTTTCTCATTATTACTCCCACTATACTGGTAAATTCATCATCCCTAGAGAAAGGAGAATCGTCGAACGCCATGATTCTGGTGTCTTTGTTGAAGAGTGCATTCTGATCCACCTTTTATCAAGTTATGTTCTTATAATAGGTTTTCTTTTAAATGTGACGAATTGCAAGGCTTGCTTGACTTCAGTGTTTTGTCGATAGCTTCAATTACTGTTTAAGAAAATGTTTTTACTGACAAACCGTTTTCGCTTTAATGAACGAAGACATCGAAAAGTTTTTTCTGGAAAAGGGATGTCTTATAGAGGAGAAAGCGATTGAAGAAATCGAAAGGAGGGGCGGATTAGATTATATCCGAAAGAATGAAAAAAAGATCAACTTCACGTCTCCTATATTCGCAGTTTCAGACTTACCCGCCGTAAATGAGTTCTCTATAATCAAAGAGTTCCATCTTGATGGTTATCCCGGAATCAGCGAGAGTTTCGTAGATTTGTTCAAGAGCAGATACAATTTCCTGCACTCTAAGTTAAATGAGAGAAGCAAGAACCATTTCTTCACTCCAGTTTCCAAACTGAAGAGAGACGGCGGACAGGTCTTTGCCTCTGGAATAGTTTCTGATTACAGCGAATCCAAAAAAGGATATGGGATATTGGAGATGGAAGACGAAACAAATTCCATAAAAGTCATACTTCCAAAAACTTACAAGGACGTCATAATCAAGGATGAAGTCATAGGAGTGGCAGGTCAGCTCAGTAAGGATGGAACTGCCATTTTCGCGGAGAATGTTTACCATCCTGAGGTTTCAAGGGAACCTAGTCTGAGCGGAAGTAGTGTTAAGGTTATGGTTATTTCAGATATCCACGTCGGATCTAAGAACTTTATAGAGGACAGTTTCTTGGAAATGATCGATTATGTCAATACGCAGGGGATATCTTTTGTGTTAATGAACGGAGATCTCGTGGATGGAATTGGGGTATACCCAGACCAAGAGAGCGATCTAGCGATAAACGATATCAACATGCAATACAAGAAACTGGCTGACCTTACATCCAGATTTAACAGCAATGTCAGAATTATAATCATCCCCGGAAACCACGACATAGTCTATCCGACCGAACCACAAAATCCTCTACCGAAGGAAATAAATGCGATGTTTCCTCCGAACGTGATGTCCCTTTCCAATCCTGTGTGGGTAGAGATTGGGGGGAGAATATTCCTCCTCTATCACGGAACATCAATATTCGACTTCTTGGAAGCGATTCCTGGAACCACCATGAACGATACGAGCAAGATCATGATCGAGATGCTCAGGAGAGGACATCTCGCCCCAGAGTACGGAAAGAACCTCTCCTTTATACCTCTAAAATATGACTACTACCTGATTGACCCTGTACCAGATGTGCTTATCACCGGGCACGTTCACAGCTACTCAACTACAACCCACAAGGGGATCCTTGCAATCAATGCATCTACATTCCAAGAACAGACGAACTACCAGAGGATGATGAATTTTGATCCAAAGCCAGGAATAGGAACCGTGGTTAATACATACGACCTATCATCGTTCTCGGTGAAATTTTGAAGAAGTGGGGGGATGCACTCAGGAACGAAGGTTTTCTAATAAAACAGGAATATATCGACGTATTCAATTTAGTTAACAGATCGGATTTTGTCCCCGAGAGATTTAGGAAACACTCTGATAATGACGAGCCTGTTCCAATACCTTTTGAACAAACGCAGTCCGCACCTCATATGGATGCAATCTTCATAAATTACGTGGAACCTAAGGATGACGAAATGGCACTTGAGATTGGGACTGGAAGCGGATATTTTTCCACGATTCTGTCCTTTCTGGTAAGGAGGGTAGTGTCGATTGAGTACTTACCAGGACTATCGCAGTGGGCTGCTGGCAACATTTCCAAGTATAGAAGAGAGAACCTTGATTTGCTTGTTGGGAACATTAACAGGATCTGCTTGAGGGAGAAGTTCGATATCATAATATCTACTGCAAGTTTCAGAAATGAGCCAGATTTTTTGAGCAAATTTATCAAACCTGGAGGGAGGATCATATTTCCTGTCGGATCACTCCCGCCGCAGAGACTCGTTGGATTTAAAAATGGTAAGAGAAAGGAGCTGGGCTCAGTGGCATTTGTGAATATTGCTGATTAGGTGCTGTCGGAGATTCCGTTCTCTGAAACCATTATGACTGCCTCTCCTTCCGGAAGGTGGGGTGAATCTATCAGTCTTGCGATTCTCTTCCCTCCCTTGGATTTTCTCAGGTAGACTCTGTAAGTACTTGCATGGCCAACTATGTTTCCTCCTATCGACTGCGTGGGGTCGCCGAAGAAAACATCGGGTCTTGCTGCAACCTGATTCGTAACAGCTACTGCAGAATTGTAAATGTCGCCAAATCTCAGAAGATCGTGGAGATGCTTGTTCAGAAGTTGCTGCCTCTCAGCAAGAGTCCCCCTTCCTGTATATTCAGCCCTAAAGTGAGCGGTAAGGGAGTCCACGATTAGTAATCTCACTGGGTATTTTCCAGTGAGTTCGTACGCTTTCTCCACTAGCAGTATTTGGTGGCTGGAATTATACGCTCTCGCCACGTGAATCTTCTTGAGGACTTCCACTGGGTCCAATTCAATGTGTTTGGCCATCTGCACTATTCTTTCCGGCCTGAAAGTGTTTTCCGTGTCTATGAATAAAACCTCTCCTGCTAGCCCATTCTTATCAACGGGGAGAGTTGCATTAACGGCGAGCTGGTGCATTATTTGTGTTTTTCCAGACGCATATTCTCCAAAGAATTCGGTTATAGCAGCAGTTTCAAGTCCACCGCCTAGAAGATCGTCCAGTGATTTTGAGCCAGTAGTGAGTTTCTTGATTTCCTTTCTTTTTTCCAGAAGAACGTCACCTGATTCAAAGTTTCCTATATCTGCTGCTTTCCTTGCCGACATGATGATTTTTGCTGCGATGTTCTCGCCGATGTCTGTTGCGTCTGCAACATCTCTAGGGGAGGCGACAGCAAGACTCATTATGTCATTGTACCCGGATTCCCTAAGCTTCTCCGCGATAGATTCACCCACTCCAGTCAGATCTTCGATTTCCTTAACTTTCTTTGCTTTATCTGCCATATATTAGCTCCCCAATCCTTAATGTCTTATCAGTTTTGTCTATCGAATCTTTCTTTTCCTTTAGCTGGAACATCGATCTCATTGCATCAATGTTCTCGGGAACAACGTCACTCTCCTGATGAACCGCCTGATAGTAGAATAACTCGTTCCCCTTCACACTGACTGAATCCTTCCAAAGCATTATTTCAAAGAGATCGGATCTTTCCCTTCCAGTCTCTCTTGCAATGTCCATGAGCTGAGACGTGCTCTTCACTCCGTCCTTGCCCGATACGAACGCTATCCTCCTGAATCCTTTCCACTTGGAGATTATGTTCTCTGCCTGCACTTCTTTTGGGAAGGTGACGTTGACAAAATGTAGGTGCATTAGCGTGGTAGGCACCTTCACTGCCATAGTCTGTATGTCCAGCCCCTTGATGACCGACGCAACATCTGGACCGTGATGCGAAGGAATCTTCAGTTCTGGAACGATTGAGTTTATGGGCCCCTTACTGTAGTCGTCCGGATCAGTAGCTCTCCTGACGAGATTTGCCCTGACTTTGATCTTTCCGAGTTCTGTAAGCGGGTTAAGTGTCCTGATAAGTCCAGTCGTGTTGCAAGATACCACCCTGACGTAGTCCTTACCCCATGCTTCATCGTAGTTAGCGTACGCATTGAAGGAGAGATTTGTCAGTTCGTGTTCTTCCCCTCCCTGGAAGATAGCTTTCTTCTTCCTCTTCTCGTATATCTTCTTGTACTCTTCCCCCAGCCCCTCTGGAGTTGAATCAACTATTAGCTCAGAATCGTCCATTAGATTATCCAAGGTCCCCTCAACCTTGATTCCTGAATTTTCAAAAGCCTTCAATGCACTGTTGTCAGGAACAAAGAGTTTGAATCTCTTGCTTGCCACATAGGACATGTAGTTCGGGTGTGCCTTGATAACTCCAGCGACCTGGATGTCATCCTGCTTGGTTATTGCGTCTGCGACTCGCTTTCCAATAGTTCCATAGGCGTTAATTCCAACCTTTAGCATAGTGCACCATTTTGTTAATCGTCCTTTCGTTAAAATGCTTTTCTTACATATCTTCTAAAACTGTTAGGAATAATTGGTAGACTACTTCAAAATGGGAAGAAAACATTCGTGTTTTGGATGGCACGTAGTCGCGCCCATAACTACTTGCATAAGTCTTGGTTCATATTGTCAGTCCACTCTTCGACCACAGAATACGACTTGACTCCTGATAGAAAAGCTCTTGCTGGCAGAATTACCAATTGAGGATTCGGCACTCTCGATCGCTCGAAGGCCTTTAGTTTTAGCTATGACCTAGACATCCCATTACAATGGATATGCACTTATTTGAGGTGGAAGAGCTGATGACGTGAATATCTGTCACATTACTATAAATGATGAAAATGCCTCTTGTGCTCATTTTGGCCCATATTGCATATGGAGGACAAGAAGCGACACCCGTCTCCGTCTGGAAAATCCCCGCGGGCCAGATTATCTTTGATTCCTTCTGAGGATTTGATTAATAGTGATAGACTATGACTAATCCAGCAATAACCAAAAGCACGATAAGAAGGATGACTATGTAGATTGCCCTTTTGCTCTTGCGATAATTTGGTGGCTTGTTTGGCGGAATGTTCTGAAGGTTTATCGTAATTTTTGTATAGCGAAAGTGGATAAAAGTTCTTGCGGGGGTTTGACCTCAACAGCCTCCCATTCAGGTTGCACTTTCCATCCTCTGTCTATTTCCACTCAATCATTGGTGGAAAGATGAAGGGCACAAGAATTCTAGTAATTGATCTCAAAACTGGTTCATGTACCTACTGGACCAAGAATGGTGAACCTAGAATTGCCTATGTCATACCAGTAACTCAGCGTCCAGTCGCAAACCTCGTTTGGAAATAAGGCTGTTCCGAATTCGCTGCCTAAATCTAATTCGGGAATGTAATCATTTGATAGATTTTGCTTTAGCACTTTCTGAAGACTGTTCACAAAATCCGGGATACTAATTTCCCAGCTCATTGCTCTTGAATTGAAATTCAACGGCGCAAAAATCACCGTTGGGTAAGATTGACCGTTGTAATTGGCTTCGAAGACCAGCCAAGATACCTCCTTTTCAATTCCGTTGATTGAAGCTGGAATGTTTACTAGACCAACAATCTTGGCTATGGGGTAAGCAGCATTCCAGAATTCCCATATCATGACTTCGTACAATATGCCCTGGTGTTGAGTGGAGCTGCTTTGAATATTAAAATCATAGGAAAAATCTGTGGAAAGTAGGAATGGAGATATTTGGTAAATGTCAAAAGAAGCATAAGCAGTTAATGAATTCAACTCCGATACCCTTATTGGAAAATACTGTTGTGGGTCAAAGCCAACGTGCGGGTAACCTGCAATAGAACCACCCATATCTACGTTCTTGAGGTCCGACGTAAATTCTACCATGCCACTCTGGTAAAGTGTCATCGTGCTCGTTCCATCTGCGGTCCTAAGCCCCCACATACTAGGAGTGATGTATCCCGAAGGAAAATATGCATAGACCGGAGGATTAGGCAGAGCTCCGCTGACTACGGCAGCGATGCCGCTATTACTGTCTACAGGGGAGAATCTCTCTACAGGAATGAAGAAAAATACTCCAACTACCGACAACAAAATCACTACACTGACTACTACAACTGCTATGCGTCTGCGCTTAGAATAACGCAGTCGTCCCTTTGATAGAGGAATTCCATCATCTAACGTGATTTACAGATGAGAAAAGAAAATAAAAAGAATTGTGTCCGTGATTGATCTTCCTTACGAAGATATAAGTGGACTACCTTGGTAGCGAAAAGACTATCTCAACCTTGACCCACGCAGGTATATTCTGGTACATACTCGAATGGCAAATGTTCTTGTTCTTTCTGGACGAACTGTAAGATGAATAATTTAGTTCGAAAAGGCGCTCTCAGCTTACCTTTCTAGACCATCCTATCTCAAGGACATAGGTGTTTCTATATGTGAGAGAAACACTAAAATAACAGTTTTCTTCTTCCGAACAGAAGCAGATTTTCAGAATTATGGATACCTAAAACCGGTGAATTACTTGTCTTAAAAAAAAGAATTACGATGGGAAGAGAATCCTTCCAAGCTTAGGAGGTGATCCATCCGCAGGTTCCCCTACGGATACCTTGTTATGACTTAGCCCTCCTCATCAATCTTGGATTCGAAAACATCAAGAAATGTTCCCTCATCCAGAACCAACTC
>DAHWMK010000032.1:0-4313 GCA_027343225.1 Thermoplasmatales archaeon
TCAGACGTATTTAACAATACGACACACAATTTTGAATCCAATGCTTCAGGGTTCATTTCAGGTCCTTGGATAGCGAACATTTCCTCCGGTACGATAACAATGCCTAGCAGTGCAAACAACGGTAGCATGATAATACACATTACGTTCACACACACGGGAGACCCGCCGTCTAACTCAAATACGACAACAACAAGTTCAATGTTGTACAATTCAACGTCAAATGTTACAAATGCTACTACCGGAATACCACAGCAGAATAATACAATCATAACTCAAGCAAACAATTCAACAATTCTGCCCATTCAAAGTACGATTCTGCCCAAGAATAATACAAGTGCCACTCCTCTGATTGGCACATTCCATAGTTTCAAAATAACTCCGACTATCTTAACTTCCGTTCTATTTATTCCAATCGTTTTTGGTCTTGTGATTCGACGAGCTAGCCGCAAAAAACAGCGAGATAAGGAGGTTAATCGGTAATGAGCATTGAAGAAAAGAGCCCCTTAAAGGGGGCCTTGCTTTCACGCAATTCTATATACAATCCTACTAGTTTAGACTTTCGGAGTCCTAGATTTCGATGCTTGAAGCTTCTGCCACGTCAAAAAAACCCACTGGAGAAAGGTTGGACCACTGCCAAAAACTATCCACTCACCAGTCCAGAGATTAAAGAATGGATGCAGAATGGAGGGAATTATGGAATCTTTTGTCCTAATGGCGATTGTTGTTTCGTTGATGCAGATACTAAGGAAATCCAAGCAACTCTCGATAGTTCGTTATCTACCTATTGGTACTCCACTGGGAGAGAAGGTCACAGGCAGTACGTTTATGGCATAAATGACCCTCCGATCAAGAACATACCACTTAGAGACGGTGCGTATGTTAAGGGTCAGAATGGGTATGCTGTAGGCCCTGGGTCTATCCATCCCAACGGCACAATTTACGGTCTTAGTAAATCGAAATACCCGATCAGGACAGTCACTAAGGGAGATCTGCTCGAAGTCCTAAAACCGTTCACCATAAGGACTACACAGAGCAAGGAAAAACCGAAGGTTAAGAGAGAAAGTATAGCCTGGCTATCCTTAGCCGACCTTATCGACCTCAGCAGCTTCAGACACTTCGGCAATCAGTATCAGGGCCCTCATCCAATACATGGCAGCGAAACAGGAGTAAACCTCTCTGTGGACTTGGACCGAAATATTTGGCATTGTTTTCGCCACGATTCCGGCGGATCTGTCTTAGAATGGATTGCAGTCCAAGAGGGGATAATTGACTGCGCTGATGCTGTGCCTGGCACTCTACGAGGAGAGAAATTCTGGGAAGTATTAGAAATTGCCCATAGAAAGTATGGCCTAAAAAGTGAGACAGCCGCTAAAATGCTGAAAGGAGAATTGAAGCATGACGCAAATTGACGACCTTAGGAAAGGAATAGAGTATCTGGTAAGTCTAGATTCTGACAATGCTAAAGAAAAAAATGAAGTTGGACCAAGCAAGTTTGATAGCGAAGACGCACACAACTTGGCAAAGCAAACTGAGCCTTGGAATGATAAACAGGTCAAGAGAGCTTTAAAAATATGCACCAAGTATAGAAAACAATTGCCTAAGGACTTGAGAGGAAAGACGGACAGGATAACGATTGAGAGCATAGAAAAAGAAGAACAGCGGATAGCAGCTTTCAGGGAAGATACGCTAGCAGACCTTAAAGCAACAAAAGAATACGATAACATTGGCGAGCTTTTCAATGCCAATGACGGTTCAAAAATCATATTCAGAAAAATGAAGAAGTTTAATCCGTCACAGTATTTTGATGACAAGGCATACTTCCTAACCAAACTGCCCTATCTCAAGCCCTTATTCAACAAGGAAGGAAAGAAAATAGGGGAGACCACGACACTCGGCTTATTTCTGGTGACCTCCGAAAGAGAGATCCATTTGCTCAATCCACATGATCTGCTGAAGGAGAATTATATCCTTGAAGAACCTGATGACGTGCCTGAGGATAGATGGTCCATCGATTCAATCCGTAGATTCCTCAAAAATGAAGAGAAAGTAGATCCGGTCTCTTTGTTTAATTCGCTCGTAGGCAAATATGAAGAATACATAGACTTTGCAAGAAACGTCAATGCAAGTACGATTCATTCGCTATACACTGTCCTGACCTACTGTTATAGACTGTTTACGGCAGTTCCTTATCTGCTCATGCAGGGAGAAATGGGGTCTGCAAAGAGCAAGGTAGGAGACATTCATGAACAGTTGGATTTCAATGCGTTCAAGACTGTTGCCGTGACTGGGCCGAACCTATACCGGACAATCAAGGACACTCAGGGAGTTGTGATACAAGACGAAAATGAGAGAATGAATATCAAGGAAAAATCAGAGAGTCAAGTGGACATAGAAGCCATCATAAATTCAGGATACCAAGCAAGTGGAAAGGTCCAGAGGCTTGAGCTTGTAGGGCACAGGAACAAAAGGGTCCTATATCCTACCTATTCTCCTAAGATCCTTTGCTCGATCAATAGTGTGACGGAAACGATAAGGGATCGGTCATACGTCTTTATCATGATCAGGACCACAGACAGCGAGAAGGCAAATAAGAACGTCTCAGCGTTCAATCCTGAATGGCAAAAGCTGAGAGACGACCTCATGGTCTTTACGTTGACGTACTGGAAGGAGATCAGAACTATAATATCAGAGGGCATTTCCAATAAAGCCAATGTAAACGGTGAAGATTTCGAACTCAGGGGCCGTGAGTGGGAGAAGGCATACCCAATACTGGTCCTGGCAAGGTTCTTTGACAAAAAGAACGGCAACAATAATATCACTAAGAAAGTGTGGGAATTTCTACTGGACCAGAGAAACAAGACCATCGAAGTTTCTCTTGATTCCTTCGATCAGGTAGTGATAGATAGCTTGGAGCAGCTCATAATAAGGAAGATGGAAAGTTTAGATTCGATTGGGGAGATTGGCCTAAAGGAGATTGCAGAGCTAATAGCTGACAAGGAGACCGTTAATCAGACCAAGAAATTCAACATCCGAACATACAGCTCCAGGATCAAGAAGAAGCTCATTTACCTGGACATAGGGAGAAATTTCCGGATCGGACCTCATAACCTCACCGTCTTTGAATCCAATCAAGAACTCATAAACCTTGCACGAAGTAGATTTAACCTGAAAAATGCGAGTGAAGATGACAAGAATGAGACTTTAATTAACTTGATTAGTCTGATTAACTCAATTAGTTCGTTTAACTCAATTAACACAAAAAATGAGGGATTTGGGGAAGAACAGGTTAATCGAGTTAATCGGAGGTTAATTGATTTCCTCAAAAACAAGGATTTTTCAAGAATAAGGATAGAGGCAGAGGAATCACTTAAAAAGTTAAACGAGTTAATTAAACTAATCGAGTTAAGTCGAGAGACGAAAGTTAATCACTTTAATGAGATGATTGAGAAACTGAAGTCAGGAGAGATAACGGTCAATGAAGAAGCATCTAAGATAGATGGTGAAAATAATCGGTTTCTAGTCTATGTATTGGTGCCATTCAGGCCTGATGACAAAATGAAAGAATTTGGTTTTAAATTTGTCAATCAGTCAAAAGAGGGTGTTCTTTACGAAAGGCCCATAGGGTTGGAGGTGGCAGAGCATGAAAGGTAGTTTGCTGATTACTCTGCCATACAAGGATGGCACCGTCACAGTCTTGAAAGGTTCGAGAATCAAGGTCTATACGCAAAGGGGATCTATCAAGGGATTCCTTCTAGGCTACGACGAGTCAGGGATCACAGTTTTGGAACCCAGGAATTATCTGGATTTCGATTTTCACTACTCCGAGGATATCAAGGGCAAAAAGAGGAATATTCCACTCACACAGCTTGGAGGTTTTGCCTTCTACCCTGAGGTGAGTTTTCTGGAGACTGATAAACATGAGTGAAAATAGAATAGACAAGACAGAAGGACCTGAGAGCTGCAAGTTCTTTGATAGCTGCTCTGCTAGCTTGTGCCCTCTGGACCCAAGAGTGAAAGAAATGCGGTGGTGCCCTGAGGAAAACGAACCCGATAGTATCTGCAAGAACAGGGAATTCGCAGGCCTGCAATTCGTAAGGACACAAAAGAGAATAGCTAGAGCTACCAGGAATAAGAGACATGGGAGAGATGATTACCTCTCTTACGAAATGCTGAATCGAAACATAGTGGTAAGATCGGGAATAGAAGGAATACCAGAACCACCTGATACTATCAAGGACTACGAGAAGTGGTATTCAGACAAGGAAAGGAAGTGGACAGAATCACATCCGGAGAAGAAACAACTTTCTGAAAGC
>DAHWMK010000038.1:0-61500 GCA_027343225.1 Thermoplasmatales archaeon
AAATAGCGGGGGATGGATTTGAACCATCGATCTACGGGTTATGAGCCCGTCGGGGTACCTGGCTGCCCTACCCCGCTTCGAGTTGCAGATGTCGGTACCTTATTTATGTTTTTGTGAGATATTTCCAAGAGGAATATCAAGAAATTTTCCCATTGACCAATGTTTTGGATGCCGCTTTAGCGAGTCCCCAGACACTATACACTTCACAATAGGAGCAACCTAGGCCAACAATCTCTCTTGAACCTGGTTTCATCAGGTGTTTGGGTACATTCATGATTAAGATTTTAATCGCTGTATTTAGTGAAAAAACTTTTTAACTACCATAGTATAATTTCGACAGAATAAATATGACGGCTCAAAAAGAACCGCCTTCAAAGGCGTTGGTTTTTACTGCAGTGATAATCACTTTGCTGCTAAGTTTCTCCTTTGCTTTCGGCGCTGATACAACAGCAGGTCATTCGATAAACAATACCTCTGCCCAACCGAATCTTATTCCTAATGTAGGCCAGTCACCTCTTCCCTCGGGTCAACAGGTAAATGTGCTTTCTGCCTACCAGAACGAGCCTGCACCGATGGGAATAGCCGACTATGGGATTGGACAGAACGGTCTGCCATATTCATACGTCACTTCTGCATTCCAGGGTGCAGTTACCGTAAACTCTCTACAGTCAGTTACCTCTACAACACACAGTACTGAAATGACCTTTCAGTTGAACGTAAACATGTACTTCTTCGTGAATCAGTACACCTATTACGTTTACTGGATCCAGGACGTTGCTATCCTGAATACTTCCAACGGCAATATCCTCTTCATAGACAACATATGGAATGTTTCTTCCTCCGGAGCTTCTATGTACAATTCCACCGTCCTAGGAAACGGAACTGTCAGTCTTTCTGGGAATCAATACTTCTATTACGATTTTGCAAATACCAACCTTCCGGGCGATAACGTGTCCATAAGTCAGGGTACTACCTTCTACATGGAGACTGACACTTTCGTAAATTCTCAGGGTTTCCCTGAGGTGGACTTCCTTTACAACGATGGATATGGATGGATTACCTATGATAACGCCAGGTTGATCTTTGCTCCGCATCCGTACAGCACTCCTTATTTCCTCGTTGACGGGAAGAGTTATGAACCGAACGGATACTCTTTCTACGATGCCGAGCTAATCATGGGTGGCCCGGGGGGAGGCAGTCAGACTGAATTACTGACTTCGGAGGTCAATCTGGAACTGAAGTACTGGAACGGGAACAACTTCCAAACTGTCCAGAATGCATTCAACTTCGGGAGCGATACCGCAGAAGGCGTTTTCAACGCAGTCAGCGCGGGATATTTCAATGCCGGCGGAGGCCTGTATGCAAATGTGGCAAGTGGGAGCGGCTCTCTCAGCTATCTTTGGTTCAGTTCGCAACTCTCAGATCTGCGAATATTCTCCAACGTAGCAGATGGATCAATAATTCTCGGGGGAACTTCCGCAACAGACTTTATCGATGGATTTGCAAATCTGACTATCTATCCGGGCACTTATTTAGTAGAAATATACAACTATGCTACTGGGCAGACAACGAGCCTTGGAAACCATACATTCGCCGCGGGAACGGCATATTCCCTCGCCGCATCCGTATATGAAGTTGAATTCCAGGAAGTAGGATTGCCTCTAGGATCAATTTGGTACGTTAACGTGACTGGCCAATCCTCCTCGGGACCAATTAGCGGAAGTACCTACTTCATTGCCCTGGCTAACGGATCCTACAGTTATTCTGTATCAACTACGAACAAAAACTTCTATCTTACATACTACACCGGGAGCCTGACGATAGCGGGAATAGCGATTACTGAGACCGTCCACTTTCTAGAAAAGACATATCAGGTGACGTTCATAGAGCAGGGGTTACCAAGCGGTCAGTCATGGTACGTCAATATGACCAACGGGGATTCTTTCGGGCCTATCACTTCGCCATCGTTCATTGCAAACCTGTCAAACGGTTCCTATTCATATTACATAGCAACTAATGATAAAATCTACAAAGCCTCAGGAGGTTCTTTCTCCGTAAGCGGCTCCCCAGTTTATCAGGCTGTGACTTTCACTGAAGTGGAGTATGTAGTGACATTCTCGGAGTCCGGACTTCCGACAGGAACTACATGGGGTGTCGTGTTCAACGGAAGCGCAGTCACATCGACAAATAGCACGATTGCCATCAAAGAACCGAATGGAAGCTACGAATACCACGTTCAGACAGTGAACGGGTACAACTCCTCACCAAATTCAGGAGTGGTGACAGTCAGCGGCAGTTCGGCGAGTAACTCAATTGACTGGAGCGTTGCCATCTATTCTCTCGCAGTCGAGCAAAGTGGAATACCTAACGGAACGAAATGGTCCGTGACACTTACAGGGACTGCATTCAACGGCCAGAACATCAACATAACACTCAACTCTACGACCAGTGGGGTGAGATTTGAGGTACCAAACGGCACTTATTCCTACAGCATCCACCTTCCATCAGGATATAGCGCTAAATCCAGTTCCCAACTGACAGGCAGTGCAACTGTCTCCGGCTCTTTGTCCAAACTGTCCGTTCAGGCACAGCAGAATACCAACTGGATTCTAATCATCTGTATAGTCGTGGTGGTTCTGGTAGTAGTTGGACTTGTATTTGTAACGATTAGAAGGAAGAAGTAGATACTTCTTCCTCATTTTATTTTTATAGTTTCTGAATAATAGCGAGAGAATAACCAAGATAGACCATTGGAGGTTGCTTCTCAGTTGAATACCAAATGTGTGTCTGTAAAATGTGACGAAAATAAAGAAGAATGTAATTTAATTCCTCAGAATTTCTTCCCCGTATTCATTATTGCCACTGCAGGGGGTGCAACAGCAGTCACTGCAAGTACTAGAATCACTATCTTAGGTGTGAAAACCACTCCGCTCGTGCATGTTACCTGGATGTAGATCCCGGTATAGGTATGACAGAAGTTGTCTGAACCTGGTGAACAGGTCATATCATCCTTGAATGATTTGGAAATCCTTATCCTAATGAATCTGTTTCAGAGTGATGATAGGGGCGTTACTTGCTGGGGGATATGGCAAAAGGCTTCAGTCCGTTGCTGCGGATGTTCCAAAAGTCTTGCTTCCTTTGAAGGGAGATTATTTGATCTTGGACAGGCAGCTTTCAGACTTCAAGAAGGCAGAGGTGGACGAGGTCTACCTTCTTACTGGGTATAGAGGGGACATGATAGAGAAACGATATGGTGAGGAATGGAAGGGAATCGCTATCAAATACCTCAGAGAAGAGCAACCCAAGGGAACTCTCTGGTCCGTAAAGAACCTCTATACAAACGTAAATTCAGACATTATTCTAAGAAACGGTGACACATTGTGCGATGTCGACCTAAGGGAATTTATCAGATTCTCAAAAAACAAGGATACTCTTGCAAGTATCGTAGTGACGAAAATGCGGAGTCCGTATGGATTAGTATACATGAGTGGAAGCAGAGTTTCAAAATTTGTTGAAAAGCCTCTGCTCAATCACTATGTCAATGCAGGGACGTACTTTCTGAGGAAGGAACTTGGACATGTAATGAAGAGGAATTTCAATTCTAAGAATTTCGAAGTATCTGTCCTGAAGTCTCTAGCACCGAAGGGAGAGTTGACAGCCTACAGGTTCAATGGATTTTGGAAACCCATTGACAATCCGAAGGATTATGAGGAGGCCAGGGAAATATTCTCCAACAGGAATGTCTCGCAGGATTGAGCTTATAGGCAATAAGGCGTCTTACTTGTGTTCAGAATCATACAGAAATATCAAAGCAGCTTGGAATACGCTGGAAAACAATATAATATCTCCTAACGCTGAGATTCATACGCAACAAGGGAAGCGTGGTTTTCCTTAGACCACCTTGAGTAGGGAAGACTTATCCGTCGGTTGCAATAGCAATGAAGGCTATATAGTCTTTCACTGTATATTACGTCCCAGCAATAAAGTTCGTTTAGCGCTCAAGAAGGACTACTATCTGAACATGCTAGATTGCCGACTATCGACATACTCGAAGTTCTATCTCATGATAGTGGATGAGATTAGTTATCTGCCACTAACGAAGGATGAGGGCAATCTATTCTTTAAGTTCATTTCGTCGAGATATGAGATGAGGTCTACTATATTCAAATCAACAATTCCTTTTCTGAATGGAGAGAGGTGCTTGGAGACCGGGTGATGGCGTCTGAAGCATTGAATCGAATTCTCCACCACTGCACAACAGTGACCATAAGGGGAGATTCCTATAGGCTCAAGGACAGGAAGAAGATAGCATTGCAGACACTCAGAGAATTGAGGAAGGATGGTAAAGTTATAAAGACAACTGGAAAATTTTATTTTCCCAACATTGTTCAATTTTCAAGTGGCTTTTACATTCCATCCCTATGTGAATCTTTCCCGCTGGGGCGGGAGTAATGACAACTTCCCGAAAGGAACAGGAAGACCACAGATCAACAAGCCTCTCCTGATAAGAGCTTAATTTCTATTTATGATCCAGTCCTATATTCTTTTCAGTGAAAACATCATCAATGGCATCATGGAAATCCGTTTTTAGTACAGAATAGAAGTGTCCCTCGGTTCCATAGAAACCAGTTCTTCCGTCAAGGGTGACGTAGTCAGGGACTGAAGGATGATCATTTCCAACAACCGTACCGCCTTTACAACTCATATGCATCCTTCACTAATACCTTATAGGAGGGTATTTAAAGATTCTTTTGGAATGGCCGCTTTCAAAATAAAGGAAAAAGGCTACAAGCTCTTTTTGGGAAAATCAGGTTAGGTACAGTTGTAGGGCGAAGGGCACAATTACGCCTTCAAGGGATGGAGATGATGAGACTAGTAACAGGTAGTCTAGGAAGGAAGGCGAATTTTTTAGGTTGACGGAAAGAGAGAATGTGATACCGTTTCCTTCCCCCGAAGCGAATGGGACGGGAGTTGAGGTCAGATACGACGTAGGATGAACGGAATTCATTGAAACTTGAGGGTATGAAGTACCTCCAGAGGTAGCGTTCAAGTATAAATTATTCAGATTAGACCAAGATGAGGACGGAAAGCTACCATTTTGCAGGATAGCGTAAAGCTGAACAGGGGAGGAATCGTTGAATCTTACGGTCACGAAGATGTTTGTCTGATATCCAGAGGATAGAGACGCAGTGAAGTTGGTATTCGTAGAGTCGTTAGTGACAGTAATATACGCAGTAAAAGCACCAGGAGCTGAAGCAGTATAACCAGTAACTGTTCCAACAGAATAGGGGTAAGTACCGTTATCTTCATTAAAAGAAATTGACGTTGTGTCGGAAAACTCCTGGATAAAGTTCAGGGTGACACTCCAAGTTGTTCCTGACGAAAGCCCACTTTCTGTAAAGGAGACCGAGTATTCTGGGACGAATGTGACGGTTGGAGACAGTGTTCCTCCGCTCACACTGAAATATGGAGGAGAAATGAGGTACATGGACGAGGGGTCTCCGGATGAAATTCCGTCTAGGCTGTAAACGTAAGAATACGTTCCATTTATCAGGTCCGCAGTGAATGTAGATGTATCTATCACCCCGGAGGTATAAGGCGAACTGGAAATACTCCAAGATGTGTATTTCAAGTAAAGCCCAGATTCAGTCACCGCTATCCCGTATTCGGGAGCGAATGTTACGGAGAATGATGTAGTGAACGAGCTTACCAATATAGTAGCAGGCGAAATAGCGTAGACAGCGGTAGGGTCTGGGCTTGATTTTGCGTATCCTATCGTGTACGACCCGTTGATCAGGTAGAATACCTTCGACGGCATGCCAATCTGCCCAGAATTGAATGACGTAGATGATACTGACCAGGTCGTTCCTTTGCCTATGTAAAGGCCGGTTTCAGACACCGTTACAGAGTATTCTGGAGTGAAAGTTACGTCGATAGTGGACTGAGGCCCGCTTAGAATATAGGAAGGCAGGGATATCTCATAGGCCACCACTGGCGTCCCGGAACCGAGGCCGTAGGCAATATCGTAAGTTCCGTTAGGGAAAGCTGCCGAGAAAGAGGAAGTGGTTATCTTACCCGAGGCAAATGATGAGGAATTGACGAACCATGAATCGTATGAAAGGTAGATGCCGCTTTCCGAGAATGTTGCGGAGTATTCAGGCGTGAACGTGACCGAAACTCTGGCTACTGCACCGTTGATGGTTATGGGGGAAGAATATGACGACTCGATATATGAGGTTGCCACTGAAGTCCCAATCCCGTATTGGATGGTGAAAGAGTATGAGCCATTCTGCAAATATAATGAATAAGAAGACTGGGTACCTGTCATGGCCCCGGATGACTGGAAAGTCGAAGAGTTGACATACCAGTAACTCTTGGCATAAAGACCAGATTGTGCGAATGTGATCAGGTACGCGATAACCACATTGAGGTAATAGGATATCGAATAATTTATGACGTTTGTATTAAGAAAATCTGAATTGAAAATTACGGTTAACACACTCAAAGAACCAGTAAAGGAGCCAGACGTTAATGCACTCTCCGTCACTGAATTGTATGTGGCGTTAGATATCAGCTTGGAGGACCAGTTAAGATAGAAGCTTATCGTGTTAAGAGGAAGTGTAAAGGACGAGGAAATGGATTTGTAGTCGTACAACCATCCAAACAAAAAATCCTTGGCGGGAGATTGGGGGTAATTATTGGCAGACATCTGGTTCACCCCTATGCTACTATTATCAATTGTCTGTAGGGCAGTCGGTGCCTGCGTGCCCCCCTGGAAGTAGGCCGCCCCATTTGGAGTCAGTGTCACGTTGAGAGACGTTACGACGCACGCTTCGCTGACATTCCATTCGGGGGCAAACTGTGTGAATTGATAACTTGAACCATGTGCGGTTACGTTAAAGAAATGCTTCCACGAATATGATCCAGTACTTGCCGTTGTAATGTTTGCATATACTGTCCCCAGAGTAAAATCTGAGTGAGCCCCAGAACCGTATCTCCCATTCTGAAATTGAAGTTCTCCATTTATTCTAAGGTCAATTGTGCCGTTGAATGAATAAAGATTGTTTATAGCGATCACCGCTGTGGCTCGTTCAAAATATTTACCATTAGGCATGTATTCTTTAAACGCGGTAGCAGGGATATTAGTAGGATTCGCAGTTGTATTATTTGTTGCCCACAGCTTGATTGTGGTCACAGGAGTTTTAGAATAGGTAGACAAAGGGATGGGTGGAAGGCCAGAAAGAGATGACAGAGGAGCTGAAGGGGAAAATGTTACCGGGACGGAATCTCTTGATCCGGAAACGGTCGTACTTCCGCTGAGCGTACCGTTCTGGAAACTAACTTTGGATGAATTGAAGAAGGCTGGAGGGGAAACTCCGGTGGTATAAGTGTTAAAAGAGTAGACAATGCCTGAAGATGCACCTCCGGTGACGAGTAGAAACGTAAGGAATAACGAAAGGATTGCCAACAGAGCAAGGTGACGTCGTCTGAGCAAATTCAAACCAAAGAGATATCTGTGAAAGAATGTCTTGATTATTATCCCTATCGGGCTAACTTCTAAGGACATACCACACCACCTAAGCTCCACGTGGTAAGCTGTCCCCCATAACTTGCCGATCTGTTCGAGACATAAGTTATTGATTGGACGGGTATTGCCATCTTTGAAGCTGCACAACAAACAGAAATGCTGAAGCTACTCTGGACCTTAGAGACAGTGAGTGCATAAAAGTTTAACTTGCCCTTATACTGCGTCCAGTTGAAACCAGGCCATGCAGCATCAGAAGGAAAGCAGTAGTTGCTTGTGCGGTTAGTTTGGGCATAAACAGCTATCGTATAGTCTGAGTAGCTGGTTATGGGGTTAACAAAGTATGAAGGAGACATTATTCCAGAGAAAATGGAGGCCTTATCTAGCTTGAACGTTGTGCTATCAAGAGAGCTGGAAAAAGTACCATAGTTAGTGTACTTACAAGAGTAATACCTGTCAAGTGAATGTCGCATTACCGTGACATTTACAACTGACCATGCTCTAAAAGTTACTGCGAATGAGATATAGGCCACATTTACAGTAAGGTTTCCTTTCAACAATCTATCAATGAATGTCTGGGTGTTATTGTCTAATAATGCAGACTGCCTGTCAGCGGCACTACATATAGAATACTGGTCAGGAACATAGACATCTCTTGATAATGTAATGAAAATAAATGTTGCGACCCCAGTACTGGACGGTACCCGATTCTCTGAATTATTGAGACTCATACCAGCACCCGATGATCGGGTGAGCCCGTTCATACAGGCTCAACTTCAGATCATCCTCTAGGTGAAATTGTACAATACGGTGAAACTGCTGGATACAGTAGCTGAGGCTACCTCGAAGCTAAGGTACAGCACAGGTCCGGCAGTGGTTCCAACGCCAGTCGGTAAATTCAAAGTTATGGTCGTTCCAGAGGACGATATGACTGTTCCGGGGGAAGAGTAAGTTGCAGTTCCCGATGTATCGTAGTACATAGTAATCTGGGATGCACTGGGGGCTGTAATAGTGACGGTGACTGTTGTACCAGTAGGCACGCTGGAGTTATAGATTTCCAGTACGTCTAGAAGGTAAGTGCTCCCGGAATCCTGAGTACCATTGATGTAGATAGTGGCTCCGCTTGCTATGTCGGAGGGGGAAGTGGATTCTTTTGCGTGGAAGAGGCCCATGTCGTTGGCTACAGTATATTCGGGGCCATATGTCAAATATATATTTGGTGCAGCAGCTGTGCTGCTTGTGCTATAGTTGTAGACCACGGCAACTGTACCTGAAACAAGGGTAGGAACTAGTATAGCCAAAAAGAACAACCACTTTGCTTTTTTGAGTACTATACTAACCCCGGTTTTTGCATAATCTTTCTTAATGTTCTTCATGGAAAGTCCAATTTTGGAAGTGCTTTGGTCTATTTAAATATTAATAAATAAATTTTGAGAATGTCAAGACTCTCTTGATAGAGGATGACAGCAATGATGCCAGTATGACATCCTCAGTAGACCTTCCTTCGTCTTGAATCTGTGTTTTAGAAGTTAGGATATCACGGAGAAGTGCCTCTCTGCAATTCTAGTTGTCTTTTCAACTTCACTGTCCTTCAAGTAGAGGAACACCTCTCTCCTGTTCTCCTCTAAGGATCAAAGGAATTTTGAAATGATTGTGTTGTCGCAGTGATATCTGTTCAAGATTCGGTAATGTGCTGGACAGTCTCACCCTCAGGTTCCCCCTCTATTCCCTCCCTTAGGGAGAATGATTTGCCCTATCTTCTCTTCCGACAGGTCATGAATGATCTCTTCAGCGATTTTCCAGTCTTGGAGTCCTTGAGTAACACCCTGTAGTGTTCCACTCCCTGAATATAGGAATACTGCTCGTCATAGACAAAATACCCAGAACTCTCGTACTTTTCGTGAGGTATAGATGGTAGGTTGTTACGGACTGTCTCTTGGAATATCCTCATGTTGAGAAAGTCGAGGAAGAAAGACTTCACATTCCTGAGGGAAGTCCTCACCTTTCCCTTTACTGTTTTCTCCCTAGTTTCATTGGAGAAGTAGTTGCCGTACCCGAAGTAGGAGGGTCTTGCTTAAAATGATTGGCCACAGTCGTTGCACATGTACTTTTGCACTATAATTGGCTGCCCTGTCTCAAGCGTTCTGACAAAGGCTCCGTTCTTTGATACGTTGGAGGAGAGGCACACACGACAGAGAGGGTCTTTGTAAAAAAGAAGGTCCATTTCCTCTTTAGGGGGTATTGAAACATCAGGAATGTTCACGTCCTTCGGAGTGGATGGACTCTTACCAGTGAAATCGTCCAGGTTGGTTGTGATTATTCTCTTCTTGATGAATGTATATCTGTGAATCTTCACGGTACATTAACATCCGGGTATATTTCATGCTTTCTCATACCAATAATAGTAGTGTTCAAAACCGATTGAACATTACAGATTCAACTTAGAACATTTTTTTCATAAAATAATTGACATTCTCTAAATTTTATGACAGATTTAATTTTATAATCAAGCATAATTTCCAAAGAGTAATAAACTAGCTGTCCTGCATTTTTTTTTCCGTTAGTGTGCCAGCGCTACCCTCATCCGCCTCGTCTGAGAGATTTATTTTCGCGGATATCCCTCGGAATGCCCATACGCTCATTACATACCCACCCATAGATGTGGCTACTAAGAGCGGGAAGTAATGCCAGATCTCCTGGACGATATTGGAAATTGCACTTATGCTGGCAAGACCGGGGTGTATGATCCTTGACGCGTAAAGGAAAGGTATCCATAGAAATGAAGAAAAAAGACCAGTTCCTATGTTATGCCATGTTGAAAGTTGGGTGACATCTGGAGTGTCCTCGGTAAGATAAGCCATTGAGACAAAGAGTTTCCAACTCTGCAACGAAAGAATTCCGTATGAGATCGCAAACATTGCCGGTACCAAGCCCGCCAGAACGATCATTTCCCCCAACGAAAGAATGGGAAGTTCCCAGTATGTTGTCCACCCTTCAAGGTATATAATTCCAGTCACAACGGTAGAAACGGAAGCAACTATCACGAGAATGATCGTCCAGCGTTTGGTGGAATTATATAATTCGCGGTGCTTAGGGAATGAAGTGGAGAGATGAGAGAAGGCCATGGACATTGAAAGGTAACCTACAGACAAGACAACCAATTCCAGAATGCCGAATATTATTGGCAACAGTGTGGAAAAGTAATAGTTTAACTGAAGACCCCCGAATGCCTGTGATGGCAGCCTAGAAATCAAGAAAACACCAGAAAGAAATGCGCCGAAAACATATCCGGCCGAAATGGTGCTCGCAGAGAATTTGAGGTTGGAAAGATGTTGTAATTCCGCTTTGACTTCCTGGAGAATTGACGAACTTCCAATTGTAACGATACTGTACTTCTGTACCAGACTCAATTCCGCATCATCAAGGCGCCTATCGGCTAACAGCACCTTCAGGTTTATTCCGCAATCTTCAGCAATTTCATTGAACACGGCAAGGTCCTCCACCAGATTCTCAGGAATTCCGTTGAAAACAGCAATTCTTTTAGCTTCGCTCCTGTTAGAAGTCAAGATCAGATCAAATTTCCTTTCAATACCAGATTTACCTATGACCACAGGGTCGTATTCCGCTTTGTAATCTTCCCTGAACGAGAACTTGTCAGCTATCCTTACGACGTCTGCCTGTGCTATTGACATTGTCCAAAACTGTATTTATTGCATGATTATATATTTATGCTGAACTAGAGAATATTTGGAATAACCCTTGCTGAATGGCGGATTTTCTATGAGGAAACACTTTGCACATGAAGATGATAGCAAACACAAATTATCGCAATGACCATATTTAATGTTCTTTGCCTGGACTTTAGTTGAGTTCCCCTAGATTCAATAGTTCCTTACCTTCCCCGTTTCCCTGTCCAGTATGACATCAAATCTTAGCCGTGATATTGTTCCCCCTTCTCGATCCTCCTGCAGAATGTCAATGTAATGTTCTTAATACTACAAGGCAACAACATGTTTCTATTACCAGACTCGGTAAAACACAAGTCAATCAGGATACTGTAGTATTACTTTAGGGTAAAGAGATGATTAAATTCAATCGAGAGGGTGCAGACAGCTTGCATAAAAAGTCAATAAGAAAAATAAAGAGGAATATATTTAGTCAAATCTTCAGAACTTCTTCCTTGTATTAGCCATTGCCATTGCTGAGAATGCAACTGCTATTACTGCTAGCACAAGAATCACTATCTCTAGTATGAAAACCATTCCGGTCGTGCTCGTTGCCTGGGTGTTTGCCTTTATTGTTCCAAGACTGGTCTGTATAGTTGCGATACCGTTAGAGACGCTAGTAACGTTTCCCGTGAACGTTCCCAGATCGGTCTTGATTGTTGCAAGATTGCCATTGCTGATCGTCACCGTTGCGTTGATATTGTTGATTGTCGTACTGAATACTCCAACTGCAGTTGAGATCTTTGCAGTATCGCCGTTTAGAGCAACTACAGTCGAATTCAGGGAGCTTAGTGACGTCGAGACCTGTCCTAGAGTAGTCTGAAGGGTTACGACTCCTGAGTTGATAGATGTTACAGTCGCGTCTATAGTATTAAGGGATGCCTGCATGGTTCCGAAGGCTGTCGTTATCTGTGCCACACTGTTCTGGATGCTTGTAACTGATGCATCAAGTTGAGAAACTGGTACCGAAAGAGTGGCGTTGATATCAGTCTCCAGAGTGGCAATCTGAGATTGCGATATGCCAAGCACCAAAGCACCATTCCCCGAGACGAGTCCAAGATAATCACTCTGAGAATTTGGGAATCGTTCCGTAAGCGTTGCGTACCCTGTTTGGGTACCGGGTGTCGTTGCAAAAGTATAGCTGCCAGAAGCAGTCTCGTTGGCCCATAATGTCAGTTGATAGTAGGACCCCGGATTAGAATTTGGCATTAGGAATGATCCAGCAAGTTCGCCCGTGGAGAGTAGCATTGCAGGAACCGATGCATACGGGGTTCCGTTCAGATTTACTGTGACCGAATAAGTCGGAGTCGACCCCGCCGTAAAACCCGAAGGGAACGAAGGCGTTCCCATTCCTGATACTGTGAATTGGACCAGCTGACCTGGGAATGCAAAGTTGCTGTCTGTGACAAGGGTGAGATCTGGGTTAGCAGTCACTTCAAATCCTGCAGATTCCACCGGAATAGTCGATCCAGCCGGAACGACAGTTACAGTATGCGTTCCCGGAACTGAGGTAGGAACGTAAAAATATTCCGTTCCTGCGGCAAGATTTGTTCCAGTAAAAGAGTTCTCAAATGTAGCTCCAAAGTAAACACTGTAGTAGCTTTGCGGCACTAGTCCGCTTGCCTTCACGTACAGCTCAGTACCGATCGGACCGTTGTAAATCTGCGTTGTTCCGGAAGATGTTGTAAGTAACGTTAGATTTGCAGTTACCGTATAAGAAGAGTAGACGAAGTAAGTAATTCCGCCATTAGATAGTTCTGTGAATACTGAATAAGTCCCCGCAGGGCTGCTTGTACCAGGGGATATCATAACAGCGAATGCACCGTTTGTGAGCGATTCTGTTCCCTGTAATTGTGGACCAGAATAAGTAGTATAATAGAGCTTCGGATTGGTGTTATAATAATCGTTACCCACTACCTCGTACGTTCCTGCAGTACTGAGCGGAATGACCTGCAGAGTCCCTGACGAATATGATGTGCTCTCCGTTGATATAACCACGTGTTGTATTCCAATGCTATTGGAATAGGCAGAACCGGAATATGTTATGTTTATGTATTGAACCCCCGACAGGAACGGGACGGTGAATAACCCGCTAAATGAACCACCGCTCGCATAAAGTCTCGAACTAGTGATACTGCTGAATGTCAGCGAGAGTGCCGTTGAACCCATATACGCAGAATAATAATACGATATCCCCGGATAAACTGGCGATTCGAATGGTATGAGTCCGCTGACTACAAGACTTGTGCTGCTGGTTCCCTGGAATAATATGTCAAATGATGATGGGGAAGATATAGCTGGGGCTCCGATAGTCCTGTAACTGTAGGTATAGCCACCATATGCAGAAACACCGTTCATCGTGAGAGATGCTATAGAGCCAGTCGTTGTAGTGGTGTAATCGGGACTGTAGCTGAATATGAGTGTTCCATTAGAGGCAGGGTATATGCCAGTGGAACTGGATGTTCCAACGGAAATGGATGTCACCAGATTGCTGCTCCCTGAAGAGTAGACCCCACCTGTGGCAACTAACGAATCATCTAGGTTGTAAGTTGAGGACGGATTAAGTCCGTATGCAGTGACGGTAAGTACTGCATTAGACGGGATGTACTCGGAAGGATTTGTGGTCATCATCACATTGCCTAGATTTGAAACGTAGAAATCCGATAAAACTGTTAAAGCTGTAGACTGTTTGTATATTCCCATAGAAGTTATTTCTGCAGTTGGATAGTAGGTGTTTCCGGGAAGTGCAGGAATGGTTGAAGTGACCTGTCCGAACCCGTTGCTGTCAGTCGCCGTGGCACCAACTTCTGTCGTTCCGAGGTAGAACTCTACGTTCTGGGAAGCAGGGAAATTGTACACGGTTGCTGTGAACGAATCCCCTACGTTATACGTTGAACCCGCTGTCGGCGTCACGGCAAAGTTAAATCCGAGAGATGTTGCATTTGGCCGTGACACATAGAACGCGTTTGTAAATGATGAGGATGATGATGAAGGACTCGTTGTCATACCGACATTCACCGCCCCTCCGTTTGCACTTGCTGTGTCAAATGTGACTGCCAGTGAGAATTCACCGTTAGTATTCACAATGGTCGCAGAGTTGGACTCTCCGGATATGCTCCCCGATTGCGCTGCCAGAGTCACGGAATTTGCAGATATTGACGCTCCTGGATAGAATCCGTAACCGTTAATCACGACCGTGGATGATGATGTGATGTAAACGTCCGTTGGAGAGACGCTGATGGAAGGAAGTGCAGTGAATGTTGTGGATGCCGTTATGCCGTTGTTCAGCGAGGACGATGATACCTCTTGTGCCACTATATAGTAGGTGCTACTCGTCTGGTAAAGGGCAGTAGGGATTGTTATCGTTGTGGAGAAGTTTCCTGTAGCAACTGGTACACCACTGGCCACAACCTGTCCGCCAGCGTACTGGAGGTAAATGGTCACCGTAGACCCTGGATCAAACTGGCTTCCTGTCACGGTTGCCTTTCCGCCCGCAGTCGCTGAAGATGACATCTTTATTGAGGGGGAGAGTGCAGTAACCGTGATCTGTGAGCCTGAAGTGAAAGTCGCCCTGTTGTCGTCAGATGCGGCTATGTAGTATGTCCCTGGTGTTTCGGAGATTGCTAGATGCAATACCGCATTAGACAGGCTTGTAGTCCCTGTCGGTAGGGTGAATGAACCCACCTGGGAAGACGACGTGCCAAACGTATCCGTCGAACTCACATAGAAATAAACGGTAGAACCTGGTGAGAACGATCCGCCATTTGCAACCACAAGAGTGGACTGCCCGTTTGAAAACACAGACGGGTCGTATGTTACTGAGCCGCTAGCAGCATATGTCGGTTGCGATCCAAAGCTCAGAATGACTAGAACGCTGAGGATCATGACTGCCGTGAGGAATAAAGTTGCCATTTTTTTGTTTCTGAATGTCATAGTTTTAAAAGTCCTTATATTGGTCTTCATTGCGAATAATTTATTGAATATTAATATATAAGAATTTACCAGTTATTTTCCCTTAGGATATGTTTCGTTTGGCAAGTATTTGCATTTTCCCTATAATCAAAAATATCCGCTAAAGAAATGAGAATGAAATAAACATTTCAACCCTTGAAAAGATAATAAGGTTTTATACGGAAATAAAATCACAAAATGTGAAAGGAAAGAGAGTTTTGGTAACAGGCGGTGCTGGTTTTATCGGCAGCAACCTCGTAAGGACGCTATCAAAGGATAACGATGTGGTTGTTTTAGACAACCTCCACACCGGAAAGAAGAGCAACATTGAAGGTGCCATATCGGAAGGGACTGAATTCATTAAGGGGGATGCAAAGGACATAAAGAGACTGAAAGGTGATTTTGACAGGGTATTCCATCTTGGCATATACTCCGCGTCTCCTATGTACAGGGACAACCCCAGCCTGGTAGGGGAAGTAGTTCAAGGTATGACCAATGTGCTGGAGTACTGCAAGGATTCAAAGATACCTCTCGTCTTTGCATCTACCTCCTCCATATACAACGGGATAGAACCACCGCACATGGAGAACGTGATACCTGCCGTCACGGATTTCTATACAGAGGCTAGGATTGCGTGCGAGCGACTGGGAGAGTTATATTCCAATCTGTCTGATGTAAATGTATCTGCGATGAGATTTTTCTCAGTCTATGGATACAACGACATCGGAAAGGGAAAGTACGCAAACCTAGTAACACAATTCATGGTTTCCCTCATAAACGGCGAGCCGCCTATAATATATGGGGATGGAGAGCAGAGAAGGGACTTCGTCTTCGTTACTGATGTGGTGGAAGCCCTCTTAAAAGCATCCAGTTCAAAGGGGTTCAACGTTTATAATGTAGGAACGGGAAAGAACTACTCACTAAACGAAGCTATGGAAAAATTGCAAAAGATAACAGGAAAAAACATCGATCCGAAATACATAAAAATGCCGGTGAAGAACTACGTTATGACCACTCTGGCTGATCCATCCAAGGCAAAAAAGGAGATAGGTTTTGAGGCGAAGGTGGGCCTGGATAAGGGAATAAGTCTTCTCTACTCCAGCATCTCGTCAAAAGAATAGCATATCATGTGAATAATGGCGATATGGACCTCCTGTATTATGGGGGTGATATCAGAATCCACCCTTATGCAGCGGTCTGCGACTTTCTTCACTTCGCCACCGCTCTTGCCTGTCAGTCCTAGGGTGAATGCTCCGATCTCCCTCGCCTTCTTCAGTCCCTCGACTACATTCTTTGAGTTCCCGGACGTGCTTATGCCAACGACGAAGTCCTTCTCAGAACACAGACCCCCTATCTGCCTCGAGAATATTTCTGAATAGGAGTAATCGTTTCCTATTGCAGTTATGGATGAGGTGTTTGTGGAGAGTGCCACTGCAGGGAAGGACCTCCTCTCCTTCATGAACCTGCCCGACAGTTCTGCTGCAAAGTGCTGAGCATCCGCGGCAGATCCACCGTTGCCAAACGTTATGAGCATCCCGCCATTCTTCAACCTCTCATAGAGTGTGGTCGATACCTCGGTTATTTCCTTAGGGCTTATGGACTTTCTGGCTTCAATTCCATCGGTAATGTACTTATCCAGAAACGAAGAATCAATCCCCAACAAAAATCACCCTGCTCCCAGATTGGCTGAACTTGAAGTCTGTCCTCCTCAACCCCAGTTCCCTGGAGATCAATTCGTGTTTTTCACTATCAGCAACAAGAAGAAGGAAGCCTCCGCCCCCCGCTCCCACTATCTTCCCCCCTTTTGCCCCGAACCTGACGGCCTTGGAATATAGATCGTCGATCCAGCCGTCGCTTATCTTGCCCGACAGGCTCTTCTTGAGCATCCAGTTCTCGTGCATCTTCTTCCCTAGGGTATCTGCGTCGCCGTCGCACACCGCCCTGAACGTTTCTTCCGTCAGTCCCTTCATTTTGTCGTATACATCCATCTTGTTGCCTGAACCGTTGATCTGGTCGGTATGGATTTCTGTCGACTTCCTTTCTTTTCCAGTATACAGAAGAAGCAGAGAATCTTCAATTTTCTTTAAGTTGCTGTCGTGCGATATTAAAGGGGTTACGTCAACAGATCCGTTGTCCATGAATTTCATCATATTCACTCCACCGTACGCCGCTATATACTGGTCCTGTTTGCCTCCTGGTTCCTTCAGTATCTCCCTCTCTATTTTCACTGCCTCCCTCGCGAGTTCATCCTGGTTCACGAACTCTCCCCTGAAGCTGTGAAGAGCGTGAAGTAGCGCAACTACGAATGTGCTGCTGGACCCGAGTCCCGTTCCCCTTGAAGGTATGTCAGATATGCTGACTATTTCTATTCCCTTGTCTATGCCGAGCAGTCTCAGTGCCTCCCTCACAGCTGGGTGCTCTATCCTTTCCACGCTGTCGACCATCTCTGTCTTGGAGTAGCTGACTCTGATGTCATTGTCAAACTTCCTGTTTACAGTGACGTAGATGTACTTGTTGATCGCAGCTGAGACTACTGCACCGTAATCTCTCCTCTCATAATAGAATGGCAGGTCAGTTCCTCCACCAACAAATGTGATCCTAAGGGGTGCTCTTGTCATTATCATCCTGTTGAGCATTATGGAATTAAAACACCGAGGGGTTAATAATCATTTCCAGTTTGCAGTCGTTTTCTCTGTTTAAATCAAAAAGAAAACAGTTAGAGATTTATTGAAGCAGCATATACTAACTCAGATGAACATTCTCGTGACAGGGGGTTCAGGATTCATTGGTAGGAATATTGTCAAATTGCTGAAGGAGCAGGGGGATACCGTTGCAACCCTTGACATGAAAGACAAGAATTCGATAGCTGACTACCACATAATATGCGATGTCAGGAACCGCCAGATAGTTGAGAAGGCCCTCAGCGGAATAGACTACGTTTATCACCTTGCGGCCGTAACGTCACCGCCGGAGTTCGAAAACCTTATGGGGGAGGGGTACTACGTGAATGTGCTTGGTACTTACAACGTCCTTGCTGCAAGTCAGGCAAACAAGGTGAAGAGGGTCGTGATAGCTTCATCGTCATCTGTCTACGGCAACACTTCCAAAGCTGCTTCGGAAGATTCGTTACAGGAAAAGTACAACAACTTCTATCCCTTAACAAAGAGAATAAATGAGATGACTCTTAGTCTCTTCAACGATTATTGCGTTGAGACGGTAGCCCTTAGGTATTTCAACACGTACGGACTGGGAGAGAACAGCAAAGGGGCCGTACTCTAGCGTGATATGGAAATTCATAGAAGGCATAAGAAAAGGGGAGCAACCGGTGATCTACGGGAATGGGAAACAGAGCAGAGACTTCATCTACGTATGTGACACTGCAAGAGCATCCGTCCTTGCAATGAAAAAAGAGAAGCAGGGAGAGGTCTACAACGTCGGTACAGGCAGATCTACTGATTTCAACACAATCTTTGGCATTGTAAAAGAGGAAATGAAGTATGAAAAGGATGCTAAATACGTCCCAAACCCTCTAAAGAATTACCAGTTGTTCACGCAAGCAGATATTTCAAAAACTGCAAGAGAGCTTGGTTTCATCCCGGATTACGGCATAAGGGAAATGGTACTCTCCTCAAGGAAGAAGTGATCTTATTTTTGTCGTGATGAATGAAATTCTAGGGATTTGATGATGAAAATATTGTTTTATGTAAGACTACACCGTTTTCTATTCTGATGATATTATTATGCTGGAAACAATATCCGAAAAACCTACCACTTTATTGCGAAACACGTTCACCATTGTCATCTTAGCCTGTATCGGGAAGGAGTTATGCAATTTCATCACCACTAGGCAACGGAACTGGAAGGTAGTAGTATCGGTTGACAAAGTGATGGCATTGACAGCATGATTTCATCGTATTCCGCAACTTTCCCGTTTATTTCCGCGATGAAATCCAGCGAGAGGGGAATAGAGATAGCTGCTATCAGTAGGGTTCTCAATGTCATTGACTGTGATCACTTCATCTTAATGGAAGCTGACTCGAGTACGTCCTTCCGAAATTGAAATCATCCTTCCTCAATTAAACGATTATCCTCTAGACCTTTTTCTTTATCTGAATTCGTATTCCTTCAAGCTTAATTTCACATTCGAGAAAATTCCTGCTCTTATCAAATAGTATCGTACAGCCGTGTGTGATGCTTGCTATTACACTATCTGCGGCTAATAAAGTTCAAATATGAATCATATTATACTCAGATAGTGTACACACATAAATTTTACGATTTCAATGTAATGGCAACTAGAAAGTCCGCTAATAAAATAGTAGATTTTGTTTTAGGACTTTACGAGCCACGCAGTGTAGTTGATGTCGGAGCATCAGGGGGGTTGTTCATAAAAGAATTTTTGGACCGTGGGATAGAGGATGTAATGGGAATAGATGGTCCTTGGATACCAGACGAGTTGGTCTGTATTCCGAAGAATAAGTTTGTAAGAAGAGACTTCAATTCTCCACTGGGGTTAGATAGAAAGTTCGATATGGCGATTTGTCTAGAAGTGTTGGAACATCTCAATAAAGACCCCGCAATTTCCATCTTAAATGAAATTGCGGGAATAAGCGATGTCATCCTGTTTTCAGCCGCAATTCCAGGACAGGGTGGTACCCACCATGTCAATGAGCAATGGCCGTCATTCTGGGCCGAAAAACTGGAAATGCTTGGTTTCAAAGTCATAGATATTCGACCCTACCTATGGAACGACAACAACATCCTTCCCTGGTACAGACAAAACATTAT
This sequence comes from Thermoplasmatales archaeon, assembly GCA_027343225.1. Classification (GTDB taxonomy): domain Archaea; phylum Thermoplasmatota; class Thermoplasmata; order Thermoplasmatales. The sequence continues at coordinate 19,990 of DAHWMK010000038.1, forward strand.
CCTTTATGCGAGGGAACCATTTTACGAACAGATAAAAACGAGATTAGAAAGGTATACGCTAAAAGAACCCATCAATCTAATTCACCCAGAAATGCTATATTTTGGTCTTTTTAGCAATAAAGGTGGCTTCTTTACGCATTTTATAGAAAGAGTTAACGTATTTATCTCCAGGGCAACACGGTGGTACTTATTTCGTAGGAATAGGGAAATGTACTTTCCTAAGGATAAATGATTTCAAGCTGCATCCAGCTCAATAAATAGTTTAATGTTTTCTGGTATAACCGAAATGAATGGCACTACTGACAGAGCGAACATTTCATCGAACTAAGGAGCACGAATAAGGTGAGGGCCACAAAGAGCGTGTGAGATGTATCCATAGGGCTGTAGCTTGATTTTAGGCAGCTTCGCAGATTTCGGGTTTTCCCTCACATAGCCCGTAAGAGGAATGATTGATGAGATAAGTAAGAGTCTACCCAAATTTACAATTAAGATATACTCTAAGTGACGATTAAAATGTTTTACGAAAGGGAAGCCATAGGATTTAGTTGAAGGTCAAGATTTGAGCATGGTAGGATTGCAAAGGAATCTAGGGGCGTACGATAGAGGATTCCCAATAACCCCATACTTTACCACATCTGGTCATAATAATCTCTTTTCATGAGTCCGATATTGTTGTCTACGGACCTGGTGAATTATGGGCTCAGAGAGAGGTACGAGCAGCTCAAGAAGCGTGGAGATAAGCTTGCGGAAATCAAGAACGTCATAGACTGGGAGAGCCTGAGACCTCTGCTCAAGGATCTTTTTACAAACGACACTGAGCAGGGACGAAGACCGAACTACGATGAGATACTGATGGTCAAGATTCTCTTTCTCCAGAGCATATACAACATAGTTGACGAATCAATGGAGACGGAGATGTATGACAGCGTTAGGTTCATCAACTTCCTCGACTACCCTGAAAGTGTGCCGGACCAGAACACGATATGGCTATTCAGGGAGAGGCTGTCCAAGACTGGCAAGGACAAAGCAATCTGGAAGGAGATATGGAGACAGTTCAGGGAGAAGGGCATAACGGTGAAGAACGGCACAATTTAACACGCAACATTCATCACTTCCGATCCAGGTCATAGGAGAAAGGAGAAGCCCGATATGGTCGATCCGCAGATGCCTCCTGTCAGTAGTGGGAAGGATTATCCTGGCCCTGAAAAGAAGACAGAGGAAGTGAAGTCTGCCTTGATAGACGAAAGGAAGCATTCATTGACAAGAAGGTCCAAGGACGGGGGCTGGACTGAGAAGAATTCAAGGTCATACTTCGGTTATAAGCTTCACACAGTTCAGGGAGTGGAGAACGACATGATTGCAAACTATTCAGTTACTACCGCATCATTACACGACTCCCAGAGGGACCTCTCTATCCCAGGAATAGTGAACTACAAAGACAAAGCGTATTTCGGAGTCGAGAGTAGGGGTATTGATGCGGCAATGGATAGAGCTGTAAGAGGGCACAAGCTTCCTATAGAATCCATAAGGAGGAATCTAAGGATAACGAGGAAGAGGTCGAGGGGTGAGAGACCATATTCCGTTATGAAGAGGACCTTCCATGGTGGACATACTTTCGTCACCACTGTTCCAAGGGTGAGGGTCAAGGCCATGTTCATGTGCTTAGCGCACAATCTTTTTCAACTTATTGTCCCTCGAAAGGAGGGGTAAGATAGCTTCAGCTGTCCCAGTTAGCTGAAAAATAGAAGGAAATCTGCAGGAAATTGGGGTAAGTACAGGGCAATAACAGTATTTCTTATGACCTCAATCAGACAAGGATGCATATCATAGAAAATTTATAGGGTTATTGGGAATCCTAGATAATATATTAATACCAGCACGTATATTCATTTCTCTGTCAAGTGAACTACGTGTTACGTGATGCCCCAGTCCAGAACAATAATCTGCTAAATGAAAGAATTTCGATAATCATTCCCGCTTATAATGAAGAGAAGAGAATAAAACCAATATTAAACGAAGTTTGTTCGTTCATTAATGAGAGGAAATTGCCTTGGAATGTTATTCTGTCAATAGATGGAACGGATGGAACTGAAACGATAGCAAACGAATTCTCTTACCAGTTTGGATTTATACGAATTCTTAAATCTGATTCGAGAAGTGGATATGGAGGAGCGATCAAGAGAGCAGTAAAGGAGGTTACAGGAAACTTTGTCATCATTCTAGAAGCAGATGGAGCACTTGATTTTTCCGTCGTAGTAGATAATTTATATTGGTTGAATAATTACGACATAGTAAACTTCAACAGACACGCGAATAAAGAAAACAAAATACCACTGACTAGGAGGCTTCTGAGCAAGGGGTACAACCTCTTCATAGAGCAACTCTTTGACTTAGATGTTACGGATGTTCAAGGAGGGTACAAGATGCTCAGAACAGAGGCTGCTAAAGCCCTCTTCAAGAAGATTACCATTACTGGTGGTTTCTTCCAGGCGGCCCTGTTCTTTTATTCAAAAAGACTCAAGTTTACTGTGAAAGAGGTGAGGGTTCCGTACAGACATATTGGGGGCAGCAAATTTGACATAGGGCGCATGATTATGGGCGGATTGGTATCGGGTTTGGCTCTTCGGATAAGAAATTCTCGGTTCTACCGTTATGTCCCCAAGGAATTTGTTAATTTATACTATAAAAAATTTAGATGGATTTAAGATTTTAATTCTCAGATGGAGAGTAACTTAATTGCACATCTTTCGACCTGTTCTATTCAGATTAGCAATTTCTTTATTTTTGTCACAAAATCCTGGAAGGCCCTATTCGGTTCGATCATTCTTTTGTTCTCACGGATTTGATTCTTGAGGACATTTTCAACCGCACGAACAATATCTTGGACTTTGAAATCAGTAGGAATGAAATGAATCTTATCGTACCCTTGCGTTTGTTCTATGTATTCTTCAAATTCCGGGACTACAACATGCAATCCAAAAAGCATTGCCACTGAGAGTACACCAGAGAAGCCGCCTGGGATTAGGTATGGCAGAACAATTATGTCAGCATTAAGAAAAAGTGAGTACAGGTCAATTTCATCGACGTACTGCATTCTCTTATCGACGAATGTGGAATATTCACTTAGAGTTTTTTCAAACTCTTCTTTGTAAGATGGGAAATGAATATTTACATCTCCAGCTACAGTTACGTTAATCTTTAACCCTAAATTCTTTATTGTCTTGACTGCATCAAGAGCTTTGGAAACATCTTTCTGGGGGCCCCAGAATCCATATAGGAGAAGGGATGGTTCTGATACCCTGCAAGTTTTTTCTAAACGGTCTGATCGTAACTGGCCATTGAGATACAAAGTAGTAAATCCCCCAATTCCATCGGGTTTCAAATAATCGGTTCTGGCCCATTGAATAATCTCTTTAATTCTATCTGCATACAGTTTTATCAGGAAGTAAACATTGCAGGTGGCAAACATCTTTCGTTCGATGAGCTTTATTGCGATCGACTTAGCTGTATCTAAAGAGGTTGAGTAACCCAGTTTCCTTACATCGTTCAGGTAGGGTGAATTGTGATATAGAATTGAAACCTTAATCCGATAGAATCTTGACCAGATTATCGGCATCAGCAGGTAAAGCAAATTGGGAATAATCTTGCTCCCCTGTGACGTTGGCATTGAGTTAACTAAGACTCTTCCATAGTTGCCTCGCACTATTGCCTTGTGGAGACGAAAATAACTTGTGTTTACATCTGGGTCAATGATTGGAATTGTACTCACTTTTTCAGAAAATGCAATATCTCCTCCAGTATGAAGATGTGTATACACATCCACTTTCTCAACGTCCTGCATTTCCTGAAGGGAAAGCACGATCGGCGTTCCAGTGTCCTGAAGCATTTTCCCGTAACCAAAAATGTTACTTATTACTGCTACCTTCATAATCGCTTGTCATATTAACAATACTGTATTTAGAATATTTGGACCGGTACATAGAGGAGAGATAAGTAGTAATATTAAAGAATCTTCTTTAAGGTACTTGAAGAAATTTCTTCCTTTACTCTCAGAGTGTGAGAAGTAGATCGTAATTAGTTCACTAATAATAACCGGTTTATGAAGTGCAATTTTATTAGATAGTTGTGTATAGTGCTGGGAATGAAATGGACACCCTAGACAGGTCCGCAGTGTTAAGAATAGCATCGAGAATTCTACATCCTCACGGTCAAATTGCATTTCTAAGCAATCTAGAGAATGAGGTCAGGTTGCTAGATGTTGGATGCGGAAATAGGTCTTGTATTACAAAAGCAGTGAAACCTTCATGTATATACACGTGCGTAGACATCATGGAATACGACCCTAAGTTTCACTGCACAGATCATTACATTCACGCGTTACCTTTGGAATTCAGCGACAGATTGTTAGCCTTGGATAATCAGTATGACGCAGTTATCTCGTCGCACAATCTTGAGCATTGCTTTGACAGGTATAAAACATTAGAAGCAATGCTTAAGTTGGTGAGACAGGGTGGCATGCTTTATCTTTCATTCCCATCAGAGAAGACAGTCAATTTCCCTAAAAGGAGAGGAACGCTAAATTATTATGACGACTCAACGCACCAGGGAGTGCCTCCAGAATATTACAAGATAGTGCAGAAAATTGAAAGATCAGGCTATAAAATCCTATTTTCTACTCCTAGCGACAAGCCTAAATTTTCTTGGGTTGTAGGTTTGCTAATGGAGCCTTATTCTCGCATACGCAAAAGAGTCACAATTGGAACGTGGCAATATTACGGCTTTGAGGCAATAATAATTGCGAAGAAATTGACATAGATTCTATTTATAGTGGGCATTGAGTTGCTAAACCGTTTACGGCTTTATCTCACTCCTGCTTCTAAGTGATAATGCTTGTAAATAAATCTCAACAGTATGCTTGACCGTGTCCACAAGTCGGAGTTTCTCTTCCTGTATCATTTGTCTACCATTTTCAGTGAGCGTTCTTATCTTAAGGTCATCTCCTGTTATAGTGAGTATTCTACTAAATATCCCTTGAGATGAGAACGGATTAAAGACCAGGCCGCTATTGTATTTCTTAATAATTTCAGATGTTCCAGCAAATTCAGAAACAGCAACAGGAATTCCACAGCTAATTGCTTCAAGTGCTACCCTACCGAATCCTTCTGCCTTGTCAATTGATGGAAGGATCAGAAAACTGGATTTGCAGATTTCACTTATGAGATCACCGTTAGATAGATTTCCCAGAAAATTAACGCCTTTTAACCCAGCCTTCTCGACGGATTTTTCGTATTCGACTTTCTTGTTCCCATCACCCACTAGTATCAATGATATCAAATCACCTGAGAACAGATCCTTCTCCTGACCTGCCATTTCAATCAACCGTCCTATCCCCTTGTATTTATGGGAGTCATCCAACCTTGCAACGCAGATAACCCTGCACCTTTCTAGTTTACGTTCTGCAAAATTATCGCATCTGTATTTGGACGTGTCTATACCATTAAATCTGAAGAGCGATAGTTTAGAAGGATTTAATCCAATTGAAAGAAAATTGTTCCTATCTCTCTCAGTCTGCACCAATATTTTATCCACGAGACGAAATGTCGAAATGGCCTGCATTTTGTCTATTGTCCTGCCTAACGGTACCACGTGGTCGGCGTGGTACGTTAGTATTACTGGAAAATGTAGCATTTTTAGGAGCAAAATCAAAAAATTTTCCCCACCGCTCTGATAGTTGATATGGAAGACATCTGGTTTAAATTTCTTTAATATATTTGGTATCTCGAGAAAATTGATGTTAAGACCCTTTATCGACAACGGCTTACTTAGTTGATACACATCAAAAGGGAAGTCGCTTTCGGTATCTGCCTTAGTTGCAGTAATCACCCCTACTTGATGGCCCTGCCTTGAGAGTTCGGTTGCCAAATCTAGACAGTAGTTCTCGCTCCCTCCAGTGGAGGGAAAGAAATAATCAGAATAAATCAAGACCCTGAGTCTCTCATTCTCTACGCCTCTTTTCTGCTCAGATGTAACCTCCGTTCTTAGTACGTTTTCACTCTCCGTGATGCTTTGACCTTGGATATCTTTTAATTCGGACGGCATCATTTCTGACATTACCCTGATACCTGATCAACAGTTATGCCATAGATTGTTAAGGAACCACTCCATTGAGCATTCGATCCAGCAAACTCCACTCCGTTGTAGAAATTGGGAACTGAAATGCTGACTGTTATGTTACACAAAGTATTGACCGTTGGGAAACTGTTTCCAGTTAGTATCACTGTTTTAAATACCGCTTTCTCTGCGAAGTCCCCAAGCCATAGCTCTATAGAATTAGATGCTGAGTTGTTCGTAGTCGAAAGATGGAAGGTCACTTGGTATTGCCCGGGAAATAGAAATGTGTATGGTCCGTACCAGATACTATGTCCATCAGGGTTTGTCCCTGTTATTGTGTCTCCGTGCCTGTAGGAGCTATTTAATACCAATAAATTAGAAGGAGAAAACGTTTCTGAAATCGGTTGATAGTATATCATCGGACCGCTGTAGTTGTGCCCCAGTAGTATGAAACCGTCCTCTTCTGCTATAATACCGTAATCGCCGGTAGAATACAGTTTGCTGATTACGTTGTACATCGTTAGATTGTAGGGATAACTACTGGATGGAATAAACGTATTACTGTTGATATCCGCTAAAACGTAATCTATTCTGTTCGACCACACCTTCCCACCCAAATTGAACGTTAGATTATAGGGATATCCAAAGACCCTATCTAAGTAAGCATTATTTATATATGGGTCTTGAAGTAAGACCTCCGGCATGTTGTTCTGGATGAGTATGTATTCATCATTTGGGGGGATAAGGGCTACTATTTTCTCAAGATCGGGTATGGTGGAGGGGTTGAGATTGTACTCCCACCCGGCTTTATAAGAAGGCTCAGAGTAAATACTGAACGAACTGTAGGGCACGAAAACGACAGCGAGCAAACCTACAGCAATAAATATTACAATCGTCTTTTTCAACACGGGTTCCAAAGGCATTATTCTATATTTCCTGTTTTTATTGACCTTATCCCCTTCTAAATGCCCTTCCACTTTAGCAGAAATCGATAACCCCTCGATTGTTCCCAGATAAAGGAAAGGTATGATCATCGAGGAATACTGACTGGTAATTACGGAAGGATAAAGATACGGACCATAATTTGAGAAAAATACCAAGTAAAAGTACGGTAGTAAAAGGAGAAACCACTTCAACTTGCGGAATGGCAAAAATATAAAGGGAGATAGAAACACGACAAGTGTGCTTATTTTGCTGTCTATGTTGGTGAAAAAGGATTTTAGCAGATTAGTACCTGATTTCAAATGGACAGTGCCAGCCAGATTTGTCGGAGTAAAATGAGAAGAAAATGCCAAGTGGTATGATATGAGCAGGACCACAATTGAAAGGATAACTATGAGTGACATAGCTTGAACTTCTTTTGACCCAATCATTTCCCTTATTTTCTCACCCCTAAAGTAAATCTCCAAGATCGTGACAAATCCGAAAATAAGAGGGAATGCCTCGTAAGGAAACCTCACCGTACCTGACAGTATAAAAAATATGACTGATAATTTGTAGTGCCTGGTTATGAAAAGGTAATAACCCATAATAAAAAGGAATATAAAGAACGCCTGCCCGTGGACATCGAACCAGTTTATTCCTCCAAGGGAGAAGAAGATAAGATAGGAGGATGCTAATAGTAAGGAAGCATTCTTGTTTTTAAGTTTTATTTTCCCCGCACCATAGAGAGGCAGTGCAGGGAGCGCAAGAAATACTGTCTGAAAAATCACTGGAACCTGAAGGTTAGGCACTATTTCCAAAGGAGACAATATGACTCTGAACGGAAAGTAGCCGAGGGAAAAGAGCAGATAACTTGGATCTGAGAGTATCATCCGCAAACTCTGAACAAATACCCCCAAGTCAAAAACTGATGCCTTGAGCGTGTATACTCTTGTAAGTGAGATGAAGGTCCATACCCCAATATAAACCAGTACTTCTGCAACTATAATGTAGTAGAACCTATCAGTTTTGCCGAAAAAGGGTATCTTCGAATTATCTCCCTTCAGAAGTATCACCACCTGTAGGAGGCCCCATTTTTCCAAGACTTTGGTACAGTCTAATTAGTTCCTCTGCCGTTTTAACATAAGTGAACGACCTGGCATAGGAAATAGCCTCCTTGCTGACACCTTGTTGTTTAATTCTCAACTCTTCGCATTTGTCAGGTATCTCCTCCAAATCAACTTTGATAGCAAATTTTGAAACCTCAGGTGGTATCCTAGCTGATCTAAGAACTATTACGGGAGTGCCAACAGCAAGTGATTCTAAGATCGTAAAACCGAATCCTTCCCATAGTGAGAGGTGTAGAAGTGCAACTGACATTCTTACCCCCTCTAGAATTTCATGATCTTTGGGTCTATAATGAATTACGATAACCCGACGAAGATTTTTGTCGTCGATCTCGGCAAGTGCATTGCTTATCACTTCTTCTGCCCCATTGGTCGATGTAAATATATGGAGAGATGAATCTTTCACTTTAGAAAGAATTGATGAAAATGCAAGTAGCAGAGTAGGGAGAACCTTCCGCAGATCCCCTACGTAAACGAAGTTCTTCCTGTCACCTTCCCAGATTGTCGAGGTGACGTAGCCATCGTTTATGCCGGGATTTATGATTGTTATGGACTTTTTTGGATCAAATATTCTTCTCTCTTTCGCCCAAGAATTAACGTCATCGACAGTCATGCTGCTGACTGCAGCAATTGCATTGGAACGCTTATAAGCTCTTTCATATGCCCTTTCTAGTACTGATGTTTTCAAAAAACCTTTTTCCTTTCGCAACTCCAGTCGGCCATCAAGCAATTTCATGTCGTGCCACGTAGTCACTACATTAACATTCTCAGAAATAGCCGGAAGTTCAATAAATGTTTCCGGTTTCATTATGTGCAATATATCTGGTCTATATTTGAGTAAGTCACTTCTCATTCTCTCCCTCACTATTGGAATATTTATAAATTTTAGTTGTTTACTCCGTGTAATCTGAAGATCATCTGTTGAAATGGTCCTTAAGTTTATTCCTGATTCTCTAATTGCCCTACTTACTTCTTTTGAATATCTTCCAATCCCATCGATGTGTCTGAAGTCGAAGTCGTTGTTAACTAGTGCTAATTTCGCTGATTTAATAGCGCTTCCCTCAAATCCGACGTTCGACTTATTGTTTCTGTCCATTGCGACGATAATCACCTTCGATTTCCTTACATTCACTAACCCAGAGAGGAGTGGACTCCTTCTCACGGAAGATCGTATATGTACTCTTCTTATCTGCATTTGTTAATTCGGAGCACCACTTCTTATTTAGATAAACTAAACCTGCTACGTCTCTCATAGACCTAGCAGCTCCTACGCCGATAGAGCCGCCGATAAGACTGCCAATTTTAAAATTTGAATGTAAAACTTTCGTTTTGCTTAAGTTAACCCAGAGGGACAGGTCGGTGTCTTCTGTGGAACTGATAAAGGTTTCATCGAACAGGAATCCATTTTTTTTTCGTATGAAGTCAGAACTAAATATTCCAAAGTCCTGAATCTCAGTATAGTTATAGCCTCTTCTGAAAAACTTCGAACCAAGTCCCTTCTGAGGCGCAATCAAGTAATGTACCTTAAACTTATCGTAAAGACGCAAAAGATTCCTCCCTTCTAGATCATTTGTGAGCCAGTAATACAAAAAAAATAAAATGTTATACCTAGCAATTTTCCTTCTCGTTGTATGATTCTTCGATTCTCTAGCCAACACAACATCGGCTCCTTCACTTTCTGCCTTAGTCAGTTCCTCGCGAAGAACTTCGATACTATCGATCTTTTGCATATCGTCGTTAGAAATAACTATCCACTTTGGATTATGACTCAGGGCCCTCTTAATTCCTACGTTATAGCTATGTGCGTAGTTGAAATATGGATCCTTAGGATAACCGCTTTCTACGAATACCATGTGAAGACCATTGAAAATGTTATCCCTGCATTCCTTTGCATATTTTCCATCATAATTGCCCGTCGCAAGGACAGCTATCACACGTTTATCGCCCTCAACTTCAATTATCTCTGCCCTTCCTTTAGGTCTTTCCGTCATCCATTCTATTAGCTCTCTGTTATTTCTGAATGTGCCGTAGAACTTCATGATATCTGCAGGATCATCAGATACAAACAATCTGTCCCTACACCAAGTAATGCTGAAGAATAGTCCAGTCTTTTCATTCCTTATAAAATTCGTGAAAAGAGTGCACTTTGGGTCCCCCATATAAATTTCAATACTATTCTCCTATTAAATAATTTTTGAGTATAGTGCTCTGTTTAATGGATAGCCATATGCATTTGTATTTTGACTGATGTTTCTATAAATTTAAACAGACCAGAACCAGTTGAAAATAGCTACGTATGTCAAAGGACGATTGGGATCATAGAGCCCATAGATCCGAGACCTACTCCCAAATTTTATCGATTCATCATCTCCTTTCGCAGTAATTATATCAAGTCTTTCCAAGAATTCCTGCCTTTCTAAAGCAAGTGCTAGGTCTGTCCCAAAATCAGAGATTATTGTTCCATGACCGTAGATGTTGGACAGCAAAGCTACATTCATATTCTAACCATTAAACAACTTCATTAAAAACTCAGTTACCACTAACTATCAGGAATAGGCGTTTATTTCGTAGTTGACCATGATCTTTACCAGTTCCTCAAATTTAACTCTCGGTTTCCATCCCAAATTCTTTTCTGCCTTAGAGTAATCCGCTTGAAAGTTGTCTGCCTCCAGAAGCCTGTATAGTTCTTTGTTAACCTTCACTGACACCTAATCAGAGTTCGATAGCCCCACTTCGTTCAATCCTGATCCCCTCCATTTGTCGGAGATACCAGCAATTTCGAAAGCTGTTTCAACAAACTCCTCGACAGTATGCAATTCTCCAGTTCCAATTACGAAATCGTCCCCGTACTTATAGTTCATCATCCACATAGCTTCAGTGTACTCTTTCGCGTATCCCCAATCCTCCCTCGCATCGAGATTGCCCAGTTCTAGAGGTTGCATGACACCCTTTGCGATCTTTGCAGCGCCAATTGATATCTTCTTGGTTACGAATTCATGCCCTCTGTATTCGCTTTCGTGATTGAAAAGAATTCCATTTGTTATGAAAAGTTTGTATGCTTCTCTGTAGTTCTTGCAAATCTAATAGCCTGCCAATTTAGAGACAGCATAAGGACTTCTTGGGCTGAAGGGCGTGTCTTCGTTCTGAGGCGTTTCCTGGGGGCTGCCTGTACATCTCAGAGGTGGCCGCAAAGTACATTCTCGTATCTGGAAGGTATTCCTTTATTGCATTTAGGACGTTGAGGGTTCCGGAAATGTTAACATCGTAGGTTGAGGAAGGGTTCTGGAAGCTGTATCCTACGAAGCTCTGAGCAGTCAGGTGGTAAAGTTCTTCAGGCTGTTCTTTTTCAACAAGGTGGCAAAGAAGCCAGCGTCGGTCAGATCTCCGTAATGAATCTCTATCTTTGCTAATTCGTCCTTTCCAAGATACTGAAGATTCCCCACAGACATTGAACTGTTTCTTCTTACGAAACCTAGGACTTCGTAACCTTTTTTAGCAACAGTTTCGCGAGAAACAGGACATCCTGACCAGATATTCCAGTAATTATAGCCCTTTTCATAATGAAACAATCCTTCTTCGTATTTAACAAATTAGAATACATTGCTCTATTTGATGAATAGCCCTCTATGTTTTGAATGATCTACCTATGAATTCAAAAAAACCATTGAGTTCACCAAATTTATTAAACGGCAAAGCATTGCAAATTGTGAAGGGCGTAATTCTTCATGGTGGATCTGGTACACGCCTAAGGCCTTTGACATATACTGATGTAAAACAGCTTCTCCCACTGGCTGGGAAACCTGTCAGCGAGTATGCCTTGATGAGCCTTATTGAACTGGAGATAAAAGAGGTGAACATAATCCTCGGTGACATTGGCTCAGAAGAGGTCAGAAACTACTACGGGAACGGGGAAAAATGGGGTATCAATATTTCCTATACATTCCAAGGAAAACCAGCCGGAATCGCACAAGCCATAGGCTTGGTAAGGGAATTTGTTAGAGAAGACGATTTCGTAGTTGTTCTCGGCGATAACTATTTCCACAGTGGCTTCTCCCAGCTGTTGAAAGATTTCAAAAATGATGAAAAAGATGCATATGTTGCGCTGACGGAAGTTCCTGATCCTGAAAAGTATGGAGTAGCTGAAATTCAAGATGGAAGGATAATAAGAATGGTCGAGAAGCCTAAAAAACCAAAATCAAACCTTGCAGTTACAGGGGTATACTTTTTGAGAAAGAACATATTTCCCATCATAGACTCCCTGAAACCTTCGTGGAGGGGGGAGTATGAGATAACGGACGCTTTTCAGAAGATGATTGAGTCGGGAATGAAGGTAGGTTATAGCATAATAGCGGGGTGGTGGAAGGACACAGGAACGCCTGAAGAATTCCTAAAGTGCAATATGATGGCCCTGGAGCGTATTCCAATCGGAGAGATAAGGAACGGACAAGGGGCATACTGGAGAACGCAAATTGAAGGTAACGTGAACATTGACACAGAATCAGAGATAGTTGGCCCATGCTTCATTGGAGGGGGAACCACGATTAGAAATTCATACATAGGACCGTATACGAGTTTAGGAAGAAACTGTAGTGTGGCGAATTCTCACATTGAAAATTCCGTAATAATGGATAACGTTTCGATCGATCTGAACTCCTCTTCTGTCCTGAGGGAGAGCCTCATAGGTCCGTCATCCACGATAGGGTCCTCGGGCAAAAACGAGAAGTTTTTGAAGTTTATAGTTGGCAGGGATTCCAAAATTGAAGTGTAGCGTTTGTATAAGACATTAGTCCTAGGCTATTCAGGTCAGTTGGCTTCCTCTTTAAGAGAAGTGATGAATGACGCAGTGTTCGCATCCCGGAAGGGTCCTCTAAGACTAGACCTTTCTAACGTCGATACAGTATTCGACAGACTTTCTTCAATCAGCCCAGATTCGGTTATAAATGCTGCGGGATTCACCTCTGTTGACGGGTGTGAAAGGGAAAAGAGGAGCGCATACCTCATAAACGGTCTGTCCGTCAGGGAAATCACGAGGTACTGCAGAGTGAAGAGAATACCTCTAATTCACATATCAACTGACTACGTATTCGATGGAAGCGAAGGCGATTATCACGAGGAATCAGTACCGAACCCCATAAATTTCTACGGGTTGAGCAAGCTTGTAGGCGACGCATTTGCGCTCTCTTACGACGAGTCTCTGTTAATAAGAACGTCTGGAGTTTTTGGTTCCTCAAAGAATTTCCCAATGTTCATTCTGGAAAAGCTCCAGAGAAGAGAGAAAGTTTTCGTTCTCGATGGCTATTACTCCCCGATATTTTCGGATTTGCTTGCAGAGGCCATTCTGCAATTGATTCAATTGGAGAAAAGGGGAATAACAAACGTAGCAGGTGAGAGGGTCTCAAGAATTAAATTTGCTGAGCTAATCGCAAACAGATTTGGCCTTGACAGGAGTCTCCTGGCTCCTTCCGAGGGTAAATTGATTCTGGCAGCGAGGAGGCCGTACGATTCATCTCTTAACATAGAAAAGGCAAGGAGCATAATAAATTTTGATTTCTTCAGCGTGGAGAGGAACTTGCAAGAGTTTTACGATCGCATTAGAAAGGAAAAACATTTTTAGAGAAATGGGCATAGTACTTACGTGGGATTCAGGATCACAAAAACTGAAATAGAGGATGTTATCGTCGTTGAATCATACAGGTACTCTGACAGAAGGGGGTTCTTCGAAGAAAGCTGTAAATTGTCATCATTTACTGACGCTGGCATAAGAGAAACATTCAGGCAGTTAAATCACTCACACTCGAAGAAGGGAGTTCTCAGGGGCCTCCACTTCCAGAGGGATCCTTATTCCCAAGGGAAACTTGTCTTTGTACTGAGAGGTAAGATAACAGATGTGGCAGCGGACATAAGGCCTTCCTCTCCATCCTTTAGGAGATGGGTCTCTGTAACGCTATCGGATGATGCTCCTCGTTCGCTGTGGATACCGGCTGGGTTCGCACACGGCTTTTTTGCTATGGAAGATTCAGATGTCATATATCTTACTACCGCGGAATACAATGCTGACTACGAATCTGGGATAAGGTGGGATGATCCAGATTTAAACATAAAATGGCCTGTCCAATCCCCTATTCTATCAGAAAAGGATGGAAATCTTCCATTCATCAGGGAGCTCATTAAGAGGGGTGAGCTGTAGCTATGGCTAGGATTCTGGTGACAGGCGGATGCGGCTTCATCGGTTCAAACTTTATAAATTACTGGCTTTCGAATCATCCTGATGATTCAGTAGTCAATATTGACAAGATGACATATGCTGCGGATGAGAGCTATATAGATAAGAGTCTCGTTAAGGGCAATTATTTATTTGTCAAGGGGGATATCGCTGATAAGGATACCGTTCTTTCAATTTCCAAGGACGTGGATTTAATAGTCAATTTCGCCGCCGAGTCCCGTGTGGACAGGTCCATTAACGACCCATCCCCGTTCATAAGATCCAACTATGAAGGAGTTTTCAACCTTCTGGAGGTGGCAAGAAGATACGACCTGAGATTCCACCAGGTTTCAACGGACGAGGTGTTCAGCAGCCTCCCTATTGATAGCAAAAGGAAATTCACCGAAGAATCTCCCTATGTTCCAGGGAACCCTTATTCTGCAACAAAGGCTGCCACTGATCTTCTCATAAAATCTTACAGGAACACGTATGGCCTCAACGTCACCATATCCAACTGCAGTAACAATTTCTGGCCCCACCAGCATCCTGAAAAATTGATTCCCAAAACAGTTCTTCACGCGCTTTCAGGTAGAAAAATCCCTATCTACGGGAAAGGCGACCAGATCAGGGACTGGATATACGTTGAGGACCACGTTCGGGGAATCGAGACCATTCTGGAAAAGGGGGAGCCGGGCGAGACGTACCTGCTGAGTGCCGAGAAAGAGATGAGAAATCTTGATATTGTTTCTAGACTCCTGAACATCCTTGGGAAGGATGAGAGACTTATAGAATTCGTGGAAGACAGGCCCGGGCATGACGAGAGATACGCCCTTTACCCAAGTAAGGCAAGAAGGAAGCTAGGGTGGAGACCTATTTTCAGTTTTGATGAAGCGCTTAGGTCCACGGTGGAGCATTACGTAAAATCAAGAGAATTCTATCAAAGGAAATTGGTTTATTGGAATCATAGACGGAATTAAGATCAGTTCTTATTAGAGCGTATAATAGTTACCTTAATTACCGCGGGTTGAAGAGATTCTATCTGCCATTCTAATTCATCCCCAACATTAAGTTTCATCTGTCTAACAATTGAACTAGGTATCGTAGTCCTTAACGAGTTAGTTTCACTCCTTACAATAATAAGCTTCGTCCTGTCCTCCTTTGTTCTTGCCATCAATACAATATTCACTCATAGGCTTATAAGTTTTCCTATTATGATGTCTTAATTATTATTTTGGCGCAATTATTGGTAAATTAATCGATATATTTATAACCTACAATACTATAAGCAATGGGTGACAGAGTCAATGGCACCGGACGGAGAAGAAGATATGGACCGGAAATACATCGAAATGGCCATAAGAAAGTACGAAAAGATACGATCAGCAGTGTGCAAAGGTAAAAAGGCAAATAAAATCGAAAGAGAGTTGGTCTCGCTAGTGTTTAATAAAATGGTTGATCCTTATTACTACTGGGCTGAAGCTATGGCAAAAGCGGAAAGTGAGGGAGGCAATGGCACAATCTCGAATACGTCTGGGACTGGCGATATCTCTGAAATCGCTATGAAGTATGACCTTGATTGCACAGAGCAAAACGGTACTCCCAGCAGGATAAGGGTCAAAAGGTTCATAGATGTTGGATTTCGAGAACTGAGGTCTGAGATGGCCAGAATGGGCTATTCATACGACAGGGAGAGTAGGTCTTTCGTAAAATGGGTGAGAAAGTAGAATACCTGAGTATCCCTGAAGACCTATTATGAGGCGCTCGGATGAAAGACAACCATCCTCAAAAATAAGGTCCTCCAGAAATTAATGTCCACTCTCCTCTCAATATCAACAACCCTGTCTGGTGGGAGAGTGAAGAGCGGACGGAATTGTTTTAATTGTTGTGTATATCACGGATTAAAAAAGCAAGGACAGCCTTTTCCTAAAATTATAAAAGTGATCATGGGTATTCTCAGGTAAGAAGGTGGCAAAGATTGCATATTCCCTTATCATGGGGTATGTACAAAAAATGCACACTTTTCCATGATTACCATCAATTTACCGCACACTTTACCACCGCCTTACCATGTCTCTGCCAGTAGCATTTCCACTACCATATTATCAAAAGCTTGAAGTCCTGTCAACAAATTGGTAAACGGCGCCTATAGATCCACGAAAAATTGTAGAAGGGCATCGGAATATTACAGAAAAGGGGGTTCTATCTTAATGCAATAAACCACTTGCCTACTTTGCCATGGTTATTAAGATGTATCGCGACCTAAGAATCTGAATAGTTCTGGGTGTACCAGCTGGAAGATGAATCTATCCTTTATGTTGGATTCCTCAATATTCAAATATTCTGTCGCGATTTGGTAAATGTTTCTCTCGTCTGAAAACGTAGTTATTGGAAGCGGTCTCCAGTAATCTGAGTTTCTTTTCAACCTCTCAACATTCATTTCATTGATGCAAAACTCTTTGAAATCAGATTTGAATTCAACGTTTTCTTTCAGCAACTTTAGGAATTCTGAAAAGGCCTCCTCTTCCTTGCAATGACTGTAAACTACAGTCCAAAAGAAATAAGCGGGATATTTTCTTATGAACTTGTGCGCCATAATGACAAAGTAATCTCCTCTCTTTATCATTGTGTCCACGGCATATTCCTTTTCTTGCCTCATTGCCGCCATTAGAGCTGCGAGCTCAATTTCCCTCTTCCTTTTCTTTGCCTCCTCTCTGAGTTCTCTCTGTCTCCTTAACCTCTCCTGTCTGGCCTGTTCAGCGGCTATCCTTCTTTCTCTTTCCTCTTCCTCTCTTATGACCTCATCAATCTCCCTGAACCTCTTGATCCAGCGGAAGACTGTGCTGGGAGCTGCCCTTATGTCCCTGGCGATTTCCCTAATGGGCACACCCTGCCTCCATTCTGCTTCCAGTTTTTCGAGCCTTTTGTCCCTAAGGGTCATCATGTATTGATGGAAAATTTAATCATAAATGTTGCTGCCAGAACTAATTATTCTTTGAAAAGTCGTACTCAATTTGTATTCATTTCTGTATTCAAAAGCGTATTCATTCTTGTATTCATTTTAGCAATCCATGAAAAGGAAAGGTAAACAGAAATTAACATATTTTAACTGAGAAGACCCATGAAAGAACAGGAAGTTAGCGAGTACACTCAACAAGGTCTATCTGTGATATCTCTGTCTTACATCAAGCATTTCCGGTTGTATTATAAAATAAGGAGTTAGTATTCGTAGAGTGGACAAGGATGAGAGGTTTTCGGCTTTTTACTGACCACTGTTCCATTCGCTCCGCTGATTGCGAAGAGAATTTCATATGGAGAAACAGGTAGGGAGGTACAGAAGTGTCTTACTCCTCGAATAACACTAAAGATGTGTCTAAATTAGCGGAGTCCGTGTCGTCAATTTGCGTCCAGAGCACTTGGTTGTGTTTACGTTACAGGTGATCAACCAGGCTTCTATCCTAGTCCACAGAACGTTTAAAGTATCGGAAGGGCATACTTTTGTGAGAAGAAGCTAGACCTAAACATTTTCGTACGTTCCTGGAAGTGAGTGAAACAGCGTACAGAGCACTAATTATAATCAACGATTATACCTCTGATCGCGTCGTTGCACAAGATTCTGTTGTCAAGCTAGGCTAGTCCTGCATAGATGTATCCATGCCTCTTCACTATTGGATGGCGTTCCACTCTAACTTTGAATCCAGCTCTTTCCAATCGCTTAACGAGCCGCTTAGAACCATTGTGAAATTCAATTTGCATTTGTTTCATTTTTCGCAGAGTGACATCTGCTTCATCGATCAAATGATATTCGCACCCTTCACAATCCATCTTAAGGAGAGCTTCTGAACCTAGCTTTGCCCTTTTGTAACATTACATTTTCTGGATAAATGAGTATTTTACTGGATTTGTTCACAAAAACGTGTAAATAGCGTGTAGTGTTATTATTATTACTTTGACATTTAGAAGGAAGATCATAAGGGGCAACAATGTTTACTATTAGGATGTCAGGTCTTACAGGGATAAAGAGACTGGAAAGGTTAGACAGGAGGTTAAGTACCTGGGGAAGGAGATTGAGAGGGAGGGAGAGAAGGTTATATTGCCTCCCAAGGACAGGTATTCAGTGAGGAGGTCCCTGGATTCAGCAGCATACATCATGTACCATACTGCAGTGGAAGAAGGGTTCCTCTTCAATTACGAAGATGCTCTTCTGAATCACACAAGGATAAAAGATGCTGCAAAGAAGATTCTTATTCTCGCAGCAGAAACGATAGTGGGTCCAGGTCACTCAATTCCCCTGCATATTGGAATAGAGATGAGTGACAAGGAGGTCAGGGACGTAGTTGAACTGGTAGGGGAGAAAGACCCTGACATAGTTTTGATACTGGAGAGATCTATGGCTTCCAGTCTCATAAGAAGATACGGTTCCTCAGGCATAGTATACGATCTCTCTGCCATAAGATACTTCGGTGAGAGCAATTCCATGGCGGAATACGGTCACTATTACAACATAAACGGAGAGAACAGGGAGATCAATTTCGTTCTTGCAGTAACGAGGAAGGGTGGAATACCTTTACACGACAGAGTAATATCTGGAAACATACCTTCCGTATCCACTGTTAGCTCCTTTTCCAAGGAAATAAAGGATTTTGGAATATCAACCGTGCTGATAGTCATGGACAGGGTTTCTACTCCAGGGAAAATATCAAAGAACTGAAGGATTATGAGGTGATAGGCGCCCTTCCCTCTTCCCTAACGATTCATGATGATCTTTTACAGAGATCAAAGGACATCGACAACTCCAGGAACTACATGCAATATGGTGAGGAGACGGTATTCCACAGGGAGGAGAGGGTTGCCGGCACAAGGTACATAGTGTTCTTCTCCCCCAGATTAAGATCAAGAAGGCTGGAATCCTTTTATTCACAACTAAATGAGAAGGAATCAATACTGAGAGACCTGATGAAGAGGAAGTTCGATTCCCATGCAGACATGGTGAGGACTGTTGAGTACTCCCTAAACGGGTTCAGAAGTCTCGTGGAAATAAGCTATGAGAAGGGACCGAACAACTTCACTTACTCCCTTAAACACAAGGCAATACAGCGTAAAACTAACAGGATGGGCTACACGATACTGTTCACGAATACCAGATTATCAGCGGAGGAGGTGTTCAGGATATACAGGGAGAAGGAAATAGTAGAGAAAACGTTCTCCCATCTGAAACCTCACTTGGAACCATTCTTCTCAAGTTCTGAAAGTGCTACAAGGGCCAAGCTGTTCCTGACAGTCCTGGGATATACGATGGTTGCAATCATAGCTGCTAAGTGTGGCATATCCTGCAACCAGGCATTGAAAGTCATGTCAGGGATAAGGGAAGTGGTGTATTCCAACGGTTCCCGTGCTCATGTGGAATACACAAAGGAGCAGAGGGAACTCATTGAGAAACTGAAGATAGACTTGTAGTGATAAATCGGGGCAGAGTCAGGTTCTCTTTCCCCTCCTCACGATATCCTCCAGCTCGGAAACGAACGCTCCACCAAGCTCAATATCAATGCGTTTCACGTGCAGAGCATGACATCCCTGCTCAAAAATGAATCCAATAATTACATTGTCATGACACTAGTATTAATTTTAATCTCTAATTCATCTTAAAGAGACCAGGCTCCTTCGCGCGGAATTCCCGACAATAAGTACCTAAAGTAATTTTCACGCATGAAAGAAATTCGCGGAATTCAAAGAGTTTCTTTTTCCGAGTTATTAGTAGAAATAAAACCCACATCCTAAGATTCAAATCGATCTTCTCTTTAAGTGTCAGTTGGTCAAGGAAATTTGTTAGGATTAGCTTTTTAGTATTGAAATCGTCTAATAGCCAGATAACTGAATCTCGTAATATGCTGTTTAGTCCATGAATCCTGTATCGAGCTAACTTTCTCTCTGCTATGAAGTTGTAGTCGCATTGCGAAGATAAGCAGAGATTAGTATAGTAATCATTTAAGTAAACCAAAGAAGGTTCGTACTTAACTTCCTTTAGAATTTTTGAAGGTACGAGTCTTGTCTGACCAATTATGTAATTGCCCTTGAGCAAACTATGGAAGAGATTTCCGCTATTCTTTCTGTTTGACATTCCAAATCTTTGCAAAAAAGAATTGCTTACTATCTTTCCATTTTCATCAATTACTAAAGCATCACTCCAAACAATTGTACAAGAATTGCCGCAGGATAGAGCCGCTTTTACTAGGGTTTCAATCGCATCGGGTTCCCATACATCATCGGAAGAGATACCAAGTACGAATTCTCCCTTAGCTGCCTCTATTCCAATATTCATGGTATTAGCAATTCCTAGGTTTTTAGGATTTTGGATAACCTTTATCCGATTGTCCATAGCTGTCTTCTCGGATATTATTTCAAAAGAATTGTCTAATGAATGGTCGTCTATGATTATAAACTCAAAATTGCTATAAGTCTGATTTAATATGGAATCGATTGCATCACCAACATACTTCTCGTGATCGTAAGACGGCATGATGACGCTCACAAGAGGAGTTGCTTTCATACAAATAACCCAAAGAATTCCTCTAATTTTATATCTATAATTTCAAATGCCACTCGTTCAATCCCTTTACTACGTATTCAACTTCATCATATTTCATTAGCCAACGAATCGGGAGACTTAGCACTGTTTCCGATATCTCCTTCGCCAAGGGAAGTTGATTTTCATTAATTTCCAGCGAAGAATATGCTTTCTGCAAATGTGGCGGGGAAGGGTAGTGGACCAAAGTCTGTATTCCTCTTTCCTTAAGGAATGCCAGAAGTTGCTCCCTCATTTTAGTCCTAATGACGAATTGGTGCCAAACAGGAATGGCGAAACTGGGGACCACTGGCAACGAAATAGCTTCATTCTTTATCTCACTAAGATAACGATTCGCAATTTCTGTTTTTCTCTTGATAATGTCATCCAAGTGCCGTAATTTGACCCGCAGGAACGCAGCCTGGATTTCATCCAGCCTGGAATTGAATCCTATAATATCGTTTACGTACTTTGAAGATTCTCCATAGTTTCTAAGCATTTTCAATTTCTCATACAGTTCCGGGTCATTTGTCGTGACGGCTCCTCCATCGCCTATTGCACCTAGGTTCTTGGTCGGGTAAAAACTAAATGCTGTCGCATCCGCTAAAGAGCCAACACGCTTTCCTTTGTATCTGGCCCCATGTGCTTGCGCAGCATCATCCAGTACCCTTAAATTATATTTAGAAGCTAGCTCATTTATCTCATCCATATATGCTGGCTGCCCATAGAGATGAACTGGTAGGATGACTTTCGTCCTAGACGTAATCCTTTCCTCGATTAGCTTAGGGTCTATGTTGTATGTACTAATGTCGGGCTCAACAGGCACAGGCAAAGCTCCAGTCAAACTTACTGCTATCCAGGTAGCTATGTAAGTATTCGATGGAACTATGACCTCGTCCCCTTGACCTACTCCCATAGCTGTAAGCGAAAGGCGCAGGGCATCAAGCCCGTTTCCAACTCCTATGCAGTACCTTGAACCTACATAGTTCGCAAATTCTTTTTCAAATTCCATTACTTGATTTCCTAGTACGTAACGCCCTGATTCCATTACCTGAAGATATGCCTTGTCAAGCTCGTCCTTCAGGAAATTATATTCTTCCACAAAATTTACTACTTGGACTTTCATTCTATCAACTCGTCCTTAAGTCTTATAAATATATCGTAATCCCTGATATAATCATTCTCATCATAGAATTCTGAGGCGAGAACAAGGCATACGGCTCCGCTCGAAAAATCCATCATATCGCTCCAGATCATCTTGGGAACATATAACGATTCAAATGGCTTGTTTAAAAGAATTAATTTCTTTGACGATCCGTCATCAACTCTAACCGTAAAGCTTCCTGATATAGCAATCATTACCTGTTCCAGTTTGTTATGAGCGTGAGCACCTCTGTAAGAGCTGGTAGGCACATCATATATGTAGTAAACTCTCTTGATTTCGAATGGTATGTCCCTCGAATTCTCAACAACAGTAAGATTTCCGCGCGGGTCTGCTATCTTCCTCAAATTTATAATTTTACAGTCATCAACTGAAGTTTTCATATCTGACCTTCACCTCTTTCACTAAGATACCTAACTATTCTCGCTGGGGTACCCATCACGACAGCATAATCAGGTACATCCTTAGTGACTACTGCACCAGCGGCTACAATTGAGAATCGTCCAACCTTGATATTTGGTAGAATCACACTTCCGCTGCCAACGGAGCAATGATCCTCTAGAGTTGGGCCAAATACTTTAGCAGGACTGTATGTCCTCTTTTCCATATTGTTATCGTTACTTGTTATCACGCCTCCCCCTATAAATACGTCATTTCCGATGTTCATATTACCTGCCATCCAAGAGTGGTCCATAATTTTCGTTTTATCTCCGATGACAACATTGTAATTCAAGGTAACGTATCTCCCGATTATCGTAAAATTTCCAATTCTGCATTCCTCCCTGATTGAAGCTCCGTCTCCGACCAACGTATCGTTTCCAACCTCCACATCATAATAAATTACCGCATTTGGACCTATCGCACAATCATTACCAATTTTTATTTTCTTAACAAATATGGGCTCTCTGGCCAAGGCTCCTGCTCCGTCCGGTATTTTCCCGATATACGTTCCTGGATAAATTCTAACGTTGTTACCTATTTCCACATTATTTTCTATAATCACATTCGGAAATATGTGAACATTCTTTCCAAGTTTTACGTCTCTCCTGATAATGGAAAACTCTTCGATTATAGACCCGTGACCGATTTGGTTAGTTTCAACTACTGCGTTTCCTTTGATATATCTCATTGACTTCTCATCCTTTGAAGATGAAAGAAGGTATTTATAAATTTATCACAAACTCATCTTTTGCCTTACGAGAAAAGTCTAGTAGTTCGTTTAATAAATCTTTTTGATGAGCAATATCAAAGCCGACCTCCTTTCCG
Source organism: Thermoplasmatales archaeon (assembly GCA_027343225.1). Lineage (GTDB taxonomy): Archaea > Thermoplasmatota > Thermoplasmata > Thermoplasmatales. Next base: position 43,338 of record DAHWMK010000038.1, read on the forward strand.
TTGCTAGTGAATTCTTCTACATTTCCATTACGGCCATTGACAACACATTTGTACCCGTCTTTGTAAATAGCTTTCCTAGAACCGAATATTTCTAAAACTTTTTCATTCAAAGGCTCTCTATTTCCATTATTGATATTAGAAAGTGACCCATTGTCATTTTCCAGTCCTTTAGCTTCACTAAAAGCAGACATTTCGGTAATAGAATCTTGGTCGCGATTCCCGTCTATGACGTCTACTATGAACTTACTTATATTTGTAAGGCTTTGATAACCATCTTTTATCGAGATTTTCTTATTCTCAGGTAGCTTTACTATTAATGGGACTTCTATTAACTCGTTAAAAAGAAATATTCCATGCCCATAATAACCGTACTTGTTATCGAATAAGGCTTGGCCGTGGTCACTGGTGACTATTATCAAGGAATTATCATATATTTTTTTCTCTCTTAGACTTGTGAATAGACGTCCAAGATTAAAATCCAAATGGCTTACTGCACTCAAGTACTGTTTCCTAATTGAATGTGCTTTTCTTCTTGGGAATTCATTTCCATTAAGAATAGCATTTCTGTTTAATCCTAATATGTCCCTTGAAGTTTCCCAGTGCGTAAGAGGCTCATGAACATCCATAAAATTAAGAAAGAGGAAAAACGGATTCCTGATAGAAGAATTGATGACTGTATCTACAATAGCTCCTGATCTTTTAGTACCTGAAAGGCCGCTCTTTTTTGACTTTATGTACAATCTAAAATATGAGGAAAGTAAGCTGATATCTCCTTCTAGGGCCAATTTTAATACTTTCTCAAATTTGGAATTTCCGTAATTCTTTGCTTCTTTATAAAGGAACGATTCCTCTTCACTTAAAAGGGAATCTTCATAAGTAATAGTCACAAAGTCTTTCGATAATCCCGTACCTGGTGAAATATAAGGATTAGAAGATATTCCGACAGTATTGTATCCGATTCTCCTTAACCGTTGAATGATAGTCATTTTATCGAACGTGCTAATCTTATTAAGTATTTTGTCTACAGATGCCCTCCTTAAATCTTGGCTCAGATCTTGGAATTGATCCACTTCGTGTTCTACGGAATATAGACCTGAAAACATGGAAGTGTGAGATGGTACGGTCCAGGAAGCCGGGGCTATAGCATTTGGAAATATTACAGCATCCTTTGCAAAGTCTTCCAAACAGGGGGTAACAGCTTCACCGTTATATACCGGCAATACGTCTTTTCTGAGTGTATCAAGCACAATAAGAATCACATTGGGATCGTCTTTCATCGGCTGAAAATCTGTTTCTGCTAATAAAATTTTAGTGCTAGGGAGCAAGTTACATCTATTATCTTAGTGGTAGATTCCACTTTCCAAATAGAAAGATCACCTGAGCAAAATAAACCTTATCAGTCCTTTGAGATTGAATCCTTTCGGGAGAATTTTGGTGAGTAGGTCCATATCCGATGCGCTAAACGTTCTGAGCATCTTCACCATAAAAGCATATAGTATTAATCCAATAAATATGTAGGCAAACATTCTTAGCGGGGAATAACCAAAGTATGTCTGAAAAGCGAAGAGGACCGCAAATACCGACAAGCCTGACAGCATTGTCTTTAGCGCCTTGACATAGTCCAGGCTGAAAGTATCAAATCTCCTCCCAAAGTAATAAAGGAATATGAAACGCACAAAATACATGGAAGAATATCCTATCGCAGCCCCTTCAATTCCAAATCTTGGTATCAAGAGGATCGAGAAAAGAAAGTTGAATATCAAAGAGAGAGATGAGATCAGGAAGAAAATCCTGGTTCTCCTTGTAGCCTGCAGGGATACTCCGATAACGCTGTTCGGCACGAAAATGGAATGCACAATAAGGATAGTAGTGAGCGGTGCCCAAGCCAGAACGTATGCCGGACCTGCCAGAAATGTCAGTACCGATCTTGAGATCGCGGCCACAATGAGTGCAAGAGGCAAGAACATCATCATCAGAAGGCCAGCAGCAGTTGAAGCGTATTCCTTGACCCTGTAGCGCCCTTCCTTGCTGTATACTTCAGATAGCTTGGAAAACAGTACTGTTGAAAACGGACCCGTAAGAAGGCCGAATACAGTCACTACGAGAAGCGAAAAGTTGTAAATGCCTAGCAATGACAGATTCAGGAAGAATGAGACAACGAACCTGTCAACGTACATTGCACTGGTGCCTACGAGCGCGGCCACGAACAGGGGAAGAGAGTAACTTACGACAGGAGAGATTGTTGATGCACTTGCGCCACTTGAAGGTATATTTTTCGACAGGGCAAAAACGTAAAAGGCCATGATACAGGTAGTAGCTGAGTACCCTATGATCCAGCCTATCACGATGAACAGGGGAGATTGAAAGACAGCGAGCATTGCAATTGTTATTGAATATGTAAGGATGCTGCTGAATATTCCTATAAGCCCGCTTAGCCTGAACTTCTGCAAGCCGTTAATAACGCTTCCCAATATGCTGTTGGAAACGAATGCAATGGAACCAAAGCTCAGGAGCTTTATGTATTCTGTATAAGCTGTGTTGTGAAAGAAGAACGTGTCGATGTAAGGAGCGAAGAACCAAAGGAAAATGAGGCTCATTATCGAGAGCAACACAGCTATCATCGAAAATTTGCGAATGATCCTCCTGATGGATGAAATTTCACCGGATCCTATGTAGTATGAGATGTAATGTTGGATCCCGGCACCTAGGTTCAATGAGAAGGCCAGTGGAACTAGGTTTGTAATGGCCGAAAGCATCGCAGCTACCCCGGCTATTTGAGGTGGATAGAAGTGAACAATGTAAAGGTAGAAGATGAATCCAGCGAATGTAGAAACAATGGAAGAGAGGAATTGATATCCAAAGCTTCTTGATGCGTCGTCTGTGGTAATACTGAACACCATTTGAGGCTCTAATGACATTATTTACATATATTTATCGCATTAAAATTTCTAATTTCGACCAAGCAGAGTGCCATAAATTTTGCCACCTAGTCCGTACGACCTCCTCATCAGAAGCACTTCAGTTCAGATTGATTTTTTGGTTGGATCTCTTCTTTCTTGAAACCAGCTGGTATGAAAGAATGACTACTGCAACTACGGCAATAGCGGCAACCATTGGAATCAAGTAGCTTGAGGAACGATATACTTTGATCAGAACCACACCCGTGCTCCAATCAACATTCCCTGCTAAGCGATTTGCCTTGTAGTTAGACGGAAGCGTTATTCCGTAGCTGTACGTTTTATTTGTCATGTTGATCGTTATAAAAGGAACGGATGAATTGTAATAGGAGCCGTCAATCAAGAGCGACCATTTGGCACCATACGGAAGACCTGTCACATAGAATGTAAACTGTACGAGTCTGCTGAAAACAACGCTCACCGTTTCATTTCGACCACTAACAGACAAATTTCCATTGACAACGGAGCTGCTCATTCCGCTGACGTTCTGGATATCATATTGGTACGTTCCTTTCAGGACCTGGAACTCGATCGATGAATCGTTGGAGCTACCGGTCTGGTTCCCCAAGGAGACGCTCCATACCGTGCCGGGTATAAGTCCCGTCTCCATAAACGTCACTGAATAAAGTCTTGAAAATGTGATGTAAACGCTAACGTTGGCACCATTTACAGATATGGATGAAGATGATGGTGTATTCAAAAATCCTGACACACTCCCTATTGAATAGCCATATGATCCGTTGGTCACATCGAACGTAATCGCAGATGAATTTGAGGATTCAGATACGCCCTCCAGAGTAGCAGACCAGTGAGTCCCAGGAGGAAGCCCGGACTCACTGAACGCAACTGCGTAGAGATTCACTGTCGTGTATGGACCTATAGAATAAGCTGGCATCACTCCATTCGGAATCATTGCGACGAAAGCATACTGCATGGTTGCGTTTATGTGTTTAGGACCCGACTGAAATGGCGAAAAATAGGGTCTCGAACTATTCGTATCATAGAAGTAGCGTATACCTGTCGTGCCGTAATAAGATGAGAAAGTGGAATATTTGGAGTACGCTGATTGCATCCAGCCCTGGTCAAAGGTCGTCCCGCTCTGCAGATACGTGATGCAGGCGTAGCCTGTCCCCCCTGCAGTGGCATTTTCCACCCTTAGCCTGATATTGGCAGTGCCATTTATTATCAGTCCGTTGTCGACCGTAACATTGCCTCTGTTTTCTATGGCTATATGATAGCTTGAAAATGCAGTCCCAAGCACGAAATTGGCATAATAAAGGAAGACCTCGGCCCCATTATCATACCCTGCGTAGGTTGCAGACAGTTGCGGTGCTTCGCCAGTGCGCGAAAATGGACCGCTGAAAAAATTGTCTTGACCTGGATAAACGTTCATGTAGATCGTTTGGTTGATGCATTGATTTATCTTCATCCAGATAACTATTGAACTTGCATTCATGCTCTGTACCCAGCTGTATATGCCAGTCCCATTCGAGTAGGAGAATAGAATATTCGAAGCCTCAGGGTTGACGCCGTAATAGGAATAGTTCCTTGAAGAATTTCCGATGACGAGCATCTGCTGATAGACTAGTGAAGAATTTGGATGAGATACCGTCACGGAAATGGGATATCTGAGAATATGAGATGAATCTGATAATGGAGGCGGAGTTCCCTGTTGTGGTGTCATTACTCCAGAAACTCCGTCAGCATAGTACGGAATAATTGCAGTGGAGGATAACCCAAAGACAAGAGCTATGACAAATAAGGTGCGTAGCCTCTGCGACCTCGGCACGAAATGGTATCTTGCGTGGGTATATAAATTTAGTTTCCCCGTCTAACGGTAAATTCGTCATACAATCCTGTTCGGTATCAATGTCTAACAGACATGAGAGATATTATTCCATCTGATCGCTGGTAATCAGGTGGGAATTAGCAATGGAGCGCATGTGAGGAGAGCGGCTCTAAAGCTGGCAATATCAACATTCTCTGTTCTTATACAATGCCTTTCGGTACACAAGAAGATTGTGGCAATGGAGGCATTGTTGGGATTTTGATGGGAGTCTTGCAACAATTCTATCCAAATAACGCCTTGAATAACTACGGTTAAAGCTAGAAAAGTCGGCCAAATAATCTCCGATACATGATGTATTAATTCACCGTCTATTGCATTCTGCGATTTCAGTCTCTTTCGAAAACCTTTCTGGTTGCGTAAACTAGCAGAATGAGAGACGGAAGCAGAACAAGGAATACAAAGGCAGTACCACCCTCAGCGAAAGATAGCGATATGGGTTTACCAAAACTCTTCTCCAGTTGGATGACAAGGGGTATTCCGAATGGGGGTATTTTCTCGTAGGGCCCGGAATAGATTACCGTCATCCTTGACTTCAGGAAGCTGCCTGGGATGAGGTTTCCATGCATTTCGCTTCCGTTCACAACTATTTTTCCAAGGGAAGGTATCCCTGCGATGTAAACAGCCAGTGAACTCTGGTTTTGGAAATAAAGTGGAACATTTGATTCTACATCCAGCGTGTAGAACCCGCTGAGAGTTGCATTGACCTGAAACGAGTACGCGACACCGTTCCCTCCAAGATGCATCGCAGCGGGTAATGAAACTTGATACGAACTATTTGATAAGCTAGCCGTGACATTTCCATATGAGCTACCGAACAATTTCAGCGTCGGATCAGTGACGGGGAATTGTAATTCTAAAATTTCTGAGAAGTTTGCACGCTGAAGACTGATAGTTCCTGGATCGTTTACGACGACGTACTGAGTTGATGGCAAAGTAATGTACCCTTCAAGGTAGTTTGTGTATTTGTTATCCATCAGCCCAACCAGGGGAACTGAGTAGGTGGCTACCAGAGAAGTGCCGTTGAGTGATTCAGAGACTTGATTAACCTGAAACGTGTTCAGCGAACTTTCAAGAAACATGCCGCTAGGAACGCTTGATGCGACGGGGGCAAGGACGATCAATGCAACAACTGCAAGTACTAATATTGTGGAGAACTGAGAGATAAGGCTCTTCGTGAACTTAACTACATTTCCCCTCTTCATTCTAAGCACGATCGGTATGAAACAAAGCAGTGAGAAGGAGTAAAGGAACCCAAGGTCGTCGTTCAGCACAATCGGATAGAGATTCCTTATCGCCAGTATCTTCAGATTGACATCAGAGAAATATATCAGGAATCCCACAGAATTGATTGTCTGCATAATGCCGAAGCTCAATGCGTACACGAACCAGAGAAGGCCTATGATCATCCACCTGCGGTACACCACGGCGATTATAATGGCGAAAGGAATTACCGCTGCCATATAACTGGGAAGGTTGTATGGATTCAGAGCAGAAAACAGCACCCCCTGGATGAGCAGGAACGAGACCAGTGACTCCCTTCCGACCTTTTCCTTCCTCAGCAGGAAATAGGAAAATGAGGCTGCGAGTGCTGAACCGTAGTATGAATAGCTGTATATTCCCCCTAGTATCCTGTTGGAGAGACCGAAGACGTTCAGGATGTCAAAAATGGAATAGTATGACGCAGAAACGTGAGGTGGAAGGGAGAAGACATAACCCGAGGGATTATTCGGCGAGGCGGCGTAATACCCGGTGCGGTAGTAGATGTACAGGACTGACAGCTGCCCTATCGCTGCAGTGGCTGCTGCAACCGCAAGGAATAGCAGCGCATCCCTTTTCCCCTTCTCCTTGTTTACATACCTGAGGAGGAATGGAATGGAAAAAACGGGGTAAAGATATGAACCGACTGACATTCCGTAAAGTGCAGCCGAGATAAGTGTGTTCTTCTTGAAGAGGAAGTAAACCGATGCAACAAGAAAAAACATCGATACTACTATTGCGGAACCGTATATCACGGAGGTGAAGAAGTATATCGGGGAGGTAAGGAGGAGAAGTGCGGCTATGTGTCCGTTATGTCCCATCTCCTCTAGTAACTTGTAGAGAAAGTATGCGGTTAGAAATGTGAACATTATAAGAGGTATCTTGACGCCTAGTTGTATCGTGAGGACATTGGTTACCCCCGCTATAGAAGAAACAATTGTAACGAAATACCCGCCTATGTTTATGACGTCATAGTACATACCCATGGGTAGCCCGTAAGCAGGGTTCACGCTGAGAAAGTAAAAGAACTGGGCATGCTGCGCGTAGCTAGCGTCGTCAAACGGATGTGCAGCTATCGTGCCTACTATCAAATATAGCGCAAAAACCGCGGAGTAAATTATGAACGAATACCTTTTGTCCGTAATCGACTGATGAACGTTTAGAATATTATGTTTGCTTTATTTGCAAAGAGCTGCCCAGAAAGATCCCGTTTGGGGATTGTATCCAAAAACCAATCTGACAATAATGGCAGTAGCGGCAGCAGCACAGTTCATCTGCCATAACAGCATGGATCAATAGTTATCTTGGAATCGAGATGCAGTTAGACTTTCCTCTGAAAGCAATAGTTATTCATTTATTGGATTGTACTTTTCATAATTGGATTCAGGAACGATAATCTTTGACCGTTTTACGCAGGGGAGGAAATAAAGTATAAGTAGTTAAATATTAATCAAGTGCCAATATAATATGAATTCAGAAAAACTGGAAGTGATTGGGGTTGTCGTGTTCGTGGCAGCCCTGCTGGCTATGTCTGCATTTGCGCCATCATTCACAGGCTTTAATCCAGGGGCTGGTGACTACCAGCCGACGCTTTTACCTTCTTCCGCCGTAATGGATGTCGGGCAGAGCCTGGACCTGGTGGTTACCAGCGTCAGTTCATCACCCCTCGGTTCCTCCCTTAGCGGATCTTCTCTCAGCAGTTCCTATATATTCACGTGGTACCTCAACGGGAGTTCTATTGCCAGCGGTGCAGGAATGGTCAGTTACACATTTACTCCCGCAGGAGCCGGCGTATACACATTCTATGTAATTACTTCCAGCATTAGCAGCAGCTCTTTGGGAAGTTCCTTAGGCAGCTCTCTGTCGGGTACTTCTTCACCCTCCAACACAGTTAATATTGTGGTAAATCCAGCACCCGTTCCTGAAATTAATGGCCAGAGAACGACTTCGCTGACCGTAGGTTCATCCACCCCGTTCACAGTACTGGGAAGTGCAGAGCTGGGGACCGGAACAGGACCTTTTGAATTCTACTGGGAACTTTCATCTTCTATAAACGGGGCCGTTGTCCCGCTCTCCAGCCAGTCAGGCTGGTCGTCTTTGCCCACGCACACGTTCTCACAAACTCTCACCGTCGGAGCCACATATTACATATTCCTATTCTCGGAGGACACCGGAGCGAGCGCAGGTAGCCCATCACCTCTTGTCTCCAACCTTTATGCGACAGCAACTCTCACAGTTGTAACGACTGTGCCTCAGTATCAGGTAACTGTCAGTGCTGTCAACGGGACGTCCACTCCGTCAGGACTTGCGTCTTACGCAGGCTCCTTCCCGCTCCAACTGACTGCGACTGGAACATCTAGCAGCTACGTGTTTATCGCTTGGACAACCACCAACAGTCAAATCAGAATAGTTAACCCCCTGTCGCTGAACACCTATGCGATAATAGGAGGATCCGGAGCGATTACTGCCAATTTCGAGAAGGCAGTCTCTTCTACCACAGCTAACAACATCGTTTTGAGCGATGGTAGTTCGAGCACGACCATAGGTTCGGCAACAGTAAAGACGAATGGTGCGACTCCGGGAAGCATAATCATCACCCTTTCCATCCTGACGACCGGCACCGGTCCCACTACTTCAACCCCCACTGGAACGTCTTCCATATCGATGTCTAGCGAAGTCGTTGTTCTTGACCTGAAAGTGACCGCCACCTCCACGACCGGAACGGTGACAATATCATATACTAGCCCGTTAGTAACAGCCTCAACCCAGATGCTATTCTGGAATGGGACTTCCTGGATATATGCATCGGATGTTACAATCGTAGGAAATACGATTTCAGGGACGATTCCGATTGCCGACCTCACAGCCACGCCCATAATAATAGGCACTGTCTTCCACGCCGTCCCGCCACCACCAGTCACCAAGTACAATGCCACTTTCGCAGAAACTGGTCTGCCATCTGGTGCGCCTTGGTACGTGAACATAACTGGGCAGCCATCGTCGGGCCCCATAGTGACAGCTGAGTACAACGTGTCGCTCCCCTCTGGTAATTACACCTATTCCGTTTCAAGCGGCTATAAGGTACCTGTGTCAAATGAGACGTTCAAGCCCGTCGTTTCGACTGGAACTTTAGACCTTAACAAGACGGGAATAATATTGGCAGTCAAGTTCGTCCCAGTGACGTTCCCAGTCACATTCATTGAATCCGGTCTGCCAACTGGCACGTTATGGTACCTGAACGTCACAAACATGGATGGAGTAATGCAATCGTTCAGTACCAGTTCTTCGACTGTATCGTTCTCCGAGCCAAATGGCACATACTCCTATGCAGTGGCATCGTCCAATAGCCAGTATGGCTCGCCTCCAGGATCGTTCAAGGTTAACGGTGCAGCCGTAAATGTGTCCGTAACGTTCACCCAGGCAAAATACTCAGTAGTGTTCACAGAGTCGGGCCTCCCGACTGGTACTACATGGTCCGTGACACTTAACGGACAGGTCCAGTCCTCCACTACCCCGACAATGACATTCACTGAGCCGAACGGAGTGTACTCCTATTCAGTCGGGAACGTCAGCGGATACTTCCTGCCTTCGAGCACGGGAAGCGTGACAGTCAATAACGCCAATGTCACATTGCGGATATCTTACGAGAAACTGCAGAAGGTTACTGTTACAGAGACTGGCCTGCCAACTGGCACAGAATGGTTCTTCAACGTGACAAATTCAACTAGATCTACCCAGTCATTCAGTTCCTCATCGGCTACTATTTCGTTCGAAGAAGTGAATGGTACATATTCCTACACTGTGGCAACTCCCGATAAGGAATATTCTCCTTCGCCGTCATCTGGCACGCTCAGCATAACGGGACCTGAAACGCTCAGCATAACGTTCAGCCCTGTAACATACTCCTCGATTTTCACTGAAACTGGCCTACCATCAGGCACCTCTTGGTCCGTCACATTCAACGGAGTGGCCAAATCGTCCACTACAAGTTCTATCTCCTTCACTGCAACAAATGGAACTTACCAGTTCACAGTTTCTCCCGTAGCCGGATACAGCGCGAATATCTACTCAGGTAGTGTAACAATCAACGGCGCTTCTGTCACCACTTCCATCAGCTGGACCTTAGTTACCTACCAGATTACGATATCCCAGACAGGAATACCTTCTGGGACTGTGTGGTCTGTCACCCTTACTGGAACGACATTCAACGACCAGAGTGTTAATGTAACCCAGACTTCCACGAGCGGGCAGGTTACCTTCACCGAACCGAACGGAACATATCAATATACAGTACACCTGCCGGCACACTACACGGGGACAAACTTGACAGGAACGCTTAAAGTGGTTGGAGCTTCTGCGTCCGCAACAATAACTGCAAAGAAGATTCCGGTCACGAACTACACCCTCTATATAGTGGTTGGCGTGATAGTCGTCATAGTGATAGCGCTGATCGCAGTGCTGTTAGCGGTGATGAGAAGAAAGAAGAAATAGAAAAGTAGGTAGCGGAATGAAGCACGGTCATAGAGGACTATGCGTAAGAGTGTCCATTAACGAACGTATTAACGAGTCGGGAGGATATCCCTAAGAGAAGTTGAAGCCTCCCATTCCTATAGTACCTATGGCATAACGGATATGTATTGATGCAGGTTAGGTAAAGCTAGGCCTATTCTATCTGACAGGGAAAAGAAGACCCATTAGAAAACTCACCACTGTCTTGAACTGTAGACACATCAAACTGGTACCAGATCCATCTCCAACAGTTCTCTAGGCGTATAAGTTTCGGCCATTCCGGCATATTTCTCCTTGATATCCTCAGTTGGCACTATTATTATAACCCTGAAGCCTTCCTTCTTCTCTCCATCAATTCTATTTTCCGTCTCGTCAATTTTGTGCCCGTACTTTGTTCCCATCTCCACCTCGAATGCCAGTTTCCGTTCTCTTACCACTATGTCGGGACTGCTCTCTCCCCGGTGATCCTGCACCTCAGGCTTCAGTCCCTTCTCTTCCAGGATCCTTCGCACCATTTCTACCACGTAATCATGTCCATCGTAGGTGCCGTATCTGAAGTAGACCTGTACCTCGTCCTTTGGAGATTGGTATATATGATTGTACCTCACCTTCACTCCGTCCAGCCTGAAGCTGGAGATTCTGCCCTGTCTGGCGATCCTATCGAAGGAGTTCATAACTCTAAGCTTCAACTCCTCTATTCCCATACCCATCTTTTCTGATATTTCCTTCGTTGCCTCGTACTTTGTTTTGGCTCCACCTGAAATCAGGGAATATACAGAGTCGTCCAGCTCGAGGTTGTTCATCTGCATGTTTTTTCCTTCCTTCTCATTCTCAAGCTTCTCTTCTTCCTTAGAATACTCTTCCGGATTCCATTCCACAGGATCGTAGAATTTCAGGGATAGGTTACGCAGCGAGAATATGAAAATGTCATTCTCTGAAGCGTACTGGCCTAGGTCGACGAATTCCGCGTGATAAAGCCTCTGCAATATCCACTGGTATTCGTTGCTCAGTGCCTTTGATTCCATCAGGTCGTCTGATTCTGTGAGTCTGAAGGAGAACTGCATGGATGCATTCCCCCTGATTCCCCTTAATGAGTGGAGTTGCTGAGTGCTGATGATGAAAGACCCCCTAGACCTAATCATCGCAGCAAGTTCCCTGATCATCGTCTTCTGGGAACCCAGGAACCTGTGCCCTTCATCGATTATTATCTGTGTTCTTTCCCTTCTTCCTTCGCTGATTTCCCTGTACAGACTTCTGAGGAGATACTCGGAAAAGAACTTGAATGCTTCCTCGTTCAGTCCTGAGAAGTCGATGCATATCTCTCCCCGGAGATTGAAGTCCCACATCCGCTCATTGAAAACGCTGTTAAGTTTGTTCCTTATGTCTGCTAGCGCCCCTTTTTCTATCAATGACTTCGTTTTCTTCTGGAGTTTCTCAACCTCACTCCTGAACTCCTCCCAGTTGTTGCACCCTGACACTATCCTCCTGACGGTACTTTCAATCTGGGAGGCAGTTATGCCTGAGTTCTGCTCCTTTACGCCGAAGGCGACCATCCATGATTGGGTAAAAGCCTCCTTGTCACCAAAAACGTTCGGGCTGTGATTTCTGATTCTGAGCACGGGATAACCGAGCCTGTCGAATTCGTCGGAATTCTTGTAGGCGAATATCACCTTCTTATATCCCGTTATCGTTCTGATGAGCCAGTAGACCAGGGTTGTCTTTCCATAGCCACTCCCTCCCACTATCACTACATTCTGGTTCGCACCCTTCTTGTTGAGGTAATCTTCCCAGCTGATTTCGTAAACCTCATCCTTCCTCTCTATCCTATATTCTCCCCTGGGGAAGTTATTCTGTCCAGGACTCACGCGAGGGAAAAGGTAATTACCGCTGCCTTGAGGCCGTTGGTCATACTTCATTCCTCCCCTGACTGTGCCAACTACGTATATACCCCGTCCCGCAGTCTCGTCTTTCAAGACGGTGACCTTGGAATCTTTCAACAAAAAAGATACCTCGTTCTTCTTCCCTGGAACCCCTTCGTCATTCTTTTTTTCTGGAGTATAACTTGCAGAAAGTCCCTGGATTATTATCTCATTTCCTTCCTTCAGGTTCCAGACATCCTCCCTGTAGTCTGATCTTATCATTATATGTCCGCTATCGTCGCTTACAACCAGCTCTGCCATCTCCCTTCTTTCATCCCAATCTGAGTTCTTCATTTGGTACGTTTTCTTCAATATGACCCTTCCCTGCAAATTCACGTTCACGAAAATTGAGGGTGGATCCTGCTGGATGGCATCCTCATTATCTGTCCTCACGTTCTTCAACGTAGTATATACGTCAGTTATACTGTCTATCTTTCGCTTCTTCTTGAAAAGACGCACACAATTCACCTTCTTAAGTCCAGATCTATATCAATGGAAGTTTTATACTCATAACCTTCTTACCCCTGCCCTTTCATTCTGTGCATCTGCAACGTACTCCTTGGCGCCAATAAAGGAATAAACTGCCAGGGGAATAACAGAGAGCATTAGTATCGACCCAGAAGTTATTGACAGTGTTGCGTTTTGTGCCATCCAGGGATCACTTCCCGGCTCATAGCCGGTTGGGTTGTAGGTGAAATTGTAAGATTTAAAGGAGTAGCTAAGCCAAGCCGGACTTATAGGGGCAGGTTCGCCAGTGAATTCAGAATAAGCGCTTGACATAATAGTGACCCCGATGCAGCCCAGCAAAATCAGTAGAACGAGGAAAGGAATAACGAACTTCAATCTACTTCTCGATATTCCTCCTTTCATGCTTTCACCCTCTCAATTGCTTGGAAGCATTCTCCCAACGTTCCTTCTCCAATTGAAGCCTCTCCTGAATTTATGACAGAACAGGCTGAGGTTGCATCACTTTGAAACACTTGAACTTCTTTGAATATAGTTCTGATTGCATATAAATCAAAAGACGAGTCGATTTGATTATTTCTGTTTAACCAATTGTCGGTTATATTTCTGTACAACTTTTTATCACCGATTGTACATTTCATTTTGTTTTTAAAGTTTTCGATACAGCATATTATTTTGAATTCTACTGAACGTTTTGAGATATACAATTCAGTATATCAAATAGAAAACTATTTGCTTTCATTCACCCATCCTCTTTCGTGAGACAAGACGTCCTTTATGCTCTTTCCGAAAAGGGTGCAGTTGCCATCCTTGTTCACCTGCTGAAGGAGGAAGGGGCAGTTTTCAAGAACAACCTACGGAATGTAACTGGTAGTCTGAGGAAGGTGAATAATGCCCTTGACAAACTGGTAGCAACGGGTCTCGTGCTTATTCTAGATTCCTCAACTGGAAAGAAGAAACTCTATAGAGTGATATTGACGGAAGAGGGGAAACTAATTGCGGGTAATCTACTTGATATAGAAAGGGAACGCGGAACTACTTACATGTTTCAGGACATTCATCTAAATATGCTTGCTACGATATACCAATCTGGTTCCGATGATCTGGCTAAACTGAGTCAGGTAGAATACTTTGATGAGGGCAGGAAGTTACTGCTAGAACTTGACGAAATGGGCGTTGTCAGACTGGATAGAGATCATGCAGGAAGACCGATTATCGAGAACCCAGTTCGCTTCAAGATCACACAGAAGGGAGAAGAGGTAGCGAAGCACATTCTTGGATTCAAGGAAGTAATTGAAGATAAAAGACCAAGCCACACTTACTAGACGCGATAATCAAGGGCCCTCAATATCTGCTCCTAGATGTTTTAACCGTTTGAAAGGCAGTTTACCGTAAATCCGTCTCAAAACTTACAAGATAGAAAAATGGAGAAAAAATAAAAAAGGATTAAAATTAGAGTTTACTGCTTCTTCTCTTCAGTTGCTCTTCTTGCTGCCTTGTTCGCTGCACTTACTGCAAGGAACGATATGACCAGAGTTATCAGCACGAGAACGATGATGACTATCAGGAATATCTCGAGTGTCGGGAATCCCGATGTTTGGTTCTTGATTGTCTGGACCGTTGCGTTCAGGTCTCCAAGGCTCGTCTGGATCGTTGAAACCCCGTTAGATGTTGATGTTACAGTTCCGCTTAGTGTTCCGAGGTCTGTGGTGATAGTTGCAATTCCGTTGCCGTTAGTTGTGACCTGGGTTCCTATTGAAGACAGTGATGTCTGTACCTGTCCCAGAGTAGTGTTCAGGTATACTACATCGCCGTTGAACGTTGCAATGCTTGCGTTGAGTGATGCGAATGACGTCATTATCGATCCAAGGTCAGTCTGCACTAGTACCTGTCCAGACTGAATGCCCGCTACAGTTGCGTTTATCGCGGTAAGTGTTGAGGTCATTGTTCCGAATGCCGTCTTGATCTGGGCGGTGGCGTTGTTTATAGCAATCACTGAAGCGTTGAGCTCTGATAGCGGTACCTTCATCGCATTGCCGATTGCTGTCTGAATGATAGCAGTCAGCTGAGCAGTATTGAATCCAGTTATCAGTGCTCCAGCTCCTGAGACAAGGGCAAAGTAATCGGAGACTGAGGATGCGTATGGTACATAGACAGTGCCTGTTCCGGGTGACGCTCCGATTGTGTACTGGTTAAGTCCAGTTACGCTCAGCAAGAAGTATGAACCAGGGTTCCCGTTTATCATCTGGAACGAACCTGATAGAACACCACTGGCGTATGTTGCCGGTACCTTCTCAACTAGTGTGCCATTGAGGGATATCAGTGCGTATGAACCAGTCAGTACTCCCGTGGCAGGTGTTGCAGGTGCAGCCAGTGTGGCAGAAAACTGTACCAGCTCAGTCGGGAATGCTTGCTGGGGATCTGCTGATAGAACGAGATTAGGATTTGTGACAACCTGGAATGGGGCGCTCACCGTTGCTGTCGTTGTGCCGCTCGGATCTAGGGAGAGTGTATAGTTTCCTGCAGGTACAAGCGGGAAGTCAGCTGCTGAAACCAAAGTACCTGTGAATGATCCTGTTACTGAAGATTCAACAGTCGTTATATAGTTTGAGCCGAGATAGACGTCATAGTAAGCGTCAGATCCTAGACCCGTGGCTGTTCCTGTGATTGCAGTGCCGATTGGACCAGACGATGTTAGTGGGCTGGTTATAGTCAGAGAGGCGGTTACCGTGTAGGATGTTGAGACAGTGTTGGATGATCCAGCGAGTGAAGCCGTGACATATGCATAGTACGTTCCCGCGATATCATTGAGCGGATATGAAGGTCCGTTTGAACTGACGAAAGCTCCGTGTGAAAGGGCAAGACCAGCCCAAGCAGTGTATCCGGATGAAGTCATGTATCCACCGGACAGGCTGTCAAACGAGTCGAAACCATATCCCACTAGGAGTAGAGTATTTCCTGCAGCATTTGGAACCAGACTTACTCCGCCAGATGAAACGGATGAACCAGCCGCAGATATTATTATCGGTTCAGTGAAAATTGCGTTCGAGACTGGCTGTCCGTTGTATACAACGCTCAGGTTGTAAACACCACTAGGCAGGGTGGGGTTCGTGTAAGTGTCGGATGAGCCGAGAGTAGCCGTTGTTATAGCCGTCACTCCTCCAATTGTAAGTTCAGTGCTGCCTATGTACACATTGTACTCACTCGTGTTTCCAGGGTAAAGCGTAGCACTTGCGGGTATGAAGCCCGATTGTGTGAAAGTCAGACCGGCTGTTCCCGCACCAGAGTTACTTAGATAACCAGGGGCAGTGACTGATACGAGGGTGATCGTGGTGTATCCAAAGGTGACACCAGGATATGCTGCGACATCGGCAGAAGAGACCGTATCCTCAAGCGTGAAGGTGGCGGTTGCTGCCGTGGCTGGTGTTGTGAAAGCGGGAGCATAGCTGAAGTTGAGCGTTCCGTTTGCTGCTGGAGCGAAGTCTCCTGTGCTGGATGAGTAGGAACCTACAGTCACGCTGACAACAGATGCTGCAGCTCCTGCTGCCGTATCAGCCCAGCTGTATGTTGCAGTTGGGTCAAGTCCGAATGCTGCTACGATGTAATGTCCGGTGCTCGGGAAATACTCCGAACTTGTCATCATGTTGTTTGCTGGATCAGTCACCTGATAGTCAGATGTTAGAGTAACTGCAGGTGCTGTTGCTACCATTCCAGAAGAAGTTCTAGCGTAGGCGTTGTATGAAGTGCCTACTGTGCTAGCAGGCATCGCTGGGACCGTAGTTGTTGATGGCAGTGCTCCGTATCCGTTAGAATCTGTGGTAACAGTTCCAACGAGAACAGAACCGAGCATTATAGAGACCGTTGTCCCAGCAGGGAAATTCCAAACTGCTGCAGTCACTGAGTCACCGACATTGTACACGCCAGTTATAGGTGTCACGGTGAACTGGAATCCAAGCGCTGAAGGCGATGGAGAAGAGACATAGACCGCATCTGAAAACGTCTGCGCTGGTGTAGAAAGGCCCGTGATGATTACGCTGACAGGTCCGACTGTTTTAGAACCTGTTATTGCTGTAGCAAGCGTGACGGAAGTAGTGAAACTGCCGTCAGATGCAACTGTGATAGCTGAATGGTAAGTGTTCTGTCCGCCTATCGTTATGCTGCTGGTGACAGCGGAAGTGGTACTAGCTACGACTGAATCGCCGGCTGCAAATCCGCTTCCTGTGATTGTAAAGGCCGATCCGGCTACGCCGCTCGTGCTGACTGGGGTAATAGTTATTGCCGGCGCCACAGTGAATGAAGCGTCAGCAGTAATTCCTCCCTCAGGGAAAGATGCGCTAAGCGTATTTGTCTCCTGGGCAACGATGGAGTATGAGCCCTGAGAAAGTGCGGGAATCGTTATGTAGGTGTCTATTGCTCCTGACGAGCTAGCAGTTGTTGTTCCAAGGGTTGTCGATCCAGGGTAGTTCAGGTACAAAGTTACGGAAGCTCCGGCGTCGAATGCCAATCCAGTGACTTCCTGGCTGCTTCCTACAGTGACTGAGGATGCTATGCTAACTGTTGGAATATATGGCACTATTGTGATCAGTGGCCCGAGTGCAAATGTACCACTTGGGCTACCGCTGATAAAATCTTCCGCAAGTATGTAGTAAGATCCCGCGACCGCTCCGCTCGCCATTTCGAATGTTACTTGGTTGGAAAGAGTCGTCGTACCAGCTGCAAGAGTGACTTCTCCGATAGCGTAAGGTGTTGGTCCTCCTGATACGGAAATTCCTCCAGATCCGGCAACTGCGCCAGAGCTAGCAGTAGTCGTACTTAGGAAGAAATATACAGTTGAACCAGATCCAAAAGTGCCTCCAGACACGAATCCTATCGTGTCTCTATAAGGGGGGGTTCCACTGGTACCAGTTCCTACCGCAAACGTTGTTGGATTTGAAGTAAATGTTCCACTTGCCGCATATGCAGGTGTTGCTGCGAAGCTAAGAATTGCGAATGCGCTGAATATCATCGCCGCTGCGATCAATACCGTAAGCATTTTTTTGGTATTAGGTTTATACATTTATTTTAAACCTCCAACTTTAGGAGATAAGTGATAGTATATATAGATTGTGAATTTTTGTTCTACCTGTGACATTTATCAGACAAGCGGAAACCCCTATATTTTTTAGGATTAAAATTAACATTCTTCTTTTCTATATTTATTTCGTGAC